>CAVWOI010000001.1:0-16341 GCA_963756245.1 uncultured Alphaproteobacteria bacterium
GTTCGCCTGTCGATTGCAATTCCACAGCGGTCATACGCGATGTTACATTTCATTCACCGCGCATGTCATGCCCCGCGAAGGCGGGGCACCCAGTAAACGCAGACCGATGAGTTTTGCTCGGCTTACATCCCGATTACTGGGTCATCCGCCTTCGCGGATGATGACAGAGCGTCACCGCCCCTTGAACAATTCGTCGAACCGCTTTTGCCATTTGTGCTCTTCATCGGCCGTCAGCAGCACGGTGATGACTTTCTTCTTGTTGATGGCGGCGACGATGCCGGGCGGATTGGATTCGACGTCGGCGCGGGTCGGGATGCGGCCGAATTTTGCCAGGAAAGTCTGTGCCTCCTGGCTGAGCAGGAAGTTCGCCGCCAACAGCGCCGTGTTCGGATGCGGCGCCTTGGCGCTGATGCCGACCGCGCCAAACGTCAGCGCCACCGGATCGAGCGCGAAATAGTCGATCGGCCCGCCGGCGAGTTTCACGTTCATGGTGAGGTTGACGAAATTGTTCAGCGACACCCAGTACTCGCCGGAGCCGACCGAGCGCGCCTGCGCCAGATGGCCGTCGGTGGTGACCGGCTGGATCGCGGCGACGATGTCCTTGATCAGCGCGGTGGCTTTGTCGTCGCCGAAATACTGGACCATCGCCCACAGCCATTCGCTGTCGGTGCTGTCGATGGCAACGTGGCCGGCCCAGTCCTTGTGCTGCGCGAAATCGGCGTAGGTTTTCGGCAAGTCGGCGGCCTGAACGTGTTGGGTGTTATAGGCCGGCGCATTGTAATTGGCGTAGAGGCCGTACCAGCGCCGATCCTTGTCGCGGGCTTCGGGCGAGATGTTCTTGGCTTCCGAAGGATCGAACGGCAGCAGAAGCTGCGCCGGGATCTTGTCCATGGTGCCGAGCTGCGCCACGTCCCAGGCTTTCTGGTTGCCGCGGAATTCCACCACCATGCGCGCCATCAGCGGCGGATCGGCGCCGCGCACGTAATTGGTCTTGATGCCGGTCGCGGCTTCGAAAAGCTTGAACAGCGGCAGGCCTTCGCCCTCGTTGGTGTCGGAATAGATCGTCATCTCGCCGCCCTCGGCCTTGGCGGCGTCGAGCAGTTTTGGATCGAGCCAGGGATGATCCTGTGCGGCGGCGTGAGCGAGCGACGCGGCGAGCAGCAATCCGGCGACACCGGCAGTCTTGAGCGGATGGAACAACGGCGCCTCCCGATCAGTGTTCCCGTCACCCTGAGGCGCGAGCGCAGCGAGCCTCGAAGGGCGACGGCCCGGGCTGTGCATCCTTCGAGGCCCGCCTTGCGGCGGGCACCTCAGGATGACGGAAAATAGCCGAGCTGGCCACGCGACAGGGTCACGCATGCTTCTCCGACGCGTGCCAATTCGGCTCGTTCGGCGGCTCGCTCGGCTTGAAACCGAACATCTTCTCGAAGCGCTCGGCGTATGCCGGCCAGACCTGCGGATTGATGATGCGCGGCACCGGCTTGCCGTCGAGCGCGTCGAGCATCTGCTCGGCGGCGATCCGGCCCATCCTGGTGCGCGCCTCGTGCGTCACGCCGGCCATGTGCGGAGTGACCATGACGTTGTCGTATTTCATCAATGGATGGCTGGCCGGCGGCGGTTCCTTTTCCCAGACGTCGAGGCCGGCGCCGGCAATCTTCTTGTCGTGCAGCGCCTTTTCCAGCGCCTCCTCGTCATGGATCGAGCCGCGCGCCGTGGTGATGAAATAGGCGTCCGGCCGCATCAGGGCGAATTCGCGTGCGCCCATCAGGTTGCGGGTTTCCGGCGTAAGCGGGCAGTTGATGGAGACGAAGTCGGAGCGCTTGAGCAACTCGTCGAGTTCGACCTTCTCGGCGCCGCGCGCGCGCACCGCGTCGGCCGGCAGATAGGGATCGTAGGCCAAGACCTTCATCTTGAACAAAATACCGGCGAGCTCGGCGACCCGCTTGCCGACATTGCCGAGGCCGACGATGCCGATGGTACGGCCATAGGCTTCGTGGCCGGTATAGTCGTTGCGGTTCTTCAATGTGCCGGTGCGCAGCGCACGGTCGGAATCGTTCATGCGTTTGATCAGGCACAGCATCATGCCGATGACGTGTTCGGCGACCGCTTCGGCATTGCCGCCGGATTGATTGACCACCAGCACGCCGCGGTCGGTGCAGGCCTTCATGTCGACGGTGTCGTAGCCGGCGCCGTTGGTCGAGACGATGAGCAGGTTCGGCGCGCGGCCTAGAAGCTCGGCACCGGCGTGGTAGTGCCGCGCCAGCTCGTCGCGGGCCGAGCTCATCTGGTAGGCGTGGGCGGCGCCGAGAATCTCCATCGCGGCGGCGTCCGGGCTCTTCTGCTCCAGCATGTCGAGCCGGATGTCGCCGCGCTTGCCGAGCGCTTCGCCGAAGCCGATCGGCCGGTGCGGCTGGACGCAAAACACGCGCTTGTTGTTGACCGCGTTATTCATCGATTTCCTTCCCGTTTCTCACACGACTGCACTAGACCATGATCCAATTCAATTGAATCGGATCATGGTCTAGAATTTTTTTTGAGCATGATCTTATCCGAAAACCGGTTTCCACTTTTCGGGATCATGCTCTAGCGTTTCTTGGCGCCCTTCTTGCCGCCGGCCTCGGGAAAAATCCACATGGCGACGAGGAAAAAGACGGCGGTGAACAGCACGAATTTGTCGAATTCCGGCCGGATCGGCGAGCCGCTCCAGAACGCAAGGCCGAGCGCCACCAGGATCACGACGGCGGACACGGCCGCTTTGACATCGGTCGGCATGGCGACGCTCGTCTCTGCCTAATTGGCCCCGACCGGCATGGCGGCGGCCTCTTCGGGCCCCTTCGGCCGGGCGCGCAGGCGGTTCTTGAGGTGGCGCGTCGAATAGCCGTTGAACAGATGGCCGAGCAAGCCGCGGTCGAGGTCGGAGGTGCCGAACGCCCAATCGGCGATCGGGAAGGTCAGGTTCATGTTCACTTCCATCATCAGCCGGGCATTGTGGTGGGCGGTGTGATGGCGCCGCAGCGTGTTGACGAACGGGCAGTGCTTGACGAACCAGCCTTCGTCGAGGTGGCAACAGAAATGCATGAACTCGTAGATCAGATACATGCCGGTGGTGACGCACATGAACAGCCAGCCGACATTCGGCGTGAAGACGAGGCCGAGAACGGCGGCGGCCGGGATCGACATCAAGGTGAACACCACCAGCGCATAGGGCGGGAATACGGTGACGCGCCAATCCTTGTCGTCGCGGAAGCGCATTTCCTCATCGCTGAAGAATTGGTGGTGATTGAGCGTATGCCGCTCATAGATGGCGCGCAGGCCTTTGATATTGACCGGCCGGTGCATGATGTATTTGTGCACCGTCCATTCGAAAATGTTGGTGAAGATGAAGGTCAGCGGCACCGTCAGCCATTCCAGCCAGGTCACGTTATGGATGTGCGAGACGTAAATATAAAACACCGCCGTGCCCATGGCGTAGATCAGCACGACGTGGAAATAGCCGTTGTACCAGCCGACGATGCGGGAGCGGTATTCATTGCGGAAGTCGATTTGCCGTTGCGTGATCATCGCCGTTTCTCCCTTGGGCTGCCGCTGTCGCGCCCGCCTTTTCTTCTTGGCCGCAATATTATCACATCGTAGCGGCGTGGCGAACCGTGTCAGCCGCGTTCGATGCCGTTGAGCGCGTCGTCGATCTGGGCTCCGGTAAGCTGCCAATCATTATCGAGATTGGCCACGATCTGCTTCATGAACGGCTCGGACAGCCGGATCGCCCTGGCATTGTCACCCAGATAATCCACCAGGACCGCCAGCGCGAGCTGCTGCGGACTGTCGCCCTCGTAGGTCCATTCGAAGCCGAATTTGGTGAAGCGTTTGACCTCGTAGTGCTCGCCAAGCGGATGCCCGTCCACGGTGACGACGAGGCCGTCGATGGTGCGCTTGCCTTGGTAGATTTTCATGGCAATTCACCCGCGCGGCACCGTCATGGCCGCGAGCTGCGCGACATCCGTACTCTTGTCCACCTGCCAGATGGCATCGATCAGCGGCGCAACGTCGTGGTGCGGATTCCAACTGGAGGCGGCGTCGCGCAATTTCTCCTCGAGATCGCGATCGCTCATCGGATTGGCGTCGCTGCCGCGCGCGGCGTGCTGCACCAGATGATGCGTTTCGCCATTGGCGGTGGTGATCGCGACCGCCGCGGCGATGGTCGGATATTTTTCGTCGCGCAACACCTCGACCTTGCCGCGCAGCGCCCGCACCGCCGGATCGTTGACGCAGGCATCGGTGAACTGTTCGAGGCCGGCCTTGCCGAAGGTCAATGCAGCCGCGACGGCGTGCTGCACGCTGACCTGGGATTCGCGGCCGGTCGAAATATCCGGCCGGTCGGCGCGGGCGGCCATCAGCGGATTGCCGGTCACCACGACCTTATCGACCTGAACATTTGGATTTTCCCGGCGCCATCCCAGCACGCAATCGATCGCCGGATGCACGACGAAGCCGCACGGATAAGGCTTGTACGAGGTCGGCATGATTTCCCAGCTTTCGCCGAGGCCGTCGGTGAGCACCGATAATTTCGGCGTCTCGCCAAGCGCATGATAGTAGCCCTGGCGGCCGTTGAGCGGTTCGGCCGGGCCGGCGAAATCTTTTGCCGCCAACAGCGCCCCCCATAAACCGTTGCGCGCGGCATTGCCGACGCCGACGCTTTTGGCTGGCGTGCCGAGGCATTCGCACAGCCCTGCGGCCTGGGTCGCCGCACTGCCCAGCGCCCACACCATTTGCGCGGGGTTTAGCGCCAACAGCTTGCCGCTGCCGGCGGCAGCGCCGAACACGCCGCAGGTCGCAGTGATATGCCAGCCTTTGTTGTAGTGGCTCGGCGATATCGCAAGCCCAATACGGCACTCCACTTCCTGGCCGAGAACGAACGCGAGAATGAGATCGCGGCCGCTCACGGGCTTGAGCTCGGCGAGCGCCAACAGCGCCGGCGCCAGCGGTGCGGTCGGATGAATCGCCGTCGGCACGTGCGTATCGCAGAAGTCGAGCACATTGGCGCCGGCGGCATTGAGGAATGCGGCGGACAATGCATCGATGCGCTCGCGCCGGCCGATCAAGGTCGCCTGCCTGCCGCCGGAGAATGCGGCAAGCGTCTGCAGCGCGGTCTCGAACGTCTGATCGCGGCAGCCGGTCAGCGCCACGGCGAAGAAATTCATCAGCGAGCGCTTGGCCTGATGGGTGACCTGCGGCGGCAGGTCGTCCCACCGCGTGTCGACGACGAATTTTGCCAAAACCTCGGTAACGCCCGGATTATGCAGCACGCGCCTACCCTTCGCGGAATTATCCATAAGCATCGGCCGGCCGGGCGAAAAGTGCAACACGGGCAGGCGCAACACGGGCAGGCAATTGTCCGCCATTCTCATGGCCGCCATTCGCCGATATAAAACATCCTGCCCGTGACGGCGGGGGAACGGGGCCGCGCGTCCCCTCCCTTAACGACGCTTCGCTCCGCGATGGCGGAAAGATTGGAGGACGACGTGAACAAGTTCGGCATCGGTCAGCCTGTGCCCCGAGTCGAGGACCCGCGCTTCATCACCGGCCGTGGCCGCTATGTCGACGATTTCGAGCTGCCGCACCAGTGCTACGGCGTCGTGATCATGTCGCCGCATGCGCACGCGCGCATCAAAGGCATCGACACCGCCAAGGCAAAGGCCGCCGATGGCGTGCTCGCGGTGCTGACCGGCGCCGATGTGCAAGCCGACAAGCTCGGGCCGCTTGCCCCGCCCATGCCCGAAGATATGGGCGGCCCAAAGGGATTTCGTTCGCCGCTCAACATCCTGGCGGTCGGCAAGGTGCGCGCGGTCGGCGAGCGCGTCGCCCTTGTGGTTGCGGAGACGCAAGTGCAGGCCCGCAATGCCGCCGAGCTGGTCGAGATCGAGTACGAACCGCTGCCCGCCGTCATCACGGTCGAGGACGCCGTGAAGTCCGGCGCGCCGGCGGTATGGGACGAGGCGCCGAGCAATGTCTCGTTCACGCTGATGATGGGCAACAAGGACGCGACCGACGCCGCGATGGCCGCGGCCAAGCACGTCGTCACGCTCAAGCTCAACAACTCGCGCATCACCGCCAACTCGATCGAGACGCGCGCCGCGATCGGGCACTATCACCCCGACGGCGACAATTACACGCTCTATTCGACCTCGCAGAACCCGCACGGCACCCGCTCGGCGGTGGCTGGCCAGGTGCTGCGAATCCCCGAGACAAAACTGCGCGTCATCTCGCCCGACGTCGGCGGCGGATTCGGCATGAAGCACGGCGGTTATCCGGAAGACGCGCTCGTGGTCTGGGCGTCGCGCCGCCTCGGCGGCCGGCCGGTGAAATGGGTGTCGACGCGCTCGGAGGCGCTGCTCAGCGACTCGCAAGGCCGCGACCAGGTCGTCACCGGCGAATTGGCGCTCGACGAGCACGGCAAGATTTTGGGGCTGCGCGTCAACGCGCTGCACGCCATGGGCTCGCACGTGTTCGGCGCCTCGATGGTGGTGCCGCTGTTCGCCATGCGGCTCGCGCCCGGCGTTTATCAGGTCCCGGCGGTGCACTGCGTCGGCAAGGCGGTGTTCACCAACACCATTCCGCTGGCGCCCTATCGCGGCGCCGGGCGGCCGGAGGCGACTTATCTGATCGAGCAATTGCTCGACCGCGCGGCGAAAGTCACCGGCATCGACCCGATCGAGATCAGGCGGCGCAATTTCATTCCGTCGTCCGCCATGCCGCACAAGATCCAGACCGGCATCACCTACGACTCCGGCGATTTCGTCCATGTGATGGACGAATGCCTGAAAGTCGCCGACTGGAACGGCTTTGCCAGGCGCTCAGCCGAATCGAAGAAGAACGGCAAGCTCCGCGGCCGCGGCATCGGCTATTTCCTCGAAGAGGCCGCCGTGTTCAACGACCGCATGGTGCTGCGCTTCGATCCGAGCGGCATGCTCACCATCCTCGCCGGCACCCATTCGCACGGCCAGGGCCATCAGACCGTCTATGCGCAGATGGTGACCGAATGGCTCGGCGTGCCGTTCGAGAACGTGCGCTTCGTCCAGGGCGACACCGACGCGGTGCCGATCGGGCGTGGCAGCTACGGCTCGCGCAGCATGCATGTCGGCGGCAATGCGCTGAAAAAGGCCGCCGACAACATCATCGAGAAAGCCAAACCCATGGCGGCGATGATGATGGAAGCCGCGGCCGGCGACATCGAATTCAAAGACGGTTCGTTCCGCATCGTCGGCACCGACCGCGCCATGAAGCTCACCGACGTGGCGAAAGCGTTCTATCGCCCGGCGATGCTGCCGCCGCAATTCGACGTCGGGCTGGAAGCGTCGGGCACCTTCGCCGCCGAGCCGCCGAATTATCCCAACGGCTGCCACGTCTGCGAAGTCGAGGTCGATCCGGAAACCGGCTTTGTCACGCTCGCCCGCTATGCCGCGGTCGACGACGTCGGCAAGATCATGAATCATTTGCTCTGCGAAGGCCAAATCCACGGCGGCGTCGCCCAAGGCGTCGGCCAGGCGCTGATGGAAGCCATCGTGTTCGACGCCGAAGGCCAGCTCGTCACCGGCAGCTTCCAGGACTACGCCATGCCGCGCGCCGAGGATTTCCCCGACCTTGTCTCGGAGCTGACCGAGGTGCCGGCGAAAACCAACCCACTCGGCGTCAAAGGCGCCGGCGAAGCCGGCGCAACCGGCGCCCCGCCCGCGGTCATCGGTGCCATCCTCGACGCGCTAAAACCGCTCGGCATCGACCACATCGACATGCCGGCCACGCCAAGCCGGGTGTGGGCGGCGATTAATGCACGGGCGACGAAGGCCGCGGCGGAGTAACTTCTTTCCGCCCCCGCGAAGCGGGGGCGGAAAGAAACTACTGCACCTTCAGCCCCATTAAATTGGCAATCAAGTTGCGCTGAATCTGCGACGTCCCCGCCGCGATGGTCGCGGCGCGGGAATCGCGGAAGTGGCGTTCCATGTCAAATTCGGCGCTGTAGCCGAAGCCGCCGAGCACTTGCATGCCTTGGCTGGCGATCTTCACATAGGTTTCCGAGGTGAAGAGCTTTGCCATGGTGATTTCGCGCAGCGCGTCCTGGCCGTTCGACACCATCCAGGCGGCGCGCCACATCAGGGTGCGCGCGGCTTCGACCTCGGTCTGCATATCGGCGAGCATGTGGGCGATCGCCTGATTGCTGCCGATCGGGCGGCCGAACTGTTTTCTGTCCTTGGCGTATTGCACGGCGAGATCGACCACGGCCTGCGCGGCGCCGACATTGCCGGCGGACGAGGTGGCGCGCTCGACCTGCAGGCCGGACATCACGCAGTCCCAGCCCTTGTTCTCGCCGCCGATCAGGCGGTCGGGCGGCACGCGGACCTTATCGAAGGTGAGCTCATAGGTGCCGGTGGCGCGGCGGCCCAGCATGTCGAGCTTGCGCAAGGTGAGCCCGGGCGTGTCGTTGTCGACCAGGAACAATGACAGGCCCTGGCGGTAATGCGCCGTGGTGTCGGTCTTCACATAGAGATTGATGACGTTGTTCTTGGCGCCGGCCGTGGACGCCCAGAGCTTTTGGCCGTCGATCACCCATTCGTTGCCGTCTTTCACGGCCGTCGTCCGCATCGCGCCGATGTCGGAGCCGGCATCGGCCTCCGACATCGAGATCGAGAACTTGATTTTGCCGGCAAGAAATTTCGGCAGCCAGTAGCGCTTCTGTTCTTCCGACGCCATGCGCACGAGGTTGAGGCCGCAAAAGATGCCGCCGGTATAGGCCATCACCAGATCGGCGGACACGCGCGCAATCTCCTCGGCGACGATCACCATGTCGAGCACGCTGCCGCCGGCACCGCCGTACTCTTCCGGAAACGGCAGCGCCAAAAGCCCGGCCTCGGCGCAGGCCTGAAACAACTCCTCGGGATAAGTGCGTTCGCGGTCGTGCTGACGCACATAGTCGGGCGGCGCGTGCTTTTGCAAAAGCTTGCGCACGCTGTCGCGCAACAGCCGCTGTTCCTCGGTGAAGCCGAAATCCATGACGGATGTGTCCCAAGTGACAAAGTCGCGCGCAGGAAAGTACAATCCTGTAGCTTAGGCAACACCCCGCAATTTCTCACGCAATGAAGGTACCCCCATGAGCGACGCCGGCCAAATGTTCTCCGACGGCAAGGTCTATGAGCGGATGATGGGCCGCTGGAGCAAGCGCGTCGGCGTGCAATTCCTCGACTGGCTCGGTGCAGCGAAGGGCCTGCACTGGGTCGAAGTCGGCTGCGGCAACGGCGCCTTCACCGAGGAGCTGATTGCGCACACCGCGCCGCGCGCGGTGTCCTCCATCGATCCGTCGGAGGGACAGCTCGCCTTCGCGCGCACGCGGCCGGCGGCAAAGCTTGCCGAGTTTCGTCTCGGCGACGCCCAGGCCCTGCCCTTTCCCGACAAGAGTTTCGACGCCGCCGCGATGGCGCTGGTGATCTCTTTTATTCCCGATCCGGCCAAGGCCGTCGCCGAAATGGCGCGCGTCGTGCGGCCGGGCGGCATCGTCGCCACCTATATGTGGGATATCCCCGGCGGCGGCCTGCCGTTGGCGCCGGTGGGCCGCGCCTTCAAGGCCATGGGCAAGGAATATTCCCGTACCAGCGACAACGCCTCGCGGCGCGAGGTGATGCAAACGCTGTGGCAGGGCGCCGGATTTCGCGAGGTCGAAACCCGCGTCATCCGCATCACCGTCGATTTCACGAGCTTCGACGACTTCTGCGACTCGAGCCTGGTGCCGATCGGACCGGCCGGGCAAGTGGTCGCCAAGATGTCGCCCGCGGAGCTGGAAGAGCTCAAGGCGCACCTGCGCACATTGCTCCCCATCGCGGCGGATGGCAGCATCGCCTACGAAGCTTTCGCCAACGCCGTGAAGGGCCGCGTTCCGGGGTGATGCTTTAACCCATGCCGTTCGGCATGATCGCCTGGCGGCCGAGCTGCTGCCATGCCATCGGCGCGCCGGCGTTTTTGGCGGCTTCCTCGGGCGGCAAGTTTTTGTCCCAGCGCATGCCGATGAAACGCTGGCCGTTGACGCCGTCGGAGGCGTTCGAGCAGAGCCAGACCAGCGGCGCTACCATCACCTCGGGCTGAATGAGTTTGTCGCGATCGGGCTGCTGCTTCCTGGCGACCATGCGCGTATTGGCGGCGCCGCCCGGCACCAGCACATTGGCGCTGACGCCGGAGCCCTCGAGCTCCTGCGCCATGGCGAGGAGATGCGCCTCGTTCGCCGCCTTGGAGCCGCCATAGGGCTGCATCTTGGCGCGATACATAGTGTCGAGACTCGTCGTCACGTTGATGACGCGGCCCCAGCCTTGCTTGAGCAGCACCGGCAGCGCCGCCCGCGTCATCAGGAACACGGCGACCACGTTGACGTCGATGACGCGGCGGAATTCGGCCGGCGTCACCTCCCAGAATTTGCCGACCGGCTGGCCCTCGGGACGCAGCAGGCTGGCATTGATGCCGGCATTGTTGATGAGGATGTCGAGGCGGCCGAAATGCTCGATGGTGGCGCGCACGATTTTCGGCGCGCTGTCGTCGCGGGTGATATCGGCGACGATGCCCTGGATGCGCTCGCCTGAGCCGCGTTGATCGGCGGCGCTTTCGGTTTCCTCGAGCGCCGGCGCATCGATCTCGACCGCGGCGACGCGCGCGCCGGCTTCGAGCAATCCGAGCGTCATCACCTGGCCGAGGCCGCGCCCGGCACCGGTGACGATCGCGACTTTTCCATCAAGCGTTCCGGCCATGATTGTCCCTCATTCGAATGGTGAAGCGGCGCTGGAAGACGACGTGAATTTCTCCGGCGGGGCGCCGCCGGGCTCCCGGCCAACAAATAGCCGGTAGCCTGCCCGCGGGCCATGGCTTAGGCGCCAAAAATCTTGGGCGCCAAAAATCTTGGGCGCCAAGGGACCTTGGGCGCTAAGAAACCTTTAGGTACCAAGGAACTCGGGGCGGTTGCACCGGGGTGCTGCGCCGCCTATATTCCTGTCACCTTTCCAGTCATCCTTGATGACGTTGAGTGCTTCGCCCAAAAGGCGGGCGGAGCGCAGAGGAGATTTACCTATGGCGACCGCGCCCCTGATGCCGAAAGCAACCGCCGTGTGGCTGGTCGAGAATACCTCGCTGTCGTTCGACCAGATCGCCCAGCTCTGCAACCTGCATCCGCTGGAAGTGAAGGCGATCGCCGACGGCGACGCTGCCCAAGGCATCAAAGGGCTCGATCCGATCCTGACCGGGCAACTGACCCGCGAGGAAATCTCCGCCGCCGAAGCCGATCCGAACCACCGGCTGCACATCGCCGATCCCAAGGTGCGCCTGCCCGAGGCGAAGCCGAAGAAGGGCCCGCGCTACACGCCAGTGTCGCGCCGCCAGGACCGGCCGAACGCCATCCTGTGGCTGGTGCGCAACCATCCCGAGCTCAAGGACAGCGCCATCATGCAACTCGTCGGCACCACCAAGTCGACCATCTCGGCGATCCGCGACCGCACCCATTGGAACTCGACCAACCTGACGCCGCTCGATCCGGTGACGCTCGGGCTATGCTCGCAGATCGATCTCGATATCGAAGTGCAGAAGGCGGCCAAGGAGAAGCCGGTGCCGATCGAAGCGCAGGGCGCGACGCTGTTGCCCGCTTCCGTCACCACCGCGCCGAAGGAAGAGCCCGAGCCCGCCGCGCCGGCTCCGGCGAAGAAGTCCGACGATCTCGATGTCAGCGCCGTTTTCGCCAAGCTCAAGCAACTTGGCGGGAAGGGCGACGGAGGCGGAATGAGACGTCACTGCACTTTGAGGCCCATGACAATTTGCAATCAGGTTGCGCTGAATCTCGAGGTGCCGGCGGCGATGGTGGCGGCGCGAAATCGCGGAAATGGCGCTCCATGTCGAACTCGGCCGAGTAGCCGAAGCCGCCGAGCACCTGCATGCCCTGGCTCGCGACCTTCACATAGGTCTCCGATGTGAAGAGTTTCGCCATGGAGATTTCGCGCAGCGCGTCCTGGCCCGAGGACACCATCCAGGCGGCGCGCCACATCAGCGTCCGCGCGGCCTCGACCTCGGTTGCCATGTCGGCGAGCATGTGCGCGATCGCCTGATTGGAGCCGATCGGGCGGCCGAACTGCTTGCTGTCCTTGCGTATTGCGCGGCGAGATCGACGACGGCCTGCGCCGCGCCGACGTTGCCGGCAGCCGACGTCGCGCGCTCGACCTGCAGCCCGGACATGACGCAGTCCCAGCCCTTGTTCTCGCCGCCGATCAGCCGGTCGGGCGCGACGCGCACCTTGTCGAAGGTGAGTTCATAGGTGCCGGTCGCGCGGCGGCCGAGCATGTCGAGCTTGCGCAAGGTCAGGCCGGGCGTGTCGTTGTCGACCAGGAACAGCGACAGGTTGGCGGTAATGCGCCTGGTGATCGGTCTTCACATAGAGGTTGATGACATTGTCCCCGGCGCCGGCCATCGAGGCCCAGAGGTTTCGGCCGTCGATCACCCATTCGTTGCCGTCGCGCACGGCGGTGGTGCGCATGTTGATGTCGGACCCGGCATCCGGCTCCGACATCGAGATCGAGAATTTGATTTTTCCGGCAAAAAGTTTCGGCAGCCAGATGCGCTTCTGCTCCTCCGACGCCCTGCGCACCAGATTGACCCGCAAAAGATGTTGCCGGCATAGGCCATCACCAGATCGGCGCTGGTGCGGGCGATCTCCTCGGCGACGATCGCCATGTCGAGGACGCTGCCGCCGCCGCCGCCGTATTCCTCCGGGAACGGCAGCGCGAGGAGGCCGGCCTCGACCCAGGCGGGGAACAGTTCTTCGGGATAGGTGCGCTCGCGATCGTGCCGGCGCACGTAGTCCGGTGTCGCGTGCTTCGCCATCAGCTTGCGCATGCTGTCGCGCAACAGCCGCTGCTCCTCGGTGAAACCGAAATCCATGGGCGCTCTTCCCCCGGGCGAGGGCCGGGAGGGGGTACAGCAAAAAACAATCCCGTGGATCGAGGCAACACTGATCGCAAGAAAAACCACCAATCCCCAGGGGAAAAACCACCAACGCCTACAAACTTAATTACAGGCCCCCCGCCCCCGGCCCCCCCTTCTTCTTGTTTCCCAACTTTGCCGCCCCCCCCCCTTCTTCCCTTTTTCGAATCGCCCCTTGTCCCCCCCGCCTCCATTCCTTTCCTTAAAACCCCGGGGCCCTCCCTCTCGCCATCGGACGTGCCGCCCGGGAGCCGGACTCCTATTCGCTGGACATCGCGGCGAGCGACATCGGCGCGGTGCTCGACGAGGCCGGCCTCGAAGACGCGCATCTGCTCGGCGTTTCGATGGGCGCGGCCGCGGTGCTGCAATTCGCCTTGCGCAATCCAGCGCGCGCCCGCGACTATCATTCTTGCATCGTCGGCGGCGCCGCTCACCAGCCGCAGGGAGAAAAAAAGACCATCGAGGCGCCGGCCGACTTCGCCCAATCTGCCGGCGGCAAGGCGCTGGCCGAGCGCATGCTGGAATTGCCTAGCCGGCACCGGCTCAAGGACAAGAACCCGGCGGAATACCGGAAATTCATCGACGGCTCGCCGTGTCGCCGCCCGGCCTACACTACCACGCAGTCGGGTGCAGGCAACGGCGGCTGCGCCTCTGATCTTAGTGCGACAAGGCTCGCGCCGCGGCGCTGAAAGCCCCCACTCGTCGTCGTCGGCGACGAGGACGAGCCCGCTTCCTCGACCCGCACGCACGCGGCCGGCGGCAAAGCGTTTCCTCGCTCTCGTCCTGAATGGCCGACGCCCAGGCGCGATCTTGTTCTGCTGCTCGCGGCGCGCGGACTGCGCGGCTTCGGCGACGGCTTCGCGATCATCAATCCTTGCCTGTCTGTCGGCCATCGGCTTTACGACCGTTCAGATCGGATTTGTCGCGACGGCTTCGCTGCTCGGCACAGCCGTTCTCACTCTTCGGCGTCGGCATGGTCGCGCCGCGCTATGAACTGCGCAAGCTGTTGTTGCTCGGCGCCGGCCTGACCGCCCTCGTCCGGTGGCTTTCCCTCTAGCCGTCGCCTTCATCGGCACCCTCAATCCGTCCGCGGGCGATCTCGGAAATGTCCCGATCCTGGAGCACGCCACGCTGACGCGAGGAGCGGCCGACCAGGAGCGGACGCGGGTTTTCGCGCGCTATAGTCTGGTCGGCGCGATGACCACGGCGGCGGGCTCGCTCGCGGCAGCGCTGCCGGACGTGCTGGACGCACGGCGTCATCGAAATCACCGCGCTCAAGGCGATGTTCTCAGACATCTACGTCTTCTGTATCTCGTGCTTGTTGCCGCTCGGGCCGTGCTCAACGGACGCATGCCGCGGACCATGTCGCACGCCGCAGCTCCGGCAAAAGTGCCCGGTCCCCCCCCCCCTCTTGGCGCACTCGCGCCCTATGCATTGCTGCTGATCCGGTCGGCGCTCTCGCAGAATGGACGTACCGACGCGGTCGTCATAACGCGTGAAGGGCCGTGGTCCATGGTAAAACCTTAGCGCATGCCCTCCGGCATGACCGCCTGCCGGCCGAGCTGCTGCCAGGCCGCCGGCGCGCCGGCTTGCTTCGCCGCCTCGGCGGGCGGCAGCTTTTGGTCCCAGCGCGTGCCGATGAAGCGCTGGCCGGTGATGCCGTCGGACTTGTCGGAGCAGAGCCAGACCAGCGGCGCCACCATCACCTCGGGCGCGATGAGCTTGGTGCGGTCGGGTTGCTGCCCGGCAGACCATGCGCGTGTCGGCGGCGCCGCCGGGCACCAGCACGTTGGCGGTCACGCCGGTGCCGTCAAGCTCCTGCGCCATGGCGAGGAGATGCGCCTCGTTCGCCGCCTTCGAGCCGCCATAGGGCTGCATGCCGCCGCGCCACATCGTATCGAGGCTCGTCGTCACGTTGATGATGCGGCCGGAGCGTTGCTTGAGCATCGGCGCAGCGCGGCGCGCGTCATCAGAAAGACGGCGACGACATTGACCTCGATGATGCGGCGGAATTCCTCGGGTTTCACGTCCCAAAATTTGCCGGTGTCCTTGACGTCGGGCGGCAACAGGCCGATATTGATGCCGGCATTGTTGACGAGGATGTCGAGGCGGCCGAAACGCTCAATGGCGGCGCGCACGATTTCGGGCCGGCTTCGTCACGGGTGACGTCGGCCGCGATGTCGAGGATGCGGTCGCCGGCGCCGCTCGTCAGCAACGCCGAGGGTTTCGGCAAGCGCCGCCGCGTCGAGGTCCGCCGCCGCGACCCGCGCGCCGGCTTCGAGGAGGCCTAGCGTCATCACCCGGCCGAGGCCGCGCCCCGCCCCCGTGACGATGGCGACTTTTCCGTCAAGCGTTCCCGCCATGATGAGGTGCCCCATCGACTGACTGTCGCCGCCCTCCTAGCCGACGTAAATTGCGGCGGGGCGGCGCGAGGCTCAAACCCTTCACATTTGGCCGGATGTATGCCCCCGCATGATTTATCGCGATAATTCGGCGAATTCGTGCGGCCGGGACCGGCCGCCACCACGCCGCGGCCCATCGGCCACGGCCGGTTGCACGGGAGCGGCCCGCCTATATTCCGGGCACTTTTCCAGTCATCCCCGATGACGTGAGTGGCTTCGCCCGAACGGGCGGGCGAAGCGCAGAGGAGATTTATCCATGGCGACCGCGCCCCTGATGCCGAAAGCCACAGCCGTGTGGCTGGTCGAGAACACGTCCCTGTCGTTCGAGCAAATCGCGCAGCTCTGCAATCTGCATGCGCTCGAGGTCAAGGCGATCGCCAACGGCGATGCCGCGCAGGGCATCAAAGGGCTCGATCCGGTCCTCACCGGGCAATTGACGCGCGAGGAAATTTCGACGGGCCGAAGCCGATCCGAACTACCGGCTGCATATCGCCGAACCCAAAGTGCGCCTGCCCGAGGCCAAGCCAAAGAAGGGCCCGCGCTACACGCCGGTGTCACGCCGCCAGGATCGGCCCAACGCCATCCTCTGGCTGGTGCGCAATCACCCGGAGCTCAAGGACAGCCAGATCATGCGGCTCGTCGGCACCACCAAGTCGACCATCCAGGCGGTCCGCGAACGCACGCACTGGAACTCGGCGAGCCTCACCCGCTCGATCCGGTGACGCTGGACCGTGCTCGCAAATCGACCTCGATCTCGAAGTCCATGCGCGCGGCCAAGGAGAAGCCGGTTCCGGTCGAGGAACAGGGTGCGACGCTGCTGCCCGCCTCGGTCACGACCGCGCCGAAGCAGGAGCCGGAGAAAGACCGGCTCCCGGTAAAAATCGCGACGACCTCAACGTCGACGCGGTGTTCGCCAAGCTCAAACAGCTCGGCGGCAAGAACGAGTAAC
>CAVWOI010000002.1:0-189279 GCA_963756245.1 uncultured Alphaproteobacteria bacterium
CGCCAGCGCCTTGCGCACCGCGACCGGCCAATGCGGCAGGTCGAGGCCGTGGGTCGCGAACAGCGCCAGGGCCAGCCGGTCGATGCCAAAGGCGACGCAGCCGGTATGGGCCACTTCGCCGGACTCGGTGCGCAGATTCCACGTCGTGCCGAAATGGTCGCGGTGATAGTTGAAGCTCATGCACGCGGTCGGCTCCTCGGCGGAGCGCACCGGAATGAGCAGTTCGAACTTCAAGGCCTGCTCGACCTGGCTCATCGCCATCAGCTTGCCGCCGCGGCCGAAGAACGGATCGCTCGCGGTATCGATGCGCCACGGCAGGCCCAATTGCTTGGCAAAACCCGGCGCCCGCGCCATCCAGGCGCGGCGGAATTCATCGACCTCTTCGGGCGTGCCGATGCGGACATACTCTCTCATGCGAAAAGACTGCAGGCGGTCGAGATTTTGCGACGGCTCGCGGCGGAAGCAATCGCAGGCGACGTCGAAGATGAGCCCGCCTGTCGGCACGTGGCCGCGGCTCGCGACCAGCGGATAGACCGGATAACAGGCGGCGGGGCTCAGCACGAGATCGGCCGCCGCCAGCGCCGGCGTCCAATCCTCGCCGGCTTCGCTGCGCTCCACCGCCGATTTGATCTCGGTCTCGGCGCCGCCAAGGCAGCTGACGCAGCCGAGGAAATGCGGAAAGCTTTTGAGATATCCGGATTTCTCCACCTGCCGGCGGCTCATCACCGGCGGGAAGCGCAAGACTTCCGTATTCGGCTCGCAGTAGCGCGAGATCAGCGCGGTGAGCCCACCGACGACCTGTTCGAATATGGCGGTGCGCGCATAGATGCCGTCGATGCCGGTCGGCAGCAGCAGTGCCTCGGCGATCGAATCGAGCGAGCGTACCGGCTGGACCGGTTCCTTGAATGCCAAATTCATCTTACTCACGCCTCTCGGTATTGTTGTTTTTTATAGTTCTCGACGAATTCAGTCGCGCAGCGATGCCGGCGTGCTGGTCAACAGCGACGCCGCTCCGATATTCGCCAAAATCCGGTCGTTGCTGATCATGACCGGCGACGACAGGATGTCGCGCAGGTGCCGCCCGACGCTGAATTCGCTGTCGTTGCGATAGCCGGCCAAGCCGCAAGCCTGCATCGCGCTCATGACGGTCGCGACCGCGAGCTCCGATGCGTTCACTTTCAGCATGTTCATGCCGGTCTGGAAGTCGATGGATTCGAGTAACGCCGGATCGGACGCCGCCGCCTCGAAGCGTTGCAGCGCCGTGGCGATCAGGCTGCGCAGCGTCCGCAGCGAGGCATTGGCGCGGGTCAGGTGCTGGGCCGCGGGCGGCATGGTGCCGCCGCCGCCAAGGGTGGCTTTGCGCACGAATGCGCGGGCGCGATCGACGGCCGCCGCGGCGATGCCGGCCCAGGCGCCGCTCCAGGCCAGGTGCGCGAACGGCATCATGGTCTGGGCGTGAATCTTGTCGTAGCTCACCGGCAGGATCTGCTCGGCGGAGCCTGACGCCGAGAGCGCAAAACCTTCGCTGCAGGTGCCGCGCATGCCGAACGCGTCCCAGCCGTTGAGCCGCTTGAGCGCATAGTCGTCTTTGAGGAAGGCGACCAGAACCTGGTCCGAGCTTGCGGCTTCAGGCGAACGCCGTGCGGTGGTGACGATGCCGTCGGCGGCTTCGGCGTAGGAGATGACGGTTGCCTGGCGCTCCAGCGTGATACGCGAATCGCTCCACGCGATCGGCGCTGAGCTGTTGCGAACGTCGCCGCCGGCGCGGCCTTCGGTGGTGGAAGAGGCGAGCAGCAATTGCTCGGCGCAAAGCCGGCGCAACAGCCGCTGATGCCAGGCGCTGCCGCGGCCGTGACGCACCAGGCAAGCGACTTTGGTCTGATGCATGGCAAAGATCATCGCCGTCGAGGCGCAGTTGCGGCCGAGCATGTAGCAGACGTCCACGATGTCCGCGGTGCTGGCGCCCTCGCCGCCGAGTTCCGGCGGCACGGCGGCGCTCAACAGCCGCTCGGCGCGCGCCGCATCGATCGCCTCTTTGGGAAATCGCGACTCGGCGTCGACCGCCGCCGCATGGGTTGCCGCCACCGCGGCGACCTTTTCCGCGCGCGTCATCAGATCCGCCGAACCCGCGGCATGGAGATTGCTGGCGGCGATAAGAATGCCGCGCATGGCACTGCGCGCAATGCGGCGATCTTCATCGACTTCGTGGAGCGACATTGTTCTTCCGGCATTCATTGCTGCGCTCGCGATCGTTACCCTCCCGCCCATCTCAAGATGACCGCCGGCCGCGGCATCATGCACCAGGAAATGCCCCAAGGCGACGCGCAGGGCCGCATGCACGGCTTCCAGCTCTGGGCCAATCTGCCGTCGTCGTTGAAGATGACGGCGCCGCGCTATCAGGACGTCAAGGCGGCGCAGATTCCCGAAGTGGTCGACGACGACGGCACCCGCGTGCGCGTGGTGTGCGGCGATTTCTGGGGCAAGCGCGGCCCGATCGAAGGCGTCGCCGCCGATCCGCGCTATCTCGACGTCTGGGTGCCGCCGGGCAAGCGCAAGACGCTTGCGGTCGAGCTCGAGCGTCACGCCTTCGCCTATGTGTTCGAGGGCTCGGGAAACTTCCGCGCCGCGTCCCAGCCGTTCGGCGTGCTGACCGAGAAGACCGACGGCGTCAACGAGACTGTGGTCCGCGAGCAGGCCGGCAACCGCTCGCTGGTGCTGTTCGACAGCGGCGACGAAGTCACCGTGCAGGCCGGCGACGAGGGCGTCCGTTTCCTCCTGGTCTCCGGCAAGCCGATCGAGGAGCCGGTGGCCTGGTATGGCCCGATTGTGATGAACACCGAAGCCGAGCTACAACAGGCGTTCAGCGAGCTGCGCAACGGCACCTTCATCGGCTAGGACGCGCGGCTCATAAAACACCCGGCCATAACCGGCACGATCGGGGGGACATGTGAGCCGCAGCGAATCGAAGACGGTCTATTACGCCAGCATCGGTCCCGAGCTCACGCTCTACGACATCGATGTCGATAATGCCGCGCTGCTCAAACGCAGCGCGGTAACGCTGCCGGCGAACATCCAATACGTCTGGCCGCATCCGTCGCGGCGCTACTCTCTACGCGGTGTCGAGCAACGGCGGTCCGCAGGTCACGGGCGACACGCACCGCGCCAATGCGCTGACCATCGATTCGGCCACCGGCGCTTTACAGCTGCACGGCGCGCCGGCGGCGCTGCCGTCGCGGCCGATCCATTGCAGCGTCGATGCCGGCGGGCAGTATTTGCTCACCGCGTACAACAATCCGAGCAACGTCACCGTGCATCGCCTCAACGGCGACGGCACGATCGGCGCGCCGGTCGCGCAGCCGGACAACACTCGATGCCGGCATCTATGCGCATCAAATCCTTGCCACGCCGTCGAACGACGCGGTGCTGCTGGTGACCCGCGGCAATGACGCCAAGTCGGACAAGCCGGAGGATCCCGGCGCGATCAAGACATTCGGTTTTGACAGCGGCGTGTTGACCGGCCTTGCCTCGGTCGCGCCCGGCACCGGGCTCGGCTTTGGGCCGCGCCATCTCGATTTCCATCCGAAGGAGCCGTGGGCGTTCGTCTCGATCGAGCGGCAGAACAAGCTTTATGTCTACAAGCTCGATGCCTCCACCGGTCTCGCGCGCACGCCGCTATTCGTCAAGGACACGCTGGCCAATCCGAAACCAAAGGTGCGCCAGGCCGCCGGCGCGATTCACGTCCATCCCAGCGGCAAATTCGTCTATCTGACCAACCGCGCCTCGGACCTGGTGGATTTGAACGGCGCCAAAGCCTTCACGGGGGGCGAAAATAATGTCGCCGTCTTTGCCATCGATCAGGCGAGCGGCGAGCCGACCTTGATCCAGAACGCCGACGGCGAGGCGATCGAATTGCGTACTTTCGGCATCGAGCCGAGCGGCCGCATGCTGGTCGCCGCCAGCATCAAGCCGGTGCCGGTCCGCAACGCAAGCGGCAGCAAAACCGTTCCGGCCAAGCTCTGCGTTTTCCACGTCGGCAGCGACGGCAGGCTCGCGCTCAAGCGCCAATACGACGTCGACACCGGCGCGTACCAGCAGTTCTGGAGCGGCATGGTCACGCTCTGACGGCGAAGCCGCGTGGATACCACCCCGCATGCGCGCCGCGAACGCCGCGTTATGGATAAAAAAGTCTTAATCCAAAAAGCGATTTACTGAAACGCAAGGCCGCTCTGCTTTTATGTGCGCGCTGAGATTGCGGCGACAAGAAACGCGAGCGTCGGTCCCGGCTGTTTCACCTCTCCGAGGGGCTCCGCCGCAATGCCAGTGCCGTCCGCCGACAAAAAAACGCTATCGCATCGCCTGCGCTGGCTGGCCGTCGGCACCGCGCTTGCCATCGCCGCCATCGTCGGCGCCAACGCGCTCATTCTTGCCCAGTTGCATCAAACCACGCTGCGCGAAGTGCAGGACAACCTGCTGCGGCAAAGCCTCGGTCTGTCGGAACTCGTCGAGCGCACCCTGCAGGCGACCGACCTGATGCTGACCAGCGTGGCCGAACGGGCCAGCGCTCTCGCTTCCGCCGAGCGACGGCACGCAGCAATTGGAAAGCGAGGCTTTTCACATTTTCCTCCATGAGAAAATGTCCGGCCTGCCGCAAATCCATGTGCTCGGCCTTCTCGACGCCAACGGCATCCGAATGAACTACGGGTTGTTTTGGCCGGCGCCGAAGATCGACACCTCGCGTCGCGAACATTTCCAGATGCTCAAAGCCAATCCGAAGATGACGTCCTACCTCGACGCGCCCGAGCTCGGGCCCGTCACCGGCGAATGGGTGGCGATCGAAGCGCGTCCGGTGCATGGCAAGGACGGAAAATTTTTCGGCGTCGTCTTCGCCTCGACGGCGATGAAATATTTCGACGAGCTGTTTCGCTCGACCTCGATCGGCGAAGGCTATGCGATCACGCTCTTGCGCAAGGACGGCACGCTGTTGACGCGATATCCGATGGTCGGCCAGATCGGAATGAAAGTGCCGGCTTCGGTCCTCTCCGCGTTGTCGGACTCGCGCTTCGGCGTTTCGCGCTCGACCAGCCCGGTCGATGGACAGGCCCGCATCGCCGCCGCCTACAGCCTCATGAAATATCCTCTCGTCGTCGTCGTGACGCAGGAGGAAAATGCCGCCTTCGCCCCTTGGCGCCGCACCGCGATCACCATGGGCATCATCGCCGCCACGATGATCGGCCTCATCATCATCGCCGCCTGGCTGATCGCGCGCTCATGGCGGCAGCAGGAGCGCCTCAACGCCGCGCGCGCCGAAATCATCGAATTCGACAAGATCCGCGCGCTCGCCGAAGCCGAGCTGAACCGCCAGCGCGATCTCGCCGAGCAAAGCCGGCGCTTCAATGCCGCCGTGGAGAACATGACGCAGGGCCTGTGCATGTTCGATCGCGACACCCGGCTCGTCGTGTGCAACGACCTCTATGCCAAAATGTACCGGCTGCCTGCGGAATTGCTCAAGCCCGGGACGCTGCACCGCGACATCATCGCTCACCGCGTCCGCAGCGGCGTCCTGAAGGGCGGTCACGGCAACGCCGACGTGCAGCAGCAATTATCCGCTTTGTCGGCGCTGCCGGCGAAGAAAAAATCGAACCGGATCGACGAGCATGCGGACGGCAAGCTGATCCGCGTAACCCGTCAACCGCTTCCGGGCGGCGGCTGGGTCGCGACCCACGACGACATCACCGAGCAGCGCCGCGCCGAAGCAGGAGCTGTACGAGACCAAGCAATTCCTGGATTCGATCATCGACAACATTCCCATTGCGGTGGTGGTGAAGGACGCCGTCACGCGCAAGTTCGTTCTTGTCAATCGCGCGTTCCAGGCGATGCGCGGCCTGGGACGCGACGCGCTCGTCGGCAAATCCGTGTTCGCATTCTACAACCAAAGGACCGCGGAATTCATCGACCGCATGGACAGCGAGGTTCTCGCACGGCCGCTGCGACGGCAAGAACCTCGAATACGACGTCGATACCCAGGACGGCACGCGCATTTACGCGACCAGCCGCATCATCATCCGCGACAATGACGGCGAGGCGAAATATCTGATCGTCGTCATCAACGACGTCACCGAACGCAAGAAATCGGAGCAGCGCATCGCCTTCATGGCGCATCATGACGCGCTGACGGGCTTGGCCAATCGCGCCGCGGTGACGCAGCAGATCGAAGAAGCGGCGGCGCGCCAGCGCCGGCGCGGCGATTCGTTCACCGTGCTGCTGCTCGATCTCGACCGCTTCAAGCACGTCAACGATACGCTCGGCCATTCCGCGGGCGACGCGCTGCTGCGGGAAGCAGCGGCCCGGCTCAAGGCGCTGTTGCGGGAAACCGACGTGCTGGCAAGGCTCGGCGGCGACGAATTCGCCATCATTCAGAGCGGCGAGACCAACCAACGCGAAGCCGCAAGCGCTGCTTGCCGATCGTATTATCGAGATTTTTGCAAAACCGTTCGATATCGACGGCAACGAGGTCAATATCGGCACCAGCATCGGCATTGCGCTGGCGCCGGAGCACGGCACCAATCCCGACAGCCTGTTGAAGATGGCGGACATGGCGCTCTACGGCGCCAAATCGGCCGGCCGCAACGGCTATCGCTTCTTCGACCCGGATATGGGCGCGGCCGCCGACGCGCGGCTGGCGCTGGAAAACGAATTGCGCCGCGCCATCGCGCAGAACGAGTTCGAGCTGCACTACCAGCCGATCATCGACACCAAGACGCGGCGGATTTGCAGCGCGGAAGCGCTGATCCGCTGGCGGCATCCGACCAAGGGCCTGATCGCGCCGGATAACTTCATTCCGCTGGCCGAGGACACCGGCATGATCGCGCAGATCGGCATGTGGGTGCTGCGCACCGCGTGCGCCGATGCCGCGACGTGGCCCGCCAACGTCAAGGTCGCGGTCAATCTATCGCCGGTGCAATTTCGCAAGACCAACCTGGCCGACGCGGTGATGACCGCGCTTGCCGAAGCGGGCCTGCCGCCGGAGCGGCTCGAGGTGGAAATCACCGAGACGGCGCTGATCGAATTGGCGGCGGAATGTCTGCCGGCGCTGCACCGGTTCAAGAATGCCGGCATCGCCATCGCGCTCGACGATTTCGGCACCGGCTATTCATCGCTCAGCCAGCTGACGATGTTCCCGTTCGACAAGATCAAGATCGACAAATCGTTCACGCAAAACCTGACCAAGCGCGCCGAATGCGCCGCCATCATCTCGGCCGCTTTGACGCTGGCGCAAAACCTCGACATCGCCACCACCGCCGAGGGCGTCGAGACCAACGATCAGTACAAATTGCTGCGCTTGGCCGGCGTGACGTCGCTGCAGGGCTACCTGTTCCAGCGGCCGTGCCCGGTCTCCGAGATCGATTTCAACGTGATTTACGGCGCCCCGACGATGGCCGAGGTCGCATAGCGTCGTTTAAGCGCCGCGCAGCGGCGCCGGCTGCTCGTCGAGCATGGCCTTGATCGCCAGCCGCGTGGTCTCGACGTCGAGACCGTGCTTTTGCACGAGATCGCGGCAATCGGCCAGGATCGCGTCGGCGTCCTGCATGATCTTGAACCGCTTGAAGTGATCGTCGTGGTGCAGCCCCATGCTGGCGCCGACGATCTCGTACATGTTCATGATGCGGAACGGCCAGTCGCGCTCGTGCGCGCATAGTTCGCGATGATCGGAATGATAGACCGCGACCAGGGCATCGACGCCGGCGGCTTCGGCCGCCGCAAGCTCCGCCTGCTGCAATTGGCGGCGATATTCCGGCAGCACGCGCAGATTATTGCTTTGCAGCCCGACCGCCGGCTGCTGCAAGTCGACGATCTCGATGCCGGGCACGGCGCGCAAAATATCCTCGGCGGCTTCGACGACGCCATGAATGCCGGGATGGCGATGCAGCGCGATCCGCATCGGCACGCGTTCGCGTAAGAGCGGCCGCAGCCGGTCGAGCTTCTTGCGCAGGAACAGCGTGAACGGCGTCATCTCGAACGGCTTTGCACCGCGCGTCTTCTCCAAGGTCGGCAGCGTCGTCTCGGTGAATTGCACCTGGCATGACGGGCACCACGACACCACTTGGCCGCTCTTGCTGTGCGACAGCTTGTCGATCGTGGCCTCGCCGAACCGCCCGGAGGTCGCGACGTCGCCCATGCGCATTTGCACGATGCCGCAGCAATGGGTCGGGCCGCCCATGACCTCATAGGTGACGCCGATCGAATCCATGATGTCGAGCGCCAACAGCGCGATGTGCGGCGTCTTGAGCACGTTGCAGCCGGTGTAGAACACGAAATCGGGTTTCTCGCCGGTCACCGGCTTGTTGGCGCCCTGGCCCAGCCGCGCCAACAGCGCGTCGTCGAGTTGCATCTGCGAAAGATGCTTCACCTCGACCGCGACCTTGCGGAAGGCTTCGACGCCGTCGCGGCGCTGCGCCACCGTCTCCTTGGCGTGCGCCATCTCGATGCGCGCCATATAGAGCAGGAAGCGCGGATTGACGCCGTAGTCGCAGGCCTTGATGCATTCGCCGGACAACAGGCACCCGCTCGCCCATTTGCGCGCGGCCTCGTTGCCCTGGCCGTGGCGCACGATGTCGATGATGCCGTCGATGACGTGGACCGGATCTTGCCGCTGCTCGACCGTCAAGCCGGCGGCTTCCGTGGCCGGGCAAACCTCGACGCATTTGCCGCAACGGGTGCAGGCATCCGCCATGGCGTCGGCGCGCGCTTTAAGCGCGGCCTCGAACGTTCCGGTCTGCGGTTGCTCGGTCATGGGCGCAACGTAGCGCCGAATCGGGCCCGATTGAAGGGCATGCCAAGTCGATGTAAGCCTTTGTGCCCATGCCCGGCCGTAAGCCGGGCATGCCTATGAATGAGGATGCAATGGGTGAATTCGCCATCGGCCAGCCGGTCCCGCGTTTCGAAGATCCGCGACTGATCCAGGGCGGCGGCCGTTATGTCGCCGACATGATGTTTCCCGGCACGGCGCATGGCTACGTGCTGCGCTCGCCCACGCCCACGCCCGCATCCGCAAGATCGATACAGCCAAGGCCAAAGCCGCCCCGGCGTGCTCGCGGTGATCACCGGCGCCGACTACAAGGCCGCGGGTTTTGGCGATCTGCCGGTGCCTGGCGGCCTCAAGCGCCGCGGCGACACGCCCGGCTATCGGCCGCGCTATCCGGCCCTGGTCGAGGACCGGGTGCGCATGATCGGCGACTATGTCGCCTTCGTCGTCGCCGAGACCTATTACCAGGCGGTCGATGCCGCCGAGCTGATCGAGATCGATTACGAGGCGCTGCCGCCCATCGTTTCGACCGGGGAAGCGGTGCAAGCACGGCGTGCCGCTGGTCTGGGACGATTGCCCGAACAATATCGGCTTCATCCAGGTCGAAGGAAACAAGGAAGCGACCGACGCCGCCTTCGCCAAGGCCGCCATGTCGTCAAGCATCACTTCGTGATCAATCGCGTCACGGCCGCAGCCATGGAGCCGCGCGGCTGCATCGGCATCTTCGAGCCGACCGAGCAACGCTACACGATTTACACGACGCTGCAGCGCACGAATGTCTTTCAGACCGAGCTGTCGCAATATGTGCTGAAAGTCCCCGACAACAAGATCCGCGTCGTCTGCGGCGACATCGGCGGCAGCTTCGGCATGAAGTCCGCCGTCTATAACGAAGTGGCGCTGGTGCTGCTCGCCGCCAAGCTGATCGGCCGCCCGGTGAAATGGGTGGCAACGCGTTCGGAGTCGTTCCTCTGCGACGCGCAGGCACGCGACAATGTCACCGATGCCGAGCTGGCGCTCGACAAGGACGGCAACTTTCTCGGCTTCCGGGCAAAAATCATCGCCGCGATCGGCGCCTATCTGCAGGTCGGCATGCCGGCCTTCACCGGCAATCTCGGCACGCTCGCCGGCGTCTATCGCACGCCGGCGTCCCATGTCGACGTGACGGCCGTGTTCACCCACACCCAGCCGGTGCGGCCCTATCGCGGCAACGGCCGGCCGGAAGCGGCCTATATCATCGAGCGCATGGTCGATCTTGCCGCCGACCAGACCGGCATCGATCCGGCGGAGCTGCGCCGGCGCAATACCATTCCGTCGAGCGCCATGCCGTACAAGACCAGCGTCACCTTCACCTACGACTGCGGCGAGTTCGAAAAGAACATGGACATGGCGCTCGACGCGGCCGACAAGCGCGGCTTTGAGGCGCGCCGCGCGCAATCGCGCAAGAACGGCAAGCTGCGTGGCTTCGGTTTCTCCAACACCATCGAGCGCTCGGCCGCGCCGGCCTCGAAGGCGCCGAGATCAGGTTCGACCGACGGTTTCAGCGGCATCCTGCAGGGCGGTCACGGCAACGCCGACGTGCAGCAGCAATTATCCACCTTGTCGGCGCTGCCGGCGGAGAAAAAATCGAACCGCATCGACGAGCATTCGGACGGCAAGCTGATCCGCGTCACCCGTCAACCGCTTCCGGGCGGCGGCTGGGTCGCGACCCATGACGACATCACCGAGCAGCGCCGCGCCGAAGCGCAACTCAACGAGACCAAGCAATTCCTGGATTCGATCGTCGACAACATTCCGATCGCGGTGGTGGTGAAGGACGCCGTCACGCGCAAGTTCGTTCTGGTCAATCGCGCGTTCCAGGCGATGCGCGGCCTCCGACGCGACGAGCTCATCGGCAAATCCGTGTTCGCATTCTACAACCAAAGGACCGCGGAATTCATCGACCGCATGGACAGCGAGGTCTTGCAGGGCCGCTGCGACGGCAAGAACCTCGAATATGACGTCGATACCCAGGAGGGGACGCGTATTTATGCGACCAGCCGCATCGTCATCCGCGACGATGACGGCGGGGCGAAATATCTGATCGTCGTCATCAACGACGTCACCGAACGCAAGAAATCCGAGCAGCGCATCGCCTTCATGGCGCATCATGACGCGCTGACGGGTCTGGCCAATCGCGCCGCGGTGACGCAGCAGATCGAAGAAGCGGCGGCGCGCCAGCGCCGGCGCGGCGATTCATTCACCGTGCTGCTGCTCGATCTCGACCGCTTCAAGCACGTCAACGACACGCTCGGCCATTCCGCCGGCGACGCGCTGTTGCGGCAAGCCGCTGCCCGGCTCAAAGCGCTGTTGCGGGAAACCGACGTGCTGGCCAGGATCGGCGGTGACGAATTTGCCATCATTCAGAGCAGCGAGACCAGGCAACGCGAAGCCGCAAGCGTGCTGGCCGACCGCGTCATCGAGATTTTCGCCAAGCCGTTCGACATCGACGGCAACGAGATCAATATCGGCACCAGCATCGGCATCGCGCTGGCGCCGGAGCACGGCACCAATCCTGACAGCCTGTTGAAGATGGCCGACATGGCGCTCTACGGCGCCAAATCCGCGGGCCGCAACGGCTATCGCTTCTTCGACCCGGATATGGGCGCGGCCGCTGATGCGCGGCTGGCGCTGGAAAACGAATTGCGCCGCGCCATCGCGCAGAACGAGTTCGAGCTGCACTACCAGCCGATCATCGACACCAAGACGCGGCGGATTTGCAGCGCCGAAGCGCTGATCCGCTGGCGGCATCCAACCAAGGGCCTGATCCCGCCCGATCACTTCATTCCGCTGGCGGAGGACACCGGCATGATCGCGCAGATCGGCATGTGGGTGCTGCGCACCGCGTGCACCGATGCCGCGACATGGCCGGCCAATGTCAAGGTCGCGGTCAACCTGTCGCCCGTGCAATTTAGAAAGACCAACCTGGCCGACGCGGTGATGACCGCGCTCGCCGAAGCGGGGCTGCCGCCGGAGCGGCTCGAAGTGGAAATCACCGAGACGGCGCTGATCGAATCGGCGGCGGAATGTCTGCCGGCGCTGCACCATTTCAAGAACGCCGGCATCGCCATTGCGCTTGACGATTTCGGCACCGGCTATTCGTCGCTCAGCCAGCTGACCATGTTCCCGTTCGACAGGATCAAGATCGATAAATCGTTCACGCAAAACCTGACCAAGCGCGCCGAATGCGCCGCCATCATCTCGGCGGCTTTGACGCTGGCGCAAAATCTCGACATCGCCACCACCGCCGAGGGCGTCGAGACCAACGATCAGTACAAGCTCTTGCGCCTGGCCGGCGTGACGTCGCTGCAGGGCTACCTGTTCCAGCGGCCATGCAAAGTGTCCGAGATCGATTTCGAGGTGATTTTCGGCGCCCCGACGATGGCCGAGGTCGCGTAGTCCGTTTAATTGCCGCGCAGCGGCGCCGGCTGCTCGTCGAGCATGGCCTTGATCGCCAGCCGCGTGGCCTCGACGTCGAGACCGTGCTTTTGCACGAGGTCGCGGCAATCGGCCAGGATCGCGTCGGCGTCCTGCATGATCTTGAACCGCTTGAAATGATCGTCGTAATGCAGCCCCATGCTGGCGCCGACGATCTCATAGATGTTCATGATGCGGAACGGCCAGTCGCGCTCATGCGCGCACAATTCGCGATGATCGGAATGATAGACCGCGACCAGGGCATCGACGCCTGAGGCTTCGGCCGCCGCAAGCTCCGCCTGCTGCAATTGGCGGCGATATTCCGGCAGCACGCGCAGATTGTTGCTTTGCAGCCCGACCGCCGGCTGCTGCAGGTCGACGATCTCGATGCCGGGCACGGCGCGCAAAATATCCTCGGCGGCTTCGACGACACCATGAATGCCGGGATGGCGATGCAACGCGATCCGCATCGGCACGCGCTCGCGCAGCAACGGCCGCAGCCGGTCGAGCTTCTTGCGCAGGAAAAGCGTGAACGGCGTCATCTCGAACGGCTTTGCACCGCGCGTCTTCTCCAATGTCGGCAGCGTCGTCTCGGTGAATTGCACTTGGCATGACGGGCACCACGACACCACCTGGCCGCTCTTGCTGTGCGACAGCTTGTCGATCGTGGCCTCGCCGAACCGTCCGGAGGTCGCGACGTCGCCCATGCGCATCTGCACGATGCCGCAGCAATGGGTCGGGCCGCCCATGACCTCATAGGTGACGCCGATCGAATCCATGATGTCGAGCGCCAACAGAGCGATGTGCGGCGTCTTGAGCACGTTGCAGCCGGTGTAGAACACGAAATCGGGTTTCTCGCCGGCCGCCGGTTTGTTGGCGCCCTGGCCGAGCCGCGCCAAAAGCGCATCGTCGAGCTGCATCTGCGAAATATGCTTCACCTCGACCGCGACCTTGCGAAAGGCTTCGACGCCGTCCCGGCGCTGCGCCACCGCCTCCTTGTTGGCGTGCGCCATCTCGATGCGCGCCATATAGAGCAGGAAGCGCGGATTGACGCCGTAATCGCAGGCCTTGATGCATTCGCCGGAGAGCAGGCACCCGCTCGCCCATTTGCGCGCGGCCTCGTTGCCCTCACCGTGGCGCACGATGTCGATGATGCCGTCGATGACGTGGACGGGATTTTGCCGCTGCTCGGCCGTCAATCCTGCGGCTTCCGTGGCCGGGCAAACCTCGACACATTTGCCGCAGCGTGTGCAGGCGTCCGCCATGGCGTCGGCGCGCGCTTTCAGCGCGGCCTCGAACGTTCCGGTCTGCGGTTGCTCGGTCATGAACGGCAGCGTAGCGCCGAATCGGGCCCGATTGAAGGGCCGGCCAAGGCGATGTAAGCCTTTGCCGATGCCCGGCCGTAAGCCGGGCATGCCTATGAATGAGGATGCAATGGGTGAATTTGCCATCGGCCAGCCGGTCCCGCGTTTCGAAGATCCGCGACTGATCCAGGGCGGCGGCCGTTATGTCGCCGATATGATGTTTCCCGGCACGGCACATGGCTACGTGCTGCGCTCGCCGCACGCGCACGCGCGTATCCGTTCGATCGATACGACGAAGGCCAAAGCCGCGCCCGGCGTGCTGGCGGTGATCACCGGCGCCGACTACAAGGCCGCGGGTTTTGGCGATCTGCCGGTACCCGGCGGGCTCAAGCGCCGCGGCGACACGCCCGGCTACCGGCCGCGCTATCCGGCCCTGGTCGAGGACCGGGTGCGCATGATCGGCGACTATGTCGCCTTCGTCGTGGCGGAGACCTATTACCAGGCGGTCGATGCCGCCGAGCTGATCGAGATCGATTACGAGGCGCTGGCACCCATCGTCTCGACCGGCGACGCGGTGAAAGACGGCGTGCCGCTGGTTTGGGACGATTGCCCGAACAATGTCGGCTTCGTCCAGGTCGAAGGAAATAAAGAGGCGACCGACGCCGCCTTCGCCAAGGCCGCCCATGTGGTCAAGCATCATTTCGTGATCAATCGCGTCACGGCCGCAGCGATGGAGCCGCGCGGCTGCATCGGCATTTTCGAACCGACCGAGCAACGCTACACGATTTACACGACGCTGCAGCGCACGAACGTCTTTCAGACCGAGCTATCGCAATATGTGCTGAAAGTGCCGGACAACAAGATCCGCGTCGTCTGCGGCGATATCGGTGGCAGTTTCGGCATGAAGTCCGCCGTCTATAACGAAGTGGCGCTGGTGCTGCTTGGAGCAAAACTGATCGGCCGGCCGGTCAAATGGGTGGCGACGCGCTCGGAATCGTTCCTGTGCGACGCGCAGGCGCGCGACAATGTCACCGACGCCGAGCTCGCGCTGGACAAGGACGGCAACTTTCTCGGCTTCCGGGCAAAGATCATCGCCGCGATCGGCGCCTATCTGCAGGTCGGCATGCCGGCCTTCACCGGCAATCTCGGCACGCTCGCCGGCGTCTATCGCACGCCGGCTTCGCACGTCGACGTGACGGCCGTCTTCACCCACACCCAGCCGGTGCGGCCCTATCGCGGCAACGGCCGGCCGGAAGCCGCCTATATCATCGAGCGCATGGTCGATCTTGCCGCCGACCAGACCGGCATCGATCCGGCGGAATTGCGCCGGCGCAACACCATTCCGTCGAGCGCCATGCCGTACAAGACCAGCGTCACCTTCACCTACGACTGCGGCGAGTTCGAAAAGAACATGGACATGGCGCTCGACGCCGCCGACAAGCGCGGCTTTGAAAAGCGCCGGGCGGAATCGGCGAAGCACGGCAAGCTGCGCGGTTTTGGTTTCTCCAACACCATCGAGCGTTCGGCCGCCGCCGGCCTCGAAGGCGCCGAGATCAGGTTCGACCGCACCGGCTCGGTGTCGATCTTCTCCGGCAGCATCAATCAAGGCCAGGGCCACGAGACCGCGTTCAAGCAGATCGTCTGCGACCGCCTCGGCCTCGACCCGAACGAAGTCACCTACATCCAGGGCGACACCGACCAGGTGTTCTTTGCCGAAGGCACCGGCGGCTCGCGCTCGGCGGCGTTCTCGGGTTCGGCTTTCACCATGGCGGCGGAGAAAGTCGAAGCCAAAGGCAAGGCGATTGCCGCGCACATGCTCAAGGTCGATGTCGCCGACATCAAGTTTGCCGACGGCGTGTTCTCGACGCAGAAGAGCAATCAGACGCTGTCCATCAAGGAAATCGCCAAGGCGTCGCTGGACCCGAAGAACTTGCCGGCCGGCATGGAGCCGGGCCTGATCGAGAAGGCGATCTATACCGGCAAGGTGGCGAGCTATCCCAACGGCGTGCACGTCTGCGAGCTCGAGATCGACGAGACCACGGGCGTCGTCGAGATTTTGCACTACAACGTAGTCGACGACGTCGGCACCGTGATCAATCCGCTGTTGCTGCACGGCCAGGTCGACGGCGGCATCGCCATGGGCGTCGGGCAGATTTTGATGGAAGACATCAAGTTCGACGAGCAAGGCCAAATCCTCACCGGCTCGTTCATGGACTACGCCATGCCGCGGGCGTCGGACCTCACGGCGTTCCACGTCGATTCAAATCCGGTGCCGACCAAGACCAACCCGCTCGGCGTCAAAGGCGCCGGCGAAGCCGGCTGCGTCGGCGCCATGCCGGCGGTCGCCAACGCGCTGGTCGACGCACTCTCGGTGCTAGGCATCAAGCACGTGGAAATGCCGGCGACGCCGGAGGTGCTGTGGCGCGCGATCCATGAAGCGCGGAAGAGCGCGTAGCGGGACGCTCGCTCTTCCCCTCCCCCTTGTGGGGAGGGGATAGGGATGGGGGTCGGGAGGCGCGGTCGCAGGTGTCGACGAAAGCTCGCGCGCCCGTCTGCAATTTTACTTCACCTCCCGACCCCACCCTACCCCACAAGGGGGGAGGGATCAGACAACCGCCACGCATTGAATCTCGATCATCATCTCCGGCACGGCAAAGCCGGCGACAGTAATCGCGGCGCTCGCGGGAAAATCCTTACCGAAAATCTCGGTGCGCAACTCCGTCATCCGTGTCGTATGGCGCGCATCGATCAAAAACACCGTCATGGTGACGAGGTCGGCGAGTTTTGCGCCGGCTTCGGCGAGAGTCTTTTCGATATTGCGAAATGTCTGCCGGCATTGCGCGTCGAAGTCGCCGGCCAGCGATTTACCGGCGTCGTCCACGGCGCCGGTATGGCCGGCGATCCAGATCGTCTTGCCGCCTTCGGTGATGACGGCCGGTGAATAGGCGCGTTTTGCCGTCCGCGCCGCGCCGACGAATGACTTTTGCATGGTTCCTCCCCATCACGCCATGCCCGCACTTGTTGCGGGCATCCACGACTTTACGATAGCTAGCACAGACAGGGATGGCCGGGACAAGCCCGGCCATGACGATTACATTGCGTTGATGGCCGGACCTCCTGCACATGCCAACGGCACCCTGCCCCTTGCCGGCATTCGCGTGCTCGAATTCTGCCATGCCATCATGGGACCGAGCGCGGGCCTGATCCTCGCCGATCTCGGCGCCGACGTGATCAAGATCGAGCCGGTGGCGGGCGATACCACCCGGCGGCTGGTCGGCTTTGCCGCGGGCTTCTTCGGCACTTTCAACCGCAACAAGCGCAGCGTTGCCATCGATCTCAAAGCTGACGAGGGCCGCGCGCTGCTGCATCGCCTGGCGGCGACCGCCGACGTGGTGGTCGAGAACTATGCGCCCGGCACCATGGACCGGCTCGGCTGCGGCTACGAGGATCTTTCGAAAACCAACCCGCGTCTGATCTATTGCGCGCTCAAGGGCTTTCTCAGCGGCCCCTACGAGCACCGCCCGGCGCTCGACGAAGTGGTGCAGTTCATGGCCGGGCTTGCCTACATGACCGGGCCACCCGGCCAGCCGCTGCGCGCCGGCTCGTCGGTTGTCGACATCATGGGCGGCATGTTCGCGGTCATCGGCGTGCAGGCGGCGCTGCGCGAGCGCGAGCGCACCGGCCGCGGCCAATTGATCAAATCGGCGCTGTTCGAAACCACCGCCTTCCTGATGGCGCAGCATATGGCCGGCCAGGCGGTGACCGGCCGGCCGCCGCCGCCGATGCCGGCGCGCGAAGGCGCCTGGGGCATCTACGATCCGTTCGAGACCGCCGACCGCGAGCAGATTTTTGTCGGCCTGACCAGCGACCGGCAATGGCGCCGCTTTTGCGAGCATTTTGCCCGTCACGATCTTCTGCAAAACCCCGCCTACAAGACCAACGAGGATCGCGTACGCGCGCGTCCGGTGCTCCGCCCGGAGGTCGCCGCGATCGTCGCGCGGCACACGCTGGCCGAGCTTGTCGAACTGTTCGACCGTATCGATATCCCGTTCGCGCCGGTCGCCAAGCCGGGCGACCTGTTCGACGATCCGCAGCTCAATGCCGGCGGCCGCATGCTCGACGTGGTTTTTGCCGGCGGCGTGCACGCTAAAATTCCGCGGCTGCCGGTCGAAATCGGCGATCACGATCTGGCGCTGCGCCGCCAGGCGCCGGCGATCGGCGAGCACACGGCCGAAGTTTTGGCCGAGCTTGGCCTTGCACAAAAAGAGATCGACGCGCTGCGTAAAAGCGCCATTATTACGATCGGAGAATCCAAATGAGCGACCTGCCGAAACGCGTACACATCAGCGAGGAAGGCCCGCGCGAGGGCTTTCAGTTCGAGAAAGGCGCTATCCCCACCGCGCGAAAAATCGCGCTGATCGACGCGCTGGCGCAGACCGGGATCGACCAGATCCAGATCGTCTCCTTCGTCAATCCGAAGGCGGTGCCGGGCATGGCCGACGCCGAGGACGTCGTGCACGGCATCACGCCAAAACCCGATGTCGCCTATACGGCGCTGTGGCTCAATGACAAGGGATTTGAGCGCGCGCTGCGCGAGGACCGGCTCACGCTCAAGGGCACCATTCAGTTGGCCGCGTCGGAAAAATTTTTGCTGCGCAACCAGAACCGCACCATGGCGCAGCAGCTGGCCGGCCAGCATGCGATCGTCGAGATGTACAAGGCGAGCGGCGTGCCGGTGGAGCGCGGCAGCCTGATGGCGGCGTTCGGCTGCAATTTCGAGGGCGACGTGCCGGTCGAGCGCGTGGTCTCGCTGGTCGGACAAATCCTCGACGTCGCCAAGGAACACGGCGTCACGCTGACTTACGTCACGCTCGCCGACACCATGGCCTGGGCGACGCCGCTCGCCATCAAGCGCACCGTCGGTGCGTTGCGCGAGCGCTGGCCCGATCTCGACATCGCGTTGCACCTGCACGACACCCGCGGCATGGCGATCGCCAATGCTTACGCCGGCCTCGAAATGGGCGTGACCCGCTTCGACTCCTCGGTCGCCGGCCTCGGCGGCTGTCCGTTCGCCGGACACAAAGGCGCCGCCGGCAATGTCTGCACCGAGGATCTGGTCTTCATGTGCAACGAGATCGGCATCGAAACCGGCATCGATCTCGACGCGCTGATCGAATGCGCAAAACTTGCCGAAGACGTCGTCGGCCATCCCCTGCCCGGCTCGGTGATGAAGGGCGGCGATCTGCAGAAGTATCGAGCCTGACTGTCATCATCCGCGAAGGCGGATGATCCAGTAGACACAGGCTTCGGGTTTAGCGCAAAAACTCGCGCCTGCGATTACTGGGTGCCCGCCTTCGCGGGCATGACAGGCACTACTCTTCAAGAATCTTCCAAATCCCGTTCGCCGAGACGACGATGCGGCCGTCGACGAACATTTTGACTTCCATGAACACCACCGAACGCGTCGCCCGCACCACTTCGGCGTGGGCCTCGACGAATTGGCCGAGCTGCACGCTTCCGATGAATTGGGTGTTGAGCTCGATGGTGGCGTGGCGCCTGACTTTGGTCGCCTGGCGCGCCGTCATCGCCATGGACTGATCGGCGAACGTCATCAGCATGCCGCCGTGCAGGTTGCCGGCGCGGTTGAGATGTTTCGGCTCGACCACAAATCCCCAGCGCAGCCGCTCGGGTGTCTCGTGTTTCCAGATCGGTCCGACCAGGTCGCCGAACGGCGTGTTGTTGACGATCTCCCAGCCGTGCGCGGCCGGATCGAAAGCTTTGGCGTCGTCCATTGTGGGCTTGTCATTCATGCGGGCACCTTGACGGCGCCCGGTGTGCGCTTCGACAGACGCCGCGCCAGATCGGGGATGAGCTTTTCAGCATTGGCGCCGGCGACCAGCGCGCGGCCATTGGCGGAAAGCCCGCGCACCGCCTCCGTATAGGCCGCGACCTCGCTCGCCTCGCGCACCGCTTGCGGATAGTCGGTGGCGAAGACCAGTTGCGAGAACGCCAGCTCCTCGATGCCGAACCGCACCCAGTCGGCGCCCCACTCCGCCGCGTGATCGGGCCCGGCCCAGCCGGCGATGTCGTAATACAGGCGATGATCGAGATAATGGTCGAACGGCTTGCCGGGGCGGCGGCCGTGGCGGGCGATTTTCGCCGTGCCCCATTTGTCGCGCTGCTGAAAGCCGCGGATGCGGCCGAGATAGCGGCCGATGCCGCCGGAGAAATGCGAGAACTGAATCTTCAATGTCGGCAGCTCATCAAGCAGGCCCGAATTGATGACGCGCACCGTGGCCGTCATCAGCGAGAATTCCCAGCCCAGCATGCGGCCGAGATCGTCGGCGTCCATGCGGCCCCAGCGGATCACCCGCGGCAGCGGATGGATGAAGACGTAGAGACCGAGATCGGCGCAAGCCTTCCAGAACGGTTTTAGTTCTTCGGCGTCGAGCGGCTGATCCTGCAGCTCGGACGCAATGACGACACCAGGGAAACCCAACTCGACGGCGCAGCGCTTTAATTCGGCCGCGGCTTCCGCGGGTCTTAGCGCTGGCACGTGGGCAAGCCCGATGAAACGGCCAGGATAATCCGCTTCGGCTTGCCGCATGCGATCGTTGATCAGCCGGCACGTCGCCAGGTCAGGCTGATCGAAGCCCGAGCCGCAGGTGAGCACGCCGGCATCGATGCCGGCCGCATCCATGACGCGGATATGCGCTGTCAGATCGGCCAGCAGCGGATTGAGCAAATAGTTCGGGTTGCCGTCCTGGTCCACTTGGACCGAGACCGCGTCGGCATTGCCCTTGAGCAGTTCTGGCGGGGTGTAGTGTTGCTGGAAGTCGATGAGCATGCGCGCGAACTGTAGCCCGGATTGAGCGATAGCGAAATCCGGGGCGGGCATACCGGCCCAGTCCCGGATTTCGCGGAGCCTGTCATCGGGCCGGCCACTTCGGGCCGGGCCCGTTGGCTCAATCCGGGCCACAACCTTACATGATGGCGAATTCGCTATTGCGGCGATCCGTCACCAGCATGGCGCCCGGATAATGGGTGATGCAAAATTCCGGCCGCACCGCCATGATCACCGATTGCGGCGTCACTCCGCAGGCCCAGAATACCGGGATTTCGTCGTCGCCGATCGGCACCGCGTCACCCCAGTCGGGCTTGGCGATGTCCGTGATGCCGATCATCTCCGGCTTGCCAAGATGCACCGGCGCGCCGTGAACGGACGGAAACCGCGTCGTGATCTGCACGGCGCGGATGGCGTTGGCCGGCGTCATCGGCCGCATCGACACCACCAGCGGCCCGCGGAATGGGCCGGCCGGCGTCGTCGCAATCGACGTGCGGTACATCGGCACGGTGCAATCGCAAGTCATGTGGCGCAGCTCGATGCCGCCTTCGAGCAGCGCCTCTTCGAAGGAAAACGAGCAACCGATGGCAAAGGTGACGAGATCGTCACGCCACCAGCGCATCAGGTCGCTCGGCTCGTCGACCACCGCGCCGTCGCGCCAAACGCGGTAGCGCGGCAGGTCGGTGCGGATATCGAGGTCTTCTGCCAGTGCGGGCAGCCGCCAATCGCCCGGCGCGCCGACGCCGACCAGCGGACACGGTTTTGGATTGAGCTGGCAGAAGCGCAGAAAATCCTCGGCCAGCGCGCGCGGCAGGATGGCGAGATTGGCTTGCACGAAACCGGGCGCCAGCCCCGAGGTCGGCCCGGCATGGGCGTTGCGCCGAATGGCGTGGCGCGCCGCGACCCCGTTCTGGGGCGCCTCGGCGTCATCGTCTCGCATCGTGGCCAGCGCCATGGCGCGCTCCTGTTCGATCCCGCTTGCTGATTGCCCACTTTATCACCAAGGCCGGACGAAAACATACCGCCGCCCGCCGCTGCCACCGCGACGATGTTACACGCGGCCCGCGCAGGATCGCCGCCACGGCCAATTCACGAAAACGGTTGAAACTAAACCCAATATCGCGTTTGCTAATGGGACAAATTCCCCGCCAAGAACCCACCAAGGGTCACAGCGCGTGGGCAATGGGCGACGATCGCGTTTCCGACGCCGGGGCCCGCGACTGACGCGGGATGAGTTTTTCTTCCAACACTCCAGTGGGAGGACTTTCAATGGCTGAGAAGTGGCAAGACGAGAAATGGGCCGAAGACATCTGGTATCGCGGCAAGGTCACGCGCCGCACCCTGGTCGGCTGGGGCGGCGGCGCGATCGGCGCGATGATGCTGGTGCCGGCGCCGTGGCGCGCCGCCTTCGGCGCCGCCAAGCCTTACAAGATCGGCTCCGAGCAGCCATTGTCGGGCCCGGGCGCGGCCGGCGGCAAGACCGCGGTGGTCGGCCTGCAGATGGCGGCGGACCGCATCAATGCCTCCGGCGGCATCAACGGCCGTCCGATCGAGCTGGTGATCGCCGATGACGAAAGCTCGCCCGCGGTAGCCCGGCAGAAGACCGAGAAGCTAGTGCAAGAGGACAATATCGACTTCCACGTCGGCGGCTTCCTCTCCAACATCTGCCTCGCCTGCATGCCGGTCTGGGAAGACGCCAAGATCGTCAACATCATCAGCGTCTGTCTCGACACCACGCTGACCACGACGAAGTGCAACCGCTACAGCTTCCGGCCTTATGACTATGCGCCGGCGCAGGCGATCGCGTTCGCGCCGACGCTGACCAAGATGGGCAAGAAATGGCACGTCGCCTTTGCCGACTATTCCTGGGGCCAGTCGACGCGCGACGCCTATGTCAACGAGATCAAGAAGAACGGCGGCGAAGTGGTCGGCACCACCGGCATTCCGCTCGGCACGCCCGACATGACGCCGTTCCTGTCGAAGATCACCGGCGATTTCGATGGCCTGTTCGGCATCTTCTTCGGCAAGGACGGCGTGACGCTGGTGACGCAGGCCTACGATCTCGGCCTGACCAAGAAATACAAATTCGCCGGCGACGGCTCGATCTCGGAATCGACCAACCTGATCGCCATCGGCAACAAGATCGACGGCTTCATGGGCATCAACCGCTACATCCCGGTGTTCCAAGGACCGCTCGATACGCCGTATCACCACAAATTCTTCGACGAGGCGAAAGCGCGGCTGGCCAAGATCGATCCGTCCGGCCCCCTGCCCGACAAATACGTGCAGTCGAACTACGAAGCGATTAACTGCGCCAAGCTCGGCATGGAGAAGTCGAAGTTCCAGGGCCGCGACGACACCATGAAGCTGATCGAGGCGCTCGAAGGCCTCGAAATGAAAGCGGGCGACGATTTCCCGCAGGGCGACAAGACGCTGCGCAAGGAAGACCATCAGGCCTTCCCGCAGGAATTCATCTTCGAGGTCTCTGGCGGCACCTATCACCTCAAAGAGACGGTACCTGGCGCCAAGACCATGGCGGCGCCAGCCTGCAATTTCTCGGCGTAAGTGAGCGCGCAACCGTCGATCGACATACGCTCCCCGGCTGATGCCCGGGGAGCGGTGCCGGTCCCTATCCTCAAGACCGAACTGCTGTCCGTCCGTTTCGGCGGCCTTGCGGCGCTGTCGAACGTCAACTTCGATGTGGCGCGCGGCGAGGTGCGCGCCATCATCGGGCCGAACGGCGCCGGCAAGAGCACCTTCTTCAATTGCCTCACCGGCGTGCTGCGGCCGACCTCGGGCCGCATCATCTTCAACGGCGAAAATATCACCGGGCTGCGTTCCAACGTGATCTCGCAGAAGGGCATCGCCCGCTCCTATCAGATCACCAATATCCTGCCGAATGCCTCGGCGCTCGAAAACGTGCGCATCGCCGCGCAATCGCGCCGGCACGCTTGGAACATGATCGCGCACCACAGCGCGTTCGCCGACATCAATGAGAAAGCCGAACGCGCGCTCGATGCCGTCGGCCTGCTCGGCAAGGCGCACGAATTGGCGTCCAATCTGTCCCACGGCGAGCAACGCAATCTTGAGATCGGCATCGCGCTCGCCACCGAGCCGCAGCTGCTCTGCCTCGACGAGCCGACCGCCGGCATGAGCCAGGTCGAAACCAACGAGACCATGGAATTGGTGCAGCGCATCGCCAAGGACCTCACCATCCTGATCGTCGAGCACGACATGGCGGTGGTGATGGAGCTCGCCGACCGCATCACCGTGCTGCATTACGGCGCCGTTCTCGCCGAAGGCACGCCGGAGGAAATCCAGCAGAATGCGAAAGTGCTGGAGGTCTATCTCAAGACATGAGCGATACGGCGACCAGCACCGAGCCGCTCGTCCGCGTCGAGGACGTGCATACCTATTACGGCAAGAGCCACATCCTGCACGGCGTGTCGCTCAAGGTGCTGCCGGGCGAAGTCGTCGGCCTCCTCGGCAGAAACGGCGTCGGCAAGAGCACGACGCTGAAAACCATCATGGGCCTGGTCAAGCCGAGTCACGGCACGGTGATGCTCGACGGCAATGCCATCACCGGCCTGCCGCCGCACAAGCTCGCCCGCCGCGGCATCGGCTATGTGCCGGAGGACCGCCGCATCTTTCGCCTGCTCACGGTGATGGAGAACCTGCGCACCGGCCTCGACCGCAACGGCGTCACCGACGACAGGCGCAAGACGCTGCTCGACAAGGTATTCGCCTATTTCCCGGTGCTGGCGGAGCGGCGCAACCAGGCCGGCGGCACGCTCTCCGGCGGCGAGCAGCAGATGCTCGCCATCGCACGCGCCATGATGCTCGAGCCGAAGATCATCCTGCTCGACGAGCCGACCGAGGGCTTGATGCCGCGGATGGTGTCCCAGATCGGCGAGATCATCGAGGTCCTGCACCAGGAAGGCGTCGCCATTCTCCTCGTCGAGCAGAACGTGCCGCTGACGCTTGCCGCAAGCCAGCGCGTCTATCTGATGGAGAAAGGCACCGTGCGCCACCATTGCGCGGCGAGCGAGATCAACGTCGATGATCCGCTGATCAAGCAATATCTGGGCGTGTGACCATGAACGCGATCGCCCAATATATCCACAATTTCCCGTTCGACCTGCTGCTGATCCAGACCGTCAACGGCATCGTCACCGGCATGATCCTGGCGCTGATCGCCTCGGGCCTGACGCTGATCTTCGGCATCATGGACGTGGTGAACTTCGCCCACGGCGAATTGTTCATGCTCGGCGCCTATGTCGGCTTCGTCATCTTCGCCACCACCGGCAGCTTCTGGCTGGCGCTGATCGGTTCGGCGCTGATCATCGCCATTCTCGGCGCGGCGATCCAGATCGTGACCTTGCGGCCGCTGATCGGACGCGATCCGCTCAACACCATCCTCGTCACGTTCGGTATTTCGCTGATGCTGCAGAACTACGCGTTGTGGCAATTCGGCCCGGTGGTGCGCAAAATCCCGGAGCCGATCGGCGCCTATTTCACGCTGTTCTATCTGCAATATCCCTGGTACCGCATCGTCATCGCGCTGCTCTCGGCGGCGATCATCGGCGGCTTCTGGCTGTTCCTGAAATACGGCAAGTTCGGCGTCTGGATCAGGGCGACGGCGCAGGATCGCGTCATGGCGCAGGCCATGGGCATCCCGGTGCCTTGGGTCTACACCGGCGTGTTCGCCATCGGCGCCGCCATGGCGGCGGCGAGCGGCGTGCTGTTCGCGCCGATGGCCGGCGTCAATCACACCATGGGGCTCGACTGGGTGCTTAAGGCCTTCATCGTCGTGGTGGTCGGCGGCATGGGCAATCTCGGCGGCTCAATCGCCGCCGCCATCTTCATCAGCCTGCTCGAGGCCTACGCCACCGTCTTCGTCGATCCGTCGCAGGCGGTGATCGTGTCCTTCGTGGTGCTGATCCTCACGCTTCTGTTCCGTCCCACCGGCCTGTTTGTCCCGACACCGAAATGACCGCGGCCCCGCTCGATAAACCGGCGACGCTCGGCAGGACGAAGCTGAGCCATGAAGCCGTTTTCTGGATCGGCTTTTGCGCGGTCATGGCGATCCTGATCGTGGCACCGCTGTTTCTAAGCACGTTCTGGAGCCGCTTCCTCACCGAAATCCTGATCTGGGGCCTGCTCGCCATGTCGTCCGATCTTTTGATCGGCTATACCGGCATGATCTCGTTCGGCCATTCCGCCTTCTTCGGGCTCGGTATGTACGGCGCCGCCGGCGCGCTGTTGGCGCTGAGCTCCAATCTGTGGCTCGCCATGTTGTGCGGGCTGGCCGGCGCCGCCGGCGCGGCGCTGTTCGTGGCCTATTTCTCCACCCGGCTGCGCGATATCTATTTCGCCATCACCACGCTGATCTTCAGCCAGATCTTCTACGTCATCATCTTCACCTGGACGGCCGTCACCGGTGGCGAGAACGGCCTGATCTTCACCCGGCCGCACCTGACGATCCCATTCCTCTACGACGCGCGCTTCACCACCACCACGATCCACTGGTTCGTGCTCGCCATCGTCACCGCGTCCTATCTGATGCTGCGCCGTATCACCCGCTCGCCGTTCGGCAGGGTGCTGCAGTCGATCCGCGAGAACGAGCCGCGCACCCGCGCCATCGGCTATCCGGTCGAGCGCTACAAGATCGTCGCGGTGATGCTGTCCGGCCTGTTCGCCGGCCTTGCCGGCGTGCTCTATGCCATCCAGAATCAGTTCGCCGCGCCCGATTTCGTCTATTTCGTCACCTCGGGCGACACCGTGATCTACAACGTCATCGGCGGCATCGGCACGCTGGTCGGCCCGATCGTAGGCGCCGGCTTCTTCCAGCTGATGCGCGAACTGATGGCGCGGCTGTTCGGCGACCAGTTCCCCTACCTGATCCCGCTCGGCGCGGTGTTCATCGCCATCATCATTTTCCTGCCGCAGGGCCTGCTCGGCTTTGCGCGCAGGTGGTTGAACCGCTGACGGCCGTCAGTTGCCGGACTGGCCTTTGTTCAGGAATTCGGCCAGCGCCTTCACGTCCTTCTGGCCGCCATCGAAATCTTCCGCGATGCGCTCGTAGAAATGTGCGGCGCCTTCGTAGAGGTCCTTGGCGGCGGGATCGTCGCCGACGAAGCCGGCGATCTCGTGCATCTCGGCGATCCAGCGATAGGCTTTCGGCGGCATCAGTGCCAAGCCGCGTTTGAACCAGGCGAACATCTCCTTCTGGCTCGCGCTCAGCTCGGCAAAAAGCGCATCGGCGGAGCCGGCGCGCGTTGCCGCGAGCATCATCGCGGCACCGATCGCCTGCGTCCCCTTGGTGATGCCGGCGTAAGACATTTTCATCGCCGAAGCCGCGCTCAGCGCGCCGTCGAGCAGGCGGACATCGAGGCCGTAGTCGCGCAAGCTTGCAAAGCGCGGAGCCGCCGGGCCCGACGCGTAGAAGCGCGGACTGCCCTTCACCTTGTCCTCTCCCGCGGGCGCCGGCGTCGGCGGCGAGCCGATGATGCCGGAATCGACGAACGGACAATCGGTCGGCGCGATGACAGCGGCAACCCGATCGACCGTCTTCGGATTGATGGCGTTGCAATCGACATAGACCGGCTTTGAGTTGCTGGCCTTGAGCGCCGGCTGAAAGCGCTCCGCGAGCGCCACCGCGTCGCCCGGCGGCAGGATCGACAGGATGAAATCGCACGCCGCGATCTCCTCGTCGCCTGCGACAGTCATGCCGGCGGCTTTGGCCCGCGCCGCCGTCTCTTCGCTGCGGCCCTTGAGCGAGGTCAGCACCTTGAGGCCGTTATCGACGAGCCTTTTGCCGACGGCTGCGCCCATCATGCCGGGCGCGATTACTGCAACGACAGGAGTCATAAAGTCCTCGCTTTATCAAACGAGGCCACCATACCAGCTTGCATTCGCCAAGGGCTAGAGCAGGTCCCGAAAAGTGGGAACCGGTTTTCGGACAAGATCATGCTCAAACAAAAATTCGCCGCCGCGGCAGCTCAGACGGTTTCGCAAGTTTTCGGCGTTTTGGCGCGGCTCTGCAATCGCCGCCGCAGCGCCGAGGTGCGGCCGTCGGCGCCGGGCTGATAATAGGTGCTGTAGCGGCCCACCACTTCGGCGAAAACGCGCGCATCGGCGGGCTTCTTCACCTCGAACGAATCGAAGCCGGCGCGCACCAGAAAATGGAATTGATCGCGCAAAACGTCGCCGGTGGCGCGCAGCGTGCCGCGAAAGCCGTAAGTCTCGCGCAAGAGCCGAGCCTGGCTATAGGCGCGGCCGTCGCGGAACTTGGGGAAATTGAGCGCGATGAGCGCGAGGTGGCCGAGCCACGGCTCCAGCTCCGTGACGCGGCGATCGTTCGGCCACGACACGCCGAGCGAGCCATCGCGCCGGATCAGCACGTCGGCTTCCGCCAGAAATCGCTTCGCCGACACGATGACCGGAACGCGATCCGGGATCGGCGCGTCATCGGCAACACGGACGTAACGGTCCTCGACGATCTGGCCGTTCTCAACGAGTGGCATAGACGCGCTCCCTGAACGGCTCCACGCCGGTGCGTTTGACCGTGTCGATGAACAGCTCATTCGGCTGCTGCCGCAACTCGAGATAGGCCGCGGCAATGTCCTCGACCACGTCAGCCACCTGCGCATAGGGCACGGCCGGCCCGATCAGCGTGCCGAGCACGGCATTCTCGTCGGCCTTGCCGCCGAGCGTGATCTGATAAAACTCCTCGCCGTTCTTCTCGACGCCGAGAATGCCGATATGGCCGACATGGTGATGGCCGCAGGCATTGATGCAGCCGGAAATGTTGATGTGCAGCCGGCCGAGATCGCGCGCCAGATCATGATTGCGGAAACGCCGCGTGATCTCCTGGGCGATCGGGATCGAACGCGCATTGGCGAGGCTGCAGTAATCCAGGCCCGGGCAGGAGATGATGTCGGACACCAGGTTGACGTTCGGCGTGGCGACGCCAATGGCGTCGAGTTCACGCCACAGCGCCAGAAGGTCGCGCTGCGCGACATGCGGCAGCACCAGGTTCTGCTCATGGCCGACGCGGATCTCGCCGAACGAATAGCGGTCGGCCAGATCGGCGATGGCATCCATCTGCGTTGCGGTGGCGTCGCCCGGCGTGCCACCTTCCGGCTTGAGCGACAGCGTCACGATGGCATAGCCCGGTGCTTTGTGATTTGAAACCGAGCTGCCCATCCAAGCGTCGAATTGCCGGTCGGCACGACGCGCCGCCGCAAGCTCCGGCGGCGAATCGTCAAGGCGCTGATAATCCGGATAGCGGAAGCGGCCGGCGATCTCGGCGACCACGGCGGGGTCGAGCTTGAGCGCGCCGTCCTTGATGCTCTGCCATTCGGCCTCGACCTCCTTGGCAAAGGCCTCGACGCCGAGCTCGTGCACCAGAATCTTGATGCGCGCCTTGTAGATGTTGTCGCGGCGGCCGAACTGATTGTAGGTGCGCAGTATCGCCTCGACGTAGCTGAGCACGTCGCGCTTGTGCAGGAACGGCTTTATGGTCTTGGCGAGAAACGGCGTACGGCCGAGCCCGCCGCCGACCATGACTTCGAAGCCGATTTCGCCGGCAGCGTTGCGATAGAGCTGCAGCGCCAGATCGTGCACGCGCAGCGCCGCGCGGTCGTGCGACGACGCGCCGACCGCGATCTTGAACTTGCGCGGCATGAAGGTAAATTCGGGATGCAAGGTGACGTGCTGGCGGATCACTTCCGCGAGCACGCGCGGATCCTCGATCTCGTCGGGCGCCGCGCCGGCCCATTGATCGGTGGTGATATTGCGCACGCAATTGCCGCTGGTCTGCATGCCGTGCATGCCGACGCTGGCGAGGTCGGCCATGGCGTCGGGCAATTCGGCGAGCTTGATCCAGTGGAACTGGATGTTCTGCCGCGTGGTGAAATGGCCGTAGCCGCGATCGTAGCGGCGCGCGACGTGCGCCAGCATGCGCATCTGCTCGGACGACAGCGTGCCATAGGGAATGGCGATGCGCAGCATATAGGCATGAAGCTGCAGATAAACGCCGTTCATCAGGCGGAGCGGCTTGAATTCCTCCTCGCTCAGCTCGCCCGACAGGCGGCGCGCGACCTGATCGCGGAATTCGGCAACCCGCTCGTTGACGAGCGTCCGGTCGAATGCGTCGTAGACGTACATGGGCGCCTCAGGGCTTCAAGCGCCTCAGATGCCGAAGGTCACCGGCAGCTCGATGGTCGGACCGCCAAGACGGATGAGCTCGCGCAGGTTTCCCGGCCGCACATGGCCGCCCGGGGCGAGCTTGACCGGCGCCACATAGGGGCCGACCGCGCGCAGGTCGTCGGCGGCCGCGGCATCGATCAGGACGCGGGCGCCGGCGGTGTCGGTTGCGACCGCGGCGTCGTCCAGACGGGTGCTCCAGCCGCCGTCGGCGCGGCGATAGACTACGGCGCCGTCGCCGACGCGGTTGGCGGTCACCACGACCGGCCCGGTGATTTTGATTTTTTGTTCGAGCGGCGATGTCATTGCAGCCTCACGTGCAGGGGCGGGATTGGAAAGGTCGTAAGCCAAAATCCCGCTATGGGGAACGTCTTTCTATATAGGGTGCAATTTCGCGCCGCAAATAGTAGAATATTCTGCCAAACTGAGTGTGTGTGGCAGCAAGAGCCTCCTGGATGGCGGGACGAAGCGGGAAGAATTCAGTCGTGCCGAGCCGCGGCGGTTATTCGCACCGCCACCCCGCTTACCATCGGCGCCATCACCGCATAGACTTCAGGCGTCCCGGCCGGGAGGCGGCGATTGATCGCCGTGAATGGGACCATGAGCCGATTTGCCCGTCGCAATTTTCTGCAGCTCGCCGCTGCTTCCGCGGCGGTCTCGGCCATGCCGCGACGCGCCTTGGCGCTCGACTATCCGAACCATCCGGTGCGCCTGGTCATCGGCTTTCCGCCGGGCGGCCCGACCGATATTTACGGCCGGCTCATCGGGCAATGGCTATCGCAACGGCTCGGCCAGCCCTTCATCATCGAAAACCGTCCCGGCGCCGGCTCGACGATCGGCGTCAGCGAAGTAGTGCACTCGGCGCCCGACGGCTACACCCTGATCCTGGTCTCGACCTCGGCGGCTATCAGCGCGACTTTCTATACCAATCTCGATTTCAACCTGGTGCGCGACATCGCGCCGGTCTGCGGCGTGACGCTGGTGCCCATGGTGATGGTGGTGCATCCTTCGGTGCCGGCCAACACCGTTCCCGAATTCATCGCTTACGCCAAGGCCAATCCCGGCAAGATCAACATGGCGTCGGTCGGCAACGGCACCACGCCGCAATTGGCCGGCGAATTGTTCAAGATGATGGCCGGTGTCGACCTGCTGCACGTGCCCTATCGCGGCGCCGCGCCGGCGCTGACCGATCTCATCGCCGGGCGGGCGCAAGTGATGTTCGAGGCCATGGCGACGCTGGTCGAATACATCAAGTCTGGCAAGCTCAAGGCGCTGGCGGTGACGCTGCCGACCCGCTCGCCGATATTTCCGGACGTGCCGAGCATCGGCGAATTCTTGCCGGGCTATGATGCCGCCGTATGGTTCGGCGTCGGCGCGCCGAAAAAGACGCCGCGGGAGATCGTCGATCTTCTCAACAAGGAGATCAATGCCGGGCTTACCGACCCGACGCTGAGCGCGCGGATCACCGATCTCGGCGGCAATGTGCTCACAGGGCCACCGTCGGAGTTCGAAAAGCATTTTGTCGGCGACACCGAGAAATGGGCCAAGGTGATCAAGGCGGCCAACATCAAGCCGGAATAGGCGATCAGCTTCCCGCCGGCTCGAAGGCGAAAGTCGCGCCCTTGCGCACCACGTAACCGAAACCCGGCGCATTGACGTGGGCGCCGGCGATGGCGAAGCGCTCGCTCGCTGCCATGTCGAGGATGCGCTTGCGCGATTGGATCGCCTGATCCTTGTCGAGATCGTAGGTGAGCGCCGCATCCGGATGGGAAATCTGGATTGCCGACAGATGCACCACATCGCCGAACGCCATGAAGCCGCCGCCGGACGCGGCGAGCAGCCAGCAGGTATGTCCCGGCGTATGGCCGGGCGCCAGCACCGGCGTGAAGCCGAGATACTCTTCGCCGTCGCGCACGCGCCGGATGCGGTCGAGATAGGGTTTTAAATTGATCGCGGTGCGGGCGCGATTGCCCTTGATGCGGTCGGGATCGTTGGCGCCGTGCGGACGCATCCAGAAATCCGCTTCGGTCTGGTGCACCACGATCTCGGCATTGGGGTAATGCGGGTTGCCGGCATCGTCGACCAGGCCGTTGGCGTGATCGGGATGCAAATGCGTCATCACGATGTGGGTGACCGCGCCCGGTTCGACGCCGGCTGAGCGCAGATTGTCCGGCAGCTTGCCCAGCGTCGGCTGCATGGTGTTGCCGGCGCCGGCGTCGATCATGATCGTGTTGCCGTCGCGGCGGATGAGAAAGTTATTGACCGGGATATAGAGCGAGCCATCCGCGGTACCGCCGACCAGCTTGTCGGCGACGGCGCGCTCCATGCCGATCACCAGATCGAGCGAGGTTTTCAGGATACCGTCGCTGACGCCCAGCACTTCGACGTCGCCCACGCGCATGCTCGGCAGCGCCATCTCAAAACCCTTCCCTGGTCAGCGCGATCATGCAGCCGGCGGAGACCACCACGGCGACGGACAGCACCGCGAACGGCGCGACGAAGCCGCCGCCGGAATAGAACAGAATGTAGCCGATCATCAGCGGCGACAGCGCGCCGGTCATCTGCGTGACCAGCGCCCGCACGCCTTGGGATTTCGCCATGTCGGCAGTGCCGATGACGCTGTGCATCAGCATTTCGGCACACGAGATGCCGACCTGCTGGGCGCATAGCGCGCAAATCATCAGCGCCACACTCCAATTGGCGTTCGGCGCCAGCGCCGCCGCCATCAGGAACACCGCGGCCGAGGCCCAGCCCAATCCGGCAAACGGCGCCCGGCGGAACACGCGATCCGACACCCGGCCGATGATCAGGATGGTCACCACGGCAAAGCCGTAGATCACGAAAGTGAGATAGCCCGACGTGCTGAAGGTGAAATTGCGCGCGGTGCGCAGATAGGTCGGCAGCCAGATCGACCAGCCCCAGAAAAAGATTGCGTTGCAGGAGATCGCAAGCACCATCATCCAGAAGCGGTGATTGCGCCAGACGCTGCTGACGCCTTTGAGGATCCGCCCCGGCGCATCGTCGTTGCTCTCGATGGCGCCCGAATGCGCCAGATCGATTTCGGCCTGGTTGACGGCCGGATGCTGATCCGGCTTGTCGCGCACCAGAAACCACACCATCGGCAGCGGCAGAATGAGCGCCAGGATGCCCAGCGCATAGAATTGTCCGCGCCAGCCGAAATTGACGATCAGCGCGGTGACCAGAAGGCCGGTGAGCATCGGTCCGATCATGGTGCCGATCCACCAATACGACGTCGCCTTGCCGCGCTCGCGCAACGCAAACCAATTGGCGACCAGCGCGAGCGTCACCGGATAGCAGGCGGCTTCGCCGACGCCCAAGCCGATGCGCGAGGCGAGCAGCATGCCGTAGCTCTCCGACAGGCCGGACCAGAAGCAGGTCGCGGCCCAGATGACGAGGCTCGCCATGATGGAATTGCGCGGGCCGTAGCGGGTCACCGCCCAGCCCCACACCGGCGCCGCGAGGCTATAGGAAATGAACATGCTGGAGGCGAGCCAGCCGATCAGTTTCGGCTGTCCGGCAAGCTGCAGCTCGCCCAGGAATTTCGGATCGGCGATGACAAGAGAAATGTTGCTCTTGTCGAACATCGAGATGATCCAATAGATCAGGAGCGTCGGCGCGATATAGGTCCAGCGCACGCGGGTCGCGGCCGCGATGCCTGCGGCGTCGCGCGAAAGCCCCTGCGGAACCGTGATGGCCATTCGATCCTCCCCAAGCGGCGCGCGGTTTTGCTTGTTATATGCCGGCACAGCCGCAGGCCCGTGCCGCTGAAAGTCGCGCGATCTCGCCGACAAAATGTTGCCCGGGCACCTGAACTTGTCAACAATGCGAGCCATGCAGGAAGACCCCGGCCCGTCGGCGCATGCGGCCACGCGCGATGGTAGCACCGCGGAAGTTTTTGCCGCGTTCCTCCGCCTCGGCTTGACGAGCTTCGGCGGCCCGATCGCCCATCTCGGCTATTTCCACGAGGAATTCGTCGTGCGTCGCAGATGGCTCGACGAGAAAACCTATGTCGATCTCGTCGCGTTGTCGCAATTCCTGCCGGGGCCGGCGAGCAGCAAGGTCGGCATCGCGCTCGGCCTGTCGCGCGCCGGCTATGCGGGAGCGCTGGCTGCCTGGACCGGATTCACGCTGCCGTCGGCGATCGCGCTGGTGCTGTTCGGCTATGGCGTCACCTCGCTCGGCGACGCGCTCGGCAGCGGCTGGCTGCACGGACTGAAAGTCGCGGCCGTTGCCGTGGTGGCGCAAGCGGTGCTGACCATGATGCGGTCGCTGGCGCCGGATCGCGCGCGCGCGACCCTCGCGGTTGCCGCCGCCGCCTTGGTTTTGGCGGTGCCGTCGTCATGGGGCCAGATCGGCGCCATCGTGCTCGGCGCTGTCGTTGGGCTTGCGCTGTTTCGCGATGTGCCGTCGGTCGATCACGCGAGCCTGCCGCATCCGGTCAGCCGGACGGTTGCGATCGTCGCGATCGTTGCGTTCTTCACCATCCTGATTGGCTTGCCGCTCGTCGTCGCTGCGACTGCGAACCATTCGCTGCAACTGTTCGAGGTGTTCTATCGCTCAAGTTCGCTGGTGTTCGGCGGCGGCCATGTGGTGCTGCCGCTGCTGCAAGCCGCCGTGGTGCCGCCGGGCTGGGTCAGCAACGATGCGTTCCTGGCCGGCTACGGCGCGGCGCAGGCGGTACCCGGCCCGCTGTTCACCTTCTCCGCCTATCTCGGCACAGTGATGGGCCCCTCGCCCAACGGCTGGGCCGGCGCCATTCTATGCCTCGTCGCCATGTTCCTGCCCGCCTTCCTCCTGGTGATCGGGCCGCTGCCGTTCTGGGACGAGTTGCGGCGGCGCCCTGCCGCGCAAGCCGCGCTGCGCGGCGTCAATGCCGCGGTCGTGGGGCTCCTGCTGGCGGCGCTCTATAACCCGGTCTGGACCTCCGGGATCACCAATGCCGGCGATTTTGCGCTCGGCGTCGCCGCGTTCCTGCTGCTGTTCATGTGGCAGACGCCGCCGTGGCTGGTCGTCGCATTCTGCGCGATCGGCGGCGCGGCGCTGACGCTAGTCTCTTGATCCGGCAAAAGGCGCTTGCCCTCAACCCTTAGTGGTGTCAAACTTTTAATCGGTGGGCTCTCCCCGACCGTCTGTGCGCGCTGACCTGAACATCGGCGGTTATTAGAACGCGGGGCGAGGAAGCGTGCGAGCCTTTGGCTCCGCCTGCGCTGAATTTCAATATGGAATTTGGAGGGTGCAAATGGCCAACGCAACTCAGACCTCGCTGGTTTCGTTCCGGACGGTGGGCATTCTATGGCGCGCGTTGACGGTCCCCGAGGACAAGCTCACGGCAGAGGAGTCGGCCTCGAGTCTGTTCCGTTTCTTTCGTTCCAAGCACGTTGGCGATCTGAAAGCGATCTTCGTTCTGACCATATCCGTCCTCGTCGTTCACCTAGTGATAGCGTTCTACTTGAGCAGGCACGCGGTCCCAACCACCTCCCACACGGTAGATACCTATTTCGGCGGTGCCGTACCGATCTACGGCGCCATCATCGCCTGGGCCTATCTGAACGCCGGCAAACGGCTGGGCGTCGTCGACTTGTTTGCATGCGAAATCAGCACGCTCTGCCGCGTCAGCGCGCTGTTCGACGTCGGCCGGTACTATGTCGCGGCATATCGCGATGAAAGCAACATCCAGGATAAGCACCTGAAGGTGAAGCATCTCGCGACCCACCATGCGACCAGCGAGTCATCGGGTACGTTCGTTTCCCAGGAAAAATACTTTCCGATTTTCGACAACAATTCGAGCGATCTACAATCGCTGGAGGCGCTGGTCGTCGGCTCCATCACCGAATATTACACCTACATGAAGGCGGCCCGGGATTTGCAGCGCAAACTGGCATTGATCAATCCGGCGGAAATTGCCAAACCCGCCGCGCCGGCGCCGAGTGGTTCAGCAAAGGAAGACTCTTGGCATGACACGCTGGCAAATTTGATCTACGTGCTGTTTCTCGGTTTCGAGAGCGCGCGTAAATCCATCAAGGACCTGGTCGAGTTCGAGCCCACCCGCGCCGAAAACTCCATCATCATCCTGCTGACCGAGCTGGTGTGTTTTTCGTTCCTGTGTGAATATCTCAAGGACAGCGAAATCAGATTTAAGGATCTTCAACGCCATGAACTGGCGACCGGCGGCAAAGACGCTTTAAAGTTCGAGCGCCTCGGTGAGGAATTCGAAGTCAAATTCACGCGCCTGGAACTTCGCGAAGCAGAGTACAAGGAACTTATTCCCCCGCTTATCAAAAGCGTGAAGACTCATCACGGTAAAAGTGAAAATTATTGGTTGCCCGCCAAGCGCACAGTTCCGGAATTGCAGAATCGTTTCGACTCCGCCACGGAAGCGTTGGAACGCTGTCGCGCCAAGGATGCTACGGTTGCGGCAGCCGTTTGAACTAAATCGACAAAGCATGCGAACGCGCGGGACGCTTTTCTGCTGCTGTTCATGTGGCAGACCGCCGCGGCCAACCCGTCGTCAATGCCGAAATCACCGGTGACAGGGCGGCCTGTTGCCCGGCTCGATCGCCATACCGTTGACCACCGCGCCGTCGCACCGGAAGGTTTTGGTGCTCGGCAGTCTCGGCGACAATGGCAGTCCCTGTCCGTCGCCATAAGAGGAAATCATGAACGCGACATCCCGCAAAGTCTCGGTCACCATGCGCCACGACGGCCAGCCGGTTGCCGCGGCAGAGCCCGGCAGCACCATCGTGCTCGATCTGCAGCTACAGCGCACGAATGCGTCCGCGCTGCGCTACCGCTGGGACTCCGGCGCGGCGGAACTTGTCGCCACCGACGGCGCCTCCGCCACCGTGAAGCTGCCGCCCGGTCCGGGAGAGACCGTTGCCTTTGTCGAGATCATCGATGACAACGGCGGCTTGCTGAGCGGCTCGATTGCGGTGCCCTTGCAGGCCGCCCCGGCGCCGGACTCTGCGGCCAAATTGAAATCCAAGACCGAGTCCGCTTCCGCTGGTCGGTCGGGTCCGGTGTTCAAGATCATCACCGATAACGGCATGCTCTGATCGTCGCCGCAGCCGTCAGGACAAGCGGCGCGCAGTTCCTGCGACGATCAGAACCGCGCCAGCCATCGCGCCCGATGCAAAAATGCCCGCTCAGGTCGGCGGCGTCAGAGCGGCCAGTTCCTTGAACGGCTGATAGGCCGTATCGGAGCATTGTCCCGGCGCCGCATCGATGAACTGATTGATGTTGGGGCCGAGATAGATCACGATTTTTTCCTTATGCTGATTGCGGCCGTTAAGCATCACGCAGACGATATAGTGCTCGCCGGCGCCGACCGGCTTGAGCACCGGCGCACCGATCAGCGAAAGCTGGAAATCGGCGCGGTCGGTCAAAACCAGCCCCAGATAGGTCGCGATCTGGTTCCTGTAGTCGGTCGGCATGACATTGGTTTCGGCCGCCGGTTTCGGCGTGTTCGAGCAGCCGGCGGCGACGACGGATGCGAGCAGCAACGCGATTGCGCCGCGAGCGATGATCGCGCAGAAGCGGCGTCGACCTTGTAAAGCACGGAAATCCGGCACCGCTCATTCCTCCGGCAATGGGCCGCACCAGCCGGGCAGATAATTGGCATCTTCGCTCTTGGCCAGTTGCAATGCCTTATCGACGGCGCGCCCGAAGTCCTTATCGACCAGCTTGCGCTTCATGCGCCGGCGCAAAAAATCCGCCCAGATGAATTCGCTGAACGGCGTCGTATCCTTGGCGTAGCCGCCGGCGCGGCGCAGTTCGCCGGCCAGCGAGCGGAACGGATCGTCGACCAGCCCGGTCACCGATTTGGGAAGGTTTTTGTAGTGGCGGCGGCGCCCGGCGGCGTCGAACGGATGGGTCCAATCGCGATTGTCCATCACGAACCAGAAGGAGTCCGTTTCGAGCGTGCTCAGATCGGCGATGACCGTCACCGCCACCTCCTTGACGCCTTCCTCATGCAACGCCAGCACCAGATGATGATGGTCGATGACATAGTGCCGCTTTTTCGGACCGAGAATCACCGGGATCATGTGCTTGCCGAGAAATTTGCCGCCCTTCTTGCCGGCCATCTCGCGCCAATGCTGGCGCTTGGCCGCGACCTCGCGCATGCCGACGGTGATCTGGGTCGGACGCAGGTTGGTAATGGCGACCGGTAACAACTCAGGCTCGCGGACGGCCATGTTCGGCTCCATCAAGAAGACGCCGCCCGATCATATCGCGACGTCGCAGCATCTAAAAGCAAGCCGCCCGGCGCTCATTTGCACCGGGCGGCGTTTCCGTCAATGACTTCGGCCTACCGCTAATGCGCCAGCGGGTCGGGCCGGATCTGGATATGGACCGCCATGGGCGTCATGCCCTTGCCGCCTTCCTTGAGCCAGGGCGTGCGGTCGCCTTCCGACGACCATAGGCCGCGGCCCTTCCAGCCGGTGTTCGGATCGTCGATGCGGGCATCGAGTCCCTTGGCGTAAAAGCCGAGCGGATACGGGATGCGCAGCGACACCATCTTGCCGTCGACCAGCGCGGCAAAGCCGTCGCCTTCATCCGCCGTCGAGATCGGCACATTGTTGCCGAGCCCGACCGCGTTGTGCTGGTCGACCCAGGTGTAGTAGCTCGCCTCGGCGCTGTTGTCGCCGATGCCTTGGAAACCCGGGCCGGGATATTTGTAGAAGGTCCAGCCTTCCGGGCAATGATCGCCGGTCGCCTTGGGACCGTTGAGCGGACCCTTGCACTTGCTGCGATCGAAAGCGCCGAGATGGCCGCTAGCCAGCGAAACCCAGACCACGCCCTTACTGTCGATATCGCCGCCGCGCGGGCCAAAGCCCGGCATCGTGGTGTAATAGACTTCCGTGAGCTTGGTCTTGGGATCGAAGCGGGCGACGCCACCGCGGCCGGCGAAAACGCCGATCGTGTACCAGATCGAGCCGTCGGCCGGGTTCGGCATCACCGCGTAAGTGCCCGAGCCGCCGACTCGCATATCCTTGTTCGGATCGGCCGGCTGGCCCGGATCGGTGTAATCGTCGAGTTGGCCGTTGCCATTGGTGTCGAGCACGAACGGCGCCCAGCCTTGCGCCTTTTCGACGCTGCCGGTCTCGTCGAGCACCTTGGTGTCGAGCCAGCCGGCGAGGTTGCCGCCGCCCGAGGTCCACAGCGTGTTGTTCTTGTCGAAGCCGAATTGCAGATGGTGGGTGCCGTAGCAGGTATCGACGAAGGTGAATTTTTGCGTCTTCGGATCGAACATCGCGAGCTGCCGCTCGTTCTTCTCGATTGGGAACGCCTTCGCATACGAATTGTCCGAGCCCTTGCGGCAGTAGGCTGGCGTGCCGGGCGCGTGATTGGTGCCTGTCATCCAGACCCGCCCTTGGCTGTCGATCATGTCGTTGTGATTATCGAACTTGGTGTCCCAGACCTTTTCCATGCCCCAATAGGCCGACGGCGCTACCGGCTTTTCCATCGCTGCGTGGCCGGGCCCGAGCGCTTCGGGCACATCGGCGCCTTCCGGCGGCGTGATGTAGGTGACTTTCGCGGTCTTCGGATCAAGCACCGGCAGGTGATCGGTCGAATATTCCGTCGAGCCGTAGAGCAGGCCGTTGGCATTGACCGTCGGGTTGCGCTTGTCCGACGAGATCAGGTCGTGAAGATATTGTTTCTCGGTGCCCCAATCCCAGGTCGTGACCACGACGTTGCGCTCGACGCCCTGCGGCCGCGGCGGCTTGGCGAACGGCAATTCGCCTTTGGCGATGCGGTCGGTCCAGTCGCCGAAATATTTCAGCGGCACGCTGGCGAACTTGCCCGCCATCGGGCTGATCATCAGCTCGGCCGCCTGGCCCGATTGGATGCGCCGCGCCCAGGCGTCCTCGCCGTTGTCGAAATGACCGAGTTGCGGCGGAATGGTCCGCGTCGCCAGCTGGCCGAGTTGATGACAGCCGACGCAGGCCTGGTTCTTGATCGTGGTCAGCCAATCGGCCTGGGTGAGCTTGTCGGGAATGTCGCTCTTGCCGTTGAACTGGTCAGCGGCCGGAATCTTCAGCATCGCGTACCAATAGATCGCCGGATAATATTGCGCGGCGGCGGCATCGTCGGGCGCCGGCGCGGCGGTGAGGTTCAAACGCTTGCCCGGCTCGCCGTCGACCTTGGCGGAATCGACCAAGCCATAGCCGCGCACCCATACTTTATATTTGGCCTTCGGCAGGTCCGGCAGCACGTAGCGGCCCTGGTCGTCGGTCACCACCATCTTGGCAAACCGGGTGCCGAGGTCGTTGGTTTCCGCGATCACCCAGACGCCGGCTTCGGCGCCGTGCGGGCTTTTGACGACGCCGCTGATCGATTTACCGTCGATCGGGACGCTTTGCGCGCTCAAGCGCACCGGTGATGCGACCAAGAACGCCGCCACCGCAATCGCCGCCACGCCGCAAAACAGTGCTCGCTTCATGCAGACCTCCCTAAAAGATCGGTGCGCCGCGACTGGGTCAGCCCGATGCATGTTGTGATTTCGCGCGACTCTGCCCCAGGGGCTATCTACCCGCAAGGGGATTCCGCCTTCGCGATGCCGCCATGCGGCCAAGTCATATGCGCCAAGTCATATGCATTCAGTTCGACGTATTCGCGGCGCTGCTCAGCTTCTCGAACAGGCCGGCGAGGTCCTTGCGCACCGTCGCCAATTTCGAAAAATGATCGGTGACCACCGACACCCGCTCCTCGAGCTCGCGTTTGGCATCGGTGAAGGTCTTTACGCGCTCGGCGAGGTCGCCGCCCTCGCCCGCTTCGAGGCGCGCGATGCGCAAGGCGAGCTTGTTGCGGATGTCCTGCACCTGGGCGATGAGGCTGAGCACGCCGCTGTCGTCCGCTTCGAGCGGAGCCAGCCGCGAGTGCAACTCGCCGAGCTTGGCCTTCAACTGGCCGAACACCCCCAGGCGGCCCTCGATGTCCTTGAGCTTTTCCTGCGTCGTCGCCACGAATGTCGCGGCATCCTTGATGCGGGCATCGATGTCGGCCTTGCCGTCGCCGTCCGGCGCGATGATGCCGAGCGCGTTCTCGAGTTTTTCCGATAGCCCGTCAATGTCGTCGTGCAACACGGCGAGCTTGGAGAATTGCGCGTCGAGTTGCGCCACGCCGTCGTCGAGCCTTGCCTTGTCATCGATAAAACTCTTCACCCGCTCGGCCAGCGGACCTTGCGGCGTACGCGCCAACGTATCGATGTCGGCGGCCAGCACATCGCGCGCTTCGCCCAAATCCCTGACCCTGTCGGTGACGCCGCCCTTGGCCGCGGCGAACGGCGCCAGCCGCTCCTGCAGCTCGACATAGGCTTCCTTGAGGCCGGCGACGGTTTTGGAGGCGGCCTCGATGCCGTCGCAACGCTCGTGGCATTGCCTGACGAATTCCGTCAGCTTCTTCAGGCGTAGCTCAAGCGCCGTCGCATCGTCGCCGCTGGCGATTTCGGCCAGCGCCCGTTCGACGTCGTTCTGGCTGGTGTCGAGCTCGAGGAACAGCCGCTCGATCGCACGTCTGTTCTCCAGCACCGGCGCAAGGCGCTCCTTCAGCGCCTGCTGCTGGCCGCGGATGGCATCGACGCGCGATTGCAGGTCGCCGGTCTGGTTGCGCTGCTGCTGCACCAGCGCCGCACGTTCGGCTTCGGTCAGCCGCTGCTGCACCGCGCCGATGGCATCTTCCGGATCGGTACGAGCGAGATGATGCATTGCCGCGTCGGCATCGATCTGCGATTTTGCCAGTTCCCTGGCGCCCTGGCGCACGCCGTCGAGCCGCAGCTCGAGCGCCTGCGCCGCCTTGCGCTGGCGCACCAGGGTGTCGCAAAGCCACACCGCCGCGGGCAGCAAAACCAGCGGCACCAGCACGATGACCGCCCATGCCACCTTCTGCAGCAACGGCTCGGCCCGCAACGCGACAAACAACGCAGCGATGTCCGATCCCCCGCTCACGATCAAAACACCGACCGCGAGCATGAACAGAACGACGCAGATGCCGACGAGCTTGCCCATGCCGAACGCTTCACCCGATACCCGTCTTATTTGGTACGACAGCGGCGCGCCGGGCACAAGTATGGCTCACGCGTGGACAAGCGCCGCGAAGCTCGTTATGGGGCCGAGATCTTGATAGAATCAAAATCTTGATAGAACAAAGCCCGGCTTTTGCGCTATCGACAAGGCAAGGAAGGCGCGCGACATGACGAACCCGCGGCACGCCGGAACCGTTTTGCTCGTTGCGCTTTCGGCCCTGCTCGCGGCGGCTCATGCGCATCCGGCTCGGAGCCAGGACCAGGCGCCGGCCGCCGCCGCGCCGGCGCATGCGAACTGCCAGCCCTCGGCCTTCCGCGTCGTCGTCGATGTCGGCCACACCCTCAGTGTGCCGGGCGCGTTGAGTGCTCGCGGCGTGACGGAATATGCCTTCAACCTGCAGCTGGCGCAGCAGATCAAGCAGACGCTGGTCGATGCCGGATTCGACAAGACGGTTTTGCTCATCACCGCCAAGGCGCCGACGGCCGGGCTGTTCGAGCGGGCGATCGTCGCCAATCGCCTGCCGGCCGACCTTTTCATTTCGATCCATCACGATTCGGTGCCCGACAATCTCATCCACACCTGGCAGTACGAGGGCCAGGACCAACAGTACAACGACGACTATCCGGGCTATGCCCTCTTCATCTCCAACGACAATGCCGACCGCGCCGGCAGCCTGCTGTTCGGCAAATTTTTGGGCAAGGCGCTGCAAGCGCGCGGCCTGCAGTTCACGCCGCATTACACCTTGGCGCTGATGGGCAATCGCCGGCGTCAGCTGCTCGACGCCGATGCCGGCGTCTACCGCTACGATCAACTGGTGGTGCTGCGCTACACCCGCATGCCGGCGCTGCTGCTCGAAGCCGGATCCATCGTCAACCGCCAGGAAGAGCTGGAATTGGCGACGCCGGAGCGCCGCACGCGCACCAGCGAAGCGGTCGCCTCAGCGGTCGAGGATTTCTGCGCGGCGCGGGCGCAGCCGAAAATAGAGCACCTGGTAAAACAACCGGCCAAGCCTCGCACCACGAGCCCCGGAGCGGCTGCGCGCTGAGCCGTCACGCCGGCGCGAATTTGCCGGTCTGGCTCTTCCGAAACGCCAGCACCGTGATAATCATGAAATTGACCGCACTGACAGCGACGCCGGTGGCGAAGGCCGGCGCGTAATAGCCGAAATGGTCGTAGAGAATGCCGCCGATCCAACCGCCCGCCGCCATGCCGGTACCGCTGCACAACAGCAGCGTCGGAATGCGCCAATAGGCTTCGCCGACCGGGAACAATTCGCGCGAGGCCAGCACGTTGGCCGGAACAAGACCGCTGAAGCCGAAGCCGAACAGCGCCGACACCGTGAACAATCCGAGCTCGTCCTGGGTGAACATGAACAACGACAGGCTCGCCGTCTGGCAGGCCGAGCCGACCAGCATGGTGTAGAGGCCGCCGATGCGATCGGACAGCGCGCCCCACACCTGACGGCTCAAGAAGGCCGAGCCAAGCAGCACCGACAGCATCGCCGCGCCGTGCACCGGGCTGATTCCGAGATCGCTGCAAAACGCCACCAGATGCGCCTGCGGCATCGACATCGGCACGCAGCAGGTGAAGATCGCGCACATCTGCAGGGCGAAAACCAGATTGGCCGGCCAGCCCAGGACGGAATTTGGCGCGCGCGCGGTGCCGGCCACCGTGGCGTGATGCGGCGCGTCCGGCGGCGCGCCCAGAACGATAGCGGCGGCGGGCACGATGAGGACGAGCTCGATCGCCGCATAGAACAACATGGTATGCCGCCATCCGGCATAGACGATGGCGCGTTCGAAAATCGACGGCCAGATGGCGCCGGCGAGAAAGCTGCCGCTGGAAATCAAGGCCAGCGCCGAACCGCGGCGGCGGTCGAACCAGCGGCTGACATAAACGTAGGACGGCGCATTGATGCCGCCGATGCCGATCAGGCCGATGAAGAAACCGTGGCCGATATAGAGCGGCAAGGACGGGCCCAAGGTCGACAGCAAAAGCCCAGCGGCAATCATCACGGCGCCGCCGATGACGGTCCAGCGCACGCCGACCCGTTCGGCGACACGGCCCATGATGATGCCGCCGAGACCCGCGCCGACCCAGACCAGCGCGCCGGCAAGCGCCGGGATCGAGCGCTCGCCATTGACCTCGGCGGCGATGTTTTTCAGCGCCACCACGGTGATCCACGGCGCGCCGAAGGCGACCGCCATGACCATGAGCACCACGGTCGCGACGACCCAGGACTGGCGGGTCTCCACGGAAGACAGTGACAGTGATGGCGATGGTGATTGCAGCATGAATTTCGCGTTGCGGGCGCGCCCGGCGGGGCTGCTTGGACCCTGGGATATAGCAGCGCACGGACTTGACTGACCAGAAAAAAGACAGAGATCAGTCCTGCATAATAGCGTGCGCATATCAGCGTGCGCATATTTGGAGGTCTCGCTCATGAAGGCACGCGTAGCCGCCGCGGCAATGCTGGCGCTGCTGGCGATGAACATTTCATCGGCATTCGCCACTGTCAGAATCTCCGACGATCGCGGCGGACAGATCGGCGAATATCTCGACAAATACCATGCGCTGCGGGAAACCGGCGACCGGGTCGAGATCGACGGCACCTGCGCGTCGGCCTGCACCATGCTGTTGGGCGTTATTCCGCGCGACCGGATCTGCGTCACGCCGCGCGCCGTGCTGGCCTTTCACTCCGCCTGGACGCCGACGTCCGAAGGCGAACAGATCAGCAGCGCGGGCAACTATTATCTGTGGTCGAATTATCCCCCCGCGGTGCGCAAGTGGATCATCCAGCACGGCGGATTGCACGCGCGGATCATTTATCTGAAGGGTGCGGAGCTGACGGCGATGTATCCGGCCTGTCGATGATGGGCGGAAAACGCACCGCGAACAACCCGCCGATGGCAGATGTTATCTTGGTTGCGAAATTTCTCACGGGACCGTGATGGAATTGTAGCCGATTGAACTCGGTCTCCTGGGCGACGGAAAACAAGAACCCCTTGTTTGCTCCGCAACCAGGAGAAAAGCCATGACCAAATTTTCAACACTTGCCGTCATCGCGGCCGTTGCCGCTCTTGCGAGCGCATTACCGGCATCCGCCCAGTCGTTCGATCCGGAGACCGGCAGCGGCAATGTGCTGTCGTTCAGTTACGGACCGACCGACGGGCAAAATGACATAGTTACCGGTCGCCCGGCCAAACCCGGCAAGGTTGCCGCTCGCCAGAACGGGCTGCATGCCTTCGCCATGGTTCCGCGCGGCGGGGCAACTGGCAATGCAAACGACCCCGCGCTGACCGGCGGCGGCAGCACCGGCTACAACCAGATGCTCCAGCAATTCTGAGCTGACGCAACAAAGGGGCGGGTTTTGGCCTGCCCCTTTTCCTTAAACTTTCCCTCTCGCCACCAGCGCAAAACATTTCGAAAGTATCTTTCCAGACCCGGGAATAAACGGCGCGTCCGGCCGATCTGGTCCACAGAAGCCGCCAAAACCGCCTCGGTTTTGGGCCTGTCCGCTTCATGGGAGAATGGCAATGAGCGATCGCGACGATGGCGTAAACCGGCGAAAAGTCCTCGAATGCATGACCTGGGTCGGCACCGGAGTGCTCTGGACCATTGCCGGTGGCGTGCCGCACTCGCTGGGCATCATGGGCGAGGCTGTAGCGGAGGAAGCCAAGGGGCTCACCTTCCTGCAGATCAGCGACAGCCATATGGGTTTTGACAAGCCGGCCAATCCCAATGCGCGCGGCACGCTGGAGGAAGCAGTCGGCAAGATCATCGCGCTGCCGCAAAAACCCGCCTTCATGATCCATACCGGCGATATCAGCCACCTGTCGAAAGTGTCGGAATTCGACGACGCCGACCGCATCATCTCGCAGACGCGGCTCGACGTGCATTACGTGCCCGGCGAGCACGATTTCCTCGACCCGGAGCAAAAACTTTATCGCGACCGCTACGGGGCCGGCACCAAGGGCGCCGGCTGGTACAGCTTTGACGCCAACGGCGTGCACTTCATCGGCCTGGTCAACGTCGTCGATCTCAAGGCCGGCGGGCTCGGCAATCTCGGCAACGACCAGCTGGAATGGCTCGAAGCCGACGTGAAGGACCGCTCCGCTTCGACCCCGATCGTGGTGTTCGCGCACATTCCGTTGTGGACGGTCTATCCGGAATGGGGCTGGGGCACGCAAGACGGCGCTCAGGCGCTGACCTACCTGAAAAAGTTCGGCTCGGTGACGGTGCTCAACGGCCACATCCACCAGGTGATGCAGAAGGTGGAAGGCAACGTCACATTTCACACCGCCCGCTCCACCGCGTTCCCGCAGCCGGCGCCGGGAGCAGCGCCCTCGCCCGGCCCGATGAAGGTCGAGGACGACAAGCTGCGCACCATGCTCGGCACCGCCAGTATCACGTTCAAGCAGAACGAGAAGCAGCTCGCCATCATCGACACGCCGCTGAAGAGCTAAAAGGACAAGACCATGCTGCGAAGTGCAATCAGCGCGGCGCTCATCGGCGCCGCGGTCGGGTCGGTGTTGGCCGGCGGCGTGCTGTTCGCCGGGGCGCAAACGCCAGTGCCTGCGGCGGTCGCCGTCGGCATCGACAACTTCACCTTCAATCCGCAGACGGTGACGGTGAAGGCCGGCACCACGGTGACCTGGACCAACAAAGACGACATCCCGCATGGGATCGCCGTGACCAACAATGCCTTCAAGCGCTCGCAGGCGCTCGACACCGACGACAGCTTTGCGTTCACCTTCACCGCGCCGGGCACCTACCAGTACTTCTGCTACATTCACCCGCACATGACCGGGACGATCGTGGTAGAAGCGGCAACTGGAAGCAACACGACGCAGTGATGCTCGCTCCGTTGCAGCAGCCAACGTCGGCGGCATCGTGGATGGCCGGGCGCGGTACCATGGCAGGTGATGCCAATGACGAGCATGACAAAGCGCGGCGTTTTCGCGACGCCGCGCTGCCCCATCTCGACGACGTCTACACGCTGGCGCGCTACCTCATGCGCAACCCGGCCGATGCCGAGGACGCGGTGCAGGAATGCTATCTGCGCGCGCTGCGCCATTTCGACAGCTATCGGGGACCGGCGATGAAGCCCTGGTTGCTGGCGATATTGCGCAACGTCTGCAACGCCGAGTTCGCGCGGCGCGGCCGGCAGGAGACGCCGGCCGATCTCGCCGACGACGCAGAGGCCGAGGCAACGCCGCCGATCTGGCAGGAGCCGCAAGCTTCGCCGGAAACCGCGCTGTTGCGCCAACAGGACGGCGACACCATCCGCCGGCTCGTTGCCGCGCTGCCGCAGCCGTTTCGCGAGGCCATCGTGATGCGGGACATCAACGATTTGTCTTACAACGAGATCGCCGAGGTCGCCGGCGTGCCGGTCGGAACCGTGATGTCGCGGCTGGCCCGCGCACGCGCGATGCTGCGCTCGGCCTGGGCCGTGGCGGAAGGGGCTGCGCCATGAACTGCGCCGATGCCGAAATCATGTTGCATGCGCTCATCGATGGCGAGCTCGACGCCGGTCACGCCCGCGACGTCGAGGCCCATGTGGCGACCTGCCCCGCTTGCGCCCAGGAGCTCAAAACATTCCGCGCGATGCGCGCGACCCTGGCCGACGCGAACCTGAAGGAAACCGCGCCATCGCATCTGCGCAATCGCATCGAAGCGGCGCTGGCGGCGCCGGCGGCGCGCGTTGCCGCACCGCGTCCGTCGTGGTTGGCGTCGATGCGCGAATCCTGGAAAAATTTCTTCGGCGGCTTCGCCCTCGGCACCGCGCTGTCGGCCGCCGTGGCGGCGAGCCTCGTCATCGCCGTAGTCCGCAACGACCAGAATCAACAGATCGCCAGCGACGTCGTATCGGCGCACTTGCGCTCGCTGCAGGCCGGCCATCTGACCGACGTGGAAACCAGCGACCAGCACACCGTCAAGCCGTGGTTCAACGGCAAGCTCGACGTCGCGCCGCCGGTCATCGATCTGACCGCGCAAGGTTTTACCCTGATCGGCGGCCGGCTCGATTACATCAGCGGCCAGCCGGTGGCCTCGATCGTCTATCGCCGGCGCAAGCATGTGATCAATCTGTTCGTCGCGCAGCCACTGGGCGGCGCGGTCCACGGCGTCAAGGACGAAACCGTGCAGGGTTTCAACATCCGCCATTGGAACGAATCAGGCCTCGATCTGTGGGCGGTCAGCGATATCGATGCCGGCGAGCTCGATGAATTCGGGCAAAAATTCACCGCCGCGCTGCACGGGCCGGGGCCGTCCTGAACGGCCGTCGGCATAAACAACAAAACTGGCCCATATCGAGGTTTTCCAACGCCGTACCTATTGTTGCCGCGATCGTGATTTGTATCGTTCTGATTCCGGCCCGACGGCGCTATAGTGTCGGGGGCGCGGCGGCAGTTCGTTGGGTGGCGGATAACAACAATGCTTCGAAATTTCGTCACGGCCGGTTTGCTCACGCTCTTCGGCATCCTCCTCGACGCTCCGGCATCGCAGTCGGAGCCGCGGACAGTGACGCTCGATCTGTTCATGATCGACTACAAATTCATTCCGAACCATCTGACCTTCGAACGCGACGTGCACTACCGGCTGCACATGGAAAACCACGGCAAGGAAACCCACGAGGTCACCGCGCCGACATTTTTCGGCACCACCGAGATCGATAATCCCGAGGTGCTCAATCGCGAGCACACCGAGGTCGTGATGCAGCCCGGCGACGCCAAGGATCTGCTGCTGACGCCGCACAAGCCCGGCACCTACGATCTGCGCTGCTCCGATCACGATTGGAACGGCATGGTCGGCGGCATAACCGTCGAATAAACGCCGGACATCGCCCGCGCGCGTCGTCGACCGCCTGCCCGCGACCCGGCAGCCGCCATTCTGGGCAAGACGGTGAAAAAACGCGCCGTAGCGGTGGCAGCCGATCCGGGCGCTGGCTGCGACAGCGGCCGCCACGACCGATCGGCCGACGCCCAAATATGCCGCCGACACCGCGTCCGGCCGCTATTAAAGGCTTGGCAAGGCTACGCGTCGCGGCAGAGCCGCAAAAAGTAATTTGTCGCGGCACCAATCTTGCTTGAACGCATTATCGGAGGGGCGCTTTGGGTGGGCTTCACTGGAGACCTTGGGAAGACCTTGGAAGAAAGGAGTCGCCGATGTGTGACTTTAGCCTTCAGAGCGTTCGGTCGCGGCCCGCGCAAGTGGGCGACAAGCTGGTAACGCAAGACTTCGGCACGGGAACGCGCGGGTTCGCCGCAGCCGATGACCGCGGCCTGGCAGTATGTGTCCTGCCGGGAACAGAGTTGGCCTTCGCCGGCGATGTGGCGTGCCTGCCGGCCGGCCTGCTCGGCTGGAAGACCAAGACCATCAACCACCAAACCGCCATCTTCCGCCAAGTCAACAAGGACAAGATGGCGGCGCATCACGATGCGCTGGAATTTCCCGATGGGCGCATCGTGCTGCTGACATTGCTGTGCGAGGGCCAGGCGGCCACCGTGCTGCAATTGCCGGCCAAGCCGGCGACCGCGGAAGAAGCGCGGGATCAGGAACGGGTCAGTTACGTGGGCTGAGACGCGCTGGTTCGGTTGGGTTATTCATCAAGAACGTAGAGAGCCGGCCGCTCTATTGGCGGCCGGCTCTTCAGGCATTTCATCAAAGTGCTAATGGGTTCCGGTTAAGCTCTCGCGGAAACTCGCCGGTACCAAGCGGGTGACCTGCGTCGATGCCGGCCCCGGCTTGCCAAGGCCGCCGTTGCCTTGAGTGCCCTACTGACACCGGGCGAGGCTGTCGTAAGCCGGTGGCGCACACCCCCAATAGTCCTATTATATGTCATGCGCGTTGGCATTGAGGGCGCAAAGCTCCGGGGAACGGCCATACTGTGTCCGCGTTTTGTCTCAAACCGGTTTATCGGAGCGTTTCAGAAGCGGCTACTTTCGATCGAGATAACATTGGGAACCGCGATTTTCATGTCATGAATTCTTCGCCATGAACGACGCGACCAAGGAAAGTCCAGTCGAGCCCGCCGTTGGCACGAGCGTGGTGCCGAGCCCGCAAGGCCAACCACCATCGACGAGCTCGCTGTTCATCAAGGTCTTCCCCTCCATCATGCTGCCGATGTTTCTTGCGGTGGCGGACCAGACCATCGTCGCTACCGCATTGCCGGCCATTGCCTCAGGGCTGGGCGAGATCGAGCGCGCGTCCTGGGTGGTGGTGTCGTATTTGATCGCCAACACCATCGCGGCGCCGGTCTATGGCCGGCTCGGCGACACTTTCGGCCGGCGCGGGATGATGATCTTTGCGCTCGCGATCTTCATGCTCGGTTCGGTGCTCTGCGCGCTGTCGCCCAATATCGAATTCCTCACCGCCGCGCGCGTGCTGCAGGGGTTCGGCGGCGGCGGCCTGATGACGCTGTCGCAGGCGCTGATCGGCGAGGCCATTCCGCCGCGCGAGCGCGGCAAATATCAGGGCTATCTCGCCGGCATTGCGGTGTCGTCCAGCACGTTCGGCCCGGTGGCCGGCGGCTATCTCACGCAGGCGTTCGGTTGGCAATCGGTCTTCCTCATCAATGTGCCGCTCGGGCTCATCGCCTTTTTTCTGGTGCTGCGGCTGGAAGCGCACCCCGGCGACCGCCGCCGCACCACTTTCGATACACCCGGCCTGGTGCTGTTCATCCTGTTCGTCAGCCCCGTCATCCTGGCGCTCGAGCAGGTACAGCACATGGATGCTCGGACCTTGCCGATGGCATTCGGACTGTTGGCCTTCGGCATATTCGCGCTGGTCGCACTATTGTGGCAGGAGCAGCGCACCACCGCGCCGCTGTTGCCACCGCGGCTGTTCCGCAATCCGTCGGTCTGGCGCAGCGACGCGCTCGCGGCCTGCCATGGCGCGGCGCTGGTTTCATTGATCACGTTCCTGCCGATCTATCTGCGCGCGGTGCGCGGCGCGTCACCGGCGGAAACCGGCCTGCTGCTGCTGCCGCTGACCTTCGGCATCGGGCTCGGCTCGCTGATCACCGGCCAGCTCGTCTCCAGGACCGGACGCACCGCCATATACCCGACCTGTGGGCTCGCTGCGGCGACGGCGGGACTGGTGTTCCTTGCTTTCGGCCTGTCGCGCCTGAGTCTCAGCCACATGCCGTGGGTGTTCTTCTTCATTGCGTTGTTCATGGGCAGCGTCATGGCGGTGGTGCAGATCACCGTGCAGATCGAAGCCGGACCGCGCATGCTCGGCACCGGCGCGGCCATGGTGCAATTCTCCCGCTCGGTGGGCGCGGCATTCGGCACCGCCACGGTGGCCGCGATCTTGTTCTCGATCCTCGCGGCGACCGATCGGAACACCGCAAGCCTGTTCGGCGCCATCATCGACCAGGGCCCGGAAGCCATCGCGGCGCTGCCGGCCGCGCGGCAGGCCATCGTGCAATCGGAAATCGCCGACGCGTTTCGTTCAGCCTTCCTCGCCATTGCGCTGTTCACTACGGTCGCCACTTGGCTCGCCTGGTCGATGCCGCTGCGCCGCCTGTAGCGGACGCGAGGCATTGCGGCGCGCGCCGACACACGGCAGACTCGCCGTCATAAAACCGCGGGGAGCACAATGATCGTCGACGCCCAAGTGCATCCGTGAGCCGCGCGGCATGACCAAAATCCTGCTGATCCGTCACGGCCACGTCGAAGGCATCAAGCCGGAACGGTTTCGCGGCCGGGCGCCGCTCGATTTGACCGAGCTCGGGCGCGCTGAAGCACAGGCGGTTGCCAAGCGCGTCGCCGGGGCATGGCGGCCGAGCAGAATCTATACAAGCCCGATGGGCCGCTGCATCGAGACCGGCGCGGCTATCGCCAAGGCATGCGGCGCGCCGACGGAAATTTGCGACGATCTTAACGACATCGATTACGGCGCCTGGCAGTTCAAGACTTTCGAAGAGACCAAAAGCGAAAATCCGGCGCTGTTCGCCGCGTGGTTCGCAACGCCGCATCTCGTCCGCTTTCCCAACGGCGAATCGTTGCAAGACCTCGTGGCGCGCGCCGCCAATGCGTGGCGGTTCGTCCTTGACCGTCATCCCGACGACACCATCGTGCTGGTCGGACACGACAGCGTGAACCGCGCATTGCTGATGCAGCTCATCGATCAGCCGCTGTCGGCCTATTGGCGCCTCGCGCAGTCGCCATGCTGCCTCAACGAGATCGACGTCAACGGAGGCAAGATCTCCGTGCAGCGCATCAACGAGACCGGCTACCTGGAGGCCTTGGCGCGATGAACTTCGTCGGCCGTTCGGTCACGCGTCTTGAAGATCGGCCGCTCGTCACCGGCAATGGCCGCTTCGCCGCCGACGTCTCGTTCGCGCATCAACTGCACATGCGCGTCGTCCGTTCGCCCCATGCCCATGCGCGCATCCGCGCGATCGACATAGCCGCGGCACGCAGCGTGCCGGGCGTCATAGCGGTCTGGACCGCGGCGGATGTCGCCGACATTCCGCCGATCGATTTTCGCCTCACCCGCATCGAAGGGCTTGATCCCTATCGCCAGACGATCCTCGCCACCGATCGCGTGCGCTATGTCGGCGAGCCCGTCGCCGCGGTCTTTGCCACCGATCCTTATGTCGCCGAAGACGCCGCCGATCTCGTGAACATCGAAGTCGAAGCTTTGCCCGTGCTGATGGATGCCGATGCGCCGCCCGGCGCCTTCGATGCCGCTCATTCGACCGAAGTTGCCTTGGTCCGCAAGAGCTTTGGCGACATGGAGGCGGCCTTCGCCGGCGCCCACGCCGTCGTCACGCTCGAACTAAAAATCGGCCGTCACAGCGGCGTGCCGCTGGAGACGCGCGGCGCCATCGCCCGCGTCGCGCGCGGCATTCTCGAAATGCACGGCGCCGCCAAGGTGCCGCATTGGAACCGCGATGCGCTCGCCCGCATGCTCGGCCGCGAGCCGTCGAGCATGCATCTGCACCAAGGCCATGTCGGCGGCGGATTTGGCGTGCGCGGCGAAATCTATCCGGAGGATGTCCTGGTCTGCGCCGCGGCGCTTCGTCTCGGCCGCCCGGTGAAATGGATCGAAGATCGGCGCGAGCATCTGATGGCGGCCAATCAGTCGCGCCAGCAGCACTTTCGCGTCCGCGCCGCCGTCGACGCCGACGGCCGCCTGCTCGCCATCGACGGCGAATTCTTTCACGACCAGGGCGCTTATGTGCGCACCCACGCGGCCACCGTGCCCGATCTTGCCGCCGCCATGCTGCCCGGTCCCTATCGCATGGCGGCCTATCGCATGGTCGGCCGTATCCGGCTCACCAACAAGACGCCGTGCGGCACCTATCGCGCGCCTGGACGCTACGAAAGCACGTTCGTGCGCGAGCGGCTGATGGATGCGATTGCCGAACGACTGAAGATCGACGCGGTCGAAATCCGCCGCCGCAATCTTATCGCCAAGAGCGAGATGCCCTACGTGCTCGGCTTCGACACGCTGGGCACGGAAATGACCTACGATTCCGGCGATTACGCGGGCCTGCTCGACAAAGCGCTGGCGGCAACCCGTTGGGATGAGTTGCAAAAAGCATTAAAACATCGCCGCGCCAGTGGCGAAACGGTCGGCGCCGGATTGGCGGTGTTCGTCGAGAAAAGCGGGCTCGGCCCATTCGACGGCGTGCGCGTAACGGTCGACACCAGCGGCGCCGTCGAAGTCGTCACCGGCGCGGCTTCGATCGGCCAAGGCGTCGAAACCGTGGTCGCGCAGATTTGCGCCGATGCGCTCGGCGTCGATTATCGCCGCATCAACGTCGTGCACGGCCAGACCGACCGCATCGCCTATGGCATGGGCGCCTTCGCCTCGCGGGTCACGGTGATGACCGGCGAAGCCACCCGCATTGCCGCGACGAAAGTGCGCGACAAGGCGCTCGCGGCAGCGGCCTCGCTGTTGCAGTCGGCGCCGGAGACGTTGGACATCATCGACGGCAAGGTGGTGCGCAAGGAGGTGCACAAGTCCGCAGCCCAAGGGCCGTCGGTGACGCTCGGCGAAATCGCCCGCGCCCTGGCGCCGGCGGCAAAACTCCTCGGCGACGAACTGCCCGGCCTTTCCGCCGAAGGCTGGTTCGAGTCGCACCACATGACTTATCCTTACGGCGTGCATCTCGCCGTGGTGCGCGTCGACCGCGACAGTGGAGCTGTCATCGTCGAGCACTACGTCGTTGCCTATGACATCGGCAAGGCGGTCAATCCGATGCTGGTCGAGGGCCAGATCGCGGGCGGCGTGGCGCAGGGGCTTGGCGGCGCGCTGTTCGAGGAATTCCTCTATGACGGGCGCGGCGAGCCGCTGTCGGTCAGCTTCGCCGATTATCTGATGCCGACGGCGCGCGAAATTCCGCCGGTCGAGGTTTTGATCACCGAGGACGCGCCGAGCCCGCTCAATCCGCTCGGCCTCAAAGGCGCCGGCGAAGGCGGCGTCAATCCGGTCGGCGCCGCGATCGCAGCCGCCATCGATGACGCGATCGGCCGGCCCGGCGCGGTGAAGGAGCTTCCGGTCACACCGCAGCGGCTGCGCGCACTGCTGCGGCCGCAACCACCCGGCTGACGCTTATTTGTTCTTCGCCGCCGCGGCGAAGATGGCTTTGACCGTCGTGTTCAGGTCCGGCTTGGTCGTCGACAGATCGTCGGCGATGCTGGAAATTTTTGCCAGCATCTCCTTCTGATCGGCCTCGGGCAGGTGGATCACGCTGCCGCCGGAATCCTTCCAGACCTGGCGCTGCGCGTCGAAGAACTGATCGATGTACGACAACATGTCGAGCGAAGTCCTGGTGGCATCGTCGCGGACGATCTTCTGCAGATCGGGCGGCAAGCCGTCGACCCACTTTTTGCTGAGCACGGTGATGGAGCTGACATAGGGCTGGTCGGTCTCGACCACGTATTTCGCCGCGTCGATATAGTGCAGTGTCGTGTACTGGGTCATAGTGGTGAGCGAGCCGTCGATGGCGCCCTGCTGCAGCGCCGGCAGCACGTCGGCGAGCGTCATCGCCACCGGCGAGGCGCCCATGCGCTTGATCAGCTCCAGCTGGAATGGCGAGGCGAGCACGCGAATCTTCAAGCCCGCATAATCGGTGAGATGCTGGATCTGCTTGCGGGTGATGATCGAGGATGGCCCGATCGGGAAAATGCCGGCGCCGACCAAGCCCTTGTTGGCGCCCAAGCCCAGCATCAGGCCGGTCACCGCGGGGTCCTTGATGGTGCGCTCATACTGCTCGCGGCTGGTGAACAGGCCGGGCGCGCTCATCGCCTCGTAGCGCTCGTCGACGCCGACGAGAAACTCGGGCGGGCCGCACCAGCCCTGGATCGAGGCGAACTGCACGCCCTCGATCTGCCGCGGAATGGCGCCGAGCTGGCTGGCCGGATAGACCTCGGCCTTGATCCGGCCGCCGGAATCCTTCTCCACCGCGGCGGCAAAGCGCTTGAGCCACTCGTGCTGGGTGTCGTTGAGCGTCGCGGTGGAGAGCTTCATGGTGATGGGAGCGGTGCCTTGCGCGGCGGCCGGCGATGCCTGCAGCGCCGCGAGCCCGGCAATGGCGACGGCTATGCCGATCGTCCGAACGGCCGCTTTTCGCTGTCCACCCATAGTTTCCCACTCCCTTTTGTGCGGCGCGGATAGTGCCGGACCTTGGCAGGGCGATCAATGGACAGCGTGCCACAGTGGGTTGGCTACAACGTCAGGTATCGGCGGCGATGAAATGCGTCACCTTGGGCTCGCCTTCCAGCGAGAACTTGTGCACCGCCTCCTGCACCAGGCGATCGGCGTTGGTGACGCGCTCGTGCTGGCGCAAATGCTCTATCCACGATTCGACCAGGAAGACTTCGAGGATGCGGCCTTCCTGGGCGGCGTCCTCGAACATGCCCCAGCGATAGGCGCCGTCGCGGCGCCGCTCGGGCTCGAGCTTGGCGAGCGCTTCGAGGAATGCGTCATGGTCCTGCGGCCGGATGCGGTATTCGACCGTCACCAGGACCGGCCCGCGATCGTGCTCGATGTCTTGCACGGTGATTGGCGCCGGCCAATGCATGGATGGCGTCAAGTCGGTGCCCATGGCGGTTTGCAGCTTCCAGCGCCACGTCAGCGGGATGGCGGCGATGGCGCCGGCAGCGGCCAGAAAGTGCGCGGCCGGCAATCCGACCCAGGCGGCGACCTCGCCCCAGACCGCGCTGCCGAGCGTCAGGCAGCCGAAAAACACCGTGGTGTAGAGCGCGAGTCCACGGCCGCGGACCCAGTCCGGCAACGCCACCTGCGCCGATACGCTCAATGTCGCGAGCGACGCGATCCACGTCGCCCCGGCGAGCGCGCTCGCTACGAGCGCAAGCGCGGGTTCGCGGGCAACGCCGTACAGCACCAGCGCCACCGCTTGGCCGAGCGCGCCGAGCGCCATGACCCGGTCCGGCCCGAGTTTCTTCTTCAGCCACGGCAGCAGGAACGCGCCGCTCACCGCGCCAACGCCGATGACGCCGAGGAGGATGCCGTAAAACTCCGGGCCGCTGGCGATCCGGGAACGGGCGACCAGCGGCAGCAGCGCCCAATAGGCGCTGGCGAACAGAAAAAATCCCGCCGCTCGCACCAAGGTCGCGCGCAGATGCGGATTGTGCCGGGCGTAGCGAAGACCGGCCGTCATCGCTTGGCCGAAACGCTCCGAGGGAAGCTGCGTGCGCGACGTTCGTTTCAGCCGCCACCACAGCAACGCGCCGACGATGCCGAGATTGGAAATGGCGTTGATCCAGAACGGCGCGGCAATGCCGATGGCAGCGATGGTCACGCCGCCGAGCGCCGGACCGATGGCGCGGGAAATGTTGACGCCGACGCTGTTGGCGGCAATGGCCGGCGGCAAATCTTCCTTAGGGACAAGCTGCGGCACGACGGCCTGCCAGGCCGGAACGGTGAGCGCGCCGGCGGCGCCGATGAGGAAAGTAAACAGCAAGAGATTGCCGGGCGTGGCCAGGCCGAGCCCGACCATGACCGCGTAGATCGCCGACACCACCGTGGTCAGCGTCTCGACCACGATCAAGAATTTGCGCTTGTCGAAAATATCGGCGAGCGCGCCGGCCGGCAGCGCGAACAGGCAGATCGGCAGCGTGCTCGCCGCCTGTACCAGCGCCACGATCAGCGGATCGGGATTGAGCGTGGTCATCAGCCAGCCCGACGCCGCGCTGTACATCCAGCCGCCGACATTGGACACCAACGTCGCCGTCCAGATCACCGCGAACACCCGATGGCGGAACGGCGCCGCAAAGGAAAAGGATGTGGGTGAACTTGCGCCCGCCGCGTTGCTCATTATCGGTAACATAAGCCGGTCCGCTGGCGGCTCAAGTTCCGTGATCGGCAGATTTCGGGTGGGCTTGCACCCCGAGGGCTTGCTAGCCTTCGCTCGCAGTGCAGATCGGAGGTCGTACCATGCCGGCTAAAACCAGCGCCGCCCTGAAAGTCGCCGACGAAACATCCGTCGACCGGCGCATCGATGCATACGATTGGAACGCGGCCGGCAACGATCTCGACGGCTTCGGCTGCGCTGTCTTGCCAAAACTGCTATCGCCGGACGAATGCGACGACATCGCCACGCTTTACCCGCGCGAAGAACATTTCCGCAGCCATATCCACATGGCACGGCATGGTTTTGGCAAGGGCGAATATCGCTATTTCAAATATCCGCTGCCGGCGCTGATCGCCGAATTGCGCACGGCGCTATATTCGCATGCTGCGTCTTTCGCCAACGCGTGGAACGAGCGGATGAACATCGCCACGCGCTACCCGAAGGCGCACGCCGATTATCTAAAAATCTGCCACAAGGCCGGCCAGACACGCCCTACGCCGCTTTTGCTCCAATACGCCGCCGGCGATTTCAATTGTCTGCACCAGGACCTCTACGGCGATCTGGCCTTTCCGCTACAAATCACCGCGCTGCTGTCGGCGCCCGGGCGGGATTTTGCCGGCGGCGAATTCGTGCTCACCGAGCAGCGGCCGCGGATGCAGAGCCGGGTCGAGGTGGTGCCGCTGCAGCAAGGCGACGCCGTGCTGTTCGCCGTTCACAACCGGCCGGTGCAAGGCACTAAGGGCCCTTACCGCGTCAATCTGCGCCACGGCGTCAGCCGCCTGCGCTCCGGCCGGCGCCACACGCTCGGCATCATCTTCCACGACGCGCGATAACAAAATTCACGCAGCCAAGCTAAGCGGCCACAAATAAAACGCTACAGCCAAAATCCCGAGCGCCGTACGAATGGCGTGCTGCCGCGCCCATGTCACGATGAGCGCGCGTGACGCCGGGCCGGCCTGGTTTTTTGCCAACGCGTTGAGCTGATCATTGGTCGGCTTGACGACGAGCAGTGTGTAAGGCCAGTTCGCCAGGATCAGCACGGCGCCGGGCAGCCAGCGCCAATCCTGCGCCTGCCACGCCGCGATAAAACCGAAAATTCCCGACAGCAAAGCGAGGCCTGCCTGCATCTTGAAGCCGCGCGCGTAGCTGAGCTTCCATTCCGCCAGCAGGCTCGCGTCGTCGAGCGCCAGCCGCGCCGGCTGCTCGGCTTCGTTGAGGTAAAACGCAGCGCCCGCAAAAGCGGCGGCAAAGGCGAGCGCGGTCGGACCTACTATCATCGTTCGTCTCCTCGTTTCACGCCGGCGCCTGCGCCCGATGCGCCATCCAGCGGCCGGCTTCGGCCGCGGCAAAAAGTTCGGCGAGCGCGGCGTTGACCGCGGCCGGCTCCTCGGTGGTGATGGTGTGGCTCGCGCGCGGGATCACCAGAAGGCCGGCGGTCGGCGCCGTGCGCTTGAGGAAGACGCTGCCCTCGAGGCAGCTCTCGTCTTCGTCGCCGACGATGATCAGGAGCGGCGGCGAGAATTTCTTCAGATCCGCCTCCAGGTCCCACAAATTCGGCCGCTTGCTTTGCAGCATCGACATGGTCAGCGCATGGCCGAGCGCAGAATGCTCCGACAGCATGCGGATGAATTCGCCATAGCCACGCGGGTCCTTGTGCTTGTGGGTCTGGCGCATCTGGCCGTCGCCATAAATCTTCGCCGCTTCCGCCATGCCTTTCTCGATGAACATCGCCGAGGTGTCGAGCGCCACTTTGCGCATGGCGGCGCGCTCTTGCGGATCGGGCAGCGAGCCCCAGCCGCAGCCGGCCGCGGCCACCGAGATGCAGCGGTCGGGATGACGCAGGCCGACATGCACCGCGGTGTAGGCGCCCATGGAATGGCCGACCACATGCGCCTTCTTGATGCCGAGCGCGTCCATCAGCGCGATGACGTCGGAGCGTGCGATATCCTGGCCGTAACGGGTCGGATCGTCGGGCACATCGGACGGCGGATAGCCGCGCTGGCTATAGGTGACGCAGCGATGGCTGCGCCCGAAATAGCGCATCTGCGGCTCCCACTGCCGGTAGTCGCCGGCGAATTCGTGCACGAAGACGATGGGCGTGCCGGTGCCGATTTCTTCGTAATAGAGGTTGGTGCCGTCCGCAGTTTTGATCTTTGGCATATCTGCGCCTCGTTAATTCAAGAATGAACAATGCCGCGCGCGGCGTCGCCGAGCGCCTCGACCGGCGCATCGCCGGCATCGAAAATCGCCAGCACGCGGCACGGGCACGCTTCGAGACCTTCATAGCGCCAAGGAAAGGCGCCGATGATGCAGCGCTTGCCGAGCACAGTTTCCAGATCGCCGCCGAGATTTTCGGCGTGCAGCAAGCCTTCCTGGAACGCGTAATTGTGGAACGGAAACACGTCTTGCTTCACTTTGCGCCCCGAGCGTTTGTGCACGTATTCGAACGTGCCAAAATAGTCGGCGGGTGCCTTGCCCATGGTTTTTTCGAACTCGCTGGCAATATCCGGCCGCATATGGCGGATCGAAGTATTCATCGGATGATCGCATGAGCCGGTGTCCATGCCGAACCATTTGATCTTGCGCTTGAGCATCCATTCCAAGGTCGCGAACGTCGGGCCCGGGTGGTAGCAGAAATAGCGCACCAGATCCTGCTGGCTTTGGCCTTCGTAATATTTGTGCCAGCCGGTGTGCAGGATGAGAATGTCGCCGTCGTGAATGTCTGCGCCGGATTTTTCGATCATCTCCGGCGTAATCGCCGACCAGTCCGACACCTGTGGCTCGAGATCGACCACGACACCGTGGCTGACCAGATAGTCAAGCGGCAGCGACGCCATGTCGCCGGTCCGGCCATCGGTCGCATGCATGGCGCCGTCGAAATGAGTGCCCGAGTGCATCGAGGTCTCGACGCGCTGGGCGACGATGCCGACCGTCTGCAAGTTCTGCGCGTAATACATCTTGTTGCCGGCATAACCGACCCAGCCGGGGGTGTGGATGCTCATGGTGTGGGACAGATCGACGATCTTCATGGCAACTGGCTTTTCCTGATGGCAAATGGCTTTTCCGGCCTGTTCGCGTGACGCGCCAGCATGGTACAAAATTTAACAACCTGGCAAACCATACCCATGAAGCTCGATCCTCTTGTCAAGCCGCGCTCGGTCGCCGTCGTCGGAGCTACCGATCGCTCCGGACCCGGCCGTACCGTCATCGAGTCGCTGGGCGCCATCGGCTTCACCGGGACGATCTATCCGGTGAACCCGAAATATCCGACCGTGATGAATATCACTTGCTATCCGAGCCTCACCGAACTGCCCGAGGCGCCGGACATCGTCGTGTTCAGCATCCGCAATCCTTTGATCCCCGAGCAGATGCGGCTTGCGGTCAAGCGCGGCGCGCGCGCCGCGGTGATCTACGATTCCGGCTTTGCCGAACTGGGCGGCGACGGCACAAAACTCCAGGACGAGATCGCCGCCATGGCGCGCGAGGCCGGCATGCCGGTGTGCGGGCCGAACTGCATGGGCATCCTCAATCCTCAGGCGCGTGTCACCACCTATAAGCAGAACGTTCGCGATCCGGCGGCGATCGTCGGCAATGTCGGCATCGTGTCGCAGAGCGGATCGGTCTGCATCGCGCTCTTGTCCGACCTGCGCCGCTTCGGCGTCAGCCTGTCGGTGTCCGCCGGCAACGAGGCGGTGACGCGGACCGTCGATTATCTCGATTATCTGATCGACGATCCCCATACCAAGGTGATCGCGACGTTCACCGAAACCGTGCGCGAGCCGGAGCGCTATGTCGCGGCGCTCGACCGCGCCGCCGACGCCGGCAAGCCGGTGGTCGTCATCAAGGTCGGCCGCACCGAACGCACCCAGCGCGCCATCACCAGCCATACTGGTGGCCTGGCTGGGTCTTCGCGCGTGTTCTCGGAACTGCTGCGTGCCCACCGCGCCATCGAGGTCAACGATCTCGACGAGATGACGGAAGTGCTGGCTGTTTGCCAGGGCAAGCGCTGGCCGCGCGGCCGCGGCATTTCGGTGGTGACCGGCTCGGGCGGATTGTCGGAACTGATCCTCGACAATGCGACCGCGGCCGGACTCGATCTGCCGCCGCTCTCGGCCGAGGAGCGCGCGGAAGCGGAGCGCGTCATCGGCCGCATCACGGGCGACGGCAATCCGTTCGACGCCTGGGGCAACGGCAATTACACGGTCAATATTCCGCATGCGATGTCGGTCGTGGACAAAAGCGACCGGATCGATTCCATTCTCTATTGCGCCGACGCGTCCAACGACCCGATCATCGGCCAGCCCAGCCGCGTGTTCGAGAATGTCGACATGCTCACCAAGGCGGCGAGCGCGAGCGCAAAACCCTATTATCTCATGAGCACTCGCTCGGGCTTCATGAACCGCAAGCAGATCGACGGCATGCGCGACGCCGGCCTGGTGGTGATCGGCGGCACGCGCCAAGGTCTTGGCGCGCTCGATCGCGTCGGCCGCTGGAGCCTTGGATTGCGGCCGGTTCGCGCGGGCGCAGCGCGCCAGCCGCAGCTTGCCGATGCGCTGAAAGTCCGCCGCACCATCAACGAATTCGATGCCAAGCGGCTTCTCGCAACTTACGGAATTCCGATTGCGCAAGAGCAGCGCGTTACGACAGCAGCAGAAGCCACGGCTGCGGCACGCGCGCTCGGCTATCCGGTCGCGCTCAAGGCGCTGTCGGACTCGATTGCGCACAAAACCGAGCTTGGGCTCGTCGCCGTCAATCTCAAAAACGACGAGGAGCTGGCGCAAGTCTATGCGCGACTGCACGAGCGCCTGGAAAAACTCGAGCCGCGGCCGGCCGATGCCGCTTTTCTGGTGCAGGAATTCGTCGCCGGCGGCATCGAGGTGTTCGCCGGCGTGTCGCGCGATCCCGATTTTGGCCTGTCGCTCGCTTTCGGCATGGGCGGCGTTGCCATCGAGGTGATGCGCGATTTTGCCTTGCGCATGCTGCCGCTGCGCGACGGCGATGCCGAGGCGATGATCGCCGAGACGCGCGGCGCGGCCTTGCTCGGCGCGGTTCGCGGCCGTCCGGCGAGCGACGTGAAAAGTCTTGCCGCGTGTCTCTACGCGCTGGCCGACTTCGCCTGGCATCATGCGGCTGCGATTGCCGAAATCGATCTCAATCCGATCAAGGTGCTCCCCGAAAACCGCGGTTGCGTCGTGGTCGACGCGTTGATCGTCACGCAGCCGACGGAAAAGAAATAAGCTGCTAGGCCGCGACCGGCGCGACGTCGCAGACTTGCGTCACCGGCTCGGGCAGCGCGGCGCCGGCAAAATCGTAGCCGACGACGCGCAAAATTCCCGACGCGGGACACATGGCGACCGCAAGCCGCGTATAAGGATTAAGCACCGGTTCGCACACCCAATCGAAACGGCCGTCCACCAACGCGCCGTCCCAGCTTGCCAGTGCCTCGCGCCGCGCCCGGCTATAGCCCCTCGCCTCATCGAATGAGCTGACGAGGAACCGCCGCGTGCCGATACGGCCTTCCCAGCCCGGCCGCGGCGGCACCCAATCGTTGGCGGCGCAGGTGTCGTCCTCGCGGGTGACGAAACCGGTCTCGGTGCGCTCGATCACGCAGCGCTCGTTGGCACCGCAGCCGATGACCGTAAAAATCACCGGCCGCGCCACCGGCGTCGTTTCCAGGAGGCGCCGCGCCGCGGAATAATCCGCACACGTCTCAAAAGCCTGGCGCAACAGCTGATCCGGCGGCATGAGATCGGTGCGCCGCCAGATCTTCAGTGCGTTCGCCGCGAAATCGAGCGGCCGCAGCCAGCGATGCCGCATGCGCCGCCACATCGGCGCCTGGTTGATGCACGCGGCAAAGCGGCCGGGCGCCATCGCGGTGAGCGCGCCGACATAGCCCGGCCAGGTCACGCTGAAGAAATCGCGATCCCCGGCGCCGCGCATGCGCGCCACGGCGATGTGGCGGCCGAGGCCTTTGAACGGCCAATCCAGCGTGCGCATGAGCCACGGCGCGCCATCGTGCTCGACGGCGCGCGCGGTGCAGCCCCATTGATAGGAGGCATTGAGCAGCCAGATGCCGGAGAAATTCAGCGCGTGGGCGATCCGCGCGATCTCGGCCACGTAGGGTGACCGCGAGCGGCCGAGCCAGCGCCGAGACGCCCAATCGAGCGCCGGCACCAGCGGCTTCGCCACGGCCGGAAAAAACTCGAGACAGGCGTCGCGCAAGGCGCGGGCCTGCTCGGCGTTTTGCCGCGCATGATCGAGCGGTCCGCCGTCGCGGATATCGATGATCGGAATGGCCGGCAGGTTCATGATGCGAAATGCCGCTGTTTGGGCCCGTTCCGGCCGACTCGACCGTAGTATAGTGGCACCAATACGAACGCCACGAGGAAACGCCATGAACATCGCACGCCGACATTTCCTGAATCTTGCCGCGGGCGCCGTCGCGACGCCCGCCGTGGCGCGCCTGGCGCACGCGGATACTTATCCCTCGCGGGCGGTGCATGTCATCGTGCCGCAGGCGGCCGCGAGCTCGACCGACATCCACGCCCGCCTGGTCGGGCAATTTCTGCAGGACCATCTCGGCCAAGCCTTCGTCGTCGACGTCAAGCCGGGCGCCGGCGGCAATGTCGGCACCGAGTTTGTGGTGCATGCGGCGCCCGACGGCTACACGCTGCTCACGGTCAACTCGCAGAACGCCATCAGCCCGTCGCTCTATCCCGACCTGACCTTCAACTTCCTCCGCGACATCGCGCCGATCGGCCAGATCAGCCTGGCGCCGATGATCATGGAGGTGAATCCGTCCGTTCCCGCCAACACCGTTCCCGAATTCATCGCTTATGCCAAAGCCAATCCCGGCAAAATCAGCATGGCGTCGGCCGGCGTCGGCGGCCCACAGCATCTCGCCGGCGAGTTGTTCAAATCGATGACCGGACTCAATCTGGTGCACGTGCCCTATCGCGGCTCGACGCCGGCGGTCACCGACATGCTCGCCGGCCAGGTGCAACTGATGTTCGACGTCACGCCGACCGCGCTGCCGCAGGTCAAGGCCGGCAAATTGCGCCCGCTCGCCGTGACTACAAAGGAGCGCCTCGCCGCGCTGCCCGATATTCCGTCGCTGTCCGATTTCCTGCCCGGCTACGAGGCCGAAGGCTGGCTCGGCATGGGCGCGCCGACCGGCACGCCGCAGGCGATCATCGACGCGCTCAACAAGCAGATCAACGACGCGCTCGCCGACGACAAGATCAAGCAGCGCCTCACCGATATCGGTGTCGTCGTGCGCGGCGGCTCGGCGGCGGATTTCGGCAAGTTCGTCGCCAGCGAAACCGCGAAATGGGGCAAGGTGATCAAAGAAGCTGGCATCAAGCCCGATTAGGATTCTGCCACATTTCCTCCTACACTGCGCGGCGGACGCGGGCAGGAACAGGAGGCCACAATGTGTGAGCTTTGGCGGCGAAAGCCGGAGCGCCGCGGATGGAGCGGCGGAATTTCTTGCGGCTCGCGGGCATCGCAGCCGGATTAGCGATAGCGCCGCGCGCCTTTGCCAAAGAAACAAAAGCCCCGCCAAAACCGGAAAATGTGCTGTCGCCCGATGCCGCGCTCGACCGGCTGATGAAGGGCAACACGCGCTATATCGACGGCCTCACCAGGCGTCACGATTTCAAGCATGAGCGCGAAATTTTGAGCAGCGGGCAGAATCCGTTCGCCGCCGTGCTCAGTTGCGCCGATTCGCGCATCGCGCCGGAGCTCTGCTTCGACACCGCCCGCGGCGACGTCTTCGTCTGCCGCGTCGCCGGCAATTTCGCCAACGACGACATCATCGCCAGCCTGGAATATGCGGTGGCGGTGTTGAACACGCCGTTGATCATGGTACTCGGCCACGGCGCCTGCGGCGCGGTCGATGCCACCATCAAGTCGATCAAGGACGGCACCACCCTGCCCGGCCATCTGCCGTCGCTGGTTGCGGCGCTAAAGCCGGCCGTCGAAGCGGTGAAGGACAACCCCGGCGACATGCTCGCCAACGCCATCCACAGCAACGTTTCGCTCAACGTCGACAAGTTGAGGGCTGCGGCGCCGATCCTCAAAGCAGCGTCCGACGACAAGAAGATCCGCGTCGTCGGCGGCATCTACCAGCTGAAAACCGGGCAGGTCGAGCTGCTGAGCTGACGGCATACGCCGTCGCATCACTCCGCCTTGATGCCGGCGGCCTTGATGATCGGCCACCACTTCTCGATCTCCGCGCGTTGCAGCGCGCCGAGCGCCTCAGCGCTCTGCTGCTCCGGTGGCGGCACGTCGAGGCCCAAATCGGCAAAGCGCTTTTGCACGGCCGGATCGGCCATGGCGGCTATCGCCGCGCGATTGAGTTTTTGGATGATGTCGGGCGGCGTGCCCTTGGGCGCCCACAGCCCGTACCAGATATTGATGTAGAGGCCCGGCAGTCCGGCCTCATCCACGGTCGGAATGTCGGGCAGCGATTTCAGGCGCGTCTTGGCGGTGACCGCAAAGGCTTTGATCTGATTGTCGCGCACCCGCTGCGTCGCTTCGGACACCTGGTCGAACATCATGTCGATGCGCCCGGCGATGAGGTCGAGCAGCGCCGGATCGGTGCCGCGATAGGGCACGAATTGCAGATGGGTGCTGGTGAGATTTTGGAAATAGACGCCGGAAATGTGCGAGCCGGAGCCGACGCCGGCGGTGCCGATGGTGGCGCTCGGATTGGTTTTGACCCAGGCGACGAGCTCGGTGAGGTTTTTCGCCGGCAGCGTGTTGCGGCTGACCACCAGCATCGGATTGGCCGGCAATTGCGCGATCGGCTCGAAATCGCGCAGGAGATCGTAGGGCAGCGCGTAGATCGCGCCGTTGACCACATGCGTGCTCCAGTGGCCGATGCCGAGCGCGTAGCCGTCGGGCGTCGCTTTCGCGACGCGGCCGACGCCGATGCTGCCGGCGGCGCCGGTGACGTCTTCGACAATGACATTCTGCCCAAGCGTGCGGCCCATATGCTCGGCCATCAGGCGCCCCACCACATCGGTCGGGCCGCCGGCGGCGAACGGCACCACCATGGTGATCGGCCGCGACGGATAATCGTCGGCGGCCGCGACGACGATGGCGCCGCAGCCGAGCATCAAGCCGATCACGATCGTCGACAACGCTTTCATTGCTCTCATCTCCGTCCGTAGGGCGGGTTAGCCGCAAGGCGTAACCCGTCGTCTGCGCCCGTGGCGGATTACGCTTCGCTAATCCGCCCTACAATGATCAAAACTGCGAAAAGTCGATCGGTTTAAGGCGATCGAGCGTGCGGCGAATTGGCGGCAGCGGATATTTCAGGCCGGTGGCGCAATTGAACAGCACCACCTGGTCGCTGCGCTTGACCCTGCCGTCGGCGAGGCTTTGCTGATAGGCCGCGTAAGTCGCCGCCCCTTCGGGGCACATCAGAAAACCTTCCTCGCGCGCCACCTCGTCGAGCGCCTGCGTTATCGCCTCATCCGACACCGCGATGGCAAACCCGCCACTCTCACGCACCGCGCGCAGGATGAGAAAATCGCCGATCGCCTGCGGCACGCGGATGCCGGCGGCGATGGTGTGCGCATCCTCCCAGCGCGGCGCGTGCTCCTCGCCGGCCTCAAAAGCGCGCACCATCGGCGCGCAGCCCGCCGCCTGCACCGCGACCATGCGCGGCCGCTTCGCACCGATGAAGCCGATCGCCTCCAGTTCGGCGAACGCCTTCCACATGCCGATCAGGCCGGTGCCACCGCCGGTCGGATAGAAGATGACGTCGGGCACGGTCCAACCGAGCTGCTCGGCGAGCTCGAGCCCCATGGTCTTCTTGCCTTCGATTCTGTACGGCTCCTTCAAGGTCGAGACGTCGAACCAGCCGACTTTTTGCTTGCCCTCGCCGACGATCTTGCCGCAATCGTCGATCAGGCCATTGACGCGATACACCGCCGCGCCCTGGATGCCGATCTCGCTAAGATTGATTTCCGGCGTGTCCTCGGGACAAAAAATCGTGGTCTTGATGCCGGCGTGGCTGGCATAAGCCGCCAGCGCCGCGCCGGCATTGCCGTTGGTCGGGATCGCCATGTGCTTGATGCCGAATGCTTTGGCCATCGACACCGCCATGACCAAGCCGCGCGCCTTGAACGAGCCGGTCGGCAAACGGCCCTCGTCCTTCACCAGAATTTCGCCGCCGCGCAACTTTTTCGCCATTGCCGGCAACGGAATGAGCGGAGTCATCGTCTCGCCGAGGCTGACGATGTTTTCAGTGCGCCGCACCGGTAGGAGCTCGCGATAGCGCCACAGATCTGGCGGGCGCGTGGCCAGCGCGTCCTTGTTTAGCGCTTTCTTCACGCCGGCGAGATCGTAGCGAACGAGCAGCGGCTTGCCGGCGCGCGAGAGATTATGGATTTCGTCGGCGGCGTAATGCTCGCCGGTCATCGAGCATTCGAGATGGGTGACAAAGGTCGGCCGCTCGGTGGTCAGGTTTTCGTTGGCGTGCAAAGTGCATCTCCGGTGGCGGGGCGAGTTGCGCAATCTAACGCATATCCAATCGTCCTGCCTCGCGATAGCGGTAGCGGAAGGTACGAGCGATCCCGTTCTCGCGGCGCGCTTCGCACCCGAGTTTTGCGGCAAAAACGAAAGCCACTGCTGTTTCGCCTCCAAACAAATAAAGGGAGGCGGAGCGCCGGAAGGCGCAAACGAAATTGGCCGCACCACACGAACAGATGTTGCCACCTGCCCGCGCTTCGGGCGCGGCGCGCGCCACGGACGATCCGAACCGTCCGCTGCGGGCGCGCTCGCCTCTCGGCGCTCCACTGCGGCTCTGGCCGTGGTTTCTAGGCCTCGGCTTTTCGACTTCAGGCCAGGTTTCCTGGGACGTGGCGGTGTGCGGGCGTTACCCGCGCTTGCCTGCCAGCCAGCGGCAGCACCCCGCGCACCGGCCGTAATACCGGCGGACATGATGCCCGAAGCCGCCCGGGGGCGGTTTGCGAGACCGCTCGCGGGAACCGCCCTCGCTCCGCAATCAGGATCGCATCCGGAATGCGCCCTTCACACGAGCGAGATGAATTGTGTCGTTACATAAAAAGGGACTTTATGTCAACAAAAAAGTGACGGGGACCGACACCTGACTTGGCTGGGCTTCGGCCGCCGGCGTTTTTGCCGCCGCACGGTCCTGACGCCGCGCGCAACCCGACGCCGTCCTGCGAACGGTTCCGGCCGGACATGAGACCTGCCCCGGCCGAGTCAATTTGCGTTGCAGACGACAGCCACCCCATCGCAGCCGGGTTGTGTTCCGAAGTTCTGTTCGACGAAGCGTCCGAACTGAGCTTGGATCGCAAGCCCGCCATTGAAGTGGTCCATGTTGTGGTAGACGACCAGGTAGTGCAGCTGCTGCGACTGGCCCGACGGCGCCGTTAGCGGCAGCTGAAGGACTGTGCTGCACTTTGGGAGTTGCGCCGGCACGGTACTTGCGCTCACGCAAGGGTCGGTGGTGTCCATCGCCGTGAACAAGACCGGGCATGACCCGAGCGGAGCCAGGGGCTGTTGGGTCGTCGAATCCACGATCGGCGCCCCCACGGTGCCGGAGATGCAGGATGCGTTGGTCGGTGCCAGCGCGGCCGGACCGACGAAAATTTTGGTCGCCCCAATGTCGGTGGCAATCGCGACGGGCTGATCGAGGAAGACCGGATTATACTTGGCGGGGTCGGTCGGACCGACGTCTGGATTGATGTCGACGTCGCCGTGAAAGATCAGGATCGGCATGGTCTTGAACTTCTCGATGCTCAAGTCGCCGCGGGACGTAAAATAGTGGGCGGAGCGCCAATTGTAGCCCATGACCCCCGCCGCGTCGGGCAAGTAGTAGCTGACCAGCCACTGGTAGGCCCCCGATCCTGTGGCGGCTTGCTCGGCGGTCAGGCCGATCCCTAAGCCGTCCAGATAGCCCAGTCTGACGTCGGTGAAGCCTTCGACGACTACGAACGCATTGACGGGTGCGCCCTGTTCGACCGCGCGGTAGGTGATGCAGCCGCCATGCGACCAGCCGTACATGAAGACTTTGTCGCTCACTTTGATTTGCTTCGGATGGGCCGGGTCGCCGACTTTTATGGTGCTGGTGTGATGAAGGAGGAGATCGGCAAGACCCATGACATCGGTCACTTCACCTAAGCAGAATTCCGGATTGCCTTGCGAGGTCCACGTGCCGGTTTGAAATTCCGAACTGGACGACGTGATCGCAATCGAACTCGTTGCGGTATGACGACATCGCGAACACCCATCCGCGCTTGGCCCAGTCGATACATTGTCCAAGGTCATCGGATGTGCCGGTGGGCGGGGTGGTCCATCCTGCGGCGGTCACGGTGCCGTGGAGATTGCCGAGACCAAGGATGCCGCCGTGGTTGTAAATGACCACGGGGTAAGGACCACCCGTCGCCGGCGAGCAAATGAGGGCATAGATCGTCTTGTTGCCCTCGACGGTGTAGGAGCCGACGCTCCAGGCGACCGAAAGGTAACCGCCAGACGGAGGCACAGAAACCATCCCCTGCACGTTCGCCCAGTTCGATGCGGCCCCGGAGTTGACGCCATCCTGATCGAAACGCACCGTGGTGTGGCCGTCGGTGTGGAGCTGAGCGGCCCTCGAGAAGTCGGAGCTGTGCACCGCTTGCAAGGCGCTGAACGCCGGCTGGCTAAATGTCTCAAGGATCTTATTGGGTGCTGTCGAGGCCTGGAGTTCGAGATGTCCTTGGCTCGTCATCAGATCGGCAACGATCGACTGCGGCGACCAGTACTTGGCGGCGGGCACGCCCGCTTCGTAGGTCCACGGGTAGAGCTTGTACGTCGCGCCGAGACGGCGTTTGGAATGTATCCGGAAGGTATCGCCCGACATTGCCGCCATGGCCGTCCCGAGGAGGACGAAATTCCCGGTGTTCTGATCGACGGCGTTGATCGTGACTTTCTCGCCGGGGGACGGGGCGTACCCTTTCAGGGTCACTTTGGCAGTCGACTCGGCGCTGGTTCGGCTGGAGGGGCTCAAGACCTGCGCCGAAAGCGGCAGACAGGCTACCGTCAGAATGAGCACGCAAGCGATGAGGGTGACTGTGGGCCGAACACTGAGCATGGCAAGTCCCTTTCGGTCAGCCAACTCGGCATTGGATGTCTTAGCTCTTACGCATCTTGTAGTTGTCTGACGATTATCTGCTCTCGCGGCGGCGATTCCAAGGCCCAATCATGCGCGGTCGGCAAAGGCGCGCTCACAGCCCCAGATACGCTTTGTGGATCCGACATCAGGCCGCAGCGACGGCGCCGCGAACGCAAACCTCACTCGGCTTTGACGCCTGCTTGCTTGATGATCGGCCCCCACTTACCGAGCTCGGCCGCTTGCAGCTCGGCAAGCGCCTGCGGCGTCTGCCGATCGGGCGGCGGCGTCTCGAAGGCCTGGGCGTCGAGCTTTTGCCGAACCTGCGGATCGTTCATGGCGGCGGCGGCCGCCGCGCCGATCGTGCGGAGGATGTCCTTGGGCGTGCCGTGCGGCGCGTAGAGCCCTGCCCAATAGGAGAAGTAAAAGTCCGGCAGGCCGGATTCGCCCATGGTCGGCAGGTCGGGCGCGGCGGCAACGCGCTTTTGCGCCGTCAGCCCGAAGGCTTTGATGCTGCCGGCGTTGATCTGCGGCAGTGCCGGCGCAACAGTGATGAAGGTGGCGTCGATCTGGCCTGCGATGACGTCTTGCATCGCCGGGCCGGCGCCGCGGTAAGGAATGAGGCTGAAGCGGGTTTCGGTGCGATTGCGAAACAGCAGCGCCAGCATATGTGGCGGACTGCCGACACCCGCGGTGCCCACTGACGCTTTGTCGGGATTGTCCTTGAGCCAGGCGATGAAGCCCTTGAGGTCCGTCGCCGGCGTTGCCTTCTTGGCGACCAACACCATCGGCGCCGCCGGCAGCGGCATGACCGGCTCGAAATCCTTCACCATGTCGTATTGCAGCGAATAGATCAGGCCGTTGGCGACCTGGGTGTTCCAATTGCCGATGATCAGGGTGTAACCGTCCGGCGTTGCGCGGACGACCCGATTGGTGGCGATGGTGCCGTCGGCGCCGGTAACGTTCTCGATGATGACCGGCTGGCCGAGCGCTTTCCCCATGGCATCGCTGAGCTGGCGGGCGACGATGTCGTTCAAGGCGCCCGGCGCGAACGGCACGATGATGGTGACCGGCCGCGACGGAAAGCTTTCGGCCGCGGCGGTGCGCGCAATAGCCGGCAGCGCGAGCGCGCCGGCGGCCAGGCGCAAAATGTGTCGACGATGAGATTGCATTGACCGTTCCCGGCGCCGCGCCGCGTTGGCGCGCGTTCCACCGGCAACGCTATCCAACCGCAAGGGCAAGCGAAAGTGGTCGCGCTGCCGCAGCGGCAGCCGGTCAATGCTCGGCGGCAACCGCGGCTTTGGGCCGCTTCATCAATAGCCCGAAGGCGGCGAGCGCCAGGAACAGCACGGTCATCATCAAAAACACATCGGCGTAGCTCATGACCGCGGCCTGCAGGCGCACCATGTTGAACAGCGCCTGCAGTCCCTGCGATTGCGCGTCGGAGCCTTGGAAGCGCGACGCCAGGTTCGACAGCGTTTCGGTGGCGGGAATGCTCGCCGAATTGACCGCTTCGTGCAGGCGGGTGAGGTGCAGGTCCATGCGGTCGTTGAATGCCGTGTTGATCGCGGCCAGGCCGATGGCGCCGCCGAGATTGCGCATCAGGTTGAACAGGCCGGAGGCGTTCTTGACGCGCTCGGGCGGCAGCGTGCCGAGCGCCGTATTGGTCACCGGAATGATCGCGAACATCAGGCCGATGCCGCGGAAAATTTGCGGCCACAAGAGCTCCCAGAAATCCCAATCGGACGTGACGTAGGTCATCTGCCAGGTGCCGATGGCGAAGAACACGAAGCCGGCGACCAGGATGAAACGCGGATCGAGCTTTTCGTTGAGCTGGCCGGCGATCGGCGCGGTGATGAACATAACCAGGCCGGAGACGAACATGGTCTCGCCGATCATCAGCGCATCGTAGCCGCGCACTTGCGCCAGGTAGACCGGATAGAGATACGTCAGCCCATAAAGGCCGATGCCGAGCACGAAGGAGAACAGGCTGCCGACGGCGAAATTGCGGTTGGCGAAGGCGCGCAGATCGACGATCGGCGCACGCGCAGTGAGCACGCGGGCAAAGAAGACCACCGCCGACACCGCGGAGACGATCGCGACCGTAAAGATCGTGTCGTCGTCGAGCCATTCGTAGCGCGGGCCTTCTTCGAGCACGTATTCGAGCGCGCCGAGAAAGCCGGCCATCGAGATCAGCCCGGTCCAGTCGAAATTTTTCAGAAGCGCAAAATCGGGCTGGTCGAAGTCGACCAGGAGGAACGTCGCCACGCTGACGACGATGCCGGGGATGACGTTGATGAAGAACAGCCAGTGCCACGAATAAGCATCGGTCAGATAGCCGCCGACCGTAGGGCCGATGGTCGGCGCCAAGGTCGCAATCAGGCCGACCACCGGCGCGATGTATTTTTGCCGCGGGCCCTGGAAGATCAGATAGGCCGAAGCGAACACCGTCGGCACCATGCCGCCGCCGATGAAGCCTTGCAGCGCCCGCCACACGATCATGCTGTCGATCGAGCTCGCGGTGCCGCACATGATGCTCGCCAGCGTGAAGCCGGCGGCTGACGCGGCGAACAGGACGCGGGTGCCGAGCGCGCGCGACAAAAATCCCGACAGCGGGATCGCGATCACTTCGGCGATCAGATAGGAGGTCTGTACCCAGGGAATCTCGTCGGCCGATGCCGAGAGACCGGCTTGAATCTCGGCCAGCGATGACGACACGATCTGGATGTCCAGAAACGCCATGAACATGCCGAAGCACATGGCGAGGAAGGCGAACAGCCGCCGCGGCGGAATTGGCCCGGAGAGGTCGGGCGCTTGCGGCGCGGCAGCCGGCATACGCGGCGCCTGTATTGCAGGTAAAGCCGCTGAAGCTGATGCCATGATACGCTCCTGAAAACCGGCACGCCTCGTGTCAGCGCAATGCGACGCCCTCGCCGGCCAGCGCCGTCTTGGTCGCGCTCTTCACCGGCTTGGTGTTGACGCTGACCACGACCGACATGCCCGGCCGCAGCATTTGCTTCGACGCGACGTCGGCCGGCACTTCGATGCGCACCGGCAGCCGCTGCACGATCTTGGTGAAATTGCCGGTGGCGTTTTCGGGCGGCAGCAGCGAGAACACCGCGCCGGAGGCCGGCGAGAGACTCGCCACGCGACCGGCGATGTCGTGATCGGGCAAGGCATCGACGCTGATCGACACCGGCTGGCCGGGGCGCAGGCGCGAAAGCTGGGTCTCCTTGAAATTGGCGTCGACATAGACGTGGTCGAGCGGCACGAGGCTGGCGATGCGCTGCCCGGTCTGCACGTAGTCGCCGGTCTGCACCGCGCGATTGGAGAACACGCCGTCGACCGGCGCGCGGATCACGGTGAAAGAGAAATCGCGCTCGGCCTTGGCCAGCGCGGTCTTGAGCTCGTCCAGCGTACGCGCGGCTTCCTGCTGCTGCGCCTTGAGCACGTCGAGATTGGCCGCGGCGGCATCGATCCCGGCCTGCGCATTGTCGACCGCGGCTGAGGATTGGTCGCGATTGGCCTGCGCCTGCTCAAGCGTCTGCTGGCTGGCAAATTTCTGCGCCGCGAGAGACTGCTGCCGGTCGAGCTCCAATTGCATGCGCTTGGCGGCGGCCTGCGCCGAAGCCATCTGCGCCTTGGCCTGGTCGATGGCGGCATTCTGCGCGATCACCTGCCGGCCGATACGGTCGACGGTCGCCTGCTGGGTGGCGACCTTTTCCCGCGCCGAGTTGGCGGCGAGCTTGTAGTCGCCGTCGTCGATGGTGGCGATCACGTCGCCGGCATGGATGGTGGCATTGTCCTCGACCGGGATATTTTGGACATAGCCGGAGATTTTCGACGCCAGCGTGGTGGTGTGGGCGCGCACATAAGCGTCGTCGGTCGAGATCACGTAACGGCCGTTGACCCACCACTCGGCGCCAAAAGCGCCGCCGGCGATAATGGCGACCGCGGCCGCGGCGGCGATCAAGGTGCGCCTGTTGAAACCAAGGCCAAGCCTGGGGCTTGCGGATTTTGCGCTGCCGGAGGCCGCATCGTGCGCCCGGCTGTCGCCGGGCTCGATACGGCTTTCAAGCACACGACCTTCGAGGACGGCAGGGAGGCGAGCTTCGGTGTTTTGTTCGCGAAACATTGCGGCGCTCCACGCGGACTATATGATTTTGCTTGGTCGGACTATGTATTGACCGAACCGTTCGGTCATTCTATATAACGAATCGAACCGATCGGTCAATATGACCGAACCGTTCGGTCAAAGAAAAATGGTCGCATAGCGGTAAAGCTTTGACAACGCACGATAATCGCTCTTTCGGTTTGGGAGATAGCCAATGAATGCCCAGGCTCAGGCCAAAATGGCGCCGCCAATAGCGGAAGATAGCGCCAAGCGGCGGCAGATCGTCGAGGGCGCGCGATCCATCTTTCTGGCACAGGGTTTTGACGCTGCCAGCATGAACGACATTGCCCGTGCTGCCGGCGTCTCCAAGGGCACGCTCTACGTCTATTTCGACAACAAGGAACAGCTGTTCCAGGCCATCGTGCAGGAAGAATGCCTGTTTCACGCCGAGACGACGTTCAACTTCGATCCCGACAACCACGACGTCGAAGGCATTCTCACCCGTATCGGCGTCGCCTATGTGGAGTTTCTCTGTCAGCCGGAGAAAGCCTCGGCGCTGCGCACGGTGGTGGCGATCGCCGATCGCATGCCGGAGATCGGCAGAGTTTTTTACGAGACCGGTCCCGCAGTCGGTATCGCCAGGGTCGCCGAATATCTGCGCGCGCAGACACAGGCCGGCGTGCTCGCAGTCGAGGATTGCGAGATCGCGGCCTCGCAGTTCATGGAAGCCTGCAAGGCGACGCTGGTCCTGCCGGTGCTGTTCAACTTCGCCGAGGCGCCGGCGCCGGAGCGGATCAGGCACGTGGTCGACATCGCGGTGAAGACGTTCCTCGCCGCTTATCGCGCGCGCTGATACCAACGACACGAAGCACTGACTCATTTGTCCTGTCATCATCCGCGCAGGCGGATGATCCAGTAATCACCGCGCGACGGCGCTTACTGGATGCTCCGCCTTCGCGGAGCATGACAAGTCAAGATACCGCGCCGCGCGCGTCCTTGCCGCGGCGCACGGCGACGATCTCGGCCAGGATCGAGATCGCAATCTCGTCGGGCGTGATGGCGCCGAGGTCGAGGCCGGCGGGCGCTTTCAGTTTCGCCAAGCGTTCGGCCGCGACGCCGCGCTTGGCCAGCGCGGCTTTGAGCGCCTCGGCTTTTTTGCGGCTGCCGACGAAGGCCACGTAATCGACATCGACGGCGAGCGCCGCCAGCAATGCGGCTTCGTCGCCGCGCCCTTGGGTCGAGACCACGACATAGCGGGCGGCGGGATCGTCGACCGGCAGCGCAAAACCTTCGATGCGGCGGTCGGCATCGGCGAATGCCGGTTGCTCGGCGGCCGGCGCGCACACGGTGACGGCAAATCCGGAGCGCTTGGCGAGATCGGCGACGGCAAGCGCCACCGGGCTCGAGCCGCAAATCACCACCTGCGGCCGCGGCAGCACCGGCTCGACGAAAATGTCCATGGTGCCCTGGCTCGGGCACATGTTCTTGGCGAAGCGCACGCCACCCTGCTCCTCGCCGGCTTTGTGGCCCTCGCCGTCCAGCACATCTTCCGGCGCCACCGACACGAGCCGCGATTTTCCGTCGGCGAGCGCGTCCTGCGCCGCTTTGAGCACCGCCGCGCGGGCGCAGCCGCCGCCGATCCAGCCTTGCGAGATGGTGCCGTCGGAAAGAATCACCGCTTTGGCGCCGGCCTTGGCCGCGGTGGCGGCCACGGTGCGCACCACGGTCGCCAGCACGAACAATTCGCCGGACGTCTTGCGCGACGAAATATTGTCGAGGATGTCGTCGGCGCGATTCATGTCACACCTTCGCCAAATAGGGCTCGAGCGCGGCGAGACTTTCCAGATTGTGCGCCGGCGCGAACAGATCGACATAGGGCAGCGCCGCCTGCATGCCGCGCGCCTGCGGGGTGTAATCGCGCCAGCCGATCAGCGGGTTGAGCCAGATGATTTTTTTGCAGCGCCGCCGCAGCCGGCGCATCTCCTCGCCGAGCTGACCCGGCTCGCCGGTGTCGTAGCCGTCGGAGACGATCATCAGCGCGGTGCGCGAATTGATGACGCGTCGGGCGTGCCAGCGATTGAAGGTGGCAAGGCTTTCGCCGATCCGCGTGCCGCCGCCAATACCCTGTGCCATCAGCGACAGGCGCTCGACCGCGCGCGTGACGTCGCGATCGCGCAGCGACGGCGACACGTGGGCGAGGCGGGTGTGAAAGACAAAGGCTTCGGCTTCGCGGAAGGCGTCCACGACGCCGTGCAGGAAGCGCACGAAGAACGCAGTGTAGAGGCTCATCGAGCCCGAGGCATCGAGCAGCACCACGAGCCGCAGCGGCTTTATCTTGCGGCGGCGCAAGGCGAGATCGAACGGCATGCCGCCGTGCGACACGTTACGGTGGATAGTGCGGCGCAGATCCAGCCGCCGGCCGCGGCGGCGGATTTGTTCGCGGCGCACGAGGCGGGCGCGCATGACGCGGGCAAGCCGCGCCGCGAGCGCGTGCGTCGCCGCAATCTCTTCGGGATCGACGATATGGCGCAGGTCTGTTGCCGCCAGATTTTCGACGCGCGAGGCGCCCTCGCGGCGGCCCCTGCCCTCGGCTTGCGTTTCACCGTCGCCATCGCTCTTCCGTTCGACGCGATCCGGCAGGCCGAGCGCCTCCTGCGGCACATGCGCTTCGGCAAGCTTTTTCCCGGCCGGCGCGTGGAATGCACTCGGCACGCCGGCGAGGATTTGCCGTTGCCGCATGCCGTGGCCTTGCCAGAAGGCATCGAAGATTTCGTCGAAACGCTCCCAGTCGGAATGAGTGGCGCAGAACAGCGAACGGAATGCCGGCTTAAGCGAAGTAGGACGCAACGCCGCAGGCGACGTCAGCACTTGCAGGGCGTCACGTGTCTCAGCGAGACCGACGCGATAACCGTTGTCGCGCAGGGTGCGGGCAAAACCCGCGAGCCGACGGCGGGTGCCGAGCGCGGCCATCACGCCACCTTGCCGAGGAGGCGCTCGCTGACTTCACGCGTCAGCCGCGCGCGATCCTCGTGGGTCTTGAGGAGACAAATCATGGTCTCGTAGACCGCTTCGGGCTCCTGCCGCAGATCATGCACTTCAAGTCCGGCAAGCGTCGCCGCCCAGTCGAGCGTCTCGGCGACGCCTGGCACTTTGCGCAAATCCTCCTTACGCACCGCGGCGACCATGCGGGCGATCTGCAAAGCCAGCGTGGTGTCGATGCCGGGCGTGCGCGTGAGGATGATTTTTGCCTCGCGATCGACGTCGGGGAAATCGACGTAGTGATAGAGGCAGCGCCGCCGCAGCGCATCGGAGAGCTCGCGCGTGCCGTTCGAGGTCAGTACCACGCGCGGGATCGAGGTGGCCTTGATGGTGCCGAGCTCGGGGATGCTGACCTGAAAGTCCGAGAGCAGTTCCAAAAGGAACGCCTCGAATTCCTCGTCGGCGCGGTCGACCTCGTCGACCAGCAGCACCGGCGGCGTAACGCGGCGGATGGCGGCGAGCAGCGGCCGTTCCAGCAGGTATTTTTCGGAAAAAATGTGCTCTTCGATCGCGTCCGCGTTTTCGCCGACACCCTCACGGGTTTTGATCGCCAAGAGCTGGCGCTGATAATTCCACTCGTAAAGCGCCGCGTTCTGATCGAGGCCCTCGTAGCATTGCAGCCGGATCAGCTCGGCGCCGTGCACGGCGGAGAGCGCCTTGGCGACCTCGGTCTTGCCGACGCCGGCCTCGCCTTCGAGCAGCAGCGGGCGTTTCAAAAATTCCATCAGCCACAAAGCGGTCGCGATATCGCGGTCGGCGATGTAGCCGACCGTGGCGAGCTTGTCGGAGATGTTTTCGCGATCGAGGGTCATGGCAGCACATCTAACATTGTCTTGCCCCGCGAAGGCGGGGCACCCAGTAACCGCTGCCTGAAAGAACTTGCACCGTCTGCGATTACTGGGTCGTCCGGCCAAGCCGGACGATGACAATGATTTATTGCGCGCCGGCGCCGATCGCTACCCATGCAGCCCGAGCTTCTCCGCTGCCGTCCAGGTGCGCCAATGGTCGTGGGGCATCTGGATGTGGGTCGAGCCGAGGAAGGCGAAGGCGTCGTTGACCGCATTGGAGAAGCACGGCACGCCGCCGACATTGGGACTTTCGCCGACGCCCTTGGCGCCGATTGGATGATGCGGCGACGGCGTCGTGGTCCAGTCGGTCTCCCAATGCGGCGTCTCGACCGCCGTGGGCAAAAAGTAATCCATCAGCGACGCGGTGGTGACATTGCCGTCGTCGTCGTAATGGATCTCTTGCCCCATGGCGATGCCGAACGCTTCGGTCAGCCCGCCGTGGATCTGGCCTTCGATGATCATCGGGTTGATGCGCGTGCCGCAATCGTCGAGCGCGTAGAAGCGCCGGACTTTTGTCGTGCCGGTGTCGACGTCGACATCGACGACGCAGATGTAAGCGCCGAACGGGAAGGTGAAATTCGGCGGATCGTAATAGTTGATCGCTTCCAGCCCGGGCTCCATGCCGGGCGGCACCTCGTGGTACGCCGCCCAGGCGAGCTCGGTCATGGTCTTGAAGCGCTCGGGATTGCCGCGCACGCGGAAGCGATCGACGTCCCATTCCAGATCGTCGTCGTGCACTTCGAGCATATAGGCGGCGATCATCTGCGCCTTGGCCTTGATCTTGCGGCAAGCCATGGCGGTGGCGGCGCCCGACACCGGCGTCGAGCGCGAGCCGTAAGTGCCGAGACCATAGGGAGCCGTGTCGGTGTTGCCCTCCTCGATCATGATGTTGTCGGCGGGCAGGCCGAGCTCGGTGGCGATGATCTGGGCATAGGTAGTCTCATGCCCCTGCCCTTGCGACTTGGTGCCGAGCCGGCAAATGCCGCTGCCGGTCGGATGGATGCGGATCTCGGCGGAATCGAACATGGCGATGCCGAGAATGTCGCAGGCGCGCGACGGACCGGCGCCGACGATCTCGGTGAAGAAGGCGACGCCGATACCCATCAGTTCGCGGGTCTCGCCGCGCTTGAACGCTTCGCGCTTGGTCTTCTGCTCGGCACGCAGCTTTTTGTAGTCGACCGTCTCCATCGCCTTGTTCATGGCGGTGTGATAGTCGCCTGAATCGTATTGCCAGCCGAACGCCGACGTGTACGGGAACTGCTCGCGCCGGATCAGGTTTTTGATGCGAAATTCCGCCGGATCCATGCCGAGCTTTTGCGCCATGATGTCCATGGCGCGCTCGATGCAGTAAGCCGCCTCGGTTACGCGGAACGAGCAGCGATAGGCGACGCCGCCCGGCGCCTTGTTGGTATAGACGCCGTCGACCAGGCAATACGCGGTCGGGAAATCGTACGAACCGCTGATGATGCTGAAGAGGCCAGCCGGCCACTTGGTGGCATTGGCGCAGGCGTCGAAAGCGCCGTGATCGGCGATGGTGTAGCAGCGCATCGCCGTCACCTTGCCGTCCTTGGTGGCGGCGATCTCCATGTCCATGTGGAAGTCGCGGGCGAACGCCGTCGTCGACAAATTCTCGATACGGTCCTCGACCCATTTCACCGGGCGGCCGGTGACGATCGAGGCGACGATCGAGCAGATATAGCCCGAATAGGCGCCGACCTTGTTGCCAAAACCGCCGCCGATGTCGGGGGCGATGACGTGGATCTTGTGCTCGGGGATTTTTGAGATCAGCGAGCCGACGGTGCGAATGACGTGCGGCGCCTGGAACGTGCCCCACAGCGTCAGCTCGCCTCTGATCTTGTCGAACGAGGCGACGCATTGGCAGGTCTCGAGCGGGCACGGGTGACAGCGTGGATAGACGATGAACTCCCTGATCGTGACGTCGGCCTTGGCGAAGGCGGCGTCGGTCGCGGCCTTGTCGCCGGCGGCCCAGGAAAAGATGTGGTTGTAATGCTTGCGCTTGCCGTGGGCGCCGTCGGGCTTGTCCTTCAAATCCTCGCGGATCATCGGCGCGGCGTCCGCCATCGCTTTGAGCGGATCGACGTTGACCGGGAGCGCCTCGTACTCGACTTCGACCAGTTCGACGGCGTCGGCCGCGGCCTCGCGGCTTTCGGCGACCACGAAGGCGACTTCCTGGTTCTGGAACAGCACCTTGCCGTCCGCCAGCACCATCTGCACGTCGCCGGCCAATGTCGGCATCCAGGCGAGGTTGACGGTTTTCAACACCTCGGCGGTCAGCACCGCGACGACGCCGGGCACTGCCGCGGCTTTCGTGGTGTCGATCTTTCTGACGCGGGCGTGGCCGTGCGGCGAGCGCACCAGGTCGCCATAGAGCATGCCGGGCAGTTTCAGGTCGTCGACGTAATTGCCCTTGCCTTGGGTGAAGCGGACGTCCTCGACGCGCTTTCGCTTGCAGCCCATGCCTTCGAGTTTTTCGGCGCGTTCGGCGGAGGTGGGGGTCATGTCGTTCATTCTGCGGCCTCCTGGAACGGCACGCCGGCAAGTTTCGCGGCGGCATATTGAATGGCTTTAACGATGTTCTGATAACCGGTGCAGCGGCACAGATTGCCGGAAATGCCGTAGCGGATCTCCTCCTCGGATGGATTGTTGTTTTCCTGCAACAGCCGATAAGCGCGTAAAATCATTCCTGGCGTGCAGAAGCCGCATTGCAACCCGTGCATCTCGCGAAAGCCTTCCTGCAGCGCGTGCAGCGTGCCGTCGGCGTTCGCCATGCCCTCGACGGTGCGGATGTCGGCGCCGTCGGCCTGCACCGCGAACATGGTGCAAGACTTCACCGACTTGCCGTCGAGATCGACGGTGCAGGCGCCGCAATGGCTGGTCTCGCAGCCGATATGCGGGCCGGTGAGGCTGAGCTGCTCGCGCAGGAAGTGGATCAGCAAGGTGCGCGGCTCGACCAGCTCTTCGACGGGTTTGCCGTTCACCGTCATCTTGATGTGGGATTTGGCCATTGTGCTCTACCTATTTTAGTGGTCGCATTTTCTTACGGAAAACCGGCGTCCACTTTTCCTGAAAATGCTCCTAACCGCGGGCTTTTGACTTGGCGCGAGCCAGCGCGCGCGTCAGCATCACGCCGGCCATTTTGGTGCGGTAGTGCGCCGGTCCGCGCGCATCGCTCGCCGGCGCGGTGATCGCTTCGGCGGCGGCCACGGCTTTCTTGACCGTCGCCGCATCGAGCGTCGAGCCGGTGAGAATTTTCGCCGCTTCCTCCGCCCATAGCGGCGTCTCGGCGACATTGGTCAGCCCGATCGAGCAGGTCGCCACCTTGCCGCCGCTCATGGTCAACACCACGGCCGCGGCGGCGGTGGCGTAATCGCCGATCTTGCGCTTGAGCTTTTCATAAGCGGCGCCGTGCCCGGCCGGCGGCACCGGGATGCGCACCGCGGTGAGCACGTCGCCGGCTTCCAGTGCGGTGAAATAAGCGCCCTGATAAAATTCGCGCGCGGCAATGCGGCGTTCGCCGCCCTTGCCGGTGACGTGATAGGTGGCGTTCAGGCACAGCATGACCGCCGGCATGTCGTTGCCGGGATCGCCGTTGGCGACATTGCCGCCGAGCGTGCCGACATAGCGCACCTGAGGATCCGCGATCACCAGCGAGGTCTCGCGCAGCAGCGGGATTTTTGTGCCGAGAAGATCGGAGCCGATCAGATCGTGCTGGGTCGTCATGGCGCCGATGACGATGTCGTTGCCGTCCGCCTTGATGCCTTTGAGGTCGGCGATGCCGGCGAGATCGATCAGATGCGCCGGCTCCGCCAGCCGCAGCTTCATCATCGGAATGAGACTGTGGCCGCCGGCCAGCGCCCGGCCATCGTCGCCCAATTTCGTGAGCAGACCGACGGCTTCCTGGACGGATGACGGGCGATGATAGCTAAAGGCTCCAGGTATCACGGGCATCCTCCCTTGCGCTTTTGTCCGGCCGAAGTCGTCACGACGGCCGCGTGTGCGCCAATACCGATTGCGTCTTTAGGCCGGGAATGATCGCGCTGTGTGCGCCGCAGCAGCAAGCGCCAGTGCACCGGCGCATGGCGCGGTGCACGAAACGTCGGGCTTTTGCACCAATGGCGGCGCGCTTGCACGAATTGCGTCAGAATGCCTGACGTAATGGAACGGCCGGCGGCGAATTTTATCGCGCTGCAAAATGATGGCGGCGGCGCAGGCCGGCATCGGGATCGTCGCCGATGAGCGCCGCGACCCGCGATTTGAGCCAGCCGATGCGGCTCCGGCTCACCGGAACCGCATAATCCTGCCCGGCGTCCATCTCGACCATTTCGTTGTCGCCGGAACGCTTGTAGCCGACCACCCGCTCGATATTGACGATGTGGCTGCGATGGATGCGCACGAAGCGCTCCTTGTCGAGGCGCTGCTCGACGTCGCCGATAGCGAGCGGACAGAACAGCTTGTCGTTACCGTTGAAGATAGTGGTGTAATGCGCATTGGCGTGGATGGCGACCACGTCGTCGACGGCGACGAAATGGGTGCCGCCATCGCGCTCGATCGGAAGGTGGCGGGCGAAGCGCCGCGGCGCGCCGGCGCCGCCGAGTGGCCCATAAGTGCCGCGGCCGAACTCGGGACTCGTGTCGTGGCCGTTGCCTCTGTTCCCGTCATCCTGAGGTGCGAGCGAAGCGAGCCTCGAAGGATGAACGGCCCCGGCGCCTCGGCCGTCGCCCTTCGAGGGCCGCTCCGCGGCCACCTCAGGGTGACGGTGAACAGGAATCGTCGCCGGCTCGATAAGCGTATTCGCCGCTTCGATTGGGCTAGTTTCCGCCACGCGTGCCGGATCGGGCACCAGGATCAACAAAAATATTCCCGATAGACAAAACGCCACGACGGCGACGATGATGGCCAGAAGGTCGGTCGACAGCGCCGGCGCGCCCGCCGACGATGACGCGAACGGCAACAGCGTCAGACCTTCCATGGCGGTATAGTGCATGCCGGACACGGCGATGCCGAAGGCGATCGCGGAGAGGATCAGCGGCGGCCGGCCACCGCGGCCGGTGGCGAGCCATAGCGCGAGGCCCGATGCGGCAATGGCGATCGCCATGCTGGCGGCGACGAAATAGCGGTCATGGACCATATAGGCGCTGGCGCTGAGCGCGCTCATGCCGATGTAATGCATGGTGAAAATGCCGCCGCCCATCAGGCACGCCGACAGCGTCAGGCGCAGCAACGTCAGCGGCCCGGAGCTGGTGGCATAGACCGCCGCTCCCACCACGATGACGCAAACCAGAAACGACAGCAGCGTCGGAAATACCAGGTAATCGACCTGGAACGGCATGCGCGCCGCCAGCATGCCGACGAAATGCATGGTCCAAATCGCCACCGCCAGCGAGAATGCCGCGCCGGCCAGCAACAGGCGCCGCCGCATGCCGGCCGCCTCGCCGATCTGTACCGCCAGACTCAAGCCCACATAGGCGCCCTGGATCGCCATCACGATCGAGAGCAGGACAAGCCAAGTCTCATAAGTGACTGGCATTGCCGTTGTTCCTTCGCCAGGACACGACGCGAACCCATTCGCCAATGGGTTCCTGGAACCATTATAGATGAGTTTGCGCCCGCCGCGACACCGGCCCTATCGGCGTCTTGATCGCCCCGAGATCTATATTGTCGAGATCGCCGTGGCCGCTCGCCAGGCATGGGCGCGGCGGTCGGCGGACGGGAATTTGTGACCGCCAGTTTCCGCTCGACCGTGGCCGCAGGGTGACAGCCAAGACGGTTCCACCGTGTTAGGTTTCACTCAATTCAACCCCGCTCCTCCCGCGGGGACCAAATGGGCCGCTCTCACGAGCGGCCCTTTTTTGTGCGCATGGGTATTCCCTGGCTGCCCTATCGGCGAAGCCAAAGAGCCGACGCGGGGGCGACTGAGCGGCGGGAGGTGCTGCTCACGGCCTCACGATCCTTGAATGGGATGGGGGTGGTGGCGGTAGCGTCGCGGCGGCGGCGGGGGTGGCGGCGGCGGTGGCACGTAGTGCAGCCACACCGTGCCGTTGTCGAACTGGATGCGCAAGCCGTCGGGTGAATAGACGGCGCCCATATTATAGTAGTCGGCCCAGAAATGCCCGGGATAATCGATCCAGGCGCGGCTCGGCGCGCCGGCCTCGTTGACGAGGTTGAGATCCCAACCGTTCTGGGTGACGTTGGCCAAGCCGGGCCCCTGGCAGTTCTGCACACATTGATAGGGACCGGAAATTACAGCCTGGGCCGACGCGTCGGTCGCCGCCAGGACACTGAAGGCAAACACAGCACCTAACATCTTCTTCATGTCACACACCTCTTTGACGCCTACGCGGTCGCTCTTGAACGCGGAAACTTCGAGGATTCTACGACCCCGGCAAGACAAGGCAATATTGGCCTTAGGTCCAAGGTTAACGGCATTTATGACCACGGTGATGTGACAGCAAGCACAGATCGCAGCCGGTCTCATGACGGCCATGCATGGCACCGCGGCTGGGCCTCTTCGCGAGGGGCATATTTCGCGGTATTCTGGCGCCGAAAGCGCTCAAGGGAGAAGCCCGATGGACATGAGCATTGGCATGCTCGATCACTACAATGTGTCGACCCGCAAGCTGAAAGAGACCGTGCAGTTCTACGAGGACGTGCTGGGCTTCAAGAACGGCCCGCGCCCGCAATTCGATTTTCCAGGCGCCTGGCTCTATAGCGGCAGCCAGCCGGTGCTGCACCTCAACGACATCGCGCACACCGACCGCCAGCAGCCCGCCGATTCCGGGGTCATCGACCACGTCGCCTTCGGCAGCCGCGGTTTCGAGGCGATGAAAAAGCATCTCGGCGGCAAGGGCGTGCCCTACCGCGTCAACCAGGTGCCCAACAGCACCCGCTGGCAGATCTTTTTCCGCGATCCCAACAATGTCGAGATCGAGCTGAATTTCGAGACCAAGAACGAGATGGCGGCGGGGCGATAGTCGCGGCCCTATTCGATCACCTCGTCAGCCCGGCCGAGCAGCGTGATCGGCAAAGTCAGGCCCAGCGCCTTGGCGGCATTGAGGTTGACGATGAATAGAATCTGGCTCTGCTGCACCACCGGCAGGTCGCCGACGTTCTCGCCCTTCAGCACGCGGGCCACATAGGCGCCGGCTTGATGCTGGATGGCATCGATGTCGCCGCCGTAGCTCATGAAGCCGCCCTCGGCGACGAAGGTGCGCCATTCGTACACCATCGGCACCATCGCACGCGCCGCCATGGCGACGAGACGTTGGCGATTGTCGTAAAACACGGGGCCAGTCTCGAGCATGGCGCCGGCGCCCTGATCGAGGAGTGACGCAAAGGCGGCTTCGAGTTCGCTGTCCTTTGCCACCCGCGCGACGACAAGCTTCAGGCCCAGTGCCTGCGCAGCGTTCTGCATTTCCTGCAGTTGCGTGTCGTAATCGAGGATGTTGGCGTCGACGAGCCACCCGACGGTCGCGGCCTTCGGCAGCACTTCGTGCAGGACCTCCAAACGCTTGGCGACCAGCGCGTTGTCGCTGGACGTGAACAGGCTCACCACGGTCAGGTTGCCGCCCGGGTGATTGATGCTGGCGACCAAGCCGCGCTTGACCGGATCGCCAGCGAGGACGGCGACGATCGGGATCGTCGCGGTTGCGGCCTTGGCGGCGCGCGTCACTTTCTCGCTGCCGACAGTCGCGATTGCCGAGACTTGCCGACGGGCCAGATCTTCGGCGAGCGACGGCAGCAGATCGTAGTTATGGCTCGCAAAGCGCGGCTCGACGGCGACGTTGCGGCCTTCGCTATAGCCGCCGTCGGCAAGTCCGCGTTTGAATGCGGCGAGCCGCGGCGCATAACCCTCGGGCGTGCCGTCCGCTAGAAACCCGACCAGCGGCATCGCCGGCTGCTGCGCCTGCGCCGCCAGCGGCCATGTGGCCGCTGCTCCGCCGAAAAGCGCGATGAATTGCCGCCGTCTCATAGCTCAACCTCTCGCGAGGACTACACCGGAAATGGCGATGTATATCACGAATTGGGCGGAGAACCGTGGCATGCGGCACAGCCGCTGCGTTACTTAAGTCCGGATCGCGCTAATCCGCCTCGGCGATCACCGGCAGCAGCACATGTGACGGGTGCTTGCGGTCGTGAAAGACCTGGTGCAGCACCGTCTTGCTTGAGCAAATGTGATACGGCACGTATTCGGCATTGGTGGCGCCGGCAACGCCGGTCGGCAAATCCAGACACGTAATATCCAGACAGATGCGGTGGCCTTGGCGAAACAGGTTGGCCGTCGCCATCACCTCGATCTGATATTCCTCGATCGCGCCCGGCGTCACCGGCTTTTGCGCTTCGCGGGTCAGCGGATGCCACGGCCACCACGGCTTTGAGCGCTTGGCGTCGAGCGCGCGGTGCGAGGCTTTGAGCCAGCCGCGGGTGATTTCGCGCTCGTGCAGATTTTTCGGCACTTCGCGCTCGCTCTCGCGTACGCTCATCACCGAGACGTCGGGGCCTAAATCTTTCAAGATCACGATCCAGTTGGTGTCGTCCTGATCGATCGCGGCGTGGAGCGTGACGACAATGGGGCCGGCGACCAGCACGTCGTGCGGCAGCGGGTCGGTCATGTAGCGCAGCCGCTGGATCGTGGTGGTCTGCGACGGCGGCATCTGCACGAAAGAGTCCGGCGGCTGCGTCTCGGTCGCGCTCGACGGCTCCGGCAGATCGGGCGTCAGCCGCTCCCAGCTGGAGAGATAAAGTTTTGTCCATTTCGCGTCGGGCGGCGGCCAGTTGTTGGCGCTGCGCCATTCGTTGGCGCCCATCACCCAATAGCGCACCGGCTTTTCGTCCATGATGCCGGTGTTCATGCCTTTGAGCCAGAAGTCGTGCCAGCGCAGCACCTCGTTGTGGAAGCTGTGATACGGCCGCTCCAGATGCGCCGGCCCGGCGAGCAGGAGTTTTTTCGGCGCCCTGATGTTGCGGAACCAATGCTGGCAGCCGTTCAGATGCGTCTTGTAGGTGTAGCCGTACCAGCCGGAGCCGGTATAGGTCGGCACCTTGATGTCGGCGAACTCCGCTTCGCTCTTCTTCACCGCGGCTTCGGAATCGTACGGATCGACCAGCACATTGTAATACGGCGGCATGTGCTGGCCTTTTTGCGCGATCAGATTGTAGACGTGCGGATACATCTTGTAGTCGGGATTATTCATGGCCTCGCGCCACATCGTCTCGCGCTCCGGCGGCAGCGGGCCGGGCGGACCCTTGTGCTGATGCATCGCCGAGAAATGGCCGACCAGATAGCGGAAAAGATGGACGACACCGCCGGGATATTCGTCGCGAAAGCCGCCGAGCTCGCCGTAGGCACCGCGCGAGTCGAACGGGAAGATGGCGCGCAGATGCGGCGGCTGCTTCTTGGCCACCGCAAGCTGCTCGGCGCCAAAACCGGAAATGCCGACCATGCCGACTTTTCCGTCGCACCACGGCTGCGCCGCGATCCATTCGATCAGGTCGTAGCAATCCCATTCGCGCGAGCCGCCGCCTTCGGATTTTCCGACGCCGCGCGGCGAGCCGATGACGTGGACATAGCCGCGCGACACGAAGAACTTGGTATCGCCGGCCTCCATCGGCCCGGTCCACAGCGGCGACCAAGCCGGTTGCGGCGGCAGCGCCGCCGCCATGTCGGGGCCCTGAAAATCCTTGTTGTAGATGGCAAACGCCAGCAGCGCCGGGAATTTGCCGGGCGCTTCCGGGCGATAGACGTCGACGCAGATTTTGACGCCGTCGCGCATCGGCACCATGACGTCCATGTCGCGCGCGATGGCGCCGAATGTGGGCTCGCGGTTGTAATTCGATCCCGGATTGTCCGCCGATTGCAGCAATGGCCGCGACGTTTCACCGTTCACGATGTCCCTCCCCTGACGAACCGCATTGCGGTTTTTGCGCTTGGCAAACGCGAGGCATCATCGTTTAGTGCGCCGGAACTCGCCAAGCAAGCGACACGGGAGGAATGATTATGGAATTACGATCAACCCGCCGGATCGTCACCGGCCACGACAAGGACGGTAAAGCGGTGGCGCTCTACGACGCGCCGTTGAAGGCGATCCAGCGCAGCGCCGGCGGCAACGGCATGACGCTCTGCTGGGTGACCAGCGAATTTCCGGTCGACATGGCGAGCACGGCCGACCTTGCCCAGACCAAGGTCGGCGTGCCGCCGCCCGCCAACGGCACCATCTTCCGTATCGTCGATTTCGCGCCGACGCCGACCGGCGGCTACGGCGCCGTGGATCATCACCAGATCCTGCTCAACATGGGCATCGATCCGGCGACCCAAGGCTATGCGCGGCACGAGAATACCCACCGCACCCGCACCATCGATTACGCCATCGTGCTCGAAGGCGAAATCGACATGCTGCTCGATGACACCGAAGTCCACGTGAAGGCCGGCGACATTTTGGTCCAACAGGGCACCAACCACGCCTGGGTCAACAATTCGGGCGCGCCGTGCCGCATCGCCTTCATCCTGATCGACGGCAAGACGCCGCCGGCGTGGTCGCAGGGGTGGAAGAAATAGCGACGCCGCTTCAGCCCGCGGTCACGTCGACTTGAACATCGCCGTCTAGCACCCGCTGGGCGGTCGGCAGGTCGACCTCGTGCTCCCAGGCGCCGATGACGACGGTGGCGACGCAGTTGCCGATCAGGTTGCCGAGCGCACGCGCGATGCCGATGAACCAGTCCACCGAAAGCACCAGCACGAGGCCGATCGCCGGCACCGTCGGCACGGCGTTGAGCGTCGCCAGGAGGATCACGATCGCCGAGCCCGGGATGCCGTGCGCGCCCTTGGACGTCACCAGCGACACCGCCAGCACCAACAAGAGATCGCCGAGCGATAACGGCGTGTTGGTGGCCTGCGCGATGAACACCACGGCGAGCGTGAGATAGATCGAGAAGGCGTCGAGATTGAACGAATAGCCGGTCGGGATGACGAGGCCGACCACGGAATCCTTCACCCCCATGCGGGTGAGCTTGCGCATGATTTGCGGCAGCACCGCGTCCGACGACGCCGTCGCCAGGACGATGGTCAGCTCTTCGCGGAAGTAATTCAGAAACTTGAAAATGTTCAGGCCGGCGACGAAGCGCAACACGCTGCCGAGCACGACCAGCACGAACAGGATGACGCAGGCGTAGAAAATGAACACCAGCGAAACAAGCTGCTTGAGCGAGCCGACGCCGTATTTGCCGACCGTGTAGGCGACGGCGCCGAGCACGCCGAGCGGCGCCACGCGCACGATCAGCCCCATGATCTTGAACAAGACCTTGGACACCGCCTCGATCATCGATGTGACCTGCTGCGCCGGCTCGCCGACCAGCGCCAGCGCGACGCCGAACAGCACGGCGAAGAACAGCACTTGCAGCACGTCGTTGCGGGCGAGCGCGTCGATCGACGTGGTCGGAATGATATTGAAGATGAAGCTGCCGACGCCGGCGCCTTTGAGGTTCTTGGCGTGGTCGGCATAGTTGCTCAGCGCCTTGGCATCGAGCGTCGTGGGATCGATGTTCATGCCGTGGCCCGGCGCGAACAGGAAGGCCAGCACGAGGCCGACGACGAGCGCGATCGTCGTCATGACCTCGAAATAGATCAGCGCCTTGAGGCCGACCCTACCGACTTTCTTGAGATCGCCGGCGCCGGCGATGCCGTGCACCACGACGCAAAACACGATCGGCGCGACGATCATTTGAATAAGCTTGAGGAAGGCGTCAGAGAGGATTTTCAGCGAAACCGCGAAATCGGGCGCCGCCATGCCGAGAATGATGCCGAGAACAAGCCCGGCGACGACCTGAACGAACAGCGAATTATAGAGCGGCGCGCGGCTCGACACCGGAGGCATTGCGACGGCGGTGGTGGACATCGAATACTCCCCATATTTGCCTGATTTTTAAGCAAAGATCGTGCCATGGTCGGGCAACGTCATGGCAAAACCGCGCGGCGCCGCTTGGCGCGCTACAGCGCTTCGAACACGATGTCCTGAGCGCCGTGCCACAGCACGTGCTCGCCGAGCGGACGTAACTGATCGCGGCCTTCGATCACCGTCAAAAAATGATTGCCGGCGAGCTGGCCGACCTTGCTGGCGAAATGCACGCCGCCATAGGCGAGCAAAATCTCGGTCTCGCTGATGCCGCCGGGATAGAGGATGATCTCGCCCGGCGCCGGATAGCTGGTGTGATTCTCGAAGCTCAGACCGAGATCGAGATCGCCGAGCGGAATCCAGCAGCCTTCGCCGCTCCAGCGCACATGGATGATGCGCTCCTTGTAGGGCAGCATGGAGCGGAATTTCGCGCAGGTTTTCGGCGCCTTTTCAAACTCGAAACGGGCGATGAATTCGAATTTTGCAGTTTTGATGCGGATACGCTCCATGATCGGCTCCTGAAATTCCGGTTTCTTGTCCGCGCTAAGTCAAATGCACCAGGACATCGAGCAAGACGCGTGCCGCGACATCGGCGTCCTCCGCCGTCACCGTCTCCAGCGGACTGTGGCTGACGCCGCCGTTGCCGCAGCGCACGAACAGCATGCCGATCTCGGTCAGGCCGTCGAACATCGCCGCGTCGTGGCCGGCGCCGCTGGCGAGATGAAACGGCGCGATGCCGGTGCGGGCGACGGATTGCGCCAGTGCCGCTTGCATCGCCGGCGAACAGGGCACGGCGGAATGGGCGCCGATTGCCGAAATCTCGACGGTAACGCCGCGCCGCGCTGCAATGCTTTGGGCGGCGGCAACAATGTCGGCAATGGCGCAGTCGCGCACGGTGTCGTCCGCGGCGCGCACATCGAGCGACAACTCGCAACTGCCGGGGATGACATTGATCAAGCCGTGCGGCACTGCGAGCTGGCCCACGGTGCCGACCAGGGTTGGGCCTTCGCTGCAACGCCGCTCGACGGCAAGCACGATTTCGGCGGCGGCCGCGGCGGCATCATGGCGCAGCGCCATCGGCACCGTGCCGGCGTGCCCCGCCGTGCCGCGAACGCTGACGTGAAACCGCGCCGAGCCGGCAATCGCGGTGACGATGCCGACCGGCAAATTCTTGTCCAACAGAACCGGCCCCTGCTCGATATGAACTTCGAGATAGCCGCGCAACGTCTCCGGCAGCCGCGCCAGTCTTGCGATCGCATCGCGATCGACGCCCTGCTCTTGCAGCAGCGACCCGAACCTCACGCCGTCCTTGTCGCTGCGCTGCAAAACGGCGGCGTCGAAACGGCCGGCGACGGCGCTTGAGCCGAGATAGGGCGCGGCGAAGCGCACGCCCTCCTCCTCGGCGAAACCGATCACGTCGAGATGAAACGGCAGCGCCAGGCCGATGCCGGCGAGATGTTCGGCGACCGCCAAGGCCGTCAGGATGCCGAGACGGCCGTCGAAACGGCCGGCATTGACCACCGTGTCATAGTGCGAGGCAACGATTAGCGTCTTTGCCGCCGGAGCAGCGCTCGAATAGCGGCCGACCACATTGCCGACGGCGTCGATCTGCGCCGTCAATCCGGCCGCCCGCATCCAGTCGCGCAACTGCGCCGCCGCGGCTTTGTGCGCCGGCGACAGATAGGTGCAGGTCAGGCCGTCGGGCGTTTCCGAAAATCGCGCCAGCTGCCGCGCCATATCGAGAATTTTTGCCCCGAACCCCGCGGGCGGGGATGACTCATTCGCGCGGGATTTTGGAGTTGGCATGCGAAGAGATTGCTCATTCCGTCGATGGAAGGCGGCCTGACGAACGATGCTATGGCAGAAAATCGGTCGGCGATAAACTCGCCCACGGCCAACATCGCGAGATTGGCCGGCGCTGCGGCGCGTTACTCCGCCGCCACCTGGTGCCGATGCAGCAGCGGCAGGATGCGCACCCGTTCACCCGAGAGCGCGACCAGCGCATGGTTCTCCGGCACCGCGATCCAGTTGTGGTCCTGATCGATCGGTTCGGACACGACCAGGAGGCCGGTGTCGGATTCCCGGTAATACAGCGTATTGGCCTTGTCGTTCACCGCGTAGCGGAATGCGTAGAGATCGCGCCCGTTCGACAGCGCCGCGGTCACCCGCAGGCGGTCGGCCGGCTTGGTCTGGTTGACGAAGTCGGTGAGCTTTTGCAGCACGTTTTCCGTCGCCGCCAGCGGATGCTCGATGCCGGCGCCCATGATGGCGAGGAAGATCGCTTCGGTGTCGGTGGTGCCGTTGCGCTGCGGATAAAGCTGGTCCGGGATCAGTCCCTCGACCTTGCGGCGCAGCCGGCTCCAATTGCCGACAAAGCCATTGTGCATGAACAGCCACTGCCCGCAGGCAAAGGGATGGCAATTGACGCGGGTGATCGCGGTGCCGGTGGCGGCGCGGACATGGGCGAAGTACAGGTGCGACTGCAGGTGCCGGCACAGGTAGCGCAGGTTCTCATCCGACCAGGCCGGCCTGATCTCGCGGTAGAGCCCGGGCTCCGGGTGGGTGCCATACCAGCCCAGGCCGAAGCCGTCGCCATTGACGCTCGCGGTCGCCTCGAGCGCGTGGATGCTCTGGGAAATCAACGAATGATCCGGCTCGGTGACGTAATGTTCGAGCGCGGTCGTTTCTCCGCGATATGCGATCCAGCGGCACATAAGGCCTTACCTAGCCGTCAAGCCACCAAGGTGGTGTCCCGAATCCATCGTGCCACCTTATAGAGGGCAATATCGGCCCCTTCGTGTTCATTTTCAGTAAAAATCTTCACCTGGGCCTCGGCCGAGGTGCCCCCTGAGGCGATCTGCCGGCAATGCTCTACTTCGGCGGCGCAGCCCAGCGCCGCGCCGTCGGCGGCGACCAGGTCCATCACCCGGTCCAGCATCTCGCTGACCGCGATCGCGCCCGAGCGGCTGGCGAAAGTGCCGTTGACGCCATAGCGCTGGGCCCGCCATTTGTTCTCCACCGCGATCGAGCGGTCGACCACGTCGAGGCCGGCATTGTGCCCGGTATCGACGTAGAGGTGGCGCGCCAGCACGCGGTAGAGCGCGGCGATGGCGATGGCGTCGTCGAGCCGGGTGCAGCAGTCCGGCGCGCGCAGCTCCAAGGTCGGATATTTCAGCGACGGCCGGATCGCCCACCATAGATGGCTGGCATCCTTGATGGCGCCGGAGCGCATCATGGCCGCGACATATTCATCGTAGTCGCCGTTGCCGCGGAACAGCTCCGGCAGTCCGGTGCGCGGCAATTCATCGTAAGCGGCAAGCCGATAGCCTTTCAGCCCGGTGGCGCGGCCCTGCCAGAACGGCGACGAGGTCGAGAGCGCAATGAACAGCGGCAGATACGGCAGCATTCGCGTCATCACCTCGACGCGACGCGCCGGATCGGGAAACTCGACATGGACGTGCATGCCGCACAGCATGTTGCGCTGGCCGATCATCTGCAGCACGTCCATGACATGGGTGTAGCGGTCCTTGGGCGACTGCACCGACTCGGGCCAGCGCGCCGACGGATGGGTGCCGCAGGCGAGAATGGTCAAGCCATGCGCGGCGGCGGCCGCCGCCACGTTTTGGCGCAGCCGCTTGAGCTCGGTGCGCGCGTCGCCGATCTCGCTGTGCGGCTCGGTCGCGACCTCGATCTGGGCCTGAAGAAACTCGCGGCCGATGCGCCCCGCATTGCCGCACTCGGCAAGCTCGAACAGCGCTTCCGGCGTCTCCTTGGGCACTTGGAGCGTCCGTGCGTCGGAGAGAAAATATTCCTCCTCGATGCCGAACTGAAACAGATCGTCCGGGGCGAAGATGCGGGCGTGTTCCGGCGGCACCAGGGTGCGGATGCGGAAGCGGCGCTCGTGAGGATCGAATTTGAATTCCATCGTGGTCAAATCCCATTGTCGATTTGTTGGGTTTGCAGCCAGCACTCGAGAACTGCGATTTGCCAAAGCTTTGAGTGGCCCTTGGGGGTGAGTTCGCCCTCGGGATCGGCCAGCAGCCGATCGACATAGGCGCGGTTGAACAGGCCGCGCTGCCGCGCCACGGGAGAGTCGAGCACGTCGTGGACGAAATCGTAGAACGGCCCGCGCAGATATTTCAGCGCCGGCACCGGGAAATAGCCCTTCGGCCGGTCGATCACTTCGTCCGGGACGAGGCCGCGGCAGGCTTCCTTGAGAATGTATTTGCCGCCGTCGCGGACTTTTAGCGCGGCCGGAATCCGCGCCGCCAGTTCCACCACCTCGTGGTCGAGGAACGGCACCCGGGTTTCCAGGCCCCAGGCCATGGCCATGTTGTCGACGCGCTTGACCGGATCGTCGACCATCATGATTTGGGCATCGAGCTGCAGCGTCTTGTCGATCGCGCTTACGCCGTCGCAAGAATCGAAAAATTTCTCGACGAATTCGCGGGTGTAGTCGCCGTTCATCAGCGCGGGCGATAGAGCTTCACCCATCTCGTCGTGATCGCGGTCGAAATAGACCCGCGCATAGTCCGCAGCCGGATCGTTCGACCGCATCATCGTCTGGTACCAGTGATAGCCGCCGAAAATCTCGTCGGCGCCCTGGCCGCTCTGCGCGACTTTCACGTGTTTGGCGACTTGCTGCGACAGCAGATAGAAACCGACCGCGTCGTGGCTCATCATCGGCTCGGACATTGCGGCGATGGTGCCCGGGAGCGCGTCGATGGCCCTCGAAGAGTCGACGGTAATCCGTTCGTGTCGAGTGGCGAAGCGCTGCGCGATCAGATCGGAATAGTAGAACTCGTCGCCCTTGAGCTCGCCGACGGTCTCAAAACCGACGGAGAAAGTCCGCAAATCGTTCTGGCCCTGGGCGGCGAGCAAGGCGACGATGATCGAGCTGTCGAGCCCGCCCGAGAGCAGCACGCCGACCGGAACGTCGGCGATGCGCCGCCGCGCCACCGCTTTGCCAAAGGTCGTTCGGATCGCGTCCTGCCAATCCGCTTCCGTCAAGGCGTGATCTTCCGGCCGCACGCCGACTTCAAGTTGCCAGTAGGTTTCCTCGCGGCGGCGGCCATCGGGCTCGATGATGCAAATCGTCGCCGCCGGCAGCTTTTTCACGCCCTTGAGGATGGTCAGCGGCGCCGGCACGACGGCGTGCAGGCTCATGTAATGGTGCAGCGCCGCCGGATCGATGCCGGTATCGACGTCGCCCGTGGCGAGCAGCGCCGGCAGGGTCGAGGCAAACCGGAAACGCCCGGGGCGCTCGGTGTAGTAAAGCGGCTTGATGCCGAGCCGGTCACGCGCCAGCACGACGCGGCCGGAATTGCGCTCCCAGATCGCGAACGCAAACATGCCGTAAAAACGCTCGACGCAGCGCGGTCCCCATTCGGCATAGGCTTTGAGGATGACCTCGGTGTCGCCCTCCGAAAAGAAACAATACCCTTTGGCCGCGAGCGCGCTGCGCAGCTGCCGGTAATTGTAAATGCAGCCGTTGAACACGATGGCGAGGCCGAGTTGCGGATCGACCATCGGCTGTTGCGATGCAGCAGCGAGATCGATGATGCTCAACCGGCGATGGCCGAAGGCGACGCGATCCTGCATGAAGACGCCGCCCGCGTCCGGCCCGCGCGCGTGCATTCGCTCCGTCATGGCTGCAATGCAACCGCCGGCGGTGCTTCCATCGAAGGTCACTTCACCGCAAATGCCGCACATTTTTTTCTTCTGGTCCGGAATGGTGCCCCACGCGAAAACGCCTGTCCGGCGCCGCATCCATCAACGCTTTCGAGGTTGGGCTGGTTCCGCTGACGCTTCTGGATGCGATTCGGCGCGACATTGGCGCGGCATGGACCCAACATGGGCTTGAAAAACACAGTCAAAACCGGTTGTTGAAAGCCGGTGATCAAATCCGCGGCAAAACATGCTGCCAAAGGGTGCTGCAAATGGGTGCACGTGACGGCAAAAGCTATATTTCCGGGCTCAACGCGCATCCGCGCGATGTTTGGATCGCCGGACGCAAAGTCGGCGATGTCACCACCGATCCGGCATTTCGCCGCCCGATCGCGGCGATGGCTCAGCTCTACGACTGCCAGAACGATCCCGCGCTGCATTCGACGATGACCTATCTGCCCGACGACGGCGACGGGCCGGCCGGCGTGTCATTCATCATTCCGCGGACGCACGCCGAGCTGGTGCACCGGCGCAAGGCGATGCGGGTGTGGGCCGAGACCACGTTCGGCACCATGGGACGCTCGCCCGATTTCCTCAACACGGTGGTGGCCTCGCTCGCCGACGCGCCGGAATTCTTCGCCGACGTCGGCGGCAAATCTTTCGCCAACGTGCAGCGCTACTATCGCTATTGCCGCGACAACGATCTGTTTCTCACCCACACCCTGGTCAATCCGCCAGTCGACCGCAGCAAGTCCGCCGCGCAGCAGGCCGACCCATACGCCTATCTCGGCATTGTCGAGGAAACCAAGGACGGCCTGATCGTCCGCGGCGCCAAAATGCTGGCGACGCATGGGCCGACCGCCGACGAGATCATGGTCTATCCGCTGCCGTTCTCGGTGCGCCCGGGCGAGGAGAAATACGCGCTCGCTTTCGGCATCCCGGCCGACACCAAGGGCTTGCGCTTCATCTGCCGCGAGCCGTTCGATTTGGGCGATCAATCGGAATGGGACCATCCGCTCGGCGCACGCTTCGAGGAGCCCGACGCCATGGCGATCTTCGACGACGTGCTGGTGCCGTGGGACCGCGTCTTCCTGCACGGCAATGTCGAATTGGCCAACACCATGTTCGCGCGCACCGGGCTGCAACGCCACACCGGGCATCAGACGGCGGTGCGCGGGCTGGTCAAATGCGAATTCATGACGGCGCTGGCGATCGCGCTGTCGCGCAGCGTCAAGACCGACGGCTACCTGCACGTCCAGGAGCAGATCGGCGAATGCACCGGCTATCTGCAACTCATCGAAGGCGCGATCCTGATGTCGGAGCAAAAAGCCGAGCCAAGCGGCCACGGTACGCTGCGGCCGGCGCTCGAGCCGTTGCAGGCGCTGCGCTACCACATCCCGCGCTTCTACGAGCGCATGGTGCGACTCACCCAAGTGCTCGGCGCCGGCGGCATTTTGGCGAACCCGACGCAAGCCGATCTCAATTCCGAGATCGGCGCCGATATCCACCGTTATTACCGCGGCGCCGATCGCGATGCCGAGGCCAAGATCCGCCTGTCGAAACTCGCCTGGGACGCCACCGGCACGCAATTCGGCCAGCGGCAATTGCAATACGAACGCTATTACGCCGGCGATCCGGTCCAGACCGGCGCGTCGCTCTATAAGATGTTCGATCACGAGGCGCTCCTGGCGATGGTCGAGCGCGCGCTGAACTTGCCGTCCGAAAAGACGAAGCCATGACAAGGTCTGTCACGCTCCTTTTCGCCGCGGCGCTCGCTCTGTTCGGCATCGGCGCCGCGGCGGCGCAACCCTATCCGTCGCGGCCGATCACCATCATCGCGCCGTTTCCGCCCGGCGGCCCGTCGGACGCGCTGGCGCGGATTCTCTCAGGCCCCTTGGAGGCGGCGCTCGGCCAACCGGTCGTCATCGAGAATGTCGGCGGCGCCGGCGGCACCATCGGCGTCACCCGCGTCGCGCGCGCCGAGCCGGACGGCTACACTTTGCTGATCGGCCAGTGGAGCACCCAGGTCGTCAACCCGGTCACCTATAATCTCGCGGTCGACGTGGTGAACGACTTCGCGCCGGTCGCGCTCATTGCCAACACGCCGCAGATCATCATCGCGCGCAAGGATTTTCCGGCGGGCGACGTGCGCGAGATGATCGCCTGGCTCAAAGCCAATCCCGACAAGGCGCAGGCCGCCACCGTCGGCGCGGCGGGCGGTGCGCAGGTCGCCGGCGTGTATTTCCAGAAAATCACCGGCACGCGTTTCGGCTTCGTGCCCTATCGCGGCGGCGCGCCGGCAATGCAGGATTTGATGGCCGGCCGCGTCGACATCATGTTCGACCAAGCCGCCAATGCGATCACGCAGGTGCGCGCCGGCACCATCAAGGCCTACGCCGTGATGACCGAAGCGCGCTGGCATCTGGCGCCGGACATCCCGACCATCGACGAAGCGGGCGCGCAGGGCCTGCACGTGTCCTATTGGCACGCGTTGTGGGCGCCGAAGGGCACGCCCGCCGACATCATTGCCAAGGTCAACGCCGCGGTGGTCAGCGCGCTCGCCGATCCGAAAGTGCAGCAAAGCTTTGCCGCGCAAGGCCAGGATATTTGGCCGCGCCAGCAACAAACGCCGCAGGCGCTCGGCGTGTTTTACAAAGCCGAGATCGACAAATGGTGGCCGATCATCAAGGCCGCAGGCTTGAAGGTGGAGTAAATATCCACCCTCAATATCTAAAGCCGAAAGCGCCGGCGCAGCGCTATCAGGGCGGCGAGACTGAGGAGCGCGGTGGCGATGACGTAATAGCTCGGCGCCAGTTTCGAGCCGGTGACGTCGATCAGCGACTGGGCAAAGAACGGCGCAAAGCCGCCGAACACCGCCACCGCGATGTTGTAGCTGAGCGACATGCCGCTGACGCGCGTCGAAGTCGGGAACACCCTTGCCATCAATGACGGCAGCGCGCCCGAGAAAAACGATTTGAGCAGGCCGAGCCAGCACACCATCAGCACCAGCACGGGCAGCGACGCATAGGCGCCGAGCAGCACGAAGGCCGGATACGCAGTAACGGCGAACAGCACCGCGGCGCCGATCATGATCGGGATCTGGCCGACCTTGTCGACCCACAGTCCGACAAAAGGCACGACCAAAGTCTGCAACGCCGCAGCCAGCAGCGCCGCGGTGAAGCCCACCGACTGCGGCAGGTGCAGCTCCTTGATGGCGTAGGCCGGCATGAACACGATCATGTATTGCGAGCTGGTCGAGGTGACGACCGCGCCGGTGGTGAGCAGGAGCCGGTCCCATTGCTCCGTCAGCAATTCGCGCAGCGGTGCGCGTGCCGCACCGGCGCCGAGAAATTCCGGCGTCTCGCTCATGCGGCTGCGCACGTAGTAGCCGACCGGCCCGATCAAAAGCCCGAACGCGAAGGGAATGCGCCAGCCCCAGCTTTGCAGGTCGGCAACCGACATGGTGGCGGTCAACAGCACGCCGAAGCCGGTGGCGATCAGCGCCGCAAAACCCTGGCTCGCCCATTGCCAGCTGGCGAAGAAGCCGGCGCGGTCGGGCCGGTGCTCGACCAGGAACGCGGTCGAGCTGGCGAACTCGCCGCCGACGGAAAAGCCCTGCAACAGCCGCGCCGCGATCACCAGGATCGGCGACAGGATGCCGAGCGAGCCGTAGCTCGGCATCACCGTCATCAGCGCGGTGCCGATTGTCATCAGCAGAATGGAAAGCGTCAGCGCCGCTTTACGCCCCTTGCGGTCGCCATAGGCGCCGAGAAAGAGCGCGCCCACCGGCCGCGCCAGGAACGAGGCGCCGAAGGTGCCGAAGGTGACCAGCAGCGACAAGGCTTCGTCGGCCGCCGGAAAGAACACTTTAGAGATAATGACGGCGAAATAGCCGTAGACCAGGATCTCGTAGAATTCGAGCGCATTGCCGAGCGAAGCGGCCACGATGAGCCGGGTCGCCTGTCCCGCGCCATGGCCTTCGCTCGGTGTCGCGGTGATTGCGCTCATTGGCGATCCGGCGGACCCGTCAGCGAAGTGGCCGGATGAGCATGGCGGCGGGCGGCGTGTCGCGGGTCACGAGATGCGGACAAATCTGAATTCGCAGCTGGTGCGCACGGCGTTGTCCTGTTCCATCCGCTGCGTGCGATGCAAGGTCCAATGATCGAACAGGATGGCGTCTCCCGGCTCGGCATGCGGTACCCAGGATTCACCGCCGACATTGGCCTTGACCCAATCGTCCGGGCGCGCCTTCTCCTTGCCCTCGCGGCTTGGAACGGTCCGCATCGTCTTGTTCGAGCCAGGGATCAGCTCCAGCGACGGCAGCACGTCACCGACCGGATCGAGCGGCAGCCAGGTATTGATGCAGTAATCGGTGGCGTTGATGATGCCGGCCGCGTCCGCATCGATATGCCATGGCAGGTAGTGCCTGGTCGATCGGTGCCGGCGGACGAAGGTGAAATTGGGCTCGAGCCGCCAGTCCTGATCGAACAGTGCACGAAACCGCCGCTCCGCCGCGGCAATCACGCTGTCGAACTGGGCGAGAATATCCGGCCGCGCCCGCGTGAGATAGCCGCGCAGCTCCTTGATCCAAATGCCGTCCCAGCGTTTGTAGTGGTCGGCAAGATATTCGGTCAGCGTCGGCGGATCGTCGTCGGCGTGCTGCCGCAAGAGGTCATAGCTGGCATCCACCGCGCTGCGCAGCTCGTCGAGCTCGGGCGGCGACAGAAACGCCGCCACCTTCGCCGTTCCGTTCTGCTGCCAGGCTTTACTGAAGTCGGCTTGTTCGGCCGTGCAAATCTCAGGCATGGCTCACCACCGGCGTTCGACGATCAGGGCTTACGCGGGGACATATACACGTGGCGGTCGGCCGCGGGCAATCCCCATGACGGCTATCCATAACGGCTATCCATGACGGCCATCCCTGTTTGGACAATGCCGCGCTCGACAAGACCCCGGTTTTCGGAAAAAATCACACCCAAACGAAAATCCGGGGGACAAGATGGCGGACACGACGGTCACGGTGGCGGCGCGGCTCGATCGGCTGCCGCCGACACGCCACACGCGCAAACTGATCACGCTGTTGTCGCTCGGCGGCTGGTTCGAATTCTACGACCTGTTCTTCACCGCCTATATCGCCATCGGGCTGTTCAAGGCCAAGATCTTCATCCCGACCCCGGCCCCGTCCGACCTGAACAGCTTTGCGAATTTCTTCGCCGCGCTGTTCCACGGCCTGTTCGACCTGAACGGCTTTGCCAGTTTCGTTGCCGCGCTGTTCACCGGCCTGTTCATCGGCACCCTGGTGTTCAGCTGGCTGTCCGACCGCTTCGGCCGCCGCTCGATCTTCACCTTCGCGTTGCTGTGGTACTCGATTGGCGCCTTCATCATGGCGTTTCAACACACAGCGGCGGGCATCGATCTATGGCGCTTGATCGCCAGCATCGGGCTCGGCGTCGAACTGGTGAATGTCGACGCCTATGTGTCGGAGCTGGTGCCCAAGAGCCAGCGCGGGCCGGCCTTCGCCTATAACCAGTTCGTCATGTTCACCGCCGTGCCGGTGGTCGCCTTCATCGCCTGGCAATTGGTGCCGCTGACCATCCTCGGCCTCGACGGCTGGCGCTGGGTGGTCATCATCGGTTCGCTCGGCGCCGCGGTGATCTGGTGGATCCGCCGCAACTTGCCGGAATCGCCGCGCTGGCTCGATCAGCACGGCCGCACCGCCGAAGCCGAGCGCATCGTCGACGACATGGAGCGGCACGCCCGCGCCGAGACCGGCAAGGAGCTGCCGCCGCCGGAAGTCGTCACCGGCGAGACCGAGCGCAAAACCGGCGCCTGGACCGAAATGTGGAATCCGGTCTATCGCGGCCGCACCATCATGCTGGTGATCTACAATCTGTTCCAGACCATCGGCTATTACGGCTTTTCCAGCTGGGTGGCGACGCTGTTGATCTCGCAAGGCATCGAGGTGACGAAGTCGCTCGCCTATACCTTCATCATCGCCATCGCGGCGCCGATCGGGCCGCTGGTCGGCGTCGTCTTCGCCGACCGCTTCGAGCGCAAATGGCAGATCGCCTGGGCCGCGGTCGGCATCGCCGTGTTCGGGCTGTTGTTCGCGCAGCAAAAGAGCGCGGCCGGCGTGATCGTGTTCGGGCTCCTGATCACGCTGTGCAACAACTGGATGTCGTTCTCGTTCCACGCCTATCAGGCCGAGCTCTATCCGACCCGCATCCGCGCCCAGGCGGTGGGCTTCGTCTATTCGTGGAGCCGGTTTTCCGCCATCTTCTCCGGCTTCATCATCGCCTTCCTGCTCGGCAATTACGGCACCGTCGGCGTATTCACCTTCATCGCCGGCGCCATGGTGGTGGTGTTCATCGTCATCGGCGGCTTCGGGCCGCCGGTGACCGGGCGGCGGCTCGAAGCTATTGCGAGCTGAAACGCTTCAGGCGGCGCGCATCGGGCCGGCGTTTGCGCACCCTCATCGGTCGCACACGCTGAACGCGGCTGGACCATCAGCCAATCGTATTACAGGCTTGTGTCTGGACGCGCGGCATTTCAAATCGGCATTTTCGTCATTGCAGACGCCAGAGTTTTTGCCAGGAGCTGTATGGCAAGCAAAATGGCCAAAGCCAGACATGCATACATCAGAAAGACCGTGTCGGCGGTCGTCGCAAACGTTGCCGCAGCCACATAAAGCGGGGCAAGCGAAAGAATAAAAGCCGCCGGAAAGATGATCAGCCGGCGGTCGACGACCGTCAGGCCGGCTGCCGCAATCGAACCGATAAACGAGATGAACAGCAAGAGTTGCGCCGCCGCGATCGCAAACAGGCCGCCGGCAATCGGGGCGCGGCCGATCGCGAACAGATAATTCCAAGCCTGCCAAAGCACTCGACCTATCAACAGCGACTTTACGTAGAAATACAATCTGAATACTTGTTTGGGATAGTGAATGAGCACATAAAAATACGCGTTGCGAACCGCCGTTTCGTATTCCCTGCCATAGATGCCGTTGCTGATTTCATTTGCAGGACGCTTTGCATTCGGCGGGTATATCCACCAGATGCAATGGCCGTTCCGATCGTCATTTTGGTTGTTGAGACCCTCCGGGATGAATTTCGTGCAGTCGTAGACCGCACGCAGGTCGCCGTAGGGCCAATCGGAGTCTGCCGAAAAAGTCGCGAATGCGCGATGCCAAAAATTTCCAAACAAACGACCGGTTTGCAGGTAGGCCGGCAACGCCGCCGTGACAATAACGGCGCAGAATGCAAACGCGGCAGCCACGATGGCCGCGTTGCGCAGCAGCACGATCATTTCAACCCGTTGTTTCCGTTCTTCGTAAAACCGCCAGATCAATACGCCAAGCAGCGCGCCAAGCAGATAGCCGGTGCTGCTGCGCACGAGAAGCGCCCCGAACAAAAGGACAGCCTGAACGAGGAGAAGCAGAGAATTTGCAATTCGGCGTTTGCGCTCCGGCGTATCCGAGCGCTCGATGAACTCGAAATAAATATGCAAAACCGGCAAAAACGGCGCCAGCGCGAAATAGCGTTGACCGCCAATCGGCACATGGGTGGCAGCGGCGGCTGACGTGCAAAGGGGCGTGAGAAGCATGACCGTCAGGACAAAAAAATAGAGCAGCACGACGAAAAGCCTCTTGTCCTGATAGCGCAGCACGAAGGCGACGACCGATATCCCGATCAAGACCAGATAAAACCGAGCCAGCGAGGACATGCTGATCCCAAATAGCCACATGGCGGCTGTGGCAAACAGATCGGTGCCTGCGCCGCTTCCGTCCATCGAGTACATGTCTACGGGTCCGTGCGGAATTGACCCCGCTGCCGCCGTCGCCAGCACGTCCTGGACGCTCTTTCCATCCGGTTGGAGAAAGCTCTGCAGCACGTTGTCGTCCGTGGCGCCGAGCGGTGTGCCGTAAACCAAATACGAGACGGCGACAGGAACCGCACCGGCCGCTTCCAGGGCCCAGCCGTGCGCGCGGTCTTGATGCAGCGTCAGAACACCCAGCGCATAAAGCAGGAACGACGCGACCGCCATCAACGGCAGCAGGATGTTGGAGGCGCGGCGCGATCCGAGCATGGTGCCGTCAATCATCAACCTTGGCTTTCGCGCCCGAACCTCGCCGACAGGTCGACTATACGCTTGGGGTCGATCGCTGCACCATATGCCCAAGACAAGCCTTCATGCCCAAGACAAGCCTTTGCGCGACCACGCCCGACGGCGCGCCGCACCCGGGGTCAGGCCATCCAAAATGGCTTGCACGATTTGAGGCCCGAACCATGCCGCGCGACGCCGATATCGTTGAGGCCTCGGTCGCTGAGATTCATCAGCTCCTTGCGCGAGCGGGCGCGGCGCGACCAGTTGGCAAAACCCTGCCTCACGTGGCTCAACGACAGCAGGCGGGACGGACGGGCGGTCTTGGTATTCTTGTTGAGGATGGTCATGGCGACCTCCATCGAGTGACCGGCTATAGGGGTATGTAGCGGCGCCCGCCCTCGCGCGATGTGCCAAGCGTCACCGCGGTTGGTGTGCTATGCGTCACACCAAACAGCGGGCGTATCCGCTTTGAATAGGGGCAGGACGCAACCGGCGCGGACGCCAAACAGCGCTGGTGTCCGCTCTCAAAATGGGCAGCGCGCAATCAGCGAGGATGCCATGTACGAGGAATTCGACGGGCGGACGCGGACCAAGATCGTGCGCGACGCCGACGGCATCGCCCGCGTGCTGTCGCACACCGATCGCTACGTCGCCGTCAAGGCGGCGACGCCGCAGGCTGCCGCCGGCGCCTATCTGAACCGCTACGGCCACTTGTTCGGATTAAAGCAACGGCATTTGAAAAATCTCAGCCGCGGCGTCGTGCAGGATCCGACCGGCGCTCCGGTCGACTATCGCTTCTTGCGCGAAAAGTCCCAGTTCGACGTGACCACCGTCGCCTTCGATCAAACCCGCTTCGGGCTCGCGGTCTGGGAAGCGGGAATTTCGGTGACGATGAAGCACAACCCGCTGCGCGTCATTGGCGCGCGCTCGACGCTGCACCACAAGCTCGATGTCAAACGGCCGTCCGCAACGCATGTCGCGAGAGCGAAGGCGATCGACGTCGAAATTTTGGCCAAATGCCTGGGCCTTGCCGGCGTTGTCCGCCGCGGCGTGCCGCTGACCATCAACGCCCAAAAATTCATGATCTTTCGCTACCGCGAGGCGACGCGCCGGCGGGCAATCACGCCGGCCAAACGTCACGGCCGGCCGTCATCCGGCCATCCCACCCTGCCCTTGCCGCCGGTGCATGCGTCGATCCGCGACGGCAAAGATTACGTCGTCCGCGCCGTCTATTTCAGCTTCGATTTTCCACCGGCGCGGCCGCTGCACTGGGTGGCGATCATCGAAGTCGAGACCGGGTCGGTGCTGCTGGCTTACCCGTTCATCGCCAACGTCATGGGCTGGGTGTTCAAGGCCGATCCGGCGACGCTCGGCGGCCCGACGGCGAATGCCGGCAATGCCGCGCTCAATCGCTGGCGCAGCCCGGTCAGGCTCGAAGGCCTCGCCGGGCCGGTCGATGGCACCCAGGCCTTGAGCGGCTCGCGCGTGACGGTCGCCGACGTGTCGACGCCCAAAGTGGCGCCGCCGACCAGGCCGGCGGGCAAAGATTTCAAGTACCACGCGCGCAGCAACGATTTCGCCGCCGTCAACGCCTACTACAATGTCGATCGCATCTTTCGGCTGGTGGAGGATTTGGGCTTTCCCATCGCCGACTATTTTCCCGGCACGACGTTTCCGAGCCGGGTCGACCATCGCGGCCATTTCGACAAGAGCCGTCCGCGCGGCAATGAGATCAACGCCCATTGCGCCGGCAACACCTTCGGCACCGGTATCGACTACACGATCTTCGCGCTGGCCGACACCGGCGATCAGAAAAATCCGATCGGCATCGCCGGCGACTGGCGCATCGCGCTGCATGAATTGTTGGGCCACGGCGTGCTGTACAATCACATCGGCAACGCGCGATTCAAATTCGCCCATAGCGCCGGCGACAGCTTTGCGGCAATTCTCAACGATCCGGGCTCAAAGGCCAAGGACCGCTGCGACACGTTTCCGTGGCTGATCGGCGTCGAAAAGCGCCGCCACGACCGCACCGCCGGCGCCGGTTGGGGCTGGAACGGCAAGATCGGGCTCAATCCATTCGACGATACGTTGGATTCGATGGGCTACAGCAACGAGCAAATCCTGTCGTCGACGATGTTCCGCTTCTATCGCGCCATCGGCGGCGATGCCTCTGCCCTTGCCGACAAGCGATTTGCCGCTCGCATGACCTGCCATCTCTTGCTGGCGGCGATCGGATCGCTGACGGTGGCGACGAGCCCGAGGGATGCGGCGCACTTCGCCGCCGCGCTGAGCAAGGCCGATGCCGCGGATTGGCCGGCGCAGCGTTTTTCCGGCGGCGCCTATCATAAGGTGATCCGCTGGGCCTTCGAAAAGCAGGGCCTTTATCAGGATGCCGACGAGCCGACGCCGAACAACAAGGAAGGCCTGCCGCCGCCGATCGACGTTTATATCGAGGACGGCCGCCACGGCGAGTACCGCTATCAGTCGAACTACTGGAGCTGCCCGGCGATCTGGAACCGGCGCCGCAACGATCACGGCACCGCGCACGAGACTCCGCAGGCCGGCGTCACCAATTATGCCTATGTGAAAATCAAGAACCGCGGCTTGCAGAAGGCGACCAAGGTCGTGGTGCGGGCGTTTCACGCCCCGGCGACGGCAAAGCTCAGCTTCCCCGCCGGCTGGCAGCCGATGCGGACGGCGCAACGGGCCGCAGCCGACGTGCCGCCGCGTTCGTCCGCTGAAATTGTGGTCGGGCCATTTGCCTGGGTGCCGAAACGCCGCCAGGAAGCCATGCTGATGGTCGTTTCCGCGGCCGGCGATCCGAGCAATCTCGACAATTTCACCTCAGCCGACTCGATCCCGAACTGGCGGCTGGTTCCCAACGACAACAATATCGCCCAGCGCAACACGTCAGTCGCGGCAAAACCGAAAGGCCGCCGCTAGAGCATGATTCCGAAAAGTGGAAACCGGTTTTCGGATAAGATCATGCTCAAATAAAAATACTGGCACGCCGCGCCGCCAAGCTTGATAAAGCGAGGCGGCCGCGGCGCTGTCGCTGCGGCGCTAAGCCTTCTTCTTCATCTTTTTCAGCATCGGGGTCGCCTTGGCGCGGACGATCTTGCGGATGCCCTTATGCGATTCCAGGTGACCGACGATGTGTTTCTTCAGCTTCTTGCGCTGCGCCGGGGTCAGTCCTTCGAGTTCTTTCTTGCTGAACGCTGTGGGGCGGAAAGCTCCCATTGGATATCTCCTTGGAATTTGCACCGGTGTTGGTGCACGGAAAAACTCACGTCGTTACGCGCTTAGCACTTACTTTCCGCGAGCAGCGGATTGTCGAAATCCGCCGCTCCGGCTCGCTCGCCATTTGTTCGAGGATTTTTTGGAAATCCGCAACCAGGCGATCGATCCACTGTGAACCGAAAAGAAGCGGTTGGTAGATGCACGATCCCGTCAAGCCCTGCGCGGTTTCGCGCAAGCTCAAAATAACATCATATGTCGTCGTCGTCACCAGCGGCATCGGCATGCCGGGATCGGCCTCCTCGAAGGCCAGTGCCCGTCCGGCGCTCGTCTGCGGCCGCAGTGCGGCGTTGTGTAGCAGGATCATCACTTGGGCGAATTTGGTCGGATCGACCCCGCGCTCGCGCGCCAGCGTCTCGGCGACAATTTCGAACGGCAGGTCTTGACGGGCATAGGCCTCCAGCGTCGTGGCGCGCACCCGGCGCATCACCTCGCGCGCGGTCGGATCGCCGCCGAGATCGCTACGTAAAATGACGGTATTGGCGAGCGGACCGATCATCCCCTCGCTGCCGGCGCGATTGCGGTTGGCGACGTTGGTGGCGAGGCGCAGGTCGTCTTCGCCGGCGTATCGATGCAACAGCATCTTCAGCGCCGCGGCCAGCGCCATGAACAGCGTACCGCCTTCGCGGCGGCTGAATTGTTTGACCGCCTCGGTCAGGCTCGACGGCAAGGCGATGTCCCGTTGCGCCGTGAGCGCGCTTGCGGCGCGCCGCGGCCGCGCGGCGCCGAGCTGCAACGCCGGCAGCGGGCCGCGAAGTTGCGCGCGCCAGTAGTCGAGCTGCGCGGCAACGTCCGGATGCGATTGCCATGCGCACTGCCACGCGGCGAAGTCGGCATATTGAATCGGCAGCGGCGGCAGCGGCGACGCCTTGCCGGTCGAGAACGCTTCGTAGAGCGCGATAAGCTCCTCAGCCATCGCGCCGAGCGATCCGCCGTCGGTAACGATCTGATGCATGGCGATCAGCAAGAGGTGCTCGTCCTCGGTCAACCGGACGACGCGGGCGCGGATCAGCGGGCCGCGCGTGAGATCGAAGGAATGCGTGAGCTCGGCTTGGACGAGCCGGTGCGCGGCCTTTTCCCTTTTTGATGTCGGCAGCTTGCGCAGATCGTCGACCGCGAGCAGCACCGTCAATTGCGGCGCAATGATCTGGATTTGTCGGCCGCCGGCGACACCGATCGTCGTGCGCAAAATCTCGTGGCGCCGCACGATTTCGTCTAGGCTGCGTTCCAGCAGCGCCGCATCGAGCGGCGACGTCACCCGCAATGCATAGAGGATGTTGAAAAACGGCAGGTCCGGCACCGCCTGCTGCAGCGTCCACAGCCGCTCCTGGGCAGGCGAAGCCGGCAGCGGTCCGTCGCGGCCGGCGCGCGCGATCTCCGGCCGCCCGGCGCGGCCGGCTTTGATCAGCGTTTCCAGATACTCCGCCATCTCGGCGACGGTCGGCGCGTCGAACAGGCTCACGACACCGACTTCGAGCTGCATGGCATCGTGAATGCTGGTGAGAACGTGCGCGGCCAGAAGCGAATCGCCGCCCAAGGCGAAGAAATCGTCGTGGATGCCGATTTGCTCGAGGCGAAGCACGTCCGCCCAGATTCCGACTAAAATGTTCTCGAGCGGCGTGCGCGGCGCCGCAAAGCTCCGCGAGGCGGCGCTGCCGCCGCCGAGCCCCAGCTTTTCGGCCAAGCCGATGCGCTGCACTTTTCCGGTCGAGCCTTTCGGCAATTGCGCGACGATCAGCACTTGGCGCGGCACCTTGAAATCGGCGAGCCGGCCGGCGGCGAATTGACGGATGTCTTTGGCCGTCGCGTCGACATTCGGCCGCAACACCACGGCCGCGGCGACGTCTTCGCCGAGCGTGGCATGGGGCACGGCGAAGGTGACGGCTTCCGCCACCGCCGGATGCTCGAGCAGCGCCTCGTCGACTTCGCGCGGGGCGATGTTCTCGCCGCCGCGATTGATCATCTCCCGCGTGCGGCCGGACAGATAAAGGTAACCTTCGTCGTCGAAAAAGCCCTGGTCGCCGGTCTTGAACCAATCGCCGAGGAAGGCGGCGGCCGTCGCCACCACGTCGCCGTCATAGCCGGGCATGACGCTGCCGCCGCGCACGGTGACGTGGCCGGTCTGGCCGGACGGCAGCGCGTCGCCGCGGTCGTTCAAGATCGCGACGTCGAGACTGACCGGAATGCCGACGGAGCCGGGCTTGCTCCGCCGCGGCGGCAGCGGATTGCAGGCAATCGGCGCGGAAGCGGTTTCCGTCATGCCGTAGAATTCGATGACCGAGGTGCCAAACGTCCGTTCCAGCTCGGCGAACACAAGCGGCGGCAGCGGCGCGGAGGCCGAGCGAACCAGGCGCAACCGGATGCCCGCGACCTGATCCGGATCGAGCCGCGCCTGGGCGAGGATCGCCTGATGCATGGTCGGCACCGCGGAGTACCAGGTCGGCGCAAACTCGCGCAGCCAGCCGAAGAAGCGATTGACGTCGCAGCCGGGCGTGCAAACCACGCCGCCGCCGGCGGCGAGCGATGTGATCACGGTGGCGATCAGACCGTGGCCATGGAACAGCGGCAGCACGTTCAGGCAGCGATCGACCTCGCTCAGCTTGAGCGCTGCGACGGCGCTGAAGGCCGAGGTGCAGATATTGGTGTGCGTAAGCGGCACGATCTTCGGCCGCGATGTGGTGCCGGACGTGAACAACAACAGCGCGGTGACACCGGCCCCGACCGGATCGGACGACGGCTCGCCCGCCGTGCCCGCAAGCGTGAACAGGCCGGCGGCCTCGCCTGTCGGCGTCAGGTCGAATACCGGCAGGCCACGCGCCTGCGCGACGCGGCGCGCCGCTCCATCGACGCCGGCCGGCACGATCAACGCGCGAGGCTTTAAGTCGGCAAAATATCGGTCCAGTTCCTCGGCTGAATAAGCAGGGTTGATCGAGGCGCAAGCCGCGTTCGCCGCCACCGCGACAATCGCAACCGCAAGCTCCGGCCCATTCGGCATGAGCACGGCGAGCCGGTCGTCGCGCTCGATACCTTTGGCGCGCAAGGCGCGGCCGATGTCGTTGATATGCCGATGAAGCCGCCGGTAGCTTAAGGGCACGCAATCCGGAGCCAGGATCGCGGGCGCATCCGCAAAGCGCCGGGCATGATCCTGCAACAGATCATAAAGCGACGAAAACGGGACGCTGACTTTTTGCTTTGCGGCGGGTTTATCCAACACGGTGCTTTAGCCAAAGAAGAAGTTGCAAACGTTACGGCGCAGCATATCAGTGCTGTGCCTGGGCGAGCCAGAAACGCATATCCATGTCGCGGTACATCGCGGTCGCGGTGGCGTGATGGTGCTCCGCGTCCTCGGCCTTGCCGGCGCGGCGATGGATCTTGCCGAGACCGAAATGGGAGTGGGCGACCAGCGGCCGCATGCCGTGGCGCTGCGCCAGCGCCAACGCGTCGCGGTAGTGGCCGACGCTGCGTTCGTGGTCGAACCGGTCGGCGGCGGCGGCGATATCGCCGAGCAGACGGTGAGCATGGGCGGCGAAACCGGGTTGATGCGTCGACGTTTCGATGGCGCGTTGCGCCAGGTCGCGCGCTTTGTCGAGCTGGCCGAGCCGCAGCAAAGCGCGACCGACGGCGTGATAGGCCCAGCTGCGGTGGCCGACGATGCCCCGGCCCGCCTGCCGCTCGAGCAACGCCTCGGCTTCCGCGATGCGGCCCGGCGTGTCGCGCGCGTCGCCGGTCTCCGCCATTGCCCAGGCCGAGGAGGCAACCGCCCAGGGCAGATGGACGGCGACGTTGCCGGTGCGCAGCATCGCCAGCCAGTGCTCGACCAGCGACTGCGCTTTCGCCCAATCGCCTTGGAGGAGATGCGGCATGGAGGCGGCGAAATGCGCCCAGCCGATGCTGAACGCATGCTGCGTCGGCTCGGCGATGCGGATCGCTTCGGCCTCGTATTTCGCCGCTTCGGTGAATCGGCCGAGCTCGGCGAGGCTCATCACCAGCCAGGCGCGATCGAAGATCGATGCCGGCACCGCCATGCCGAAATGATTGTTGATCGCGTCCGCGGGCAGCGCGCCGAGATTGCTGGTGGCAAGCGCCACCACGCGCTCGTAGTCGCCACGGTAGCAGTGCGCCTGTTCGAGATAACTGGTGGCGACGATGCGGAGCGGCACGTCGTGCAGCCGCTCGGCGATCTCCAGCGCGCGGGAACCGCTGTCCAGCGCTTCATCCAGCTCGTCGAGCGTCGACTGCACGGTGGTCATGAAAGCGCAGACCTGGCCGCGCCGCCGGTCGTCCTTCAATTGCGTGGCGATGATCTCGGCCTCGCGCAGATGTTCGAGCTGGCGCCGGCCCTCGCCCAAGAGCCGCAGCACCGGCCGCAGGTCGAGACGCACCTCAAAGCCGCGCTCCAGCGTGGCCTGGCTCTCTGGCAATTCCTTCAAGATGGCGAGCGCCTCCTCGAAACAGGAGCGGGCGTCGGCCAGCGCCGAGCGCGCCGCCGCCTTGGCGCCCGCCATGTGCAGGTAGTGCACCGCCTTGTCTTTGAGCTCGCCGCGCACGGCGTGATGAGCAAGCCGCTCGGCGTGCTCGCCGAGCCGGTCGGCATAGAGCCGTTCCATGGCCGCGACGACGCCGGCGTGGGTGTCGCGGCGGCGCTGCTGCAACAGCTCGTTATAGGCGACGTCGTGGGTGAGCGCGTGGGTGAAGGTGTATTGCAGGTCGGGAAACAGTTGCGTGGTGTAGAGGAATTCCGCCGCCTGCAGATCCTCGAGCAAGGCGCGCAAGTCGTCCTCCGACAGCCCGCTGATCGCCTGCAAGAGCGTGAAGGAAAAATCGTGGCCGATCACGGCCGCTTCCTGCAGCAGGCGTTTTTCGGTAGCCGGCAGCTTGTCGATGCGCGCGGCGAGCACCGCCTGCACCGTGGGCGGCACGTCGTTGCTCACGAACGGCCGGGCCAGGCGGTATTTGCCGCGGGCGCCTTCGAGCACCGCGCTGTCGACCAGCGACCGCACGATCTCTTCGACGAAAAATGGATTGCCGGAGGCGCGCTCGATCAGGAAGCTTTTGATGATTTCGACGCTCGGATCGGAGCCGAGCAGCGCTTGCAGGAGCTCGGCAAAACTTTCACTGGCGAGCGGATTGAGGCGCAGCTGGCGGTAATTCGGCCGGCCCTTCCATTCGTCCTTGTATTCGGGGCGGCAACTGACGACCAGCAGCAGGCGCGCGTCCTGGGCGCGCACGACCAATTCGTTCAACAGCCCGATCGACAGCGAATCGTACCAGGGCATGTCCTCGAATACCGCGACCACCGGCTGGATCCTGCTCTCGCTCAGCAGCAAGCGGATCACCGCCTGATAGGTCTGTTGCCGATGCTCGATCGGGTCGAGCGAGCGGAACGGGTGATCGTCGTCCAGCGCGTTGAGCAGATCGAGCACCGGCAGGATCACCTCCTGCAGGGACGGATCGAGGTAGAGGATTTTGCCCGATACTTTCTCACGGATCGATTGGACGCTGTCATGGATGTTGAGCTTGAAATAATGCCGTAGCAGTTCGGTCACCGGCAGGTACGGCGTGGCATGTCCGTAGGACGTCGAATTGGATTCCAGGACCAGCCACGCGGCAGAAGGCGGCGCATGAATGAATTCGTGCACCAGGCGCGACTTGCCGACGCCGGCCTGGCCGACGATGGCCACCACTTGACCGTGGCCTTGCTCGGCCAGTTGCTGGGCGCGCTGCAGGTGCTGAAATTCGACGCCACGGCCGACGAAACGGGTCAAACCGCGGACGGCGGCGGCCTGCAGGCGGCTGCGCGCGGCGCCGGCGCCGGTGATCTCAAAGACGTCGATCGGATAGGCGAGCCCCTTCACCGGCAGCGCGCCGAGCGGCTTCACCGCCAGATAACCCTCCACCAGGCGGAAGGTGTCCATGGTGGTCAGCACCGAGCCGGGCTTGGCCATCTGCTCCATGCGCGCCGCCAAGTGCGCGGTCTGGCCGACCACGGTGTAGTCCATGTGCAGATCGTTGCCGATGCCGGAAATGACGATCTCGCCCGAATTGACGCCGATCCGGATCATCACCGGCACGCCATAGCTGCGCTGGATCTCGTCGGAGTAGCGCGCGATGCTTTCCTGCATGCGCAGCGCCGCGTAACAGGCGCGCACGGCGTGATCCTCGTGCGCCAGCGGCGCGCCGAACAGCGCCATCAGGCCGTCGCCCATGACGGTGTTGACGGTGCCTTCGTAGCGGTGCACCGCCTCGATCATGCGCTCGAGCACCGCGTGGAGAAGCTTTTGCACGTCCTCAGGGTCGCGGTCGGCGATCACCTCCATCGAGCCTTTGATGTCGGCGAACAGCACCGTGATCAGCTTGCGCTCGCCTTCCAGCGCGGCGCGGGACACGAGAATCTTATCGGCGATGTGCTGGGGCGTGTAGTTTTTCGGCGAAGCGAAACGCAAATCCTCTTCGACCGCCCGCAGCGGATGACCGCATTGCAGGCAGAACCTGGCCGTGGCGGAGACTTGGCTGCCGCAATTGCCGCAGCTTCGGGTCAGCGGAGTGGCGCACTCCTCGCAGAACCTCGCCTTGGCGGTGTTCTCATGCTGACACTTCGGGCATTTCATTCCGAGCCCCAAGATCAAACGCAAGACAGAATACAAGCCGGAAGCAATACGAGGCTACCGTCGCGCAGTATCGGCAACAAAGCAATTGTTCCGGTCCCCGACCGCCGGCACGGCGCGCTTTGGGGATCATCCACAACGTCAGTATGTGGCTTCCAACCGCACAGCCTAAGGTCAACAACCGGAGCGAAGGCGACGGCGGCCTCGTGCTGATACTAACAAATCGGTGCCACGTTCGGAAGCATTCGAAAGCGCGGCTGCATTTGTCAGAAGTTTTGCTGGGCGGCGGCGATGACATCGACCCACCCGGGAAGAGTATGGATCACCGCAACCGTCAGTAACCCACCCAGCGCGCAGAACAGCACGATCGCGATGAGATCGGGATCGGTGAATATGGCAACCAGCCGATCCCACTGCGTCACTTTGCGCAGCAGCGGGCCGTGCGCGGGATCCACCAGGATCAGGCGCTCATCTCGCGTGAACAACTGAGACATCGGCGACCTCCTCAAGGTTGCCGCCGGCCCATATGGCTGTTGTCATATCGGGCGGCGGCGGCGCATCCGATGTTGTAAGTGGCTTTTGCCGGCGGCAACGTCTGTGCCGCGCGTCACAGTGAATGCTCGGTAAGGAATTGCGCGATGAAATACCCGGCTTTAGGGCGACATCACCAGCTCGCGCAGCGCCTCGGGCTTGAGGATGATGGTCCAGCGGTCCTTCAATTCCAGAATGCCGCGGCGCTGCCAGTCGCGCAGGCAGCGGTTGACGTTCTCGCGGGTGCCGCCGGACATTTCCGCGAGCTCCCGCTGCGACAGCGACAGTTTCGCCGCGCCGTGGCCCTGGGCCGGATAGCTCAACAGCGTCTTGGCGAGCCGCGCCGGCAGGTCGAAGAAGGCGATGTCCGACATGCGCTCGTCGGAGCGGCGAATGCGCGCGCAAAGCAATTCCATCAATTTCATGCAGGCCGTGGGATTACGCTCCAGAAACGGCAGCACGTCGCGGCGCTCCAGAACCATCAGCTCGCAATTGGTGAGCGCTGTGGCGTTGGCGGAGCGCGGCTTGCCGTCGAGCAGCGCGATCTCGCCGAACATTTCGCCGGCCCGCAGATCGGCGAGGATGATCTCCTTGCCGCGCACCGCGGGCAGCGAAATCCGCACCACGCCGAGCACCACCGCCATCAGGCTGTCGCCATGCTCGTCGATCCGGCAGATCGCGTCGCCGGCGGCAAAGTGGCGGGGGTGAGCGTGCTCGGCGAGCTCGCGGCGCGCCTTGTCGTCGAGCGCGCCGAACAGCGTACATTTTTCCAATAATTTGAGCCCGCGTTCGGCCGCCGGATTGTTCGCCATGGTTTTCGCCCCATTGCCTGGCACGTTCCGGTGCTGGGAGTCACCGCAGCGGCAGACCCGATGGTTTGATTCTGACCGGAGCGTGGCGCGGTCGCAACTGTCTTTTGGTGGTGGTGGCGGCGGCAGGCTGGTTGCTGGCGCGGGACCCGGATGGTAGTTCCCGATTGCATGACAACGCACCCGGCGATCCCGTGAGCCGACCCGCCCTCAATATCCCCGGAAGGCGTGCGGCCGGCGCGCTCGCTTCGCCCGAGTTTCGCCTCGTCGCCGCCTGCTGCCGTTGGCCGCCGTCACAATCCCGTAACGGCGCCGTCCAGGCCGCCGCCGCGCCGGTCGCCGATTGGAATGCCGTCCTGCAGGCGGCGCGGCGGCAACGCGTCGTCGGCCTGGTTCACGACGCATTACTAGCCGCGGACGTGCAACTCCCCACAGCGCGGGCGACAGAATTTTCACGGCGCGCGCAAGCGATTTTTCGGAAAAATTTGCTATTGGCGGCCGAGACGTGCCGGCTGCAGGAACTGTTGGACGCGGCGGAAATTCCGTCGACCGCTTTGAAGGGCGTTGCGCTGGCGCAGCTCGCCCACGGCTCACTCAAAGTCAAGCACACCCACGACATCGATCTTCTGATCCCGCCGGATCGCGCCCTTGCCGCCATGGCGCTGCTCGAACGCGACGGCTATGCGCTTTCATTTCCGTCGAAAGAGCTCAGCGCGACGCAACGCCGCGCCGTCGTGCGCTATTCCCGGGAGGTCGCCTTCATTCAACCGAACCATGGCAACTTCTTGGAATTGCAATGGCGCGTCGCCGACAATCCAAAACTGCTCGACGCGGTCCACGCCGGCTCTCCGACGCAGAACGTCATCGTTGCCGATGGCTTGGGCATTCGCACTTTGGCGCGCGACGATCTTTTCGCCTATCTATGCCTTCACGGCGCCCATCATGCCTGGTCGCGGCTGAAATGGCTTGCCGACCTCAATGCCTTCATTGCGGCGACCGATGCCGACGTCGTGCATCTGCATCGCCATGCGCAGGCCAAGGGTGCCGGTTTTTGTTCCGGTCAAGCCCTGTTGCTGTGCCAGCGCCTCTTCGCTCTGCCGCTTCCCGACAGCCTCGCCGCCGAATTGCAAGGAACGGCGCGGGTCAGAAAACTCTACGCAATAGCCGCCGAGACAATGGCGGACCGGGCTCGCGGCGAGGTCGGCGGCAAGGCGCAGGCGGTATGGCGCGGTTTTTGGATGCAATTTTTGCTCGGGCAAGGATGGGCGTTCTTTGCCGCCCAGTGCCGCACCGCTTCGGTCGGCATTATCGACGTTGTTTCCCTGCCGCTGCCGCCCTATCTGCATTTCCTTTATCCGCTGTTGCGCCTGCCGCTGTGGCTATGGCGGCGCGCCGCCCCTGCTCCGTCCGGGCCGAGCCGTTAGCGCCGGTTCCGTGGAACTTTCTGAAAGCGGGAGGCAGTGCGGTCGGATTAACCACTGGCCGTCAGTGATTTATCCGCCTGTTGCTTAACGCGAATCCGATGGACGCAACGTCCCGTTGACGTTATTGCATCTGCCAGAAGCGGCTGACCGCCTATTGGGGCACTCGCTGTGGCCAAAGCCAATCTTCGGCTGAAAAAGCCTTCTTCCTACGCACCTTTGGCGTCGCGGGTGGCGGTGCTGGACGTGCTGTGGGGCGGCATCAGCCCGTTGGCCGCGTTTTTGCTGCGCGATGGCACCATTTACTTCCCTGCCGGCGTGGCGCGCTACTGCGTCATTTCGTTCTTTGTTTCGTTGCTGGTCTTTCAATGGTTTCAGACCAGCTCGCCGATTTCCCGCTTCTATTCGCTGCGCGACGCTTTCGAGCTGTTCAAGGCCTGCGTGCTGATCTCGGCGCTGACCGCCGTGGCGTCGTTCCTGTGGACGCGGCTTGAAGAGGCGCCGCGCTCGATCCCGATCCTGCATTTCCTGCTGCTGGCCGCAGGCCTATTGGGTGGACGCATTCTGTTGCGGCTGCGGCAAAGCTATCGCGACGCGCCGCTGTCGCAAGCCGGCAACGACGTCGATCACGTCCTCATCATCCAGGCTTCCCGTCTCGCCTGGTTCTTCACCAAGATGGTCGAGGAGCTGGCGCCGGACCGCTATCGCATCGTGGCGATACTGGACGACGCGCCGAAGCTGAAAAACCGCTCGCTCAACGGCTACCCCATCGTCGGCGCGCCGGCGGATCTGGAAAAGATCGTTGCCGACTATGCCATGCACGGCGTGCGCATCGACAAGGTGGTGCTGGCGGCGCAGCCGCAAGATCTTGCGCCCGCCTCCTGGGACGACATCAGCCGGCTATGCCGCAAGCTCGACATCGTGTTGCAAATCCTGCCCGAGCGCCTGATCTCCGAGGACGCCGCGGAGCGGCCGGACAGCGTCGTCGTCGCGCATCCGAGCACCGTCGCAATCGCTCCGCAATACGATTTGGGCAAATCGCTGGATCGCCCGTTCTGGGCGCTCAAGCGCGCCGGCGACCTGGCGCTGGCGCTGTTCTCCGCCGTCGTGCTGTCGCCGCTCGCCGCCGTCGTCTGCGGGCTGGTCCTGATCGACGTCGGCATTCCGGTCGTGTTCTGGCAGCAGCGCGTCGGACGCAACGGCGCGCCGCTTTACCTCTACAAGTTTCGCACGCTGCAGACACTGTTCGACCGGCAAACCAAGGAGCGGCGCTTGGCGCAGACGCCGTCCGCGATCGGGCGCTTCCTGCAAACGACGCGCCTCGATGAATTGCCGCAGCTGTGGAATATCGTCTCCGGCGATATGTCGTCGGTCGGCCCGCGGCCGTTACTGCCGGCGGATCAGCCGGACGATCTCGGCGTGCGGCTCATGGTGCGGCCGGGACTGACAGGATGGGCGCAGGTTTGCGGGGGGAAGCTGATATCGGCCGATGAAAAAAATGCGCTGGATGCCTGGTACATCCGTCACGCATCGCTGTGGCTCGATCTGAAAATTATTTTGCGAACAATCTGGATGCTGTCGGCCACCGGCGATCGCCGCGATGAAAAGGCGATCTCGATCGCAATGCTCGATCGTTCCTTTGGCCAGGTGGTCGAGCTGCCGCATGTGGCGGCGGCAGCCAGGAACGAGCCGGACGGCATCGTCAAATCGGCTTAACCGCCGATCTGTCGCGGCATTCTCTTCCAGGTTTTTCCGCCGCCTTGGCGCCATGCCCAGGCATGAGACACCTGCGTCGCAAGCTCGCCATAGACCGGCCGCCAGCCGAGTTTTGTGCGCGCAAGCGCCGGATCGGCGATAAGCGCGGGCGGATCGCCGGGCCGGCGTGGGCCGGACTGCACCGGAACATCGCGGCCGGTGACCTCGCGCACGGCAGCGACCAACTCGCGCACCGACCAGCCGCGCCCGGTGCCGAGGTTGAGCGCGCTATTGTCGGCGCCGTGCAGCAGCGCCCGCAACGCCCGCACATGGGCATCGGCAAGATCGCTCACATGGATGTAATCGCGCACGCAGGTGCCGTCGGCGGTTGGATAGTCGTCGCCGAAAATCGTAAACCCGCGCCCTCCCGCGGCGGCTTCGAGCAAGAGCGGGATGGCGTGGGTTTCCGGAACGTGACATTCGCCGATGTCGCCGTCGGGATCGGCGCCCGCGGCATTGAAATAACGCAGCGCGATGAAATTCAACGGAAATGCCGCGGCGCAATCTTTGAGGATTTGCTCGCAGAAAAATTTGGTGGCGCCGTAGGGATTGACCGGCGCACAGGGCGCGTCTTCGGTTATCGGAGTGGCTGCCGGCACGCCGTAAACCGCGCAGCTCGAGGAGAACACGATTTTATCGACGCCGCAGTCGCGCATGGCGTCGAGCAGCGCCACCGTGCCGCCGACATTGTTCTGGTAATACAGCGACGGGTTTGCGCTCGACTCGCCCACATAGGCGAATGCGGCGAAATGCACGACGGCGGCCGGGCGATAACGCGCCAAAACCTCGCGCAAGCGGCCGCCGTCAGCGAGCGCGCCGATCTCGAGCGCGCCCCATTGCACCGCCTCCGGGTTGCCGCGCTCGAGGCTGTCATAGCTGATCGGATCGAAGCCGGCCGCGCGCAACGCCTTGCAGGTGTGGCTGCCGATAAAGCCCGCGCCGCCGGTCACCAGGATCGGCGTCATCGCGCTGTGCCTTCGCCATCGGCGGGCGCAAGCAAAGACTTGAAATCGTCGAGCATGCGGCGGGCGATGACCGAGGTGCGGAAATTTCCGGCCATGTCGCGTCCGGCAGCGGCGACCTGGTGCAAAAATTCCGGGCTGCCGATCAGGCGCGCAAGCTGGCCGGCAAGCGCGCCCGGCGGATCCGCGCCACGATGATCGAACCGCAGTCCGGTCACGCCGTCGTCGATAAAATCGTCAAAGCATCGCAGGTCGGACACGATCGCGGGGCAGCCGGTGGCCATGGCCTCCAGCGGCGCCAACCCAAGCGATTCGCCGGCTTCGGCGAGGCTTGGATAAACAAAGACGCCGCCGCGCTGATATTCGGCGATCAGCGCATCCAGATCGAAGATCGGGCCCAAAAAATCGCACCCGACGCCGAGCCGTTGCGCCAGCGCCTGCAATTCTTCCAGATATTCAACGCCGTCGCCGCCCTGAGTGACCGCATGCGGCCCGATGATGCGCAGGCGCCAGCCCTTCAACCCTGCCGCATCGCTCTGCCGGTGCAGGCGCGCAAACCCTTCGATCAACAGCTCGATGCCCTTCTCGCGGGCAATCCGGCCGACATAGAGCACCACCGGCTCACGCCGGGAATCCGCACCTTGCGAAAAATACCGATCGGGAATCGCATAGGGGATGACGACAATCTCGCGCTTGAGCCAAGGCGCCTGCCGCGCAATCGCCTGGCCCACCGCCCGCGACACCGCCTGCAGCCGGTCGGCGCGGAAATAAAGTGGCATCTGTCCCTTCGGATAGCGCCCGACCTGGACGTAAATCTTGCCGGCGCGGCGATGCGGCAAAACCAGCGGCAGAAAAAACGCGTTGGTGATCGTCATGTCCGCCGGCGGCAAGGCATAAGCGACGCGGACGGCGTAGATGAAATCCAGCAGCAAATTGACCGCCAAGCGCGACGAGCGGTCGGTGGAGCGAACGCGGATATGCCGGATGCCGTCGACGACTTCATCGGCGGCAAAATTTTTGTAGCGGCGCGAGATGATGGTGACGTCATGGCCGGCGGCGCGATAGGCGCCGGCCAGCAACAGATGCACCTTCTCGACCGCGCCGCCGAGCACCGGCGGAATGGGATAGAACGGGCCGATGACGATGGTGATGCGCATGCGCCCGGGTTCGCTATTGATTTCCGCGCAAACGCCGATCGAGAATTTCAAGCGCGATCAAAGTTTCGGCGCAAAGCCGCTGCAGCGCGTAATACCAGCCGGGCCAGCCATCCAAGATGCAGCCTTTGACCAATAGCGTGTAAAACAAAACGCTGATTGGCGCGAGCCAGCCCAGGCGGCGAATGCGGTCGCTGCGCTTGAGCTTTTCGCGCGGCGTTTCGATGAGATAACGCGCTTCGGCTCGCGCGTAACGTTGCTGCGAGTCGAACCAGCGCGCCAGCGGTTTGCGGTCGTCGTGATAGATGACGCCGGCAAGCGGCATGACTTCGCCGTCAATGGCGACACGGTGGCCGTGGCCTTCGTTGTGATAGCGCGCTTTGTCCTTGCGATAGAGCACGGTCCGGGGCGGATAGAGCGTGCCGCGCAACGCGCGGCCGCAAATACGGTAGACGAACCGCGCCCGGTAGCCGGCAACGCCATCCGGCGCGCGCAGCCCGGCGAGCTCCTCGACCAAAGCATCGCTGAGCTCGTAATCGGCATCGAGCGACAGCACCCATGGCGTTCCAACCTGGGTGAGGCCGAAATTGCATTGGCTGGCGAAATCGCCGAACGGATGATTGATCACCTCGACCTGCGGGAGGCTTCGCAGCATATCCAGTGTTTCATCGGTGCTGCCGCTGTCGATCACGACGATGCGTTTCGCCCACGACAGCTTGCCGACCGTGCGCGCAATATTCGGCGCCTCGTTGTAGGTGATGACCAAAGGGGTGATCTGGTCGCGCACGTCGGTCCTATTGCGCCGCTTTCAATTCGCCATAGAGCGCTTCCATCCGCGCGGCGACGCCGGGCCAGCCGTAGCGCTCGCTGACTTCGCGGCGGCCGGCCTCCCCCATCGCCGCCGATGTAGCGGCATCGTCCGTCAGCCGGTCGATGGCCGCGCCGAGCGATGGCGCGTCGCCGCTGGCGACAATGCCGCCGCCGGATTCCTTCACGATTTCGGCGGCACCCACTTCGGGCGTGACGATTACCGGCAGGCCGCGCTGCATGGCTTCCAGGACGACGTTGCCAAAGCTCTCCGAATAGGACGGCAAGACGAACACCCGCGCCGCGGCGAACATGCACTCCTTTTCCGCCTCCGTGATCGTGCGTGGCACGATGCGGACGCGGTCGTCGATCCGCAGTTGCCGCGCCATGTCGGCGAGGCCCCCCGCCAGTCCCTCGTAATCGTTGCCGACCATGGCGAGCGTGCCGCGCCGGGTGCGGGCGAAGGCGCGCAGCAACCGATCCAATCCTTTCACTTGCGCCAGCCGGCCGAAAAACAGCACCAGCGGCTGCTGTCCGGCGAGCGCCGCGATGTCGGCTGCTGGCGCGTCTTGGTACGCGTCTTGGCGCACCGCTTGTTCGATCGCATCGACCCCGTTCGGCACCACGGCGATTCGCGGCAGCCGCCAGCCGAATTTTTGAATCTCCCCGGCCTCGATCGCCGACGTCGCATGGATCGCCGCCGCCTGCTCCAGGCTCCAGCGCTCGATCAAGGCGATCCAGGCCGACTTGATCAAGCGATTGCGGCTGGCGATCAGCGCCTTGACCAGCATGCCGCGCGGCGAAATGACATATGGTATGCGCCGCTTGCGCGACAGCCGCGCCGCCCGCCAGGTCGGCCACAAGAAAGCCGAATGCAAATGGACGACGTCGGCGCCCGCTATCTCGCGGCGCAAGGCTTGCATCAATGCCGGCGCGTACGACAAGCGGCGCAGCCGGCGCGACGCGAAATACCGCACCTTCACGCCGTCCAGCATGACCGGCCGATCGTACGGCACCGCCGTGTCGACCGGCCCATCGATGCTGGTGGTGAACACCTCGACGGCATGGCCGCGCGCGGCGAGTGCCCGGCACAGGCTGTGCACCGCGACGATCGGTCCGCCATACCGCGTCGCCGGCAGGTAGGTCGGCACGACGTGCAGGATTCGCATCCGTGGGCTATTTTTGGTGTCTTGCCAACTCGACGTGGCCAGGTCGTGAAAGCGGCATGGCCGGCACCGACCGCCGCTTAACAACGCTCGGCAGCGCCGCGAACAGCAAAATGCTCCCGTAGGTCTGCAGCATGCTGACAACCAAGGACGAAACATCGAGCTCGAGATTGCAAAGTGCAAGCGTTGACGCAATGGCGATCAGCATGGCGAGCGACAATGGCGCGGCCGTAGCGCTCAGGCGCATCAGTATTCCGCACAACGCGCCCAACAGCACACCAACCATGATGACGGCTAGATTGCCGTAATTGGCATAGGCCTCCGCGACCATGCCCCATCCGAGCGTCGTCTTGTAGGTGTCCTCGGCGTGCTGGCGGCCGTAGCGCACGCTCAACAGATTGAGGCCGGCTTGGCTTTCCGTCTTATCCGGCTCCAAAAACCGCGGCACCAACATCGACGGCAACAGAGCGTAAGTTCCACCCTCGAGGTAGGGAATGATGCCGGGCGTCGCCTCCTGCACGGCCAGAACCATGTGCAGCAGCGAAGTCCTTTCCAGGAGCGAATTGTTCTCCGGCTGCCTGCTGCCCAGGGCTTTCGATACCGTTCCGCCGACACCGGCGGCGAACCAATCCACCATCATGCCGGGCACTTGCGATATGGAGGAGTTTTTCAGGGACTGATTGTCTCGTTCCCAATATTCACTTCGTATATTGACCTTGCCGGCGTTGAGAACGCTCAAGACCGCGAAAACCAATCCCAGCATGATCCAAGGAATTCGTTTTGCCGCCAGCACATAGCCGAGCAAGGCCGCGCCAATATTGACCGCGCCGCTGACAAGAAACAGGCCACTCATCGAGAGCGCCGTAACCAAAAGAAGTCCGGCAAGTGTGGCGAACCATCGTTGGCCGGTCAACAAGCCAGCGCCGCGGGCAAAGCCCGTCAAATAACAGGCGAGCGACGTCAATGTGACTGCGACCGAACGAACGATGCCGATTGACGTCCCGAGATAATTCGCGGCGCCGGAGGCCAGCGCCAAATAATACAGGATGCCGGCGGCGAGACCGATAAAGATCAGACGATACAGCTCGTCGTTCGTGGCAAGGTTGCTCACCGACCTTGTCCGGATAAGGCGGCCCTTGGCCGGCGCCTGGACGGGCGGCATTTTTTTGCGGCCGCGTCCATCGCCCAAAAAAGGCCATGCCGCCAACGATGCCGCGATCAGAAACAGCCCGACCGACAGCGCCGCCCAGACGATATCTTCAGCCCGATAGACCGCAAGCGTATTGCCCGAGAGCAAGGGCATCGCATAATACAAGTAAGATAAAGCGGATACCACCGGCAACACCGGTATGCCGAATGCGCCGGAGTTGACCCAAAGGAATGGCGCCACCAGCACCGGTATGGTGATGCACATATAGGCGATCGGATCGACCGCAAACGGGCTTGCCGCCAGCAAGCACAGCGCGATCAGGCGCAGAAGATTTCCGGCCTGCCTTAAATCTACCGCGCGGAATGAACCGGAATACGAGGCCGGCGGCGGCGTAGTCCCGAATGTGCTCATGGAACGAGAAGTACCATATGGCATCACGCAACCGCCAGCGTGTTGCGCCGTGCCGCGCAGATCTCATTCACAGCTGCAAGCAGCGCCGCCTCCGCCGCCGCGACGTCGAAAATCCACGCCCGCGTGGCGGCTGCAAGGCCCATTGCCGCGACTACATCGCCGTTTTGTTTTAGTTCCTCGATCACCTTACCGAGCGCCGACCAATCATCGCGGCGAAATATCCGGCCGCAAGTGACGTCCACCACATCGGCGGCACAGCCGGCGCCGTCGCTGACAACGACCGGCCGGCCGCACGCCAACGCTTCGTTGACGGCGATCCCCCAAGTCTCTGCGGCGGACGGCATTATGAAAACGTCGCCGAGCCGGTAAACGATCGGCATGCGGCTTTGGTTTTGAAACGGCAACACACGAAAACGGGCTGGATCGGAAGCGGCGATCGCGTCGATCTCCGCCTGAAGTTCGCCGGCGCCGACCAAGACCAAGACGGTCTCGCCATCATGCAGCTTTGCCACCGTCCGCATCAATTGCACCGGGCGCTTATTGGCATCGAACTTTCCGGCGAACAGCAAAATCCTCTGTTCTCTGCCAATCCCAAGCTCGGATCGCCAGCGCGCAGCCTCTTCCTCCCATTGCGCGGCCGGCTCGGCGAACCTGCTCACGTCGATCGAATGCGGACAGGGAAAAAGCCGTTCCCGCGGGACGCCGAAAGTTTCGAAATAGGCGCGGTTGGCCGAACCCACGAACAGGCAACCCGCCGGCCAGGAATAGACTCGGCGAAGAACGGCCGATTTGATCCACCAGCGCGGCCCATTGGGCTTACCGCCGAGCAGGTGCGAGTCGCCGAAGAACAGCGTGCCCACGCCGCGTCGGCTCAGAGCGTGCAACAATCGCAAATGCGAAAGCCAAGCCCAGCCGGTGATATGCACGACATCCGGCCGCCATGACACGACGCGATCGAGCAACGCCGGATTGCGCAGTCCGAGGAAATGATGCGTTCCCGGATCGGACGCGATATTGGGTACGAGCTCGAAGTCGTACCCGTCGGTCAAGGGAATGTCCCAGGCGACGGGCCTGCCAAATCCTCGATCGTCGACCGCCTGCGCACCCGCGTGCCAAGTGAAAAAAACCTTGATCTCGACGTCATCGCGCCGCGCCAGCCGCCGATAAAGCGGCACGGTGTACTGAATCGGATGCGAAACCACAAAAGCAACCCGCTTGCGCATTGTCATTCAATATCGATCGAGCCATTTTCCGGAGCCCTGCATTGCCTTTACGGCGATGCTGCTCAGGTCGTGGGGGATGTGTGAGCGCATATTCGGTCAAAGATCGCACATTGCGCTTCGGTCAACGCCTTGGCCGACCACGGTTCGATTTCGCCCTCAATTGCTGCCGCATTGAAGTTTGCCGCCTGTAACCACGCGATACCCTCGGCGATCCGATTGCGGAATTGAGGTTCGGCGGGATTGTCGTCGAATGTTGCCAGAAAGACATTCGGAAACCGGCGCGCGATTTCGACAGCCGGGCTTTGGCGATGGAACAGCGCCAGGATGGGTTTCTTCGAGAGTATGCAGGAGAACAGCTTGGACGGCGTGTAGTCGGCGTGAACCGAGCCGATGAGGAGAATGGCGTCGCTCGCGTCATAAAGCGCGATTGTCTGGAAATAGGCCACGCGTTCGGGATGTTCGCGGACCAGTTCTTGCACCCCGTGGGCGCGCGCCGTCGGCTCGACGAGCTTGTAGGTACGCTCAGGCGACGCATAATTCGTGCCGACGAAATCAAGCCGAAGCTTGGCGGTGAATTCCGGGGCTTGCGCCTTGAGCGCAGCGAGCGCCTGAAACAGCGCAGCAAGGATCGGAACCATGTCGGAGCCTGCTCGCCCGGCATACACCCACCTCACCGCGTGCGGCTCGATGGGAAAAATCGTCTGTTTGATGTCCTGCTTGTGCATGAAGCTGTAGTCATCGGCGTTCGCTCCAAACGGCAGGACCGTGAATTTCGATGAATCGAGCCAGGGATAGCGGCTCGTCAGGGTGGCAATGTAAGCGGGTGAAACCGCAATCACGTGATCCGCGGCGCGCATCGCAAATCGCTCGAGATGACGGGCGAGCCACTGGTCGAGCCGATATTTCCACCAGCTTCCCGGCGCTGTCTCGCGCGTATAGATCGGCGGATCGCTGTACCAGGGATCTTGAAAGTCGTAGACGATTTTGCAACCGAATCGCCGTTTCCATAACCGGCCAAGCACGAAACTCATGAACACGGTGGTGGAAAAAAACACGACGTCGTATCGGCGCTCGCGAAAGAGCCGGCTGCCGGCCCGATACAGCGGCAACAGGCTGCGATAGCTGAGCTGTCCGAAGCCGAAGGGGCGGCATTTTGCTTCGTCCCAGGCGCGAATTCTCACCACCCGAATGTCCGGGGTGAGAGCTTGCGCAAGCATTGCATCCTCGATGCCGTCCGATGTGGCCGGGTCGACGCACAGGACCGTGGGCTCCCATCCGAAGCGACGATAATACGCAAGCGACGTCCGGACCCGGTGCACATCGGCCGCATTGATTGGCGGGAACCGCGGACTGACGATCAGAACCTCACGCATCTACGTACGCATGGCGCGCTGACTGGACCCATCCAGCAGCACTCTGTAGAGCGCCTCGTACTGCGGCACGATCGCCGCAGCGGAGAAGGCCTGCTCGGCACGGGCGCGGCACTGGCGCCGATCAATCGTGGCAATCTGGGCCACGGCGCGGCAACCTTGTTCCGCGTCGCGGATGAGAAATCCATCGACGCGGTCGCGAATGATCTCTGGAGCGGCGCCGCGCGGACACGTAATCACCGGCGTGCCGCAGGCCAAGGCTTCCGCGAATACGATCCCGAAAGGCTCGTCCCATTGGATCGGCACGACCATTGCCGCGGCCGAACCCAAGAACGCGATCTTGGCCGGGTCATCGAGCGGACCCACATAGTCTATGCCGTTGCGACCGAGTTCCGGCTTGATCCGGGTGGCCCAATATTCGCCTTCGTCTCCGTTATCGGCGTGATTGCCGGCGATCAGCAATCGCCGACCGGCCCGCTTGGCAATCTCAATTGCCAGGTGAGTGCCTTTGATCAATTCGATCCGGCTGAGGAATACCAGCGGCGCATCGGCCGGCACGGACGGCGAAAACCGATACGATTTCGTATCGACGAAATTGTGGATCCCCTGCCATGTGCCGCCGTAGCCGCCGCCCATCCTGGCAATGAATTCGCTACAGCCGGTGAATGCCAGCGAGCGCCCGCCTGCCGCGGCGCATAGCCGTATCTGCCATCCGCCGGCAGGCCGCTGGTACGACATCACCTTTACCGGACCGTGCAGCAGCAATGGCGCCAGATAAAGCAGGCGCGAAAAGCTGTGAAGCACGCTCGGCTGGAAATCGTTGCACGCTGCCCGCAGCGCCAATGCATTGCCCAGATGTGCGAATTTTCCGCGGCCCGGCTGCCGCGGCCACGGACGAAAGTAATCGACCGGCGCTCCGGATCCGGCGAGCGCAACCAGCCCGACCGTATGGCCGCGCAGCCGCAGCTCGCTGATAAGCAACGCAACGATCCGCTCGATGCCGCCGTAAAACTTGGGCGGCACGGGCAGGAACGGATCAGCCGTGAGAAGAATTTTCAGGACAAACGACCTTTTCGCGGCCGGAGGAACGCATCAGCGAACGGTTCGGTCGGCATGAGATTCGCAAAGCTCATGCCTGCCAGCGCTTATCGGCGCGCAAATAGCTGTGCCGTGGCACGAACATGAAATCGGCCTGCCACAAGGCAGAATCGAGAGGACGGCGGTGCATGCCACAGATATCATAGGCGACGAAATTATTGTCGCGCAGAAAAACGACGAGATCGTCAAGCAGGTGCACGTCCCGATGGATGTCGATGAAGTTGACCTCGGCAAGAATGACTTCGATGCTCGATAGCGTTGATTTGGCACCATGAAGAATTTCGAGCTCGTAGCCCTGCACGTCGAGTTTCAGGAATGCGGGCGGTTGAAGCCCTAAATTCCCGACAGTCTCGTCTATCGTCGTCATCGGGTATGATCGGACGGGCACGCGTGGAGGGAGATGCTCCTCCAGAACGGACGACGCCGTTTCCATTTCATGAAACGGCACCGCGTCTCTTGTTTCAGCGCCCAGCAAACACGGGATAATGTCGACATTGCCGTCCGTTGCGCTCCAAGCTTGCAATTCCACGACACGGTGCGGCAAGACCTCGAAGCAGGTTAGTTTCGCATCAGGCCAGATTCGGCGGCACAGTTTTGCGAACTCGCCGGAGTGCGCTCCAATGTCAAAGATATGCGGCGGGGAGAAATTCATGGATCGCAGGCGTTCCAGAGCCAATGGAATTTCCGGCACGCCGTAGTGCCGGGTTACCCTCTGGCGTATGGCGTTTTTGAATTTGGTGAACATAGGCGTGCTATACGGCCAACGTGGCCGCAATTGCGGCTAACAACGTCTGCTCCTGACCTTCCCAGCAAAGAAAATCCCGGGCAACCTGCAAAGCCCTGCTTTTGGCATGCGCCAATAGGGCGTGTGAGGCGAGCAGACCATCGAGTGAATTTGCCAGCGCCGCCGGATTTCCAGATTCGTACACCGCGACAGCGTCCTTGGCCTGCATCGCCACTTCGCGTTGGCCGGCGGTATCGCTGGCGACGACCGCAAGGCCGCCGAGCAAATAATGCAGAATTTTGTTGGTGACGGTCAGGTCGCGGCTGCGGCAATACGGCATCTCGCCGGCAAAGCCGATGTCGTGCTCGGCGATGCGCGAAAGCAATTCCGCGTTGGCGACCAGCGGATGGAAGAATACGCGCTGCCGCCAACGCTCGGGGATGTGGCCTCTGATCCAGTCCACCATCCCGGGAGCGGCGCGGCCGCGAAGATGAATCTCGGCTTCACATGTCAGGAGCGGCATCGCGCCGATCAGGTCTTCAATACCGCGACCGGGACCGAGCGTCTGCGAATACCAGCAGATCGAGGCGATAGCCGGATTGCGGCGGTCCTTGCGCCCGCCATCGATGGCGCCGCGGTCCGCCCAGGGGAAGGCATTATAGAGCACAATCGGCGGCTTGCCGCCGTATTCCTTGGCGAGCGCCTCGCTCAAGACGCGCGACGGACAGGACGCGTAAGCGCCGCGCACCAACAACTCGCGCTCCAGAAAGCGCAACAGCCTAAGCGGTCGGCCGCGCCGGGATTCCGGCAGCAAGTCCTCCAAAAACCAGTCTTCCATGTCGACTCCGGCGCGACGGCCGTCCTGCATGAGGCGCCAAGCGACATAAAGGGCGGGCTCGGAGTGCGCGATATAAAGGTCCGCCGCAAGCGCCCGCGACCGCGCCAGCAGGCGGCCGATGCCATAGCCGAGTTGATCGCGGCTTTGCCATCCGGTGAGCGCATATGCCGTGTTGGCGGCCTTGCGCCGTGCCCGCCGCAGCGTATGGGTCGCGGTGCGGTGCAATCCCGGCAGCGTGGCATCGAATACCGGCTCGAAATGGAATGGCGTCTGCCGGATCATCGCCTGATCGCGCGCCTTCAAATCCGCATCGAGCCAGGCGCCGAGCACGTGCACGTCGTAGCCGCCGCGCGCCAGCGTCGTCGCCGCCTTCACTACCCGCGGATTGTGGCAGAGGCTGCTGCCGCTGATCAGGACGATGCGCGATTGCCGTCGGCTGCTCATCCCGGCGCTGCGGCAGCCCGCCCGCGCAATGTCCGCCATGCCAGCTGCGCGCGCTTGCTCAGCTTCCAGCCGACACCGCGCGCCAGCATCTGAAACGCCGGGCCGCCGCCGGCCCGCAAGTCGCTGCCGCCGAGCTCAGCGGCGCGTTTTTCGGCCTGCGCCACGAGCTGTGACGCTCGCGGATAGGCGTCGTAGACGAAGCGTTGGTAATGCGTGGCGCAAGCCTTTTTGGCTGCCGCCGAGTTGCACCGTTGCAGGAGATGCCGGCAGGACAGATCGACGGCGCTGAATGCCGAAGCAAGCGCCTCGCCGTCGCGCCGCCCGCTGAGCGTCGGGGCGCCCGCGGACCGATAGTAGCCGCGCGCCTCGGCGCAAAACACGATACCTGACGACGCCAGCGCGACGCGGCAGAAAAACTCGCCGTCATCGTTGAGGCTCAGCGCTTCATTCCACGGCCCGGCGCACTCGATCACCGCGCGCGGCGTCAGCCAGGCAAAATTCGGCATCATGCCGCCGCCAAGCCACGACGCGATCAAAAAATCATCCGGCGCAAAATCACGCCAAACCGCCTCGGGCGTGAAAACGGCTTCGCCCGGATCGAGCGCAAACCGTGCCCAGGCGCCGGATGCAAGCGACGCCGTAGGTGCCGCGGCAAGGCGCTCGACTTGCCGGCGGATCTTGTCGGAGTCGAGTTTGTCATCGGCATCGAGGAACTGGATCAAATCGCCATCAGCGTGCTCGAGCCCGACGTTGCGCGCGGCGCTCGCCCCTGCCCGCGCGCATGCCAGCACGGTGACTGGCCGGGCTTCGTAACGTTTCGCCAGATCGAGGCTGCCGTCGGTCGAGCCATTGTCCACCACGATGATCTGCAGGTTCCTCCAGCTCTGGCCGAGGCAGGACTCGATCAACTCGCCGAGCCATCTCACGCCGTTGCGGCACGGAATGATGATGCTGACGCGCGGCGACATCGCGGTCACGGCGTCTGGCCGCGGTCCCGCGCCCAGGCGTTTTCCTCCAACAGCGGCCCGTCGCCGGTGGACGGCCGCCCCGTGACGTCAAACAAGTCGTAACCGCGCTGCGCGAAGAAGGCGGCGAAATTCTCGTAACAACCCCAGGCGGCGGGGCCGAGCGTGCGGTCATATTCGATCAGGATGTTTTTCGGCCGGAACGGCCCGGCGAAATCCAGGCCGGCGAGCACCTGTGGCTCGAACCCTTCCACGTCGATCTTGATCAGCACCGGCCGTGCCGCCGGTTGCGCAAGCGCGTTGAGGAGATCTTGGAGTGGCCTCGACCCGATCCAGTATCCGCCGCTTCCAGGCGCCGGACGGCCGGAAACGACGGCAGCCGTTCCGGAATTGCCAGGCGATCGTCTGGCCATTGCCAGGAGCGCCGGTTGCGGGCCGACCGCGCCATGGAAGACCACGACATTGCGCAGCCTGTTGCGATCGATATTGGCGCGCAACGCGGCGCCGTTTTCGGCATCGGGTTCGACGCCGATGATGTTTGCGCCGGCGATCGACGCCACGGCGCAGGTGTACCACCCGAAATTGGCGCCGACGTCGACGAACAGGCCGGGCTCGGCGGACATGATGCTCAGCGCCAATTTCAGGCTTGCCGGCTCATAGCTGCCGGTCCTGAAGATGGCCCAGCCGATATAGTCTTCCGGATCAATGGCGATCACGGCGCCGCCTGCGTGTCGTATTTTGATGCGTCCGCCGGCCAGGCTGCGGATAAGCCATCGGACAAACCGGATCTTGCAGGGGTGCTCGAAGGCGCGACCGTAGGCCATCAAGGCAGCGTCCAAAAGGCGGGCGCCTTCGGCCGGCGGCAGCGCCGCCGCATCGGCTGCTTGTTTCATCGGTATGTTGTGGTCGGAAATCGCGCTCAGCCGCCCGACACGCTTTGCGCCTCATGCAAATAGCGTTGCGCGCATCGCTCCAGCGTGAGGTTTTCGAGGATATAGGGCCGCGGATCGTAGCGCCCCGATTGAAATTCGTCCCAAAATCGCCGCCACGCGCCGTCGAATTCTTCGATCGCCGCAAAAGTGCGGCCGCACCGCTCGTCCCAGTAGGGCACCGAAGTGACAGGTTGAAACTTCACCTTGTCGGGGAAATAGGCCGGATCCGGCCAATAGCCGCCGCGGTCCCACGCCAGAATGGGCACGCCGGCTGCCAACGCCTGCTGATAGGCGATGCCTTGGGTTTCGTGTTCGCACAGAAAGATCATGGTGCGGCATTCGGCGAGCGCCGCTTCGAATTCCGTTTCGCGATAAGCGCCATAGCGGATGTCGCGAAACGACCTGCCGGCTTGCCGCAAGCTTTCGCGAATAGGCTCGATAAGACGGGCTTGCGCGCGCTCGCGATCCCACATCACCTTGTCGTAGAGCAAAACGTCGATCCGCTTTTGCGCAGCACTCGCCGGATGCCAGCGATCGGTGTCTATGCCCACCGGCCAAACCGCGATCGTTTCGTCCCAAAACGGCTTCCACAATTCCTTCATCCAGGCGCCCGGCACGAGAATCTTTTTCACCGGCCGTCTTTCGAACAGATGCGGATCGTCGCTCGGGTACGAGAACACCGCCGCACCGAACAAAATCGGGTTTTTCCAGTCCATCTTATCGAGCACCTGCGGCTTGCCGATGATGCACGCCAATTCGCCCGGATTCCTGCCGGCGTAGCCGTAGTCATTGACGCGGTAGCGGACGCCGATGCGATCGAGCCCGGCGCAAAGATTGAGAAAGACCCTTCTGTGGCCCCTGGCCTGCGGCGGCCCTCGCAACAGCCGCCGCACGAACCGCCGGGGGTAGCGGTCGAACGGCAGCCACCGGTCGCTGTCGGGCTCCTCGTAAAAAATATTCAGCACGACGATTTTTGAGTTTGCGCGGCCGCGCCGTCATTCCGCGCGAATCTGGAAATCATAGACGAATGCTTCCTCATCAAAACTGCGCCGCGACGGCAGCGGCAGACTAACCGCCGCCCGGAACAAGCGGCGCATGCCGTCCGAGAGCAGAGGATCGGCGGCCGCGTCGGAGCTCCAGCCCAGGAGCAGCAGGCCTTCGGGGCGCAACATCCGCCAGATTGCCGAAATCGCGGCATCGAACTCACTACCCGGAGCAATGCCGAACGCCAACACGCCATTGAGGATCACGGCGTCGAAGTAACCCGGCGCAAACCTGGTATCGACGTCCTGCACGCGGGCCACCGTGTGTCTGAGCGCGCCCCAGACCGCGGCGCTCGGGTTGACGTCACAGGTGATCCATTCCGCGCCGGCCCGGCACGCGATCCGCTCATAGTGCCACGTATAAGGCGCGGTGCCGACGAACAAGATGCGCTTGAAGCCGAGACCAGGCAGAACGGCAAGGACATCGTCTTCGAGCCACTTGCGGCTCGGGTGGATGCCGGGCTGCATGTCCGCTCCGAACACGTGGAGCAGCATGAAACGTTTGATGCGTCGCGGGATGACGGCCTTGATCCACGCCAGCCGCGAATCGGCGAGTGCCGCCGAGACAAGTCGCATATGCGTCACGCCGATCGCGGAACGAGCTCGCCCAGCTCCTGGTCGAGGTCGGTGATGTCGGGCTCGCGGCCGAATGTTCCGCGTTGCCCGGGAAACACCAGGCGCACCAGGCGGGACGGCAACCACCGTTCGAGGGCCAGCACAAAATTGAGATACGAGCCTTTCGGCTCGAACGGCCGGGCGCGATAAGGGCGCGGCCGCCATTCGACGATGCGGTCCGGATAGGCGGCGGTGCGCGCCAGCGACGGACCGTCTTGGCTCACGAATGCACCGAGCATGCGCCGCTTGAGCGCGAGCTCATCGTCGTCCAACCGAACCTTGCAGATCGGTCTTCCGTCCACGCCGTCGGGCGGTCCGTAATAGGCGCACAATCCAAACAGCCATCGGCCGCATTGCGCAATGACGCGATGCGGGGTCCGGTTGAGTGAGAAGAAGGGGCTGTATTCCGGCGCTTCATAGACGCGCACCGCGCTCGCCTCGCCCAACACGAGCTGGACGAGTTGATTGGTGATGTCGTGATGAATATGGCCGCCTTCGAACATCGGCATGATCAGCACGGTGGGTTTTAGCTCGCCGATCAGCCGCGCGATCTCCCGCGCCACCGCCGGCAGATGCTCCGGCTTTCGCTCGTAGAGCGGCGGCAGCCAATCGAACTGGCGCAGATGATCGCGCGCTACGCCGGCCAAGGACCACGCCGTCGCGGCTTCCGCGGCGCGCCGCTCCGCCATGCCGGGCGCTTCGTCCTGCGCCAAATAGACAACGAAAGTATCGCCGCCCAATTTCGTGTTGCGGATGCCGACGCCGCCGGCGCAAAGCGCGCAATCGTCCTGATGCGGCACCAGGATGAGAAGCCGTTCCGGGCGGTTCCACTCGGTCCAGCGTTCGATGGCGCGGCATCGCAACAGTGCGTAGCCGGCAAGCGCGAACAGGATGGTGTAGAACACGGCCGCAACCAGCGCAGGCCAGTGCCAAAACCCCGGCACAAAACGCCATCCGGTCCAAAACAGCAAAGCCGCGGCCGCCAACGCCAGAACCACCGGCGTCGGCTTGAAATAGACTCGGACCTTCATGCGCCGCGCCTTCGGATCAGTTGGCGGGACGCTGTCGGGTCAAAAACCAGATCTCGCCGGGAAGCCGCCGCGGCGCTGAGAAGCCGAACCGGCCGGCCACGCGTGCGAGCTCGATTGCGGCGCCGTGGTGATGGTATTCCACGCACATGGCATCAACCGATTTCAACCAGTCGCAATTTTCCGTCAGCAAACTCTTTTCATGGCCCTCGATGTCCATCTTCAATAGGCCGATCCTCTCCCAGTTGAGCTTTTGCATGATCGCCGGCACGCTGATCGCGGCAACTTCGAGGTCTGACGGCGTGCCGGGATCAACCGCGATCTTGTGATCGTAATCCGCATCGGCGCTCGTCATCCGCACGCGGCCGTCGTCGACATGCGCCGCGGCGGCGATGATGGTGGCGCGGATGTCGTTCAGTTGCAGATTGCGCGCGAGCACCTGCAAATTCCCCGCCATGGGCTCCACGCAGGCCAATGCGGCCTGCGGAAAGGCGCGCCCCAGATATATCGCCGTCAGTCCGATATTGGCGCCGAGATCGAGAATGGTCGGCGGCGAACAATCGAGCGGCAGCCGATAAAACTGGTGGTCGAAAACCTCGGAGCGGATGAACCCGTCGGCGCCTTGATTGGCGCGAAGTGCGAGACGGACCCTGCCGACCGGAGCCGGATAGGTAAATCCGATGATCCACTCGCGCTTTTGCACCACGCTTGGAAGATTTTGCGCGTAGGTAAAAAGCAGCGAACGCACGAAATCGGCAAAGCTCGCGCGGTGGCGCCACGACGCCGCGATGTTGTCAGCGAGCCGGCCGAGATCCAAAATGCCTCACCAGATTTCGATTCCCTTGAGAAACTCGGACACCGGGTAGGTCGGATTGTCGCGCTGGAAGGCATCGATCAATTCGGATATTCCGACGGCCTTGCCGATTTTCAGCGCCCGGATAATCGGCAACGCGCCGCACAGCCCCGCCAACACATAATCGGGCCGCAGCTGGGGCAGCAAAAACTCCAAATTCAGGGAATGCGTGATCGGATAGATCTGCGCCGGCACATTGGCCCGCAGCCAATCGAAAAAAACCGGCTCCTGGATGCCGATCGAACCCGGATGGACCTTCACGGCGAGCGAGCAATTTTTCAGCTCGGCCGCGTGATCGGAAAAGATTCCCGCGATTGCCTTCTCGTATATGCGCCGGGTTTCCGGGCCGGTGCCAAAACCGAACAGCAGCAAAAGCACTAACGGCTTTGCGGCGGACTTGATCTGCCCGAGGTTGGCCTCGACGGCCGTCCGCAGCGGCTCAGGCAGCGTGCGGTATGTCGCTTCGAACCGGTCGATCGAGATCAATTCGGAGACGTCGATGCTATTGTCGACCCAGGAGCTGGGCAGGTCGAAGCTGTAGGCGCGATCGTAAACGACGCGCTGCGGCCGCAGGTCGACGCCGGAGGCCCAACGCTGCCAGGCGCCGAAGAGGTACTTTCTCGGCCACGGCGTCGTCTGCCAATCGGCGTCGGCTTTGCATTTCACTTGCGACGACGTGACGTCCTCGTGGTTGAAGCAATGCGGAATCTTGACATGCCGGGCCTTGCGCAGAAGGCCGCGCGGCAGGTCGACGTAAAATTGCGCCGGATCGTCGGCCCACAGCTCAGCGTCTGGTTCGGAGATTGCGTTGCGCGACATCCAGCGGTGCAGCGTTGCCGCGTCCTGCCGCAGCCGCCGAACCGTCTCGAACGGCCAGGTGATCGGACCCTCCACACGCGGTTGCAGCGCCGCGAAATCGCGTATGTCCAGCACATCGGCGAAACCGGCCGTGGCGATGATCTCTTGCATAAAGGCTTCGATGCGCGGAACATTGTCCATCGGATACCAGAGCAGAAAATCCCTCTTGGCCGGCGACTGCAGATGATGCCGCAGGTGCTGGATCACCAGCAATTGCGTGCCGTGACAGGCGGTGAAGATCCGGTCCATGCGATCGGTCAATTAACTGCGCCGGCGTGGCCGCCGGACGCTGCATCATCCCACAAACAGGACACGCCAGGCCGCCCGCAAAATCTTGAGATTGGCGCGAAGGCGCCGGCGATAAAAGCGAGAGCTGTCGCCGACGCGATGATGCAATACGATCGGCACCAGCGCCAGGCGAAAATTTCGCCGCAGGCCCCTGATCATCAATTCGGTGCCGATCGATTGCACGGTGTCGAACTGGCCGACGGCATCGTAAACGCTGCGGCGATAGGCTTTCAGCCCGCACAGCGGATCGGCGATGCCGTAGCGCAGCCGCGTATAGCAGGCGAAGATCTTTTCCGCGAAACTGGCCAAGCGCGGGCGCTGGCCGGCGACGATATCGGCGTTATCCTCCGCAATCGGCGCGATGAGACGCGGCACATCCGCCGGGTCGTGCTCGCCGTCGGCGTCGAAAGTCAGGAAGACGTCGGCGTCGCGGCGCGCGGCTTCGGCAAAGCCGGCATTGAGCGAGCCGTCGTAGCCGAGATTAGCCGTGTTACGGAATACGACGGCGCCGGCGCGCTTCGCCTCCTCGGCCGTGCCGTCCGTGGAGCGGTCGTCAACCACGATGACGTCGGCCACGTGCGCCCGGACACCGGCAACGACGGCGGCGATCGTCTTTGCTTCGTTGAAGGCCGGAATGACGGCGATGACCCGGCTAGCGGAAGACATCGTGATGCCGGACCGGGCGCCCGGCCTTGATCGCGCGCCGTGCCTTGGCGCCGATGACTTTGCCGATGAGCGGCGGCCGCAAGCCGACTGCCGGCCGCAGATAATGTATCGCGCCGCGGCGGATGATTTCGCCTTTGGCGATATCCCTGGCTGCGTACATGCCGCGGCGCTGAATGACAACGGTCTGTTTTTCCGACGGCATGACGCGCTTGTTGCCATCGCCCAGCGCCAACTCCATGGCGCGAATGCCTCTGACCATGGCGGCGAATTCCACCATGGTCATGGCAAACGGATGATCGGGACCGTGGCGCGAGCGGTCATCGGTAACGTGCTTCTCGATCACGCAGGCGCCGAGCGCCACCGCGCCCAACGGCACCGTGAGGCCGCCGAGCGGATCGTCGGCGCCGCCTTCCTTGCCGATGGTATGGTCGGAATAGCCGACCGGCACTTTGAACTCATCGCCGATCGCGACCATGGCCTTGAGATTGGCGTCGGCGACCGGCGACGGATAGTTGGTGACACATTGAAGGAGTATCAGCTTGTCGTTGCCGGCCCTACGCATGACGCCAACCGCCCGCCGGATTTCATCGCGAGTCGCCGCCCCCGCGCTGATGATCACCGGCTTGCCGGTCCTGGCGACATAGGCGATGAATTCGAGGTTGTCGATCTCGCCGGCGCCGAGCTTGTGAGCCGGCACGCCGATCCGTTCGAGAAGATCGACCGCCTCGGTGTCGTAGGGCGATGAGAAGAAGTCGATGCCGATCTTGCGGCAGTAATCCGATATGCCTTTAAGCCAGGCGCGGGGAAATTCGGCGGCGCGGTATACATCGACCACCGGCTTGCTCCATTTGGCCTGGAACGCCATTTGCAGATTTTTAAAGCCGATGTCCGAAACGATCTTGGGCGCAGAGAAATTCTGAATCTTGAACGCATCGGCGCCCGCCGCCTTGGCCAGCCGCGCCAGTTTTTTTGCCCGGCTGAGCGAACCGTCGAAATTGGAACCGATCTCGGCAATGATGTAAGCTAGGTGCCCGGCGCCGACCGACCGCTTGCCGATGCGCATTGCGCGCTTGAACGGCGCCCTTTTCTTTTGCTTTCTAGCCACTGCTTTCTAACCAGGAGTTGCCAGCAGGCGCGAGCGCGCAAAAAATCGTATCAAGCTCCTGGGCGAGGGTCGGCATCGGGCCAAGGAGTGCGGCTGCTTTGTCGGTGTTGAGCCACATCTGTTTCGGCCGGAAGACGCCGTCGGCGATGGCGTCGACACTGCCCGGTTGCATGGTGCCGCGATAACCGAGGAAACGTGCGCGCGTCAGTTCGCCGATCGCGGCCTTGGACTTTACGTCGCGGCTGCCGATGTGAAGGATTTTGCCCAAACGATCGTGTGCCAGGATTTTTGCGATCAGCGCCGCAATGGTCCAGTTGGACAGCGGGTTGATGCAGACATCGGCAAACAAGGTCATGTCCTTGTTGGCGCGAAAATCATCGACCAGCCATTCGAGAAAATTCCTGCCGCGCGAACCGTCCGGGTGGATGCCGATCAGGTTAAGCCGCAGCACGACACCGCGCTCATAATCGAGCGTGTGCCGTTCGCCTTCCCGTTTGGATTGGTTATAGGCATTGATCGGTTCCGGCGTTTCCTCCTCGCGGTTGTCGCCATGATCGCCCTTGAACACCGAGGCGGTCGAAATATACAGAATACGCGTGTTCGCGGCGCGCGCCGCCGCGACGACGTTTTTTGTGCCCTCGCCGTTGACCGCAAAGGCGTCCTGCGGATGGCGCTCGCAAGCGGCGACATCGGTCATGGCCGCCGCGTGCACGACATGGGCCGACGCGGCTTGCGCGATCTGCCTTGCGACACCCGCGGCGTCGCGAATATCGCCGATAAGAGGAACGGTGCGAAATCCGACATCGGGCAGCACCCGCATGAGCGTTGCGCCCAATAGGCCGCGGGTCCCGCTGACGACGACGCAAGACATGTCCGACCTATCTGCCTGCCGCCATGAGCGCGCCATACATGAGCTCGGCCTGCCGCCAATCCTCGACCGTGTCGATGTCCTGCACCCGGTAACGCGGCAGGACCACCGGAACCGCGTTGCCGGCATACAGCGAAAGTTTTTCGCGGAAGCCCGCGGCGCGGCCCCAATAGAACTGGCCGGCATCGTGATGCGCTTCCTCGAGGTCCTGCGAGCGCCACTCGATCCATTGCGGATGCATCGCGGCAACGACGCCGTCCGGCGCGATGCGAAGCGCGCGCTGGATCGGAAATGGAAAGGACGTCACCGAGAAGACGAAGGTCTTGCCGCTGTCGACCAGCACGTCATGGCCGCGGCGCAGGTCTTCCGCGGTCAGAAACGGCGCCGTCGCATAGACGCAGCAAGCAAGCTCGGCATCACAGCCATGCTCGGCAAGCCAGGTCAGTGCGTGTCCGGTCACCGCGACCGTGCCGGTATGCTCGTCCGACAATTCCGGCGGCCGCACGAACGGCGTTTCGGCGCCGTAGCGGCGCGCGACCGCGGCGATTTCCGCGTCATCGGTCGACACCACGATGCGGTCGAACAGGCCGCATAGTTGCGCAGCTGCGATCGAGTAGGCGATGATCGGCTTGCCGGCAAAGGGGCGGATATTCTTGCGCGGAATGCGCTTGCTGCCGCCGCGCGCCGGGATCACTGCGACGATCACGATCAGAATTTGCCCAGTTTGGCGCGGTTGTTCTCGATCCATGCGCGCAACGTCTCGGCCGTCATCCATTCGCTGTTGGTGTCGGACCGGTAGACGAATCCGGGCGCAACCTGCTGCCCGGTCTTGACGCGGGTCTCGTTGCCCCAGGTGTTGATCGCCGGCATGATCTTGTAGTGGCCGCCGTAATCGAAAGTGTGCGGCGCGTCTTCGGCGCTGATCATCTGCTCGTGCAATTTCTCGCCGGGGCGGATGCCGACGATCTGCGGCGCGGCGTTCGGATCGACCGCGCGGGCGATATCGACGATCTTCATGGACGGCGCTTTGCGGACATAGATCTCGCCGCCTTCCATGTCGTCGATGGCGTGCCACACCAGTTCGACGCCCTCTTCCAACGTGACCATGAAGCGCGTCATGTCCGGGTCGGTGACCGGCAACGGCCCCTGCCCGGCCAGCGACATGAACAGCGGAATGACCGAACCGCGCGAGCCCATCACGTTGCCGTAGCGCACGACGGCAAATCGCGTATCGTGGCCGCCCGCATAGGCGTTGCCGGCAACGAACAGCTTGTCGGAGACGAGCTTGGTCGCGCCATAGAGATTGACCGGAGCGCTCGCCTTGTCGGTCGACAGCGCCACCACCCGTTTGACGCCACGATTGATGCAGACGTCGATCAGGTTCATCGCGCCGATGATGTTGGTCTTGACGCATTCGAACGGATTGTATTCCGCGGTCGGAACGATCTTGAGGGCTGCGGCGTGGACCACATAGTCGATGCCGTCGAGCGCCCGCGTCAGCCGATCGGCATCGCGCACGTCGCCGATGAAGAAGCGCACGCGCCGGTCATCGGTGAATTGCCGCGCCATCTCCCACTGCTTCATCTCGTCGCGCGAATAGATCACGAGACGCCGGGGATTGAATTTCGCTAGCGTCATCGCGGCGAACGTCTGCCCGAACGAGCCGGTGCCGCCGGTGAGCAGAATGCTACTGTTCGCGAGGCAACTCATTGCGCGACCATCTGCCAGGGCAGTTTGAGCGACAAAAATCCGTTGCGGCGATTGCCGCGCCGCGTGCTGGTATCGTCCAGCCTGAACTCGCCGACCACGCCGGGGATGTCGACTTCGGGTCCCGCCGGGTCGAAGCCCGAGGCAAAGCTAAGAAAAATCTGGTAGGCGCCGGCGCCCAGGATCCGTCCCGGGATGGTCATGCATGCCGTGCCCGTGCCCGCTGGCAGCCGGTCGAACGGATTGACGCCGGCATCATTGCTGTCGCCCTCGTAAACGATAGTGCCGTCCAGCCGCTGCAGCCGCACATAGCTGTAGAGGCCGACAACGGGCCGCGTTGCCGTGTAGTCGACGCAGATCGTAACCGGATGGTCGCAGTCGAACTGGCTGGCCGGATCGCCGTCGGGCTCGACGCAGGTCGTCACGCGACTAACGAAGAATGGCCGGTCTGCAGGGCGTGGCGTGTTGCGCAGGTAAATGCCGCCCGCAATTCCTTCCGCCGCCTGCTTGAGATAGCTGTCGATTGCCGTCTCGACTGCGGCATCCACCACGACTTTGCCATGGTCCAATAGGATGGCGCGGCGGGTCAGGCGCCGGATCGACCCCATATTGTGGCTGACGAACAGCACGGTGCGGCCGCCTTCCGCGACCTGCGACATCTTTCCCAAACACTTTTTCTGGAACTCGGCGTCGCCGACCGCGAGAACCTCGTCGACGATCAGGATTTCGGTTTCCAGGTGCGCCGCAACCGCGAAAGCCAGCCGCACGTACATGCCGGAGGAGAATCGCTTGACCGGCGTATCGAGAAAATCCTCCACGTCGGCGAAGGCGACGATCTCATCGAACCGGCGCTTGATCTCGGCGCGGCGCATGCCGAGAATGGCGCCGTTGAGATAGATATTTTCGCGGCCGGTCAATTCCGGATGAAACCCGGTGCCGACTTCGAGCATGCTGGCGACCCGGCCGGTGAGCTCGATGCGTCCGGCGTTGGGCTCGGTGATGCGGCTGATCACCTTGAGCAGCGTCGATTTGCCGGCGCCGTTCCTGCCGATGATGCCGATGACTTCGCCGCGCTTGACCTCGAAGGAGATGTCCTTGAGCGCCCAAAAATCCTCGATGGCCGGCGCCGCGCCGCCCACCTTGCCGCGCAGCACGTTGCGAAAGCCGTCCGTGATGACGTCGCGCAAGGCGACATAGCGCTCACGGCGCTGATGGCGGATGCGGTATTTCTTACCGAGATCGTTCACTCTGACGGCGACGTCGGACATGCGGCTACTCAATATTTGAGCCGGTAGTAGAGGTATTTCAGAACTTCGTTCTGGAAGCCGATGATGCCGCGCTCGTTCTTCCACCAGGTGTCGCGCAGATAGTCCGGCGGATTGAGCGCCGGCACCAGGATCGCCGCGTCGTTGCCGAAGACGTGGTGCAGCGTCCAGCGCAGGCGGCGGGTGGCGAAGATATCCGTCGGAACGATGATGCGGCGGGCGCCGTTGCGGAGCGCCCATTCGTGCAGCGCGGTGGCCTCGCCGAAGGTATCGGACAGGTGATCGCCGAACGGCTCGATGGCGGCCAACGGCACGCCGAGCTTCTGCAGCACCTCGCTGTTGGCGCGCACGTGCGACTGCAGCACGCCGAGCTGCTCTGCCGGCGTCGCACCGATATTCGAGATCAGGATTTTCGGCGCAAAACCGCGGCGATAGTAGTCGGCCGCGGCAAACGGCCGATATTCGAGCCCGCCGCCCAAAACCGCGATGGCGTCAGCAGGCGCGGGTTCATCCGAGACGATCCACAGACCGGCGGCGCCGCGCAGCAAAGGCTCCGGCTTAAGCCATGCCCAGAGTGCCAATATTGCAATGCAGGCAACGAGCGCCAAAAGCACGCGGCGCGTTATGCTGCGCCGGCGCGGCCGCAACGCGGCAGGCTCGCTGGTTTCCAAGCGCACCGTCATATGACGTCGGCGAAGCCGTGTTCCATGCGGCGAAAATACCAGATGCCGAGCGCGATGACCGCGGCGGTCACCACCACCGATAGCCAGACCGTCTGCGGATCGAGCGCCGCATGCCCGCCCAGCAAGGACCAGCGAAAGCCGTCGATGATGCCGACCAGGGGATTGAGCGCATAGAGCGGCCGCCACCGCTCGGGCACGTCAGCGGTTGAGAACGCGATCGGCGACACGAACAGCCCAAACTGCACGATGAACGGCACGACATAGCGGAAGTCGCGATACTCGACATTGAGGGCGGCAAAAAACAGGCCGGAGCCGAACGCCAGGCCGAAGGCGAGCAGAATGAAGAACGGCAGGAACGCGATCTGCCAGGACGGCAGGAAGCCGTACCACAGCATCAGGACGAGCAGCAGCGCGAAGGTGATGGCGAAATCGATCAGAGTCGTGGCGACCGCGGCGAGCGGAATGAGCAGGCGTGGAAAATAGATTTTCGATATCAGGTTGGCATTGCCGATCAGGCTGCCCGATGATTCCGACAGCGCGCTGGAGAAGAACTGCCACGGCAGCACGGCGGCAAACACCAGGATCGGATCAGGCACTTTGCCCGGCGGGAATCCCACCAGCCGGCGAAAGCCGACGAAGACCAGCATGGTCAGCGCCGGACGGATCAAGGCCCAGGCGATGCCGATCGCGGTCTGCTTGTAGCGGACCACAGTGTCGCGCCACGCCAGGAAATAGATCAGCTCGCGATAGTGCCAGAGGTCGCGCCAATAGTTCTTGGCCGTCATGCCCGGCTCGATGACGAGCTTGGCGGTGCTCGCGTCGGGCGTGGCCGGCGCGGACTCGCGCAAGCGATCGGTCGGCATTTTGACGCCCGCGCGCTCGTTCAAGGCGATACTCCAGCCACGCCGGCGGCTCGCAGCAGATGGCCCTTCACCAGGTCACGGACGTGGCCGGAAAAATTCTCGAAGCGGAAGCGGCCGACGCCGGACGGGTCGGGGCCACCGCCTTCGAGCCCATTCCTGATGGCGCGTACCAGCGCTTCGGAGTCATCCGGATCGATGGCGGTGCCGACGGCGCCGTCGGCAAGCGCGTCGATGCTGCCGTCGGCATTACCGCCAATGGCGCGCAGGCCCGATGCCGCCGCTTCCAGAAACACGATGCCAAAACCTTCTTGCGTGCTCGGCATGACGAACAGATCGGCCAGCCGGTACAATTGCGGCAGCTCGTCGGGCGCGACACGCCCGGCAAAGATCACGTTGTCGGCAACGCCAAGACTTTGCGCCAGCGCCTCCAGCCTTGCCCGATCCGCGCCATGGCCGGCGATGAGATAGACGACATTTGGCATTGCGGCCACGATCGCCGGCAAACTCTTGATGACCCGGTCATGGCCCTTGCGGCGCTCGTTCGGATCGAGCCGGCTGACCGTGAGCAGCACGCGTTTGCCGCGCAAGCCATAACGGTCGAGCAAGGCATCCGACGTGGCGCCGGGCGAAAAGCCGCCGTCGACCGTATTCGGCAACACGCGCACGCACGACGGGTCCACGGCCGCAAGCGACAAGAAGCGTCGCCGCGTATAGCGGCTCACCGACGTTATCAGTTTGGCCCGTTCCGCCGACCAGCGTTCGGCGCGCTTCATGTCGTCCCACGCTTCATAGCCATGCAGTTGCAGCCAGAGCGGCACGCCGAGCATCGAGGCGAGCGATGTGGCGAGCGGCGCGAGATGCAAATGCCCGCAAAACACGAAATCGAACGGCCCAAGCGTGGCCGCCGCGCGCAGCGCCGCGAGCGAATACGACAGCCGATTGCCTTGCGCCTTGAGCTGCCGCACGCCCGGCGGCAGCGCCGTGCCGTTACCGTCGCCAAGCCGCGGCACCACGACGATCCGATCGGCACCGGGAATCTCCGCCAGGGCTTTGATGAGATCGCGATTGTATTGGGCGATACCGCCCGAGCTGCCGAATGCATCGGTGACCAACGCCAGCGCATTCATCGCCGCGATGCGATCTTAAGGCCGCGCTACCTGATAGGCCCAGCGCCGCGCCCATGGGCAATTCTGCCGCCGCAGCCGCGGCACCTCTTGCCAACCGCGGATGCGCTCGTCGTCCTTCAGCCAGCGCTCTATCGGCGTGGAAAATCCGGTCTTGGCACGCGTAACGATCTGCTCCGGCACTGCGGTGCGCGGCGCGGCCGCGAGCAGACGCTTGCCCGCTGCCGGCGGCAGGCCTGCAAAATCCGTTGCCACCCCTTGCAGGAGGCTTGCATCGACGAACGGAACGCGCACTTCGAGCGAATGTGCCATGCTGGCCCAATCGGTATCGCGCAAAAGCTGGTTGCGCAGATAGAGGCTCGACTCGAGAGCCGCCACTTTGCCCCATGCCGTGCGCGGCTCGGGCTTGAGGATCGCGGCGATGTGCCTGACCGGGTCGAGCCGCCGCAAACCTTCGCGAATGAATTTGCGGTCCATCAGGTCGGGCAATTCCCACGGCATGAACACGCCGCGCCGCAACAGATAGGCGCCGGCGTAAGAGCGGGCATATTTCAAAAAACCGGCGACCTTCGGATGCGCCAACGGCACAAAATCGTTGACCGCGCAAACCGCGCGGCGGAACGCCTCGCCGGCGAACGGCACGCACGCGCTCCACTGCATCCAACGCACCCAGCGCGGAATATCGTTGAACGACGGATAGCCACCGACCAATTCGTCACCGCCGAGACCGGAGATCGCCGCCTTGAGACCTTGCTCGCGTGCCGCCTTGGCGACGAACCAGGTGTTGATGCCGTCGATGGTCGGCTGGTCCATGGCGGTGAAGATTTTCGGCAGGTCGGCGCGGAATTCCTCCTGCGTCACGGTGCGGATCGTGTGCCTGGCGCCATAGTGCCGGGCAACCACGCCGGCCAACGGCGCTTCGTCGTCGTGCCGGCCGCGGAATTCTTCGTAGGTGAGCGTGATGGCATGGACGTCGTCATGGCCCGCATCGCGCATCAAGCCGAGCAGCGCCGCGGAATCGACGCCGGAAGAAAGAAACAGACCGACCGGAACGTCGGCAACGAGATGATGCCGTACGCTGTCGATGAGCGCCGCACGGATGCGCGAGGGAGCGTCGCCCGGCGGCGTTGCCGCCGGCCGCTGCGCTTCGGCGAATATTTGCGGGATCGAAAAATAGCGTTGGGGCTCATGCAGACCGCGGCGGTCGATCCATAACGTCGCGCCGGCCGGTACGGCGCGGATATCGCGATAGATGGTGTAAGGCTCGGGCACGTTGCCGAACAGGAAGAAGCCGGCCCAGCCTGCCGGATCCGGATCGAGGACGGTGCGACGTCCGGCGACCAGCGCCTTGACCTGGGAGGCAAACCGCAAGGTCCAGCCGTCGTCGGCGTAGTACAGCGGCTTGATCCCGTAAGGGTCGCGGGCCAGCAGCAGGCCTTGCTTGTCACTGTCCCAAAGGCCGAATGCGAACATGCCGCGCAGGTCGCGCACCATGGCGGCGCCCTTCGACGCATAGAGCTGCAGCAGGACCTCGGTGTCCGATTCGGTGCGGAAAACGTACCCTTTCGCCGCCAAATCCGCGCGCAACGCCCGGTAATTGTAGATCTCGCCGTTGAAGACGATGACGGTTTTGCCGTCGGCGCTCGCCATCGGTTGCGCGGCGCGATCCGACAAGTCGATGATGGCAAGCCGGCGGTGGCCGAAGCCGGTGCGGCCGTCCGCGGACTGCCATTCGCCAGCGCCGTCGGGGCCGCGCGCCGCCATGTGGTCGCGGATTGAGCGCAGCTCGGCCAAGTCGATGGGATTGGCGGCGTAGTGGTAGGCGTAAAGGCCGGCAAGACCGCACATTTTGTTTGATTGATCGGCTGCTTAGATTGTTTCGGGGCACCGCTGTCGCGGCCCCGGTTTGCCCATGGTCGCAACGAGCAGAGAGCCCATGCGCAAGCGCCGGGTCAGGAAGCGGGCGACTGAGTCCGGCAAGAGGCGCATGAACAACTGTTTCAACCGGCCGTACGGCAACAGCACGATGTCGCTTTTGAGCCCGTAGATGTCGATCAATTCGACGTCGAATAACCCGTCGGTTTCATGTCGCCATTCGGCCGGTTTGTAATAGCGCGCGATCGCGCCGTCAGTGCCGTGCTGGCTCGCTTGATGCAGGCTGTGGCGCCGGCGCCAGTGGCCCAAAAACAACCACCGCACAAAACCCGAGACGTAGTAGTTCCACCATGACCGGTAGTAGACCATCACGGTACAGCGTCCGCCCGGCCGCAAGACGCGATGCATCTCCTCAAGCACGCGGCGCGTATCCGCGGAGATATGAACGACGCCCCAGCTCCAGATGTAATCGAAACCGTCCTTGCGGAACGCCATGCGCTCGGCGTCCATCTGCAGTACCGATCCCGGCAGGCCGCACAGCTTCAGCCGCTTCGCCGTCATCGTCGTGGCGATGGTCGTCAAATCGATGCCGACGAACGAGCGGCAGTGCGACGCCAGCAATTGGGCGTGCGTTCCATGCCCAACGCCGATCTCGAGCACGTCCTTGTCGGAAAGCTCGTCGAACGGAATAAAGCGTTCGAATGGAATTTTCCGCCAAGGCGTGAATTCCCGGGCCGCGGCCAAAAAGCGATCGTCGATCTCTTTGAAATAGGCCGCGTCGCCTGGCGTATGACCAAGGCCTTTGCGCCAGTCGTAGCGCATCGGCGAGGATTCCCACCACGCCCTGTTGGCAGCTTGCCAACGCTTGCGCTCGGCCTCGTCACGCGGCGGCTGGATGGGCCCGTCAAATCCGGCGGCTTTCGTTTCGGACGGCTTATTCGGATAATGGGTCATTCTCCCGCGGGGGTTGGCAGAAATCGGCTGGGCCATCCGTCAAAAGCTACCGCACCGCGGGTGAAAGCCCACGCGATTGCCGTCCCGGCGACCGGCAACCATTGTGCCTTTATGGCCGACCTGTAGCAAGGGTTGCCCAGGGCCGACTTCCCAATAAAATCCGAGGGTTAACTGCAATTTTGTGCTCCGGGCCGGGCCCGGCGGCGGCTATTTCTTATCGGGGTCCGGCGGCTTCGCGGGCGCCGGCGCCGGCTCCTGGGTTTTGTCGAGGCCGGCGCCCGATCCGGCACTACCACGGCGCCAAGCCTCAGGCCACGCGACATCGTCGCCCCAGCGCGCGGGCTGCCGGCGCGGCGGCTGATACGAGGGCTCCGGCCCCTGGTCTGCGGCAACGGCCGGAAACGACGCGGCGGCGGGAGAAACCGCCGTCACGCGCGGCGTTGCGCCTGGCAGTGCCGTGTCGAACGACGGGCGAACTCGCCGTTCCTTCGCCCTGGTGTCGACGCCCAAGCTCTCGACCATCAGGGCGCAGGCGAAGGCGAGGATCGCCGTCATCGCCGCGGTGCGCAACGGATAGTCGAGGAAAGAATGGGTGACGATCAGCGCCACGGCGATGGTCGCCGCGCGGGAGAGCGAGCGGTCGAATTCGTCCGCCCCGACCAATGCGAGCCGCCAGATTTTTATCGCGCGTGAAACGAACCAGGCGGCGAACGCCGCCATCAAGGCAATGCCGAAAATCCCGGTTTCGAGCCAGAGCTCGAGAATGTCGTCGTGGGCGTGATTGATGTAAGCGTGCGCGAACAGGTCTTGCGGCTTCTCGAATATGCCATAGACCGGGACGAACGTTCCCATGCCGGCGCCGAACGGCATGTAGGCCCATGCCGCCTCGATCGTGGTGCGGGCAAACTGCAGCCGCAGATCGTCGAGCGGATCGGTGTTGAACCGCGCCAACACCCGATAGAGCGCAAATTGCACGATCAGGATGAAGGCCGTGCCCGCCGCCGCAAACAGGAAATTCAAAGGCGTCGCGCTCAAGGTGCGCCGCCGCCGGTCGGTCAGCACCAGGCCGTAGACACCGGCCAGGCTGACCATGGTCAACATCATGCCGGCGCGCGAGCGCGCCATGGCCTCGGCCGCGAGCAGGATAACGATGGCCAAAAAGCTTGCCGTGATGCTCACGATGGAGCGGGCTTCGAAAATCCGGCGATCGCGCCAGGGACCGATGGCAAAGCCGATATCGATCGCCCAGACCGTGGCAAACAGCAGCACCACATAGAGAAACGCGGCGAAATGATTTCGATTGGCGAAAAACCCGACGGCCTCCGACAGGTTGGTCGCGGAAAAAAAGCGCAGCCGGCTTGCCGGACCCTGCGCGATCTGCAGCAGGCCGAGAAACGCGCTGACGATGCCGAACGCGACCACCGCCAGACTGAGCAGGCGCCGTTCGCGATAGCCGAGCAAAATCGTGCCGAAGAAGATGGCGAGCGTCGGCAGCAAGGCCACGACGCTGAGCCATGTCGCGTTCGGCGAAACGCTGATCGGCAGCCACGGCAAACCATTTCCCGACAAGCCGTGTCCCAAGCCGTCAAAGGAGGCGATCAGCGGCTCGCGATGCGGCAGCAGCGTCCAGAGCATGGGCGGCAGCGGCACAAGCTGAATCAGCGGCACCAGCACGACCGCAAGGCAAAAGGCGATCTCCCATCGCACTTGCCGCGATTTGGCCGGCTCGCGCCAAAACAGATCGCCGAGCCGCGACGCCGACAACAGCAGCAACGGAATGGCCAGGAACTGCAGCAGCGCATCCGACAGGAAGCCGCCGCGCGTGCCGCCGCCCAACAGCAACGCCGCCACAAGCGTGAGCGCGGTGAGCCAGAACTGGCCGCTCAACGCCATATCGTTGAACTGCCCGGCGAGCTCGCCCAGCCTGGTGCGCGGCAACGTTGCGGCAATCTCGCGCATCGACATCCCGATCGCTCGTCTTGCGCTGCGCATCATGACGAGCCGCCCGGCCTCACGCTATTGACTCGGCGCGCTTGCAAGACGTGAGATTTTCAGGTCGTCGAACCACATCGAGCCGTTGACGAAGGATTCGGAGGCCATGCGCGCGTCGAGATCGAGCGACAGATATTGTGCGCGGCAGTTTTGCGCCGGCACCGTGAAATCGAACCCGGTATCGCTCCAGCTCGGCACCCGCCCGTTGATCATCGGTCCTTCGGCAAGACGGTTGTCGCGCGTCTCGGCGCAAGACACCCGCCATTTCAGGCCGCGCGGTCCCACCAGCTCGCCCTTGACGCGGCCGGTGAAGTGATAGCGGCCGGGCGCCAGCATGATCAGTTGCGCGACGCTGCCATAATCGACGCGGCCATACTGAAAATTCAGCAACAGCGCCTGCCCGCCGTCGCCGTCCGGCCTTGCTTCGATATCGACGGTGACGCCGGAGCCCTGGGGCATGATCCAGTCGAACGGCGACCCGCTCGGCGCAATCTCGAAGCCGCCGTTATACAACAGGCCGGCGTTGCGCAGCTCTTCGGCCGGCAGGAACTGCAACCATGTGTAATAGGCCAGCTCGTACAATTTGTGCTGGACCAGGAAATTGAGATAGCGATTGATGTCTTCGGGCGGCGGCGGCGTTGCGCTGGTGCGCAGCGCCAGCAGCAGATCGAGCGGCGTGCGCGCATCGGTGATGCTGGTCGGCAGCATCCGGAAAAACTGGTCGCGCCATGGCGGATCGTCGGCAAGCGTGGCCTTGACCAGGCCGGCGGAGCCTTTGTCCTCGGCGATGCGCGCCAGGATCGGCACCACGTATGGGCCCAATTCCGGCGTCGTCCGCAACAGGATATCGGCATAATAGACGGTCGACGGGTAATCCTTTGCGGCAAAGCTTTTTATCATCAGCCAGGAATCCGCAAAATTGTCGTGCAGCGACAATTTGGCGGCGGCCTGCATGAAGCTTGCGGCAGCGGCGTCGTTCTTGGCGGCATCCGACACTTGACCGAGCAGCCGCAGCGCCCGCGCGTTGAGCGGCTCATGGCGCAGCCCGGCCTCGGCGGCGGCGCGGACCGCCGGCAGATCGATGCTCTGTTTCTGGCTGATCAGGTCGAAGGCCGAAAAAGCGCGGTTGGCCAGCGCCGAATTCGTGCCTTCGGTGCCGGCGGCGCCGCTCGCATCGGTGCCGGCGTCTTTTTGCGTGGTCTGATCCGTCGCGCCGGCGCGTCCGTCGGTGCCGCCGGAATCATTGAGCATTTGCTCGGCGAGATTGGTCAAAGCCTCGGGCTGCCCGCCATTGAGCCGCAAAGCCGCTTGCGGCGCGACCTCGGCAAGATAGGCGGCAAGACTGCGCGACAGCACCAGCCAAACCAACAGCAGCGCGCAGCCGGCGAAGACGGCGGTTCGAAGCTTGAGCTGCGGGCGTAACTTGATTGTCATGGTTCCGGCACAAAGCGATGAGGAAAGCTAGAATGGCGGCGCAGATGTGGCGAAAGCTGCGACGACGCTCAATCGAAGGTTCAAATCGTCGCCCATGGCGGAAACTCCACACACCGCCGGAATTAATCACACCGGCCGTTGCAGCAGCATCGACAGCGCGCGACGGAAAAATCCGACCTTTTCCGCGCCATAGATCGACGGCACGTCGGCGCCGCGTCCCTGCTGCCGGCGCAGCGCGGCGATAAGTTTCTTTCTGTTGCCGCGCCGCATCGCCTTGTTGCGGGATTTCCTTTCGCTCGAGGCACGGCGGAGCTCGTCGTAGGCGGCGCGCCGCTCCGGCGTCTTGAGATTGTTCCAGGCCTCCGTCACCCGGCTGACGAAGATCGAGCGCTCGCCCTGCGGATCGCGGTCGGGATGCAGCCATTTCAGCAGCAGCGCCGCGTTGCCGCGCAGCTCGCCGGCGCTGGCCTGGGGCGCCGCGCCGAGCACCCGGTAACTGTCGGTGTCGGGAGCGAACAGGATCTGTTCGATGAAAAACGCCGCCGCCCGCCGCACCACGTCGCGGGACCGAACCGTTTGATTGGCCGCTTCACGCTCCGCCGCGTCGTCGCCCGCCGCAATACGCAGCAGCACCGGCACGCCTCGCGGCAACGGCTCTGATCGCACCAGCCGCACCTGGGAGGGGACGTGCAAAAGATCGATGGCAACCCGCAATGCCATCTTGTCGGACATCATCCCTCCACCCGGGCGTTGGTCAGCTTCGGTTGCCGCGCCGCGTCGGCCGCCGTCACCGCCTTTTCGGCGCTCTCCTCGCCATAATGGCCGTAGCCATAGCCGTAGCCATAGCCATAGGTGTGGCGGGCATCGAACCGGGTGATGACGGTGCCGATCAACGACGCGCGCGAGAACTGCAAGCGCTTGACGGCGGCGCGAATAAGCTTGGTCCGCACCTGGCCGGCGCCGACGATGAAGATCGTGGCCGCCACCGCGCTCGACAACAGCGGCGCGTCGGCGAGCCCCATCACCGGCGGACTGTCGACGACGATCAGATCGAACACTTCCGAGCCGACCGAGAGCAACGACAACAGCCGCGAGGTGCCGAGCAGATCGGCGGCGTTGGGCGGCAGCGGGCCGGACGCCATGAACGCGAGGTTCGGCGTATCGGTCTGCTGCAGCAATTCCGGCGGCTCGCAGGCGCCGGTAAGGTAATTGCTCAAGCCCGTGGAATTATCGAGATTCATCTTGGCGTGCAGCGTCGGCTTGCGCATGTCGGCGTCGATCAGCAAGACCTTCATGCCGACCCTGGCAAAGTGCCGCGCCACCGTCAGCGCGGTGGTCGACTTGCCCTCGCCCGGACCGGCGCTGGAGACCAACAGCGTCTTCGGCAGGCCGCTTTCGGTCGACAGCTGCAGCGCCGTGCACAGCGAGCGATAGGCCTCCGAAGTATGCGACCGCGGATCCTGCAATTCGGCTTCCGTGGTCTTGCCTGACGCGATCTTCGGAATGATGCCGAGCGTGACCAGGCCCGAAATCCGCTCGACGTCTTCGGGCGAGCGCACGGTGTCGTCGAGGTGCTCGAGGAACAATGCCAGCGCCAGCGCGGCGGCCAAGCCGAACAGCCCGTACATGATCAGCGCGCGGGACAGGTTCGGCGACGACGGCGAGCCCGGCAACGTCGCCTTGTCGACGATGAAGACATTGTTGGCGCCGACGCCGCCGGCGATGTCCACTTCCTTGTAGCGCTGCAGCAGGCCGTCATACAGCGAGCGGTTGGTATCGACTTCGCGCTTGAGAATGTTGTACTCGATGCTGCGCTTTTGCAGGTCGAGCACGTCGGCCTTCAGGGTCTCGACCCGCCGCTTCATCTCGTTTTCTTGATTCAACGACAACTCGTAGGCCGCCCTGTAGGAGGCTTTCAACGTTTTCAGCTCGGTCGCCAGCTGCCGGTCGATCTCGGCAAGCTGGTTGCTGAGCTGCATCATCTCCGGATAGCTCGGCTTGAACGTCTCCAGCTTGTCCTGATATTCGGTCTGCAGCGTATTGCGCTTGGTGCGCAGCGCCTCGATCACGGGATTGGTCAGGAGCTGCGGCAGATTGATCGCCGTTGCCTGATCCAGCTGCTTCCACAATTGCTCGTTCTTGATCCGATCGGAGATCAGCGCTCCGAGAGCGGCATTGGCGTTGGCCAGATTGGTTTCCGCAATCGACGCCTTGTCGTTGGTCGCGACGATCTCTTCCTTTTGGCCGAAATCGAGCAGCGCCTTTTCCGATTCCTCGAGCCGCAATTTCAGGGTCTTGAGCTGGTCCTCGAGAAAGACCTTGGCGTAGGAATTGGCCTGAAAGCGCTTGTCGAGATTGGAGGCGACGAAGGCGTCGGCGTAGGCCGAGGCGATGCGCTGCGCGCGCGCCGGGTTCGGATCCGAATAGTCGATGTCGACCAGGCGCGAGCCCATGACCGGCCGCACCGCCCTGTTGCCGAGCACGACGGCGGCGGCGGCGCTTTCCCGGTTGGACTTGTTGGCAGTGCCGCCGCCGGAACCGCCGCGCAGCCCGATGATCTTGAGGATTGCCCCCGTGATCGAGAAATTGCGCGGTTGGAAGAAATCCTGATCCTCGCCGAGCTTCAACGCCGAAGCGACCCGCTCGGCCATGGTGCGGCCGTTGAGCAGTTCGAACTGGGTTCGCATGAAGTCGGCATTGGGGCCTTCGGTGGGCGTGACGTCGCCGGACTGCACGATCTTCGCCGTGTTCGGGTCGATCTGCATGCGCACCGTGGAGGTGTAGAGCGGCGTCTTCATCAGCGTGGTCAGGGCGCCGATGACGACAGCGGCGCCGAGAATGCTCAAGATCAGCCATTTGCGCTTGACCAGGATGCGCAGATATTCGTGCAGGCTGAGCCCGAAGACCTGCGTCGTGTCGGCCCCAGCGTCGCCGCCGTAAGGAATTGCAATGCTGTAGGGGTCGCGCCCGAGCAGGGCCTGCTGGGAGACCGGAACCAGCCCGCCCGGCGTCGTTTCGCCGCCGTCGCCGCCCGCATTGCCTCTGGAATAATTCATGCGCGTTGGCCTGTCGGGAGCACGTCCATCACATCAGCGGCACGAATATGGCGGCCGACGTGGCCAGCGGCAGCACGCGCAGGACGTTGGACAGCGCGACTTTTGTCCCCGACGTATCGACGACGATGACGTCGCCCGGCAGCACTTCAGGATCGTCGACTTTGCCGTTCTTGATCGACTCGGCATCGAACCTGGCGGCGGAACGCTGGCCGTCGATGGTCCGAAAGACGACGATGTCGCCTGAGGCGATGCTGTTGTCGATGTCGCCGGCCATGGAGATTACCTGCACCAGCGTGGTTCTGCCCTTGATGGCGTAGACGCCCGTCGTCTTCACCGCGCCGGAAATCGTGACGCGCTGGCTGTTGTACTCCTTGACCAGAACGGTGATCTGAGGCGAGCGCAGATATTTCTCCCCGAGTTTTTGTTTCAGATCGACCTCGAGCTCGTGCGCTGTCCTGCCGGCCGCACGGACCTGGCCGATCAGCGGATAGGTGATGGTGCCGTCTTCGCCGACCTGGACGGTCTTGGACAGGTCGGGCACCTTGAAGACCGCTACGTCGAGCACGTCCAGCGGGCCGATCTTGTAGGCGTTGCTGCCAGGGGTGCCCGCCGATGTGAGCTTGGCGGCGACCTCCGCGGCCGGAGCCGAATGAACGGCGGCGGCAGTGGGAGCGAAAGTGCCCGACGCGGCTGCCGCGGTGTCGCTGCTGTAGGCCGGCGCGCTATTGTCGCCGAGGCCGCCCGCGGCCGGAACAGCGCTACTTGAAGAACCGGCGCAGCCGGCCACCCAGGCCGCGCAAACCACCGGCAGCAGCGCCTGGCGCACCACCACGCCTACGCGCCTGCCTGGCATCATCTGGGTAAGACCCAGTCTCGGCATCCGCCACCCCTGATGGCCCCGGCAAGCTCGAAGGATCTTCATCCCTCAGTATTCCCAGCGGCCGCGTCAACACCAAACGCTCGGCTTCTGCGGAACCGACACGCTTGGCGACCAGTTCGCGCCCTGCCGCCAAATCCGGGGGCCGGCGCTCGGCGTCATGAGCATCGGTCGCAATGAGATGGACGCGGCCCTCGTCCAGCATCCGCTCCGCCCAATATAGAGGATTGCGGCCGAAGGCGCCAGCAAAAGAGCCCGCCGTGACCTGCATCCAAACACCGGATCGGACTAGTTTTTTGATGGTTTGGTAACGGGACGGAACCCAGGACAGCCGTTCCGGATGGGTGAGGATCGGCACATAGCCGGCGGCCACCAGATTGAAGAAAAACTCCTCGATCTGGGGCGGCGCGGTGTGGTGCGGCGGCTCGACCAGCACATAGCGGGAATCGGCGATCGAAAGCAGCTGGCCGGAGCGCAGCCCGGCGACGAAATCGGGCGCCATATGCACGTCGGCGCCGGTGGTCAGCTGCAGCGGGATGCCGTTGTCGTCGAGCGCGGCCTGAAGCTGTTTTATCGCCTGGCGAATCGCCGGGCCCGAATTGTGATAGAGGCCCGGCAGGATATGCGGCGTGCAGGCCACCACCGTGATGCCCTGCTCGACCGCCGCCCGCGCCATCCGCAACGACATGTCGAGATTACCGGCACCGTCGTCGATGCCCGGGAGCATATGGCAATGCAGGTCAATCAACGGCCCATACTCGTAAAATTCTGCGATCGCAGAAGCTTAGCATTTGTGACGCGATAGATCATGACGCTGTGGACTAACGCGGCAAAGCTTGGTCCTCACCGCTGTTGCCGAAAAGCTACACCGGGACATTAATCGGCGTACTCGCTCAATATGGCCGGCGGCATGCTATACTCCCCCACGTTGCGCTAAGTGGGGTGGACACGATGGCCCAGAGTTCCTTCTTACAGGCTTCACTGATTGGCTGCTCTCTACTCTTTGTCAGCGCCTCCTGGGCTGCGACAATTGAGCCGGTTCAGGGCAACCTCTCGCTCAATCAGGGGCAAGGCTTCCAACCGGTCAATAGCCGGGTGAACGCCAATGTGGGCGATGCCGTCGTGGTGGGTCCCGGCGGCGCCGCCGCCGTCACCTATTCGGACGGCTGCAAAGTCACCGTTCAGCCCGGCGCGGTGACGACGATCGCGCCGCTGTCGCCCTGCGCATCGGGATCGATGGCGGACGACAATAATAACAATTCAAATGGCCTGTATTTCTTGGGCGTTGCAGCGGGTTTCGGTCTCGCCGGCTTCGGCATCTACGAAATCATCCATCACAACAACAATAACAGCACTGCCGAGAACCATCCGATCAGTCCTTGAACGCTGGATGTCTTGTTACGATCGGCTATCGACATCCCCGCGCGGCAGCCGGGGATGTTTTCGTTTGCGCCGGTCGCCGGCCGTCGCCGTCGCGCTTGCAGCGATGGCATATATGGCGGCGGCAAATCCCGCGGCAGCGACGGTGCGGATCGCGGACGACCGCGGCGGCAATATCGGCGAATATTGGTCCCGGTTTACCGCGCTGCGCGACGCCAAAGAACAAATCGTCATCGACGGGATTTGCTCGTCGGCCTGCACCATGGTGCTCGGCATTGTGCCGCGCGACCGGATTTGCGTGACCGACAACGCGGCGCTTGGCTTTCACGCCGCCTACCGGCCGGGCTTTCTCGGCCTAAGGGTCGTCAATGAGCCGGCAACGCGAACGCTGATGAGCATCTATCCCGACGGCGTTCGCCAGTGGCTCGCCCGCAATGGCGGCCTCGGCAGCGAGACCGTCTATCTCTCCGGACCCGAATTATTCGCGCTCTTTCGAAAATGCCGGTAAGATTTATTGCTGCCTGAGGACGGCGCGGATTGATAATACTCGGAATCAACGCCTACCACGCCGATGCCGCCGCCTGCATCCTGCGCGACGGCGCGTTGGTGGCCGCGGCCGAGGAGGAGCGGTTTCGCCGGCTCAAGCACTGGGCGGGTTTCCCGTCATCCGCCATCGCCTATTGTTTGACGGAAGCCAAAGTCGATCTCGGCGACGTCGCCACCGTCGCCGTCAACCGCAGCGGCCGGGCCAATTTTTTCCGCAAGCTCGCTTACGTCTTAACGCGTCGGCCGAGCGCGCGTTTGGTTCTGAGCCGGCTGCAGAACCGCAAGCAAGTGACGGGCATTGCCGAAGAGCTTGCAGCGCTGCCGGGGCGGCCCTTTACCGGCGCGATCCACTATGTCGAGCATCACTTTGCTCATCTCGCCTCGGCGTTTTATCCGTCGCCATTTGACGAAGCCGCCGTGGTGTCGGTCGACGGCTTTGGCGATTTTGCCAGCGCGGCGTGGGGCTATGGCCGCGGCACCGCGCTGTCACTCGACGGCCGGGTGCTGTTTCCCCATTCGCTTGGCGTTTTCTATCAGGCGATGACCCAATATCTCGGATTTCCGCATTACGGCGATGAATACAAATTGATGGGACTTGCGGCCTACGGCGATGCATCCTGCCGGCACGAAGTGGCAAAGCTTTTGTCGTTGCGCGACGACGGCAGCTTTGCGCTCGACCTGAAATATTTTCGTCATCACCGCGACGACATCGCCTACGAATGGCACAGCGGCGAGCCGACCTGCGGTCAACTGTTCTCGCAAGCGCTGATCGACGAGCTCGGGCCGCCGCGCGATCCCGATGCGCCGCTCGAGGCGCGGCACCGCAATCTCGCTTTCGCGACCCAGGCCGTCTACGAGGACGCCTTTTTCCATCTGCTCAGTGCGTTGCAAAGCCGCTACCGCCATGGCGCCATCGCGCTGGCCGGCGGCTGCGCCTACAACTCCGTCGCCAACGGCAAGATCAAGGACCGCACCGCGTTTCGGCAAATCTATCTGCAATCGGCGGCGGGCGATGCCGGTGGCGCTATCGGCGCGGCGCTGGCGGTGTGGCATCGCGCCGGAGCGCGGACGGCGCCGATGACGCATGCCTTTTGGGGACCATCGTTCGGCGATGCCGAGTACGCGACGCTGCTCGAAGAGCGCCGCGCGGCCATCGCCGCCGAAGGCTGCGCCGTCCATCGGATCGACGACGAGAAGAAGCTGGTCGAAACGGCTGCCGCTGCAGTCGCCTCAGGCCTCGTGGTCGGCTGGTTTCAAGGCCGCATGGAATGGGGTCCGCGCGCGCTCGGCAATCGCTCGATCCTCGGCGATCCGCGGCGCGCCGACATGAAGGATATCCTCAACCTCAAGATCAAGCGCCGGGAGTCATTCCGTCCCTTCGCGCCGTCGGTGCTGCGCGAAAACGTCGCCGACTGGTTCGTGCGCGACGACGACGTGCCCTTCATGCTGCAAGTCATTGCCATCCGCCCCGAGCGCCGCGGCCAGATTCCGGCCGTCACCCATGTCGATGGCACGGGGCGCCTGCAGACCGTCGATAAAACCGGCAATTCCCGCTATCATGCCTTGATCGAAGCGTTTTTCCGGCTGACCGGGGTGCCCATGGTGCTTAACACGTCGTTCAATGAGAATGAGCCGGTGGTGTGCCGGCCGGAAGAAGCCTTGGACTGTTTCCTGCGCACCAGGATGGACCTGTTGATCTTGGGCAATCACGTGGTTTCGCGCAACATTCCGTCCGCGCCCTGAAGCTTTTGGGAGTTGCGAGTATGCATCTCGAAACACGCGTGCTGGTGACCGGGGGCGCCGGATTTCTCGGTTCGCACCTTTGCGACCGCCTGATCGAGAGCGGCGCCGGCGTGCTGTGCATCGACAATTATTTCACCGGCGCGCGGCGCAATATCGATCACCTGCTCGACCACCACGATTTCGAGCTGATGCGTCACGACGTGACGTTTCCGCTCTACGTCGAAGTCGACCAGATCTTCAATCTCGCCTGCCCCGCCTCGCCGATCCACTACCAGCACGATCCGGTGCAAACCACCAAGACCAGCGTGCATGGCGCCATCAACATGCTGGGGCTGGCGAAACGGCTGCGCGCCAAAATCCTCCAGGCCTCGACTTCCGAAGTCTACGGCGATCCCCAGGTGCATCCGCAGACCGAAGACTATTGCGGCCACGTCAATCCGATCGGGCCTCGTTCCTGCTACGACGAAGGCAAGCGCTGCGCCGAGACGCTGTTCTTCGACTATTGGCGCCAGCACCGCTTGCGCATCAAGGTCGCCCGCATCTTCAACACCTACGGCCCGCGCATGCATCCCAACGACGGCCGCGTGGTCTCGAATTTCATCGTGCAGGCGCTGCTCGGCCGCGACATCACAATCTTCGGCGACGGCCAGCAGACCCGCTCGTTCTGCTACGTCGACGACATGATCGACGCGCTGGTTCGGCTCATGAACACCGCCGACGACGTGACCGGGCCGATCAATATCGGCAACCCCGACGAATTCACCATGCTCGAACTGGCGTCGATGGTGATCGATCTCACCGCGTCGCGCTCGCGCATTGTGCACCGGCCGCTGCCGCAGGACGATCCGCGGCAACGCCGGCCGGATATTTCCAAAGCCAACGACGCGCTCGGCTGGGCGCCGCACACGGGCCTGCGGGAAGGCTTGACGCGCACCATTGCCTATTTCGAGGAGCTGTTGCGCGACGATGCCGTCCGGCCGCTGATCGCCCCCGAAACGCAGAGCGCCGAGGCCTGAAATGGCTTGGCATCCCAAACCTTGGCGCGCCGGCCCCCGATGCGCCGATTGATCTTCATCAACCGATTTTTCGCACCCGACCATTCGGCGACCAGCCAGATCCTTTCCGATCTCGCCTTCGATCTCGCCGGCGCCGGACGCGAAGTGCATCTCGTCGCCAGCCGGCAGATCTACGACGACCCCAAGGCGGCGTTGCCGGAGCGTGAAACCATCAACGGCGTCGACGTGCACCGCGTCGCATCGACCGGATTCGGCCGCGCGGCGCTGATCGGCCGCTCGATCGATTACGTCTCGTTCTACCGGTCGGTCAGCCGCTGCCTCAGCGACCTGGTGCGGCCCGGCGACATCGTGATTGCCAAGACCGATCCGCCGCTGATGTCCGTCGTCGCCAAGCCGGTGGCGCGGCGCAACGGCGCGCTTCTGGTGAACTGGCTGCAGGACATTTATCCGGAAACCGCGGTCGAACTGGGCGTGCCGTTCATGCGCGGCCCCGTTGCCGCGAGCCTCGTCGCGCTGCGTAACGCCACTTTGCGCGAGGCGGCGGCGACCGTCGTGGTCGGCGATCTGATGGGCCGCAAAGTCGAAGCATTGGGCGCGCCGGCCGAGCGTATCCATGTCATTGCCAATTGGTGCAACGACGAAGACATCGTTGCACCGGCGGACAATCCGCCGCGGCGGGAGTGGAATTTGGCCGACAAATTCGTGCTGGGCTATTCGGGCAATCTGGGCCGGGCGCACGACTTTGCAACCGTGCTGGCCGCCGCCGAGCGCCTGCGCGACGAACCGCGCATCGCCTTCCTGATGATCGGCGGCGGCAAGCGTTTCGCGGAGCTGTCGGCTGAGGTGCAGGCGCGCGGCCTCTCCGGCGCGTTCCGCTTCCTGCCCTATCAAGCGCGAACGCTGCTGTCGTATTCCTTGGGCGCCGCCGACGCTCACTGGGTCTCGCTCGATCCGCGGCTCGAAGGCCTGATGGTGCCGAGCAAGTTTTACGGCATCGCCGCCGCGAGCAAGCCCATCGTCGTCATCGGCGACCCGAACGGCGAGCTGGCGCAACTGGTGCAACGCAACGATTGCGGTGTTGCCGTCGCGCCGGGCGATAGCGATACGCTGGCCGCCACATTGCGACAGCTGCTGAATGCGCCACAGACGGTTTTAGAAATGGGTGCCCGGGCCCGGCAAATGCTCGACGCACACTTTACCCGCAGGCAAGGCTTGGCGCGCTGGCGGCGATTACTCGATCAACTCGAAGCCGGGTGATGTCCTTGTGATGACGACATGTCGATGATAATCTCACAAATAAGGACGCCGGCCGAAACACATCCTACAAAATCCTTTTGGCAAAATGTCTGTTAGTCCAGTTTACGCAAAAGACTGCGACAACGCCCATGACGGCGAACGCTGGTACGCCGTCCAGACACGGCAATATGCCGAGAAGCGGGCGCAGGCCCAGCTCGAGCAACAAAGCTTTCGCACCTTCCTGCCGAAGCGCCGCAAGACCATTCGCCATGCGCGCAAGCTCTCGACCGTCACCGCCGCGTTCTTTCCCGGCTACCTGTTCGTCCTCCTCGACCTGAACCGGGATCGCTGGCGCAGCGTCAACGGCACATTCGGCATTTCCACCCTCGTTATGGCCGGCGAGCTGCCCTGCCCGGTGCCGGCGGGCGTCGTCGAAACCATGCTGGCGCTGGCCGACGCCGAGGGCTTGCTGCAGTTGAATGCGAACCTCAAAGTCGGCGCGCCGGTGCGCTTTGCCGCCGGCCCCTTCGCCGAACAGCTCGGCGTCATCGACCGGTTGGATAATGCCGGCCGCATCCGGGTGCTGTTGAATATCCTCGGCCGCCAAGTGCCGGTACGCTTGCACCGGAATTACGCGCTGCCGGCTGCCTAAATTTCCTAACGCCCTTCGCCGCGCGCGATGAAATCCGCATAGCTTCTTTCCAGCCCGGCGCGCAACGGCGTGCGCGATTGCCAGCCCAGCGCACGGAGTTTTGCGACATCGAGCAGCTTTCGCGGCGTGCCGTCCGGACGCGAGGCATCGAAAGTGAGCTTGCCGCGATAGCCGACGACATCGGCGATGAGGCCTGCGAGCGCGCCCGTGGTGATCTCCTCGCCGCTGCCGACATTGAGATGTTCTTCGGCCGAATAATTTTCCATGACGAAAATGCAGGCGTGGGCCAGATCGTCGGCAAAAATGAACTCGCGCTGCGGCGTGCCGGTGCCCCAGACCGCGACGGTCGGCGATCCCCCTTGCTTGGCCTCGTGCAGGCGCCGCATTAGGCCGGCGATCACATGGCTGTCCTGCGGGTGATAATTGTCGCCTAGGCCGTAGACGTTGGTCGGCATCACGGAGATGAAATCGGCGCCGTATTGGCGTCGATACGCCGCGCACAGTTTTACGGCGGCGATCTTGGCGATGGCATAAAACTCGTTGGTCGGCTCGAGCGGCCCGCTCAAAAGCTCTTCCTCCGCCATCGGCTGGCGCGCCAGCCGCGGATAAATGCAGGACGAGCCGAGGAACAGAAGCTTGGCGACGCCGGCGCGGAACGCCGCGTCGATGACGTTGGTCGCGATCGTCAGATTCTGGTAGATGAAATCGGCCGGGAACGCGCTGTTGGCGGCAATGCCGCCGACTTTGGCCGCGGCGACGATCACCGTGTCGGGCTTTGCCGAGCGCAGATAAGCGGCGGTATCGTCCTGGCGCAGCAAATCCAGGCGGTCGTGGCCGATCGTCAAAACCTCGCAGTCCACATCGGCAAGCCGCCGCACGATGGCGGAGCCGACCATGCCGCGGTGGCCGGCGACAAAGACGCGCCGTCCGCGCAGATCGAACAGCGGCGCTTTTGCCGCCGTGGCTGGACCGCCCGGGTCAATCGCCGCGGCCATGGCGCTGCTGCTCGAACCGGACTGCCTCGAGGTCCGACTTCACCATGTCTCGCACCAGCTCGTCGAACGTCACGCGATGCCGCCAGCCGAGCTTGTTGTGCGCCTTGCGCGGGTCGCCGATCAAAGCCTCGACTTCGGTCGGACGGAAGTAGCGCGGATCGATCTCGATGAGCACCTGGCCGGAATCTTGATCCAATCCCTTCTCGTCGGCGCCCTCGCCTTTCCACACGATGGTGCGACCGACGCAGGCGAACGCCTTTTCGACGAACTCGCGCACCGAATGCGCTTCGCCTGTGGCGAGCACGAAATCGTCGGGCTCGTCCTGCTGCACGATCCGCCACATGCCTTCGACATAATCGCGGGCGTGCCCCCAATCGCGCTTGGCATTGAGATTGCCGAGAAACAGGGTTGATTGCAGGCCGAGCTCGATGGCCGCCACCGCGCGGGTGATCTTGCGCGTCACGAAAGTCTCGCCGCGGATCGGGCTCTCGTGGTTGAACAGGATGCCGTTCGAGGCGTGCATGCCGTAGGCTTCGCGATAGTTCACTGTGATCCAATAGGCATAGAGTTTTGCCGCCGCATAGGGCGAGCGCGGATAAAACGGCGTCGTTTCCTTCTGCGGCGTCTCCTGCGCCTTGCCGTAGAGCTCCGAGGTCGAGGCCTGATAGAACCGGGTCAGCTTTTCCCGGCCCAGAATCCGGATCGCTTCCAACAAGCGCAGCGTTCCGATCGCGTCGGCATTGGCGGTATATTCCGGCGTCTCGAACGAGACCTGGACATGGGATTGCGCCGCCAGATTGTAGATCTCGTCGGGCTGGGTTTCCTGGACGATACGAATGAGGTTGGTGGCGTCGGTGACGTCTCCGTAATGCAGATGGAAGCGGACGTCGTCTTCATGGGGGTCGCGATAAAGATGATCGACGCGCGCCGTATTGAAGGACGACGAGCGCCGTTTGATACCGTGCACGATGTAGCCCTTGCCGAGCAGCAATTCGGCGAGATAGGCGCCGTCCTGCCCGGTCGCGCCGGTGATCAGCGCCGATTTGGCACGCCCGTTGTCCATCCGCAAACGACCCCGTTCCGCCGCGCCCGGCCTCGTCAAGACGCGGCAGGCGCTCTGTGAATCCAGCAATTGACCGAAAATCGGCCGTCAAGCCAAACGTCCGACGGAACATGGACCGGCAGCACTTCATGCTCCAGCCAGCTTGGAAAAATCACCAGCTTGTCGGCCTCGGGCATGATATCGGCGATCGGACCCGCGGTTTCGCGGAATGGATCGGGAAAACCGCGCAGTCTCAGCGCGCCGCCGCTGAAGCGGGGCGGCGTCTCGGCAAAATAATAAACGCAGGACAGGATACGTACGTTCTCGACACGCTCGATGGTATCGACGTGGGTCTTGAAATAGCAGCCATCGCCGTAGCGGGCGAATTCAAATTCCCGGGGCTCGACCTTTGGTTCGATAAGGCCCAGGCGCGCCAAAGCGATCGGCGCGATCGTGCGCATCACGCTCTCGACCTGCGGCCGAAACGGTCCGAGATCGGTCAGCGAAAGGGAAAGGCGCAACGTTGGATTGACGCCGCGCTCCCCCGTGCGCCGGCTGCGAACCAACGCCGGTTTGAACGCAGCCTGTCGCTGGTCGACATGGTCGAGCAGGGCCGACACGGTCGCCGAGCCGAAGACATTGCGAACCGCACCATACGGGCATCGCTTTTCCTGCGACCACTCCAAACGGTCGTCGAACTCCGATTTTTGCATAAGTTCCACGGGGCGGAATCTCTGACTCAAAACGGGCATTTTCCAAACTGTTTGCATGCTCAGCCTACGGCAAATGTGACAGTTGCAACAGACCGGAGGCCAAGCGCGACGGCGACCCGGAGGCCCGTTAAATTGGCCTTTTCCGCCCCCGAACCGGCCCGACGAAACCGAAACGGGCGCAGCTTCCACAGTCGCTCAATGAGGACGCCCAGTTTGTCCGGTTAGGGACATGGTCTGGATGTTCCCTTTCATCCACCCCCATTTTACCGCCTCTGGCGCACCGCCGATGTGTGTGTTATCGATTTACGTGAGCGCGGTGAGGTTGTATAATCCTGTAGCGGCAGGGGAATCGTAAGGGCCGGAGGCGGCACCTTACAGGTTTCGATTGTTACGGTTGGCAAATAGGGCGACGGCTGGGATGAACGAGAAACCCGAACCCGAGATCAAAGCGGACGGTCAGCCTGAAACGCGGGTCCGTACGCCCTGGCATGCGCCGAAATTCGTGGTTTCCGAACTCGCCTCCACCGATGCGATGTGCAACGCCGCCAACGACGGCAATAACAATAACCCTTCGCTGAGCTAGAAGGGCGCTTCGCAGCGCTGCGCCGATTGGCACGTCCAAACTACTGATGAATGCATTTGCCGGCTTTGTCGCGCTCGACGGCGCGCCTATTGCTTCCGAAGCGGAGGCGTCGGCCGCCAGAGCGGTTACCGCGTTGCACGCCGGGCGGACGGTTACGCGCCGGGTCGCCGGTGCTGCGTTCGTGCAACGAGTTGCGTCGGCTGACGCGCCCCTTTCCGGCGAGGCCCATCTGTTGACGGGAGCGGATGGCTGTTCGCTGTTTGCCGCGCTTGCCCGGCTCGACAATCGCGAGGAACTTGCGGCCGAATTGGGCCTCGGCGGTGCGGAACTCGCCCAGGCATCTGATGCGCGCCTGCTCCGGTCCATGCACGAACGCTTCGGCGATGACGGCGTGGCGCGGTGCCTCGGCGCCTTTGCATTTGCGTTATGGGATGCAGACGCGCGGCGACTCACGCTGGGCCGCGATTGCCTCGGCACCCGGCCGCTGTTCTATCATCGCGGGCCGCAGTTCGTTGCCTTCGCGACCACGCTTCGCGCTCTGCTCGCACTGCCCGGCGTGCCGCGCGCGATCGACGAGCTGGCGCTTGCGCAATTCATCGCCGTCAACCACCGCGAACAGCAGCACACGCTCTATCGCGGCATCGAGCGGGTTCCGGGCCGGACGCTGGTGACCATCGACCGCGGCGGCACGCGATCACGCAAATACTGGACTCCCGACTTCGACGCTCCGCCGCCTTACACCCGCGAAGAGGATTACATCGAGCGCGCGCGCGAGCTCCTGGACATCGCGGTCGCGGCGGCGACGCGCGACACGCCGCGCGTCGCCATAGCGACCAGCGGTGGCCTCGATTCATCGGCCATTGCCGCCACCGCGGCGAGGCTCGGCACGGCGGAAAGCATCACCTGCTTTTGCATGGTGCCGCCGCCCGGAACGCAGATCGACGTCGGTCCGTCCCGCTATCTCGACGAACGCGACAAGGTCGAGGCGCTGGCGCGCATGCATCCGGCGCTGACTGTACGCTTTGTCGCTCCTGAGCGCGACGATCCCTGGACTGAAGACGACACCCGTTATTTTGCCCGCGCGAGCTTGCCGTCGCTGGGTCCGGCAGGTCTTGGCCGTCATCTTGCCGATGCCATTGAAGCCGCCGGGCATCGCGTCACGCTGATCGGAAATTACGGGAATTTCGGACTATCCTGGGCCGGGCAGCTTTCTCTGGTTGCGCTGCTTCGCCGCGGGCAATTGAACACCTTCGCGCAAGAGCTGCGTGCGGTAGCGCGCGAAAGCGATCGCAGCCTCGCTCGCACCTTTGCCGGTGACGTGATCATCCCGACAGCGCCGCCCTGGATGCGCCGGGTGATCAATCGATTGCGCGGCCGCGATCCCGACAGCGTCGCCCAGCACAGCGCGCTGAACCCCGATTTTATCGCCGAGGCCGGTTTGGCGCGGCAATGGCGCGAGCAGGGCTTCGATCCCTGGTTCGGTCCGCGCGATACGAACGCGGCGCGCTGGCGCGCCGCTCGCGTGTTCGATCACAATCAATATGTCAGCGACATCAGGGCGATGTCGGGCGAGATCGTCGGCCTCGAAGCTCGCGATCCGCACGCCGACCGGCGGCTGCTCGAGTTCGCGCTCGCGGTGCCGGAGCCGATGTTCCGCCAGGGCGGCGTGCCGCGGTCCTTCGCCCGGCGGGTCTTGGCGGACCGGCTGCCGCGCGAGATCATCGACGAGCGCCGGCGCGGCGCCAACAATCCGGCCTGGTTTCGTTCGCTCAACGCCAAGCGGGCGGACCTAGCTCGTGATATCGAGCGTATGGAGGCGTCGCCGCTCGCGCGCCGGCTGATCGATCTGCCGCGCCTGAAGCGCCTGATGGCGCAATGGCCCAAGGACGCGCAAGCTGCCGAGAGCCGCGTCGGCGAATACCGGTTCGCGCTGGCGCGGGGCGTTCACGTCGGCCGGTTCATCCGCTGGGTCGAAGGCGGCAACGAATAGGAACGTGGGCGGGATTGTCGCAATCTCGACTCTGTGGTCGCGCAGAAATAAGCTGTGGTTCCGGCAATCGAGGCGGCAAAGGCAATGCAAACAGGCCCTACTCCCGACGGCGCGGATGCAACGAGCCATATCGCCGATTCGACGATCATCTCGCGCAGCCCGTCGGTCCTCACCGCGGAGGTCGACGGCGAGGTCGTGATGATGAGCATCGAGCAAGGCCAGTATTTCGGCCTCGACGACATCGGCAGCGACATCTGGAAACAACTCGATCCGCCGTGTACGTTCGCCGATCTGATCGATCGCCTGGCCGCCGATTATGACGCCGACCGCGCCAGCATCGCTACCGACGTCCGGGCGCTGCTCGAAAGCATGGCGGCGCGGGACGTGGTGAGGCTCGACTGATGCAGGCGTTCGCCGGCCGGGAGCGCGGCGGGACTCACGCCTATCGGCTCTGCGGACTCAAGCTTGATTCGCAATTCGCTTTGCCCGCTCTGCCGGAATGGGACGGCCCGGCCGATGCTCCCGCCGACGTCGACTGTCGCCGCGGCGAAGTTCCATCACGGCTCAACCGGCCCGACTACATCGCACCGGTCTTCCAGACCAGCGGCACCGGTGAATATCTGCTGGTACTGCCGGGCACCGGCCGCGTCCTGGTCCGCAATGGCAATGAGATTACGGTCGAGCCGGAAGTCGATCCGGCGCCGTCCAATCTGAGTGCCATTCTCGCAGGCCCGATCCAGGCCGTGCTGTGGCATCAACGGCAACTATTGCCTTTGCACGCCAGCGGCGTCGTCATCAACGGACACGCCGTCGCGCTTTGCGGCAATGCCGCGGCCGGCAAGTCGACGCTGGCCGCGATGTTGGCTGGGCAGGGTCACGAGGTGATCGCCGATGACATTTGTGTCGTCGATATGCGCAACGACGGCGAGGTGTCGGTAACGCCGGGCTGCACGCGTTTGCAGCTTTGGTACGATGCTCTCACCGAGCTCGGCGTCGCCACGGACGCGCTCGAGCGCGCGCTGGAGCATAAGCAAAGGTATTTTCTCGATTGCGGCAACCGCCTGTCGTTGCAACCGTATAAACTCGCAGCGGTGGTGCGGTTGGTTGGCGATGCGCTGCCTCCGGCTCGGCTGGAGCGGCTGCGCGGCGCGCAAGCGGCGCAAGCGATGTACGAATGCGTTCACACCCAGCGACCAGCCCGCGCACTGGGGCGGGCACAGCCGATTTTTGCTGCCTTCCCGTTGATGACATCCGCGGGGGTGGGCTTTTGGCGCCTCATGGTGCCGAGAGACCTGGCGGGGCTTCGCCAGGCGGCCGCGCAATTGCTTGCGACATTGGAGGACTGAACCCCGTGGCGGGCATCTGGCTGGTGGCCTCGTATCACAAATCCGGCAACACGTGGCTGCGCGTCGTGCTCGCCAGCCTGTTGTCCGGGCGGCCGGTGGACATCAATGCGATGCCTGCGGTGAGTTTCGGCGTCAGCGATCGCGCCCTGTTCGACAAGGCGCTCGGCATCGCCAGCGCCGATCTCACCATCGAACAGGAGATCAATTTGCTGCCGCGCGCCTATGAGATCTGGGCCGCGGAAGCGCAGCGGCCGATCTATAGTAAAACGCATGACGCTTATCGTATGACGCCGGCCGGCGAACCGGTATTTCCCACAACCGCAACACGTGGCGCGGTCTACGTGGTGCGCGATCCTCGCGCCGTCGCCGTCTCGTTCGCTCACCATCGCGGCAGGGACATCGACGACACCATCGACCGCATGGAGGACCCAGGAGGCGAGTGGGCGCCCGTCTCGCGGTTGTCGCAACAACTCATCCAGCGGCCCGGACACTGGAGCGAGCATGTCGAATCGTGGCTGGGCGCACCGTTTCCGGTGCATCTCCTGCGTTATGAGGACATGCACAACGATCCGCATTCAGCCTTTGCCGCGGTGGCGCGATTTCTCGGTTTGCCTTGCGACAGCGAACGTATCGCGGCGGCGGTCGAGGCGGCGGCATTTCCTCGCCTGCAAGCCCAGGAGCGCGCGGCAGGCTTCGTCGAGAAGCCGAGCCGGTCGCCGGTGTTCTTCCGCGAAGGTCGCGTCGACGGATGGCGGCAGGTCCTGACAGCGGCGCAGGCAAAGCGTATCTCGGCCGCGCACGGCGCCGTCATGCGGCGATGCAACTACGACACGCAGCTTTTACCGTTCACGCCGAGCTTTGTCGCGTAACGCGATTTGGGTACTCGCAACAATGTCCATTCAACCCGCAACGCGCGTGACCGTCCGGAGGAATGGCGACAGTCCTACCGCGCGGATATCTCTTGCAAGATGAGCTACGATCTCGTCGGTGCCGGTGCGGACTATCCGGAGTGGCAAGGACCGCCGCGCCGGACCCTCGTAATCTGCACGCAACAGCGTTCCGGAAGCACCCTGCTTGGCGAGGCGCTCTACTTCTCCGGCGGGTTTGGATGCCCGTTGGAATATTTCCACGGCGGTTTTCGCCCCGGATTCGCGGCGCGCTGGAAGGCGGACGATTTGCCGACCTATGTCGCCGCGCTGCACCGGCACCGCACCGATCCGTCGGGCACACTCGCGATCAAGCTTTTCTGGCGGGACGTCGTCCAGCTCTTGCGCGAATACGCACCGAGCGAATTCACCGACCTTTTCCGGTTCACGCCTGCCCCCATGCCGCCGACGATCCATCGCAGAATTCTCGCGATCATCTCGGGAATCCTACCGAATCCGACCTTCGTACGGCTTGGGCGACGAGACCAGGTCGGGCAGGCGGTGTCGCACTATCGGGCCACAGTTGAGGCACGCCGATGGCGCAAGTTTGTTGAAGGCCCAGCAGATGGTGAGCCCGCCTACAATTTCAACCTGACTTTTCGCATCCTCGCCGCGATCCAGCTGCACAATGCCCACTGGCACGATTTCTTTCGCGCCAACGGCGCGTGCTATCACGCGCTCGACTACGAAGATCTCGCGCAGTCGTACGAGTTGACGCTCGCCCGGCTCTTCGCCGCGATTGGCCGACCCGATGCTAGTATTCCACCGCCGCGTTTGCACAAGCAGGCCGACGGTCATTCCGAAAGGTTGGCGCGCCAATTCATTGCCGACGCGCGCGAGATGACGAGACGATAGCTCGCAACGTTATCGCTTGAAGAGCCGCGGGCGGCAGGTTCTGACTGCGGCGCAGGCGGCGCGTATCGGGGCCGCGCACGGCGGCGTCATGCGACGATGCAACTACGATACGCAGCTTTTGCCGCTCGCGGCGGAGCGCGGGGCGGCGTAGTCGGTCACTGCGGTTTTGCCGGCACGACGTCGAAAGCGACGCTGATGCGTGCGCCTTCGACCCCGCTCGGCTGCGTGGCGTGCGGCAGGTAGGAGGGAAACAGCACGAGCCTGCCCGGCACCGGCTCGATCTCGCGCGTGCCCCAGGGCGGTTCGACGCCGTGCGCGTGCGGGTCGAGCGCACCCAGGATCAGCGGTCCGCGATAAAGATTCGCACCCGCTGGGCGGGACGCCGTGACGTAGTAGACGCCGCTCAGCCAGCCGGGAGGATGCAGATGGGCTCTTTGCCGACCCTCCTTGCCGCAGACCACGGCCCAAGCGTCCAGGCGCGCCAATTTGGGCTGTGCCGCCGCGAATGCTTCGTCCGATGCGCTCAATCGGCGCGCGTAATCCTGCGCGGCGTGTTTGATTTGCGCAATGAGCGCTTCGATCGCGACGGCATCCGGCTGCCGCAAATGCCTGGTCTGCCGGCCGTCACGGGTCGCCTTGCCGCGAGGACCGGGCGCGAGCGTGGGATTTCGGCAAATCTCCGCCGCCAGCAACTGACGAAACTTTTCTCCGTCGCCGTATTGCTCCGGCGCCGGCAGATCGCAAATGGCAACGTGCTTGTCGGGCGACATGACGGCGCACGCTTCCTCACCGCGGCCAAGTCGCGCGAGCGCGACGGCTTTGTAGAATATCGCGGCCGACGATGCCGAATCCTCCGCAAGCCGCGCCTCGCAAAATGCCAACAGGCCTGCTGAATCAAGACGTCTTTCTTGCGTCATGATCGCCCTCGACGTGGCAACGGAGCCGGCCATGGCGTCGAGGCTTTTTCCGGCCGCATCCCAGGATCGCGTGCGTGCCAACAACTCGAAATGCAGCTTCCGGATCTCGGGATCGCCGGGCGCAAGCGCGAGCGCCGCATCGGCTTGAGCACGCGCTTCCTCAAACGCCTCGTGCCGTATCAATGCCGAGGCAAGCCTGCACCGAAGCTTCGCCGAACCGGGCAGCCGCTCGACGGCATCGCGCAAACTGGCTGCCGCTGCGTCCCGTTCACCCGATTCTGTCAAAATATTCGCCAGCGCAAGCCAGCGCTCCGGCACGTCCGGCGCGTCGGCGACGCGCCGGCGCGCCAATTCGGCGGCGACGCGAACCTTCTTTGGTCCGAAGTCGTGCACCCATTCCATCAGAGAGCGCTGCCATATGACGCAAGAGGCCGGTGGAAATTAGCATTCGGCGCCGCCGGGGCCAATAAATGGCGGGCCGAGGGCATTGTCGCCGGGGCGAAACGCCTTGTCGTCGCGGCTTCAGTTGGGCGCACGTAAGGCCTCGAGCCGGCGGTAGAGATCGCCCAGCCAGCGTTGCGCGGCGGCTCGCGCGATTGGCGTCGCGGCCTGCTGTTTACTGCCACTGTCGGACTCGAATTCAAAGCCTGGGGATTTGGCGTCGAAGCGCGCGGCCTGCGTCATCGCCGCGCGATCCGCCTCGCCGCAGGCGACGCCGAAGTGCGGCAGGATTGCCGTAAAAAACGCATCCGGAAGCTGCCGGTAGTTGACCAGCAGGCCGCCGCCACCGGAATAGTGCTGCACGATCGGCTCGACGACTTTCGCCAGGACTTGCGCGTAGTAGTCCTCCGCGGTGCCTGGACCGTAGGACCGCTCTAGTCCGTAGAGATCGGGCCCGAACCCTCCGGGTATCATCTGGGTGCCGGGGATGCGCAACTGCGACACCAGCACCTCGACCGGGTCGCGATAGAGAAAAACCCACGGCACCGCCGGAAAGGCGCGGCGAAACAGCGGCAATGCCAAAGTGTGCCAGCAGTCCAGCTTGACGAAATAACGCTGTTCGTTGCCGGACCGTTTCTGACCAAGTGCGCCGATGATGGAGTTCAGCCAAAGCGCCTGCCGATCCTCGTTCAGATCGGGCCGCCAGCGGTTCGCCTGGACCACGGTGTCGATCGGGCTCGCCTCCGAGACGACGATGTTGGACGGCAGCGCCGCCAGCATTTGCGACACCAAAGTCGAGCCGCAGCGCGACATGTGAAAAATGAAGCCGCTCGGCTCGAGGTACGGGCGCGTCTTGAGCCATGCGGCGAGCGTCTCGATCGGGGTGACGTGACGAAACAAACGGTTGAACGGCGTGTATAGGCAAGCGCGCACGTCGCCCTCGAAGAACGGATCGCGCAGCGGTCGCTCGCCGAAATAGGCCCAATGGACGTAAAGCTCAGTCCGTTGCCACGAAGCGCGGATCGGCAGCCAGCCGTCGGGCGGCAGCGGCGTCGCCTTGACTTCGCGCTCGACCAGATTGTCGATGCCGAGCGATCGCTCGTGCATCGCCCGACGCACGTCGTCTGCGGCGAGCGAGAAGCCGCGCTGGAGCGCCGCGTCACGAAGCGCGACCATGAATTCGTCGGTGCCGGCGAACCCGCGCAGCGCCTGTTGCAGCGAAGGGTCTTCAAGGACCAGGGCGCAGAACGCCTCGAGCTGCGCCGAACCGGCAGGCGGCGAAGCGGCGGCATGATATTTTATATCCATGTGCGTCCTTAACAGACCGCGCGGCGCCGGCACAAAGCCTGCGATAAACGGAGGCATCCGCAATGGCCGCCCTTTACGGTCCGGGAACCTCGATGTAGAGGTTTTCTGGGCGGCACAGCGAAATTCCCTTGCGAACGAAACCCCGGACCGATGACAAACGAGCCACTAACCCGCGAACTGTTCAGTGACAAGGTCGGCCAGGTCTGGGTTCTCGATGAAGCCGACGCGCCGCCGATCGAGCTGACGCTCACGGAAGTCGAGCCGTTGCGAAACTACGCCAAGGTGGCACGCGAGCCGTTCTCGCTGTACTTCACCTCCAGCGGCGATTTCGTGCTGCCGCAGCGGCTCTATGGGCTACGCCACGGCACGCTCGGCCCGATGACGATCTTCCTGGTGCCGATCGGCCGGCAGGGCGAAACCACCACCTACCAGGCGGTCTTCAACTGATCCCGGCACGCGCGTCCCGCTCCGGCGACCAGTGCATGAACCAATAGACGTCGTCCTCGGCGTATTCGCGAAAGCCGAGCCGCCGGTAAAGCCGCTGCGCCGGGTTGAATTTCTCGACCGAGATGGTGACGCCTTTGCCGGCGAGCCGCGCCTCGGCGAACATGGCTTCGATGAGCGCGGTGCCGATGCCGCGGCCGCACCATTCCGGCAACAGCGCGATATCGACGACGAGCAGCGTGTCGGCCTGGCGATCGAGATAAAGCCGGCCCGCCGGCATGCCTTGCGCTTCCAGAACGTCGAAGGCCGCGCGGGCATAGTGGCTCAGGTAATAGCTGCGCTGGGCGTCGAATTGACTGTCCAGGAACGCGATCTTCTGGACGTCCGTCCAGTGCGTGACCGAGGCAAGCTCCTCCCAGCGGGTCGAGAGATAGAGCCGGCGCAGAAACGGCATGTCCGCTTCGGTTTCCGGCCGCAACGCGAAGCCTTGGTCGCTCAGAACGGGCGGAATCGCCAGACTAGGCGCGCTTACGCCACCCACCTTCATCGCTGCAGCCAACCGGTCAATGCAAACCCGAGTTGCCTCAACTCTGCGACGGGTAGATCCCGTATAGGCAAATGCAGAAATTCACCGCCAGATACGGCTGCATGTTGTCGTGCGGCAGCGAACCGCCGACGGTTGAGAGCACGTTCGAGGCCAACGGAGAATTAAACGTCGGGGTCGTATCCAAATAGATACCGCTGGGGCTGGAGTTGGCGAGGTAACTCACCGATTTGGGAACTTGGGTCCGTTCCACCACTCCGCCCGACGGCACAAGCTGCGCAGTGATCGTGTGCGAGTGCGAAGGCGTTTGCCCCTGCGTCAGCGTCACTTGGGTCGTGCCCTGGACCTGCCCGATGGTGGTATTGAAGCCGGCGAGGTTTCCCCAATGCATCGGCACCTGGCCCTGCAGGTTGGGCATGTTGAAGGTCGTGGTGCCATTGCCGCCGTAAGTCGTGCCGATGACGTTGAACAGTGTCGGGTTGTCCGCGATGTTCATCGGCTGGCCGTTGCAGACCGCCCAGTTCACCGGCGCGAAGGTAAAGCCGAAAGCGCGGATTTCGCCAATGTATGGCTGTGACATTTCGGCTCTCCTCAGTTACGGGTCGGAAAGACGCCAGTAATGGCGATCGCGAACGTGATGCAAAGTGACGGCATCAGATTGGTATGGGATTGATTGCTGCCTATGGTGGAGACCCCCGCCGCGCCCATGGCCTGCGGTTGGAGAGGCGGGTTTCCAGGCGGCGTCGCATAGAAACTCGCGCCCGAGACGGGCGGCGAGCCGGGTAAATTACCCCCGACCGACGCGCTGGTCGTCTGTGCGGTGTTGGTCGCAGCGTTGAAGTTATGGGAGTGCGTCGGCACCGTGCTCTGGTTCAACGTGACCGAAGGCGTCCCACCGGTCTGACCGAGATTATAAAACGACAGCCCCAGTCCCTGGCCCCAGCCCACCGGTATGCTCGATTGCATGTTGGGGAGCGCAAAGTTGGTCTGGCCGTTGCCGCCATAGGTGGTTCCGAGCAACGCGAACAGTGCCTGATACTGATTGATCGGCAACAACTGCCCGTTGCACATGAGATAATTTTTCGGCGCATAATTGCCGGAGAACATAAGGATCTGAGACATATAAGGCGATGACATCGCGAAGCCCTCCTGATTTCGTGCTGCAGCCGGCTCAGTTGCGCGCCGGATAGATGCCGGTCAGGGCGATGCACCAATTGATCGCCAGATAGGGCTGCAAGTTGGTGTGGGCCTGGTTGCCGCCCGCGTAAGTCGACACGGTCCCGGGATTGATAGCAATCGTCGTGCTGTTGCTCGGGGCATAGTAAAAGGCACCATTCCCCGAGGTTCCTAAGGCAAATCCAGCGGCCGGCGCCTGCTTGTGTGCAGCTGTCGTGCTCCCCGAAACTGTATGGGTATGGACCGGCATCTGTTGCGACGATATCGTGACCGTCTCCTCACCAGCCTCCTCTCCGAGGACGTATTGATTGCCAACCGGGTCCTGGCCGTACTTCATGGGCACGCGGCTGCGCAGGTCGGGAAGCTGGAAGTTGCTGGTGCCGTTGCCGCCGTAGTAAGTGCCGATGAGCGAGAACAGGGCGGTGTACTGCGAGATCGGCAGTATCTGCCCCTGGGCCATGACCCAACCGCGCGGCGCAAAGTTACAGGCCCAGGGACGAATTTCTGCGACAAACGGTGAGCTCATATTTACCCTCCCACGGGACGTCTTCAAAACAACCTTAATCGAGCATTCAACGTCTGGCAACGGGTCATCAATCGACGACTTTCAGTTGACGTTGATTGACGGTCCGGCTGCGTTGTTTGCCTTCGCGCCAAGCTTGCATGGCGCCAGGCTTCTTCCATGGCGCCAGGCTTCTTCCATGGCGCTATGTCACGCCGATGACGTTTCTCGTCGAGGTTGCGGCTTTCAGAATATCCGCAACCCAACGGTTAACTTCGGCGTCGATGACCAAGTGCACGCGGTCGGTGGTGCCGCGGTTGACGACGCTATGGGGATCGGAAAGACGCAGATACCAGGCACTTCCGGCATCGAGCACGATGCGGCTGCGGTTGAGATGGAATTCGACGTCGGCATTGGTCACGACCGGCACGTGAATGCGCACCGTGCCTCCCTCGAAGCTCAAATCCATGTCGTTGTGCTCCTTGATGACCGACCCCGGCGTGAGCCGCATCAGCCGCACCGCGCCCAGCGGAGCCTGGAACGTATCGAGGACCTCGCGAAAATATGGACAGGCCGCAAGCATCGGCGTATCGGCGAAATCCGTGCAGGCCGGATCGGAGTAGATCATCATCACCGGATGCGTGGCGCCGGCTTTGCCGCGCAGCGGGATGACGCTCCAGTCGCCATCGTAGTTCTGACGCACGAAATGCTCGGTCCAGCCGACCGCGCTCAGCGCATCCAAATCGCGGGCCAACAGATCTGCATCGAAGGTGAAAGGCAATCGCAGCCGATCGGGCAATTGCATCGCTGGTCATCCGCGTCGATCAACAGCCCTCTACGGCTTTGCCGGCCGGATGTCGAGGCCGGCGCGACGCATTTGAGTCCGATGAGGTTTTTCGTATGATGCGGGCCGCGCCCGGAGCCGCGCCGTGGTTCCGCGAGGCGCATTCAGACCGGGCAGAAAGCGTGCACTTTTACCGCATTTCAGGGCTGTCGGTGAGCAGCGAGATCGTGCTGCCCGGACTGATCGCGGCGGCGGCCGGTCGACGCCGCGCGGACGTCGCCATCCGGCGCGGCGCGGTGCCGGCGATGCTCGACGGCGCCGAAAAGCTCGGGCCCACCTGGCAGATGGCGGGCAAACAATTCCTGCTGCGCGTCCCCAAGGTGGCGCGCTTTCTGCTCCGCGACGGACGCGAGATCACATTCGAAGCCGAGCCGGGCGCCGACGCCGGCGATATTCCGCTTTATCTGCTCGGCACGGCTTATGGAATTTTGCTGCACCAGCGCCGGCAGATCGTGCTGCATGCCAGCGCCGTGCGAGTCAACGGCAAGGCCATCCTGTTCTGCGGACCGTCGGGCGCCGGCAAATCGACCTTGGCCGCGGCGTTGGCGCAGCGCGGCTATCCGTTCATTACCGATGATTTTTGCGCGGTCACGGTGACCGAAGACGGTACGCCCATGGTGCATCCCGACGGGCGGCAGCTCAAGCTTTGGGCGCAGGCAATAGAAAAACTCGATCTCAAGGGCAAAAGCGGCGCGCGCGTGCGCGGCCGCCTGGAGAAATTCTACGTCGATCCCGGCGAGACCCACGCCGAAGCGCTGCCGCTTGGTACGCTTTACGCGCTGCGCGAGGCGCGGCCGCCGCTCACGGCGGGTATCGTGCCGGCCAATGCCGTCGACGCTGCGGCGATGTTGCGGCGGGTGGCCTATCGGCCGCGGCTGGTCAACCGCATGGGCCAGCGGGTGGATTATTTTCATGCCGCGACGACGATCGCCAACAAGGCCGGAATTTTTTATCTGACCCGAGCGCTCGACTTCGCCACCATGCCGGACGTCGTCGCCGATCTGGAACGGCACTGGCGCAGTATCGGGCTCATGGAGCGGGCGGCATGAGCGGCCCGGCGAAACGGCGCAACGCCGCGCAGCGTTCGCTGCGCCGGCTCGTCAGGTTCGCCCAGCTCGGCCATCGCCGCCGCGCCGTGCTGATCGAAGCGGTGGCATGGCTCCTGGTGGCGCGGCTGAGCCTGATTTTTATTTCGTTTCCGCGCCTGGCGCGCCAGCTCGGCACGCTGGTCGCGCCCACAGACGCGCGCGCGCTGCAGGCGACATCGGACGATAAGCGGGATTTGGCTCGTATTGCCGAGGAGGTCGGCTGGGCGGTGACACGGGCGGCGCGCCACGTTCCGTTCAACGCGGTGTGCCTGCCCCAGGCCATGGCCGCGCGCATCATGCTCAAGCGGCGCGGCGTCGACAGCGTGCTGCATTTCGGCGCCAGAATCGGACAGAACAGGATCGGGCGGGACAAGATCGGGCAAGACAGGAGCGGACAAGACAGGAGCGGACAAGACAAGATCGGACAGGACAAGCCGATCGACGCCCATGCCTGGCTCGATGCCGCCGGGGTCGAAGTAACGGGCTATCCGGTGGCCAATACTTATGCGGAAATCGCCTGCTTCGTGTGAAGCAATTCAGAGCGATCCGGACGGGTCAGGCTCCGTCAAAATGTTGGAGCGAAAATCGCTTCGGTCTGAAGCAATTTTCGCTCAAGAGTCTCGACCGCGATGTAACGACGATGTGGCGGCTGACGCCAAGCTTTCGCCGGTGCCAGCCGCCGATCCGACAACGTCAAAAGGATCAAAGCCGCCGTCGGAATTCCTAGGCAGACTTCGTCACCGCGAGTATGTCATCGCGAGCATATCACCGAACTCTCCGACGAGGCGTCGGAGAGTTCGGCAATCGGGCCAATATCAAGAGGCCCGAAGCAGTCCATTACGCCGGCGCAGAGGGGCAGCTCGACAGGCCGGAGCACATGGCAATCGTGTAGCCCGCCCGATTCTCCAAACCGCCAGCCCGCTCCAACGCCTCGTCGGAGAGCTCGTCGATGAGGATCTGTTCTTCAGACAGGTCAAGTCCGAAACTGTTGACGTTCATGACATTGATCTCTTTGGTTCGCCCGCCGGCGCCGGCATTCAGCAGGCAGAGGTGTTGTTTGTCTAAACCCGCGCCAGAGCACATTGTGGTCTAAGGATCGATCACCGTCAAATCCCCGCGAAGCCCGATCACGGCCGCGTGATGGTATCGGGGCCCGGCCGCCGATACCGGCTGTCACAATTCGGCACAGGAATTTCAGCCGACGGATCGAAGCCAGCCGCGGCCGTGCCGGTCGCCATGATCCTGTTCGGAGCGATCCAGTCGTCCGGATACCGGTTATCCCGGGTTGCCGCCTTCCCGCCCCTAGTCGAAGGGAAAGATGCGCTTCCAGTCGCTCTTCATGCTGATCACGGTCCAGCCATTCTTCTTCGCCTCGCCGTCGAGCGCCTGACTGAAGGTCCCGATCTTGGTGTCGGGCAGCCCGCGCGCCGGGCCGTAGGCATATTCGCGCTGCGCGTCGTCGTGCAGCACCAGCATCATCAGCCGCGCGCCATCGCCTGAGCCGGTATATTCCAGCATCTCGCGGTCGCCGTCGGAGTTGCCGAACGCCGCGTGCGGACGCCGGCCGATCATCAGATGAATGCCCTCGGGCTTGCCGGCCTTGTCGTCGTTGAGAAGCAGTTTTGGCTCCTTGGTCAGGAACGGCGTGCCGTTCTTGTCGTAACCGAATTTCGTTCCCCCCATGGTGCCGACCACCTGCTCGGGCGGGATGCCATAAACCCGCTGCGCATAGACACGGACGAAATCCTGACCACCGCCGGTGACAATGTAGGTCCTGTAGCCGTTGTCGCGCAGGTATTGCTGCACTTCGAGCATCGGCTGATAGACCAGCTCGGTATAAAGCTTGTTCCAGCGCGGATGCCTGGCCGCCGCCAGCCATTGGGCGGCCTCGGCTTCGAACGTATCCACCGACATGCCGGTCAACGTCGCTGCCAGTATCGTTTCCAGATCGTGCAGCGACAGCTTGGCGATCGCCTCGCGGTTGCCGGACAGCACGGTCTTGAAGGGCTCGATTTTCTTGAGCTCCGGCTTCTGCTCCACCACCCTCGGAACGCGATCCAGGCAATAGACAACCTGGCTGTAGAGGGGGTGCTCGACCCACAGCGTACCGTCCTGATCGAACGTGGCGACACGCTCTTCGGGCGGCACGAATTTCGGGCTGCCCTGATCGGTGGTTACGCGCACGAAATCGATGATCGCTTGTTTGCTCGGGCCGTCGTTCCACGACGGCAGTGGGCCGCCGGACGCCGCTGTCTGCGCCCGCGCCGACATCGGCAGAAGCGATCCCGAAAATGCCGGAAGCACCGCCAGAGCAGACAGCAGCGCCCGACGGCTGACCCCCGAGAAGAAAAGTTTTTGTGACATGGCTGCCACCTTTCCGTGTCTTTCCCCAAGAGCCTTCAGGGCGTCAACGCCAAAGCCTTGAGTTCCTTGCGAGCCGTCCCAAAACTGCCGAGCTGGTAAACCGATGCTCCCGCTGGCGAGAAGGTGAACGCATCGAACGGCTCTGCAAGCATCTGCTTCAAATAAGTGACGGTAGCGACACCGATTGTGACGTGCGGATTAAATTTCTTGCCGGCTGCGATCTTCACAAAATGGGCCACGTACTCGATCAGGTCCGGCTGGATGTCGCGGCCATCTTCGGTGCTCATGAACGCCGCAGGGGTGCCCGTTTTCACCGTGAACGGCGTCACCGCATCGATGAGCTCTTGTTGGAGCCGGCGCAAATCGTCGGTTGGCTCCACGACAATGCCGGCAAGACCGACGGGCGGAGAGGGTATGTAATAGTACTTGAACGCCTTCAATTTCCAACCCGTCGGCTTCTCACTGGCAAAAACCTTCTCGGCCGCGGCGTAGACCTTGTCGAGATCAGCGGTGCGAACGAACTGCTGCAGCATCGAGATGTGGGGGTGGTGCGTCGCGTCGAGAGCAAAGCCTTTCGGAAACACCTTTAGCAGGCGGGCGTTGTCCGCCTGCGCGTGCTGGATCATTGTTGCGTCCGGCTCCAGCGCAATGTCGATAGCCGTCACCGCGCTTTGCTGCGCGCTGGACGCACCCGCAGAGCCGAACAATGCTGCCAAGACGAAGCCGAGCGCAGTCAAGAATGTCCTGTGACCCGGCATAATTGTTCCTCTCAAGTTTCTTGATGAATGAAAGCGCGTCCATACGAATAAGCGGGCGCCCATGGAAAGGAGCGCCCGCCATTCGCGGTTGGTTTATTGCCCTTCGTGAGCCTTCATCAACGCCTCGATGTGCTCCTTGACGGCGGCGAGGTTGAAGGACGCGGCCTGCTGCATCGGCGGGTAATCGATGAACGATTGCGCCGCCGCCGCCACGGTCTGCTGCACCTGAACGAAGCGCCAGAATTCGCGCGCCATGAAGTCGTTCATATAGCCGCCGCCCAAATCGTTGAGCGTCTGCCCGCGGATCGACGGCGTGCGCTCGAACGGATCCTGGCGCAGGTTGACGATCGTCGGCATGTCGGTCGTCGCCTTCTCGCCCGGCCAGCCGTAAGGCTGCTGGTAGAACTGGAATTTGAAGTCGTCGATGCGGATGGCGCCGAGCTGCGACTCGCCGAAGTAGAAGATCTCGTGCCGCGCCGACGGTCCCTTGCCGGTGATCAGATCCGTCTGGTTATAGCCATCCAGATGGTTCTTGTAGGTCTGGCCGCCGATCTGAACGCCTTGCAGCAACTGCGCCACGATGTTCGGGTTGCCCGCCGCCGCGACCAGCGTCGGCAGCCAATCCAGACCGGAGAAGATGCCGTTCTCCACTGTGCCCGGCTTGATCTTGCCGGGCCAGCGCGCGATGCACGGCACGCGGAAGCCGCCCTCATAGACGGTGCCTTTGGTGGCGCGGAACGGCGTCATGCCGCCGTCCGGCCAGGTGAACACTTCGGCGCCGTTGTCGGTGGTGAAGATCACGATGGTGTTGTCGGTGACGCCGATGTCGTCGAGGTGCTTGAGCAGATCGCCGATGTCGTCGTCCATCTGCGCCATGCCGGCTTCTTCCAGGCCGTAATTGGTCTCGTAGTTCATCTTCGCCTGGTACTTCTGTTGCAGATAGGTGAAGACGTGCATGCGCGTGGTGTTGTGCCAGATGAAGAACGGCTTGTTGGCCTGCTTGGCGCGATCCATGAAGCCCTTGGTCTGTTCGATGAGCACTTCGTCGAAGGTCTCCATATCGTATTTGGCGTCTTGGCCCTTCTGCCACATCTGGTGATCTTGGGTCATATCCTTGAACGGCTTGAGCGGGCCCTCGTCGACGATGCGCTGCTTGCCGACCCTGCCCCAGCGCGGCATCACGGTCGGATCGTCGACGTCGGTCGCGTAGGAATGCACCAGGTTGCGCGGGCCGTATTTGTCGATCCAGTCCTGCGGATAGTCGAACCAGTACGGATCGGACATCGCGTCGAGGTGATACAGATACCCGAAGAATTCGTCGAAGCCGTGCACCGTCGGCAGATATTTATTCAAGTCGCCGAGGTGGTTCTTGCCGAACTGGCCGGTAGTGTAGCCCATCGATTTCAGCAGCAGCGCCGTCGTCACCGACTGCTCCGGCATGCCGACGTCGGCGCCGGCCTGGCCGACCGTGGTGAGACCGGTGCGCAACGGAATTTGCCCGGTGATAAAATTGGCGCGGCCGGCGGTGCAGCTCGCTTCGGCGTAGTAATCGGTGAAGCGCATGCCGTCGGCGGCGAGCTTGTCGAGGTTCGGCGTCTTGCCGGACATGATGCCCTGGTGATAGGCGCCGATATTGAACCAGCCGACATCGTCGCCCATGATGACGAGAATGTTCGGCTTCTGGCCGGCCGGCACCGCTTGCTGCGCCTGCGCGACGGCTTTCTGTACGCTTGCAGCCGTGCCCAGCGCCGACGCGGCAGCGAGCGTCGTGCCGGCGAGCAGCATATTGCGGCGGCTCAATGCGGCTTTGTTGTCACCTTCGTCCTTATCGCTCATGATGGTCTCCTGTCTCGGATGATGCAGCGGAATCCAACGTGGCTCGTTGAGGTGTCGACCGGCCGCGCATGACGCGCCGCCAGCCTGTAGCGGCGGCAATGATTGGGGACGCACAGGTGCGAGACGCCTTTGCGCACCCTGCGTGGAATTTTCAACTTCGCCCTGGCAGGAATTGTAGCTGCCGGTTTCCGATCCGCCGCGGGATTTTCGGGATGCAGCACGTCTTCGGCGCATCGGCCTCGTGCTTGGGCGCGTACCAGTGCCAGTCCACTCCCAGACGTTGCCGATCATGTCGTATAGCGCCGTAGCCGTTCGGCGGAAACGCGGTCACCGGCGAAGTGCGCTCGAAGCCGTCGCTCGCAGAGATTCTGGCGCGGGAAAATCGCCTTGCCAGGTATTCGCCATGTGTTTGCCGCCGGGCGTGAATTCGTCGCCCCAGGCGAATTCGGCGCCGTCGAGACCGCCGCGCGCGGCGAACTCCCATTCGCCTTCGCTCGGTAACGACCTTACCGGCCCACGCCGCGTAAGCTTCGGCGTCGCGATAGGCGACATGTACGACCGGATGATCGTCGAGCCCGCTGATCGAGCTGCGCGGTCCATAAGGCCGGCGCCAGTTCGCGCCGAATTTGAAATTCCACCACCGCGACGAGTGGCGTTGATCGAGCGGATCCTTCGGAGGCGTGAACACCAGCGAGCCGGCCTTGAGCATGTGCGGCAGCGCGCCGGGATAATCCTCGGGCTTCGGCGCGATTTCGGCGAGTGACATAGCCGGTATCGTTGACGAATTTGCGAAAGTCGCGATTGGTGACCGGCGTGCGGTAGATCCAGAAGCAGTCGACTGTGACGCGGTGGACCGGAGCTTCTTCCGGATAGTGCTTGTCGAGCCATGCGGTAGGTGCCGCCGGCGACGAAACGTGGTTGAGCTTTTGTGATCCACCGGCCGCCTCCGCAATCGCCACGCAACGCCCTGCGACGCTCGCTTGCAAAGCACGCTTCGTGCGCACGCCGCCGCCTGGATCGCGCACGATTGCAATCGGGAGTCTTTATCGAGAAAAGCGAATGCGCCTATTGGACCGTGGTCCAATGCCGGGCGGAGGCTTGCGCGACCGGCGTCCGAACGATGGTCTGCGGTGGACTATGATGCGCCGATGACACTCTTGTCCGCGGGCTCGATCGGCAGAACCACCTGGAACAGCGCTCCACTCTTGCCGTCGGACGATGCGGTAAGCCGGCCGCCGTGACGCTCGATGATCAAGCGGGAAATGGCCAAACCCAATCCCATGCCGTGCGGCTTTGTCGTGACAAACGCGTCGAATACGCCGTCCAGTTTCTTTGGATCGATTCCCGGTCCGGAATCTTGCACCGCTACTGCAATGGCGTCGCCACCATGCTGCTGCGTCTTGACCCGCAAGACGCGGCTGCGATCCGTCGTGGCATCCATGGCTTCGAGAGCGTTATGGACCAGGTTGAGAATGACCTGCAGCAATTGGTTGCGATTGCCGTCGACCAGCGGCATCTCGGCCGTCAATTCGGGGATCGTCGCGACGCCATGGTCCTTCAACTCGCCGCGCAACGACTGCAGGACTTCAAGGGTGATCTCGTTGACGTCGATCCGCTGGCGTCCCTGATCGGCACTTCGGAACAAGTCGCGAATGCCGTCGAGCGCTGCGCCGGCGCGATGGCTGTCGCCGACAATATCGCTCAGCGTTGCCCGCGCCTCGGCGAGATCGGGTGGCACCTGGCCGAGAAGCGCCAGTGCGGCGCTGCCGTTGGCCGCGATCGCCGTGAGCGGCTGCTTCATTTCATGGGCGATTGAAGCTCCGATCACCTGCAGGTTCATCATTTTATTGTCGCGTTCGCGCTCCAGCAGCATGTTCGACCGGGCCAGGCGCGCTGCGTCTTCCCTTCGCTCGGCAAACAGCGCCGCAAGAACGAATGACCCGAGCGTCACGACCAGAATGATGGCTTGGGCCTGCAGGATACGGCCGTCGATCGGCAGGCCGGTGTCGCCAAAATGACCGATGCCGAAGATCGTCGTCCAGACGATCGTGAGCGACACAATGAACGCGCCGGCGGCGGCGAAGACCGGCTGACAACGCGCCGCCAGCCACAGCAACACCGGAAACAGCAGCGCGCCTGGCACCACAGTCTGCCACGGCTGCTCCGGCAGCGAGACGATGATTCCGGTCATTGCGGCCAACACCGCCAACGCTCCGGTACCTTCGACGATTTCGTTGCGCGGCGGCGGCGCACGCATGGCGGCAGCGAATCCGATCACCACCGGCGCAACGGCGACGATGCCGACGGCGTCGGACGCAAACCAATGCCGCCAGGTCGTGAACATCGGCACGGCCGGGCTATGAAACAGCTTGTAGGCGATGGCGCCGCCGACGCCCGAAATGGCAGTCCCGGCAATCGCTGCCACGAGCAGGCCAAGGACGTGGCGGAGCCGATCGAGGCTGAAATCGGCGCCAAAGTAATACTGGATCAGTCCCGCCGTAATCAGAGCCTCGGCGGCGTTGCAAATGGCAAATGCGCAGGCCGCCCAGATATCCCGGTCACCCATCAGATTTGCTGCGATCGTCGCAGCAATCGCTCCAGCCGCCACCGGCCATCGTGCGCGGGGTCCCAAGACGATCAAGACACCTGAGGAAATTCCGGCGGCCGGCCAAAACACCGCCACGCCATCGGGTTTCAGCAGCAGACCGAGGCTGAGCTGGGCGGCGAGGAAATAAGCCAGCCCAACTGCCCCGGCGCAGGCGATGCCGCGCGGCCATCGTTCTGTCAGATCGCCGACGGTGGGCATATTGCGCGGCTGCCACATAGGGATCTGCTCAACCGGCTCGATGCGAACGATAACGATCTTTCGAATCGCCGTAAGGCGTTGTCCACCGCGGGGTGCGAGGCGACAAAGCCCGGCAGCCGTTCCGACTTTCTTCGATCAATTCGAATATTACAAGTACGCGAGGAGTGGGAGCGAGGGGGGGGGCGGCCGCGGTCAATGCGAAACATTTATGAAAAACCGCCGGAATCCGGAAGCTCGGATACGCCGGTTGCTGGTAAAACCGCATGCGCCCGAATGCCCTTACGGCGATCCGGCCGAGCCTGTAAACTCGGTATCGGGGTGTCGAGTTCGTCGATAAGGCGCGATATTCATGCACTGCGGTGCGCGTTGGTCACTGTCTGCCGATTTTGCCGTCGCGGAGCGGTCGCCGCGGTGAGCGGCACCGGCAACCGTTAGGGTGATGTCGAAGATGCGTTGGGCACGCACAGCCTTGTCGGCCATTGCCGTTCTGACGGTAGGCGCGATTGCGGCTGGCGCGGCCGAGCCGCGACACGTTCTCCTGCTGCACGCGTTCGGTCATCCCTACTCGCCGTGGAGCGACATGGCCGGAAGTTTTCGCGCCGAACTCGTCAAGAAATCTCCAGAGCCGATCGATCTCTACGAGGTTTCGCTCGACACCGCGCGCGTCCAAAGTCCGCAGGATGAAGGGCCGTTCGTCGAATATATCCGCGCCCTTCTTGCCGGGCGGAAACTCGACTTGATCGTGCCGGCGGGCGCTCCCGCGGCATTCTTCATGCAACGCCATCGCAACGAATTGTTTCCCGCAGCGCCGATGCTGATCGTCGGCGCGGACCTGCGCCGTATTCCCGGCGCCACGCTGACCGACAACGACAGCGCCGTACTTTTGGATCTCGACCTTCCCGCTTATTTCAAAAACATTCTACAGCTGCTGCCCGAGACGACCGACGTGGCCGTCGTCGTCGGTAATTCTCCGGTCGAGCGGTATTGGACTTCGGAGCTGCGCCGCGATTTCCAGCCGTTTGCCGATCGCGTGAAGATCGAGTGGTTCAACGATCTGACCTACAACGAAATGCTGCTGCGCGCCGCCAGCATGCCGCAACACTCGGCCATTTTCTGGTTCCTGCTGTCCGAGGACGCGGCGGGCGTGACCTATGCGCAGGATCGCGCGCTCGAGCAGCTGCGGGAAGTCTCCGCCGTCCCAGTTTTCGCCATGGGCGACTACGAGTTCGGCCGGGGCATTATCGGCGGTCCTTTGATGCAGACCCAGGCGCTGGGCCGGGAAGCGGCTGAAGTTGCGCTGCGCATACTCAAGGGCGAGACGCCGGGCGCCATCAATCCGCTGCCTGTCCTGTTCGGCGCCCCGATGTACGACTGGCGGGAGCTGCGGCGCTGGAACATCAGCGAGAGCCGGCTGCCGCCCGACGCCATCGTGCAATTCCGCGAGCCGAGCGCGTGGGAGCAATATCGCTGGCAGATCGCGCTCATTGCCGCCGTTCTCGCCGCCCAGACATTCCTCATCGTCTACGTCCTCATCCAAAACCGCCGCCGGCGCGTCGCCGAAGCCGAAGCCGCCGAGCAGCGCCAAGAAGTCGCGCATTTGATGCGCGTTTCCGTTCTCGGCGAGTTGTCCGGCGCCATCGCCCACGAGATCAACCAGCCGCTCACCGCGATTCTGTCGAATGCGCAAGCCGCGCTGCATTTGCTGGCGCAGACATCGCCCGACCTCGAAGAGGTGCGCGATGCCATCGGCGACATCGTGCACGAGGACAACCGGGCCGGCGACGTCATCGCAAGGCTGCGCAACCTGTTGAAGAAAGGCGAGAGCAAGACCGAGCCGGTCGACCTCAACGATCTGGTCATGTCGACCATTGCGCTGCTCAACAGCGAGCTGATCGGCCGCCGCATCGAAGTGGAGACCGATCTGGCGAGCCGCCTGCCGGCGACGTTCGGCGATCCGGTGCAGTTGCAGCAGGTGCTGCTCAATCTGTTCATGAACGCGATGGACGCCATGGCGTCGACCGCGGAGCCGCAACGGCGCATCAAGGTCTCGACGCGCGCGCTCGACGGCGATGCCGTCGAGGTGCGGATCAGGGATCGCGGCCCCGGCATCGAGGCGCAATCGGAGGCCCAATTGTTCAAGCCGTTCTACACCTCCAAGACCCACGGCCTTGGCCTTGGGCTGACGATCTGCTCGACCATTGCTCAGGCCCATGGCGGCAAGCTCGGCCTGGTCAATCATCCGGATCGCGGCGCGGTCGCGGTGTTGTCGCTGCCGGTGCAGGAATTTTTGGCGGCGGCCAAATGACGGATCGAGGGACGAGCCAAGAGGACCAGACGGACGGCACGTTCACGGTCTTCCTGGTCGATGACGACGCCGGCGTGTTGAAAGCGCTGTCGCGACTGTTGCGCGCCAAGGGCTATGACGTCCGGCCGTTCGCGTCGGCGGAGGAATTTCTCGAGGGCCATGACGCGGCGGTTGCCGGCTGCGCCGTGTTCGATGTCGCGATGCCGGGCCTCGACGGCTTGGCGTTGCAACAAGTCTTCACCGCCGGCGGCAAGCAGCGGCCGGTCATTTTCCTCACCGGCAAAGGCGACATCCAGAAAAGCGTGCGCGCCATGAAGGCCGGCGCCGTCGATTTCCTGACCAAGCCGGTGCGCGACAAGGATTTATTGGACGCCATCGCGCGCGCCGAAGCACAGGACGCGGGAACGCGCCAAACCAGCGCCGAGGTGGCGGCAATCGAGGCCAAAATCGCCACCCTGACGCCGCGGGAACGCGAAGTGCTGACGCACGTTATCGCAGGCCGGCTCAACAAACAGATCGCCGGCGATCTGGGAACGGTGGAAAAGACCATCAAGGTCCACCGCGGACGGATGATGGAGAAGCTCGGCGTGCGCACGGTCGTGGATTTGGTGCGGCTCGCCGAAAAAGCCGGCATCGCGGCGCACGGCAAATGACGACTGCCGGTTGTACCATTGGATGCGTACATTGGACCATGGCCCAACTCGACGCCCGCCAAAATAAATTCAATATAAACGTCATGGCGAAAAATCCCCGGTCGATCGCCATCGTCGACGATGACCCATCAGTGCTGAAAGCCTTGGCCCGCCTTTTGGCCACGCGCTCGTTTGCAACCAAGACTTACCTCTCGGCACCGCAATTTCTCGCCTCGCTGCCGGAAGCGCTGCCGGATTGTCTGATCGCTGATCTGCAGATGCCCGAAATGACCGGCATGGAGCTTCAGCTCAATCTCGCGCGCCGCGGCGTGCAAATCCCGACCATCATCATCACCGCGCATGATGAAGCCGGCATGCGCGAGCGCTGCAAGTCGGCGGGCGCCATCGCCTATCTGTCAAAGCCGATCAGCGACACGTCATTGTTCGCGGCCATCGAATCTGCGGGCAAATGATCCGACGGCTAGAGCTGGTCCTTTCGGAATACCGGCTTGATCGAGTCCCCAGCACAGGCTTATTCCGGATCGTGCTCTAATCCAGCCGCACCGCCTGCCCGGTCGCGACCGCGCGCTCGATGGCGTAGGTGGCTTTGAGATTGAGCATGGCCTGCTCCGCCGTCGCGTGCACGTCGCCGCCGCGGCCGGTGGCGAGGAAATCGAGCCACGAGCGCGTTTCATTACCAAGAGGCCCCCAGAAATCGCCCATCGCCCAATCGCCCGCGGTATTGCTGCCGAGGAACGCCAGATTGATCGAATGGCCGGGCACGTAAGGGTGCGGGATGCCTTTCTCGGAAAAGATCAGATGCTCCATGTGGTCGTCGTCGATGATCATGGTGCCGTCCGAGCCTAAGAGCTCGACGCGGTCCGATTGGCCCTGGGTCGGATAATTCGCCGGCAGCGCATAGCTGATGCCGAAATTGACCACGGCGCCGTCGGCAAAGGTGACGATCGCCCAGGTGACGTCATGGGCGCTGTAGCCGGCGTCGCGGAAAATGCCGTGCTGGCCGCGCGCCACCACCTCGACCGGCGCGTTGCCGTCGAGGAACCAGCACATCAGGTCGACGTAATAGGTGAGCACGTCGAGCACCGGCGTCGCATGCGGATCGCGCTTGAGGATGGCGAAAGTCTGGGCGCGTGAATTATAGACCCGCGCCAGCCCGCCGCTGATGCGGCCGAGCCGGCCGTGCACCATCTGCTCCTTGGCGCGCAAAAAACATTCCTTGAAGCGGCGGCTATAGCCGACGCGCAAGGTGCCGTTGGTCCGTTTAAGCGTATTGACGATGGCCTCGGCATCGTTGAGCGACAGCGCCAGCGGCTTCTCCACCAGCACGGCTTTGCCCAATTCGAGCGCCTTGCAGACCGGCGCGGCGTGCTCGCCTTCCGGCGTCGAGACGAACACGGCGTTGACGTCCGGATGCGCGATGACTTCGTCGTTGTCGGCGGAGTGAAAATGCGCGCCGGATAAATCCGCCAGCTTCCTGGCGTTGGCCGGGTCCTTGTCCGAAACCGCGACAAAACGCACCGCCGCGTGCTTGGCCGCGAGCCGCGCCCGCAACGTGCCGATGCGGCCGGAGCCAATGACAGCGATGCCAAGATCCCTTGTCGCCACATTCTGCTCCCTTGCGTTCCGTCCGCCTCCTGCCTCAAGCTAGGCCGCGCTTTG
>CAVWOI010000003.1:0-13169 GCA_963756245.1 uncultured Alphaproteobacteria bacterium
AAAAACCATATATTATTCGCCATCATGCCAGCCGCACAAAAAACACCGCCAAAGCCGCAAAAGGCGCCGAGCGCCGCCAAGCCGTTGAAGAAGGGTGACCATCTCTTCCTGGTCGACGGCTCCGGCTACATTTTCCGCGCCTATCACGCGCTGCCGCCGATCAACCGCAAGTCGGACGGGCTGCAGCTCAATGCCGTGTTCGGCTTCTGTAACATGCTGTGGAAGCTGTTGCGTGAGATGAAGGACGACAAGCCGACCCATCTGGCGGTGGTGTTCGATCTGTCGGAAAAGACGTTTCGCACCGAAATGTATCCCGACTACAAGGCGCACCGGCCGGACCCACCCGACGATCTGAAACCTCAATTCGGCCTGATCCGCCAAGCCGTGCATGCCTTCGATCTGCCCTGCCTGGAGCAGAAGGGATTTCGAGGCCGACGACCTGATCGCGACCTATGTGCGCCACGCTAACGAGGCCGGCGCCACCTCGACCATCGTCTCGTCGGACAAGGACTTGATGCAGCTCGTCAACGACCGCGTCGTCATGTACGACACCATGAAGGACAAGAAGATCGGCCGCGACGAGGTGATCGAGAAATTCGGCGTGCCGCCGGACAAGGTCATCGAGGTGCAGGCGCTGATCGGCGATTCCACCGACAACGTGCCGGGTGTGCCCAGCATCGGGCAGAAGACCGCGGCGCTGCTGATAAACGAATACGGCGATCTCGAAACCTTGCTCAAGCGCGCCGGTGAAATCAAACAGGACAAGCGCCGCCAGGCGATCATCGACAACGCCGACAAGGCACGGCTGTCGAAAAAGCTCGTCACGCTCGACACCAACGTCAAGCTCGACGTGCCGATCGGCGATCTCGCGGTGCACGAGCCCGACCACAAGCGGCTGATCGCCTTCCTCAAGGCGATGGAGTTCAGCTCGCTGACGCGCCGCGTCGCCGAGTTTTCCAGCATCGACGTCGCCGAGATCGAGCCGGATGCGAAGCTCGCCGTGCGCGGTGCATCTCCTCCTCTCCCGCTTGCGGGGGAGGACGACGCGCAAGGCGCGTCAGGTGCGGGCAACTCGGCTGCGCAGAGCAAGCCGGCCTCTCAGCCCGCGCCCGCAAGCGGGGCGAGACCCAGCGAGGCAAACGGAAAACTCACGCCGCAAGCGCTCGCCGCCGCGCGGCTCGACATTGCGCACAGTCAAAAATTCGACCGCTCCAAATATGAAACCGTGCGCAGCCTCGACCGGCTCAAAACCTGGATCGAGCGCGCCCGCGACCAGGGTTTTGTCGCCATCGACACCGAGACCACGAGTCTCGATCCGATGCAGGCGGCGCTGTGCGGCTTCTCGCTGGCGCTGGCGCCGAACGAGGCCTGCTACGTGCCGTTGTCGCACCGGCAGGGCGGCGACGGCAGCGGCGGTCTGTTCCAGGGCGAGGTCGCGCCCGATCAAATCCCCGAGCGCGCCGCGCTCGATGCCCTTAAGCCGCTACTCGAGGACAAGGGCGTGCTCAAGATCGGCCAGAACCTGAAATTCGACTTCCAGATCTTTGCCGTGCGCGGCATCGAGATCAGGTCCTACGACGACACGCTGCTGATGTCCTATGTGGTCGACGCTGGCCGCTCCGACCACGGCCTCGATCCGCTGGCGCAGCGCTACTTCAATCACCGCACCATCGACTTCAACGAAGTGACCAAGGCCGGCAAGACCAGGATGACGTTCGACTGCGTCGAGATCGACAAGGCGACCGAATATGCCGCCGAAGACGCCGACGCGACGCTGCGGCTGTGGCAGGTGCTCAAACCCCGCCTCGCCGCCGAGCACATGCTCAATGTCTACGAGACGCTGGAGCGGCCGCTATTGCGCGTGCTTGCCGACATGGAGCGGCGCGGCATTTCGATCGACCGCCAGGTGCTCTCCCGGCTGTCCGGCGAATTCGCCCAGGAAGCCGCCGGCCTCGAAGCCGAGATCAACAAGCTCGCCGGTGAAACCGTCAATGTCGGCTCGCCGAAGCAGATGGGCGACATTTTGTTCGGCAAGCTTGCGCTGCCGGGCGGTACCAAGACCAAGACCGGGCAGTGGGCGACCGGCGCGCGCGTCCTCGACGAATTGGCCGAGCAGGGCCACGAATTGCCGAAGAAGATTCTCGATTGGCGGCAAGTGTCGAAACTGAAGTCGACCTATACCGACGCGTTGCCCGGCTACGTCAACCCGACGACGCATCGCGTGCACACTAGCTACGCGCTCGCCGCCACCACGACCGGCCGGCTGTCATCGTCGGAGCCCAATTTGCAGAACATCCCGATCCGCACCGAGGACGGCCGCAAAATCCGCCGCGCCTTCATTGCCGACCGCGGCTACAAGCTCGTCTCCGCCGACTATTCGCAGATCGAGCTGCGGCTCTTGGCCGAGATCGCCGGCATCGAGCAGTTGCGCAAGGCGTTCCGCGACGGCCTCGACATCCACGCCATGACGGCCTCGGAAATGTTCGGCGTGCCGGTCAAGAACATGCCGCCCGAAGTGCGCCGCCGGGCGAAAGCGATCAATTTTGGCATCATCTACGGCATTTCCGCCTTTGGGCTGGCCAATCAGCTCGGCATCGAGCGCGAGGAAGCCGGCGCCTATATCCGCAAATATTTCGAGCGCTTTCCGGGCATCCGCGACTATATCGAGGAGACCAAGGCGTTCGCGAAAACGCACGGTTTTGTTGAAACACTGTTCGGCCGCAAATGCCACTATCCCGACATCGGCGCGTCGAACGCCTCGATCCGCGCCTTCAACGAGCGCGCCGCGGTCAATGCGCGGCTGCAAGGCACCGCCGCCGATATCATCCGCCGCGCCATGGTCCGCATGGACGGGGCGCTGGCGAGGAAAAAGCTCAACGCGCGGATGCTGCTGCAGGTGCATGACGAGCTGGTGTTCGAAGTGCCCGACGCCGAGGTCGACAAGACCCTGCCGGTGGTCACTAGCGTCATGGTCGACGCACCGTTGCCGGCGCTGTCGCTGTCGGTGCCGTTGCAGGTCGAGGCGCATGCCGCGGATAACTGGGACGCGGCGCATTGATGCAAGCCGCTTTGACCATCATCGGAATCCTGCTTCTGCTCATGGGGCTGGTCTTCATGGGGCAGGGCTCCGGATACTTTCCCTATCCGGCATCGAGCTTCATGATCAGCGAGAGCCGATGGATTTATTACGGCGGTGCGATAGCGGTCGTCGGTGTCATCCTGATCGCCGTCGCGCGCCGATGATGGCTGTAACAAGCCTCATCGCGTCCGCTGCGCCGCGTCGGTGACGATCTTGTAGGCCTCATCGAGCGCCGGCTTGGCTTTTGCGACTTCCGCGTCGGCGGCCAAAAACGTCTTCATCATGTCCGCCTGTTCGTCGGCTGGCAGGGTGATCAATTCGCCGCCCGTGTCGGTCCAACCCTTGCGCGCCTTGCCGACGATCTCGCTTGCCAGCGGGCCGATCGCCGTCTGTCCCGCGGCGGCGTCGTTGTCGACGATCTTTTGCAGGTCCTCGGGCAATGACTGGTACCAGCCCTTGTTGATCTCGACCGCAACGAAGACCGCGGGCTGGCCGGTTTCGGTGATATATTTCGCCGCATCGTTGAAGTGCATGGGTGTGAAGACGACGATGCCGCCAATGGCGCCGTCGATGGCGCCCTGCTGCAGCGCCGGCACCACGTCGCCGAGCGTCATCGCCACCGGCGTCGCGCCTAACCGTTCGATCGGCACCATCTGGAATTTCGAGGCGAGAACACGGATCTTCTTGCCTTTGAAGTCGGCGAGATGCCGGATCGGCGCCTTGGCGATCACCGACGACGGCGCGTTCATGAACAGCGCCACGCCGTGCAGGCCCTTGTCGGCGCCGAGGCCGAGGACGAGCTTGCGCACCGCCGGATCGGCGGCAAGGCGCTGGCCGTGGTCCATGGAATCGACCAGGCCGGGCGCCGCCATCAGCTCGAAGCGCTCGTCGACGCCGACGAAGAATTCGGGCGGAATGATCGCGCACTGGATGGCGCCGAATTGGGTGCCTTCGATCTGTCGCGGGATGGCGCCGAGCTGGCTCGCCGGATAGATCTCCGGCTTGATGCGGCCGCCGGAATCCTTCTCCAGCGCCGCCGCGTAGTTCTTGGCGAAGAAGTAGCTCGGATCGTTGAGCGTCGGCAGCGTGATCTTCATCGTGTAAGTCTTGTCCTGCGCCGATGCCATGCCGAGCGACAGGGTCAGCGTCAAAGCAGCGGCGCCGGCCGTCGCGGCGGCCCGCGCCACGAAATCCCGTTTTTCGATTGTCATGTTTTCCTCACCCGTGTTTTCGGCCGCTATTTCTGCGGCACGACAGCGATGGCCTCGATCTCGAACAATGCGCCGTCGCGCGCCAGCTTCGAAATCTGGATGGCCGTCGAGGCCGGCGGCGCCTTGGTGTCAACGTAGCGATCGCGCACTTCGAAGTAGATCGGCAGATGCGCCATGTCGACAAAATAATTGGTCACCCTCACCACATGCTCGAAAGTAGCGCCGACCGCAGCCAGCGCGTGCTTCAGGTTCTCAAAACACTGCGTCGCCTGGGCGCGGAAGTCGCCTGGCGCGCCGGCGAATTCGCCGTCCACCGTCATGCCGAGCTGGCCGGAAATGTAGATGGTACGGCACGGGCTCGTGCTCTCGACCACTTGGGTGTAGCCGCGCGTCGGCGGCATGGTGGAAGGATTTTCGAAGCGATGGACGGCCACGGGTGACTCCTCTCCGGCTGGAGCAAGTTATCGTCTCGGTTATAATGCAATCGCCGCGTGCCCGTGGCAAAGTCTGGCCGCCATGCCCGCACGCCTCATCGCCTATCTCACCGCAGCGGTATTGTTGCCCGGCGCGGCCCAGGCCGCGGCGCTCGACGGCGCCACATTGTCCTGGGCGTGGGAGCTGCCGTTCGTCGGCATTTTGCTGACCATCGCGTTCGCGCCACTCGTCATCCGGCGCTTCTGGCATCACCACTACGGCAAACTCGCCTTCGCCTGGGCGGTGCTGACGCTCGCCCCGCTCGCGGCGCTGCGCGGCGTCGATACCGCGCTGGCCGCCTTGGCGCACGCGCTCCTTGGCGATTATCTCGGCTTCATCGCCATCCTGTTCGCGCTCTACGTGGTCGCCGGCGGCATCGTGGTCTCAGGCACGGTGCGCGGCACGCCGCTGGCCAATGCGCTGACGCTTGCCTTCGGCACGCTCATCGCCAGCGTCGTCGGCACCACCGGCGCCGCCATGATTTTGATCCGGCCGCTCATTCGGGCAAACGCCGCGCGGCTGCACAACGTCCATGTCGTGGTGTTCTTCATCTTTCTCGTCGGCAATATCGGCGGCGCGCTGTCGCCGCTCGGCGATCCGCCGCTGTTCATCGGCTTCCTCAACGGCGTCGATTTCTTCTGGCCGGCGAAAAACCTGTGGCAGCCGACCGCGTTCGTCGCCGGCTGCGTGCTGGCGATTTTCGTCGCCATCGATGTTTGGTTCTTCCGCCAGGATCGCCGCGTCGCGCCGGTCGGCGAGGCGAGCGCGCCGATTCGCGTGCATGGGCTGGTGAACCTCGCGCTGCTCGCGGTCATCATCGGCGCCGTCATCGTCTCGGCGCTGTGGAAGCCCGGCATCGCTTTCACGGTCTATGGCACGACGCTGCCGTTGCAGGATCTGCTTCGCGACGCCGTGCTGTTTCTGACCGCGCTCGCCTCGCTGTGGCTGACGCCCGACGAGCATCGCGAGGCCAACGGCTTTTCCTGGGAGCCGATCCTCGAAGTGGCAATCCTGTTCGCCGGGATTTTCGTCTGCGCCGTGCCGATCTTGGCGATGCTCGACGCCGGCCACGCCGGCGCGTTCGCCTGGCTCATTGCCGCGGTGACGGCGCAGGACGGCAGCCCGCACGTCGTCGCGTATTTCTGGCTCACCGGCGTGCTCTCGGCGATCCTCGACAATGCGCCGACCTATCTGGTGTTCTTCCAGCTCGCCGGCGGCAACGCCACTGAACTGATGGGCCCGCTGGCGCCGGTGCTGAAGGCGATCTCCATGGGCGCGGTCTATATGGGCGCGCTCACCTATATCGGCAACGCGCCGAATTTCATGATCTATGCCATCGCCTCGGAGCGCGGCGTCAAGATGCCGAGCTTTTTCGGCTTCATGGCGTGGTCGGTCGTGGTGCTGACGCCGGTGTTCGCGGCCTTGACCTATCTCTTCGTTCTGCCGCGCTGACGTGCGGTCGATCAATCGCGCTGCCGCAGATATTCCGCGGTAGGCGGCGGTCCCCACATGTCGTTGGGCGGCGGTCCCCAGACCTTGGGCACCTGCGGATGATCGCGATGCCACGGCCGCGGCTCGAAATAGCCGAGGTTTTCATCCAGCATCTTGTCGAGCTCGGTGAACATTTCGATGATCTGGTCGTCGGGATTGCGGTGATAGGTATAGATATTATGCCCGGGGCCGTGGCGGCCCGGGCCCCAGATGATCGGAATGTTTTTGCTGCCGAGGAAGATCGCACGCCGCCTGCACCTGCGGCCAGTCTTTCAGCTCGAAAGCGACATGGTGCATCTGCGTGCGCTTGCCGCGCACGAAATTGATGGTGTGGTGGTCCGGGCCGCAGCGCATGAAGACGAACCAGTCCTCGATCCAGTCCGAGACGCGGAAGCCGAGAACGCGGCTGTAGAAGTCGGCGAATTGCTTCGGCTCCGGAACGACGAAAGCCAGATGGCCGAGTTTCAGCGGTCCGATGCCGGCGACGGGTCGCGGTTTGCAAATCGGCGTTTGCGCCGCGAAAACTTCGCAGACCGTGCCCTTGGGATCCTCGAACGAGAGCATCTGCGCAATGCCCGGGGCCGGATCGTTGCGCGAATGGCAGCGGATGCCTTCCGCCTCGATGCCGCTGCGGATGTCGTCGAAGTCGGTCTCCGGCGAAACCTGGAATGCCAATCTGGCGCAACGCGCATGCTCGCCGCTTTCGAGCTGAACCACGAGGTCGCCGAGCTTGGTCGCGAGATAGGCGCGGCCGTTTTCCCGCTCCGCCAAGACCAGGCCGGCGACTTCCGTGAAATAGGCGATCTGGCGCTCGAGGTCGGATGTCTCGAAGGTGACGTGGCCGAAGCGCTTGGCTTTGATCATGGCGTTCTCCGGATTTCCTCGGTCTTGGTTCGCGGGGTCATCTCACGATCTGCGTGATCTGCGCCCAAAACCTTCAAGCATCGCGCCATGGTTGGCAAGGCGGATTTAAGCGATGCAACTCCCATGACGCAGTCGCCGGGACCGGGCACGCTCGTGCCGTCTCAGTCCTTGAGATAGCCACGACCTCCTCGGCCAGCGCCAGCGACGAGGTCAGCCCCGGCAATTCGATGCCGAACAGGTTGACGAGGCGCGGCATGCCGTGCGCCGGGGGACCGGCGATCATGAAATCGGCCTGCGGCTCGCCTTGGCCGGAGAGCTTTGGCCGGATGCCGGAATAGTCCGGCACCAGCGAGCCGTCGGGCAGGCCCGGCCAATAGGTGCGGATGCGGGCATAGAAGCTGTCGGCGCGGCGCGGATCGACGGCGTAATTCTCTTCCGTGATCCATTCGACGTCGGGGCCGAAGCGCATGCGGCCGGCGAGATCGAGCGTGACATGGACGCCGAGCCCGCCGTCGATCGGCGTCGGATAAATCAGCCGCGAAAAGGCCGGACGCCCGGCGAAGCCGAAATAATTGCCCTTGCCGAGCACCAGCCGCGGCACTTTGCCGGCGGGATAATTTTCGATGCGCCGCGCCAGCGCCTGCGCGCCCAGCCCCGCGGCATTGACCACGGCGTCGAACGGCATGACGCCCGGATCGCGGCCGCCGAATTGCACCTGCCAGTGCGGCGCGTGGTAGATCATGCGCTCGACCGGCGTCGCGAAAGCGATCATGCCGCCGCGGTCTTCCAGGTCGCCCCACAGCGCCAGCATGAAACCGTGGCTATCGATGATGCCGGTTTCCGGCGACCACAGCGCGCCGATGCAGGACAATTCCGCTTCCATGGCGCGCGCAGCGTTGCCGCCGATCATCTCGACGCCTTCGACGCCGTTCTTCTGCGCCTGCGCCATGATGGTTTCGACCTTGGCGAGTTCGGCGTCGTTGGTCGCCACGACGAGCTTGCCGCATTTGCGGTGGCCAACGCCGTGGGAGGCGCAGAACTCGTAGAGCATGCGCCGGCCGCGCACGCAGAGTTTTGCGCGCAACGTGTCGGTCGGATAATACAGGCCGGCGTGGATTACTTCGCTGTTGCGAGACGATACGCCGTTGGCGATGCCGCCGGTGATTTCGGCAACGGTCACGTCATGGCCGGCGAGCGCCGCGGCGCGCGCGATGGCAAGTCCGACGACACCGGCGCCGACGACAAGGACTTGCATCAGTCGCGCTTCCACGGAACGACGATGCGCTCGATCTCGTTGAGCAGCACCGTGAGCACGAAGCCGATGATCGCGATCATGAACAGGCCGACATACATCTGTTCCACGGAGAACGTCTCCCACGCGGTCCAGATCATATAGCCCAGCCCGCTTTTGGCGCCAATCATCTCGGCGATGGCGATCAGAACGAGGCCGATGCCGATGCCGAGCTTGAAGCCAGTCATGATCACCGGCAGCGCGCCGGGCAGCGCGATGGTCCAGAACGTGTTCCAGCGGCTGGCTTTGTAATTGCGCCCGACGTCGAGATAGATGCGGTTGATCTCGAGCACGCCGGTGGTGGCATTGATCACGACGGGGAAAAACACGCCGACCGCGACCATGAAGATTTTCGAGCCCTCGCCGAGGCCGAAGATCAGCAAAGCCAGCGGCAGGATGGCGCTTTTCGGGATCGGATAGGTCGCCGCCACCAGCGGGTCGAACACGGCGCGGACCCAGCGATTGAGCCCCATGGCGATGCCGAGCACGAGCGCCGGGCCGCCGCCGATCAGAGTGCCGAGCGCAAGCCGGCGCAGTGAGACCAGCGTGTTGGTGACGAGCTCGCCCGAGCGCAGCATCTCGATCATCACGGCGATCACGCTCGATGGCGCGGGAAAGAAACGGGTATCGATGAAGTGAAAGCGAGCCGCCAGTTCCCAGACCGCCAGCAGCAAGATCGGCGAAGCGATGCCGAGAATGCGCTCGCGGGTGCGCATGGAAAGGGAAAAGCCTTGCGCCGGGCTGCCAGCGATCGCTTGCGTGCTCATGGTACGACGTCCCTGTTTTCCTGCTCGCGGGCGCGCTGCACTTCGTCGCGTAATTCCGACCAGATGCGGTGCACCAGCTCGCCGAATTCGGGTGCCTTCTGCAATTCGATGAGGTTGCGCGGCCGGGCAAGCGGCACCGGCACAAAGCTCTTCACCTTGCCGGGCTGCGCCGTCATCACCATGATGCGGTCGCCGAGAAAGACGGCTTCGTCGACGCTGTGGGTGATGAACACGACGGTCTTTTTCTGCTCGTCCCAGATGCGCAGCAGCTCCTCCTGGAGCAGGAGCTTGTTCTGGGCATCGAGCGCCGAGAACGGCTCGTCCATGAGCAGGATTTCCGGATCGTTGGCAAACGCGCGCGCGATCGAGACGCGCTGCTTCATGCCGCCGGAGAGCTGGTGCGGATAGTAATCGGCGAAACGCGTGAGACCCGTGGCATCGAGATAATGGCCGACCCGCTCCTTGATGATTGCGGCGGGCGCGTTACGCATGCGCAGCCCGTAAGCGGCGTTGTTCCACACCGTCATCCAGGGGAAGATCAATTCGCCCTGGAACACCATGGAATTTTCCGGCCGGTCCGAGCCCGCCGGCGTGTCGGTCTCGATGGTGCCGGCGGTCGCGGTCTCCAGGCCGGCGAGAATGCGCAGCAGCGTCGTCTTTCCGCAGCCCGACGGGCCGACGATGACGAAGAATTCGCCCGGCTCGATATCGACCGAGACGTGGTCGATGGCGACCAGCGCGCCGAACGACTTTTGCAGGTCCGTGATCCGGATCGCCGGCCGCGCCGCTTGCGGACGATACTCCGCCGGCTCGCCGACGGCACGCAGATTGGTGGTGCTTGCGCTCATGATTGAGGGCATTGTGCCGGGCAATCGGCCCGATCACAACTCGCCGTATGAAGCAGGAATTGAAACGACTTCACCCCTGTCGCTATAACGGGCGGACTTGACCGCAGGCGCCGCGCGGTTTTGTGTCGCAGCACTGAGAGAGGGCCGCGGCGGCCCGGCGAATGGGAAGGGGATAGCCATGGCGGATAATGTCGTCCGGGTCTGCGCGCAATCGGACATCGCGCCGGAAACGGTGAAGGCGTACGAGGTCGGCGACAAAAGGCTGGCCGTCTATAACCTCGAGGGCCAGTTCTACGTCACCGACGACGAATGCACCCACGCCTCGGCGAGCCTCGCCGACGGCTTCCTCGAGGACGGCATCATCGAGTGCAGCCTGCATTCCGGCGCCTTTGACGTGAAAACCGGCGCCGTGAAATCGCCGCCGTGCTCGTTCGCGCTGCGCACCTACAAGGTGGTGCTGGAAGGCGACGACATTCTGGTCGATCTCGACAAGGACGCGGCCGGAGAGCCGGCCTGATGGCAAAAACGCCGGGCGCGCCGCTTGGCCTCGCCATTGCGGGCCTCGGCATGGCCGGCGCGGTGATGGTACGCGCCGCGGCCGCGCATCCCGGCGTGAAACTCGTTGCCGCCGCCGATCCTCATGACACACCGCGCAACGCCTTCGCGCGCGACTTCAATGCGCGGGCGTATGCGGACATCACCGAGCTTTGCGCCGATCCCGCTGTTGACATCGTCTATATCGCGACGCCGCATCAATTCCACGCCGCGCATGCCGCGCTCGCGGCCGGCGCCGGCAAGCACGTCATTCTCGAAAAGCCGATGGCGCTGACGCTTGCCGATTGCGACGCCATCATTGCGGCAGTGGAACGGGCAAAAATTCATCTCATCGTCGGCCACACTCATGCCTTCGATCCGGCGGTGCGCGAAATGCGCTGCATCGTGACGAGCGGCGAACTCGGCCGGCTCGGCATGATCGCGGCCTGGAACTACACGAATTTCCTCTATCGCCCGCGGCGGCCGGAGGAACTCGATACGGCACGCGGCGGCGGCATCCTGTTCAACCAGGTGCCGCACCAGATCGACATGGTGCGGATGATCGGGGGCGGGCGAGTGCGCAGCGTGCGCGCCCAGGCCACGCGGCTCGATCCGGCGCGGCCGACCGAAGGCAGCGCCATCGCGTTCCTCGAATTCGAGGACGGCGTCGCGGCTTCGCTGGTCTATGGCGGCTATGATTTCTTCGACAGCGATGAGCTGCATTTCTGGATCAACGAGCGCGGTGCGCCAAAGCCGCCGGACCAGCAGGGTGCGGCGAGGCGCGCCTTGGCGGCGGAGCAGGCCGAAGAAGCGCGCTTGCGCGTGGAACGCTACGCCTACGGTACGCCCGCCGGACCGCCGCCGGAGCATCAGCCGCATTTCGGGCTCTTGGTCGTCACCTGCGAACACGGTGAGATGCGCGCTTCGGCCGACGGCCTTTTCATCTATGACGCAAACGGCAAGCGCGAGGTCGCGCTGCCCAAAAGCGCCGCCATGCCCGGCCGCAGCGAAGTGCTCGACGACATCACAGCCGCCTTTCGCACGGGCAAGCCGCCGCTGCAAGATGGCCGCTGGGGCAAGGCCAATGTCGAGGTGACCCTGGCCATTGCGCAGTCTGCGCGCGAGCGGCGCGAAGTCATGCTGGAACATCAGGTCGCGGCATCCTGACCGGCATTGGACGACACGGCTCGGTTTTCTATATAAGTCACGAACCCTTGGAGCGGCCCGCAAATGAACTACCAGCCCTCAGGCCACGATTTCGTCGTCGAAAACCAGGACGCGAAGACGTTCTTCGTCAATCGCGAGGTGTTCGTCTCCGACGACGTTTTCGAGCGCGAAAAGCGCACCATCTTCGACCGCTGCTGGACCTATGTCGGCCATGCCTCGGAGATCAAGAACCCCGGCGACTTCAAGACCCGCCCGGTGGCCGGCCGGCCGGTCATCTTCTGCCGCGACCGCGAAGGCACGGTCCGCGCGCTGATCAATTGCTGCCGCCACCGCGGCGCTTTGGTCTGTCGCGAGCGCGAGGGCAACGCCCGGCAGTTCTACTGCATGTATCACGGCTGGACCTATCATCCCGACGGCCGGCTCAAATCGGTGCCGGGCGAAGATGCCTACGGCAAGTCGTTCGACAAAAGCGAAATGGGTTTGGTGCCGGTGCCGCGGCTCGAATCCTATCGCGATTTCTATTTCGCCAATTTCGACCGCGGGGCGATCGATCTCGACAGCTATCTCGGCAAGGCCAAGGACTATATCGATCTCGTCATCGATCAATCGCCGTCCGGAAAGATGCAGATCATTTCCGGGACGCAAGAATACGACATCAGGGCGAACTGGAAGCTTTTGGTCGAGAACAGCGTCGACGACTACCACCTGATCTCAACGCATTCGACGTGGCTCAACTACATGCGTAATTCCGGCGTCAACGTCACGCCGCCGAAGGGCGAGCTGTTGCCGACGCGCGGTTTTGGCAAGGATTTGGGCAACGGCCATCTGACCACCGACAATCCGAACTATCGCGGCCGGCCGGTGGCGAAGTGGATTTCGGTCTATGGCGAGGACGCGAAGGCCGACATCGACGCGCTGCGCAGCGAGCTGGTGGCGCGGCTCGGCTCGGCGCGCGCCGCGCGTGTCGCCGACACCAACCGCAATCTGGCGATCTTTCCCAACCTCGTCATCAACGACGGCTCCTCCGTCACGGTGCGGCACTTTTATCCGGTGGCGCCGGACCGCATGCACGTCACCGCCTGGGCGCTCGGCCCGGTCGAGGAGACTGAAGCACAGCGCGCGCGCCGCTTGCACGCGTTTCTCACCTTCTACGGCCCCGGTGGCTTTGCCACGCCCGACGACGTCGCCGCGCTGGAAGCGGCGCAACTCGGCTTCGCCGCCTGGCGCGAGGTGCCGTGGTCCGATCTGTCGCGCGGCATGGCCAAGGCTGGCGACCAGCAACTCGCCACCGACGAGGGCCATCTGCGCGTGTTCTGGCGCAAGTGGAACGAGCTGATGGAGACGCGGGCATGAACGAGCTCGTCGCCTCGACCGTCTCGCGCGCCGAAGTCGAGGATTTGTTCTATCAGGAGGCGGACCTCCTCAATTCCTGGCGCCTCGACG
>CAVWOI010000004.1:0-20365 GCA_963756245.1 uncultured Alphaproteobacteria bacterium
CAATTCACTGTCATCGCCCGCGAAGGCGGGCGACCCAGTACCCTCCGCGCCTGTGCCAAATAGGCTCGGCCGGCGTGTACTAGGTGCCCCGCCTGCGCGGGGCATGACAGTTTACGGCACCGTATAGCGGGTCGCGTGACTGCCGACGAGGGCCGTGGAGCGGATCGAGGCGCCGATGCCGATCAGGGCGTCGGAGACGGCTTTGATGCCGCCGCGCTCGACCGAGACCAGCAAGGCGGCGCCATCGAAGGCGCGGTCGGGCACGGCGATGACGTCGGCCAATTCGGCAATGGTGCCGACCGAGGACGCCTTCCAGCCGGACACCCGCACGCTCCAGACCTCGGTCTCGGTGACCATGGCATCGGCGGCGACGCGCGAGACGACGAACACCGGCATGGCCGCCGGATGATTGGGCCGCTCGACGAACGGCAGGCGAGCGATGATTTTCGGCGCGGCGTCGAATTCTAGCGCCGCCCACCACGGGCCCGCGCCGGCGGTGGCAAAGGCCGGCACCAGTCCAAGATCGCCCTTGGATTCGGAGACCGCGGCGACCACGCTCGACGCGCCGGCATGCGGCACGAACGGCACCGTGAAGCCGAAATGAAAGCGCGCGGAATCGCGCATCATGGCGTCGCCGGCGGACAGATCGGCGTGTACTGCGAACGGCGCCTGGACATAGGTGAATGTCGAGATGATGACCCGCCAGATGCTCTCGGCGGTATCGAGCGGCAGGTTGCCGCGATGGCGCTTCACCAGGCGGCGCATCATGTCGGCTTCGCGGGCGGGGCGGAACGCCGAGCCGACTTCCTGCGTGTTCTTCACGGCGATCAAGGTGTCGATGATCTCGCCGCGTTCGAGCAGAAGCTCGTGCATCGCCTCGTCGATGCGGTCGATCTCGCGCCGCAGATCGGCGAGCGCTGGCTTCTTTTGGCGTGGCGGTTTCGGCATGGTTTGACCCGGCAATCGGCCGATTGATAGGTGCCGTCAGGCCCGAAAGCAAAGAAAACATTGACTCCGAGCGCAAGCGGCCTATTTACGCCCCTTTGATCGCCCACCAAAGGTTGCTGGCCCGATGACAAGGTCCGGCAGGCGATGGACGCAAAGGCGCATCAGTTTTCGGGAAACGCTCATGGCCGAGGCCAGCGCCACGCTCGATCTTGCCGACCGCAGGCGCGAAGCGGATACACCGCATTCGCCGGTGGTGCGGTTTGCGTCGAACAATCCGCTGCGGCTGGATGCCGGCGTCGATTTCGGCCCTCTGCAGATCGCGTACCAGACCTACGGCACGCTCAATGCCGAACGCACCAATGCGGTGCTGGTCTGCCACGCGCTCACCGGCGACCAGCACGTCATCAACACCCACCCGGTGACCGGCAAGGCCGGCTGGTGGGAGACCATGGTCGGCCCGGGGCTGCCGATCGACACCGAGCGCTATTTCATCATCTGCCCGAACGTGGTCGGCGGCTGCATGGGCTCGTCCGGCCCGGCCTCGCTCAATCCGGCGACCGGCATGCCGTGGGGTCTCGACTTTCCCGTCATCACCGTGCGCGACATGGTGCGCGCGCAGGCGATGCTGCTCGATCATCTCGGCATCGATTCATTGTTCGCCGTCGCCGGCGGCTCCATGGGCGCGATGCAAGTGCTGCAATGGGCGGCAAGCTTTCCGCACCGCGTGTTCGCGGCGCTGCCGATCGCCGGCGCGACCCGGCATTCGGCGCAGAACATCGCCTTCCACGAGGTCGGCCGCCAGGCGGTGATGGCCGATCCGGACTGGCGCGGCGGCCGCTATTTCGCCGAGGGCACCAATCCGCGGCGCGGGCTCGCGGTGGCGCGCATGGGCGCGCATATCACTTATCTGTCCGACGCCGCGCTGCACCGCAAATTCGGCCGCCGCTTCCAGGATCGCGACAATCCGACGTTCTCGTTCGATGCCGACTTCCAGGTCGAGTCCTATCTGCGCCACCAGGGCATCACCTTCGTCGAGCGCTTCGACGCCAATTCCTATCTCTATCTCACCCGAGCGATGGACTATTTCGATTTCGCCGGCGACTACGACGGCGTCGCCGCCAATGCCTTCCGCGGCACGCCGACGCGGTTCTGCGTCATCTCGTTCACCAGCGACTGGCTGTTCCCGACCGCGGAATCGCGCGCCATCGTGCACGCGCTCAACGCCGCCGGCGCCCGGGTGTCGTTTGCCGAAATCACCACCGACAAGGGCCACGACGCCTTCCTGCTCGAGGAGCCCGAATTGTTCGCCATCGTGCGCGGCTTCCTCGAAGGCGCCGCCAAAGCGCGCGGCTTGAGTGCGAGGTAAAAAATGTTGTCGCGGCTCAATCACGATCTGACCATGGCGGAAGCCGCACGCGGGCCGGGCGGCTCGCGTGTCGACTTGCTCGCGGTCGCCAGCATGGTGGAGCGCGGCGCGCGCGTGCTCGACGTCGGCTGTGGCGATGGCGAACTGCTGCGCCTGTTGGAAACCCGCGGCGTCGACGGCCGCGGCATCGAACTGTCGCGCGAGGGCGTCAACGAATGCGTCGCCAAAGGCCTTGCCGTGGTGCAGGGCGACGCCGACACCGACCTCGCCAACTACCCCGACGACGCCTTCGACTTCGTCATCCTGTCGCAGACCCTGCAAGCCACCCGCCAGCCGCGCGTCGTGCTCGAGCACATGCTGCGCATCGGACGTCATGGGATTGTCTCGTTCCCGAATTTCGGCCACTGGAAGATACGGCTGCAGATTGCGTTCGGCGGCCACATGCCGCAGACCGACAATCTGCCCTATGCGTGGTGGGAGACGCCGAATATCCACTTCTGCAGCATCAAGGATTTCCGCGCGCTCTGCCGCGTCGCCGGCGCCAAGATGGAACAGGCGGTGGCGCTCAACGCCTGGGGCCGGCGGATGCGGCTGAAAATGCCGTGGTGGTTCTGGAATCTGTTCGGCGAGCAGGCGGTGTTCTTGCTCAGCCGGCGGGGCTAGGGCGGTTCTGCTAGTATAATGTCATCCTCGCCACGTCCCGCCGCGCCGCGCGTGGCCGGTACGGGCCCGTAGCTCAATGGTCAGAGCTAGCGGCTCATAACCGCTTGGTTGGAGGTTCGAGTCCTCCCGGGCCCACCACGATATCGCTCGAGTTTTCCGCATTCGTGGCAACCGCTTTTCCGGCCAATCAATGAAACAACCAATGCAAACGTTCTGCGATTGTTTCGCGGTCTCAAATCCGATCGCGACCCCGCGCCTCATTTGCCGATGTTACCCCAGGTGGCGGCCCGGCCTGCATTCGGTACGGCCATGACGCCGGCCGGCGGATTGAACAGCTGGCATGGCGGAAGCGTTTTGGGATCGAGCTTGTTGACCTGGTCCCACGTCGTCTTCGGATCCGGCTTGATCATGGCGAAGTCGGTATAGTTCTGGCTGACGATCGGCGCGTCGGCGGGCGCCATGGGAAATCCGGAGAAGTAGAAGGACTGCGGATGGCGGTATGGCGGTGCCGATTTATCGACGCGATCGGGCGTGGGTTGGCTGTCAAAGGCGTAGCCGAACATGATCGCCTGATCTTTGGTGCGGTCAGGGTTGACGCCGACCTGCATCGGCTTGCCGTCCGCGTGACCGATCCAGAACGAATAGCCCTGCACGCGGTTGCCCAGCCGGGCGCTGTCGCCCGCGCTGTAGGGCAGGTGGCTGATGAAATCGCGCCGCGGCGGATGGTTCAAAGGCGAGAACAAACAGACCGGCGGCATGCCTTGCGGGCGATCCTTCGCGTAAGTGACGAAGAACGCGGTGTCGCCCAGCGAAATGAACGAGCAGCTGAAATGGTTTGAAATAGGGAAGATGGGCAGGCACCTGTCCTCATAGTGCTCCATCATGGCGCCTTCGCCGCTGCGGCCGCGCCATGTGCTGTCGTAATAAGTTGCGCCCTTGGAGATTTCGTAATCCTGCCCCGGCTTCAATGCCGGCGGCGGCGCGCCGTCGTAAGGCGGCGGATTGTCCACGTAACCGTTGAACACGCGATACATCGTCCAGTTCGACGACCAGTAATCCGGATAACGCGGATCGGTCGGCTGGCCCGGTTCGCGGGCGTAGACACAGCTGCGAAAGGTGCACGGGCTGTCGGATGGCGGATTATGCACGCCGTAAGTCGGGTAGACATTGTCCGGCTGCTGCGCGTGCGCGCCGAACAAGAGAGACAAAGCCAAGCCGACGACCATGCCGGCCGCGCCCGATAGCTTCTTCAACATGCCAAACATTGCAAAGTGTCCTTGAGCGCGATGTTTAGTGTCGTAAGTACTGTGGCTTACGCGATGGCGGCCTGGGACACCTCGATATACTCGAACGTCGGTCCTGCCGTCATCTTGCTGCCGTCGCCGGCCGGGGTTTGCATCAGGCTCACCGCGATCATCTTGAGCTCGTACATCAAGCCGATTGCGACGTTGATCCGGTCGGGCTGGCCGTTGAATGCCGTGTGCAGGGCGTTGAGCAGGCTGCTGTAGGCGAGGTCGAACTCCTCCGCCCGGCTCCGCGCCTGGCCGTCAGGTGCGAAGTCGGTGAGCTTCGGGTTCGGCTTCATCGGATAGACGCCGGCCTGGTCGAACGGGATCGGGTCGCCGCCATAAATGTAGCCGCCGCCCGGCTTCGGGATAATCTTGCGGCCGGCAGCGATCTCGCCGAACTTGTAGTAATGCGCCGGGTCGCCCGGCGACTGGAACGGGTCGGTGCTTGTTCCTTCGCCCTCCTGAACGATGATGTCGATGCCGCGCTTGGCCGAGGGGACATCGACGATCGGAAACAAGCGTGCGGTGTCGAACCATTGCAAGACCTGTTGGGACGGCGGCACCACGAAGATCGAATTGCCGAACTCGGTAAGCTTCTTCTTCAGCGCGTCGTAGAACTCGCCGATGGTCGCGAAGTCGGGCACCGCGAGGGCGAGCGGTCTCTGGACCGGGATCGGCTTCTCCGGCTCTTCGATCTTCATGAAGATGTTTTCAACGAGCGGTATCGAGAAGGCCTCGAGGCCGACGATAAAATCCTTCCCGCCAATCGACATCGGCAAGGGTCCCGGATATTTCGGAATGAAATCCGGTTTGTTGATTGCAGGATGCCCCTTGATCGCAATCAGGATGTTGCTGGCGATGGTCATGTGCAGCATTTCCTCGACGACAATCGAATGGATCAGTCGCGCGATCTCGTCGTTGCTGCCGGGCTTGAGGGAGAACAGTGCCGTGAGATAAGGCGGAATGGTGCTGTGCTCGAGTTCGATGGCATTCTGCAGCCAGGGATAGAGATCGGCCGGGCTTTTCGCCGCCTGAATTGCGGTTATTACGCTGCGTTGCAGTCTGATCATGGTTTCCTCGCCGCTTTGCGTCGGACCTGGTATTCGAGCAGCACCGCGGTCTTGCCCGCGGTCTGTATCGGGTCGAGATGAACGGTGACGTCCGCGACGGTCGCCATCGGCGACGTGAGGGCGGCGGCCGCGGAGACAGACGTACCCTTGAGCGGTAGTCCGTCGGCGCCCGGCGTCCTCATCCATGTCAGGATCATGTCGCGCTTGGCGTCGGACAGATCGCGCGTCACCGGCATGTGGTTTGGATCCTCGATGGGCAGCGAAAAAGCCAGTTCGAGAATCTTCAGGTGTTCGACCGCGGAGTCGTAGTCGCCGAGATCGACCAAATGCTTGCTCATGATAGGGTAGAGGTTGCCGTACTGCTGCATGATCGGCTGAATATCGGGGAACCAAGCAGGCTTCGGCGGCGCCTGGAATGGGCTGAAGACGAGAACGCTGATAAAATTCCAGAAATTATCGATGCTGTCGGCTGGGCGCTGCGTCAATTGATAACCGATGCCATAAAGTTGCCCGTCGATATATCCGCGCGGATATTGCGGATTAAGCCGCGCCGCGTTGACAGTCAGCACCGCCTTGCCGTGGCTGTCGGTGGTGAGCGTTGCGGGCCAACTGGCACCGTCCGCGGGCGTGGCGATATCCGGCGTCGGCACTGGAGGATCGAGCGGCTGATCGCCGGCGCCCGTTCCGCCCATGGCGCCGGTATTGACGCTGAGCGTAACCGAGGCGGCGAGCGGCGCGCCAAACCGTGACGTATAGAGGTCGACGGCCGCGGACTTATCCGGTTGGATCCGGCAGACGAAGTCGTCGGCGCGGATGTAAAGGCCGCCCAGCGTCTCCTGCACCAACACGGTGTAATTGTTGTTGGAGCCCGGTTGAACAAGCGCCAGCGGCTGACTCGCGATGTTGGCGACGGCCCATGGGTCCTTCGAGAAATCGAAATCCTGGATGCCGGCGGTTTTGTCGTACCAGCCGGCTTGCTGGTAATCGACTGCGCCGAGGATCGCGACCTGATTGGCTGCGACCGTGGTCTGCAGCGTGTTCGGATCGGTCTTTAGGATCGCCATCTGCAGCGTGCCGATCGGAACGAGCTTGCCGCTCGCGTCGACGATCGGCAGCGCGTTGCCCAGATCGACTGCGAGCGTTTTGTGGTCGGCAAGAACCTTCGCCTGAAACACATTGACGCCATTGGTCGGAGCAACCGGCGACTGGAATGCGGGTATCATCTGGCGTCCCATCACGAAATGCTTGGGCTCGCTGCTGCGGTACGGTCCGATCGTTCCGTTCACGCGCCCCAATGTGTATCGCGGAATGGTCGGGTCGCGGCCGTAGCCATAAACATTCAAGTCGATGGCCAGATAGCCTTCTTCGGACGCCCGGCGGAGCGCGTCCAGTAGCTTCGAATTCACGGAACCTTGCCACGCGACATTGCGCAAAACGGACTGGTAGAGCGCCCCCAGCACCTGGTCACTGGGGTTCCCCGCGTGCTGCTGCCTGTGCCACAGGTTTATGAACGCCGTCGGCAAGAATTCGCCGGAGAACAGCGCCGGTTCCTCGCTGTCCGTCAGGCGCAGTCCCATACCCCATATTTGCGAAACCATTTGTTGTTGGGGATCGAGGTCGACCAGCTTGCCGAACACGCGGTCGTCGGCATTTTCCAGTGCCATGCCGATCACCGAATCCTCGACCGATGTGTTGATCGAGCCCTGCGCCGTCCGCGCGCCGGTGATCTTGCAGTCGACGAGACGGAAGATCGCGGTGCCTTCCGGATTCCAGCCGCCGTCGCCCATCGTCTGGTATTTTTCCTGAAACCCCGCATTGTCGAAGTAGCGCACGTCGTTGTTGACGGTCGAAATGTCCGCCTGAAATCGTCCGCTAAAGTGCAGTCGTGGGATGTCGAGATAACTCATGACCTGCTCCTAAAAATTCCGCCGCCGTTCCATGCGTCCCGTTCAGTCCAAGCCGACCTGCCATAATTTTCCGGAGCCGCGCGCCGCTTCGACTTGGCCTTTGCCCATCAGCTCGAAATGGCCGAAATCGACGACCGCGAGCTGGCCTCCGGGCGTCGGCACGACGTCGATCGGCCGCGAGAACGGTCCGGCCGGCAGCGCGTGCTGCGACCAGTCGCGCGGATCGATGCGCAGGAGCCGGCGGCCGACTTTCTGGCCCGGCGGCGCGGTGACCGGCTTCTCGTCGCCGAACAAGGCGACGACGATCTGGCCCGGCCACCGGCTTGCACCCGGCAGCACGGCGAACTTGGTCGCCGCGGCATTGACGGCAAACTCGACCACCGGCCGCGCCGGCGGTGGCAGCCGATTGTGCACGGCTAAAATGAAGCGCGGCTGCGCTCCGTGTTGCGGCTTGAACGCCGGGTCGGTCACCGGCCGGCCGCCGACGAAATCCGGCCAGCCATACCAGGCGCCTTGCTCGACCACATAGAGCGCGTCCGGCGCATTGCCGATCGGGCGCGAACCGCGCGCATCGGCGCTTTGTTCTGTAGCGATCAGCCGGCCGTCGGACAGAAAGCCAAGGCCGTAGGCATTACGCAGTCCCCACGCCACCAGCGACAACTCCGAGCCGTCGGGACGACAGCGCAAAATCGCGGCGGTGCACGGCACGCGGCCGGAGATGGCGGCGCGCGGTGCGCCGGTCTCGCCAAACGGCGCGAACGCCGCCGTCATGGCTTGTTGGCCAGCAGCGAACGGATCGCTCGTGGCGAAAACTTCCCCGGCCAGAACAATGTCGAAGCCAGGCAGGTCGAAGGGATGCGGCAATTGTTTCAGCCAGGCGAGATCGTAGGCGTCGAGCCCGACAACTCCGGAATTGGTCATGGCGCCCTGGCTGAAATAGAGCCATCCGTCGGGGCCGACCGCCACCATGTTGGTGTGATAATTGCCGTGGCCCGGCAGATCATCGAGCACGGTCTGCCGCGCGCCGCCGCCGCCGCCGGGCGTCCAGCGGCTGATGCGGCCGGGAAACCCGCCTTCGGAAATATAAAATCCGCCATCGCTCCAGACCAAGCCGTTGACCGGGGCGCGCAGTTCTTCGAGCACGGTCTGCGGCGAGCCATCGGATTTGATCCGCACGATGCGGCCGCCCGGCCGGGCGCCGCCGAACGGCAGGCCGCTTTCGGCGACGTAGAGCGTGCCGTCGTCGGCGAAGGCGGCGCTGGTCGGAAACTCCAAGCCTTCGGCCAGGAGGTGCATGGGCGGCGACGCCGTTGCGCAAGCCTGTTCGGCAATCGTCGTGTCGTTCATGATCAGGAAATTCTCAGATCGTGCATCGACCGTCCCGGCGCTTCGATGCGCGGCGCTTGTCCGCCACGCAGCACGCTGTTGCCCTGGAACAGGGTGCGCTGATCGATCGGCGCGGGGTTGAGCCAGTCGGTCTCTTTCATCGATCCGGACAGGCCGTAGACCGCGAGCGCGTTGGCGTAGGTGACCTGCCGGATCGCCGCGGCGGGAATGCCGCGCTCGGCCATCAGTGCCGCGGTTTTCGGCACGGCGAGCGGATCGGACACGCCCCAGTCGCACGCCGAATCGGTTATGATCCGCTCCGGCCCGTACAGGCGCACGATCTCGGTTAGGCGCTCATTGCCCATCTTGGTCTGCGGATAAATCGAAAATCCGGCGAAATAGCCGCGCTCGAGCACTTCGCGCACGGTCTCTTCGGTATTGTGGTCGATGACGCAGCGCGCCGGATCGAAATTGTGCTCGGCCACCACGTCCATAGTCCGCAACGTGCCGCGGTGCTTATCGCGATGCGGCGTGTGGATCATGATCGGCAGGTCGACGTCCTTGGCGAGCTCGATCTGCAGCCGCAGGCATTTGTCTTCCTGCGGCGTCTGCTCGTCGTAGCCGAGCTCGCCGATCGCCACCACGCCCTCCTTGACGGCAAAGTGCGGCAGCATGTCGAGCACCGCTTCGGCGAGCGCCTCGTCGTTGGCTTCCTTCGGATTGAGCGCGATGCAGCAGTAATGACGGATGCCGAACTGACCGGCGCGGAATTTTTCGAAGCCCAGAATGGTGGACAGGTAATCGACGTAGCTGCCGAGACTGGTGCGCGGCTGGCCGAGCCAGAACGACGGCTCGATCACCGCGACCACGCCGGCGCGCGCCATGGCCTCGTAATCGTCGGTGGTGCGCGAAATCATGTGCGCGTGCGGATCGATGAACATGGTGCCGGCCGCGGCCGGCAGGACGCCGCCGTTCGGATCTGCCTCGAGCATCGCCGCGTGGCCGCTTTTTCTGAGCGTGAGACGCGAGCCGCAGCACGGGCAGGCCAATGTCTCGCCGGTTTGCGCGGAAAAGGAATGGTCCGAGCCGTTGCCGTTCTGTTGCGCCATCGCACGCCCTCAACGCTTGTCACGACGCCGGCGCAGGCAGACGAAGCTGTCGCCGCTGTGCGAATGCGTCCCGAGATGTTTGTAATTTAGAAAAATATCTTCTTAAGGTGGTACCATACATCGGATTTCATGGCAATCGCGGACTCGATTTGCTTGCGCGCGATTGTCAATCGAAGGCGTGACGCAGAATGAGCTCTTTGACCGCGGTCGCCGCAACCGGCCCGTCAGGCACAAATTGGTTTTCACTCGAAATGAAAACCGGGCCGTCGGCGGCATTGTCGGTGACGCGGCCATGCGAGCCCCTGACCAGCGTTGCGTCGAGCGGGATGACATCCATCAGCGTCGCGAAGCCAAGCGCGCGGCGGGCGAGCCGCGATGCGATCGCAAGCTTGGGGAAGCGGATGGCGGGATCGACAAACAGCTCGACCGGATCGTAGCCGGGCTTGCGGTGGATCTCGACCAGGCGCGCGAAATCCGGCGCGTTGCGATCGTCGAGCCAATAGTAATAGGTGAACCAGGCGTCGCGCCGCGCCAGCGCCACGAGCTCGCCCGAGCGCGGGTGATCGATGGCCAACGCGCTTTGCTCGGCGCGGTCGAGCACGCGCTCCACGCCGGGAAGCGACGCGACGATGCGGCGAACCTCGGCGATCAGGTCGGGTTTCGCCACATAGATGTGCGCGATCTGGTGATCGCTCACCGCGAAGGCGTCCGACTGCGCCGGGTCGAGCAATTCGCCGTCGCCCTCGCGGCGCACCCGCAGCAATCCGGCCTGGCGCAGCGCGCGATTGATATGCACCGGCGTCGAAACCTCTGTGATGCCGTATTCGGAGAGGACGATCACGCGCGCGCCGTCTCGCGCGGCATCGGCGATCAGGTCGCCGGCCACCGTATCGACCTCGCGCAGGCTTGCGGCAATGCGCGGGTCGTCCGGACCAAAACGCTGCAGGTCGTAATCGAGATGCGGAAGATAGACCAGCGTGAGCGTCGGCGACCGCGTGCGCCGGACATGCAAGGCGGCATCGGCGATCCAGCGCGAGGCCGCGATCGACGTCGCCGGGCCCCAGAAATGGAACAGCGGGAACGGGCCCAATCGCGCCGTCAATTCGTCGCGCAATTCGAGCGGTTTGGTGTAACAGTCCGGCAGCTTGCGGCCGTCGGCGCGGTAGATCGGCCGCGGCGTCACGCCGATGTCGTGGCTCGCCGCCATGTTGTACCACCAGAACAGATTGGCGGTGGTGAAGGCGGCATCGCGGCGCCGTCCCGCCTGCCAAATCATGTCGCCGTCGACCAGGCGGTTCGACTGCCGCCACAGCCAAATTTCCATGAGGTCGCGGAACAGCCAGCCATTGGCGACGACGCCGTGCTCGCGCGGCAAGGTGCCGGTCATGAACGTGGCCTGCACCGTGCAGGTGACGGCCGGCGTCACGGTTGCGAGCGGACGCAACGCGCCGGAGCGCGCCAGCGCGTCGATATGCGGCGTGTCACGGCCGATGTGGCGGGACGTGAGACCGGCCACGAGGATCGCGAGAGTTGGGCGCATGAGAACCAAACGGTTGCCGCGGACGAAACGGCGCCAGTATACGCGATTGACATCGCGCAACCACAAATCGAGTATCCGGCAACGACTGCGGTCGCCGTCAAGCGAGGCCGCCGCGACAATTCTGGAGAAGGGCTGCAATGACCACCGCCGCGCGCGCGCCGCTGTTGGTTGCCACGCTGCTGAAACTCGGCCGCGTCTCCAATCTGCCGACGGTGTGGACCAATGTCCTGGCGGGCGCGGTGCTCAGCGGCGGCGATTGGCGCAACTGGCGGCTCGGCCTCATGCTCGTTGCGATGTCGTCGTTCTATGTCGGCGGCATGTATCTCAATGATTATTTCGATCGGGCGATCGATGGCCGCGAGCGGCCGGAACGGCCGATCCCGTCCGGCCAGATCTCGGCACATACGGTCGCTGCGATCGGATTTTGTCTCATCGGCGCCGGCGCCGTCGCGACCGCCGCGATGGGGCCGGCTGCGGCCGCGATGGCGGCGCTGCTTGCGATCTCCATCGTCGCCTATGACCTGCATCACAAGGCCAATCCGTTCGCACCGGTGGTCATGGGCGCTTGCCGCGCGCTGGTCTATGGCGCGACGGCGACGGCGCTGTCGGGAGGCGTGACGATCTTGGTCGCGGTTGCGGCCTTGGCGATTGCCGCTTTCGTGGCCGGGCTGACCTACGCGGCGCGCCAGGAAAGTCTCGACAAGATCGGCAACCTCTGGCCGTTGCTATTGCTGGCCGCGCCGATGCTGGTGGCCGTCGGCGTGGTGCGCCAAGGCCCCGGCGCCATGGCGGTTTATCTGTTGCTGGTGGTTTGGACCGCGGCGGCGGTTTATCTGTTGGTGCGACGGCCGGTTGCCGGCTCGGTGTCCCGCGCAGTCGGCTGGCTCATCGCCGGCATATCGCTGGGCGATGCCGCGATACTTGCCTCAACTGGCGCGGTCATTCCGGCGCTGGCGGCAATCGGCGGATTTTTCCTGACTCTGGTTGCGCAAAAATACGTTCCCGGAACTTAACATGTCCTCCGCCACGCCAATGCCGACCGTCGACGACGCTGCGGCCAGCGCCGCCGATCTGTTGCGGCGCTGGCTCAAGCGAGTGCTGCAAGCGGGCGCCGCGCAGTGGCTCGATGCCGAGATCGATCGTCAACGCGATGGCGTCGACGAGCGCCGGCTCGGCATGGCGCTCGGCCTGGTCGGCCGCCGCATCGGGCGCGCGGAATTGGCGTTGTCCGCCGACGATGTCGCCGCCGCGCAGGCGCTCCGCCACCGCTGGCGGCCGGATTTTTGGGGCACCGATGAAGCCGCGCGGGTCGCGCTGTTGCTCGCCACATGGCGCGGCGACGAAGCGGCGTTCGCGGCCCGCGTCGACCGGCTGTGCGCGACCGGTGAACTGACCGAGCACGTCGCCTGCCTGAAGGGCTTTGCGGTGTTTCCCGCCCCGGCATCGCTGCTCGCGCGCGCCCGCGCCGCGGTCCGCGCGTCGATGCAGCCGCCGTTCGAGGCGATCGCGTGTCACAACCCATACCCGGCCGATTATTTCGACGAAGCGGTCTACAATCAGATGGTCGTCAAATGCGTATTTTCCGGCGTGCCGATCGAGACGATCGTCGGCCTCGATGAGCGCCGCAACGCCGAGCTCGTGCGCATGATGAGAGATCTGGTGTCGGAACGGCGTGCCGCGGGCCGATTGCTTCCCGATGCCGTTCATCGCTTCATTGAGAATTGATCGCGCTATTTGGTGATGATGGGTCGCGTCGTTGTGGGGGGAGCAGCCGCCGGCGGCGAGATCACGAGCGTTACCCACGCATTCCAGCCGGTCGGCCGATCCGACCCGGCGAATTCTCCGTAGGCCTTGAGATTGAGATAACCCTGCATGCCGCCGATCGGAAAAATGTAACCGAACTGCGGGCCAATACCCAAAACCTGCGACTGGAAGCAGCCGACGCGATCGCCTGTGCCGCTGTCGCAGCCGATGTCCTTGTAGGCATAGCCGACCAGGCCGACCTGGACCTGCTTGGTCAAAAATTGCGATGCGCCCCAATCGAAATGCATGTCGACGCCATTCTGATACTGCGTCGCCGGATTGATGAAGTTGGCGGTGAAGCCGAGCACGCCGGACAACTCGTGCCCAGTCTGCGGATTGAAATAGGTATAGCCGGCGCCGGCGTCGAACGCGCCGTGACCGATGCCCAAATTCGCCAGCCTTGAGGAGTTATAGGCACCGATCGGGATGTCTCCCGTGGCGTAGACCATGTAGTTGTCGACGCCCTTGTTCCAGCGCAGTGCGGCTTGCGGGATAAAGTCGGTGAAACCCGTTACCGAGCTGTTGATGCTGTCGAACCGCGGACCGAACGGGATCGCGTTGCCGAGCGGTCCCGTTACAGTGCCGGCCACCGACCCGTTCAATGACGCATTGGAGACGCCATAACCTTCGAGCAAGGCGAACGATGCCTGGCCGCCCAGAATCGGCGTTGCGAACACGTAAGATGGAGCGACAAAGCCAATGTCAGCGTTGGCATGCAAGCTGGCATTGATCTGTGCCTGAATGTTCGCGGGGAGATTTCTGATCTCGAACTCTCGGGCCAAAGCGACAGCGCCGCCCGCGGATACATTGGTGTAATAATCAAAGGTCGCCAACGACCATCCCGGTTGCTGAGGCGCAGCTGCGAGGCTGCCGAAGAAACCGGGGACCCAGAAGCTCACGCCGCCTTCATCGGCGAGCGCATAGTTCGGGGCCGAAACAACGGCCGCCAGTGTGATTGCGCCGCAGACCAAACCCGATGTGATGGCGCGAGTAAGAGCAGCAGGTTGCTCGAGAGGCGACTTTGTCGCCGCTACGGTTGGCCTCATGGTCGCCCCCGTTTTGGTCGCTCGGCATATGCAACGCCCCGAGCGCCTGACGGCAATTATTTTACACTGCGAACACCCTGACTATACGCAAATGCGGCGCGCGCTTAGAATGCCGGTCTTCGTTGCCGAAAAGTCGCAGTATCGAAATTGCCAGCGGCGAGAACGGGTTGTCCTCAATCACCGATGTGCCGGCGGGAGCGAATCCGAAATTCACCATTGGCATCACGGCGGTTTGAATTGGCCCGACGACGCCCCGAGCTTTTTTAAAACGAATTAATTGAAATCGCGTGATCCCACGGTCGCCCGTTGCCGAGACAATGCCGCGGCGGGCCGGGGCAACGCGCGAGCGCAACGATGCCGGGGGCGCCGGAAATTCACCAATAATAATGTCGCATTGGTGAATATGAGACTGTTAGCCTTTATGCCAGAGCGAAGCTGCGGGGTCGCCTTGCATCGGCTAGGCTGGGACGGCTTTTCACGGCTGACAATCGCTTGAGGTTAAGGAAACGGCATCCATGTCAAACAAGTTGGCCATTATCCTGGCTTGCGGCGTGCTGGGGTCGCTCGTTGCCTTCAATGCCCAGGCCTTCCCGGTTTCGACCGCGCCGGAGCAGGCGGCAACGCCCGCTGTGACGCTGGTGGGCGACTTTTGCGGGCTCAACTTCCACCGCGGCCCCGCCGGTTACTGCGTGCGCAACGAGGCATTTTATATTTATCCGCCGGCGCCGGCGCCGCTCCAGGTGGTGGCGCCGCTCGGTTGCCCGTATGGTTTTGATCTTAGTCCGGATGGCCGCTGCTTTGCGCCGCTGGCTTGCCCCGACGGTTACTACCTCGGTGGCTACGGCCAGTGCTTTCCATATTGGCGGCCGTACTGGCGGCAATAACGGCGTCTACTTCAGGCCGGCTAGCGACGGATCATTTGCCCGCAGCATCGATGGCCGCGAACAGCGACGTGTCGTTGATCGGTTTTGCCAGATAGGCGATGGCGCCTGCCGACCTGCAACGCTCGCGCATGCCGGCTTCGTCATGGGCGGTAATGATGATGGTCGGGATTTGCAAGCCGCGGCGCGCGAGATTGAGCTGAAGCTCCAGGCCGGTCATCTCGGGCATCTGCAGATCAGCGATCAGACAATCCGGCAGCGCGTCCGGCAGCGCGGCGAGGAATTGCGGTGCCGAGACGTAAGTCTTGGTTGCAAACGAACGCGTGCCCAAAAGGCGGGCCAGGGCTTTCAGCACTGATGGGTCATCGTCGACGATGGCGATCGACCGGGGATTTTTCGCCATGACGTTTATATTGAATTTATTTGGGCGGGCGTCGAGTTGGGCCATGGTCCAATAACACAACCGGCGGCTGTCATTTGCCGTGCGCCGCGATGCCGGCTTTTTCGGCGAGCCGCACCAAATCCACAATGGTGCGCACGCCAAGCTTCTCCATCATCCGTCCGCGGTGGACCTTGATGGTCTTTTCCACCGTTCCCAGATCGCCGGCGATCTGTTTGTTGAGCCGGCCTGCGATAACGTGCGTCAGCACTTCGCGTTCCCGCGGCGTCAGGGTGGCGATTTTGGCCTCGATGGCCGCTACTTCGGCGCCGGTTTGGCGCGTTCCCGCGTCCTGTTGCTCCGCGCGGGCGATGGCGTCCAATAAATCCTTGTCGCGCACCGGCTTGGTGAGGAAATCGACGGCGCCGGCCTTCATGGCGCGCACGCTTTTCTGGATGTCGCCTTTGCCGGTGAGGAAAATGACCGGCCGCTGCTTGCCGCCGGCGGTGAAGACTTGTTGCAGCGCCAAGCCGTCAAGCCCCGGCATCGCGACATCGAACACGGCGCAGCCGGCAACCGCCGCGTCATGGCCCTCGAGAAATTCCTCCGCCGACGCGAACGGCCGGACGTCATAGCCCTTGGCGCGCAACAGTCGCGACAGCGCTTTCAACACGCCCATGTCGTCGTCAACCAGGAAGACCGTGAACGTGCCGTCCGTCGCTTGGTCCGTCATTTGGCCGCCGCCAAAAATTCCTGGACCGGCAGCGACAACACCGCGACCGCGCCGCGATCCGGATGATTGACCAGGCCGAGCTTGCCGCCATGGGCCTGAGCAATGGTCGAGCAGATTGTCAGCCCAAGGCCAAGGCCGTGAGTCTTGGAGGTGTAGAACGGCTTGAACAATTGGGCTTCCGATTGCGCCTCGATGCCGGGGCCGCGATCCCTGATCCGCACCTCGACGGCATCGCCGTCGAGCGCGCGCGTAGAGACCTTGATGCGCCGTTGCGGCTCCGCGGTCGACGCCATGGCGTCCATCGCGTTCATGAACAGATTGAGCAGCACCTGCTGCAACTGCACCGGGTCGCCGAACGTCGCCGGCAGGCGGCTCGCCAGATCGGTCTCCACTTCGATGCGGCGGCCGATCAGCTCGCTGTTGAGCAGCGCAATGGTCGACATGACCAGATCGTTGAGGTCGACCGGCTCGGTCTTGCTCTCGCCTTTCTTCAACAGGTTGCGCAGCCTTGCGATGACGTCGCCGGCCCGGTTGTCCTCGTGCACGATGTCGCCAATGGCATCGCGCACCTCTTCGAGGTCGGGCGATGTCTGCGCCAGCAAATGCAGCGCGGCTTGCGCATTCGACAGAATCGCGGTGAGCGGCTGGTTGATCTCGTGGGCGATGGCGCCGGACAACTCGCCGAGAACGGAAACGCGCATCAAATGCGCGACTTCTTGGCGCTGCTCGGCGGCTTCGGCTTCGGCGACGCGCCGGCGGCGGTTTTGGATGAGGACGTAGACGATGAGGAATGTCTGGGCGGCGAGAACGGCGGCAATGAGCGCGATCTGCCAGCGATATTGCTCCCACGCGCTCGGCTCGCGGAATTGCACGATGGCGTCGGGCGGCAGCCGGCTCTCGCTGATGTTCCAGCGCCGCAGCTCCCGCCAGTCGTACATCGGGGCGCCGAACAGGACAGGCAGCGGATTGATGGCGCCCGGCGTCTCGCCCTTGAGTATGCGCAGCGCAACTTCAGCCGCTTCCCGGCCCAGCGCCTGGGTCTGCATCAAAGGACCGCCGATAATGCCCCGGCCGAACTCGTAGTCGCCCATGGCGAAAACTGGGACGGCGGAGACTTCCCGCAGCTGCTCGAGCGCGCGATCCTGCGCATAGGTCACGCCCGCCGCGTCCTCGGACAGCAGGAACCAGAAAATGGCCGAGTGTTGCGGCATGCTGGCGGCGCGCAGCAGCATTTCGTTGTAGGTCAGATCGTTGAACCACTCGATCTTCACGCGATCGGCAAACGGCTGGAAATCGCGGCGCAGCTCCGAAGTCCAATACCGCTCGACCGGAGAATTACCGACGACGACGGCCACGTCGGTCGTCTCGGGCAGCAGCTGTAGAATGTTTTTGAAATAAGCGGGAAGGTCGAGATCCAAAAGTACGGCGCTGTCGTTGTCGGTCAGCGTGGCGCCGGGAATACGGCGCAGGTCCGCGCCGACGATCAGCATCGGCGCTGCGGGAAACAATTCGTTGCGATGGCGTTGCATGAAGAATGCCGCGGGAGCGCCCGCCGGCACGATCAAGTCGAGTTTCCGCCCGGCAAGAAGGGCGCGGATATATTCGACGAACGGCCCTTCATCCTGCGGACTTTGGACGCGCGCGGTGTCGAGCGAAACCTCGTAGAGATCGATCGGCTCTGGAGATTTCTTGACGAGTTCGGCGCGAAAACTGCCGGCCATGTCGCTCCACGGCGAGTAGGGATGACCGAACGCGTGCAGCAGGAGAACGTGTCGCGGCTCGGCCGCGCCAGCCGCAATCGCGCCTACCGTCAGAACGGCAATGGCCGACAAGGCTGTGCGTGCCCAACGCATCTTCGACATCACCCTAACGGTTGCCGGTGCCGCTCACCGCGGCGACCGCTCCGCGACGGCAAAATCGGCAGACAGTGACCAACGCGCACCGCAGTGCATGAATATCGCGCCTTATCGACGAACTCGACACCCCGATACCGAGTTTACAGGCTCGGCCGGATCGCCGTAAGGGCATTCGGGCGCATGCGGTTTTACCAGCAACCGGCGTATCCGAGCTTCCGGATTCCGGCGGTTTTTCATAAATGTTTCGCATTGACCGCGGCCGCCTCGCGTACTTGTAATATTCGAATTGATCGAAGAAAGTCGGAACGGTGCCGGGCTTTGTCGCCTCGCACCCCGCGGTGGACAACGCCTTACGGCGATTCGAAAGATCGTTATCGTTCGCATCGAGCCGGTTGAGCAGATCCCTATGTGGCAGCCGCGCAATATGCCCACCGTCGGCGATCTGACAGAACGATGGCCGCGCGGCATCGCCTGCGCCGGGGCAGTTGGGCTGGCTTATTTCCTCGCCGCCCAGCTCAGCCTCGGTCTGCTGCTGAAACCCGATGGCGTGGCGGTGTTTTGGCCGGCCGCCGGAATTTCCTCAGGTGTCTTGATCGTCTTGGGACCCCGCGCACGATGGCCGGTGGCGGCTGGAGCGATTGCTGCGACGATCGCAGCAAATCTGATGGGTGACCGGGATATCTGGGCGGCCTGCGCATTTGCCATTTGCAACGCCGCCGAGGCTCTGATTACGGCGGGACTGATCCAGTATTACTTTGGCGCCGATTTCAGCCTCGATCGGCTCCGCCACGTCCTTGGCCTGCTCGTGGCAGCGATTGCCGGGACTGCCATTTCGGGCGTCGGCGGCGCCATCGCCTACAAGCTGTTTCATAGCCCGGCCGTGCCGATGTTCACGACCTGGCGGCATTGGTTTGCGTCCGACGCCGTCGGCATCGTCGCCGTTGCGCCGGTGGTGATCGGATTCGCTGCCGCCATGCGTGCGCCGCCGCCGCGCAACGAAATCGTCGAAGGTACCGGAGCGTTGGCGGTGTTGGCCGCAATGACCGGAATCATCGTCTCGCTGCCGGAGCAGCCGTGGCAGACTGTGGTGCCAGGCGCGCTGCTGTTTCCGGTGTTGCTGTGGCTGGCGGCGCGTTGTCAGCCGGTCTTCGCCGCCGCCGGCGCGTTCATTGTGTCGCTCACGATCGTCTGGACGACGATCTTCGGCATCGGTCATTTTGGCGACACCGGCCTGCCGATCGACGGCCGTATCCTGCAGGCCCAAGCCATCATTCTGGTCGTGACGCTCGGGTCATTCGTTCTTGCGGCGCTGTTTGCCGAGCGAAGGGAAGACGCAGCGCGCCTGGCCCGGTCGAACATGCTGCTGGAGCGCGAACGCGACAATAAAATGATGAACCTGCAGGTGATCGGAGCTTCAATCGCCCATGAAATGAAGCAGCCGCTCACGGCGATCGCGGCCAACGGCAGCGCCGCACTGGCGCTTCTCGGCCAGGTGCCACCCGATCTCGCCGAGGCGCGGGCAACGCTGAGCGATATTGTCGGCGACAGCCATCGCGCCGGCGCAGCGCTCGACGGCATTCGCGACTTGTTCCGAAGTGCCGATCAGGGACGCCAGCGGATCGACGTCAACGAGATCACCCTTGAAGTCCTGCAGTCGTTGCGCGGCGAGTTGAAGGACCATGGCGTCGCGACGATCCCCGAATTGACGGCCGAGATGCCGCTGGTCGACGGCAATCGCAACCAATTGCTGCAGGTCATTCTCAACCTGGTCCATAACGCTCTCGAAGCCATGGATGCCACGACGGATCGCAGCCGCGTCTTGCGGGTCAAGACGCAGCAGCATGGTGGCGACGCCATTGCAGTAGCGGTGCAAGATTCCGGACCGGGAATCGATCCAAAGAAACTGGACGGCGTATTCGACGCGTTTGTCACGACAAAGCCGCACGGCATGGGATTGGGTTTGGCCATTTCCCGCTTGATCATCGAGCGTCACGGCGGCCGGCTTACCGCATCGTCCGACGGCAAGAGTGGAGCGCTGTTCCAGGTGGTTCTGCCGATCGAGCCCGCGGACAAGAGTGTCATCGGCGCATCATAGTCCACCGCAGACCATCGTTCGGACGCCGGTCGCGCAAGCCTCCGCCCGGCATTGGACCACGGTCCAATAGGCGCATTCGCTTTTCTCGATAAAGACTCCCGATTGCAATCGTGCGCGATCCAGGCGGCGGCGTGCGCACGAAGCGTGCTTTGCAAGCGAGCGTCGCAGGGCGTTGCGTGGCGATTGCGGAGGCGGCCGGTGGATCACAAAAGCTCAACCACGGCAGGGTGCGCAAAGGCGTCTCGCACCTGTGCGTCCCCAATCATTGCCGCCGCTACAGGCTGGCGGCGCGTCATGCGCGGCCGGTCGACACCTCAACGAGCCACGTTGGATTCCGCTGCATCATCCGAGACA
>CAVWOI010000005.1:0-25682 GCA_963756245.1 uncultured Alphaproteobacteria bacterium
GGCGTCGCCGCCCCCGCTTACGGGCCCGACGTTTCTTGAATTTCCTTAACTTTTTCGCCTTAATCCGGGCCGATTGCCGGGCATAATTGGGCTATTATCGTCGGACCTCAGGGGATGCTCCCTTGGACGCGCGCGGGGCGCGGCATAAGGTGGGCTTTCGGCGGGACGGGATTCTGACCATCTCATGACGCTGCGGGTACGAGGATCGGAAAAACCCGGTCACAGGATGCGTGCGTTGGCCGGTTGGCTGGCGCTGGCGCTTGCCGTCGCCCCGCTCACGACGTCGCTCATGGGCTGCAGCTATTTCAACAAAGACGACGATCTCGTCCCCGACACCCCCGCCGACAAGCTCTATAACGAGGGCCTGTTCCTGCTCAACAACAAGGAGGACTACAAGGAAGCGGCGAAAAAATTCGACGAAGTGGATCGCCAGAATCCGTATTCGGATTGGGCGCGCAAGGCGCTGCTGATGTCGGCCTATTCCTACTATCAGTCCAAGCAATACACCGAGTGCATCAATTCGGCGCAGCGCTATGTGACGCTGCATCCCGGCAGTCCCGACGCGGCTTACGCCCAATACCTGATCGGCTCGTCCTATTACGATCAGATCCTCGACGTCAGCCGCGACCAGGCGCGCGCCGACAAGGCGATCAGCGCGCTCGAAGAGGTGGTGCGCAAATATCCGGAATCCGAATACTCGATAGCGGCCAAGAAAAAAATCGACATGGCGCGCGACCAGCTCGCCGGCAAGGAGATGGAGGTCGGCCGCCTGTACCTGAACAAGCGCGCCTTCATCGGCGCCATCAACCGCTTCAAGGTCGTGGTGACGCAGTACCAGACCACGCGCCACGTCGAGGAAGCGCTGGAACGGCTCACCGAAGCCTATGTTGCGCTCGGCATCATCGACGAGGCGCAGACCGCCGCCGCCGTGCTCGGCCACAATTTCCCGGACAGCCCCTGGTACAAGGACGCCTATCAGCTGGTGAAATCCGCGGGCGGCGAGCCGAACGAGAACAAGGAATCCTGGATCAGCAAGGCGTTCAAGAAAATCGGGTTGGGCTGAAGTCGGACGACGGACGACGGACGACTGAGGACAGAACGCAGAATCACGAATAGAATCCGTCCTCTGTCTTCCGTCCTCTGTCGTCCATCCGCGGCACCCATGCTTGCACGGCTTTCCATCCGCGACATCGTCCTGATCGACCGCCTGGACATCGATTTCGGCGGTGGCCTCGCCACGCTGACCGGCGAGACCGGCGCCGGCAAATCGATCCTGCTCGATGCTTTCGCGCTGGCGCTCGGCGCCCGCGGCGACACCGCCATGGTGCGCGAGGGCGCCGAGCAGGGCCAGGTGATCGCCGCTTTCGATCTCGCCAAAGACCACCCGGCGCGCCGGCTGCTGGCGGAGAACGATTTGGGCGGCGAGGACGAGCTGATCGTGCGGCGCGTGCAATTCGCCGACGGCCGCACCCGCGCCTTCGTCAACGATCAGCCGGTCAGCGTCCAGGTGCTGCGCGCGCTCGGCGCGGCGCTGGTGGAAATCCACGGCCAGCACGACGAGCGCGCCTTCGTCGACGCCGCGACCCATCGCGCTTTGCTCGACGCCTATGGCGGCATCGAAGGCGACGCCGCGGCGGTGGCGCGGCTGTGGGACGAGCGGCGCGCGCGCGAGGAGGCCGTTGCCCATCATCGCGCCGAGGTCGAGCGCCTCGGCCGCGAAGCCGAATGGCTGCGCCACGCCGTCGAGGAGCTCGGCCGTCTCGCGCCCGAGACCGGCGAGGAGACCGCGCTCGCCTCTCGCCGCGCCGCCATGATGCAGGCGGAAAAGGTCGCCGAAGATTTGCGCTCGACCTTGGACAGCGTCAGCGGTCCGCAATCGCCGGTGCCGCCGCTGTCGACCGCGGTGCGGCGCCTCGAACGCCGCGCCGTGCAGGCGCCGGCGCTGATCGAGCCGGTGGTCAAGGCGATCGACTCGGCGCTCACCGCGCTCGACGAGGCGCGCGGCCATCTCGAACAGGCGTTGCGGGTGGCGGACTTCGATCCGCACGAGCTCGAGCGCATCGAGGAGCGCCTGTTCGCGCTGCGCGCCGCCGGGCGCAAATACAACGTACCTGTCGATCGTCTGGCCGCGCTCGGCCAGCGCTACCAGGGCGATCTGGCGTTGATCGACGCCGGCGCCGAGCGCCTCACCGCGCTCGAGCAGGAAGCGCAAGCCGCCACGGCGCGTTACCGCGAAGCGGCGCAGGCGCTCTCCGCCGGCCGCCGCCGCACAGCGCTTAAGCTCGACAAGGCGGTCAACGGCGAATTGAAGCCGCTCAAGCTCGAACGCGCGCAATTTTCCACCCAGATCGAAAGCGAGAGCGAAGGCCCCAACGGCCTCGACCGCATCGAGTTCTGGGTGCGCACCAATCCGGGCACGCGGCCGGGACCGCTGATGAAGATCGCGTCCGGCGGCGAGCTGGCGCGCTTCCTGCTGGCGCTCAAAGTGGTGCTCGCCGACCGCGGCTCGGCGCCGACCTTGGTGTTCGACGAGATCGATACCGGCGTCGGCGGCGCCGTCGCCGATGCCATCGGCGTGCGGCTCGCTCGCCTTGCCTCCGGCGTCCAGGTCATCGCCGTGACGCATGCGCCGCAGGTCGCCGCCCGCGCCGACCGGCATTACCTCATCACCAAGGACGCGCTCGCCAAAGGCAAGCGGGTGGCGACCCGCGTCGTCGAGCTTGCCGACGAGCGGCGCCGGGAAGAGATCGCGCGCATGTTGGCTGGCGCCGAAATCACCGCCGAAGCCCGCGCCGCCGCCGAGCGCCTGATCCGCGCCGCGAGCTGATCGCCGTCGCGCGCCCGCGCGTTGTCTGCTAGATTGCGCACAACAGCTTTGCGACAAGCCGCAGCAAAATAATCGCCCGGGAGGAATGCCATGTCTGTCCGCGTCGTCATCGCCGCCGCGACGTTTGCGCTGGCGAGCACATCGCTCGTGCCCGCGGCCGGTACGCTCGACTATGACTTCTACAAGGCCAAGGTGCAGCCGATCTTCCTCGCCAAGCGGCCGGGCCACGCGCCCTGCGTGATGTGCCACGCCGAAGCCAACAACATGCTGCGCCTGGAAAAGCTTCCCGACGGCCAGGCGACCTGGACCGAGGACCAGACGCGCAAGAATTTCGACACGGTGGCCAAGATCGTCCAGGCGGTGGACGATCCGCTCACCGCCAAAATCCTGCTTCACCCGCTCGCCCCCGAAGCCGGCGGCGACGCCTTCCATTCCGGCGGCCGGCAATTCGCCAGCAAGAACGATCCCAACTGGAAGACCATCGCCCAATGGGCGCAAGGCGCGACGCTGGCGCCGGGGAAGAAATAACGCTGCTTGGCAATCCTCTTCCGCCACCGCGATAGCGGGGGAGGGGGACCACCCTGCGAAGCAGGGTGGTGGAGGGGGCGCAGGCCTCAACGCAACGCAAGAGTCGCCAAGGCACGCCGACTTTAAGCTTGCTGGATTTCTTGCCGCACGTGTGCAAAGCAAGTTCAATGTTGTCATCCTTTGCAACGACAACGAAACGACAAGTCCGGCGCCCCCTCCACCACGGTTCGCTCGCTACGCGAGCTCCAGTGGTCCCCCTCCCCCGCTATCGCGGGGGCGGAAAGCAATCGCGTTCTCGCGACGCTAACGCGCCCGAGTTTTGCCAAAGCCAAGTTCACGAAAAACCACTCGCACGAAAAGCCACTCGCGTTCTTAAGCGAGCGTAGCCCGGATTGAGCAACGCGAAATCCGGGATTGACGGCGAGGCTTGCCCCGGATTTCGCTTCACTCAATCCGGGCTGCGCTTGCTCAACCATTCTTTTCTCCAGGTGTGCCATGCATCTAACGCGTTTCTGGATCCGATTTCGGTCCATCCCGCCGTACAATTCCTTGAGAATGGGCTGCGGTGTCACGGCCTACAGCTATGAGGATGCGCTATCCATCCTGCGCGAAACGGTCTTTAAGGACGAAGACATGCCGCTCGTGGAAGATGCGATCGAAAATATTGATATTTCCACACTCGATCAGAAGCACATTATTCCAAATATGGAGGCACCCGTTTGGCGGGGTGTTTGGTATCCTAGGGGCTTTACGTTTTTGCGGTAGGAGGTTTCGCCCTACGGGCTGACTCGTCATGCCCGCGCTTGTCACGGGCATCCACGTCTTACGATCGTGCGGCAAAGACATGGATGGCCGGGACAAGCGAGCCTAGCCAGGGTTGAGCAACGCGAAATCCGGGATTGATGGCGAGGCTTGCCCCGGATTTCGTTTCACTCAATCCGGGCTACGCTTGCTTGTCATCATCCGCGAAGGCGGATGATCCAGTAATCGCTGACGCCGAAAGAAATTCTGGCACGCCCCGAATACTGGGTGCCCCGCCTTCGCGGGGCATGACAGTGCGGGTTATTGCGCCGCGGCCTGCTTGCTCGGGCCGGGCTTGGTGGCGTGGCCGCCTTCGTCGGGGATCACCAGCGTGTTGTTGCGCTTCGGCACTTCGCCGACCGGGATGACCTTGGTGACTTTCATCGCCGCGGTATCGACCACCGTCACCGAACGCATCCCGGAATTGGAGATGAACAGCTCCTTGCCGTCGGGCGTGAACGTGACCCAGTTGGCGATCGCCGACAACGGCGCGGCGTGGCCGGCGATGGTTTCGCTCGGCAGATCGACCTTGCCGATCAGCGTGAGGTCGGCGAGCGAATATTCGTACACCGCGTTGTTGGGGATGCTGGTGACCCACAGCGTCTTGTTGTCCGGCGCGATGCCGATGCCGTGGGACGGCTCGTTGTCCCGGTAGCCGCCGGCGTCGAATTGCTGCGCCACGCTCGGCAGCGTGATGCGCGCGGCTTCCTTCTGCTCGGCGACATCGATCACCGAGAAGCCGTTGAGGCTCGACATCTGCGCGAACACCCGCTTGGTCGAGCCGTCCGCATTGGTCTCGATCGCCATGCAGCGCACGCCCAAATCCATCGGCATCGCCCAGGCCAGTTGCTCCTTCTCCAGATCGAACACATAGAAGGTTTTGGACGGGATCGAGCCGCCGATCACGTATTTGTTGTCCGGTGTGACATAGACGTTGTGCAGCCGGCCGCCATTGGTGGGGATCGTCTTCTTCAACGTCAGCGTCGCGGCATCGACGATATCCAGTCCGCCGCGGCCGCGGGCGATGGCGACGACGATGCGGTCGCCATTCTTGGTCACCGAAATGTTGTTCGGATGATCCGACAGCGCCACCTTCTTGATCAGCTTGCCGCTCTTGCGGTCGAACACATCGAGCGTGGACGTCTCCTCATTGCTGACATAGACCCGCGCGGCGTCCGGCGAAAACGCGATGCCATGGGCGCCGACTACGTCCTTGATCTCCTGCACCACCTTGTTGCTGACCGGATCGATGACATGGATGCTGTCGCCGGCCGAGTTGGTGACGTAGATGCGCACCGTGGCGGCGGCGGCCGGCACGGATGCCAGCGCGAGCGCCAATGCGGGTACGACATAGCGCAACATCGATCGTGTCGTCATGGCAGTGTGCCTCTCGGTCCGCGGGAATCCGACGGCAAATTACGCGCAATTCGGCCGCTAGACAACGCCGGCCGAGGCGGGGCAAAGTTCGCCGCGCTGCATCATGTCGGGTGTCGATGACCGCAAATGGCCGCAAAAGATCCCACCAAGCTAGCCGTCGACGACCTCACCGAAAAACAGGCCAAAGCCGAGCACGCGCGGCTTGAGGCCGAGATCGGCGGGCACGACCGGCGCTATTATCAGGACGACGCACCGAGCGTATCCGATGCCGAATATGACGCGCTGCGGCGGCGCTACAACGCCATCGAGGCGCGCTTTCCGCAGCTACGGACGCTCGAGAGCCTGACGCAGCGGGTCGGCGCGGCGCCGTCGGGGCGCTTCGCCAAGGTGCAGCACGCGGTGCCGATGCTCTCCCTCGACAACGCCTTCGCCGAGGAGGACGTCGTCGATTTCGTCGGCCGCATCCGCCGCTTCCTGCGCCTGCCCGACGACGAGGAGATCGTGTTCAGCGCCGAGCCGAAGATCGACGGCCTGTCGATGTCGCTGCGCTACGAAGACGGCGCGCTGGTCACCGGCGCGACGCGCGGCGACGGTGCCGTCGGCGAGGACGTCACCGCCAATGTCAAAACTTTGGCGGACGTGCCGAAGCGGCTGAAGGGCAGGGGGGTGCCGAAAGTCTGCGAAGTGCGCGGCGAAGTCTACATGACCAAGGCCGCCTTCCTGGAGCTCAACCGCAAGCAGGCCGAGGCCGGCAAACAGCTCTATGTCAATCCGCGCAACACCGCGGCCGGCTCGTTGCGTCAGCTCGATCCGACGATCACGGCGTCGCGGCCGCTCGGCTTCTTCGCCTATGCCTGGGGCGAGATGAGCGAGATGCCGGCGGACACGCAATCCGGCATGATCAAATGGCTCGGGTCATGCGGCTTCAAGACCAATCCGCTGACCAAGATGTGCCGTTCGGTCGAGGCGCTGCTGGAGTTTCACCGCAAGATCGAGGCCGAGCGCGCCACGCTCGACTACGACATCGACGGTGTCGTCTACAAAGTCGACCGTCTCGACTGGCAGGCGCGGCTCGGTTTCGTGTCGCGCAATCCGCGCTGGGCGATCGCGCACAAATTTCCCGCCGAGCAGGCGACCACCATCGTCAAGGATATCGAGATTCAGGTCGGCCGCACCGGCGCGCTCACCCCGGTCGCCAAGCTGGAGCCGGTTACGGTGGGCGGTGTGGTGGTGCAGAACGCGACCCTGCACAACGAAGAAGAGATCAAGCGGCTCGATGTCCGCATCGGCGACACGGTGACCATCCAGCGCGCCGGCGACGTCATTCCGCAAGTGCTCGGCGTCGTCCTCGACAAGCGCCCACGCGGCGCCAAGGCGTATCAGTTTCCGAGAGTGTGCCCGTGCCCGCTGCACACCGACGTGGTGCGCGAGATCATCGCCGGCGGCGCCGAGGGCGCGCGCGCCCGTTGCACCGGCGAATTCGCCTGTCCCTTTCAGGCCATCGAGCACCTCAGGCACTTCGTGTCGCGCCGCGCCTTCGACATCGACGGCCTGGGCGAGAAGCAGATCGAGCTGTTCTACGAGCAGGAATGGGTCAGGGAGCCGGCCGATATTTTTACGCTCGAAGAGCGCAACAAGAAAATCCATCTCGAAGAGGTGGAGGGTTTTGGCGAGACCTCGGTGCGCAACCTGTTCGGCGCCATCGAGGCGCGGCGCGAGATATCGCTGGAGCGCTTCATTTACGCGCTGGGCATTCGCCATGTCGGCGAGACGACCGCGGTGGCGCTGGCGCGCGGCTACGGCACCTGGAGCGATTTCCATGAGGCCTGCCGAAAGCTCGCCAAGGGCGACGCCGAGACCAAGGAGGAGATGGACGCGCTCGACCAGATCGGCGACACGGTGATCGAAAGCCTGGGCGAATATTTCAGCGAAGCCCACAATGTCCGGCGCATCGAGCGGCTTGTGAAGCAAGTGAAGATCCGCGACGCCGAGAAGCCACGCACGGATTCCGCCGTCGCCGGCAAGACCGTGGTGTTCACCGGCACGCTGGAGCAAATGACCCGCGACGAGGCCAAGGCGTCGGCGGAGCGGCTCGGCGCAAAAGTGTCCGGCTCGGTGTCGAAGAAGACCGACTACGTGGTCGCCGGCCCCGGCGCCGGCTCCAAGCTGACGGAGGCGAAGAAGCTCGGCGTTAAGGTTTTGACCGAGGATGAGTGGGTGAAGCTCCTCCGCTGAGATTGACTAACTACTACGTAAGGAAGCTTCAGTTCATGCAAATGCGTAAGAAACCCGACAAACTTGAGAATCTGCGCGGGCAGATTAAGGCTGGACTTGATGCGCTTGAACGAGGGGAGTTCACGGAAATCGCCGACGCGGATCTCGAACGCTATCTCAACGATCTGGTATCGCCGCGAGAGGCGAAGCCTAACCGCTGATTCGTCATTGCGAGCGAAGCGAAGCAATCCATGGCGCAAACCATGGATTGCTTCCTTGCGTGCTGCTTCCTCGCAATGACGCAATGCGAATCAGACCGTGATTCAAATTCTACCCGATAGCGCCAATATGATGACGATGATCAGGACGAGGCCGAGCCCGCCGCCGGGGTAATAGCCCCAGCCTGAGCTGTAGGGCCATGTCGGCAACGCGCCGATCAGCAACAGAATCAGGACGATGATGAGAATGGTTGAGAGCATGACATTTCCTCGTACCTAGCCTATCCGCGAGAAAAAACGTTGATGGGGAACAAAAGTTCCACGCCGCAAAACCGGCATTTACCGCGGCCCGAGCAGCGCCGTCGCGGTGATCAGCCAGGCGCGCGTGGCGGCGTCGAGCGACGGGGCCAGCGTGTCGCGAACGCGCGCATGATAGGCGTTGAACCAGGCAATCTCCTCGGCGGTCAGCAGCGCCGGATCGATCAGGCGGGTGTCGATCGGCGCCAAGGTCAGCGTCTCGAAGGCGTTGAGCGGCTTTTCCGCGCCGATGACCAGCGGCGCTTCCGTCACCAGGATCAAATTCTCGATGCGGATGCCGTAGGCGCCGGTGCGGTAATAGCCCGGCTCGTTGGACAGGATCATGCCGCGCTTGAGCACCGCGGCGCCGAGCTTTGCGATCCGCGCCGGCCCCTCGTGCACCGACAGATAGCTGCCGACGCCGTGGCCGGTGCCGTGATCGAAATCGACGCCGGCCTGCCACAGATATTGCCGCGCCAAGGTGTCGAGCTGCGCGCCGGAGGTGCCGTCGGGAAACACCGCGCGGGCCAGCGCGATATGGCCCTTGAGCACCAGGGTAAATTTTTGCCGCATGTCGGGGCTGGGCGGCCCGACCGCGATGGTGCGGGTGATGTCGGTGGTGCCGTCCTCGTATTGGCCGCCGGAATCGATCAGGAACAACTCGCCCGGCGCGATGCGGCGATTGCTCTTGCGGGTGACCCGGTAATGCACGATGGCGCCGTCCGGCCCGGCGCCGGCGATGGTCGGGAACGAAACGTCTTTCAGGAGACCGCTGTCGCGGCGGAAACTCTCCAGCGCCTCGACGGCGTCGATCTCGGTCAGGCCACGCGTTGCCTCGCGGTCGAACCAGGCCAGAAATTTCGTCACCGCGGCGCCGTCGCGCAGTTGCGCCGCACGGGCGCCGGCGATCTCGGTTGGGTTCTTCACCGCCTTCATCGGCGCGATCGGATCGCTGCCGCGCACGATCTCGCCGCCGTTCTCGACGACGAGGCGCGCGATCGCTTCCGCACAAGTCGCGGGATCGAGCCGCACGGCGCGACGCGCCTTGCCGAGTTCCGCCAGATCGCGCTCGAAGGCGGCGTTGGCGCGCACCTCGGCGATCTCCTCGAGACGGGAGCGCATATCGTTGCCGAGCTTGCGCAGGTCGACATAGAGCGCCGGCCGACCTTCCTTGGGCACCGTGGCGAAGGCCAGCACCACCGGCGTATGCGGCACGTCGCTGCCGCGGATGTTGAACAGCCACGACACATTCTGCGGGTCGGACACCACCAGCGCATCGGCGGCGATCTTTGCCATCTCGGCATGCAGGCGCTTGAGCTTGTCCGCGGTGTCTTCGCCGGCATAGCGCAGCTCGTGCGGCACCACGGCGCCGAGCGGCGGCTGCGGCCGGTCGGTCCAGATGGCGTCGATCGGATTGTCGTCGACCGGAACCAGCATGGCGCGCGCCGCGGCGCAGGCTTTGGCAAACCGCTCGGCGCCTTCGACCGTATGCAGCCATGGCGAATAGCCGAGCTTTGCTTGCGCCGGCAGATTGTTTTCGATCCACAGCGTCGGCGGGTTCTCGACCACGTGTTCGACGGAAAAAATCGTGCCGTCGATTTCGTCCTTCACCTGCACCTGATAGCGGCCGTCGACGAAGATCACCGCGCGGTCGGCGAGCACGATGGCGATGCCGGCCGAGCCGGTGAAGCCCGTCAGCCAGGCCAGCTGCTCGGCGCACGGCGGCACATATTCGTTCTGGAAGCGGTCGGCACGCGGCACGATGAAACCGTCGAGACCGCGCTTGGCCAATTCCGCCCGCAGCGCCGCCACGCGCGGGGCGCTTTCGGCGCGTTCGCTGCGATCCTCGAACGACTGGAAATGAGCCTCGAACATGAGGGCAATCTATGGTGCGAGCGTGCGCCCGGCAACGAAGCATAACCCTCCCCTGCAGGGGGAGGGTCGCCGCGCAGCGGCGGGTGGGGCCGTATTCGGCGAGCTCGGCCCCACCCGGCTCGCTGCGCTCGCCACCCTCCCCCTGCAGGGGAGGGTGAAGCTACTCGCGACGCACCAGAATAAGCGTGGTCCAGCCGTCGAGATCGATCCGCCGTTCGAGCGCAAGACCGCGATAGGCCGCAATGGCGGCATTGGCCTGGGATGCCAGCAGGCCGGACAGCACGACCCGCGCGCCGGGCGCGGTAAGAAGCGTCAGGTGCGCGGCGAGGCGTTGCAGCGGGCGCAGCTGGATATTGGCGAGGACGAGATCGTAGGGCGCGCGCACGCGGAGTTTTGGCGCAGTGACGCCGTCGGCTTTTACCACTTCGACGAAACTGCCCGCGCGATTGAGCGCGACATTGGCACGGGCCGCGCGCACGGCGGCGCCATCGATATCGGTCGCGAGCACGCGCTGCCGCAACGCGCGCGCCGCCGCGATGGCGAGCACGCCGGAGCCGGTGCCGAGATCGAGGATGCGCGTCGGCGCACTGCCACGCGTTTTGCAGAAGCGATCAAGCGCCAGCAGGCAGCCGCGCGTGGTGCCGTGATGGCCGGTGCCGAACGCCAGCGCCGCTTCGATTTCGATGCCGATGCGGTTGAGGGGGACGCGGGCGCGGTCGTGGGCGCCGTGCACGATGAAGCGGCCGGCGGTGACGGGCGCCAATCCGGCGAGGCTTTCGCGCACCCAATCCTTTGCCGCGACGCGCTCGAAACGCAGCGCCTTCGCCGCTTTGGTTCCTGTCGCCGCGGCGGTCAGCCGGCGCACCATCGTCTCGTCGGGCGCGGCACGAAAATACATCGCCACCCGCCAGCGGCCGGCGCCATTATCCACAAGGCTGACGGCAACATCGTCAGCGGGAAGACTCTCGGCGATAAGATCAGCGACCCGGTGCGCCGATCGTTCATCGGTTTCGAGCAGCGCAACGACGGTCGCGGAGCGCAAAGGCGGGCCGGAAATCATTGTTTTGCCTGCATCGTCGAAATTTTGCCCGCAATTCACAAGCCTGCGCGCAAATTGAATACAGGCATGCTTTTGGCCAAACTATTCACAACGTCATACACTTCATATCCCCAGGATTATGCCAGATCATTCCCCAGGCATCTCCACAGCAATCGAGCCCGGGAGGACTAAGCCAGATGATCAATCGGCGTGCCGTTGTCGGCGGATTGGCCGCCAGTGTCTTGGCGCGGTCCGCTTGCAACGCCGCCGCGGACGCGTGGCCGGAACGGCCGGTCCGCATTGTGGTGCCGTTTTCCGCGGGCGGTGCGGCGGATACGTTTGGACGGTTTTATGCCGATGCGTTGAGCACGGCGTTCGGCAAACAGTTCTATGTCGAGAACAAGGTCGGTGCCGGCGGCATGATCGCCAGCGAGGAGGTCGCGCGGGCAAAGCCCGATGGCTACACGCTGATGGTCTCCGGCATCCCGACCCACGTGCTCGGGCCGGCGATGAACAAGAATGTCAGCTTCGACCCGATGCGCGATTTCACCCATATCGCGTTTTTCGGCGGCGCGCCGAACGCCTTCGTGGTGCAGCCGGATTTCGGCGTGCGCTCCTTTGCCGATTTCATGGCGCGGGCGAAAGGCGAAAGCGGCGGCATCGAATATGTCTCGGCCGGCGTCGGCACGGTCGGCAACTGGGTCGCCGAATATCTCGCCGCCAAGACCGGCATCAAGCTCGTTCACGTCGCCTATAAGGGCGGCGCCAATGCGGTGCTCGATCTCATCGCCGGCCACGTCAAGGTCGGTATGCTGACCTATTCGAGCGTCAGCGAGCATGTTCGCTCGGGCGCGCTGTTGCCGCTCGTCGTCAGCGCCTCGGCGCGGCTGCCGCAAATGCCAAACGTGCCGATGTTCCGTGAGCTCGGCTATCCGGAACTGGTGGCGACCACGTGGTTCGCACTGTCGGGTCCGGCCGGGCTGTCGTCGGATATCGTCGCGCGCGTCAATCACGAAGTCGTCAACGCCATGGACAGGCCGCAAATGCGCAAGCTGATGGAGCAGGATGCCATCGAGACCAAGGCGATGAGTCCCGCCGAAGTCACGCAATATTTTCAAAGCGAGATCGACAAGTGGCAGCCGATTATCGCGCGCATCATGACGGCCAAGTGAGAATTGGGCCCGAGTAACATGCACGCGGGAATAACGCGCGGTGCCCTGGTGTAACTGTCGTAACGGGTTCATGGTCGCCACCCATCATGCCTGTGCCGGGAGAATGAGATGTTTGCAGATCGCGCTTGGGCGCTCGCCTTGAGTTTTGCCGTTGTTCTCGGGATCGCCGCCGGCGCGCGCGAGGCGCGGGCGCAAGCCACGCCCGATTACGCCGCGCTGCTTGCCGCCCCCGACCGCAGCGACGCCGACCGCGAAGCCGACAAGCGCCGCGATCCGCTGCCGCTCCTGAAGTTCGCCGGCCCGAAGCCCGGCATGACGGTGCTCGATATGGGCGCCGGCGGCGGTTACTCGACCGAGTTGATGGCGCGCGCGGTGGCGCCGAACGGCAAGGTGTACGGCCAATTCCCGGCCGACGGATTCCAAAAAGCCATCGACAATTTCAATGCGCGACTGAAAACGCCGGCCATGAGCGATGCCGCGGCCGACTTCCGGCCGTTCGACGATCCGATTTCGCCCGATATGCCGCCGCTCGATCTGATCACGTTCCTGTTCTACTACCACGACACGACCTACATGAAGGTCGATCGTGAGCAGATGGACCGCAAGATGTTCGCGGCCCTCAAGCCCGGCGGCATTCTGGTGCTCGCCGATCATTCGGCCGCGGCCGGCGCCGACATTTCGGTCGGCAAGTCGCTGCATCGCATCGACGAGGCCATCGTGCGGAAGGAGCTCGAAGCGGCTGGCTTCAAGTTCGTCGCCGCAGGCGACTTCTGGCGCGTGCCCGGCGACACTCGCGACTTCTCCTCGAACCGGCCGCCGTCGCCGGTCGATGCCTTCGTGCTGAAATATCAGAAGCCGTAATCCCAGCGGCACAAAGCGCAAACTCACTCCCTGTCATCATCCGCGCATGCGGATGATCCAGTAATCGCGGCGCGACAGTGTTTACTGGATGCTCCGCCTTCGCGGAGCATGACAATTCAGGGGATGGGTCCGTTGGCGAGGCCCCGGAATGACGGCTGCTTATTGCAGCTGGTCCTTCACCTTCTCCAACCCGCCATTGACGCAATCGTCGTCGACGCCGGGGGAGCCGGAGACGCCGATGCCGCCGACGACTTCGTTGCCGGCTTTGATCGGCTGGCCGCCCGGAATGGCGATGACGTTCGGCAAGGTCACCTGCTGGTGCGCCACCGAAGCGGGATCCAGGAGTTTCTTGGCGTATTCCGCCGTCGGCTGCTTGAAGGTCATCGCGGTGTAGGCCTTGCGCCGCGCGTTCTCCATGGTGTGCGGCGAGGCGCCGTCGCCGTGCATCGCCACAATGGTCTCGCCATCGGCATCGACGACCACGGCGGAGGTCGCGTAGCCCTTGGCCGCGCAAGCCGCGATCGCGCCTTCGGCGATGGTCTTGGCGACGTCGAGGGGCAGCACCTTGTGCATGACAAGCGCGGCCTCGGCGGGAAGCGGCGCGGCGAGCAGGCAGGCGACGGCGGCAAAGCCGAGACGATGGGCAAGCGACATTGTTGTGTTTCCTCCAACTGACAAAATTGCGTCCGCGGAGATAACCGCGGACGCCGGACCCTATTCCATTTTTAACGGCGGGAAGACGACGCCTGGACCGCACTTGCTCAATACGGCGTGAACTAGCGCCCGTAGTAGGGCTGCGGCTGCCCGTAATACTGCTGCTGGCCGTAGTACGGCTGCGGTTGCTGCCCGTAGTAGGGCTGGGGGTAGCCCGGCTGGTAGCCTTGGCCGTAAACGCGCTGGCCGTAATACGGCTGCTGGCCGTAAACAGGCGGCGGCTGGGGCGGCAGCTGTTGGGCGTAGCCCGGCTGCTGCTGACTGTAACCGGGCGGTGGCGGCGGCGGGCCGTAGCCTGGCTGCTGTTGCTGGCCATAATAACCAGGCTGCTGCTGGCCATAACCGGGTGGCGGTTGCTGGTCGTAGCCCGGCGGCGGCTGCGGCGAATAGACGGTCTCGTTGTCCGGCAGGCGGGCCCGCGCCACCGGGCCGTTGTCGCCGCCCGGGGTGCGGCCGGTGATGGTGACGCTGGTATTGGCCATGCCTTCGGCCTTCACCATGTTGAACAGCACGGTGGCATTGGCTGGCGCCAGCCGGACGCAGCCGTGCGACACCGCGAGCCCCAGATGCGCGACATCGGAGAAGCCGTGGATGGCGTGGCCGTGCATGTCGAAGAACATGGTGTGCGGCATCGGCGCATTGTCCCACTCCTGGGAGAAGTGGTTGGCGTCCATGCGGTTGACCTTGAAGGTGCCGTTCGGCGTGTCGTAGCCGGGCCGGCCGGTCGACACCGGCCACGTGTAGCGCTGCGCGCCGTCGACCGCGACCGACATCTGCTGCGCGTTCTTGTCGATGGCGATGGCGATATCGGCGCGCGCGGCCGAGGCGCAGGGCAGCGCCAGCGCCGCGGCCATGAGCGAGGCGGGGAGGAGAGTGACGGGACGCATCGTTGACACCTGATGGGGCCGAAGGGGCCCGGTTATTAGAAGTGTCTCGCGGGCGAATGGTTCAGATCAAGAGGCTAAAGCCGCCGGCCGGCGAAATGGTGAACGGATTGCGGCGAAAACAGTTCAGTCGCCTGACCGGCGTTATTCCGCTGCTTCTGCGGGACTCTCACGGAGTGCTACAAGCGCAACCATGTGATCGCGCAGGTCAGGCACAACGCCCGGATCGGCTTTTAACGCCGACAACGAGCGAGGGTTCGGAAGAGTGCGTCCCTCCCGCGCTTCCGCTGCGGCGTAAAGTGCCAGCGCCTCGTGAGCATTGCGCAATGCATCGTCGATATCATCGCCAGCTGAAAAGCAGCCCGGAAGGTCGGGAAACCAGATGCCGACGGCTTTGTCGGGCCCGGCGTCTTCAACAATGGCAACGTAATAGGCCATGGGCGCTCTCAATCGGGCTGCCAGCCCGCTTGCTTATAGATATTACGAACCAGTCCGCGTCCCAAGTCTTTCTTTGGATGGGGTAAAACGACGGTTGCGCGGGTTTGCGGGTGCTTGAACACGTGATGTGAGCCGGCAATGCGTTCGAGAATCCAGCCCCCCTGTTCAAGGCGGCGTTTGATGTCCCGGCTGTTGGTGAGCATTTCCCTCTCCGAGAAAATGCTTAGCACGGCCCGCGGGCGTAGAGGCGCGCGTGCTTAATGCCGCTTGAAATACTGCACCGCACGCTCGTGCTTCTCGGCCGCGGCGCGGCTCCCGAAGGTGCCGAGATTTCGGCGCCGCCCAGTCTTCGGGTTCTTCTTGCGCGAATAGAGCCGGTATTTGCCGGACGGCAGCTTGCGGATCATGGCGATATCGCTCTCAGCGAAGGCTTTCTTGCCGAAATAAACATCCCGCCAGCGCCTGGTTCCACCGCAGCCGGCTAGCTGGCCGCCCCGCCGAACCCGGCGCGCTTGAGCCGCACGATGGCCTGATCCAGCGCCGCGAGAAAGCTCGAGCGGTCGCGCGGCGAAAACGGCTTTGGGCCGCCGGTGATCTCGCCGGCGCTGCGCAACGAATCCATCAGGTTGCGCGTCGCCAAGGTCATGCCGATCGAATCCGCGGTGAAGGCGCGGCCGTTCGGCGCGATGGCCTCCGCGCCCGCCTTCACGGCCCGGCTCGCCAGCGGCACATCCGCCGTGATCACGATAGCGCCGGCGCCGGCGCGCTCCGCGATCCAATTGTCCGCTTCGTCCATGCCTGAGCCCACTACGACGCGCTCGATCATCGGATCGCGCGGCACCGCGATCGGGCTGTTGGTGACGACGAAGACTTTGAGGGCGGTGCCTTTGAGCGCATGTCGCTCGGCAACGCGATAAACCTCCTGTTTCACCGGGCAGGCGTCGGCATCGATGAAGAGGGCGATCATCTTATTCTGCTACCATATGTCATTATGTCATTGCCGATTCGAACCGAATCGGACTTGCACGCAACCAAACCATCGGGCGCGGGTTGCTTTCAGCAGGCCGTAAGAACGTCTAACTTATGTTAAGATTTTGGGGTCAGCCTTTGGCCACCGTCCGGGATTCCCGCTCCAACCGAGGAATGGAATGACCAATCGAGCAATGCCGGCGCGATCCACGCGCGTTCGCGCCGCGGGTTTACGCGCATCTGCCGCCATTGTGGCGCTTTCGGCTATGGCCGCGCTGACCGCATTGGCCGCGCCGCCGGCCGCCGCCAGGGAGGCGGCCGCCGTCCACCCGACCCAGATGACGGCCGCGCGCCCGGCGGCAGATCCGATCATGGCCATCGTGTCGATCAAGAGCCAGCGGGTGACCTTCTACGACGCCGACGGCTGGATCCTGCGGGCGCCGGTCTCGACCGGCACCACCGGACGCGAGACGCCGGCCGGCGTGTTCGCCGTCCTCGAGAAGAACAAGGAGCACCACTCGAGCCTCTATGACGACGCTTCGATGCCGAACATGCTGCGCATCACCTGGAACGGCGTCGCGCTGCACGGCGGCCCGCTGCCCGGCTATGCCGCCTCGCATGGCTGCATTCGCATGCCGTTCGATTTCGCCGCAAAAGTGTTCGACAAGGCGCCGATGGGGATGCGGGTGATCATTTCGCCGACGGACGCCGAGCCGGTGGCGTTTTCCGATCCGGCCCTGTTCGTGCCGAAGCAGGATGCGATCGACGCGGCGCCGGCGCTCGCCGCAGCGGCTGCGCGCGACGCGGACGATGCCGCCAAGGCGGCAGCCGCGGCGAAGGTCGCTGTCGCGCCGGCCAAGCGTGCCGCTGCCGCGGCGCTTGCGGCGGTGCGCAATCTGACGCCGCTCAAAACCCGCGCCGATGCCGAGCTCGCCCATGCCGAGAAGATGCTCGCAGCCGCCAACGCCAACCCGAAAGCGACCGATCTGGCCAAGGCCGCGGCGCAGGACGCGCAGCAGAAGGCCAGCGACAAAGCGCAGGCGCTGGGTGCACAGCTCGACACCGCCAAGGCCGACCTGAAAGCAAAGCAGGACGCCGCCGCAGCCGCGGAAGCCGCCGCCAAGGCCACCGAGGCGAACCGCGTCGCGACCGCCAGCGCCGCGACGGCCGCGAAGCTCGCCGGCGGCCCGGTGTCGATCTACATCAGCCGGGCGACGCAGAAGCTTTACGTGCGGCGCGCCACGCACAAGAAATGGTCGGACGGCGGCGAGCTGTACGACTTCAGCCAGGAGTTCCCGGTCACCATCAAGGACCCGGACAAGCCGATCGGCACGCACATCTTCACCGCGGTGGCGCGCGACGGCGGCGGTCTGCGCTGGACCGAGGTTTCGATCGACAACGGCGACGACGCCAAGGACGCGCTCGACCGCATCACCTTCCCGGAGGCAGTGCTCGACAAGATCGCGCCGACGGCAGTGCCGCTGTCCTCGATCATCATCTCGGACGAGCCGCTGTCGAGCGAGACCAACTATCGCACCGAATTCGTCGCGGTCTTGAGCAACCAGCCGCAGGGTGGCTTCATCACCCGCGCGCCGTCGCCGAGCACCACGCGCCTCGCGCACGCCAATGACGATACCGGTGGGTTCTTTCACTTCGGCGGCTGGTTCGGCTCATCCGGCAATCCTCCTCCGCCGCCGCCCGGCAGACAGCCGGCCCGCGGCGTGTCGTATTATCCTTATTCGCGATAGCGACGCTGACGGAGCTATTAGATGGGCTTCACGCAGCCGAATTATTTTTCGCGATGGCACGGCGGACGGCCTTCGGCTCGGCCTTGATGATCTCGATCAAAGTGCGGGCGGCGCCGGACGGCCGGCGCGTGCCAAGCTCCCACTTGCGCACGGTGCCGATGCCGGTCCCGATGACGGCGGCGAACACGCGTTGGGTATCGATTTGCTGAGCCTCATCGAATTAAAGCCGCTAAGGTGGCGCAAGCGCGGGGCACCTAAAATCATGGGTCTGCCGATTGTCGCCGACGCTCAAGCGCAGTTCTCTCATGGACAACTACCCTGAACAGCTAGCCCCAATTGGCAACGGCACGCTTGAAAAGGAGCCATTTCAGGTTTGGTGGGGACGGGTATCAGAGCATTTTCCGACTGTTCCAAAGAATGTTGCACGCCAATGGATTTGGCGGCATTGGCAGCAATCTGAATTCTGTTGGCTTCCCACAATAGGATCGAGATTTGAACTGGCTCGCTGGCAGCCAGAAGAAATAGAAGTCATCAAAATTTGGCGTGAGGGCAGAAATAAATATGAAGATTGGGGAGACTATCTGCTGTCATTAGCGACACGACCTAAGAATATTCGATACACCGTCGCTGAAATCATGTTTCGTCGAAAGAGATGGCCTGCGCCTCCTATCGTATTAGATAATAGAAGTTCTATCGAATTCGCGCCGTGGAAAGATTTGCCAGTCGGTTTTGTACTAGTTGAGGGTAACCGACGTATGGCTATGGCAAAAGCACTGGCTCGTAAGAATCTATTAGTTCGCGATTTGTTAGTGTGGGTCTTGAAATACGACGATGCGGAACTCATTGATCGCTGAGGCGGCGTTCCTCACACCCGCTCCACAAAACTATCCACCACCCGCTTCTCCCCAGCTCGATCGAACTGAATCGTCAGCTTATTGCCGTCGATCGCCGTCACGTTCCCATTGCCGAATTTCTGGTGAAACACCCGGTCGCCGAGCGTGAAGGCGGAGATGGTGCCGGTGGATTTGGCCACCAGCTCGCCCTCGATGGTGAGCGGCAGGCGGCGGGGGCTTTCCTCGCGGGCGCGCCAGGGGGAGGGGGATGAGGCGTTGTCGAAGCCGTCGCTGTCGTCGTGGGCGGCGTAGCGCGAGCCGGTTTCGGAAAAGCCGCCGCCTTTTTTCGCCTGCGCCCGCTGCCAGCCCGGCGTCGTGTAGTTGGAGCCGAATGCGGTGGTGGCGTCGAAGCGCGAGGCGCCGTAGCCGCCATAGCCGCCGAAGCCGCCTTGGGACTCGGTCACCTCGACATGGGCTTCGGGCAATTCGTCCAAAAAACGCGACGGGATGTTGGTCTGCCACAGGCCGTGCATGCGGCGGTTGGTGGCGAAATAGATCTTTGCACGCTTACGCGCCCGCGTGAGGCCGACGTGCGCGAGGCGGCGCTCTTCTTCCAGGCCGGCGCGGCCTTGGTCGTCGAGCGTGCGCTGGTGCGGGAACAGGCCTTCTTCCCAGCCGGGCAGGAACACGGTGTTGAATTCGAGGCCCTTGGCCGAGTGCAAGGTCATGATGTTGACGGCGTCGGCGTCGGCGCTCTTGTCTTTGTCCATCACCAGCGAGATGTGCTCCAAAAAACCTTGCAGGTTCTCGAACTCCTCCATGGAGCGGATCAGCTCCTTGAGGTTTTCCAGGCGGCCGGCGGCGTCGGCGGAGCGATCCTTCTGCCACATCTCGGTGTAGCCGGATTCATCGAGGATGATCTCGGCCAGCTCGTTGTGCGGCAGGGCGTCGCGCTGCTTGCGCCAGCGCTCGAAGGCTTCGAGCACGCCGCGCAGCGCGCCGCGCGGTTTCGGCTTCAGCTCGTCGGTCTCGACGATGGCGCGGGCGGCTTCGGTGAGCGGCACGCGGCGTTTGCGGGCGTGATCGTGCAGCACCTGCACGGTTGCGTCTCCAAGGCCGCGCTTGGGCACGTTGACGATGCGCTCGAAGGCGAGATCGTCGGCCGGAGAGTTCACCACCCGCAGATAGGCCAGCGCGTCGCGGATTTCGGCGCGCTCGTAGAACCGCGGCCCGCCGATGACGCGATAAGGAAGTCCGAGCGTGACGAAGCGGTCCTCGAATTCGCGCATCTGAAACGAGGCGCGCACCAGGATCGCCATCTCATTGAGCTGATGGCCGCCGCGCTGCAGTTGCTCAATCTCTTCGCCGATGGTGCGGGCTTCTTCTTCCGAGTCCCACGAGCCGGTGACGGTGACCTTCTCGCCTAGCTCGTCGTCGGTGCGCAGCGTCTTGCCGAGCCGGCCTTCGTTGTGGGCGATGATGTGCGAGGCGGCGGCGAGGATGTGGCCGGTCGAGCGGTAATTGCGCTCCAGCCGGATCACCTTGGCGCCGGGAAAGTCGTGCTCGAAGCGCAAAATGTTGTCGACCTCGGCGCCGCGCCAGCCGTAGATCGACTGATCGTCGTCGCCGACGCAGCAGATGTTTTTTGCTTCGCCTTCGGTGCGCTGCGCCAACAGCCGCAGCCACAAATACTGCGCCACGTTGGTGTCCTGGTATTCGTCCACCAGAATGAATTTGAAGCGTCCCTGATATTGCCGCAGCACGTCGGGCTGCTCGCGGAACAGCCGGATGCATTCGAGCAAGAGATCGCCGAAATCGGCGGCGTTGAGGATTTTCAGCCGCTCCTGGAACGCCTTGTAGAGTTTCAGCCCCTTGCCGTTGGCGAATACGGCGGCTTCGCCGGGCGGCACCTGCTCGGGGGTGAGGCCGCGGTTTTTCCAGCCGTCGATGAGCATCGCCAGTACGCGGGCCGGCCAGCGCTTCTCGTCGATGTTCTCGGCTTCGAGCAGTTGTTTCAGGAGCCTTATCTGGTCGTCGACGTCCAAAATGGTGAAATCGGATTTGAGCCCGACCATCTCGGCGTGCCGGCGCAGGATCTTCACGCCGATCGAATGAAACGTGCCGAGCCACGGCATGCCCTCGACCACGCCGCCGACGATGTCGCCGACGCGGGTTTTCATCTCGCGCGCCGCCTTGTTGGTGAAGGTGACGGCCAAAATCTCGCCGGGCCGGGCGCGGCCGGTGGCGAGGATATGGGCGATGCGCACGGTGAGCACGCGGGTCTTGCCGGTGCCGGCGCCGGCCAGCACCAGCACCGGGCCGTCGAGCGTCTCGACCGCGAGTCGCTGTTCCGGATTAAGCCCGGCCAGATACGGCGCGCCCGCGCCCGCCTGCGCGCGCGCGGCAATGCCGCCGGGCGCGGGGCCCGCCGGCTCTATCGGCTCGATATTGCGCTTCAAAGGGTCAGCCAAGGTGACCGCTATCGCTGATTCTCACGCGCGTAAGATGGCATCTAGGCGCGGCTTTTACGAGGCCGCGGGCAGCCGTCACTTCATATACTTGTCGACCAGCACGGCGGCGTCCTGGCGGTCCTTCTTGAGGAACGCGGCAAAATCGTCGGCTGAGCCGGCGGCTGGTTCGAGGAAGTTCTGGTTAGCGAAGTCGGTGAATTTTTGCCCGCGGAAGATCGCCAACAGCTCGTCGTGCAGCCGCTTGACGATCGGCGCCGGCGTGCCGGTCGGGACCACCGCGCCCCAGAAAATCGGCCCCCCGGGGAAGGTGCCGAAGCCCGCTTCCTCGAAGGTCGGGACGTCGGGCAATTGCGGCGAGCGGTGCGAGGCGCGCAGCGCCAAAACCTTGATCTTGCCCTCCTTCAGCTGGCTGGTCATGTTGCCGACGCCGATTTTGGTGACGTCGATGGTGTTGCCGAGCAGCGCCGCGATGATCTCAGAGCCGCCCTTGTAGGGGATGGCGACGAAATTGGTCTTCCAATGTTCGCCGAGCCATTGCCGGAACGCGTCGGTGGTGGTGCGCTCGCCGAGCGTGCCGTAATTGAGCTTGCCCGGCTCCGCCACCGCCTTGGCGCGCAGCTCGTCGATGGAGTTGATGCCGGAAGCCGCCGGCGTCATCAGGCCTTCGACCACGTGATACATGTCAATGACCGGGACGAAATCCTTCTCGGGATTGTACGGCAGGTTGGGAATAGTCAGCGGATTGAACGACATGGTGTCGGGGCTGACCACGCACAGTGTGTAGCCGTCGGGATCCGATTTGGCGCATTCGCTGCCGCCGAGCACCATGGCGGCGCCCGGCTTGTTGATGACGATGACCGATTGGCCGAGCCGCTGCTCCAGCTCCTGCGCCGTCAAGCGCGCCGCGACGTCGGTGATCGAGCCGACCGAGATCGGCACGATCATCTTGATCGGCTTGGTCGGATAATTTTGCGCGATGGCGGCGGCCGGCCACGACGCGGCCAGGCAGGCGATGACGAGCGCGGCTTTTTTCATAGCGTTTTTCTCTCCCCGGATTTTTCGTTTAGCGCACGACGACTTCGCCGATCAGCCCGGCGTCGTATTGCGTAAAGAACAGCCGACCGTCGGCAAGCGCCGCAATGCAACGCGCGCCGCTGTTCGGCGTCGGAATGTCGTATTCGCCGCGGACAACGCCATCCGGCGCCATGTGGCCGATCTTGTTGGCGAAGTTCGCCGTGTACCAGAGGTCGCCGTCGGCGCCGACGGTGACGCCGCGCAGCGAGGCGTTCGGCGTCGGCACCGGATGCTCGGTGATGCGGCCTGAGCGATCGATGCGGCCGAGCGCATTGGTCGAAGTCTCGACGAACCAGATGCTGCCGTCGGGATGGGTGACGGTGGCACGCGGCTGGCTGTCGTGGGAGGGAATCGGAAATTCCGTGACCTTGCCATCCATGGTCATGCGGCCGATACGGTTGCCGGCGGCCTCGCTGAACCACAGCGCGCCGTCGCGCACCGAGATCGACAGCGGTTTTGCGCCCGGCGTGATGCCGTCGGAAAATTCGCTGATGTGTCCGTCGGGCGTGATGCGGCCGATGCGGCTCACCTCGCTTTCGGAGAACCAGACGGCGCCGTCCGGACCGAGGATGATGCCGTCAGGCCCGGCATTCGGCGTCGGCAGCGCGAATTCGGTGATCTCGCCGCGCGGCGTGATGCGGCCGATCTTGTTGGCGGCCTTTTCGGCGAACCACAGATTGCCGTCGCTGCCGGTAGTGATGCCGATCGGCGTGGCGTTTTTGTCGGGCAGCGCGAATTCCGTGAACGTGCCGCGATCGGGATCGAGGCGGCCGATCTTTGCGGCGCCGCTTTCGCAGAACCAAAGACAGCGATCCGGCCCCTCGACGGCGATGTAGGGCTTGCTGTCGGCGCTCGGAATTTTGTGCTCGCGGATCGTCACCATTGTGGACCTGTCATTTTGTATTTGGCATGGCAATCCGCCGCCCGGCGCTATCCGGGATCGGTAGGCTTGCGTGGGCAGTCTTCATACGCTCAAGGCGCGCGGCGATCTCCGCCGGAAAGGCGGCCGTCTTCCTTGCATCCATATCGACGTGCAGTGCCATGTTCTCGGAGGTGGCCGAGAGCCAGTTTTCCTCGGCGTGATGCAGTTCCTCGAAATAATGCAGCCGCTTGGCGTCGTAGCCGAGCAGCTGGAACGTCACCCGCACCGGATCGTCGACATGCAATTCGCGCAGATAGCACACATGCACCTCGGCCGTGAATGTCGAGTGCCGGCTGACTTCCACATAGGCCAAGCCAAGGCCCAGCAATTCGTAGACCTCGTCGACCGCGCGGTCGAACAGCACATTGTAATAGGCCATGTTGAGATGGCCGTTGTAGTCGATCCAGCCGGGCTCGACCCGCATCACCGAGGATACGAAAGGCGTGGGAGTTTCGGGCCGTTCGAGCATGGGCATTTCCGGCGATCAGCGCGGGCAATGCAGCCGACCGAGACGGGTTTGGCAAGGCTCAATTTCATGCCGGCTGAAGTGATGTGGTAACGTCGGCGGCTCGCCAGCCTTTCGCAAGCGCTATCCCGGGATCGTCGCGCCTCGTGTCGAAAAAAGCCAAGAACATCCTCTTCATCATGTGCGACCAGCTGCGCTGGGACTATCTGTCTTGCTACGGCCATCCGCGGCTCAAAACCCCGAACATCGATGCGCTGGCGGCGCGCGGCGTGCGTTTTTCTCGCGCCTATGTGCAGTCGCCGATCTGCGGCGCCTCGCGCATGAGCACCTATACGGGCCGCTATGTGCAGTCCCACGGCGCGGCGTGGAACGGATTCCCGCTCAAGGTCGGCGAGATGACCATGGGCGATTATTTGCGCCCGCTCGGCATGCGCACCGCGCTGGTCGGCAAGACCCACATGGAGGCCGACGTCGAGGGCATGGCGCGGCTCGGCATCGATCCGGACTCGATCATCGGCGTGCGCGTCGCCGAATGCGGCTTTGAGCCCTACGAGCGCGACGACGGCCTGCACGGCATGGGTCCGGACGGCGCGCGCTATTCGCCGAAGCGGCCGCGCTACAACAGCTATCTCAATGACAAGGGCTATGACGGCGAGAACCCGTGGCACGATTGGGCCAACGCCGCAGACGGCGACGGCAACGTCTTGGCATCAGGCTGGGCGATGCGCCATGCGCGGAAGCCGGCGCGGGTGCGCGAGGAGGATTCCGAGACGCCGTATATGACCCGGCGCGGCATCGATTTCATCCGCGAGGCCGGAGAGGAGCCGTGGTGCCTGCATCTGTCCTACATCAAGCCGCATTGGCCCTACATCGCGCCGGCGCCGTACAACACCATGTATGGGCCGGACGATGTCATTCCGGCGGTGCGTTCGCAGAGCGAGCGGCGCGATCCGCATCCGGTTTATCGCGCCTTCATGGCGCACGACGTCAGCAAGACGTTTTCGCGCGATGAAGTGCGCGCCGAAGTCATTCCCGTCTACATGGGCCTGATCAAACAGATCGACGACCAGATGGGCGTGCTGTTCGGCTACATGCAAGAGCATGGCCTGTTCGACAACACCATGATCGTCTTCACCGCCGATCACGGCGATTACCTCGGCGACCATTGGCTCGGCGACAAGGATTTCTTCCACGACGCCTCGGTGAAGGTGCCGCTGATCATCTACGATCCGTCGCCCGCCGCCGACACAGCGCGCGGCAGCGTATGTGATGAATTGGTCGAAGCCATCGATCTGGCGCCGACTTTCCTGGAAATTTCCGGTGGCGATCCGGTGCAGCAATCGCATCGGCTCGAAGGCCGCTCGCTGCTGCCGTTGCTGCGCGGCGAACTGCCTGCGGCGTGGCGGCCATTCACCATCAGCGAATACGATTACGGGATGATGCCGGCGTCGGCGAAGCTTGGGCTGAAGCCGCGCGACGCGCGTTTGTTCATGATCGCCGACAAGCGCTGGAAGCTCATCCATGCCATCGGCTTCCGGCCGATGCTGTTCGATCGCGTCAACGATCCCGACGAGCTGCACGATCTCGGCGCCGATCCGGCCCATGCCAGCGAATGCGAGCGGCTCGCGGCGGCGCTGGCGCAATGGGGACTTCGCGTATCGCAACGCACCACGCGCTCGGAGCAGCAGATCGACAACGGGCGCGGCAAGGCGGCGCGCCGCGGCATTTTGATCGGCGTTTGGGACGAGGCTGACATTCCCGCGGAACTGTGGAGCGGCTATCTTCGGGACAAGCGATGATCGGGAGAAGCAAGATGCCGGGCCGGCGGCTGTTGCATCTCGCGCTTGCGGTTTTGACGGGGTTGTTATTTGCCGCGCCGCTGCGAGCGCAAATCGGCGAGCAATCCATCCGCATTATCTTTCCGTTCGCGGCCGGCGGTTCCGGCGATGCTGTA
>CAVWOI010000006.1:0-31953 GCA_963756245.1 uncultured Alphaproteobacteria bacterium
TCCGCCGCCTCAACCCGCTTCTTCTTCCCACCCACCCCGCGCCGCGCCAGCACCGGCTTCAAGAACGCCCCGGTATAACTGCGCTTCTCCCGCACGATCTCCTCCGGCGGCCCGGCGGCGACGATCTCGCCGCCGCCGTCGCCGCCTTCGGGGCCGAGGTCGATGATCCAGTCGGCGGTTTTGATGACTTCGAGATTGTGCTCGATGACCACCACGGTGTTGCCGGTGTCGACCAGCTCGTGCAGCACTTCCAGGAGCTTTGCCACGTCGTGGAAGTGCAGGCCGGTGGTTGGTTCATCTAAAATGTAGAGCGTGCGGCCGGTGGCGCGCTTGGACAGCTCTTTCGCCAGCTTGACGCGCTGCGCCTCGCCGCCGGACAGCGTCGTCGCCTGCTGGCCGACATGGATGTAGTCGAGGCCGACCCGGTGCAGGAGCGTGAGCACGTCGCGCACCCGCGGCACCGCCTTGAAGAAATCCAGCGCCTCCTCGACCGTCATGTCGAGCACGTCGGCGATGGATTTGCCCTTGAACAGCAGTTCGAGCGTTTCGCGGTTGTAGCGCTTGCCCTTGCAGACATCGCAGGTGACGTAGACGTCGGGCAGAAAGTGCATCTCGATCTTGATGACGCCGTCGCCCTGGCAGGCCTCGCAGCGGCCGCCTTTGACGTTGAACGAGAAACGGCCCGGCTCGTAGCCGCGCGCCTTGCTCTCGGGCAGGCCGGCGAACCATTCGCGGATCGGCGTGAAGGCGCCCGTATAGGTCGCCGGGTTCGAGCGCGGCGTGCGGCCGATCGGCGACTGGTCGATGTCGATGATCTTGTCGAGGTGCTCGATGCCTTCGATGCGGTCGTACGGGGCAGGGGCCTCGCTGGCGCCGTTCAGCCGCCGCGCCAGCGCCTTGTAGAGCGTGTCGACCAGCAAGGTCGACTTGCCGCCGCCGGACACGCCGGTGACGCAGGTGAACAGGCCGAGCGGGATTTCGGCGGTGATGTTTTTGAGATTGTTGCCGCGGGCGCCGACGATTTTCAGCGTGCGGCTCGGATTTTTGGGCCGGCGCTCGGGGATTTGCACGGCGAGCTCGCCGGACAGATATTTGCCGGTCCAGGAATTTGGCGCCGCGATCAGATCGTCGATCTGGCCTTGGGCGATGACGTGGCCGCCGTGGATGCCGGCGCCGGGGCCGATGTCGACCACTTCGTCGGCGGAGCGGATGGCGTCCTCGTCGTGCTCGACCACGATCACGGTGTTGCCGAGGTCGCGCAGCCGGCGCAGCGTTTCCAGAAGCCGCGCGTTGTCGCGCTGGTGCAGGCCGATCGACGGCTCGTCGAGCACGTAGAGCACGCCGGTCAGCCCGGAGCCGATCTGCGAGGCAAGCCGAATGCGCTGGCTCTCGCCGCCGGACAGCGTGCCCGAGGCGCGGGCGAGGGTGAGATATTCGAGCCCGACGTCGACCAAAAATTTCAGGCGCTCGCGGATTTCCTTGAGCACTCGGCCGGCGATTTCGTTCTGCTTTGAGGTCAGCCGCTGGGGTAGCTCAGTGAACCAGGTTGCTGCGCCTTTGACCGACATGTCGGAGACTTCGCCGATGTGCTTGCCGTCGATCTTTACGCACAAAGCTTCGGGCTTGAGCCGAAAGCCTTTGCAGGCGTCGCACGGCACGTCGGTGAAATAGCGGGCGATCTCTTCGCGCGCCCAGTCGCTGTCGGTCTCGCGGAAGCGCCGCTCGAGATTGGTAATGACGCCTTCGAAGACGCGCTTGGTGTCGTAGGCGCGCATGCCGTCGTCGTAGGAGAAGCGGATCTCGGTGTCGCCGGAGCCGTAGAGGATGGCGTCTTGCGTCTTCTTCGGCAGATCCTTCCACTTGGTGTCGAGCGTGAACTTGTAATGCTTGCCGAGCGCGGTGAGCGTCTGCACGTAATAGGGCGACGACGATTTCGCCCACGGCGCGATGGCGCCCTTGCGTAGGGTGCGGTCCTTGTCGGGAATGACCAGATCGGCGTCGATGTGCTGCTCGACGCCGAGCCCGCCGCATTTCGGGCAGGCGCCGAACGGATTGTTGAACGAGAACAGCCGCGGTTCGATCTCCGGAATGGTGAAGCCGGACACCGGGCAGGCGAATTTTTCGGAGAAGACGAGGCGCTCGGCGGCGGTCTGATTGCGCTGCCGGTTGGCTTTGGCGCCTTCGACAGGAGCGGCGTCGGCGAGTTCGGCGATCGCCAAGCCATCGGCGAGCTTGAGCGCCTGCTCCAGCAAATCCGCAAGCCGCGTCGAAATATCCGGCCGCACCACCAGGCGGTCGACCACCACGTCGATGTCGTGGGTGAATTTCTTGTCGAGCGCCGGCACTGCGGCGATCTCGTAGAATTGGCCGTCGACTTTGACGCGCTGGTAGCCCTTCTTCATGAACTCGGCGAGCTCCTTGCGGTACTCGCCCTTGCGGCCGCGCACCACCGGCGCCAGCAGATAAAGCCGGGTGCCTTCCGGCAAAGCCAGAATGCGGTCGACCATCTGCGATACGGTCTGGCTCTCGATCGGCAGGCCGGTCGCCGGCGAAAAAGGCACGCCGACGCGCGCCCACAACAGCCGCATGTAGTCGTAGATCTCGGTGACGGTGCCCACCGTCGAGCGCGGATTGCGCGAGGTGGTTTTCTGCTCGATGGAAATGGCCGGCGACAGGCCGTCGATCTGGTCGACGTCGGGCTTCTGCATCATCTCCAGAAATTGCCGCGCGTAGGCCGACAGGCTCTCGACATAGCGGCGCTGGCCCTCGGCATAGATAGTGTCGAAGGCGAGCGAGGATTTGCCCGAGCCGGAAAGCCCGGTGAACACCACCAGCCGGTCGCGCGGGATATCGAGATCGATATCCTTGAGATTGTGCTCGCGCGCGCCGCGGATGGCGATGACGCGCGGATCGCGCGCGTTCTTGGTCGGGTCGTTGGCCGGCCGTTTCTTGTCGAAGAGGTCGTTCATAGGGAAATGGCTTCCGTTCCCACTGCCGGTGGCGGCGGGTCATCGAGCGAGGATTTAGCCTGAACGTAGTGAGAACGCTGGGCTTTTGCCAGGGCGGGGCGGGCGGTTATTCCCGCAATACTTGGCGGCCTTTTGGCCCGGAATTGTCAAATGACAAGGGCCGGCATCTCGCCGGCCCTTGCTGCCCGCTGCAAAGAGAGTGTACGCGTTACTTGGTGACGTAGGCGCCACCTCCACCCCAATTGAAGCGGTAGTTGATGCCGGCAGTGATCAGACTGGTGCTGGACCGGATCGAGACCGGCAGCACCAGCGGCGTCGGGGCCGTATTGAGGTTGGCGAAGGTGTAGGTCTTGGTGCCGAAATTGAGATAGTCGTATTCGACCCTGCCCGACAGATTTTCGGTTATGCCGTATTCGATGCCGCCGCCGACGGTGAAGCCGGAGCGCGTGTCGACGATCGTCTGGGATGAGACGTTGCCGGCGCCGGCGGATACGGTCTGAGTGTAATTGACGCCCATCCACGCCGCGCCGCCTTTGGCATAGTACAAGAAGTCGTTGGCAGCGAAGCCGAGCCTTCCGGTCGCGGTGGCGTACCAGCGCGGCGTCGAGATCGACATTTCGGAGAAGGTCGGTATCAGCGACGGCGTTATTTGCGTGCCGGAAATGTTGGACCAAGTGTACGTGCCTTCGGCACCGACGACGACCTGCTGGATCTGATAGTTGAAACCGGCCTGGGCGCCGGCAACAACGGAGAACGGGCTGAGCCTGGTCTGGGTGCCGGCGGGCAGCAGCGCCGTCGTCGTCGTGGTGGTGACCTGGTCTTCCAGGAGGCCGGCGCCGAGATGCAGCCCGCCATAGATGCCGGTCCAGTCGTAGATCACCGGCCGGTAGACCGGGGGCGCGTAGGCCGGCGCGGCCGGCACCGGCATGTCGGCAGCCGACGCCGCTGTCGCAAGCGCACTCGCGGCAACGGCAAATCCTAACAAGAGACCGGGACTAAGACGCCTCATACGGTACCCTTAGACGCAAGCAACAGATGGGCTTTGGGTATCAGTACAGTGCGTCCGCAAGCCTCTGAATAGTGCAAAAAAACAACAACCCGGCGGATTCCGCCGGGCTGCGATACGGAGCCCTTCGGCCGCAACTGTTTGCGGATGGAAATGGCCGGCTAGAATTTATAATTGACGCCGCCGCGGGCCATGTTCTCGTAAATCTTGACGTTGACCGCGGGAACGGCAAGGCAATTGGCCAGCCCGCAGGAAGACTGTTGGAAACCGACGGCCATATATTCGGCCTTCGCCGTCCAATTGTCGGTCATGGCGACTTCGACGCCGATGCCGGAGCTAAAGCCCAATTCCGTGCTGCTGGCCCAGGGCAGGGCGTTGAGCGAAGCCTTGATGTTGGCAACGGCGCCGCCGCCTGTCGCGTAGAGCAGCACCCGGTCAAAAGCGAAGCCGAGGCGGGCGCGGAAGGTGCCAACCCAGTTGCTGGCGCTGGCGCAACTGGCAGCCACGCCGCCCGGCAAAGTACAGTTGCCGCCGACCAGGGCGCCTCTGACGTTCTGCCAGTCGATGTCGCCCTCGGCGCCGACGACGATCTGACCGATCTGGTAATTGCCGCCGAGCGTGACGCCGGCGAGCGCGCCGTCGACGTCGAAATATCCGGTAGACCCCATCGGCGAGGTCCAGTTGCTCTGGCCGAAGGCGTAGCCGGTATTGAGGCCGATATAGACGCCGGTCCAGGTGAAAGCCGGCGGAGCCGGAATATACGCCACCGGAGCCTGCGGCGGCGGCACGACCGGAGGCGGCAGGTCGGCGGCAAGCGCCGGAGCCGCAAGCGCGCTCGCGGCAACGGCAAGACCTACCAAGAGACCGGGACGCCACATAGGGTAGCCTAGACGCAATCAACCGTTTGAATTTGCGCGAGAGTACAAAGGTTCCGTAAGTCTCTGCATAGTGCAAAAAAGCAACAACGCGGCGGAATCCGCCGCGCTGCCGTTCTTAAGATCGCTCTGACTGGCGCGATGACGCGGGTCAGTAGCCGAATTTGTAGTTGATGCCGACCCGGACCATGCTCTCGTCGAAGCTGATGCTGGCCGGCGGAACGGCAAGGCAGTTGGCAGCGCCGCAGGACGCGTGCTGGAAATCGGCGAACAGGTATTCGACCTTCGCCGTCCAATTGTCGGTCATGGCGACTTCGACGCCGGCGCCGGCGGTCCAGCCGAGTTCGGTGCTGCTGGCCCATGGGAAAGCGTCGAGCGAAGCCTTGATGTCGGCGTAGGCGGCGCCGCCTGTTGCGTAGACCAGCACGCGGTCCATGGCGAAGCCGGCGCGGCCCCGGAACGTGCCGATCCAGTTGCTGGCGCTGGCGCAACTGGCGGGTGCGCCAGGGCCAAGATTGCAGTTGCCGCCGACCTGGCTGCCTCGGACATTCTGCCAGTCAATGTCGGTCTCGGCGCCGATGACAAACTGACCGATCTGGTAATTGCCGCCGAGCGTCAGGCCGGCCATCGCGCCGCTGACGTCGAAATTGCCCGTCGTACCGATTGGCGAATTCCAACTGCTCTGGCCGAAGGCGTAACCGGTATTGAGACCGACATAGAAGCCGGTCCAGCTGAACGGCGGCGGAGCCGGCACATAGGCGACCGGAGCGCGCGGCGGCGGCGGGGCCGCAGGAGGAAGGTCGGCGGCGAATGCCGGGGCCGCGGTCGCAAGCGCCAGCGCGCTGGCAATCAATATCCGCTTCATTCGGGTCTCCTGTTTGACCACGCGCAATAGCGGTCTCTCAGCTTGGCTTCGAGACCGCCGCCCCCGGGCCAATGACTAGCGGATTTTCCTGCCAAAAGGTGTTGCGCGAAAACAACAGCGCGCCACTTTCGCCGTGGCAGGCAGGGCCGGCGCGAAGTCCGTATGACCTCACGTTCTCCATTTTCGCTTGCCTCCGTTGCGAGAACAAAATAAGAACATATGTTGGGACAGCCCCGGCGAAGCCGTGTGGATGACGGCGAAGTGTGGATAACGGCCATGGCGCGCCGATCGCCCTTGCCGCGGGCCGGACCGGCACTAGGTTGGCAAGCGAAGATCGGTGATATCGGGAACGAACGGAGAAGTTTTATGGCGGGAAGCGTCAACAAGGTGATCTTGATCGGCAATCTGGGCGCCGATCCGGAAATTCGCCGCACCCAGGACGGCCGGCCGGTGGCGAACTTGCGGCTGGCGACATCGGAGTCCTGGAAGGACAAGACCACGGGCGAGCGCAAGGAAAAGACCGAGTGGCATCGCGTCGTCATCTTCAATGAAAATCTGTGCCGGATCGCCGAGCAATATCTCAAGAAGGGCTCGAAGGTTTTTATCGAGGGCGCGCTGCAGACGCGCAAATGGCAGGACCAATCGGGCCAGGAGCGCTATTCGACCGAAGTGGTGCTGCAAGGCTTTCGCGGCGAGCTGACGCTGCTTGATCGGGCTGGTGGCTCGGGCGCGGGTGCGGGCGGTGGCGGCGGCGATTTCGGTGCCGACGACAGCGGCGATTTCGGCTCGTCCGGGCCGTCGCGCAAGGTTGCGGCTGCGGCCGGCGCCGGTGCCGGCGCACGCGGCGGTGGCTCGCGCGGCGACATGGACGACGAGATTCCGTTCTGAGCCGTCATTGCGAGGAGCCAACGGGTCCGGCCCGAAGTGGCCGGCCCGATGACAGGCTCCGCGATGAAGCAATCCAGCTCCGGGGCGTCGCACTGGATTGCTTCGCTGCGCTCGCAAATGACGAAACGCTGTCGGATCATTCCTTAAGCAGCGATGATCGACCTCATCCTCGCCGTCAAATTCGTTCACGTGCTGGCCGCTGCGGCGATGTTCGGCACCTGGCTCGGCATCGCCGGCTTCATGCTGCTGGCCTATCGCTCCGGCAATCCATCGGTGGTCGCGCTGATCGCGCAATTCGTGGTCCGCATCGAGCTGTTCGTGGTCGCCGCGGCGCTGGCGTTGCAGCCGATCAGCGGCTTTCCGCTGGCCTGGGTCATCGGGCTTACGCCGCTCAATGAATTCTGGATCGACCTCGCGCTGGCGCTCTACGTCGTGGTCGTCGCGGTCTGGCTCATCTCGCTGCGCATCGAGATCCGCCTGCGCAATATGGCGCGCCAGGCGGCGCTCGGCCGCGGCACGCTCGCCGACGATTATCCGCGCCTGTTCCGCATCTGGTTCGCGCTCGCGGCCTTTATTCTGGCCGCCATGGTCGCGCTCATTCTGCTGATGGTCTGGCAGCCGCGCTTGGATTGAACCTTACCCGGCGAGCGCCAGCGTCTCGCTGTCCTGATCGGCGAGCGCCGCCAGCGCGGGGCCGGCGAGAACGAAGGTCAGGCACTGCGGCAGCGGCTGGAATCCGGTGCGCACATAAAAATTCTGCGCCGGATTATCGGCGCGCACCGTGAGCTCGACGATCGGGCTGCCGATGTCGCGCGCCAGCACCGCGACGCGGGCCATCAGCGCGCTGGCGACGCCGTGCTGGCGGCAATGCGGCTCGACGAACAAATCCTGCAGGAAGATCACCGGCCCGTTCCAGCCGGTGACGGCGCGCTCGCTGCATGTCGCCATGCCGATCACGCCCGAAGAATCTTCGGCGACAAAGGCGCAAAAACCCGCGTCCGGACCAAAACCGTCGCGCAGCCAATCGGCCTCGCTGGCGCACACCGCGTGCAAGGCATTCTCGCCCTGCGCCAACAGGCGCTTCAATCGCATCAGCGCCGGGATATCCTCAGGCCTTGCCGAACGCACGCGAAACGCGGCGGGCCGGCTGTCTTTTGAGCTCATGGCCGCGGTTGCTCAAGCCGAGACGTCGATCTTGCTGCCGACCTTGCCGGTCTTGCTCGGCGCCGAGGCCACGCTCGAGCTTGTGGCATCGACATCGGAGAGGGAATGGCCGCGATGGCCGCCGTGCTTGTGCTGCGACAGCGACTGCAGCGCCTGCTGGCTCGAGGCGTGCAATCCAGACATTGCGGAAGTGGCCATGACACGATCTCCAGCGATACCGCCGCCCCTAATCAATGCTGAACTTTTATGGTTAAGGAACGGTTAGCGGCGCTATACCGCCATGCCGATGAACGTTTGTCGTGTTCCACATTTGCGGGATTTCAAATTGGTCCCGAAACAACGAAAGCGTTCATTCGCTGCGCCAAAGGGCAAGAAGATAAACGCCCACAATGAGAGCAGCGACCGTAATCACCCCGACCACTATGGGATGACGCTGCCTGCGAGAATTTGGGTAGAATCCGCCAAGCACTCCAAGCAGGAGTACACCGGCTCCTAAGAGCACGAAATCGTGCAAATCATCCCAGCTCATGCGCCGCATTGTAGCAATGCGGACGGGATAGGCCGATAGGTTGCCGGCTGAGTTTGCCGCCCGATGCCGGAAAATTCAGCCGGCAAAGGTGGCGCGCACGCCGTCGACCACATATTGCACGGCAAGCGCCGCGAGTAGCACGCCCAGCAGCCGCGACAGCACGATATTGCCGGTCAGGCCGAGGAAGCGGCCGATCCGCTCGGCAAACAGAAAGGCCAAGAAACACGCGGCCGCGACCAGCACCACGACGCCGATCAAAACCGCGATCAGCGCCGGATCGCCGCCGGCGCGTCCGGCCAATAGCACGGTGGCGGTGATCGCGCCCGGGCCGGCCAACAGCGGGATCGCGAGCGGGAAGGCGGCGATGTTGCGGACATGCTCTTCGACCGCTTCCTCGGCTTCCTCGCTCTCGCGGCGCAGCCGCACGCCGAGCACCATTTGGGATGCGATCGAGAACAGCAGGAGCCCGCCGGCGATGCGGAACGCCGGCAGCGAAATCGACAGCGTGTGCAACAGCCAATCGCCGATCAGCGCGGTGCCGATCAGGATCGCGCCGGCGATGATGCTGGCGCGCACCGCGACGCTGCGGCGGGAAGGGCGCGGCAAGTCTTCGGTCACGGCGAGAAAGGTGGGCACCAGGCCGACCGGATCGACCACGACGAGCAGCGTCAGCAGCGCCGAAATTGCGTAATCGAGCGGCATGACGACGTCATTCGGTTAAGATCGGCCATTCGGTTAAGAGCGAAAGCAAGCGAGATTAGAACCCCGCGACCATTGCCAAGGTCTTGCCGGCCTGGGCGCGCCGAACCGCATCGAGCTGATCCGGCGAATGGCGAAGCTGGCCGATTTCCTTGGCGAATTCCGGCATGGCGCGCAGTTTCTCGGCCCAGGCGTGCACGCGCGGGTGCAGCCGCGCGAACGGATAGCCGGCGAGCGATAGCCGGTGCTCATAGATCAGCCAGGCGATGTCGAGCACGCTTAAGTCGTCGCCCATCAGATAGGGCTGCTGCGCGAGCTTTTTATCGAGCGCGTCGAACTCGGCGCGGAATTTTAGCGCCGATGCGCGTGCCCGCTCGTCGGTAAAACCTTCCTTGGCGGCACGCTGCCAGAACGCGACCTGGATCTGCTTCTCGTGGTCGTTCACGCCCTGCACGGTGCCGGAGCCGTTGGCGAGGTAGCTTTCCAGCGCGGCCGCAGGCTTTGGCGGGCCGGGCGGCGCGAACACGAAGCGGAAGCTCAGCGTACGCAGGTCGAGATGCAGATCGTCCTCGTGCTTGAGCAGCGCCGTCACCTCGTTCTCATGGCCGGCCGGGATCAGCCGCGGCGTCGGGAATTTGCGTTCCAGATACTGGATGATGTCGTTGCTCTCGATATGCACGGCGCCGTCGTGCACCAGCACCGGCACCAGGCCGCGTGGATTGATGCCGAGAAACCACGGCTGCATGTTCTCATAGGCCGGCAGATCGATCGGATGCGACTGCCAGGGGATGCCCTTGAGGTTGAGGAAGATGCGCAGCTTCTGCGAGCACGACGAGCCCATGAAGTGCAGCACGTGCACGCCCTTCCAGCCCAGCACCTCGCGGGTCTTGATGTCGCCGTCCGCCAACTGGACCATGAAGTGCCTCCGCGCCGCTGAATTTTCGCGCCCATCATAGGCGCCGGGCGCGATCGTGTAAGCCTCCTGCGGCGCGCATTCGAAACGGCCATCCCCGATGCCGCCAAATTGGCGCGAAGTGTGGCAATAACGCCTTGAAAATAATACGAAAAATCCTATCTAGGAGATGCCGATAAAGGTGGCGTCATGGCGCCTGATCGGCTATGAAATTCGTCAGCGATTCGTCCAGGAATTTTACCTTTGGCAGACGACGACAATCTCCCGCCCACCGACGGCGGCCCCTCCGACATTCGCCCGGTTTCCATCACCGAGGAGATGAAGAAGAGCTACCTCGATTACGCCATGAGCGTGATCGTGGCGCGCGCGCTGCCCGATGCGCGCGATGGGCTCAAGCCGGTGCACCGGCGCATCCTCTATTCGATGCACGAGAACGGCTACGAGTGGAACAAACCGTATCGCAAGTCGGCGCGCGTCGTCGGCGACGTCATCGGTAAATACCACCCGCATGGCGACCAGGCGGTGTACGACGCGCTGGTGCGCATGGCGCAGGATTTCTCCATGCGCCTGCCGCTGATCGACGGCCAGGGCAATTTCGGCTCGGTCGACGGGGATGCGCCGGCGGCCATGCGCTACACCGAGGTGCGGCTCGAGCGGGTGGCCGGCTCGCTGGTCGAGGATCTCGACAAGGACACCGTCGACTTCCAGGCCAACTACGACAATTCCGAGCGCGAGCCGGTGGTGATGCCGGCGCGCTTCCCCAATCTTCTGGTCAACGGTGCCGGCGGCATTGCCGTCGGTATGGCGACCAATATTCCGCCGCACAATCTCGGTGAAGTGATCGACGCCTGCGTGGCGCTGATCGACAATCCGGCGCTGTCGATCGAGGATTTGATCGGGATCATTCCGGGGCCCGATTTCCCGACCGGCGGCATCATTTTGGGCCGCCAGGGCATCCGCTCCGCTTATCATCTCGGCCGCGGCTCCATCGTGATGCGCGGCAAGGTCGAGTTCGAGACCTTGCGCGGCGAGCGCGAGGCGATCGTCATTTCCGAAATTCCCTATCAGGTGAACAAGGCACATATGGTCGAGCGCATCGGCGAACTGGTGCGCGACAAGAAGCTCGAAGGCATTTCGGCGCTGCGCGACGAGTCCGACCGCGACGGCTATCGCGTGGTGATCGAGATGCGCCGCGACGCAGTGCCCGACGTGGTGCTCAACCAGCTCTACCGCTTCACCGCGCTGCAATCGTCGTTCGGCGCCAACATGGTGGCGCTCGATAACGGCCGGCCGCAGGTGATGAACCTGAAGGACCTGCTGACGCTGTTCATCGCCTTCCGCGAGGAGGTGATCTACCGGCGCACCAAGCATCTGCTCAACAAGGCGCGCGACCGCGCCCACGTGCTGGTCGGGCTTGCCATCGCGGTCGCCAATATCGACGAGGTGATCAGGCTCATCCGGGCGGCCAAGGATGCCAACGAGGCGCGCGAGGCCTTGATGGCGCGCGACTGGCCGGCCAAGGACGTCGCCACCATGGTGACGCTGATCGACGATCCGCGCCACAGCGTGTCGCCGGCCGGCACGACAAAGCTCTCCGCCGAGCAGGCCAAGGCCATTCTTGATCTGCGCCTGCAGCGGCTTACCGCGCTCGGCCGCGACGAGATAAAGGCCGAGCTCGACAAGCTTGCGGCGGAAATCGCTGACTATCTCGACATTCTGCGCTCGCGCGCCCGTATCCAGGCGATCATCAAAGAAGAGCTCGCCGCCATCAGGAGCGAATTCGCCACGCCTCGCCGCACTGTGATCATCGATCAGGAAGGCGAGATGGAGGACGAGGATTTGATTCAGCGCGAGGACATGGTCGTCACCGTGTCGCACGCCGGCTATGTCAAGCGCGTTCCCCTTTCGACCTATCGCGCACAAAAGCGCGGCGGCAAGGGCCGCGCCGGCATGCAGACCCGCGAGGAGGATTTCGTCACCCGGCTGTTCGTCGCCTCGACCCACACGCCGGTGCTGTTCTTCTCGTCGCGCGGCCAGGTCTACAAGGAAAAAGTCTGGCGGCTGCCGCTGGCGGCGCCGCAGGCGCGCGGCAAGGCGCTCATCAATATTCTGCCGCTCGAGCAGGGCGAGAACATCACCACCATCATGCCGCTGCCCGAGGACGAGGCGACATGGGAAAAGCTCGACGTGATGTTCGCCACCACCCGCGGCACGGTGCGGCGCAACAAGCTGTCGGATTTCGCCGACGTGCGCCGCTCCGGCATCATCGCCATGAAGCTCGACGAGGGCGACGCCATCGTCGACGTGCAGATCTGCACCGAGAGCGACGACGTGCTGCTCACCTCGGCGGCCGGCCAATGCATCCGCTTCGCCGTCGACGACGTGCGCGTATTCCAGGGCCGCACCTCGATGGGCGTGCGCGGCATCAACCTCGCTGACGGCGACAAGCTGATTTCGCTGTCGATCCTGCGCCACCTCGAGGCCAGCGCCGAGGAGCGTGCCGCCTATCTCAAGCGCGCCAACGCGGTGCGGCGCGGCGGCAACGGCGAGGTCGAGGACAACGGTGCGACAGACGCCGAGGAGGCCGAGGGCGCCATCGAGCTCGGCGAGCAGCGCTACGTCGTGATGTCCGAAGCCGAGCAGTTCGTGCTCACCATTTCCGAAAAAGGTTTCGGCAAGCGCACCTCGTCCTACGAGTACCGCACCACCGGCCGCGGCGGCAAAGGCATCGTCGCCATGTCGATCACCGAAAAGAACGGCCGCATCGTCGCCTCGTTCCCGATCGAGGAGTCGGACCAAATCATGCTGGTCACCGACGGCGGCCAATTGATCCGCTGCCCGGTCGACGGCATCCGCATCGCCGGCCGCTCGACGCAAGGCGTCATCGTGTTCTCGACCGGCGAGGGCGAGAAGGTGGCGTCGGTGGAAAGGCTGACGGAAGAGGGCGGCGAGGAGAACGGCGGGGAGTGAACCGCCTCGTCATTGCGAGCGAAGCGAAGCAATCCAGCGCGGCGGCTCGGTGCTGGATTGCTTCGTCGTGGAGCCTGTCATCGGGCCGGCCAGTTCGGACCCGTTGGCTCCTCGCAATGACGAGCGGCCTGAGCTCGAAATTTCCGTACGGCCATGGAACTTTTCCCGCAGCATTGAATTAGCCAGCGGGCACATTTACGCGGGGAGTTGACTATGAACCTTTCCAACCAAAGCCTTTTGGTCATTCTCGTCGTCGGCATCGTCGCTGGCTGGCTCGCCGGCCGGGTCATGGCCGGTGGCGGGTTCGGCTTGATCGGCGATTTGATCGTCGGCCTGATCGGCGCCTTCATCGGCGACTGGCTGTTGCCGCAGCTCGGCGTTCATCTCGGCACGGGTATCCTTGCGCTCATTTTGAACGCGTTCATCGGCGCGGTCGTGCTCCTGCTCATCCTTCGTCTGGTGAGCGGCGGCGGCGGCTTCGGCCGGGCGCGATGGGGCGGCAGGCGCTGGTAGTGCCTGCGCCTGCGCTCTAATTAGCCGGCGGCCACCCCGCGGCCGGGTACGGCACGTGCATGGTCATCAGCACGATCGGCGCGCCGCCGCTCGGGATCACCTGATGCGGCGTGTTGTTGGGGATGATGATCATGTCACCCTTGACCACCTGGTGCGACACGCCGCCGGAGATCGACGAGCCGGTGAGATTGTTGGCGTTGACGCGCTTCTCGTCGACCAGCTTGCCTTCGGTGACGATGTCGCCGGTGCCTTGCAGCACGACCATCAGCTCGGCATCGTGCTCGTGCAACGCCGCTGGCGCATTGCCGGGGCGGTATTCGAGCTGCGCCCGGTAGGGCGCCAGCAGCAGGATGGGCTCGGCCGTCACCGGCGCGTCGCCCTTGCGATCGGCCTTGGCCTTGTCGACGAGGGCCATGATGTCCTTATCGCTCATGAACACCGAAGCCGGCGCCGTGGCCTGCGCACAGGCAGGAGACGCGATGGCGGTGGCAATGATGGTGAAAGCTGCGAGTTGCGCGCGCATAATAATCCTCCCGGTATTTGTTTTGTAACGCCGCCCATGATCGGGCAGGCGGGCGCTCGACACAAGTACCGATTGTGCCATTGCGGCTTGCGCGCGCGTCCCGGGCGACTAACATCGCCAAACCGCCGTCCACAGAAAGCATTCAAATGACCACGCCGATTACGCTCAACGACATCACCATTCACCCGGTCATCGAGCAACAGGGGCCGTTCTTCGACGCCATGGGATTTTTCCCGACTATGACCAAGGAGTTGCTCGACGAGAACCGCCCCTGGCTGCAGCCGGCTTTCCTCGATCCGGCCGACAAGCTTTTGCTCTGCATCCAAAGCTTCGTCATCAAGACGTCGCATCACAACATCCTGGTCGATGCCTGCGTCGGCAATCACAAGCTGCGGCCGACGCGGCCGTTCTGGCACATGATGAACAGCGACCGGTTCGAGAAGGGGCTGGCGGCGTTGGGGCTGACGGTCAACGACATCGACTATGTGATGTGCACGCACCTGCACACCGATCACGTCGGCTGGAATACGAAGCTCGAAAACGGCCGCTGGGTGCCGACATTTCCCAAGGCCAAATACCTCATGGCCGACCGCGAGCTCCAGCACTGGACGGCGCGGCAGAAGGACAATCCCGACAGCGTGCCGTGGATCACCGACTCGGTGCTGCCGATCATCGCCGCCAAGCGCGCGCAGATCGTCAAAAGCGATTTCGTCTTCAACGAAGAGGTGCAGTTCATTCCGACGCCCGGCCACACCATCGATCACTTCTCGGTGCTGGTCGGCCGCGCCGGCGCCGACGCGCTGATCACCGGAGATATGATTCACTCGCCGCTGCAGGGCAAGTATCCCGAGCTCGGCATGATGGCCGATTACGACTCACCGCAGGCCGGCAAAACCCGGCGCAAGGTGTTCGACCGTTTCTGCGAGGAGCCGACCGTCATGTGCGCCACGCATTTTCCGGCGCCCTCGACCGGGAGGGTGCGGCGCTGGGGCGACGGCTTCAAATTCGTCGGCGCAACCGATTGAAACGCCGCTCAGCGAAGCATACGCATCGCTGCGCGCGAATAACCGAATCGGTGCAGCAGAAGAGCACGCCGGGGGCGACCGAGTTGGGGTCTTGCCTCACTGATGCGACCCGCGAAGGTCGCGCCCGGCGAACCGTCCGTGTGCTTGCCGCTATGCTGCGCTCCGAACGGGCGACGCAGCAATCATCGCGGCCTTTTGACCCGGTGGTATCATTGCGACCTCCGTGTCCGAGGGTACATTTGAATTTTGGACCCGGGAGTTTGATTGTCAAGCAATCAATCGACGCCGTGCCGAGGAAAATTTTCGCTCGTCTTGCGGCGGGAACCGGAACAATTTCGCAAGATGGATTTTGCTGCGCTCCAATCCATGTTGCGCATCACGCTCTGCGTGATGTGATGCTCCGGCTCACGCGAACATCATCAGCCGAAGGGATTCTCCCCGGTCGTTGCGCTAAGGCGCATCCGTCGGCAGCGCCTGTGCGCGTCCGAGCATGAAGCTGTAGCTCGTCGCGTAAGGCGGTTGCTGGATGCCGACCGCTGCCGTCGTTGCATATTGATGGCAGCCCAGACAGGAGTTGCCCGGAGCCTGCGGCCCCGGCGGCATCGGGTACGGCAGCTGCAGAAAGGTTTCCAGCACCGGATTGAGCATGTCCTTATTATCGGCCGGAATATTGGGCCTGCCATTCGGCAGCGGCGGCGGCACCGGCGCCTTCAAATCCGAAATCACCTTCGGATCCAGCGCCCACTGCACGTCGATCAGATTGTAGTACTGCCACGGTGATTTTGCGTCAGCCTGCTGCAGAATGTAATGCATGTAGGTGTTGAGCTTGGTGGCGGCCGCGGCGTCGGGTGTTATCTGCAGAACCTGCCCCGGATCGGCATCCTTCACATTGAGCGGGCAAGGCTTGTCGGTGCCGGGTATTTTGCACTTCGGATTGAAGAAGTTGAACGTCCCGCTGGTCGCCGGCTTTTCCGACGGCGCGTTGTCCATCTGAGCAAAAGTCGCCCAGGCGCCCTGAACGCCGTTGACGACGAAGACGTGGAAGCCGACGAGTCCCACCGTGACCGGAGACTTGGCTCCGCCGAGCAACGCCTGGATGGTGTGGAAGCGGCCCGAATGGCGCTCGGCGTCGGACAGGATTTTCCATGCCGCCTTGACCTCCACGGCGCCGAGCGGGACGTCCAACGTGCCGGGGGTCAGAGAGATCACGTTGGTCCGTGCAAAGACGGCTTGCCGATAGGCATTATAGAGCTGATGGTCATGGATGTAGTCGTATTGGACCTTGTCCATCGCCACTTCGTAATAGACCGGGAAACCGTTGAGATCGTAGAGCGTGCCGCCGCCGGCCTGCGAGATGCCGTTGAGGATAGGCGGTGGAAATGCCGCTGCGTTCTGCAGGATGGTGCCGAGCACCTCCCGCGACACTTTTGACGTCATCGTCAGATTGCGCACCGCGCCGCTGGCCACCTGTTCGGCGAGGGAGGGCTGCAGGGTTGCCATCAGCTGCGGCTTTTGCCATGGCCCCGGGTCGCGGCCTTCGGGCAGAAACACGGTATCGGCGGTGCGGTAGCTCTCCCACACCGTCGGCCCGCTGGCGCCGATCTTTCGACTGGGATCGGGAATGCCGCGTTCGTTGGGCTTAGCCGGCCACATCAAATAGATGAAATCCTGCCAGGCCAGGCAGTCGAATTCATTTTCCGACAGGTCGGTGACCGACCGGAAGATCGGTTGCAACACCGGCAAGTCGGGATCGATTTTTTTAGGAACCTCTTGGCATTGAAACGTGGGCGGAGAGGGTGGCGGCGGCGTCTGGGCCCGCGCGGCGCTCGGCGCAATCAGGCCGAACAGCGTCGCGCCAAACGCCATGCCGAATTTCGAAACGGCGATACCAATGCCCATGATCGTCACTCCCGGTCTGCCTTCGGCTAATATTACAATATGGCAACCTGTAAGAGTATAGCCCCGCCCGGTCGGATGGCTTTTGCGAAAACGGGCACTGGCGCGATCGGCGGCTTCGCCATACGTTGCGTTCATGAGCGAGGCTCACGATAGCCACCGGCCCGACAGCCCCGAGCGCTGGAAGCACGACGGCGTGCGCGTCATTCCGGGCAACCAGCTCGACCCCAATGTGCCGTCGACGCCGGGCATGGATCGCAAGGCCGCGATCAATTTCGCCCGTGCCGGCGCGCAAAAACTGTGGGCCGGCACGGTGACGATCAAGCCCGACGCCAAGACCGGCGCGCATCATCATGGCCATCTCGAAAGCATCATCTATGTGGTGCGCGGCAAGGCGCGCATGCGCTGGGGCGAGCATTTGCAATTCACCGCCGAGGCCAATCCCGGCGATTTCATCTTCATCCCGCCTTATGTGCCGCACCAGGAGATCAATGCCAGCCCCGACCAGGTGCTGGAATGCGTGCTGGTGCGCAGCGACGGCGAGGCGATTGCGATCAATCTCGACATCGAGCCGGTGGAAAAGCCGGAGACCGTGCTGTGGGTCGACCCGATCCACCGCGACGGCGCGGTGAAGAGGTAAACGGCCGCGTCGTGACGCGAGCTAGACTATCATCCAATTCAATTGAATCGGATGATAGTCTAGAATCTTTGTTTGAGCATGATCTTATCCGAAAACCGGTATCCACTTTTCGGGATCATGCTCTAGAAGCAGAGATTGCCGACGTAGTTGCCGCGCTTGTCTTTGATGACCATGGAACATTCCAGGCGCTTGAGGGCTGCCTTGGCGTCTTCGTTGCCGAGCGCGGCGGCCTGCTCGTAATAGCCCTTGGCGGCCTTGGTGTCCTGCGGTCCGCCGCGGCCGGAGAGCACGAACGAGCCCAGCCAATCCAACGCCTCGGCGTGGCCTTGTGCCGCGGCCTTTTCGAACATGGCCCGCGCCGCGACGTCGTCCTTCGGGCCGCCGGTGCCTTCCGCATACATCACGCCAAGTTGGTACTGCGCTTCGGCGGAATTGGCCTCCGCCGCTTTCATCAGCATCGCCCTGGCCTCGGCGGGATCCGCCGGCGGGCCGGCGCCGGCGCCGCCGTTGCTGGACAGCGCGGTGAGACGGGTGACACCGCGCGGATTGCCGGCCGCGGCGGCGCGCTCGAACAGCGCCCGCGCCTGGGCTTCGTCTTTGGCGACGCCGGAGCCGGCGGCGTAGAGGATGCCGAGCTCGACCATGGCCGCGGTGCTGCCCTTGTCGATCGCCTTGCGATAGGCGGCGATCGCCTCGGCCAGTTGCCCGTTGGCGGCATAGGCGCGGCCGAGCGCAAACAGCGCCCGGCGCGACGACGGCGCCGCGATCTTGCAGAATTTGACCGCGGTGGCGACGTCGGACGGCGCGATGTCGGCTACGCCTTTGACGTCCGCGGGCTTGTCCGGATCGGTGGGGTCGGCGGCGAGCCGGTCGCACAACACCAGATCGGCCGATTGCGCGCGGGCGGCCGAGTCCGCGGCGGCGAGCGCAAGCGCCGACAGGGCAAACAGGCAAGCGATCGAAGCGGCGCGGGATCGTTTGGTCATGACGCCGATTTTATCACGATCTTGCTCCGGCGCGCACCGTGGCGCAGCCGTCAAACCGGCTTTTCGCCGAGGATGGTCAATCGTCGCATCAGACGGCGTTCGGCGGCGCTGAAGTCGGTCCGGGCGTGCAGCGTGCAGCGGTTGTCCCACATCAAGAGGTCGTGCGGCCGCCAGACATGTTCGTAGATGAATTGCGGCTGCTCCTGATGATCGAACAGCGCGTCGAGAACGGCCCCGCCTTCGGCGTCCGGCAGTCCTTCGATGGCAACCGTCATCAGCCGGTTGACGTAGAGCGCTTTTCGTCCCGTGGCCGGATGGGTCCGCACGATGGGATGCCAGTACGACGGAATGCCTTCCCGCGGTTTGGTGCCGCGCTTCATCGAGGCGTTGTCGTAGTCATAGGCATTGAGAGCCTTGCGGCCTTCGATTGTTTTTTTCAACGGCTGCGGCAGCGTTTCGTAGGCGAGATAGGCATTGGCAAACAGCGTGTTGCCGCCCGTGCTCGGGATTTCCAGCGCATAGAGCATCGACGCCATCGCCGGCCGTTCCTGATGGCATTGGTCGGTATGAAAGTGCATTTCGCCGTCGGGTAGCGCCCCGATCAGCTGGCCGTTTTCGCGGATGTTGGAAATCAGCATCACCGCCGGGTTCTTGGTCGTGTAGCGCCGCGTGTGGCTGACCGCCGGCGGGCCGAACCGTTCACCGAAGCGGACCTGATCGTCTTCGCTGAGATGCTGATCGCGGAACAAGATCACGTTGTGCCGGTGCCAGCAGTCGAGCACCGCTGCGAAAACCGCGTCCCTCATCGGCTCGCTCAGATCGACGCCGACGATCTCGGCGCCGATTGCCGGCGCCAGCGCGCGCGTGCGTAAATCCGGCGGCTGCTGCGATCCCGACTCTTCGAATGTCTGCGTGACGCTCATGGCGATCTCCCTGCGGTCATTCGGTCAGTTTTATGTTGGCGGCCTTGACGACCTGCGGCCAGGTCGCGCGCTCGTCGCGGATGGTACGCATCATCTCGTCGGTGCCGCCGTCCAATGTCGACAGCACCGATGTCTTGTACCAGGCGCGGATGTCGGCATCCGCGAGCGCCTCGCCGATGGCTTGGCGGAATTTCGCAACGATCGGATCCGGTGTGCCGGCCGGCGCCATGACGCCCCAGATATTGGTCGAGGTAAATCCCGGAAAACCGGATTCGGCAATCGTCGGCACGTCGGGCAATTGCGGCAACCGGTTCGGTGAGCCGACGGCCAAAATTTTCAGTTGCCCGGCATTGAGCTGCGCCAGCGCCTGCGTCACGCCGAAGAACATCACGTCGACCTGGCCGCTGATGAGATCGGGCGTCGCTTCGCCGGTGCCTTTGTAGGGCACATGCACCAGGTCGAAGCCGCCCTGCATCTTGAGCATCTCCATGAACAGCTGGTGCGTGCTGCCGACGCCGGTCGAGGCGTAGGTGATTTTGCCGGGCTGCGCCTTGGCCAACGCTACCAGTTCCCGGAGATTATTGGCCTTGAGATCGCGGTTGGCGACGATGACATTGATGATGCGGGCGAGCGGCGCCACCGGGGTGAAATCGCGATCCATGTCGTAGGACAGATTCGCGTAGACAGCAGGCGAGACGGCGAACTGGATGTCGCTCGCGGACACGAAGGTGTAGCCGTCGGGGAGCGAATCCTTCACGGCTTTCATGCCGATATTGCCGTTGGCGCCGGGCCGGTTTTCGACAAAGAACGGCGCGCCGAGTTTTTGGCTCAGGAACGGCGCCACCTTCCGCGTGATGAGATCGCCGCTGGAGGCGGGCGGATACGGCATGATCAGCCGCACCGGGCTCGTCGGCCAGGATGTTTGCGCCACGGTTGTTTGCGCGGCCGACGTTTGTGCGGACGAAGCGGAGGCCGCGAGCGTCGTCAGCAGGACACCGAACAACAGCGGGCGCCAGCTCTGCATTACTTTCCTCCCGGCCGTTTGCGGCTCGGCGACATCGTAGCACACCGCATGGGCGGCGGCGCGGACCTCCACCGCAAGCCGACATAAACAAAATATAACCGGGTGGCTAATCGGTGCGACATTCGAACACGGTGCCGGTCGGCCATCTGCGCGATTAATAGGGTAGGGGCGGCCATGGAGGATGATGACATGGCTGTCGATATGGCGCTTTGGACGCTACTCGCCGCAATGGCCGGCTTTCTCGCCTTTGGCTGCATCGTGACGTGGGACAGATCACCGGCAGCACTAGCGCGACAGCGTCGCCGCGGCGATTAGCGCTCGCCGCCGCTACTGCCCCCGTCGCACCGCGCTGGCGAAACGCTTGGCTTCTTCGGCGGCGCGGAATAGCGCCTTGGCCTTGTTGATGCATTCCTGCTGCTCGAATTGCGGATCGGAATCGGCGACCACACCGGCGCCGGCTTGCACGTACATGGTGCCGTCCTTGATCAGCGCGGTACGGAGCGCGATGCAATTGTCCATGTCGGCGCCGGCCGAGAAATAGCCGACGCAGCCGGCATAGAGCGAACGCTTCTCCTTTTCCAATTCGTCGATGATCTGCATGGCGCGCACTTTTGGCGCACCCGACACCGTGCCGGCGGGAAAGCCCGCGGCCAGCGCATCGAGCGCGTCGCGGTCGCGGCGCAGCTTGCCTTCGACATTGGAGACGATATGCATCACCTGGCTGTAGCGTTCGATGAAGAACTGGTCGGTGACGGTGACGGAACCGATCTCGGCGACGCGGCCGACGTCGTTCCTGCCGAGGTCGAGCAGCATGAGATGCTCGGCGCGCTCTTTCGGGTCGGCGAGGAGCTCCGCTTCGAGCGCCTGGTCCTCGTGCGGCGTGGCGCCGCGCGGCCGGGTGCCGGCGATGGGCCGGATGGTGACGACACCGTCGCGCGCTTTGACCATCAGCTCCGGGCTCGATCCGGCGATGGCAAAACCGCCGAATTCGAGGAAGAACAGATAGGGCGAGGGATTGACCCGGCGCAGCGCCCGGTAAAGCGCGAACGGCGGCAGCTTGAACGGCGCCTCGAAACGCTGCGACAGCACGACCTGAAAAATATCGCCGGCGGCGATGTACTCCTTGGCCTGCAGCACCATGGCTTTGAATTCGGCCGGCGTGGTGTTCGAGCGCGGCGCGACTTCGAGCGGGCCCAAATCGATGTCCGCCGCCGCCTTGTCGAGCGGCCGGTCGAGCGCGTCGACCACCGCTGAGAGGCGCTCGGTCGCGCGCGCCAGCGCCGCCTTCGCCGACAGGCCGGCCTGCGGACGCACCGGCGACACCACGGTGATGGTGTCTTTGACGGCATCGAACGCGATCACCAGCGTCGGGCGCACCAGCATGGCGTCCGGGATGCCGATCGGGTCGGGCGCCTGCGCCGGCAATTCCTCGATCAGCCGCACCATGTCGTAGCCGAGATAGCCGAACACGCCGGCGGCCATGGGCGGCAGCTCGTCGGGCAGCGCGATGCGGCTTTCGGAAATGAAGCTGCGCAGCGCCTGCAGCGGCGGCTCGGCCATCGGCGCAAACGCCGCGAGATTACTCGCCGGCGCGCGGTTGAGCTCGGCGTGCTCGCCGTTGACGCGGAAGATCATGTCGGGCTCGAGCCCGATGATCGAATAGCGGCCGCGCACCGCGCCGCCTTCCACCGATTCCAGCAAAAAGCTCATCGGCCGGGAGCCGGCGATTTTCAGGAATGCGGAGACCGGCGTTTCCAGATCGGCAACCAGCGTCGTCCACACCACCTGCGGCGCGCCGGCCTCATAGCGGGCGGCGAATATTTCCGCCGAAGGCTCGATCTGCATTCAATTGGTATCCGGCGCGCTGTTGCCCAAGGCTTGCTGGAGCGCCGCCTGATTGACGCTGGTGCCGAGATCTTTTTCCAGCCACGCCATGTATTGGCCGAACACGTCGTCGCTGACCTGGCGCGACACCATGTCGTTGAGCGCCTTGCCGTTCGGCGAGTTGGCCTCGAAACCCGGCGTCTTGACGTCGGTCACCTTGAACACGATCCATTGCGTCGGCTTGTCGCCTTCGGTGCTGGCATAGGCATCCAGGGCGGTGTGGAAGATGGCGTCGACCATCTGTGCCGAAATCGTTTCCGGCGGCTTGCCGCGCGTAATGCCGGCCGCGGTTTCGACCTTCACGCCGTTGGCCGCTGCCATGGCGTCGAGCGTGCTGCCGCTTTTCAGCTTGTCGAGGATGTCGGCCGCCTTGGCTTTCAGTCGCGTCGCGATCTCCTCGTCGCGCCACTGCGCCTCGACCTGGCTTTTCACCTCGTCGAGGTTGCGCTCGCGCGCCGGCGTGATGCCGGTGACGTCGTACCAGATATAGCCGCCGTCGGCCTCCAGCGGGTCGTTGTCGACGCCGACATCGGACGCGAACGCGGCGTTGACCACTTCGGCGGCGTGCGGAAGGTTTTCGATCGGCTTGCCGTCGGGGCCGCGACCGGAGCGGTCGATGGCATCGTAGGTGACGACGGGCAGCTGTAATTTCTGCGCCGCGTCCTCGAGCGAGGTACCGCCGGCGCGGGCGTCCTCGATCTTGTCGTGGATGTCCTGGACGACTTTCTTGACCCGCGCCAAGGCGATCTCGTTGCGGATCTGCGGCGCCACGTCGGCGAAGGTTTTGCCTTCCTCGGGGATGATCTTCGACACCGTGACGATGACCACGCCGAACTTGCCCTGTATCGGCGTGCTCACCTGGCCTTGGTTGAGCGAAAACGCGGCATCCGCCACGGCCGGATCGATGAGGGTCGATTTCGGCACCGTGCCGAGATCGAGGTCTTGTTCCTTCAGCCCGCGCTCGGCCGCAAGCGCCGCGAACGTCAGGCCGCCATTGATGCGCGCGCTGGCGGCCTCTGCCTCCGCCATGTTGGGAAACGGCATCTGCTCGATGTGGCGGCGTTCCGGCGTGATGTAGCGGTTGCGGTAAGTGTCAAAAATCTTTTTGACATCCTCGTCCGGCACTTCCGCGGTCTTGGCAAGCTCCGCCGGCGTCGCCACCACGGCCGCGATTTTGCGGAATTCCGGCGCGCGGAACAGGATTTTGCGCGGCTCGAAATATTTGCTCAGCTGCTCGTCGGTCGGCGGCGGGATGTCGCCGGCCTGCGCCGGACCGAGCGCGATATAGGCGATACTGCGCTGTTGGTTCTGGAACTGATTGAGCGCTTCGAGCCAGGTATTCGGCAGCGGGATATTGCCGGAGACGGAATCGATGATCTGCCGGCGCAAGGTCAGGTTACGCTGCTCGCTGACGAAGCGCTTCTCGTTGAAGCCGGCTTGGCGCATCGCGTCCTCGAAGCGGGCGCGGTCGAACTGGCCTTGCTGGTTCTGGAACGCCGGATTGCTGACGATGCGCTGCGAGACTTCGTCGTCGGAAACGCCAAGCCGCATCTGCCGCGCGCGCTCGTTCAAGCCCGCTTCGGCGACCATCTCGCTCAAAACCTGCCGCGGCACGCCGCGCGCCATCGCCTCGTCGGGCGCGATCGGGTGGCCGGACTGCCGGCTGAGCATCTGCAGCGCGTCGTTATAGGTCTGCCGGAACTGCTCGATCGGGATTTCGATGCCGCCGATCTTGGCGACTGTCGAGCGGCCAAAACCGTGGAAGATGTCGTTGATGCCCCAAACCGCAAAGCTTGCGGCAAGCACCGACATCACCACACCCATGACGATGCGGCCGAGCCAATTCGCGGAGGCTTTACGGATACCTCGAAGCATTACGTCCCACGCTTTTGAGTGGTTGCTTTAAGCCAGTCGGCCGAAGGCGGCGCATCATAAGGAGCGTCACGCTGCACCGCAACTGACGGGATTTACAGATAAAACGCCTCTTTTCCGCACGCAACCGGTCTGCTAACGGCTCTTAGAGCATGATCCCGAAAAGTGGACACCGGTTTTCGGATAAGATCGTGCTCAAACGAAGATTTTAGACCATGATCCGATTCAATTGAATTGGATGATGGTCTAATCGCAGGATTTTTGGGCCGAAATGATGGCGCGCCGTCCGCTGGTCGCTGGTAATTGGAAAATGAACGGGCTTGCGGCCTCGGCCGGCGAGCTTGAGGCGATCATCGCCGGCGCCCGCGGTCTGCCCGATGCCGACTTTATAATATGTCCGCCAGCTACGCTCGTGGCGCGCTTTGCGGCGCTGGCGCAAGGCTCGCGCGTCGCCATCGGCGGCCAGGACTGCCATGCCGAACAGGCCGGCGCCTATACGGGCGATATCGCCGCCGAAATGCTCAAAGATGCCGGCGCTGGCGCCGTCATCGTCGGCCATTCCGAGCGCCGGCATTATCACGGCGAGACCGATGCCATGGTGCGAGCCAAGGCGCTGGCGGCGCGGCGCGCCGGCCTCCTGGCCATCGTCTGCATCGGCGAGACGCGCGCCGAGCGCGATGCCAGCAAGACCCACACGGTCGTGCGCGCGCAACTCGACGGCTCGCTGCCGGATGGGTTTTCGGATTTCGTCGTCGCCTATGAGCCGGTCTGGGCGATCGGCACCGGCGAGACGCCGACCAAGGACGATGTTTTCGACATGCACCGCTTCATCCGCGAGCGGCTTTGCACCCGTTATGGCGATGCCGGGCAGGGCGTTCGGATTCTCTACGGCGGCTCCGTCAAGCCGGCGAATGCCAAGGAGCTGCTCGGCATCGACAATGTCGACGGCGCGCTGATCGGCGGCGCCAGCCTCAAGGCTGACGAGTTCCTGGCGATTGCGTCGGTTTACCGCTAACCTTCCCCTGCCGCCGGCGCCAAGACCGCGGCTCGGGAGAACGCCATGAAAATCCATCGTGCGATTGCCGTCATTGCCATATTGGGACTGCCGCTGCCGACGACGGCGGCCCATGCCGCCGACATAAAACTCCTCGGCGGCAACGCGTTGAACGCGGTGATGGAGGAGCTCGGCCCGCAATTCGAGAAGACGACCGAGAATAAGCTCGTGATCACGCTCGGAACGTCGGCGCAACTGAAGGCCCGTATCGAGAGCGGCGAAGCGTTCGACGCCGTGCTGCTGACCAAGGCGGCGCTCGACGAGCTCGCCACGGCTGGCAAAGTCGCGGACGTGCCTCGCATCGCGATCGCACGCGCCGGCATCGGCGTTGCCATCCGCAAAGGCGCAGTGAAGCCCGATCTGAGCACTACGGACGCCTTCAAGCAGGCGATGTTGAATGCAAAATCGATCGGCTTCGTCGATCAGACGCCGACCGCCGCCGCGCTCAAGGCCATATTTGTAAAACTCGGCATTGCCGAGGAGATCAAGTCCAAGCTCAAGCCGCTCACGATCCAGGCTGCAGTCGCGGTCACCAACGGCGACGTCGAGATCGCGATGACGCAAATCAGCGAAATTCTGCCTTATCCCGGCGTTGAGCTCGCTGGCCCGCTGCCGCCGGATATTCAAACTTATACGATGTTTTCCGGCGGCATCAGCGCGACTGCGAAAAATGCCGAAGGCGCAGCCGCCTTGATCAAATTCCTGACCTCGCCTGACGCCAAGGCGGTGATCAAGGCCAAAGGCATGGAGCCGGGCTGAGCGCGGACGTTCAAGAAATCCGAAAAGCGGGAGGGAGCCATGGCCGACGACAATACACCGATACGCCGTCGCAATTTCCTGATGGGAGCGGGCACCGCGGTCGCCGCGTCTTTGGCGCCGGCGGTTGCAGCCGAGGCGCAAACGGCGCCCAGCACAGCCAGTGCGCCGCCCGATGTCGAGCCGCTGCTCACGCTGACGGCGACCGAGCACGCTTTCTTCGTCGCCGCCGCCGACACGCTGATCCCGGCCGACGATTTGTCGCCGTCGGGCAGCCAGTGCGGCGTCGCCACTTTCATCGATCGGCAGCTAGCGGGCGCCTACGGCGGCGGCGCGCGGCTTTATCGCGACGGGCCGTTCACCAAGGCCAAGCCCGAGCTCGGTTACCAACTGCCGCTCAATCCGCGCGAATTTTTCCGCGCCGGCATTGCCGCCGCCAACGAGTGGTCGCGCAAGACCTATGGCAAGGATTTTGACCGCCTCGCCGACGCCGACCGCGAAACCGCGTTGAAAGCCATGGAAGCCGGCAAGGCGGAATTTTCCGGCTTTTCCAGCCGCATGTTCTTCAACGCGCTGCTCGATCTGAGCATGGAAGGTTTTTTCGCCGACCCGATCTATGGCGGCAACCGCGACATGGCGGCGTGGAAGATGGTCGGCTATCCGGGCCTGCCGGCGACCTATCGCGAGGACATCAAAAAATATTTCGGCAAGAAATACGACAAGCCGCCGCGCTCGATCGCGGATTTCTCTTGAGGGAGATGCGCCATGATCACGCTCAAGGAAACCGATGCGGTCGTCATCGGGGTGGGCTGGACCGGATCGATCCTCGCCCGCGAACTGACCAAAGCCGGCCTCAACGTCGTCGGCCTTGAACGCGGCGCCAGGCGCATGCCGGGCGAGGATTTCACCATTCCCTCGGTGCGCGACGATCTCAAATATGCGGTGCGGCAGGAATTGTTTCAGGACACTCAGCTTGAAACCGTGTCGCTGCGCCATTCGCCGGCCGAGACCGCGCTGCCGATCCGCCGCCTGGGCTCGTTCCTGCCCGGCACCGATCTCGGCGGCGCCGGCGCCCATTGGAACGGCATGACCTGGCGCTGGCTGCCGTCCGATCACAAGCTGCGCACGCATATCACCGAGCGCTACGGTAAGGACGCCATTCCGGCCGAGATGACCATCGAGGACTTGCCGGTCTCTTACGACGAGCTGGAACCGTATTACGACAAGTTCGAAAAACTGTGCGGCGTCTCCGGCAAGGCCGGCAATCTACGCGGCAAGATCATCGACGGCGGCAATGTGTTCGAAGGTCCGCGGCAGAACGAATATCCCAATCCGCCGCTGGCCAAGAGCATGGCCGGCACCATCATGACGGAGGCATCGAATAGCCTCGGCTATCATCCGTTCCAGGCGCCGTCGAGCAATGCCAGCGAGGTCTACACCAATTTCGAAGGCCAAACGCTCGGCGCCTGCGAATATTGCGGCCATTGCGAGCGTTTCGGCTGTGAAGCCAATGCCAAAGCCTCGCCGAACGTCTGCATCCTGCCGGCGCTCTTGGCAGACCAAAAATTCGAGCTGCGCACGCATGCGCAAGTGAAGGAACTGGTCTACGACAAGGCGGCGCGCAAGGTGACGGCGGTGCGCTATGTCGATACCCGAAGCGGCGAGGAATATGAGCAGCCCGCCGGCATCGTCATCCTCGGCGCCTATGTGTTCAACAATGTGCTCTTGATGCTCACCGCCGGCATCGGCGAGCCTTACGACTACAAGACCAACAAAGGCGCCGTCGGCAAGAACTATTGCTATCAGGTCAGCGGCAACGCGGTGACGGTGTTCTTCCAGGACAAGGAGATCAATCCGTTCATGGCGGCGGGCGCTCACGGCGTCCTGATCGACGATTTCAACGGCGACAATTTCGATCACGGCGGCCTTGGCTTCTTCGGCGGCGCCTGGATCCAGGCCGGCCCGACCAACGGCCGCCCGATCGCGACCCGCCCGGTGCCGCCTGGCACGCCACGCTGGGGCCGCGAATGGAAAGCGGCGACGGCGAAATGGTACAACCACGCCTTCTCGATCGGTGCGTCCGGCTGCAATTACGCGCACCGCGAAAACTTCCTGGATCTCGACCCGACTTATCGCGATGCGCTCGGCCGGCCGCTCATTCGCATGTCGTATAATTTCCGCGACAACGATTTTAAGCTCGCGGACTATGTCGGCGGCGTGCTCGGGCGGCTCGCTACGGCGATGAACCCGACGGTCATGAGCACGCCGAGCGTGAAGAAGGGCGACTACAGTGTCGTGCCCTATCAATCGACCCACAATACCGGCGGCACCATGACCGGGACCGATCCGAAGGGGAGCGTCGTCAACCGCTATCTGCAATCCTGGGACGCCGACAATCTGTTCGTCATGGGCGCGTCGGTGTTTCCGCAGAACGCCTCATACAATCCGACCGGCCTCGTCGGCGCGCTGGCTTACTGGTCGGCGAACGCCATCACCACGCAATATCTCAAAAGTCCCGGCCCGCTGGTCCACGCCTGAGCAGCGCCGCCCTTCCTCGGGCGGGCGGGCGGCGCTGTTGCACTCAAAGTATCCTCAACGCGGCACGATGGGCGGCGACGCCACCGGATCGGTTTGTGCCGTCGGATTGCTCGGATAATTCCCCGCGGTCTGCACCTCCGCATTACCGGCACGGTAGACGATGATGCCGGCAGCGATGAAGGCGAACAAGACGGCCGTGAGGAACCAATATCCGGCCGTGTCCGGTGTCCGTTCCGTGTCGAGACGACGTTCGAGTCCGTAGCTGTCATAATCGAAGTCGAGGTCGGATTTCTGCATTGGCTGGTCCATGAAGCCCTCCTTTGCATCGAAGGCATTGAAACAACGCGCCAGAGCCCTGCCGTGGCGGCAGCGCAGTCATGCAAAGTTCCAGGGAATGCTGTTCCAAAAGTTCCCATGGCCCATTCCGGTCGATCCCGGTTGGGTCTATTGTTATTCCAATAACAATCTACGGCAGCCGCGCGCGGCAGCGCGCTGGCAGGGGAGGGTGCGATGGCCGACGAGACAATTCCACGCCGGAAATTTCTTGTGGGAGCAGGCCTCGCCGGCACAGCCGTCGCGACCGGCTTTACCCAGACCACACCCGCGGAAGCGCAGGCGCCGGCAGCACCTGCAGCGCCGGCGGCGCCAAAAGCGGAGCCGCTGCTTCTGCTCAACGAGACCGAGCACGCCTTCGTGGTTGCCGCGGTCGATACCATGATCCCGGCCGACGAGTTGTCGCCCTCGGGCAGCGATTGCGGCTGCGCCACCTATATCGACCGCCAGCTCGCCAGCGCCTGGGGCGGCGGCGCCAAAATGTATCGCGCCGGACCCTACTTCAAAGGCAAGCCGGAGCAGGGCTATCAGCTGCCGCTGACGCCGGCCGAATTCATCACCACCGGCATCGCCGCCGCCAACGCCTGGTCGCGCAAGACTTATGGCAAGGATTTCGACCGGCTCGAGCCGGACAAGCGCATCGAGGCGCTCACCGCGATGCAGGAGGGCAAGGCCGCGTTCGACAATTTCAATTCGCGCGCCTTCTTCGCCCGCCTGTTGGCGCTGACCATGGAAGGGTTTTTTGGCGACCCGATCTATGGCGGCAACCGCAACAAGGCGTCGTGGCGGATGCTCGGCTTCCCCGGCCTGCCTGCCACCTACGCCAACGTCATCGATGAATATCGCGACAAACGCTACGTCGCCGAGCCGCAGTCCATTGCGGACTTTTCTTAAACGGAGGCGGACATGGTGACGCGACTGAAGGACGTCGATGCGGTCACGATCGGGCTGGGTTGGACCGGCGCCATCATGGCGCGCGAACTGACCAAAGCCGGCCTCAACGTCGTCTCCCTGGAAAAGGGCCAGGACCGCATTCCCGGCGAGGATTTCATCCTGCCGGCGGTGCGCGACGAAGTGCGCTACTCCCAACGGCTCGAACTGATGTGGGACAATTCGCTCGACACCCTGACGTTTCGCAATTTTGCCAACGAGCAGGCATTGCCGATCCGCCGCATCGGCGCGTTCCTGCCGGGCGAGGGTGTCGGCGGCTCCGGCATTCATTGGGGCGGCCTGCACTGGCGCTTCCTGCCGTCGGATTTCCGCATCCGCAGTGCGCTCACCGAACGTTACGGCGCAAACGCGCTTCCCGACGGCATGACCATCCAGGATTGGCCGGTCACCTATGACGAGCTGGAGCCATTCTACGACCGTTTCGACAAGATTTGCGGCGTGTCGGGCAAAGCCGGCAACCTCAAAGGCCAGAAGATCGACGGCGGCAACGTCTTTGAAGGCGCGCGCAGCGATCACTATCCGAACGAGCCGATCAAAACGAGCAATGCCGGCCTGATGTTCGGCGAGGCGGCAAAAAGCCTCGGCTATCATCCATTCCCGGCGCCGATCGCGATCGCCAGCGCGCCCTATAGCAATGCCGACGGCGTGGCGCTGGGGGCTTGCGAATATTGCGGCTATTGCAATCGCATCGCGTGCGAGACCAACGCCAAGGCGTCGCCGAATTCCACCATCCTGCCGGCGCTCCGGCTTGATCCGAAATTCGAGATCCGCACCCGCTGCTTCGTCACCAAGCTCAACTACGACAAGGACGCCAAGAAAGTCGTGAGCGTGTCCTACACCGACATGCGCACCGGCGAGGAATACGAGCAGCCCGCCGGCATCGTGCTGCTGACGTCTTACGTGTTCTCGAACGTGCAGCACATGCTGCTCGCCGGCATCGGCGAGCCGTACGATCACGCCACCGGCAAAGGCGTCGTCGGCAAGAACTACGCCTACCAGTTCGAAGCCGGCGCCAATGCCTTCTTCGAGGACAAGGAGCTCAATCCGTATTGGGGCTCGGCCGGCATGGGCACCGTCATTGACGATTCAACGGCGAGACCTTCGATCACGGCGGCTTGGGCTTTTTCGGCGGCGGCTACATCATGGGCAACACCGCGAGCGCGCCGCCGATCGCCGGGCGCCGTACCATGGCACGCCGAATGGGGCTCCGAATGGAAGCGCGCCACCGTGAAATGGTACTACCACGCCGCCCGCTTTAACACCCAAGGCTCGGTCTATGCCAGCCGCGACAACTACATGGACCTCGACCCGACCTACAAGGACGCACTCGGCCGGCCGCTGATCCGGCTGACCTACAATCCGCCCGACAACGAATTCAAGATGTCGGCGTATCTGTTGCAAAAGCTCGAGGGCGTCATCAAGGCGATGAACCCGACGCATTACGAGATGCATCCGCGGCCGAAGACTTTCACCGTGGTGCCCTATCAATCGACCCACAACACCGGCGGTACCATGATGGGCGCCGATCCGAAATCGAGCGTGGTAAATCGCTACCTGCAGGCCTGGGACGCCCATAACCTGTTCATCCAGGGCGCCTCGGTGTTCCCGCAGCAGCACGGCTACAATCCGACCGGCACGGTGGGCGCGCTGGCCTATTGGTCGGCGCGCGCGATCACGACAAACTACCTCAGAAAATCCGGGACCGCTGGTTCACGCCTAGAGCATGATCCCGAAAAAGCTTACCCTCGGACTTGATCCGAGGGTGGAAACCGGTTTTCGGAAAAGATCATGCTCAGACAAAAAATCTCTAGGGGGGAGTAATGCAAAGCGAAAAAACGGGCGCCTTAAGGGTTGGCGCCGTGGGCGCTGCTGTTTTCATCGCCGTCGCCGCACTGCCGGCAGCGGCCGCCGACGCCGCCCACGGCAAAGTGGTATTTCAAACTTGCGCCGCCTGCCACAGCGACAAGCCGGACGCCATCGGCCCAAGCCTGCGCGGCGTCTACGGCCGCAAATCCGCGGCTCTCCCCGATTTCCGCTATTCCAACGCCATGATGCGCGCCAACCTCACCTGGGACGACGCCAACCTGAAGGCCTACATCAAGGACCCGCAGGCCAAGGTGAAAGGCAACCGCATGCCGTTCGGCGGCTTGTCGAGCG
>CAVWOI010000007.1:0-80815 GCA_963756245.1 uncultured Alphaproteobacteria bacterium
CTACTCCCCGATGTCATGGCGCGACAGATCCCGTTTCGTCAGCCGGTCCCAGATGCTGGCGAGGAGGCCTTTCGGATTCTCGCTGTAATTCGGCAGGTCGACGCGGCTGATCTTGGCGTCGATCAGGGTCGGCCGCCCCGACGCCAGCGCCGCGGCGAGCGCCTTTTCGAAGTCCTGCTGCGTGTCGACCGCATAACCGTCGGCGCCGCAGGCGCGGGCAAAGGCGACATAGTCGGGATTGTCGAACGAGACCAGCGCGGTCTCTTTGTACATACCGAGCTGAGAGAGTGTGATCAGCTTGTACTCGCCGTCGTTGAAGATCACCCAGATCACCGCGATGTTGTGCTGGACTGCGGTGGTCAGCTCGAAGCCCGCCATCAGATAGCAACCGTCGCCGACGGTCGCGATCACGGTCCGGTCGGGCTCTCCACATTTCACCCCCAACGCGCCATTGGTGCCCATCGCCATCGGCCCGTAGCTGGGCGGCTTGCGGAAGTTCTGGCCGTCCTTGAGGGTGAGATAATAAGCGGCCCAGGCCATATGGACGCCGACGTCGGCCACGACGACGCCGCGTTCCGGCAGCATCCGTGAGATGGCCTCGATCATCTGCCCGGGATGGATCTTGGGGCCGAGGTCCATCACCCGGTCCACCACCTTGCGGAGGTCGAAGTCGGCCCCGCGGGACGATTTGGGCGGCACCGGCCCGACGCGGCCGTCCAGCGCCTTGAGCAGCGCCGCCATGGCAAGCTTGGCGTCGCCGGCGATGCCGTAATCCGCCTTGTAGTACTTGTCGTTCTCCTCCGGGTCGACGTTGATGCAGACGAGCTTGCGGTTCGCGAACAGGTCCGGGCGGAAGTCGAACGTGCCGTGCTGCGAGAAGGAGTTGCCGAGCGCGATCACCACGTCGGCATCGAGAAACACCTGCCATGCCGATTTGTGGCCGGAGTTGCAGAACAGGCCCATCGCCAGCGGGTGGTCCTCGGCGACAATTCCCTTGCCGTCCATCGTCGTGACCAGCGGCACCTGGTAGCGCTCCATGAAGGCGCGAACCTCGGGCCCGGCGCCGGCGCGGATCGCGCCATAGCCGGCCCACAGCACCGTCCGCTTGCCGGCGCCGATGGCTTGCGCGAGGAAAGCGGCGGCGCTTTCGATCTCGGCCGCATTGGGCGCCACCGGCCGCCTGTCGATTTTGGGCGGGCTGTAGTTGGTGATCTGGAAAGTCGGGGCGGTGATGTTCCACGCCACCGCGACCTGGACCGGGCCCGGCCGCCCGGTCAGCGCGACCTCGACCGCCTTGTGCATGATCGGGACGACGTCCTCGACCTTGGTGATCAGATAATTGGCCGGCTTGCCGGTCGTCGGGTCCTTCTTGACGACGGCATCCCAGACCATTCTGGAATTGGGGGTGCGCACCAGCCCCGATGTCTCGTTCGCCTGGCCGCGCCCGTCATAAGCCATGGTCGCATAGCCGGTGATCGCGATCAGCGGCAGCGAACCGTTCAGCGCCACGCACACGCCCGACAGCAGGTTGAACGCGCCAGGGCCGGCGGTCGAGAAGCAGACACCGAGCTTGCCGCTGAAGAGCGCGTAGCCGCAGGCCATGAACGACGCGGCCTGCTCGTGCTTAGGGATGATCCCTCGCACCCCCTCGGCCTGGGCGACTGCGATCTGCATGCCCATCGACTCCTCGCCGGCGCCGCCGAAGATGACATCGACGCCGACATCCTTGAGCACCGCGACAATGGCTTCATGAACCCGCATCACCGCCTCCCAATAGAATTCGCCCGGAATCGTGCGCGGCTAGTCCCGACTCAGCCGACCGAGTTGCCATTCCCCGAGACGAAACGCGTGTTTCCGGGATAAGCGTCGACCTCGCCGTAGGGGGACCTCGCCCGGGCCTCGTATTGGAGTTGAGCCGAATGCCCGTGTCTATAGGCCGGCAGAAATAGGGCGTCCGGCGGACCGATGCCCCATCGACGCCTCGGGTTTGGAACACAAGGTCCAGACGTTCGTTGCTGTACGGCAATAGGAGAAAAGACATGGACGGCGATAACCGCACCCCGGACAAAAAGATCGGCGAAGTGAAGTACGCCGAAGATCAATTTAAACGCACAACTGGACACTTGCCGCCGCACGGTGCCGGCGCTCCTCGCGAAAAGGAAGATGCGGGGGCCAATCCGGACCGTGACCCTACGAAAAAGAAAACAGGAGAATTCTGACGGCCTTCTGCCGCCAACTGAGGCGGCCTTTATGCAGCGATGTTTGGGCTGTCGTAGCCGTAGGGCTAAGTGTCGCTCTATAAATCCATCCTCAGCCCAAAAGGGCCACTGCTGGCGGAACGTGCCCGGCAGGCCGGTACTTCTCGCAACAGATGCACGAATTTTTGCATCTAAACATATTAACAAATAAGGCCCTCACGCCACATTTTTCGCGCTGAATCAAAGGGGCCAAAATTGGGCGCGGGCGTCCCGCAAACAGAAGCCGAGTTATGCAATCGCGGGCCGCGTGAACGACGCCATCGGTGCTAAGACGCCTTTCGCTTTGCGTTGCTTGACCCCGCCATCGCCTCACGGTGTTGGCGGGGTTTTCATTTGCGAATGACGGCAGCGCGGGCGTCCAAAAGTAACGAGTAGGAGTCTATCGTATGAAGTTAACGACAATATCGGTCGCCGCTGCGGCCATGTTCGTGTTTGCGCAATCGGCACAAGCGCACGAGCGTTATCGTCATCATCGGTATCATGCCGCGCATTTTGCCCGGCATTATTCGTCGCCAGGATTTGGTGATCCAAGACATGGCGATGATGCCGCGCAAAACATGTTTGCCGCGCATGAGCAAAGTCATTTTGGGCAAAGCGATTTCAGCCGAAATTATTCGAGCCAAAATTACTCAGACCAAGTCTATCCAGAGCGAAGCGCCTATGGCGGCCAAATCGGCGCCCATCTCGGCGGGCGTCCGGCGGCGTGGTGCGGTTGGGAGATGCGGCAGCTGGTGTCCGGCGATCCAGGGCCCGCGTTCAATCTGGCGCGCAACTGGGCGCATTGGGGACAGGCCGGACCGCCCGGCGTCGGTGCGGTCGTGGTCTGGTCGCACCACGTCGGCAAGATCGTCGGCCAGGAGGGCGGCGAATGGGTCATCGAATCCGGCAACGACGGCCACCGGGTTCGTACCCGGCCGCTCTCGATTGCCGGCGCCATCGCCATTCGCTGGGGTTGATTGATCGGATCGCCCGTTACCGCAACGTTGCGATGAACGCGCGAGGGCCGCTCGGGAAACCGGGCGGCCCTTACGCGTCGTGCATCTCATGCACCGCCACCACGCCGCGGCGCCAATAGCCGGCGGCGCGGGTCCATTTCGGATTGGCGCCGTGGTCGGCGATCAGTTGGCGGCGCAGCGCCTTGGCGATGAGCGACTCGCAGGCGACCCAGGCGTAGTAATCGCCGGCCGGCAGTTTCAGCGTCGACAGCGTCTTCGCCAGCACGTCGCTTTCGCCCGCGGGCGCGCCATTGCGGTGCGCCCAGGTGACGGTCGCGTTCGTCTTGGTCGCGAAGGCGATCTCGTCGGGCGCACCGTCGATCTCGCCCACGACGACGACCCGCGTTCCGGCCGGCAGTTCGGCGAGCCGCCGCCCGATGGCGGGCAGGCCGGTCTCGTCGGCGATCAGCAAATGCCAATCGTAGGTGGTCGGGATGATGAAGGAGCCGCGCGGACCGCCCAGGTCCAGCGTCTGGCCCGGCTGCGCCTGCTCGGCCCAGCGCGTTGCCGGCCCGGCGTCGTGAATGGCGAAGTCGATCTCGATCGTATTCTTGATCGGATCATGACGGCGCGGGGTGAAATCGCGCCCCAGCATGTTGGGCGCGCCTTCGGCATTGGCGGTGCCGTCGGGGAAGAACAGTTTGACGTGGTCGTCGAAGCCCAAGCTCTTGAAGCCATCGAGATCGCCGGTCAGCGTGACGCGGATCATGTGGGCGGCGATCTTGTCGACCTGCTTGATCGTCAGCGTGCGGCGGCGCGGCTCGTGGCGCACGCGCTGGGGCGCGCGCGGATCGGCCGGCGGGGCGGCGGCGGTCGCCGCTGGGGCGGGACTGGACATTACAAAAAAGCTCCAACGTTTGGCTGTTGTACCAGGTCGTTTACGCGTCAGTTCTGCGTTTCATCCGGTGGCGGATTGGTGTCATCCGGCGCGGGATTCATTTCGGCGCGCCGGGCTTTACGCAGCGCGGTCTTCTCGTCCTTCTTGAGCTGTTTTTCCTCGCTGCGCGTGCGGGACGCTCTGGCGCGCTCGGCGCGATCTCTTCCGTAATTCGGCTTGAATGCCATGGGGCGCTCGCTGGTTGATTCCGCCTTTATGGGCGTTATATATGCATCCTGCGATGCCGTCGCAGCACCACATGGTTGCACCGATCACATGGCGCATCGATATAGTCGTATCGAAATGGGTGCATCGAATTCCATAACATCTTAACGGCACGGACCATCAAGATCGCATGGCGACACGGCAAGAGCGAATCGGCGCCTTCACCCACGATGGCGTACCGCCGGCGGACCAGCCCCTTGAGCTTCTGTGCGAGGATCACGTCGGCACCTATGTGGTTCCGTTCCCGTGTCGATGGAAGAGCGGCGCTTGGCAAAGCGTCGCGACAAGCACCCCGATCGAAGCGACGGTGCTTGGCTGGCGTGCGCGTTGAAGGGTAATTTGGCGGACATGAACCCGCCGATGTGCGGCGGGACCAACGAGGTTGAGAGCGATGGCTGGTTTTAAAAATCCGGATTTGCAGGAGCGGCAAGAGGCCGCCGCCAAGGCCCGGAAGGCGGCCCTGCAGAAATTTCTCGCCAAAGCCGCCGATCCGGCGCTCGCCGAACGGCTCAACACGCGAACCGCGGATGCCGCCAAGCGCCAGGCGGTCAGAAATGTCCGCGAGGCCGAAAAGGCGGAAACCAAAGCGCGCAATGCCGAACGCGCGCTCAAGGCGGAGCGCGATGCCGCTTTACAGGCCGAGCGCGAAAAGGCCGAGCGCGCCCAGCGCGAGCTCGCCTTGCAAGCCGAGCAAAAAGCCGTCAGGGACGCCCGCTATGCCGCCCGCAAATCCAAATCGAAGCGCAAGTAACTGAGGTCATCCATGGCTGCGGCACGTCAGTTGCGCCTCGGCGCCTTCATGCGGCCGGCGTCGATCCACACCGGCGCGTGGCGCTATCCCGGCGCCTGGCCGGATATGAATTTCAACTTCGCCCATATCAAGCAATCGATCCAGGCTTTGGAGCGGGCGAAGTTCGACGCGTTCTTCATGGCCGACCACATGGCCGTGCTCAACATGCCGATGGATGCGCTCAAACGCAGCCACACCTCGACCTCGTTCGAGCCGTTCACGCTGTTGTCGGCGTTGTCGCAAGCCACCGAGCGCATCGGGCTCGTCGCCACCGGCTCGACCACCTTCGACGCGCCCTATCACATCGCCCGGCGCTTCGCCTCGCTCGATTGGATCTCCGGCGGCCGCGCCGGCTGGAACATCGTCACCACGTCCAATCCGGACGCCGCGCTCAATTTCGGCCTCGACGAGCATATGGAGCATGGCGAGCGCTACCGCCGCGCGCGCGAGTTCTATGATGTGGTGACTGGGCTGTGGGACAGTTGGGCGGACGATGCCTGGGTCCGCGACGTCGAGGACGGCGTGTTTTTCGATCCGGCGAAAATGCACGTGCTCAATCACAAGGGCAAATATTTCTCGGTGCGCGGCCCGGTCAATATCGCCCGCCCGATCCAGGGCTGGCCGGTGATCGTGCAGGCCGGCGCGTCCGATTCCGGCCGGCAGCTTGCGGCCGAGACGGCGGAAGCGGTGTTCACCGCGCAGAGCGATCTTGCCGTCGGCCAAAAATTCTATGCCGACGTCAAAGGCCGCATGGAGAAGCTCGGCCGCGCCCGCGATCATATGAAAATCCTGCCGGCCTGTTTTGTCGTGGTCGGCGATACGGTCGAGGAGGCGAAGGGCAAGCGGGCAAAACTCGACAGTCTCGTCAATTACGCCAACGCCATCGCCTCGCTGTCGATCGCGCTCGGCCACGACGCCTCGAAATTCGATCCCGATGGGCCGCTGCCGGAAATCCCCGAAAGCAACGCCTCGAAGAGCGGGCGCGAGCGCGCCATCGCCATGGCCAAGCGCGAGAACCTCACCGTGCGGCAGCTGGCGCAACGGCTCGGCGGCTATTCCGGCCTCGCCATGGTCGGCACGCCGGCGACCATCGCCGACGAAATGGAGGAATGGCTGGAGACCGAAGGCTCCGACGGCTTTACCATCATGTTTCCATATTTACCGGGCGGCCTCGACGACTTCGTCAATCAGGTCATTCCGGAATTGCAGCGGCGCGGCCTGTTCCGCCGCGAATACGAAGGCGCGACGTTGCGCGAGAATTTGGGCCTGCCGCGACCGACGAACCGGTTTTTTCAGAACTGATCGAACGTACCGGCTAAGCCGTATGCCCGTCGAAGGCGCCGGATTTCGGCGTTTTCTTTTGCCGTTGCGGCGTCATTTTGCTGGGGCTCGGCTCGCCCGGCACGCCGCGGGGCCCGAGTTTTTCCCGCGCGATGTCGTCTTCGGTCGGGCGGTCTTCCTCGCTGATTGCGCGCGGCATCGCGTTTGCTCCCGAAGCTATTGGGCCGCGGCAAAATCGGTCGCGTCGAAGCGAACCCGCTGCTCGGCACTGAGTTTTGTTTCGAAATCGGAGAGCGCGGTCTGGACGGAGACCAGCGCCCGCCAAGTCGCGTCGAGGCGGGCTTCGATGGCTTCCAACCGCGCCAGCGGGTCGCCCGCCAGCGACGCCGGACAATTGGCGTCGAGCTCGCCCGCCGCGTTGCGCAAGGCCTGCTTGAGACCATCCATCGCATCGCGCTGGGCGTCGGTCGGCTGCACGGCGAGCGAAATCTGCTCGATCGAGGCGTCGACATTGGTCGGCGCGGCAGCGCAAGCCGGCGCGACATTGTCGGGGCGGCCGGGATGAACGGCCGCGCTTGAAAGCGGCACGCCGAAGCGGGCGCGTTGGCCGTCGTTGAGCGATTGCTCGAGCTCCTGCAATGGCGGGCGGACAAAATCGAGCGCCTCGGCGAGTTTTTCGATCTGCCATTCCATCAATTGCAGGCGCGCGGCGGGATCTTGGGGAATCTCGCCCGGGCAGGCTTTGGCCAAATAGTCCGAGGCAAAGCCGAGCGCGCCGCCGAGCTTTTGCATCTGTTGCATCTGATTGCCGGCCGGCCTGATTTCGGCGCGGACGCGCTCCGCGACCGCGGACTGGCGATTGGCTTGCGGACATCCCGCAGCATTTGCCGCCGCATTGCGATCCGGCGCGGTCTTGGCGAACGCCGTCTGCAAAATGGCGTCATAGCTGAACGGCCATGGCGAGGATGATGGCGGCGAAAAGATTTCGTCATAGACCGCCGGCAGCGCCAGGACGGGGTAGAGCAGCGGTGACAGCGGGCCTTGCGACGCCGGCCCCGGCGCCTGTGCGCTCGCCGCCGCTGGCGCGGGCGCGGCCGTCTTGAGGCTCGCCTCATCGCGCAACGCGGCGCCGCCATGGTGACGGTGCCGGGATCCGAAATGCGGTATGCCCAAATAGAATGGCCCGATACGCAAACCAAAGGCCGCGCTCGGCGACGGCGAAAAGGCGACTGCGGCAAGCGCGGCAATCGCAACGATCGAACCGATTTTCCGCATGGTCAGGCACCCGAAAATAGCGCCATCAACGGTAGGCAAGGGTCAACGCGCTCAGGGCGGAGACGGTTCCACGGGGTCGAGACCAGCCGCGCGCTCACCCTGCCGCTTGTCGCCCAAGCGTAGCAGCGGCACCAGCACGAAGGCAAACGCCGTGACCGCTGCCGAGATCAGCACCAGCGGCCGTATATTGTGGTTGAACATGTGGGTGTAGAGGAAGGAGCCGACATTGTCGGCGGCCGACGACGCCAGATTGCTGATCGACATCAGCACCGCAAAGGCGAAGCCTTCGGCGCGGGGCGGGCAATAGTCGGCGGCGAGCGTCAGCGTCGCCACAGTCGCCAGCATCGCCGCAAAACCGTAGCAGAAATAAATGATCGCGGCCGAAACTTCGCTCGACAGCAGCACGAACGCCGCTGTGGTCAGCGTGCCGAGCACGATGCTGAGGTTGAGAATGTTCTTCAATGTCAACTCACCGAGGAAACGGCGATAGAGCAGCGCGCCAAGCACCCAGCCCGCCGCCGAGATCGAACTCAAAATACCGATATAGCCTTGCGAGAACTGCAGGTGGTCGGTCATGGTGAAATAAAGCGGCGTGCTCAATCCGGGACTGAAATTGTACAGAAACAGGAATCCGGTGATGAGCCACAGCTCGCGGCGGCGGAACGATGCTTTCAGGCCCTCGAACGTGTCTTTCATCCCCGCAATATTGACCGAGACTTTTTTCTCGGGAACCAAAAGCAGGGTCCCGACGATGACGGCAACCGGCGCCACCGCAATGATCGCGGCGGCGCTGTGCAGCGCTGCGGTCGGCGACAGATGTTGAACCAACTGGCCGCCGAGGACCGCGGCCGCCATCACGGCAATGTTGAACCACAGCCATTGTTGATTGACGAAGGTGCCGCTCTCGTGCAGCCGCTGGCCGTTCTCCACCAGCACCGCGCCGCACAGCGTGCTCGATATCGCCATCGCATAAGCGGTGACCATGAGCGGGATGAGGAGGTCGCCCGGTGCGGTGAGCCGCGTCACCCAGATGAAGCCCAAGATGGCCGCGACGTTGACGAGCAGCAGATAGCTTTTGCGCCGATAGCCGAACAGCGGCACGAAATCGGAAATCAGGCCGTAAACCGGCTTGATGATCCAGGGCAGGTTGAACAGCGTGATGAAGCCGGTGATCTGCACCGGCGTCCAGCCTTGCGATGCCTTGAGATAATTGTTCAGCGGCTGCGCGATCAGGCCGCCGATCTGGCCAAGACCTTCGACGACATAGACCAGGGCGAAGAACAGCAGCAGATGGTTGAACGCTTTCCTGTCGCCCACCACGCTTTCGGACTGCGGCTGCGTGGCTTGGTCATTCATCGGATCGGTGCCGTCAGTCGCCGAGCGCCTATTCGGGGATTGCGTATTTGGTATAGCATTGGCGATGACTGTCGCAATCGCATAACGCCGATCATCGAGGGAGGAACACCATGGCTCATGCACTGACAACGTCGCTGATCATCGCTGCGAGCGCACTCGGCGCCTCGTCGGTGATGGCGCAAACGCTGCCGACCCATCGCATTCCCGCCGCGCTTGCGAGCGAAGCGGCGAGCGAGGCGGTGGCAGCCTGCGCCAAGGGCGGCTACACCGAGACCGTGGTGGTCGTCGACGCCGACGGCGCTACCATTGCTGCGGTGCGCGGCGACGGTGCCGGCATCCACACCCTCGATAGCGCCCACGACAAGGCCTATACCAGCGTCACGTTCAAGAACGACACGATGGTCTTGGCCGACCGCGCCAAAGGCGACGGTCCGATCGCGGCGCTGGCCAAGCTGCCGCATATCCTGTTCTTTCCCGGCGGTGTGGTGATCAAGCTGAACGACGAGGTCATCGGCGGCATCGGCGCCGCCGGCGCGCCCGGCGGCAATCTTGATGACAATTGCGCGAAAGCGGGATTGGAGAAAATTCGCGACCGCTTGAAGTGAACGGCCAGCCTCACACGCTGGGTATCGCGTGCAGGACCGGGAACAACATCCCCGCCAGGGTCGGTGGCCACGGGATCGCCAGCAACTGGTCGAACACCACATAGATCAACGTCACCACGCAGGCTGCCATCGGGATCACGATCTTCCACGGCTCGCGGCCTTCCAGGCGCATGAAGGCGACGATGAACAGCGGCACGGTCGGGATCAGCCCGATCAGCGCCATGCAGGCGGCGAAGCCGGCCATCCAGCCGAAGAACAGAAAGCCGCGGGTGAGGATGATTTTTGCCGGAAGGTGCGCGGTCTTGGACGCGATATCCATGTGGATTTTTTTCGATTTTTCGGCGATGACGCCGCCGCCGCCGTCGCGCTCGTGCATACCGAACACGTCGTTGATCAGGCTCAGCGCGCAGAACAGGATGGCGCCAGAGCCGACGATGGTCGGAATGATGCGGGCGGCGAACGACCACTCGAAAAACTCGCCCAGCATCACGACGAACAGACACAGCAGCGCAGCGGCAAAAAGATTCTCATATGAAAACATCGGATGGCCCCACTGCGAGACCATCCTTTTCACGCCGCCGTGGGAGCGGACGTCGGCCAACAGCGGCCGCAACAGCGACAGCCCCGCCATGATGAACATGACCACGACGAAGGGGCGGATCATCCATGAGACGCCATAGCGCTGGATCGAGATGAACATGTAGCGCTCGATCGTCCCGCCGAGGATGAAGCCGAGCACCAGCGGCGGGCGCGGCCATTTAAAATGCTTCATCGCCCAGCCGAGCATGCCGAAGAACATCAGCGAGAACACGTCGCCCCAGTTCCGCGACGCCTCGAACGCGCCGATATAGATCAAGCTCAGCACGCCCGGCATGAACAGCGTGTAGCGCAGCGTCGCCACCTTCGCGAGCTGGCCGGAGAAGGCAAAGCAGAGCCCGGAGCCGAGGATGTTGGCGATGGCGATGCTCCACACCATCGAATAGGTGATGTCGAGATGTTTTGTCAGCATTTCCGGCCCCGGCACCAGGCCGTAAATCAGGAACGCGCCGAGCAGGATCGCCATGCCGGCGCTCGACGGCACGCCGAACGCCACGGTCGGAACCAGCGCGCCGCCTTCGCGGGCATTGGTGGCGCTTTCGGCAGCGATGACGCCGCGCACGTCGCCGGTGCCAAAAGTTTCCGAGGCGCCTTTCTCGGTGCGCAGAGCGTGGCCGTAGGAGATCCAGTCGATCACCGAGGCGCCGATGCCCGGAATGGCGCCCATCGCCGCGCCGAGCCAGGAGCAGCGCAGGATCAAGAACCAATGTTTCATGCAATCCTGCACGCCGAGCAGCATGCCGCTCTTGGTGTCGAGCGTCATGCCTTGCTGGACCACCGCCATGCGGCCGATGGCGAGGTCGCACAGCTCCGGCAGCGCAAAGATGCCGAGCGTGAGCGGCACCAGCGGCAAGCCGTCCCACAGATACAAGCTGTCCATGGTCCAGCGCAGCGTGCCCGATTGCGGGTCGGTGCCGATCATCGACAGCATCATGCCGAAGCAGGCGGCGGTGAGGCCGCGCAGCGGCGCATTGCCGGAGAGCACCGCGACCATGGAAATGCCGAACACGGCGACGCCGAGAAGCTCGGGCGAGCCGATATAGAGAATGATCGGGCGCAGGATCGGCAGCGCCACCGCCATCAGCGCCGCGCCGAACAGGCCGCCGATCAGGGCGGCCATGTAGGAGGCGCCGAGCGCGCGGCCGGCTTCGCCGCGCCGGGTCATCGGATAGCCGTCGAGCGTGGTCGCCGCCGACGCGGCGTGGCCCGGCGCGCCGAACAGGATCGCGGCGATCGGGTCGGCGGTCGTGGTGGTGGCGCCTAGCCCCAGCAGCAGCGCGAATGCCGTCGGCGGATCGAGATTATAGGTGAACGGCAACAATAGCGCCGTGCCGGCAATGCCGCCGATGCCCGGCAGAATGCCGAGCGACAGCCCCATGCACACGCCGCCGAACAGATACATCAGGCGGGTGGGGTCGAGGATAATGAGCAGGGCATGCGCTGCGGAATGCAGCATGTCCGTTTCCATTGATGCTCCTCGCTGGCGGGACGAACGCCAGACTGCCGCACGCGTTGCCGGCAAACGCAATCGGCCTTGAGGAGCCTCATTGCCCCCACGCTGACCGGGGCGATGTTAGTGGACTATTCCGGCGCGGGCCAGCGCGGCGGGGCGCCGCAGCGCGCTTGGCGCCGCTACCCACCTGACAGGCGGGTGAAGTCGGGCTAGGATCGCGGCGATTGCGCAACGTCAGCCTTAAGGAAGTCTGCGATGAAGATCGTGCAGTATGACGACGTCGAGTGGAAGCGCGGCCTGCAGCATCGCGGCGGCACGTTTCATTACCGGCACCTGCTCAACGGCACGCCCGGCACGCTCGGCAATTTCCAGTTCAATATCGGCAACCAGGAGGGCGACTTCGCCTCGCCGCGGCACCGGCACAATTTCGATCAGTTCCGCATCCAGCTCGAAGGCACGATGAATTTCGACCGCAACGGCAAGATGGCGCCGGGGTGCGTCGGCTATTTCCCGGAAGGCGCGCCCTATGGCCCGCAGACCTCGGAAGGCGGCTCGATCACCGCGGTGCTGCAGTTCGGCAGCGCCAGCGGCTCCGGCTACCTGTCGCGCGAGGAAGTCTATGCCGGCACCGAAGAGCTGAAAAAGTTCGGCACCTTCGAGGGCGGCATTTTCCGCCGTCACGACGACGTCGAGGGCCGCCGCCAGACCGATGGCTATCAGGCGATCTGGGAGCACATGAACGGCCAGCGCATGGACTATCCAAAACCGCGCTATCGCGATCCGATCATGCTCGATCCCGCCAATTACGAATGGCTGCCGGTCGACGGCATGCCCGGCGTGTCGGAAAAGCCGCTCGGCAGCTTCACCGAGCGGCAATGCGGGGCGTCGCTCATCAAACTTGCCCGCGGCTCGACCTATCGGGCCGGCGAACGCAGCGTCTATCTGGTGCTGTCGGGGTCGGGCATCGCCCACGACGCGCCGTACCTGAAATACACCGCGCTGCATGTCGGCGACGGCGAGGAGGCCGATATCGTGGCGCGCGACGAGACGCAGATCGTGCGGCTCAAGCTGCCCGATCTCTCCGGCCTGCAGGGGCTGCGTCCGGTGCAAATCGGGGTCCACGTCGAAGCCGCCGAGTAAGATGCCGCTGCCGTCGCTTTACGTCTCGGGAGACAAGCCGCGCGAATGGAGCATTGCGCGCGCCGCCGCGTATGGTGCAGCGCTCGGCAGCATCGCCGGATTGCTCAAGACATTGGCTCTCTCGCACCAGGCGATCGCGACCAGCGTTCCAGAAATTGCCGGCGCTGCACTCGGCTTTGCGCTGTTATGCGCCGGCGCAACGGCGTTGCGCAATTTCGTCGCGCGACGGCTGATCTGGCCCGAACTCGGATAAGCAAAAAACAAAACTCCCCCGCGGGCATGAAGACCCGGCGGGGGAGGACGAGACGAGGTGCGGGACGGTTGAAGCTGCCGTCCCGCTATTCGCGTTACATATGCGTGATGTCGCGATCCTTGGTCTCGGGCAGGAAGATCAGCCCGATGACGAAGCTCATGATCGCGATGCCGATTGGATAGGCCAGCCCGTAATAGATGTTGCCCTTCCACGCCACGATGGCGAACACCAGGGCTGGCAGGAAGCCGCCGAACCAGCCGTTGCCGATGTGGTACGGCAGCGACATGCCGCTGTAGCGGATCCGGGTCGGGAACAGTTCGACCAGCAACGCGGCGATCGGCCCGTACACCATGGTGACGTAGATCACCAGGATGACAAGTAGCAGCACCGTCATCGGATAGTTGATGTCGTTGGTGTCGGCGCTTGCCGGATAGCCGTGGGCCTTGACCGCGGCGGCGATCGTCTTGGCCAGATCCGGGGTATCGGCGGCGATAGTCTGGTCGCCGATCTTCACGCTCGCTTTGGTACCGGCGGGCGCTTCCTCGTTGTTATAGTTGACCGACAGGCCGACCAGCGCGGCTTTGATGTTGTCGCAGCCGGTGGTGTACTTCTCGATGCCCGTCGCCTTGAACTGGAACGAGCACTCGGCCGGATCGGCGGTGACCGTCACCGGCGCTGCCGCAAGGGCCGCTTCCAGCTTCGGATTGGCGAAGTGAGTAAGGCCCTGGAAGATGGGCAAGTACGTGAAGGCCGCGAGCGCAAAGCCGGCGAGAATGATCGGCTTGCGGCCGATCCGGTCGGACAGCGCGCCGAAGATGATGAATCCCGGCGTGCCGATGATGAGCCCAATGGCGATGAGAATGTTCGCCGTCGCGCCGGGCACCTTCAGGGTCTGGGTCAGGAAGAACAGCGCGTAGAATTGGCCGCCGTACCAGACGACCGCTTCACCGGCGGTGGCGCCAAAGAGCGCGATGAGCGCGATCTTGGCGTTGCTCCACTGGCCGAACGCTTCGGTCAGCGGCCGCTTCGATTGCTTGCCTTCGTCGACCATGCGCTGGAACAGCGGCAATTCGTTGAGCTTGAGCCGGATCCAGATCGAGATCGCGAGCAGGATCGCCGACAGCAGGAACGGCAGGCGCCAGCCCCAGTCGCCGAATGCCGCTTCGCCCATATAGGTGCGGATGCCGAGGATCAGCAGGATGGCCATGAACAGGCCAAGGGTCGCGGTGGTTTGAATCCACGACGTGTAATAGCCGCGCTTGTTGGCAGGGGCGTGTTCGGCGACGTAGATCGCCGCGCCGCCGTATTCGCCGCCGAGCGCAAGTCCTTGCACCAGCCGCAAACCGACCAGCACGGTCGGAGCGAGGATGCCCCAGGTCGCATAACCGGGCAGCACGCCGATGAAGAACGTGCCGATGCCCATCAGGCTCATGGTGATCAGGAAGGTGTATTTGCGGCCGATCATGTCGCCGAGCCGGCCGAAGATCAGCGCGCCCAGCGGGCGCACCGCGAAGCCCGCGGCAAAGGCGAGCAGCGTGAAGATGAAGGCCGTACTCGCCGGCACGCTGGAGAAGAAGTATTTCGCGAGAAACACCGCGAGCGTGCCGTAGATGTAGAAATCGTACCATTCGAAGACGGTACCTAGCGATGAAGCGAAAATGACGAGCCGTTCTTCGCTGGTCATGCCGCCGGTTCGCGCCGGGTTAAGAGCCATAGTGGTCATGGACGGACCCCCCTGATGTTGATCGTTAGGAACAATTCCGCGGCAACCGTATCGCGGTCGCGGAGCCACCCCGTGGCAAGGCTAATCCGCGGCCGGGCCGCTGTCTGTCCGCCAGAGGTCGTAAGCCGAAAGTCGTGGGTGCCGGCAGGCGAGGGCGGAGCGAAGGCAGGCCCGCTCCGGGGCATTTGACACCGACAATTAATGTTACCGCACAATTAAGGAGCGCAACCGCCCGGTTTTAAACGAATTCGCCGATGGGCTTGCCTACAATCCGCCAAAGTTTAGCGCCGATCACGGGTTGCTTATGCGTTTTGTCCAAGCGGCACTGGCACTTGCTGTGATGACTTCGCCTGCTTTGGCGCAGCGCGAGCCACAAATCGTCATTCCCGGCAGGCGCGACGTGCCGGTGATCATCAACGGCGTCAACGCCTCGTGGGGCGTCGTGGTGGGCGAATTCGGCCTCGACCGGCCCGGCGAAATGGCGCCGGTCGTGATCTATCAGCCGCTGTTGCTGTCAACGCCCTATTACGTGCCGAGCTATTTCCCCAAGGACGGCAAGAAGCCCGGCTATGGGCGCCTCGAAATCAATCCGCCGGCGGACCGGCCGCTGCCGCCGCCGGCGCCCACCTTTTATCGCAGCTGGTCGAGCCAGTCCGGGGCCGGTCCGGTGACCGTGTATCCCGACTATCCAATGCCGCCCGTGGTGGTTGAGCCGACTTTTGGCGGCCGCCGCCACGGTCCGCACGGGCCAAGACACACCATCGGTCCACCGGGTCCAGGTCCATCAGGTCCGGAGGCGCAGCCCGAGCTGCCGATAGGTCCGTAACAGGGAGTTCGTAACGTCGTCGGCAGGCCGCGCCTGCTTCCATCTGCCTCCTCATCGGGGCTGTTCAAGTAAGGGAGTATCATGTCGTTCCAGCGTTCCATCCTCGTGGCGATCGCCACAATGATTACAGTCGGCATGACGCAGGTTGCGTTCGCCGGCTGCTGCGATTGGGGAGGTCAGGCCCCCATCGCCTATGCCCAAACCGGGTGCGGCGGTTGCGGTACTGCGGCTTACGCCCCGGTCATCTACGCAACACCGATCGCACCGGCGCCGATCGCCGTCGGCACCGGCTGCGGTAACTGCGGCGCGCCGGTGACGTGCTGCGCGCCGAGCGTTGCCGTGTACTCAGCGCCGGTCGCCCAATGGGGCGGCGGCTGCGGCGGGTGCGGCGGCCAGGTCGGCTACGGTGGCTACGGCGCCCAGGTCGGGTATGGCGGCTACGGCGCCCAGGTCGGATACGGTGGCTATGGCGGCGGCTATAATGGCGGCTGCGGCAATTGCGGGGTTCCCGCGGTCTATACGACGCCGGCGCCGCTCTATGTCGTCAATCAGGGTCCGGCCTTCGAAGGCCCGGGCCTCATGGTGCCGTACCACAGCTACGCGCCGTCCGCGGAATACGCTCCGCCCCCGGGCTATCCGCCGTATGGCGGAGGCTATGGCGGCGGTTACGCCGGAGGATACGGTGCCGGTTATGGCGGCTATGCGCGCCCGCGCCTCGCCTATGGCGGTGGCTATTACCGTCCGCGTGGGCCGGGCTATTACGGCGGCCGGTCCATGATGCGTCGCTCGTACTGGCGCGGCTAGTTCGAGCCGATTGCCGATCATCAAACGCGAAGGCCCGCGCCGTGCGGGCCTTCTTTTTTGGATCATGCTTTAACGGCGCGGTTGGCGATGTAGAGCGCGAGCGCGGCTGCGTTCGAGACGTTGAGGCTTTTGATTGAGCCTGGCAGGTCGAGGCGGGCGAGGCGGTCGCAAGTTGCGCCGGTCAATTGGCGTAATCCTTTGCCTTCGGCGCCGAGCACCAAGGCCAGCGGCGCGCGCAGCTCCAGCGTGGCAAGATCGTCGGGCGCGCTGCCGTCAAGCCCGATGGTTAGGAAGCCGCGCTCTTTGAGCGCCACAAGGCCGCGCGCCAGGTTTTGCACGGTGACGATCGGGACGAGCTCGAGCGCGCCGGACGCCGCCTTGGCCAGCACGCCGGTGGCTTCCGGGCTGTGCCGCGCCGTGGTGACGATGGCTTCGACGGCAAACGCCGCGGCGCTGCGCAAAATCGCCCCGACATTGTGCGGGTCGGTGATCTGGTCGAGCACCAGCACGATGCCCGTGGCCGGCAAGTCCTCGACGTCGGGCGAGGGCAGGGGATCGGCTTCGGCGATCAAGCCCTGATGCACCGCGTCGGGCGTCAGGCGGGCGGCGAGCGCGTCGGGCCGCACCAGTTCGGGCTCAAGCGGCAGTGTGATGCCGTCTTCGGCGAGGCGGCGCAGCGCATTTTCCGTCGCCAGCAGGCGGCGGATACGGCGCGCCGGATTGGTCAGCGCCGCGGTGACGCTGTGCCAGCCGTACAGGACGACCGGCCCAAAACCGTCGGAACGCCGCTGTTCGCCCTGACCGCGACGCGGCGGCCGACGGAAAGACTGCTTTCGCCCGCTCAATCGCGCCGCTCGCTGGGATTTGGTGCCGTCATGAGCCGCATCCTTAACCCCCGCCCATCGGACCGCAAGCCGAATGCCCCGCGGCCGGGACCCGGTTCTACCTTGTTTCAAAGCGGCGTCAGGCGTGTTTCCTTAAGCCACCATGTCCGTCTCCCCGGCGAGCGATTTGTTGCAAGAAGGCCTGGCGCTGCACCGGCGCGGCGCCATTGGCGAAGCCGCGGCGCGCTACGCCGAAGTGTTGCGCGCCGATCCGGCCAATGCGGATGCGCTCTACTATCTGGCGCTGATTTCCTGCCAGCACGGCCGCTTCGCGGAGGGCGCGGACCTTGCCCGAAAATCGCTCGCCAGCGATCCAAAACAAGCGCGCAGCCATGTCATCCTGGGCCGCGCCTTGCACGCGCTCGGACTGGACGACGACGCCTTGTCAAGTTTCGACCGCGCCATCGCGCTTAAGCCGGATCTGGCGCCGGCGCACGCCAATCGCGCCGACGTGTTGAGCAAGCTCGGCCGCAATGCCGAGGCGCTCGACGGCTATGACCGCGCTTTGGCCTTGGCGCCGGATTCGGTCGCCGATTGGATGAACCGCGGCGTGGCGCTCGTTGCGCTCAACCGGCACGACGAAGCGGTGACCAGTTTCGATCGCGGTTTTGCGCTGGACCCCGATTTCGCCCAGGCCGACGATTTTCGCGCGCCGCTTCTGTTGTCAAAGCTGCGCATTTGCGACTGGACGAATTTGGCGGCGGAGACGGCGCAGCTTCTGGCCATGGTCAGAGCCGAAAAACCGTTGAGCCTGCCTTACGCCATCGTCGCCATCCCCGCGTCGCCCGCCGAGCAATTGCAATGCGCCCGGCGTTACGTGCAGGAGCAGCCGGCCTATCCGCCGCTGTGGCACGGCGAGGCCTATGCCCACGACCGGCTTCGTGTCGCCTATCTCTCGGCCGATTTCAACGAGCACCCGACGGCGTATCTGACCGCCGGCCTGTTCGAGCACCACGACCGGTCGCGTTTCGAGATCACCGCGCTGTCATTCGGACAAAACGACAATTCGCCGGCGCGGCGGCGGCTCGAGGCGGCGTTCGAGCATTTCATCGATGTCGCCAAAAACAGCGACCAGGAGATCGCCGAGCTCATGCGCCGGTCCGAGATCGACATCGCCGTCGATCTCATGGGTTTTACCAAAGATAACCGTCTCGGTGTGCTGGCACGCCGCGCCGCGCCCATTCAGGTGAACTATCTCGGCTATCCGGGCACGACCGGCGCGCCCTATATGGACTACATCCTCGCCGACGCCACCGTCATCCCCGAAGACCACGACGCGTTCTATGCCGAACGCGTAGTGCGGCTCCCCGGGACCTATCAGATCAACGACAACCGCCGCGCGATCAGCCAGCGCACGCCGACGCGCGGGGAGTGCGGCTTGCCGCGAAACGCTTTCGTGTTTTGCTGCTTCAACAATCCGCAAAAGATCATGCCGGAGATTTTCGCTATCTGGATGCGGCTCTTGCGGGCGACGGACAACAGCGTGCTCTGGCTGTTCGCCGGCAATGCCAAGGCCGCGGCCAATCTGCGCCTGGAGGCGGAGCAACGCGGCGTCGCGCCGGAGCGGCTGATTTTCGCGCCCAAGACCAGCGTCCCCGATCACCTGGCGCGCCACCGCCTGGCCGATCTGTGCCTCGACACGCTGCCGTACAACGCCCACACCACGGCAAGCGACGCGCTATGGGCCGGCCTGCCGGTCCTGACTTGTCTCGGCGAAACTTTTGCCGGCCGCGTCGCGGCAAGCCTGCTCAAGGCGATCGGCCTCGACGCTCTGATCACGCATACGCTCGGCGAATACGAAACGCTGGCGCTGCGCCTTGCCCGCGACCCTGCCTATCTCGCGGCGCTGAAAGACAGGCTGACCGGCAACCGCGACGGAAGCCTGCTGTTCGATACGCAAAGCGCTACACGCCATATCGAGACCGCCTATCAGACCATGGCCGATATCGCCCGGCGCAACGAAAAGCCGCGCGGCTTCAAGGTCGAGCGAGCGTAACGGCGAAGCGCTTCTAAGATAACCAGATCAAAAAGCCGTCTTGCTTCTCGGCCATCCTGACGACGTAATCGCGAAGGCGCGGAAAGTAGGCCCCGACTTCAGCACGGAGCTCTGCTTCATACTCTGCGTCCGAGCCCGGTCGGATTGGCATGGAATACACGCCGGCGCGTGACATTTCTTTATAGTTCAACCGTTCCTGAAGCCGCGCGACATCCAATGCATTCAGAAAGCGAGCGAAATCCTGCGTCTCTTTCTCGTCGTGCAACCGCGCAGGGCCATAGCCCACGTCATCGCCCAATTCCTCGCCAGTCAGCAGCGCATCGCCAGGGGCTTTTGCGGCATCGGTGTGCCCGGTGAACAGGTAATGCAAGATGTGCCATGATTTCTCCAGATCGAGAGCTTGCTCAAAGGGGCCAATAGGCTCCAGCCGCGCGCGAGCCGCCGCTTTTCGGGCTTCCGCTTCGTTTGCTTCCGGCATCCGCTCCATCAAGGCGCGATATCGGGCTTTCGGCCGCCTCTCTTTTTTCCGGCGGCATTCGGCTCATTGCGGCGGCCCGACGCACCTGAAGCTGCTCGTCCTGCGCCAGCCCCGCAAGGTCGCTTGCAAGTGAAGGGTTCGTCCGCAATGCGGCAATCTGAGCCGGCGACAACCCGAGCATCCAACAGATCATGCTCATCTCGCAGACCTCGGCTCTTTGTTCTCCGCCAGGAGCAATATTACACTTTTACGCGGCCGCGTTCCAAACAGATGGGTGGGCTTCCTTTCAATAGGAATGCATTTGCGATGTACATCCTAGTGATGGTGGGTGAGCCCCGTTGATTGCGCTCACTGCGATTTTGACGATGCGCGGTGACGGCCGGACGGTCGCCGCGCCCAGTCCTCGGCTGCTTCCAGCCGGAACGGCCGGCACGCGTTGAGCCGCACGCCGAAATAACCGCGGTCGCCGGCGCCGCGGTCCCAGCCGCCGACGATGACGGCTTCGCAGGCGGCGCGGTCGTAGTCGCCGGCGCGCAGCGCCTGCAGAAATTCTGGCGCGACGTTACGCGCCAAAAATCCCACCTCCTGGCTGCGAATGTAGACAGCGACCGCGTCGGGATCGTAAGGGTTGTCGGGTTGCGGTAGCAACAGCGCGGCACAGGTGACGTGAACGCCCTCCTCGGTTCGGCCACCGGCGAGTTGCTCCAGCGCCGCGTCGTGATGCGACTCCCCGACGACGGGAAAGCCGTACTTGCCGTCGCCGATGATTACGGCCGCGCCGCCGCGCGATGCCGGCGCCGGCCGCGGACCGTCATCGGGCAATGGCGGCGGCCTGGCGCTAATGCGGTTGAGCGCATCGCGCAGTGCAAGCGGCGCGGCGACCTTGCGCACGGGGTCGAGGCCGCTGCCAGTACCGCCGGCGACGATGGTGCCGTAGTCAAGCAGGCGCCCGAGCACCGATTGGTGCACGACTACGCTTTCCAGTTGCCCGGCATTGATCTCGATAACCGTGCGCCGGATCAGCCCGCGCTTGACGATGAAGCGCCGGGAGGTCGCGGCGATCTCGGTGGTCAATCTTTCGACCAGCGCCTTGATCGCGACGAATGGGGCGAGGATCAGCAAGAAGACGCCGGCAAATCCGAATGTCGGCTGCTTAGAGGTCGCGCCGATCGCGATGGCCAGCGCGGCCGCGCCCAATATGGCCAAGACAGCCGCGCGCGCAAAAATGATCCAATGCAGCCGAGCGCGCATAATAACGCGCTCGCCCGCGGCCAGCGTTTGCTCAACGTAACCCACAAGTCCGGCACCCCCACGGCCGCACAAAATCCTACCATTCAACCGGGGGGCGAACAATCATGAGCCTGCCGTAATCAACGTCGGAACAGGGCGTCAGAATCGCGCCCGGTTTGTCAAAATCACAGCTAACAAAATCAGGAAATTGACTGGTGGGGGAGGTCGTATTCGGATTATCCGATTAGATCAAACAGCTACGCGAGAGGTGCGGGATTCCAACCCCATTGACCGCTTGGACAACAAGCAAGTGCACGTGTTTCGACCTATCCACGACGCACCCCATTCACATGACCTGCCCTCGGCGGTCGGCAAGCCGAGATGATTGACGGCAAAGGTGACGTAGCAATCGGCCGAGTGCTAAAGCCCGTTCGGATCAGCCCGGGCAGACAGACAGACCACTACAGAATGAAACTGTGGCTGCCTTCGGTTTTCCCATTTCCATACCTGCCGCAGTCTCCAGCATTTCGTCGGAGACTTCGTGGATGAAGTTTTCTTCCGCCATCTGATCGAGGTCGCTAAGCTGGTCGTTCATGACAATGATCCTTTCAAAAGGAGCGTTAGTTTAAACCGGCCACCACGATTTACAATCGTGATGCGGCAGAAAAGAAGCCCCAAGCCGTGGCGACCTGGGGCCCAAGGGGACTGGTACGGGCGGGACCATGAAAGCAACCGCCGGCATTTAGACTACGCGTGCGCTATCGGCTGAGCAAGCGGAGCGACCGTTCGGGCCGCCACGACCAGATCGCTACTGAACGACGCTCTGATCATTGAATCTGTAGTTGATCCCGACCCGCACGATGTTGTCGGTGATCCTGCTACTGACCGTGCCAGTCCCCGGCACCATAAAATTACATCCGAAGCCTGCGGCTCCTCCGAAGCAGCCCGGTGATGTTGCAAAGGTCGTGTTCGCGCGGCCCAGGTCGACGTAGAGATATTCGACCTTCACACTCCAGCTACCTGCGAAAGCTTGCTCGATGCCACCGCCCAGCGTCCAGCCGGTCTTGTCAGCTGAATTACTCCAATTGCTAAGCGGACAGGTGCCGAATGCCGGAAAGGTGGCAGTGCAGCCAGTCGACACGAAAAAGGGGGTGTTGGTGTTGGCGCCGGAAATTGTTGCGGAGCCGGTACTCTTGACCTCACCATAGGCAAGGCCGCCGGTGGCATAAAAGAGAGTGCGATCGGAAGCAATTCCAACGCGACCACGCAATGTGCCGAGCCACGAAAGCTTTTCAGTGTAGGCAGCCGCCATTGGTGCCGCGGCGAGAGGACCAAAGCCGGGTGGCACCAGCGTAATGGCGCCGTTTGCCCCATTGAAAGTCTGACTGCCCCTTTGTCCGGTCGCATCGAAGTCCGTCTCAATACCGAAGACATACCGTCCCGTCTGCCAGTTGTAGCCGATCTGCAGCCCGCCAAGCCCGCCGTTCATACGATCCGAATCTGCGCCGACTACGCAAAGTGCGCCGCCGCCTGCGGTTGGACAGACCGTGCTCACAGTATTTGCAGCAAAAATATTCCATGTATTGTTGGAGTTGCCCCCGCCGTACCCGACGTTGGCGCCACCATAGAATCCGGTCCAGTTGAAAACCGCCGGCGGCGACGGTGCCTTGAGTGGCATGTCGGCGCCGCTAGCCGAACCGGCGGCTACAACGAGTCCAAATGTCATTCCCGCAAGGAATGATTTTTTCACGGCAGCTTCCGCAACTAGCGGTCGTCCCCGGAATCAAAAGTAGCAGCGACTGGTTGCGCGGGCTGTGCCATTTCAGCAACACGCCGAGAATCTTGTGAACGCAATTCCGCATCGATCCAAGCGGCCATGTTCGATGCTGGCTACTTTCCGCAGAACACGCCGCCGCCGCCGCATTGAAAACGGTTAGGCCAGGAATACGGCTTTCGAGATAGCCACGTTGTCATAGCAGCCGGATAGCGTGGCTGCTCTGGCGCACCGTCAAGGACAAGTTCGAACGCATCACCAAAGTGACCGACCAGCGAACGCGATTGATAATCATGCGGACTGTGTGCGGTGTGGTTGCGGCGCTTCCCGCCGCGGCTGTCATCCGAGCCAGATGGCGACAATCCAAACGGCCATAATGAAGCCGACGAACCATAAGCCGGCCCGTAACCGCTGGCGCGGGCCACCGCCCAGTGGATCGACTAATGCGTAAAGCAGGACCGTTGCGACCAGAACCACTCCGACGAGGACGAAATCGTGCCAATCATCCGGGATCATCGCCCTACTCGCTGATCCACCTGTTGCCGCCGTGCCGATGGGGGCATTTTAGATCACCGCCCCCGGACGGCCGTAAGCTTCGGCGGCGCGCGTATCGCGCATTTCCTTAAGTGCATCGAGATAGGCAACGACTTCATTCCGACGCCATCCGCCCAGCTCCCTCAGGACTGGATATTGTTCCTCGGCGTGCTGCGAAATCTCCCACAACAACCAGTCGCTGATGACTTGGTGGTAGCCAGGGGGGAAAAGAAACGGCACAAACCGCCCCGGGAGGATGCCCCGCAGCTCTTCTGTCATGAGGAGTTGACGATCCATCTGTTGCCGCTGCGCTCCGCGTAATAATCTTCGGCGATGCTCGACTTCGACAGGCATACGAGTTCAGCAAACGGCGCGTTTGGCCGGCAGGATCGGCACGACAGCGCCGGCGTAAGAGCCGTGACGGCCGCACCGCGGTGCCAATCGAGCGCCCGCAGGTCAACGCTGCCCGTGGTGCGGCAAGCCGGGCAGCGCGCGTGCAGGAACCAACAGCCGGCCGTGATGGCCGCCTCGATCGTTGGCGAGAACAGCAGGGGCATGTGCGCCGCTTGGCGGGCATTCCATACCTCAACGAGTTTTACCGAATCCTCGAGGATCCGTGGCCCAAGCGCGCAGCGCGCAGCCGCTTCCTTCTCGGCCTCCTGCCGGCGCCGGTCCTCCATTTTGCGCTTGTTAAAGCCCATGGCCGCGCCAGTATGAGCGCGAGCCGAACAGGGTTGAAGGGGGCCGCCGATGAGTTTTGTATTGATTTTGCAGTTCGTTCTGAATGGCCACGTTCACACGGTAAATACCGGGCGTGCGTTTTCCTCACAGCAAGAGTGCAGTGTCGCCGGGCAGCAGGCTAAAACCTATGCCAATCTGGCGCCTAACGAGCGATATTCATTTTCCTGCCGGCCAAGGTGACGTGCCGCGGCAGATATTGAAGGACATTCCGAGGCCGCCAAATTCAGCCAGCCGGGACGATTGAGCGGAAATCCGAAAATGGCTTGCCGAGCCGTAGCTCGCGAAGCGAGCGAGGCTGGTGGGAGAGGTAGGACTCGAACCTACGAAGGCGTAAGCCAGCGGATTTACAGTCCGCCCCCTTTGCCACTCGGGACACTCTCCCGCACCAAGTCACGGGTTTCCCCGGCTGGGCGCCGGTGGAGGGCGCTATATGGTTGGCTGGCAAGGGCTAGTCAATCATGTCGTAAGGCGGGCGGACCCGCGCATAGAGTTTCGTAAGCGTCGCCGCGCACCATGAGGAGCGATTTTTCGCGGGTTTCTAAGGTGAAGAAATCGTCGCAAAATCCACTATAAATCAATGCTTAATCGCGCCTCCACCAAAACGAATAAACCCTATTTTTAGCCTGTTATTTAAACTGATCTTAGACCCTGACCGGTAGGGTGACGCCATACGACGGGAACAGGGCCCGTCGACGACAAACAAAATAAGTTTGGGAAAGGCGTCAACATGAAAGCCGTCGTCAAGACGGTCGAGCCCGCCGACCGCGAGGCGCGCTTCGACCACATTCGGCCGCACTATCTGGAGGCGCTCACGCTTGTCGAGCGGCTGCACCGGCGTCTGCTCGACGTCATCAAGGACGAGTTCGACCGCCGCGGCCGCGCCGACATCAATTCGGTGCAGGCGCTGCTGTTGTACAATATCGGCGACAAGGAGCTCACCGCCGGCGAATTGCGCACCCGCGGCTATTATCTCGGCTCCAACGTCTCCTACAATCTCAAGAAGCTGGTCGAGATGGGCTTCCTCGATCACCAGCGCTCGCGCGTCGACCGCCGCTCGGTGCGCATCAAGCTCACCGACAAGGGCCGCGAAGTGCGCGACGCAGTCGACGCGCTCTACCAGAAGCACGTGCGCACCGTGGAGCAGGTCGGCGGCATCAATGCCGACGAGTTCTCGGTGCTCAACAAGGCGCTGCATCGGCTCGAGCGGTTCTGGACCGATCAAATTCTGTATCGGCTTTAAGTATCGGCTCCAATCAAGAGCGGCCAATCCGCCAGAGTTTCCGTCGTACTGGCGTAACTCAAAACCCCGGCCTCACCGCCGGGGTCTTTTTTTGCTTTTTACGAAGGCCCAGAAAGCGGCCTTGATCGCATGGATAGCACTCTGTTCGTGTTGATGATCTTGTCAAGGATCGAAGACCGCCCATTACAGCGTTTACGCGCGTCTTTGACGCGCTATGGGCGGCGGCGCTTCGCGCCGTCCTTGACAAGATCATCAACACGAACAACTGGCATCCATGCGATCAAGGCCGCCATCCGCTCAGTCGTTTGCGGCCATAAATTTGCCGGCCATAGGCCGTAGCTGGACATGGGGCGGCGTAATCGGGGACAGGGACCCTTTGGCGGCATGTCGGTGACATGCTAGATCGACCCGCCAAGGGACAGCTCCATGAAACAGGCTCGTAAGGGCGTTGACCGTCGCACTTTTCTTGCGCATTGCGCCGGCGTCGCCGCGCTGACCGGCATTGCGAGCCGCGCCTTCGCCGACGATCCGCTCGACGCGCTCATGGACGACGGCCGGGGCGGCCAGTTCGGCCAGGATTTCGACCAGGCCTCGCGCACCATCCACATGCCGAAAGCTACGGCGCCGATGCTGTCGCCGGCGACCGAGCAGTTCACCCAGAAGGCGATCGCGGCCTACGACGATATCGTCGCCCGCGGCGGCTGGCCGACGGTGCCCCATGTCGATGAGTTGCGGGTCGGCAACCGCCATCCGAGCGTGGTTGATCTGCGGCAACGGCTGTCGCTGTCAGGCGACCTCGATCCCAATGCGGTCGCAGCCGCAAACGACATCTACAACTCTTACGTCGAAGCCGCGGTACGGCGTTTTCAGGCGCGCCACGGCGTCACCGTCGATGGCGTGCTGCGCGCCTCGACGCTCGCGGCGCTCAATGTGCCGGCGGCGACACGGCGCGATCAGCTCAAGGTCAATATCGCGCGGCTCAAGACACTGACCACGAACCTCGGCCCGCGCTACGTGGTGGTCAACATTCCGGCCGCTCGCGTCGAGGCTATCGAGAATGACGTCGCGGTGTCGCGGCATACGGCCGTGGTCGGCAAGGTCGATCGGCCGTCGCCCGACATCAACAGCAAGATCGTGCAGGTCAACTTCAATCCGTACTGGACCGTGCCGGTGTCGATCGTACGCAAAGACCTGATCCCGATCATGCAGGACAAGCCCGACTACCTGACGGACAACCACATCCGCATCTTCGATCCGAGCCACAAAGAGGTGCAGCCCTCTGAAATCAACTGGTACTCGGAAGACGCGGTGCATTACACCTTTCGCGAGGATCCGGGCGACCACAACTCGCTCGGCCGCATCCGCATCAACTTTCCGAGCCAATACGGCGTCTACATGCACGACACGCCGCTGAAGAATCTGTTCGGCGAGGATTCCCGCTACGATTCATCGGGCTGCTGCCGCGTGCAGAATGTCCAGGCGCTGGTGGTCTGGCTGCTCGACGGCACCAAGGGCTGGACCTCCGACAAGATCGAGCAGGCCATCAAGTCGGGGGATCAGGTCAACGTCAATCTGACCAAGCCGATTCCCTTGCACTGGGTCTACGTCACCGGCTGGTCGGCCTCCGACGGCGTCGTGCAATTCCGCGAAGATATTTACAGCCGCGACGGCCTCGGCGCGCCGGCGATCCCGGCGACGACGAAGCTGTAGCCCGGATTGAGCGGAGCGAAATCCGGGAACGATCGGCCAGCGTCAACGCCCCTCCCGGATTTCGCTTACGCTCAATCCGGGCTACACTCTGTTTAGCAGTGCGGCGTGGGAGGACAGCGTGAGCGATCAGGTCAAATTCATTCTCGACGAAAACGACATTCCGAAAGCTTGGTACAATCTCGCGGCCGATCTGCCCACGCCGCTGCCGCCGGTGTTGCATCCCGGCACCAAGCAGCCGGTCGGGCCCGCCGATCTCGAGCCGCTGTTTCCCATGGCGCTGATCCTGCAGGAGGTGTCCCAGGAGCGCACCATCGACATCCCCGAGCCGATCCGCGACGTCTATCGCATGTGGCGGCCGTCGCCGCTGATGCGGGCGCGGCGTTTGGAAGAGGCGCTCGGCACGCCGGCCAAGATTTACTACAAATATGAAGGCGTCTCGCCGGCCGGCTCGCACAAGCCGAACACGGCGGTGCCGCAGGCCTGGTACAATAAGGAGCAGGGCGTCAAGCGGCTCTCGACCGAGACTGGCGCCGGCCAATGGGGCTCGTCGCTGGCGTTTGCCGGCTCGCTGTTCGGCCTCGAAGTGACCGTGTTCCAGGTCCGCATTTCCTACGATCAAAAACCGTATCGCCGGGCGCTGATGGAAACCTACGGCGCGCGCTGCATCGCCTCGCCGTCGAACGAGACCGATTCCGGCCGCGCCATCCTCGCCAAAACGCCGAACAGCCCGGGCTCGCTCGGCATCGCCATTTCGGAAGCCGTGGAAATGGCGGCCAAGGATCCGGCGGTGAAATATGCGCTCGGCTCCGTGCTCAACCACGTGCTGCTGCACCAGACCGTGAATGGCCAGGAAGCCATCAAGCAGTTCGAAATGGCGGGCGACGACCCCGACGTGGTGATCGGCTGCACCGGCGGCGGCTCGAATTTCGCCGGCCTGGCGTTTCCGTTTCTCGGCCTGCAGCTGCGCGGCGGCCGCAAGCGCCGCTTCGTTGCCGTCGAGCCCGCGGCGTGCCCGTCACTGACGCGCGGCAAATACGCCTACGATTTTGGCGACACCGCGCATCTCACTCCGCTGGTGAAAATGCACACGCTCGGCTCGACCTTCATTCCGCCGGGTTTTCACGCCGGGGGTTTGCGCTATCACGGCATGGCGCCGATGGTGTCGCATCTCTACGAGCTCGGATTGATCGAGGCGCAGGCCTATCAGCAAAAGGCCTGTTTCGAGGCCGGCGTGCAGTTCGCCCGCTGCGAGGGCATCGTGCCGGCGCCGGAGGCGACGCACGCGGTGCGCTGCGCCATCGACGAGGCGTTGCGCTGCAAGCAGATGGGCAAGTCCGAAGTCATCTTGTTCAACCTGTCGGGCCACGGCCATTTCGACATGGCGGCCTATATCAACTATTTCGAGGGCAAGCTCGTCGATCAGAAATACGACGAAGGCGAGCTCGCCATGGCGCTTGCCGGCCTGCCCAGCGTCGCGGCGTAACTGTCATGCCCGCGAAAGCGGGCATCCAGTAACCATCAGGACAGACGCTTGTTGCTCCGACCACCCCGATTACTGGATCATCCGCTTTCGCGGATGATGACAGCGCGCTTAATTGGTTAATGGGAAGACGCAATGATTGAGCCCTATAACGCCGTCGGCCTCATCCCGACCTTCTACGGCATCCGCCGCCGCGACGACATCGAGCACAATATCGAGCACTTGAAGAGCCTGACCAAGGCGGCGTTCTGGCTGTCCAATCTCGACATCCCAGTGAAGCTGTTGGCGATCCCCGAAGGCGCGCTGATGGGTTTCAACGACGAGGTGCTCGACGTCGACCACGCCGACTATGCGCGCACCTGCTGCATCGACATTCCCGGCCCCGAGACCGATGAGATCGGCAAGCTTGCCAAGCAGTGGAACGTCTACATCATGGCGCAGGCCAAGGCGCGCCATCCGGACTGGAAGGATCGCTTCTTCAACGTCGGCTTCGTCGTCGATCCGGACGGCGAGGTCATTATGCAGCACTACAAGATTTCCGCGCTGCTGCCGGTCGAGCGCTCGGTTTCGCCGCATGATGTCTATGATTGGTGGATCGAAAAATACGGCCGCACGCTGCAGGCGTTCTGGCCGGTCGTCGATACCAAGATCGGCCGGCTCGGCATCATGATGGCGATGGAAGGCAATTATCCGGAAAACGGCCGCGGCCTCGCCATGAACGGCGCCGAGGTGGTGTATCGCGCTTCGATGCCGGCGCCGTTCACCGAGAACGACGTGTTCGAGATTTCCAATCGGGCGCGTGCGCTCGAGAACAACATGTATATCGTGGCGCCGAATATCGGCAGCTATCACCTGTATCCCGAAGGCCGGCATTTCGGCATCGACGCCGGCGGCGGCCAATCGATGATTGTCGACTATCGCGGCCAGCTGGTCGGCAAGCAGCGCGACACCAACGGCTCGACCTTCGTCGCCGGCGTCATCAATATCGAGGCGCTGCGCCATCATCGCGAGTTGGCGCAGGTCACCAATTGGATGAAGGACATTCGCGCCGAGCTGGCGCAGATCATCTACGAGCAGCCGATCTATCCGAAAAACCGCTACCTCGACAAAATCCCGGGCAAGCACGCCGACTACAAGCGCGAAGTCATCGACAAGCAGGTGGCGTTGATGCAAAAGCGCGGCATCTGGAAGAAGCCGGCGCACAGTCCCGGCTGAATCACGTCACCGTTGGCTGCGACCGAGCGGCCACTGGCAGAGAGGGTGGCGGAATTGATCCAGATCATGGCGTCATGCCCTTTTCGTTGAACTTTTATCACGACCAGGTCGGCACCAGCGGCGCGACGGCGTCGCCCTTGGCGCCGGCACATCGCTTGCTCTACGTGCGCCATGGCTGCGTCGACATCAACGGTCGGACGATGGACGCCGGCGAGGCGCTTTATTGCGATGGTTCGCTGGCCTTCAAGTCCGCCGGCGCGTGGAGCCAAATCTGGCGCTGGGAACTGGCGTCGCCGAACGCTGCGCCGCTGCTCCACGACGGCGACGGTGTTCTCTCCAGCCTGCGCATGTCGCGCCTGATCACGAGCCTCGCCATGCCCGAAGGCAGCCGCTGGCTGTTCCGGCTCGATCAGATCACCACCGGCGCCGGCCGCGTCGCCGATCGCCATCAGCATCCCGGGCCCGGCATCCGCTGCCTCTTGGAGGGCGCGTTCAATGTCCAGCAGGACGCCGAGTCGCACCGCGATCTGGCGCCGGGCGAGGCGTGGTGGGAGACCGGCGCGGACACGGTGGTCGCCTGGAGCTCGCGGCAGATGGCGGCAAAATTTCTGCGCGGCATGGTGCTGCCGGTCGAATGGGAAGGCAAAGTGACCGGCACCTGGCTCTCGGGCCACAGACCGCCGTCGGGCACGTGGCAACTTTATCTCGACCCGGTGATTACCGTGTAGCCCGGGTTGAGCGAAGCGAAACCCGGGGACCGGGCAAGGCTTGAGCGCCGCTCCCGGATTTCGCTGGCGCTCAATCCGGGCTACAATGAGAGTCTCGCTGGAGGACGCGCCGTGAACATCGAAGCCAGCCAAAAAATCGACCGCAGCGCCAAGACCAAGCTGCAGATCATCGACTGCGACATCCATCCCAAAGCCTCGGTCGAGGATTATCGGCCTTACTTGAGTAATCGCTGGTGGGATTACGCGCAGACCTATGGCGCGCGCTCGCATCACGGCTATGTCAAAGGCTTTCCCTATCCGAAGGCGCAGCCGCAGGCCTCGCGTCGCGATTCCTGGCCGCCGGACGGCGGGCTGCCGGCCAGCAATTACGAGTTCATGCGCCAGCAGCACCTCGATTTCTACGGCATCGAATACGGTGTGATGAATCCGCTGTCGCCGTCGGGGCAGGGCGAGCAGAACGACGAATACAGCGCGGCGCTGGCGTTTGCCTGCAACGAGTTCCAGCTCAATCACTGGAATGCGCTCGATCCGCGGCTCAAATGCTCGCTGGTCGTGCCCTACGAGGACCCCGAAGCCTCGCGCAAGGAAATCCGCAAGCGCTCAGGCGACCGCCGCTTCGCCCACGTGCTGATGCTCACCCGCACCAGCGAGCTGATGGGCCGGCGCCGCTATTGGCCGATCTACGAAGCGGCCTGCGAGGCCGGCTTGCCGGTCGGCGTGCACGTGTTCGGCTATAGCGGCCGCGCTGCCAGCAATTCCGGTTGGCCGTCGTTCTACATCGAGGAAATGACCGAGCACTCCAACGCCTGCCAGGCCCAGGTCACCAGCATGATCATGGAGGGCGTGTTCGAGGCGTTCCCGCAGCTCAAGATGGTCTTCATCGAAGGCGGTTTTGGCTGGATGCCTTCGCTCGGCCATCGGCTCGACCGCAACTGGAAGCGCATGCGCTCGGGCCTGCCGCATCTGACGCGCCCGCCCTCGGAATATCTGCACGACCATTTCTGGGTCACCACCCAGCCGATGGAAGAGCCGGAAAACCCGGCGCACCTCGTCGACATCATGGCGGTGATCGGCTTTGACCGTATCCTGTTCTCGTCGGACTACCCGCACTGGGATTTCGACGACCCGTTTGTGGTGGTGCCGGCGAGCCTGGGCGACGAGCGCCGCAAGCAGATTTACTCCGGCAATGCGCGGGCGCTTTACGGCTTTGCCTGAGCCGGCGCGGGCTTTAAGTCCGGCCCTTAATCCCTACATATAGCGGCGTTATCCGCTGAAATATCCCATGCCTTGCGCTCATCGGCTGGTATGATGCCGGCGCGGGGTGTATCACCGGCGCGAAGCCGGCGTGCGCGAGGTCCGCGGCCCGCCTGGCCGGTTGCCGATCTACGAGGGGTAAGGGATGCGTTGTCCGAGTTGCGGAAGCCTCGATACCCAGGTGAAGGATTCGCGGCCGACCGAGGATTCCTCCGTCATCCGCCGCCGCCGCGTCTGCCTGACCTGCAATTTCCGCTTCACCACCTTCGAGCGGGTGCAGTTGCGCGAACTGATCGTCATCAAGCGCAACGGCCGGCGCGTGCCGTTCGACCGCGATAAATTACTGCGCTCGGTGCAGATCGCTTGCCGCAAGCGCCCGGTCGATCCCGAGCGCATCGACCAGATGGTGTCGAAGATCGTCCGCGAGCTGGAAAGCATGGGCGAAAGCGAGGTTTCCTCCGAAGCGATCGGCGAAACCGTGATGGCGCACCTGCGCGAGCTCGACGACGTCGCCTATGTGCGCTTCGCCTCGGTCTACCGCAATTTCCGCGAGGCCAAGGATTTCGAGACGGCGCTGGCCGAATTGTCCGGGGACGAAGCCGCGGAGTGATTGCCCTTCAGGCAATCAAGCCCGCGCGAACAAAATCTCGACCGTCAGATCAATCCCAGGAGGATCGAGGCGCAATGAGCCGCCATTCAACAAGCTTGGGGTTCCATTACGTGTATAGTGGGTCATCGTACGATCATCGGGATCGACCACAAGGTAATGAACGACACTGGGGACCTTGAAATAGCCGATCAATTTGGCGCTGGTGTCGGAATGCGCAGTCGTCGGCGACAAGACTTCGACGACGATCATGGGGTCAGGCACGATCATCATCTCGCCGGGCAATTCACTGCCGCAGCGGACCAGCGCATCCGGCTCGTAAGCGGTGTGCTCGTCGATCCGGACGGCAACCCCGTCGGTCATGACCTCACACGGCAGATTGGCAGCCGCTACCGCCTGCCGCAGGGCTACATAGATTTGGCCCTTGACGCGGTTGTGGGTCAAACGTTCCACGACTTTAGCGACGATTTGGCCATTGATCAGTTCCGTGCGCTGCCGCTCGCTCTGGCTATCGCTCCAAGCAAGGTATTCGTCCACGGTCATGGCGCGGCGAAGTGCGACGTTCATAGAATGAAACTTATCATGAGACGCGGCAGTGACGCAAAACGAGGATAACCGTTTCATGGCGCTGGCGCTCTCTCTCGGCCGGCGCGGGCTTGGCCGCACTTGGCCGAACCCGGCCGTGGGCGCGGTGATCGTCAAGGATGGCGTCATTGTCGGCCGCGGCTGGACCCAGCCCGGCGGCCGGCCTCATGCCGAGGTCGAGGCGTTGCGGCGAGCCGGTGAGGCGGCACGTGGCGCGACGCTCTACGTCACGCTGGAGCCCTGCTCGCACTACGGCAAGACGCCGCCTTGCGCCGACGCCGTCATCGCCGCGGGTATTGCACGCGTCGTATCGGCGCTCGAAGACCCCAATCCCGAAGTCGCGGGCAAAGGCCATGCGCGGCTGCGCGCCGCGGGCATTGCGGTCGAAGTGGGCGTCGGGGCGGAGGAGGCGCGGCGCGATCATGCCGGTCATATCCGGCGCATGCGCGATGGCCGGCCCCACGTCATGCTCAAGCTCGCAATCTCCGCCGACGGCAAAGCCGGCGCCGCCGGGCGGGATCCCGTCGCCATTACCGGGGAGGCGACACGCGAGCGCGTTCACCTGCTGCGCGCGCACAGCGATGCCATCATGGTCGGCATCGGCACCGTGCTCGCCGACGATCCAATGCTGACGTGCCGCTTGCCCGGCATGGCCAAAAATTCACCGGTGCGGATCGTGGCCGACAGCATGCTGCGCCTGCCGGTCCAGTCGCGCCTGGTTCGCAGCGCCCGTGAGACGCCGGTTTGGGCGCTCACCGGCCTTGCCGCGCCCCAAGACTCCGAATTCACGCTGCTGCCGCTCGGTGTCGAGGTGCTGCGGTCGCCGCAAAGCAGCGGCCGTCTCGACCTCAAGGACGGGCTCGAATTTTTGGCCGCCAAGGGCGTTACCCGGCTGATGGTCGAAGGCGGCCCGACGCTTGCCGCCGCATTCATTGCCGCCGACTTGGTCGATGAAGCGGTGCTGTTCCATGCGCCGAAAATCGTTGGCCCCGAGGGGGTCGACGCGCTTGCAACGGACGCGATGGAGGCGCTGACTCGAAGGCTGAAGCAGGTCGGCAGCGAGCTTGTCGGGGCCGATCGGCAACTCAATTACGTGCGCGAGTAAAGCGATGTTTACCGGTATTATCAGCGGCTTAGGCGAAGTTCTTGATGTCGAGGAAAAAGCCGAAGGGCTGCGCCGTCTCAATATCGCCTGCGGCTACGACCCCGACGGCATCGATATCGGCGCCTCGATCGCCTGTTCCGGCATCTGCCTCACCGTCGTGGGGCGCGGCCGGACCGGCAATCGGTCCTCGTTTGCCGTCGATGCGGCCGCCGAGACGTTGCGCATGACCACCGCCCAAACCTGGCAGCGCGGCACCAGGCTCAATCTCGAACGGTCGCTTCGGCTCGGCGACGAGCTCGGCGGCCACATGGTCAGCGGCCACGTCGACGGCATCGCCGAGCTCATCGCCCGCGACGATTTTCTCGACAGCGCCGAACTGACACTGCGGGTGCCGGCGGCGCTTGCCCGCTTCATCGCGCCCAAGGGCTCCGTCGCGCTCGACGGCGTGTCGCTGACGGTCAACAAGGTCGAAGGCGACACGTTTTCCGTCCTGATCATCCCGCACACCTTGCAGGTCACGACGCTCGGCGCGCTGCGCCCCGGTGCGCGGCTCAATCTCGAGGTCGACCAGATGGCGCGCTACGCGGCGCGGCTCCTGGAGTCCATGCCGCCGCCGCGTTAGCGACTTTAGCCGCGCTTGTTCACGCCCTCCCGGCTTGGTACGACCACGCCCTAACAGGAGCAGGCGATGGCCGGGCCGCGGCGAGGTAAGCGTGGCGAGGGCGCGCGCAAGGGCGCGCGTATCCTCATCGTCGAGGCGCGCTATTACGACGACATCGCGGAGGCGCTGTTGGCCGGCGCGACGAAGGCATTGCAGGAAGCCGGCGCCGAGTTCGACCGCGTCAGCGTGCCGGGGTCGCTGGAAATACCGGGTGCGATTGCGATTGCCATCGACACCGCGCACTGGGGCCGCCTGCCTTATGACGGCGCGGTCGCGCTCGGCTGCGTCATCCGCGGCGATACCATCCATTTCGAGATCGTGTCGCAGCAATCGGCACGCGGCCTGATGGAGCTTTCGATCGCGCAACGCTTTCCCATCGGCAACGGCATCATCACCGTCGACACCGAAGCCCAGGCCTGGGAGCGCGCCCGCGTCGAGGAGCAGGACAAGGGCGGCGATGCCGCGCGCGCCGCGCTGGCGCTGATCGGTATCAAGCAACGCTTCGGGAAGCGCTGAGATGGCTGGCCCCGAACCCAACGAGGCGCGCAAGGCCAATAAGCGTGGCGCGGCACGGCTCGCTGCGGTGCAAGCGCTTTATCAGATGGACCTTGCCGGCACCGGTCTCAACGAGATCATGGCCGAATTCGAAGGCCATTGGCTCGGCAGTGAGGTCGAGGGCGCGCAATACCGGCCGGCGGAGGCCGCGTACTTTCGCGACATCGTCGGCGGCGTGGTGCGCGAACAGGGCAAGCTCGATCCGCAGATCGATGCGGCGCTGACCCGCGGCTGGCCGCTCAAGCGCATCGAGGCGGTGCTGCGCGCGGTGCTGCGCGCCGGCGCTTATGAGCTGGCTTACCGCGCAGACGTGCCGGCGCGGGTGGTGATGTCGGAATATGTCGACGTCGCCGGCGCTTTTGTCGACGATGACGAGACCGGCATGGTCAATGCCGTGCTCGATCAGCTTGCGCACCAGTTGCGCGCGGCGGAATTCGACCGCGCCTAGACCATGATCCGATCGAATTGAATCGGATCATGGTCTAGTTTTTTCGTTGGAGCATGATCTTTTCGGAAAACCGGCATCCACTTTTCCGGATCATGCTCTAAGCGCACGAAATACGCTATTGTGGCTTGTTCGGCGCAATGCGCACGATCCGTCCGTCGATCGTGACGTTGAAGCGCGACAGAAAGCTCAAGCCAAGCAGGCCGTCGACGCCGGGCCCGTACGCCGCGGCGCTGTCGGCCTCGACGACGACCGGCACGCTCTTGGCCTTGAGTGAGCGCAATTGAATAATGTCGGCACGGCCGAGTTGGCCTTCGGCGAAGCCGTTTGCGGTGTGCAAGCGCACCGACGAGCTTTGCTCGATCTCGATCTTGGCCCTCTTGGCGAAACTGGTTCCCACTGCAACGAAAGCGGCACCGGTATCGAGTATGAAGGTGCCGGCCACATTATTGATAATGACCGGAACCTTGACGATGCCGCCGATGCCCGGTGCCGGAAAAGTTTCGGCGCTGCCGGACGTCGCCGCGGCGCAGCCGCCCTTGGCGGCGTAGTCGGACAATATAGCTCGCGTTTGGCTGGTATCGTGCCGCGACGGATCGAGAGCGACCCATTGCTCGATGGGCAGCATCGCGTCGCAAAACTGGCTGAGCCGCTCGTAGTCGCGCGCCATCTTGTAGTAGCTGACGCTGCTGATGCGGTCCTTGTTGCCGAACAGCTCGATCGCCGTCACGTAATCGGCGATGGCACCCTTGAAAGAGCGGTTGCCGTCGCGGGCAAGTGCGCGGAGGTAGTAGCCGTTGTCGTTGAATGGCTCGAGCCTGACCAGATCCGAGGCGACGGTTTCGGCCGTGGTGTAGTCGGACAGCTTCAGCAACAAATTGACGGCGCCGCGAAGCGCCGGTCCATAGCCGCCGCATTGCGACGAGAAGTCGACTTGCGCAACCGCCGCTTCGCGCCGGTAGTCGAGATCATCCAAAGCCCTGGCGAGATGCAGGATGGCGTCCTGGTCGCATCGCTCGCGGGTCAGTTCTTCGAGCGGACGACGCACGGCCGTGGTCCCGACGACGTCTTTCGGCAGATCGATGCTTAAGCGGGCAAGGGTTTGGGCGACGTCGGCCGGCGTGCCGGTCAGCGGTTCCGCCGAGCACGGCAGGCAACCGTTCAGCGCAACCGCCGCAAAGGCGATCAGCGCACCACGCGCGGTCAGCATCGTCCAGGCCCCAACCCAGCCAAGATGGGCAGCTACCGCCGATTGTAGCGATGCAGCCGCCGATGGGAAGGGATTGGCCGGTCTGCGACGGCGCCGGAAATAAGCTAATGTTGCCGAATGCCCAATGGGGCAAATCGATTGGCGACACGCGCGATGCCAAATTCATCAGAATCCGCCGAGGACCGCCTGATCGCGCGCTATTTCCGGCCGCTGGCCAGGCATCCCGGCGCCTTCGGCCTGGTCGATGACGCCGCCGTCATTGCGCCGCCGCCGGGCTGCGACGTCGTGCTGACCACCGACGGCGTCATTTCCGGCGTGCACGCCTTTCCCGACGACCGGCCGGACGCTATCGGCCGCAAGGCGCTGCGAATGAATCTGTCCGATCTTGCCGCCAAGGGCGCGACCCCGCTTGGCTTTCTGCTGTCCCTCGCCTTGCCGTCGACAATCGACGAAGCCTGGCTCGCCGCTTTTGCCGGCGGCCTTGGCGAGGATGCCGAGCGATACGGCTGTCCGCTGCTCGGCGGCGACACCGACCGCACGCCGGGTCCGACGTCGGTCTCGATCGCGGCCTTCGGCGCGGTGCCGCACGGCAAAATGGTGCGGCGCTCGACCGCCAAGCCGGGCGACTTGATCGTCGTCACCGGCACGATCGGCGATGCGGCGCTTGGCGTGCTGCTGCGGCGGGACCAAAACCTCGCCAAGCGGTGGCGGTTGTCGGAAGCGATGAGTTCGCACCTCAAGCAACGTTATCTTTTGCCCGAGCCGCGCAATGCGCTCGCTGCCGCGGTCCTGCAAAACGCCGCGGCGGCCATGGACGTGTCCGACGGCCTCGCCGGGGATATTGCAAAACTGTGCCGCGCTTCCGGCGTCGCCGCCGAGATCGATGTCGCGCGCGTGCCGTTTTCCGCTGCGGTCGGCGCGGCGGTCGCCGCCGATCCGGCGGCATTGGCGACAGCGCTCACGGGCGGCGACGATTATGAAATCGTCCTGACGCTTGCGCCGGAAAAATTTTCCTCATTCCGTGCCGCCGCAAAGGCCGTTGGTGTTCCGGTGACCGAGATCGAACTCGTGACAGCCGGGGAGGGTGCGCGTTTCGTCCGTGACGGCAAAACGCTCACATTCGCGCGGCCGTCGTACAGTCATTTTTAGGGGAGCAAGCGTTGGCCGCCTGGTGGATGACGGTGATGGCGATCGTCGTTGCCGGCAGCGTCATCGGCCCCGCCGCGGCCGAGACTTTGCACAAGGTTTTGGCCTCGCCGCTGGTCGAAGAAGGTTCCGATCCCGACGGCTGCGTCCCGGCGGTGAGCGGGCTCGGCGGACCGGCGGTGTGGCAGGTCCGCGTCGAACGGCTGCTGCTCGACGGCAAGGCCTTGGTGGAGACGAGCCACGAGCCGCAGCCCAATCGCTTTCCGCTCTGCATCGCCGACCGTCCCGTGGCGAAGAACGCCGAGGTCGAGCTGTCATTCGTGATGCATGACGGGACCGTCGCGCGCGCCGCGGGGATCGTGCTGCGCTTTGCCGATCCGCTGGATTTTTATGTCGTCGAGGCCGATGCGCTCACTGGCAGCGTGCGCTTGCTGCGCGTCGTCAACGGCGAGCGCCGCGAGGTCGCCGGCCGCACCATGGATCTGGCGACGGGCGAAAAGCAGACGCTCACGATCAAGGCCATCGACGCCAGCTTCAGCGTCTCATTCAACGGCAAGCCTTTGTTCGACACCACCGACACCGGCATCGCCACGCCCGGCCGCTTCGGCATAGGGAGCAGGGCCGACAGCCTCACCAGCTTCGGCGACCTGTTCATCACCATTTTGGATTGAGCGCACGAAGCAGGAAGGTGACTTCCTTCGTGGCCGAACCGGTTATAATGCGCCAGGAGAAACGCCCATGCATGATACGACGGCAATAGCCGCGCCCAAGATTACCGCACCGCAGACTGCCGCGCCCCAAACTCCCGCACCGCAGGCTGCCGCGCCCAAACCTTATGTCGGCAAGAACGCCAACCCGCGCTACGCCGAGCTTTACCGGCACTACCCGACCATCGACTATCTGCGCCGCGGCGCCCGCCGCCGGCTGCCGCATTTTTCCTTCGAATATTCCGACGGCGGCTCGGGCAAGGACGACGCCGGCATCAGGCGCAATTGGGCGGGGCTCGATGCGGTGGAATTGGTGCCGCGCTATGGCGTGATGCCGTCGCTGCCGCCGTGCGAGGTCGAATTGTTCGGCCGCCGCTACGCCGCCCCGATCGGTGTGGCTCCGATGGGCGGGCCGGCCATCGTGTGGCCGGGCGCCGATGAATATCTCGCCCGCGCCGCGCAGCGCGCCCGCATTCCCTACACGTTTGGAACGGTCGGCTGCTCGACCATCGAGCGGATCGCCGAGCTGGCACCGGATGTGTTCTGGTTTCAGCTTTACCGCGCCGCGCGCAACGATCACGCCATCGGCTTCGATCTTGCCCGCCGCGCCCAGGCTGCCGGCTGCCATGCGCTGGTGCTCACCCTCGACGTGCCGGTGCGCACGAGCCGCGCCCGCGAAGTCGTCGTCGGCCTCGGCGGCGCGTTCAATCCCGATCTCAAGATGATCTTGCAGATGCTGATGGCGCCGGCCTGGACCATGGCGCTGCGCAAGAACGGCATCCCGCGCTTTTCCAATCTGCGCCCCTACGCCGGCGACAATGCTTCGATCAACGAGATGGTCGCGTTCGCACGCCGCGAGATGGGCGGCGCCTTCACCTGGGAGGAGGTGGCGAAATATCGCGACCGCTGGAAAGGCACGCTGATCGTCAAGGGCATCATGCATCCGCAGGACGCCGAGAAAGCGGTGTCGCTGGGCGTCGACGGCATGTTTGTTTCCAATCACGGCGGCCGCCAGATCGAGGCGCTGCCGGCGCCGATCGACGTGCTGCCGGCCATCGTCAAGCAGGTCGGCAAGCGCGCCACCGTGCTGTACGATTCCGGCATCCGCAGCGGCACCGACGTGGTGCGCGCCTATGCGCTCGGCGCCGCCGCGGCGTTTGCCGGCAAGGCCTTCCTGTGGGGCCTCGGCGCGCTCGGCGAGGAGGGCGCCAGCCACGTCATCGATATTTTGATCGAAGAGACGCAAGCCGCGCTCGGCCAACTGGGTGCGCTGACACCGGAGGAAGCGCGGTCGGTGGTGATCCGTCACAACGGGGCCTTGCAGTTCTGACCCGCGCCTCCGGCAGTAGCGCCGCATCCCTTGGCCCGCTACAACGCCCGACTCCACCGGGAGCCTGCCATGGCGGTCGTCGCCGACCCCGCACTCGACCTCATTGATGACCGGCTTGCCGCGCGCAATGCCGTGGTCCTTGGCGTGGCCCAAGCGCTGGCCGGCGGCAACAACACCGTCATCGTGGCGACCACGAGCATCATCGGCTCCATGTTGGCGCCCGATCCGGCTCTGGCGACGTTGCCGATCAGCTTCATGGTCGCCGGCATGTGGATGGGGACGATCCCCGTCGGCATGCTGGCAAAGGCCTACGGCCGGCGCTTTGCTCTTCAGGTGGGATCGGCCTTCGGCGCGCTGTCCGGCCTGATCTCGTGCGCGGCGGTGCTGCAGGGCTCGTTCTGGCTGTTGCTGGTCGGCACTTTGTGCGGCGGCCTCTACGCGGCAGCGCATCAATCCTACCGCTTCGCCGCCACCGACACGGCGAGCCCGCAGTTCCGGCCAAAAGCCGTCGCCTGGGTGCTGGCCGGCGGTATTTTCGCCGCCGTGATCGGTTCGCAGCTCGTCATCTTCACCAAGGACTCTTGGCCGCCTTATCTGTTCGCCGGCACGTTTCTCGCGCAGTCGGCCTGCGCCGTACTCGCCGCGATCGTGCTGGCGCAGCTCAAAATTCCGCGCCCGCCGGTGTCGCATTCGCTGATCGACGGGCGGCCGCTTTCGGCCATCGTGGTCCAGCCGAAATTCATCATTGCCGTCGTCTGCGGCCTCGCCAGCTATTCGATGATGAACATGCAGATGACGTCGGCGCCGCTGGCCATGGTCATGTGCAACCACACCGTTGGCGAAGCGGCGCTGGGCATTCAGTGGCATGTCATCGGCATGTACGCGCCGAGTTTTATCACGGGTTCTTTGATCGCTCGCTTCGGCGTGCGCGCCATGATGGCGGTCGGACTGGCATTGATCCTGGTCGCCGCCACGATCAGTCTTTCCGGCCTTGGGCTGTGGAATTTCTGGATCGGGCTGACCCTGCTCGGCGTCGGCTGGAATTTTGCCTTCATCAGCGCCACCACGCTGATCACCGAGTGCCACGACCCGCATGAGCGCAACAAAGTGCAGGCGTTCAACGACTTTCTGGTGTTCGGCGCCATGGCGATCGCGTCGTTCTCGTCCGGCGCGCTGTTGTCGCGTTTTGGCTGGAGCACGGTGAACGAGGTGGTGTTCCCGGTCATTCTCGTCGCGGCGGCGCTGTTGGCCTGGGGTTCGTTGGTGCGCAGGCCCAGGCCGGTGTGATAGCCTTCGCTTGGCTTCTTCAGGCGAAAGGACAGCCAATGGCCACGAAACTGCGCAAGGCGAAACGGGCAGCGCCGGTCAGGCGCGCTGCGCGGAAGACTTCGCGAACATCGAGCAAATTATCGGCGCGCCGGCGGGTTGCCGCCGCAAAGGCCAAACCCAAGGCGAAGGCCGCGCCGCGCAAGCAGACCTTCGTGGCCAGCCATCTCAATCCGAACGCTTTCGAAGGCGGCTTGCGCGCTTACGCAAAATACCGCGACCTCGGCATCGCCGCCGCGACCAACGGCCTGGCGCAAGCCCATGTCATCAAGATGGTCCCGCCCTGCGACCCGGCCGTGGTGTCGAAGCGGCATTATCATGACGTCGAATTTCAGATGATCTACGTGCTCAAAGGCTGGATCAAAGGCGAGTATGACGGCGCCGGCGAGGTGACCATGGTCGAAGGCTCGTGCTGGCTGCAGCCGCCGAAGATCAAGCACACGGTGCTGGATTATTCGCACGATTGCGAATTGCTCGAAATCATCCTGCCGGCGGAATTCGATACGGTCGAGCTGGAGTGAGCGGCCAAAGTGACCGGCCAAGAGGAAGTCGCTATGGCATCGTCCTCGTCCTCGCTCGCGCGCGATCTGCCGATAAAAGACTTGGCGACAAAAGACTTGGCGACAAAAGACCTGGCGATTCTTGCCGAGCTCGAGCGCAAGGTGCTGTGGCTGGCGACCTGGACCATCCACCACGCCAACCATTTGCGCGACAACAACGACGGCCTGAAGGTCGGCGGCCATCAGGCGTCCTCGGCCTCGCTCGCCACCATCATGACCGCGCTCTATTTCCATACGCTACGGCCGGCCGACCGCGTCGCGGTCAAGCCGCACGCGTCGCCGAACTTTCACGCCATCCAATATCTGCTCGGCCGCCAGAGCCGCGCAAAGCTCGAGGATTTTCGCGGCTACAAGGGCGCGCAATCCTATCCGTCGCGCACCAAGGATACCGACGATGTCGATTTCTCCACCGGCTCGGTGGGCTTGGGCGTGGCGCAGACGCTGTTCTCGTCGCTGGCTCAGGATTACGTGCGCGCCCACGGCTGGGGTCGCGACCGGCCGGAAGGGCGCATGATCGCGCTGCTTGGCGACGCCGAGCTCGACGAGGGCAATATTTTCGAGGCCATCCTCGAAGGCTGGAAGCAGGGTTTACGTAATTGCTGGTGGATCGTCGACTACAACCGCCAGAGCCTCGACGCCGTGGTGCGCGAGGGCCTGTGGGAGCGTTATGAAAATCTGTTCCGCAATTTCGGCTGGGACGTGGTCGTGCTCAAATACGGCGCGCTGCAGCAGGCTGCGTTTGCCGAACCGGGCGGCGAAGTGTTGCGCCAGTGGATCGATCATTGTCCGAACCAGCTCTACTCCGCGCTGGTGTTCCAGGGCGGCGCGGCGTGGCGCAAGCGCCTCAACGACGAGATCGGCGACCAAGGGGCGGTGACGCGGCTCATTGAACAGCGCAGCGACGATGAGCTGGCGCGGCTGATGAACAATCTCGGCGGCCATGATCTGGCGTCGATCATCGAAGCGTTCGACGCCGTCGATCACGACCGCCCGGTCTGCTTCATCGCCTATACGATCAAAGGCTTTGGCCTGCCGCTCGCCGGCCACAAGGACAATCACGCCGGCCTGATGACGCCGGCGCAGATGGAAACGTTCCAGAAATCGATGAACATCCGGCCCGGCCACGAATGGGATCTGTTCGAAGGTCTCGGGCGGTCAGCCGACGACATTCGGACTTTCCTGGATCGCGTGCCGTTTGCCAGCGCCGGCGAGCGCCGCTTGCAAGCCGCCCGCATCGCGGTGCCGGCCGAGCTGACGGTGCCGACCCAACAGAAAACCTCGACCCAGACCGGTTTTGGCGCGCTGCTCAACGAGATTGCGCGCGACGACACGCCGCTCGCGGCCCGCATCGTCACCACGTCGCCCGACGTGACGGTATCGACCAGCCTCGGCTCATGGGTCAATCGCCGCGGCCTGTTCGCGCGCGAGGCCTTGGCCGACACGTTCAAGAGCGAGCGCATCCCCTCGACGTTCAGTTGGGAGTTCTCGCCGACCGGCCAGCATATCGAGCTCGGCATCGCCGAGATGAATTTGTTCATCGCGCTGTCCGCGCTCGGCCTGTCGCATTCCATCAACGGCGAGCGGCTCATCCCGATCGGCACGCTCTACGACCCGTTCATCGCCCGCGGCCTCGATGCGCTCAACTATGCCTGCTATCAGGACGCTCGCTTCATCCTGGTGGCGACGCCGTCGGGCATCACGCTGGCGCCGGAAGGCGGCGCCCATCAATCGATCGCCGAGCCGCTGATCGGCATCGCGCAAGACGGCCTTGCCGCATTCGAGCCGGCCTTCGTCGATGAGCTCGCCGCCATCTTGGCCTTCGCGTTCGACTACATTCAGCGCGACGCGCAGAAGGATGCCGAGGGCGAACCTTCGGAGCGCACCTGGCTGCGCGACGAGACCGGCGGCTCGATCTATTTGCGCCTGTCGACGCGTCCGATCGAGCAGATCGAGCGGCCGATGACGCCGGCGCTGCGCCAGGCCATCGTCGACGGCGCCTATTGGCTGCGCGAGCCCGGCCCGAACTGCCAGGTCGTCGTCGCCTATACGGGCGCGGTCGCCCCCGAAGCCATCCAGGCCATCGGCCTGATGGCGGAAGATCGCCGCGACGTCGGGCTCTTGGCCATCACGTCGGCGGACCGTCTCAATGCCGGCTGGACCGCGGCGTGCCGGGCGCGCGAGCGCGGCCTGGTTCACGCCCGCTCCCACATCGAGCGGCTGTTCGCCGGCCTGCCGCGGCATTGCGGCATTGTCAGCGTGCTCGACGGTCATCCGGCGACCTTGGCCTGGCTCGGCGCCGTCCAAGGCCATCGCGTGCGGCCGCTCGGCGTTGAGCATTTCGGCCAGACCGGCGCCATCGAGGAGCTTTACGCCCATTACGGCATCGACGCCCACGCCATCATCGCCGCCGCCGAAGCCATAGCGCCGGGGCGCCCTATCCGCCATCTCGGCGTGGTTTGATCCTACGGCTTACCAAAAAATAACCCTGACACGGCTTTTTTTGAACGAAGCGGCAGGTCCGGCGTTGGGCCGCCGCGGCTCGCCGTGCGGCTCCCGGCTGCACACTCACCACACGCGGGAGGCATGCTATGTCCAGAAAATCAGAATTGATGATTGTGCTTGCAATAGTCTCCGGCGTTACCTTTGCCTCGCCGGTCTATGCGCAATCCCCTCAATGTGGATTGCAACCTTTGCCGCCACTCGGCTGTAAACCGGCAAAAGCCCGTTGCATCTGCAACTCGGATGGTAGCGAGTGCCGCTGGGAGTTTGTCTGCGGTTAGACGATTAAGATCGAGGCCATCTCAGTTGGCGGCCCATTTCAGTTCAGACGTAGTCATTATGTGGGATGGGTAGAGCCAACGGATCCGGACCGAAGTGGCCGGCCCGATGACAGGCTCCGCGAAGCCCATCGCCTTTCTGAAATGCACCCGCCATCACAAGGTGCGGCTCAGACCGCCGCCAGGGCTATGGCATTGAGGACGAATGCCACAACCAGCACGCCGCCAACCGTCCAGCCCAGGAGCCAAATAGACTGCCGCTCGTTCATGACGATAGTTCCCCGCTGTTGCCTGCAAAGTCAAACGGCAGCCTGGGCAAAAGGTTCGGGGGTGTAGCGGTTTTATTTGCCTGGCGAGACTTCGTCGGCCACGTCGCGCATTTTCAACGCAAAATCCATGGCGCCGTCCCGGCCGGTATGGGCGACGAATGCCCGACGGAGCTTACGTGGAAGCCCCTTTAGCCGGGGGCGCCTCAATTCCGCGCACCGCGTTTTGCCAAAGAATGTCGGGGTCTCGTTCGCCTTTCATCGCTGCGGCAAAAATCCTGTTTGCCATCTGATCGCAGATAGGGCTGGACTGACAACGGCAAAAGCGGTCACAGGCCCGGTCATAGACATCCCCGAGGATCGTCAGGGTATCGGGATCAAAGGTGGTCTGCGGGCGGATGAATTTGAGAATGTTCGACATGGCTTACGACAATTAAAACACGGCAATACGCATGATTCAAGTTGAGCCAGCGCGCCTTGACGATGAGGCCGCCGAGTGGCGGCCTCATCGCGAAGCGAGATCAGAGTTTTACCAAGCCGTCCAAACGTCGCCCTTCCAAAAGCCACGTCCCTCATGCTCGCGGAACGTAATGCCTGGAGCGGGGCCCCACGTGTCCTCGTGGATCACTACGCCCGCTGTCGGGGGATATTCATATTTTTCTTTCACGTGCCAGCAAGTGTTGCCGCTGCAAACGATCTCCGCCGACGCGCCGGCCGCAAAGAACGCCAGAGCTCCCGCCCCCGCGATGGCACCAAGAAGGGCTTTCCTCAACGTTGTCATGACTGTTCCTTTTCCTCTGTTCTTTGTTTATGCGGTGTTTACACCGCGTCACCAACGTCGATCTCTGCGTCCTGTTCCTCCCCTTGATTTTTTCCAAAAGGGATGACGTTCAATGAGGGTTCGACAGCAGTCGGCCCTGATGAAGGACAAGGAACGTGCTTCGACCAACGGTGAACATAGTCACCGTTGCTTCGCGAGGAGAGGGCGGCTGGTTTAGGGCTCGGGGGAGAAAGAGAAACTATTTTGGTCGGCTTTTCGCGAGCTTGGTTGGAGCGATTTGGCTATCGCTTCGCGTTGCTTGCGAACTTCCTTGGGCGTGCGCGTCCGCTCCGTCCGCCGCTTTGATTGCACCGCCGTGCCCCCGTTTTTCCACGACGAGAGGCAGACTGCACCATCTGTAAGAGGGAGTGCCATGGCAACGTAATTCGTTAGACCCAACAAAGTTTCCATTTTTGTGGCGGCTCACGAACTTTTTCGACAGACGACCGTTAAGAGCTCGCAGGAGCACTTCAACGAGCGCAAGACGCTTTCGCCTTCAGCGAGAATTATTGGCGGGCACAGCGAGCAAGTCGGCAAACCATCATGAAGCAAATTAAAGCTTACCGCGAAGCCGGACCGGAAGACTTGGCAATTCTACTCTTGCCGGTTGGAGAACTCGGCGCGATGGCCTTTTCTGCAGCGCTGGTGTTGGTCCTGGTGTGGGTCATAGGCGGCTCAAGCTGAATTTTGGCGTCGCGGCGCCAATCATCGGCACTCCGGGCCGGACCGCTGGCTTAACCCATCCTACGAGCTCTCAGAAATCAGAATCCGCACGCTTCGCTTTGTCCACCCTACGCTCGCTACCAAGTGCGTTTATAATGGAACCCATCGGCATCGGTTGCTGTCACGTAACCCATCGCTTCTATGGTTTTGTCGGTTGCCGAGCGCCGCAAAAACGATCGCAAGCCGTTCGCCGCCTTTGGTGACAAAAACGTGGCAGCTCTTTCAAATAAGATTGCCGCGTCGGCGGCAATCCGTTGTGCCGCGTCGTAGTGCAATGCGGTAAGAACTGCATTGTCGCGCCAGTCGCCGCGCCATCCGTCAATACCGAGCGCTAAGAGACCTAAGACTATCAGTTCTTGCTCATGTTTACGCACAGCCAACGATGCCATGCGTTCGCTATAACCAAGCAAAGTGAAGCGCTGTGTTTCTAATAAGCCTTGTGCGGATGCCTCGCGGCCACACTCTTCAAGTGCCGTCCATGTCCGCAGTAGTTCGCTGATTTCCAAGTCCCTGGGCTGCGGGATGGGCAAAGCACCCAATCCCTGATTGTTTTCTGCCTTCAACCAATCGGCCGCTGCGAAGAGATTTGTGGTCATGACGGGTTATTTGACTGGTGGCAGCGAGCGTAGGTGGGTAAAAGCGCGCAACGCTGTGCCTACGTCAGGGTCAACGCAAATTGCAAGTCAGCACGTGGACGCGCCTCGCTTTGCCACCTACGCTCGCTACGCTCAAGCATCCTACGGGCTAGTTCCAAGGCCAATGGTGGCCCTTATTTGCTCTTCAGCCTAGATACCGCAGAAATTCTTCTTCGGTATTTCCAAACTCAAACATCTCAAGAAGCTCCATATAGGAGTCTCGGCTCCCATCAATTTCCCAGACCATGTATTCCGCATATCGACGCAAATCAGGATCTGTGATCGTATTATCACCGTCAAAGAAGTTGCTTGCTTCTTTGAGAGTGATTTTCTTTTCAAGAGCCGCCCGCATTACGTCCGCGGCTCTTCGGCAGAAATCCGCCCAATCACGCGCCGTAGCCATGATCTAGTTCCAAGGCCAATGCTGGTCCCTACTTGCGACGACGAGGCTGTAACGTGTCTTTTTTGGCCGCGTCACGACTTGGGGCGACGACGCACCGCCGTCTTTGCCGGCGGCATTTTTTGGTAATGGGACGATGCCAGCCAGCACTCCGGTGTAACTCCGCCAGGCCATTCCGCCACATAGAAAGGCTTGCCAGGGACTAACCAGAACGGCCCGCCTTGGTCGGTGCTTCGATAGGGCGGCGTCCAAGGCGGCAGGGGAGCGAGATGGAGCGCGGCAATGATTTGCTTGTTGCTGGTGTCGTTGACCACGCAATAAAGATGGCCCGATGGCGGAAACGGCGGCCTGACTGGCACAATCTTGGTCTGCACATATTGAGCGGAATCGTCATCCGCGATGCTCGGGCTTTCACCCCAACAAAAAAGCAAAGCAGCAAGCAAAAGCACTTTGCCGGCACTGCTCATTTGAACGCTCCGCTGGTTCGAGACAGTTTCGCCTTTGTGTAGCACGGTAGCACGTAGGATGGGTTGAGCGGCAGCGAAAACCGTCATCTTTCGCCGAAAAGATGCCATCGACGAGAAGATGCAAGCGGCGCTCAGCCAGATTTGCCGTGAAGAAAAAGCTGTCGCCGCAGATAAAGTTTCGCCGATAGTTGGTCGCCGCGCGAGCGTAGGACAGCAGAAGGTGATGGGTTTCGCGGAGCCTGGGCCGGCCACTCCGGACCCGTTGGCTCAACCTATCCTACGGGCTATTGACTTCTCGATCCTGCCTAATCTCAATAACGCCAGACCGGCAAGCTCAAGGAATCTCCATCATGGCAGCCCGCATCCGTCACATCGCTCTTTGCGTCAAGGACATCAAAGCCACTGCTGACTTCTACGAGAAGGCATTCGGGCTCAAGCGCACGCCCATTCGCGAAGGCGCGACCGCTTGGAGCTGCTATATGAGTGACGGCGAAATTAATCTGGCACTGTTGCAGTACAAGAGCGAGGTCGGCTCCGGCGTGTCGAAAGGCTTTGTCGGCATTCACCATTTCGGTTTTCAGTGCGACGACTTGCCTGCGCAACAAAAGAAGGTTGAAGCGGCGGGCGGCGAGTTTTTCTTTGATCTCGGCGAGCCGGAGGACGACGGGTTCGAACGCAAGTTCAAAGATCCCAACGGCATTGTCTTCGACATCAACTGGAAAGGCTGGCAACTCACGCGGGGAAAGGTCAAGAATGCCGTCGGCGGTTTGCGGCCGGCGAAGACTGCCGCGAGCGCAAGGAAGCCCGTCAGGAAAAAAGCGCAGCTCGCCAAGAGAGCGCGAGCAGAGCGTAGGGCGAGTTGACCCAACTGGTCCGGCCCGAAGCGGGGCAGCCCATCGCCCGAGCGCGACGGGGACCCCGGGCCGGCCCGATGACAGGCTCCGCGAAACCCATCAGCTTTCTGAAATGCTGCCGCCGCAGCGATGGGTTTCACTCCGCTCAACCCATCCTACGGGCTGAGCGCGCGCCGCTTCCGGCGAATTGCGACAGCCGAAATTCAGTTCCCGTTGTTGCCCAGCGGGGTCAACTCCGGGGGCCTGTCATTGCCGCTATTGCCAAAAAAGTTATTGCCGCTCTGAGAACCGCCGAACGGCCCCGTCTGGCCATGTTCAACGCTGAAGTGGAACCCCTGACTATTCGACTCGGACGGATGTGCGCTCTGGCTGGTGGCCGGATGGTTCGGATCCGTATAGTTGAAGTTATAGTTGCCGTTTGCATCGGGCGAAATCATTTGCTGACTAAATGCCCACCCGGAGGCGGTCGTCGCAGCCATGATGGCCGCTGCAATCATGGCAACCGCAGCGAACCGAAGCCGCACAAATCGAACCATGATGATCCCCATATCGGCGCCCCCGAAGCACCGTTCGCAGGCTAACGCCGCAACCTGCGTCGGGTCAAGGCAGCTCAAGCAATACGTGGAATATCAGCGAGCGTAGGGTGGGCAAAGCGAAGCGTGCCCACGGCTAACTCGCAGTCTTCGTTGACGCTGACGTGGGCACTGCGCTTCGCGCCTTTGCCCACCCTACGCTCGCTGATGGTTCGTCTGTACCGCGCTCACCGCTCCGATTCCGCGCGCTCACCGCCAAACCAGCGCAGCTGATCAATAAAATGAACTAGCCTTGAAAAGGCGTCGCCTTCCTTGACCACGCGGTGCCACTGCTTCTCTCGCACGTATGTGTCGATGTATCGAAACTCGATTGTGCCATCGGAACGAGGAGAAATTCTGAGATGCGGGCCGTCTGGGTATGCGCTGCTTGCTATCTGCGTCAGACACAAGTCACTCATTGATGTCTCACCGTGGAGTCCGCCCGCGTAAGGCGATCCCTCAATCTGCTCCACTAGCCGGACCATTCCCTGGAGCGGCAACCCGTTCGCTGCGAGTTCTTGATAGAAGGTCTCGATATCCTTCCAGGTTTTGATCATGCCACACCTCGACGGAGTGCCAGCTTCGATGAGTGTACCGGTAAATCGGCCCTGACTATGGCCGTGCCCCTAACACGACCACCCGCCATCAAAGAAACGATCCCTCGTTCGCGGCCACCTCATCAGCACGGTAGGGCGGATTAGCCGAAGGCGTAATCCGCCGCCTTTCGACAGCGGGATGGCGGATTACGCTGCGCTAATCCGCCCTACGACGCGTCCCTAATAAGGCGACAATGCCCTTGACTTACGTCCCCATAACGGTTACCTAGCCAAAATCCCGCTCGCAAAGGGACGCCTTTCGCGAGGGTACTCCTTAGGGCGGAGCGGGAGCGGTTCTCGTGAGCGTAGCGATACACTGCGCCCGCGGGCGGCTTGGGCATCGTCCCGTCCGGCACGTGTCGGACTGCGAGGTGCTCGCTGCACTGGTGCCGGAGAGGGTCCTCCCGTTTGCATCCGGTGATTCCAGGAAGCGCGGCCTGAGCCGAGCCGAGGCCTAAAAAACCTCGGATGCCGCGGTGGGGCGCCGAAAGGCGAGCGCGCCCGCTCCATGAGGTCCAAGGCTCTATGAAGTCTTGGGCCTCGGTCCTCTCAGCATGAGGGGAAGGAGAAAGGACGCGCGCCGCATCGCTTTTCGATGCGGCCCGGTGGTGCGCCTCTCGGCGCTCCGCCTCCCTTCTTTTAAGGGAGGAGTTTCGTTGGCGACGCTTTTTGGCTTGGCTTTTCTTGGCGTGGGCAAAGCTCGGATGCGAAGGGGCATCGCGACAATGAAAAACTCGTCATCGCCGGGCATAGCCGTTCGAAGAACGGCGTCGCTTCGCTCGCCTATGACCCGGCGATCATGGAGCTTCGCAGAACACGTACGCGTCCGAATTGCACACGGCCGTTCAGCATGGACCACCGGGTCAAGCCCGTTGGTGACGAGGAGAGGAGACTAGGCCATGGCGCGGCGACGACCCACGCGAAGCTTTCCGGGGCGGCTCACGCTCGAAGAGTGGCTGGCGCGGCCATTGCGCGTGCGCAACGATTTGATCCGGCGCGCGCAGTGCGACTTGCTGGGATCGTTCCGCTTCTGCACCAGGAAGCCTTGCCGCCGGCAACGCACATGCTGCGGCGACGACCCGGGGGCGTGCGGTGACAGACTTTGGCGTCTCAAGAAGGTCAGGCCCAAGACGCTGTGGGACGAATGGAGCCGGCTCGCGCGCCTCAGGTCGTTGTAGCGCCGCGCGCGGCCAAGCCGCCGCCGCCGCGGCCGTTGCGCCGGGGGCGTCCGACGCGCCATCGCGGAGTTGTGTAGCGTTGGCTCGCCGCCGTTGCGCGGCCGGGGCATTCTGGGCTATGTCGGCCCCGAATTGCGCCCGCCGCGGGCATTTTTGCGCGTTGGGCGTCCTCCTTTCCGGGCCAATTCCGCTGTCTGGCCCCTTTAGCGACAACCGGGGTCGATACTATGCAAACCTTGTGGCTCATCGTTCTGTGCGGCGTTCTGGCCATCGCTTACGCGATCTGGGCCACGCGCTCGGTGCTCTCGGCCGACGCCGGCAGCGAGAAAATGCAGGAAATCGCCGCCGCCATCCGCGAGGGCGCGCAGGCCTACCTCAAGCGGCAATATTCGACGATCGCCGTCGTCGGCGTCGTCATCTTCGTGATCGTCGGTTATTTCCTCGGCTGGCTGGTCGCCATCGGCTTTGCGGTCGGCGCCATCCTGTCCGGCTCGGCCGGCTTCATCGGCATGAACGTGTCGGTGCGCGCCAACGTTCGTACCGCCCAAGCGGCGACAAAATCGCTCGCCGGCGGGCTTGAAATCGCTTTCCGCGCCGGCGCCATCACCGGCATGCTGGTGGCCGGCCTGGCGCTGCTCGGCGTGACGCTCTATTTCGGCTTCCTCATCGGCTCGCTGCATATGGCGCCGAACGATCGCGAAGTGATCAATTCCATGGTGGCGCTCGGTTTTGGCGCCTCGCTGATCTCGATCTTCGCCCGCCTTGGCGGCGGCATTTTCACCAAGGGCGCCGACGTCGGCGGCGATCTGGTCGGCAAGGTCGAAGCCGGCATTCCGGAAGACGATCCGCGCAACCCGGCGACCATCGCCGACAACGTGGGCGACAATGTCGGCGATTGCGCCGGCATGGCCGCCGACTTGTTCGAGACCTACGCGGTGACCACGGTCGCCACCATGGTGCTGGCGGCGATCTTCTTCAGCGCCGCTGGCGCCGACGTTCTGCTCAAGATGATGACGTACCCGCTTGCCATCGGCGGCGTCTGCATCATCGCCTCCATCATCGGCGCCTTCTTCGTCAAGCTCGGCGCGAGCCAATCGATCATGGGCGCGCTCTACAAGGGCATGCTTGCGACCGCGATCCTGTCGTTGATCGGTATTGCGATCGTGACCTACGAGCTGATCGGCTTCGGCCCGCTCGCGGGCGTGAGCTATTCGGGCCAGACGCTGTTCATCTGCGGTATCGTCGGACTTGCGGTCACCGGGCTCATTATCTGGATCACCGAGTATTACACCGGCACCAATTTTCGCCCGGTGCAATCCATCGCCGCTGCCTCGCAGACCGGCCACGGCACCAATGTGATCCAGGGCCTGGCGATATCGCTTGAATCGACCGCGCTGCCGGCCCTGGTGATCATCGCCGGCATCCTGGTCAGCTATAACCTCGCCGGCTTGTTCGGCATCGCGATTGCGGTGACCACCATGCTGGCTTTGGCCGGCATCGTGGTGGCGCTCGACGCCTTCGGCCCGGTCACCGACAATGCCGGCGGCATTGCCGAAATGGCCGGCCTGCCGAAAGAAGTGCGCAAATCGACCGACGCGCTCGATGCAGTCGGCAACACCACCAAGGCGGTGACCAAAGGCTATGCCATCGGCTCGGCCGGCCTCGGCGCGCTGGTGCTGTTCGCGGCCTATAACGAGGATCTGAAATTCTTCATCGCCGGCGCGGGCCAGCATCCTTATTTCAAGGGTGTCGCGCCCGATTTCTCGCTGGTCAATCCGTACGTGGTGGCGGGACTCCTGTTCGGCGGCATGTTGCCGTATCTGTTCGGCGCCATGGGCATGACGGCGGTGGGCCGCGCTGCGTCCTCGATCGTCGAAGAGGTGCGGCGGCAATTCCGCGAGCGGCCCGGCATCATGCAGGGCAGGGACAAGCCCGATTACGGCCGCGCCGTCGATATGCTCACGCGCGCCGCGATCAAAGAGATGATCATCCCGTCGCTGTTGCCGGTGCTGTCGCCGATCGTCGTTTATTTCGTCATCTATTTCGTCGCCGGCGGCGGCGCGCAGGGTAAATCCGCGGCGTTCTCGGCGCTCGGCGCGATGCTTTTGGGCGTGATCGTGACCGGCTTGTTCGTCGCCATCTCGATGACGTCGGGCGGCGGCGCCTGGGACAACGCCAAGAAATACATCGAGGACGGCCATTACGGCGGCAAGGGCTCCGAGGCCCACAAGGCGGCGGTGACCGGCGACACGGTCGGCGATCCTTACAAGGATACGGCGGGGCCTGCGGTCAACCCGATGATCAAGATCACCAACATCGTGGCGTTGCTGCTGCTCGCCGTGCTGGCGCACTGACGGCGGCGTTACGCGTCATCGACAGGTCCGCGTGCTATCGCGCGCGGACCGCGAAGGCTTACGAGCCTCGGTCCTTACGAGCCCTGGCCTTTAATGGTCCGGAACATGTAGGTGAGGAAATTGTTTTCGGCGCCGGTGGTCGGCGTCGTGCGGCTGATGAAGTCGAAAATCTTGCCGTCCTTCATGCCGTATTCGGCGAGCCGCTGCACTTTTCGGTTCTTGTCGAAATAGACCACGATCACGCGCTGGTCGGTGATGGTGGTGTCGACGAAGGAGATCGGGCGCTGGGCCTTTTGCGAGATGTAATAGAACGCCTCGCCGCTGACGGTCGCAACCGTCGAGGGCGTGCCGAGAACGAGCAGCACCTGCTCCTGGGAAGCGCCGAGCGGGATTTGCTCGAGCGCGCCATCGGGCAGCACGTAGCCGCGCTGGAACGTTTCGCCGAAGCAGCCGCCCGGCAACAGTGCCAGCGTGAACAGCAGCGCAAAGGCCCGTATGGAACTTCCGTTCCTCATATGCCGTTGGCTGCCCCGCATCCTCAAACCCATCTTGCACCCGGCCGTCGCGTGCCGTACCCCGAAAACCCAAAACTGGCAATCCACCGCTGCCAAGCGGCTTTGCAGATTTCAGGCTATCCCCATGATCCTAGCGCGGTTTCGGCGCAATTCCCAAGCCCGCACAATCCATGCCCTCTATGGCGCCATCGTGGCGCAAGCCCGTTCGGTGGCATTTTACGCCGATTACCGGGTTCCGGATACGGTCGAAGGCCGGTTCGACCTCATTGTGCTGCATCTGGTGCTGCTGCTGAACCGGCTCGGCCGTCGCCAGGCGGAAGCCGCGCGGGGCCTAGGTCAGGAGCTTTTCGACGCGTTTTGCCGCGATCTCGATGCCAATCTACGGGAAATGGGGGTCGGCGACCTTGCGGTGCCGAAACGGATGCAAACCTTTGCCGAAGCCTTTTACGGCCGGCAAGCCGCTTATGTTGCCGCACTGGACGCGGCAGACCAACGGGTCTTTGAGAAGGCGCTGGCACGCAATATCTTTGCGGCAGGCAACGATGCCGGAGCCGCCCAACTGGCGCGCTATGGGCGCGCGGCGGTGACCGGGCTCGATGCCCAGGACGACAGCGCGCTTCTTCGCGGCGAGGTCGTCTTTCCCAGCGCCGAGGCCTTTGCTCATGAGCGAACGTAAAGCAGACAAACAAGCGCCGGCACCCTGGCAGGTTCCGGTCGCGATCGAGGACGTGGCCGAGACCGGCCAGCATTTCGATCTGGTGGCCGACAATGACGTCCGCGCCGCCGTGGCGCGGGTCGCGGGTTTGCGCGACTTGCCGAAACTCGAAGCCCATTTCGACGTGACGCGGCACGGCGCGGCGGGCGGATTGCATGTCCGCGGGCGCGTGTCGGCGACCGTGGGCCAAAACTGCGTGGTCACGCTGGAGCCGCTCGCCAACGAAATCGAAGAGGATATCGATCTGGTGTTCGCGCCGCCACAGCCGGCGGCGCCTGCCGAGCGCAAGGCCGGCAGGGACGAGGCTGCCGAAGCGGATTCCGAACGGCCGCAACGGAGCTGGAACGGGCCGGAACCGCTCCTCGGCGGTGTCGTCGATCTTGGCGCGCTGGCGACCGAATTCCTGATCCTCGGCATCGACCCCTATCCGCGCAAGCCGGGCGCGGTTTTCGAGCCGCCACAAGACGTTAAGCCGGATCCGGGGCCGTTCGCGGCGCTCGCCGGACTGAAGGAAAAGCATGGCCGCTGAACGCCAGTTGTGTCCGCACGCCGAACCGTTATTCTCCCGGCCGGTGTCGCCCTTCCGTCGTCGCCAGGACCTAGGACCGCAAGGTCATTGAATGTCAGACAAGGTCCGCATTGCTCTCGACGCGATGGGGGGAGACCAGGGTCCCGCAGTGGTCGTTGCCGGCGCCGATTTGGCGCTGACGCGGCACCCGGAAGCCGAGTTCCTCTTCTTCGGTAACAGCGCGCTGATCGCGCCGCTCCTCGACGCGCGGCCCGCGCTCAAAGCTGCCTCAAAACTCATCCACACCGACATCGCGGTGCGCATGGAGGACAAGCCGAGCCAGGCCTTGCGCTATGGCCGGTGGAAATCGTCCATGTGGCTCGCCATCGACGCGGTCAAGAAAGGCGACGCCGACGTCGCTGTGTCGGGCGGCAATACCGGCGCGCTGATGGCGATGTCGAAGTTCAATCTCAAAACCTTGCCCGGCATCGAGCGGCCGGCGATCGCGGCGCTGTGGCCGACCTTGCGCGGCGAATCCGTGGTGCTCGACGTCGGCGCCTCGATCGGCGCCGATGCCGACCATCTCGTCGATCTCGCCGTGATGGGCGCCGCCACCGCGCGCATCCTGTTCGGCCACGATCGCCCGACCGTCGGGCTTCTCAACATCGGCGTCGAAGAAGCCAAGGGCCTCGAACCGGTGCGCGAAGCCGCCGCCATCCTGCGCGAGCAGAAATTGCCCGACCTCGAATATCACGGCTTTGTCGAAGGCAACGACATCGGCACGGGCACCGTCGACGTCGTCGTCACCGAAGGCTTTGCCGGCAACATTGCGCTCAAGACCGCCGAAGGCACCGCGCGCCAGATCGGCGAATATTTGAAAGGCGCCATGAGCCGCACGCTCAGCGCCCGCATCGGCTATTTGTTCGCGCGCTCGGCATTCCGGCAGCTGCGCGACGTCATGGACCCGCGCAAGTCGAACGGCGGCGTGTTTCTCGGGCTCAACGGCATCGTCATCAAAAGCCACGGCTCGACCGACGCCGAAGGTTTTGCCGCGGCCATCGAGCTCGGCCACGGCGTCGTCCGCGACGAGCTGTTGGCCAAGATCACGGCGGCGCTCGGCCGTCCCGGTAAGCCTGCGCGCCAGGCCGTCGGAGCGGCCTCGTGACCGCGCAGCGTTCGGTCATCCTCGGTTGCGGCAGCTATCTGCCGGCGCAGATCCTGACCAACAGCGATCTGGCGCGCAAAGTCGACACCTCCGACGACTGGATCGTGCAGCGCACCGGCATCCACGAGCGCCACATCGCCGCGCCCGGCGAATGGACCTCGCACATGGCCGTGCACGCGGCGCGCGCCGCGCTCGCCCACGCCAAGGTCGATGCCCAATCGGTCGATCTCATCGTGCTGGCGACCTCGACACCCGACAACACGTTTCCGGCCAGCGCCGTCTCGGTGCAAGCGGAGCTCGGCATCACCCATGGCGCCGCCTTCGACCTGCAGGCGGTGTGCTCAGGTTTCGTCTTCGCGCTGGCGACGGCCGACAGCCTGCTCAAATCGGGCGCGTTCTCCCGCGCGCTGGTGATCGGCTCGGAGACGTTTTCGCGCATTCTCGACTGGACCGACCGCGGCACTTGCGTGCTGTTCGGCGACGGCGCCGGAGCGGTGGTGCTCGACAGCCAGGCGCAGCCGGACATGGGCCAGGACCTGGGCAAGGAGCGCGGCGTCCTGACCGTGCGGCTTCGCTCCGACGGCCGGCACAAGTCGAAGCTTTATGTCGATGGCGGGCCGTCATCGACCGGCACCGTCGGCCATCTGCGCATGGAGGGTCGGGAAGTATTCCGCCATGCAGTGGCGATGATCACCGACGTGGTCGAGGACGCTTTCAAGGCTACGGGCTACACCGCCAAAGACATCGACTGGTTCATTCCGCACCAGGCCAATAGGCGCATTATCGACGGTTCGGCCCATAAGCTCGGCATTCCGCCGGGAAAGATCGTCGTCACGGTGGACCGCCACGGCAACACCTCGGCCGCCTCAATTCCACTGGCACTGGCCGACGCGGTTGCGGACCGCCGTATCAAGCGCGGCGACCTGTTGCTGCTGGAAGCCATGGGCGGCGGCTTTACCTGGGGGGCGGCGCTGGTGCGTTGGTAGGCCTTGGCGATCCTCGGCGGCTCTTGGCAGCCCTTTGGCGACCCTTGCGAAGCCCGGTTGACACCTGCGGCGCCAAGCTAATATCGTAGATAATTCAGCACGATATGTTGATCGACGTTGGATCGATCGCCGTGCTCGGGGCTGGCGATGGCGGGAAAGACAGTCACGCGTGCGGATCTGTGTGAAGCGGTCTACCAAAAGGTGGGCCTGTCGCGCACCGAATCCGCGACACTCGTAGAACTTGTGCTCAAGGAAATCACCGACTGCCTTGAACGTGGCGAAACGGTGAAGCTGTCGTCGTTCGGCTCGTTCGTGGTGCGCAAGAAAGGCCAGCGCATCGGCCGCAATCCCAAGACCGGCAAGGAAGTGCCGATCTCGCCGCGCCGGGTCATGGTGTTCAAGCCTTCTGCTATCCTCAAGCAGCGAATCAATTCGGAGCCGGACGGCGCCAGCAAATAGCCGCGGCCGGTAGAGGGTTTTGCATTGGACAAGGCGCCAGACGCATTTCGCACCATCAGCGAAGTCGCCGATGAGATCGACGTGCCGCAACACGTGCTGCGCTTCTGGGAAAGCCGCTTCACCCAGATCAAGCCGATGAAGCGCGGCGGCGGTCGCCGCTATTACCGTCCCGACGACGTCGATCTGTTGCGCGGCGTGCGCCACTTGCTGTACGGCGAGGGCTACACCATTCGCGGCGTGCAACGCATCCTGCGCGACGAAGGCTCGGCCTTCGTGCAGAATGTCTGGCGCCCGGGTGCCGAGCTGCCGCCGCCGCCCGATGTGAATGATGAGCCCGAAAGTTTCGTTGAAGAGGTTGCCGACGCGCGCGCGGAGCCGTCGCTGTTCCCGCGCCCGGGCGATGGTGCTGCGGCCGAGCGGCGCGAGCCGACGATTGTGCCGGTCGCGGCAATGAGGCCATCCGCTCAATCCGGAAAGGTCGCCGAAGACACGCTGCGGCTCGTGCTGGACGAGCTCGTCGCCTGCCGCCGGCTGATCGACGCCGCGCTGTCGGGCAACGATGCGGCCGGGCAACAAAATGGTCGGAGCGCCGAGATTTGAACTCGGGACCCCCAGTCCCCCAGACTGGTGCGCTAACCGGGCTGCGCTACGCTCCGAATATCGGGCGGCACTATAGTCAGCGGGGGTCTCAGCCGCAACACGCGCCGGCTTGGCCCCGCCGCGCAGCACATCCCGCCTCGCCGTGAAGCGAATTATCAGCGCGACCAGGAACTCGCTGCGCGGGATCGTCGACGGCGTCAAAACCGAGGCCGCGATCCGCGAGGAGGCGATTGCCTTCGTGCTGGGGGTGCCGATCGGCATCTTCGTCGCGCCGAGTTTGGCCTGGTACGTTGCCATGATCGCGGCGCTCCTTGTCGTGCTTGCCATCGAGTTCTTGAATACCGCAATCGAGAAACTGTCCGATCACGTCACGCCGGAGCAGCATCGCGACATCGGCAGGATCAAAGATTTCGGCTCCTCGGCGGTGTTCTGCGGGCTGGCGCTTGCCGGGTTGGTGTGGCTCGCGGCAATCGCGGTGCGCTGTGGATTGCTCTGAGCGTCTTGATTGTGGCCGCGCCGTGGCGACGCCGACGTTGCGCGAGCCGCTATAATTTTTTTATACATCTATTCGCGCGCTAAACGTCGCCGCGGTCCGCGTAGTCTTGGCGTATCTTTTACTTCGGATTTATGAAGTTGCGCCGCGTATTTACGGCTTCAAATCTATATTTCCTCGCTTCGACAAAACTAATTGCAAGCTCCGGGCAGCGGCCGCTTCGGCCGCCGTCAAAAACCTCGGTTGGAGGAAAATATGATCAAGCACATCACCATCGGCGCAGCCGCGCTCGCGTTCGGCGTGGCGCTCGCTTCGGTTCCTGCATCCGCGCAGACCGCGCAGCCGCACTACGGCAAAGCTTTGAACGACGGCGGAATGGTCGACGATTACAATTCGAGCGGAACGCCGGCAAAGCCGCTCTATAACTCGACGACGACTGCCGCTCCGGCCGCGCCGCACTATGGCAAAGCTCTCAACGACGGCGGCCTGACCGACGAGCCGAGCGCGGCGCAGAAGGCGGCGGCGGCGAGAGCGCAGACCAGGACGGTTCAGCAGCAGCAAACACCGCCGCACTATGGCAAGGCGCTCAACGACGGCGGCCAGTAAGTAAGCTCTGCGCACTAATGAACTGGGCGCACAATTAGACTTGGGCACAATTAGACTTGGCGCAAAGCTCCATCTTCCTTTGCGCCTTGGTCAACGCGCCGCGGCAGGTTCCGCGGCGCGTTTCCATTTCGCCGCTGCGAGCGGCGCCGCGGCGGCGAGAATAGGTCCGCGATAGGCGGCGACCGCCAGATAGAGCGCGCCCGCGGTGTAGACGGCGGCATAAACGCCGAGAAATTCGACGACGGTCAGTTTGGCAACGACCGCAATCGCGGTTGCGACCACCATGGCGACCGCAACGCCTAAGCCGATGCGCGATATCTCGCGGAAGAAGCCGGCATGGAGCAACAGCGATTGCGCGACCATCTGCACGAGGTTGGCCAGAAGCATCACCACCAGGATCGGCGCGACCGTCGGCGGCACGGTCGCCGCCGAGCCGAGCAGGAACGCGAACAATTGCTTTGACGCAAAAATCAGCAGTCCACAGGCGAACGCGGCCGGCAGGCAGCACAAAGCCGCCGCGATCAGCGTCGTACGTACCAGCTTTGCAGCGTCGCGCGCGGCGAGCGCCCGGGTCTGTCCCGGGATCGCGAGATCGCACGCCGCGGTATAGATGACGCTGGCGCCGCGGAAGATGCGGAACGTCGCTTCGAGAATGATGATCGGCGCGCCGAGGCCGAACGCCCAAGGCACCACGTAGTAGGGGAACGTGTAGATGAAAATATCGCTCAGCGCGAAAGTGCCGCTGCGCGCGATCGAGTGCATATTGGCTTGGAAAAACATCGTGAGCTCGCCGACGAAGCCGCGCAGGCGGGGCGCCATGGCGCCGCGACGCAAAAGCCTCGTCACCGCGGACGCTACCAGCACCGCCCAGAGCAGGTTCGAGCCGACGAGGAAGGCGGTGAAAGGCAGCCCGATCAGCATGGCGAGGATGGTCGCCACGTTGCCGGCGCGGCGCAGCAGCTCGAGTTTCTCGTAGAAAACGTATTCGTCGACCGCAATGCTGAGGCTGCGCAGGCAAACCCAGGCCAGGTTTAGGCCGATATAGAGAAAGAACAGCCCGAAGTCGGCGGCTTCAAGGAGCGAGTTCGCCGGCCGCGACGCCATGATGACGAAGCACAAAAGCGCGCCGGCGGCGGCCAGCAGCACGTAGAACAGCGTGACCGCCGTTGCCTGTCCGGCGGCTTGCCGGTCGGTCTTGCCGGAAAGATGCGCGGTGCGCAGCTGTACGAACAGTATTTTGGCGAGGCCGAGGTCGCAAAGCCACAGCGAGTAGCCGACGGCGCCGACCAGGATGAAGAGCGAGAACCGGTCGGGCGTCAGGACGCGGGCGAACACCAGCGTCTGGATAAATCCCGTGGCAAAGGCGCCGCCGGCCGTCGACACGCGCAGCAACAGGAAGGGGATCGAGACCAGGCCCGATGGACTGGGCGCCAAGTCCTTGGGCGCCATGTCCGCCGACGCGATATCTGTCTGCATGAACTCGGCCAGCGGTCAGTTCCGTAAACAGCAAGGAAAGGCGAGGGTGCCGGTAACCCGATCTTAAGCGCCCGGAGCTAACCAAATCATGAAGTCATCCGGACAATTTCGCGGTTGAACCCAGCCATGGCTTACACGTCGGCATCCCCTGGACCGGCCACGTCATCGGGCGGCATCAGCCTCGATCGGTTGCTCCGCAAGCTCTTCCCTTCGACCTCGAAACTGACCTTCAATCCGCTGTTCCGGGCGGCGGTGAATGCCAGCGACGTGGTGCCGCGCCTTATCTTCCCGGAATTTCGGGGGCTGCCGCCCAATCACCTGCGGATTCGCGTCGGCGTCGGCAATCGCATCTTCAACAACCAAACCCATTTCCTGGTGCACGCGCGCGATTTCTGGATGTTCGCGCTGAGCGAAGGCATCGTGAACCTCAAGTCGAACATTCTCGACATCGGCGTCGGTTGCGGGCGCTGGGCGCACTGGATGCGCGACTGCAATTTCCGCGACCGGCGCTTTTCCGGCGCTTACGTCGGTGTCGATATCGACGGCGAGGCCATCGCTTGGTGCCGAAAGAATTACGATACCGAGCGGTTCCGCTTTCATCATTCGAGCCATGCCAGCGTGTCCTACAATCAGAACGGCGCGGCGTCGTCGTCGTATCGCATCCCGGAGGCGGACGGGACGTTCAATCTCGTTTTCTCGAACTCGCTTCTGACGCATCTGCTCGAGGCCGAGCTCGGCAATTATCTGCGCGAGACCTTCCGCCTTCTCCAAACCGGCGGCACCATGATGCACTCGCACTTCAATATGGAGCATCTGCCGGCGACATACGGCAAGCGCCATACCTTCAAGCACCAGCTCGGCAATGCGCGCATCGAGTCCGAGGCGCAGCCCGAAGCCGCGGTCGCCTACCACACCGATTATCTATTCCACCTGTGCTGGCAGATCGGCTTCTCGTCCTGCGAGATCGTTCACATGCCCGGCGGCGAACAACACCAGCCGATCTTGCTCTGCCGCAAATAGACCGGCACCGCGCTGGCATTTTGATGGAGCATGATCTTTTCGGAAAACCGGCGTCCACTTTTCCGGATCATGCTGTAACCGGAGCGAATGCCCCGTCACCGTCGGGCGCCCAGGCCTGCCGGCGGCGGAAATTGATTGTCGCCGCCGCCAGTCCCCAGACCATTCCGAGCACGAGAAAAAAATGGCGCCAGTGATCGGTGTCCACGATCAGGCCTTCGAAGGCCTCACCGGCGAAGACCGCGTAGGCCGTGATCAGATAATATTTCCACGGCGTCGGCGTTGCGACCGTGAGCAGGCCCAGCGCCAGCGTAATCGCGACCAGCGCCATATAGGCGGCGCCGCCGAGCCAGCCGTACACCAGAAAACCCTGCATATAGACGTTGTGCTGCTGCAGGCCGAAGATGCGGTCGAATTCGAACGGCCCCAGGCCGTTGGGATTATCGAGGATCGCGCCGAGCGCCAGCCGCTGCAGCCAGAAGCGGCCACCCGGCCCGACGTCATAGGGCTGGATCGCCTTGGCGCGGTCTATGATCATGTCGTGGACCGAGCCGATCGACGCCAGCGCGACCAACAGCAGGGCCACGACGGTCATACCAAGAAGGCCGAGCACGACGATGCGCGCGCGCATGCGCGGGTCAGGCGTGACCGCGAGCACGATCACGATGCCGACCACTGTCGAGATGATGAAATGCGTCCAAGCGCCGCGCGAGAAGCTCAGCAACAACCCACCCATGAGGATCATCAGCACCGCGACATCCAGGAGCCTGATGCCGCGCGTCAACAGACTGACCAGGAGCCAGACGATCGGAAAGATCAGGAATGGTCCATAGACGTTCGGGTCCTTGAACGTGGCGCTGACGCGGTCGTTGTCCAGGAATATGTCGGTCCCGGGCAGCAGATGGAAAAAGCCGATATAACCGGCCGCCGTCGCGATCAGCGCCGCTAAAATGTAGCCGCGCCGCAGGATCGCCAAGCGCACCAGATTGCCGTCGCAGAACAGGCAGGCGAACATCACGGCGGCGATGCCGAGGTAAATCGACGTGCCGGCATATTGAATGTCTTTGGCCTGATCGCCGACCTGGACCAGCGACATAAGCCCGCCGACCAGCCACAGCACGATCAGCACCAACAGCGGGATCAGTTTGCGGTCGAAGCCGACGCGGGCGCCGACGCAAGTGACGAGAAGCACCATCATCAACCCGTCATGGGGCGCCGGCTCGATGAAGGCGATCGAGCTGGTCAGGACGGTGACGAACAGGACGACGTTGAGGAGCCGCTGCGCCAGCGCGGCAAACGGGCCGGCATCGTCGGCAGCGCCAAGCGCCAGCGCCGGATTGCTGGCGTCCATCAGTAGGCGTTCTGCATGTTGAGCACGGCGAACGGCGTGCGCAGCAGAATGTAGATATCGAGCATCAGCGACCAGTTCTCGATGTAATAGAGGTCATGCTCGACGCGGCGCTGGATCTTTTCCTTGCTGTCGGTCTCGCCGCGCCAGCCGTGGATCTGCGCCCAGCCGGTGATGCCCGGCTTGACCCGATGGCGGGCGAAATAGCCGTCGACCGCCTCGTCGTAGAGGTGCTCGGCGGCCTTGGCGTGGATGGCGTGCGGCCGCGGCCCGACCAGCGACAGATTGCCGGCGAAGACGACGTTGAAGAGCTGCGGCAGCTCGTCGAGGCTGGTCTTGCGGATGAAGCGGCCGATCCGGGTGACGCGCTTATCGTTCTTGTTGACCTGCCTGGTGGCGTTGGCGTCGGTGTGCTCGACATAGAGCGAACGGAATTTGTAGACTTCGATGAGCTCGTTGTTGAAGCCGTGGCGCCGCTGCTTGAAGAAGATCGGTCCCTTGCTGTCGAGCTTGATGGCGAGCGCGACCAGCAGCATCACCGGCGCCAGGCAGATCAGCGCCAGCGATCCGACGATCTTGTCGAGCAGCCATTTCATCACGATGTCCCAATCGGCAATCGGTCGGTCGAAGACGTCGAGCACGGGCACGTTGCCGATATAGGAATAGGAACGCGGCCGGAACCGCAGCTTGTTGCTGTGCGCGGAGAGGCGAATATCGAGCGGCAGCACCCACAGCTTCTTGAGCATGTGCAGGATGCGGCCTTCGGCGGCAATCGGCAGCGAAAAGATCACCAGATCGACGCGGGTCTTTCGCGCGAACTCGACGATGTCGTCGACCGTGCCGAGATTGGGAACGCCGTGGCAGGTGGCGAGGCTGCGGTCGTCGGCGCGATCGTCGAACACGCCGATGATGCGGACGTCGGAATCGCGCTGCGCGGCGAGCGATTTGAGCAGCGTCTCGGTGTTCAAATCGGCGCCGACCACGATGGTGCGGCGGTCGAGGCGGCCTTGCCGCGTCCAGCGCCGCACCAGGAGGAACAGGCCGCGGCGGAATGCGATCAGCGTCAACAGGCCCAGCACATAGAAGGCGCCGAGCCAGGCGCGGGAGAACTGGTCGCCGGCCTTGGCGAAGAACGACAGGCTGATGGCAATCAGAAACACCACGGACCAGGCCGACGCGAGCCGCATATATTGCTTCTCGTGGCCGCGGAACGCCTGCACCTGGTAGATGTCGGCGACCTGGAACGCCAGCATCGCCATGATGGCAATGCTGACGATCGCGCCGACGTAGTACCAGGCAAATCCGTAGCCCGGCACGACGTGCCAGAAATAGATCGCAAGGCCCACCACGATGATCAGCGCGGCTTCGATCAGCCGCACGGTGCCGGCCAATACGATCGGCGAATAGGCCGCTTTGAACTCCTGGGCGGCAACGTCGAGCGCGGAGGGCGAGAGCGTGCTGGAGGATTTAGCCGCGATGCGCGGCAAAGATTTCACGGCCGACGAAACCGCCGCGGCCGCTTCAAAGATCGTGCTGTGCTCGGTGCTGGACATGGTTAACGCAAACTTTCGTGCTCAAGCGTGAGCCCAACACACTTGGTGTCGCCAGCCTTGCGCCAACATAGTGAACAATCTTCAAAAATTGGTTATGTGAATTGAGCAAGTTTTCGCAACGTGAGCGCCTCGCGATAGGCGGCAAGCCCGCCTTCCACCATGGTGCTGAGCGAAAATTCGGCGCGGACGCGGGCCCGCACCTCTTCGGCAATGCGATGCGCTTCGGCCGGATCGACCAAAGCCGCGCGCATCGCCTCGACCAGGGCCGCGATGTTGTCGGGCGGGATGAGGTGCACGGCCTGGGGCCCGAAAATCTCCGGCACGCCGCCGACCTCGGTGGCGATGATCGGCACGCCGGCGGCGGCCGCCTCGAGCACCACATAGGGCAGCGATTCCGCGCGCGAGGGAATGACCAGCATTCGCCCCATGGCGAAGGCCTCCCGCGCCGGACGAAAGCCGACGAAACGAACCTCTTCAGCAAGCCCGCGGCGCTCGGCCTGCGCCTTCAGCTTGGCGTCGTCGGGGCCTTCGCCGACGATGGTCGCGGTGACCGGGTGGCCGGAGCGCTTGAGGATGGCGAGCGCCTCGATCAGCACGTCGATGGCTTTGACCGGCCGCAATTCGCCGACGCAGACGATGTCGGTGGCATTGGGTTGGATCGCGACCGGCTCGAATTCGGCCTTGCCGACGCCGTTGCGCACGATGCGCACCATGGCGCGCGGCGTGCCGATCTTGGCGCGGAACAGGTCGGCGACGTAACTGCTTTCGAACAGGAAGAGATCGGTGCGCCGGTTCAAAACCCGCTCGACGGAACGATAAAAGCCGCCGCTGATGGTGCCGGGGCAATAGACCAGCGAGCCGCCGTGAGGCGTATAGGCGCGGATGGCATGGCCGAAATTCGGCACCAGCCTCGCCAAAGCCGCGCCCTTGGCGCCATGGCCGTGCAGGACGTCAGGCTTGAGCGCGGCAATCCGGCGCGAGACCCGGTGCAGCGCGTAAACGTCGCGCGGATTGAGCTCGCGCGGAATGGCGGTGCGTTCGAAGCCGAGCGCCAGGGAGGGCGCAAGCTCGGCAAGAATGGTTTCGGCGCGGGCGCCGCCCGTGGTGCTGTCGATGAACAAACCGACTTGATGCCCGCGCTGGGCCTGGCCTTGCACCAGATCGATCACATGGCGGAACAGGCCGCCGAGCGGGGCGCGCAGGATGTGCAGGATTTTCAGGCTCGCCGGATGCGAAGCGCCTTGTGGATCCGTCGTTGTGGCGAACGACACGTCGGCAGGGGCAAGCGCCGATCGGAGCGGGCGCATCTGGCCCATGAAGGAATTCCTTAAAGCTCGCGGCAAAACGTTAAGCCCGATTGAGCCCTCCGCCGGTTAATAAAGTCTCACGCAACGGCCGCCGCACGCGCGGAGCGCCGCCTTAACCGGATCGCAACCTTAATAGTTTGTGATCAGGCGTGGGTTTGTCCGTAGTTCGGTCGTGAGGAGTATCGCTATGAGCGTCGTGTCGCAGTCGGCGCGGGGCAGGGGTCAGGTTGCCGACCCGGAGTTGGACCTCTCAGCGCTCGGCACGACGCTCTGGCGCAAGCGCTGGAAGATTTTGCGGCCGACCATCCTGGTCGGACTGGTCACGCTGCTGGCCGTCCAGGTCATCACGCCTCGATATCAGTCGGAATCGCGCGTCATCGTCGAATTGCGCGACAATATCTTCCTGCGCCCGGAAGCCGATAAGGACTTGATCGATCGCAATACCGCCGACCAGGAGTCGGTGACGAGCCAGGCGCAGCTCATCCTGTCGCGCGACCTCGCCAGGGATGTGATCGCCAAGCTCAAGCTCAATGAGCTGCCCGAGTTCGATTCGACGATCGGCGGCGTGTCGCCGATCAAAACCGTGCTCGGCGCGCTCGGCATCATCAAGAATCCGGCGAGCATGACGCCGGAAGAGCGCGTGCTCGAAGCCTATTACGACCGGCTCACCGTGTTTCCGGTGGAAAAATCACGCGTCATCGTCATCGATTTCCTGTCCGAGGACCCGGAGCTCGCGGCGCGGGTCGCCAATACCATCGCCGACACTTTTCTGCAGCTGCAGAGCAAGGTCAAGCAGCAGCAGGCGCAGAACGCGGGCCAGGTGCTGGCCGGCCAGATCGACATCTTGCGCAAGAAGGTCGTAGAGGCGGAATCCAAGGTCGAGGCATACCGCGCCAAATCCGGGCTGTTTGTCGGCAACAACAACACCACGCTGTCGGCGCAGCAGCTTGGCGACATGAATACGCAGCTCGCGGCAGCGCGAGCGCAAAAAACCGACGCCGAGGCCAAGGCGAGGCTGATCCGGGATATGCTGAAATCCGGCCAGCCCATCGAATCTTCGGACGTTCTCAACTCGGAACTGATCCGCCGGCTGTCCGAGCAGCGCGTGACGTTGCGCGCGCAGCTTGCCGAGCAATCCTCGACGCTGCTCGACAACCATCCGCGGATCAAGGAATTGAAGGCGCAGATCGCCGACCTCGATGGTCAAATCAAGCAAGAAGCCGCAACCCAGGCGCGCTCGTTCGAAAACGACGCCAAGCTCGCCAGCGCGCGGCTGGACTCGCAAATGGCCAGCCTCGATCAGCTCAAGAACCAGGCGGCCACGACCAACGTCGACGACGTGCAACTGCGCGAGCTCGAGCGCGATGCGAAATCGCAGCGCGACCTGTTGGAGAACTATCTGGCCAAATATCGCGAGGCCACCGCGCGCGACACCGCGAATTCCGCGCCCGCCGATGCGCGCGTGATCTCGCGGGCCACGGTGTCGAACGTGCCGGCCTATCCGAAGAAGGTGCCCGCGGTGCTGATCGCCACCTTGACCACGCTGGTGATCGCGATCGGCTTCGTGCTGACCAGGGAGCTTTTGGCAGCCCCCATGGGCGGCGTACCGGTGCGGCAGGCGCCGCCGGCGCCGCCGTCGGAAGAGGTGACCTCGCGGGTGACGGCCGCGCTCAACGCCATCCGCCACAAAACCGCGCCGCAACAGCCGGTTCCGGTCAGCTCGCTCGACGACGTGACCGATACCTTGCAGCACGACGGCGGCGCCGATCGCTGCGTCGCGGTGTTCGGTGCCGCGCAGGGAATGGATTCGAGCTGGACCGCGCTCAAGATCGCGCGTGCGCTGGCGACAAATACCCGCGTCGTGCTGGTCGGCCTCGGGTCGGCCGATAGCGCGATCAGGGCCACGTCGAACGAGCCGTCCGCCAGCGGGCTTGCCGAGCTCGCGGCCAAGACGGCGTCGTTCCGCGACATCATCACCAAGGACAGGCAATCGAGCCTGCACCTGATTTCGTCGGGCCAATTGCCGACCGACCGCGGCGAGATTTTGGTCGCGCCCAACATGGCGACGAGTTTTGATGCGCTGGCGCGCGGCTATGATCGTGTCGTTATCGCCGCGGGAGCGGTCTTCGGCCCGGACCTCGATGCCATAAGCGCCATTGCGCCGTATGCAATCCTGGTCGCCGGCACGCTGACGGAATCCGGCACCGCGTCGGCGCGCCAGCACCTGCTCGACGCGGGCTTCGCCGATGTCACCGTGCTCGGCGGCTCGTTCGCGGACAATGCCGCAGAGACGGCCGCCGCCGCGTAAGCGCCGATCGCGTAACCGGAAGAGCTTCCTGCCGCGAAGTTGACAAAGAATTGTCAACGAAGGCCTGGAATAGTGCTTCGTTCGACAAGGGTTGCTCCGTGTCAGGCCTCAGACAAACGATCATCCGCGGCGCCTTGGAGGGGCTTTACTTCACCGGCGCCCATATGGTGCTCAAACCTTTCGTCGCCGGCGTCGGCGCGATCCTGACATTGCATCACGTGCGGCCGCCGCGGCCGGAGCGCTTCCAGCCGAACCGTTTGCTCGAAGTCACGCCGCGCTTTCTCACCCATGTGGTCAAATATCTACGCCGCTCTCGCGTGGATCTGGTCAGCCTCGACGAAATGCACCGCCGCCTGAGCGCGGGCGACTTCGCCCGGCGTTTCGTCTGCCTGACCTTCGACGACGGTTACCGCGACACCATGCAGTGGGCCTATCCAATTCTGAAAGACGCCGGGGTGCCATTCGCCGTCTATGTGCCGACCAGCTTTCCCGACCGGCTCGGCGAATTGTGGTGGCTCGCGCTCGAGGCGGTGATCGCGCGCAACGATCATATCGGCCTGCAGGTCGATGGCCGTAACCGGACCTTCGATTGCGCCACAGTCGCGGCAAAGCGCGCGCTCTATGACGAGCTCTATTGGTGGCTGCGGGCGCGGCCGACAGAAGCCGAGATGCGCGCCGTGATCAAAAATCTCGCGGCCTGCTACCAGGTCGATATCGCGGCGTTCTGCGAGGAACTTTGCATGAGCTGGCCGGAGTTGGCCGACCTTGCCGCCGATCCGCTCGTCACCATCGGCGCCCACACGGTGAGCCATCCCATGCTGGCGAAATTGCCGCCGGACGCGGTGCGCTCGGAAATGGATCTGAGCCGCTCCATCATCGAGGCGGCGCTCGGCACGCGGCCGGAGCATCTGTCCTACCCGATCGGCGACAGCACGTCGGCCGGCCCGCGCGAATTCGCCATTGCGGCCGAGTTTGGTTTCAAGACCGCGGTCACGACCCGGCCGGGCGTGCTGTTCCGCGCGCACAGGAGGCACCTGACCGCGCTGCCGCGAATCTCGCTCAACGGCGAATTCCAGCGCCTGCGCTATGTGCGCGTCCTGTTGTCCGGCTCGGCGACAGCGATGTGGAATGGCTTTCGCCGCTTGGACGCGGCGTAGCCGAGGACGGACGACGGAATTTGCTGCCTTATCTGTCCTCTGTCGTCCGTCTTCCGTCGTCTTTCCTCAGACTCATCCAGCGCACCAACGGCATCGCCGGCAACACCCAGCCGAGGCCGGCGATCACGTAGTACGCAATCGACGCGATTTCGTTGTCGTGAATGAGCGGCGCTTGCGCCAGCGCCATGGCGACCAGCGCCCACACGATGACGAGCACGAACAACAAAACGGTGCCGATGAATTTTCGCAGGCGGATCGACATGACGGCAGTGTTACCGGAAGCGGCATAACGTCGGTTGCGGGGGCAGGGGCCAGCACTATATGGTCCGCGCGCCCCAAACAAGCGATCGGCCAAAAACTTAAAATGACGGCGGTTCCCTTCAATGAGGCCCATGCACGAGCGATCCGGCTGTGGCTTTATGCCGTGGCCGCGCTGGTGCTCGCCATGGTGCTGATCGGCGGCGCCACGCGGCTCACCGAATCCGGCCTCTCGATCACCGAATGGCGGCCGGTCATGGGCACGCTGCCGCCGCTCGGCGAAGCGCAATGGCAGGCCGAGTTCGAGAAATATCAGGCCATTCCGCAATACCACGCGCTCAACCAGGGCATGAGCATCGACGCGTTCAAGACGATCTATTGGTGGGAGTGGACGCACCGGCTCATCGGCCGCGTCATCGGCGCCGCGTTCCTCTTGCCGTTTCTGTGGTTCCTGTGGCGCGGTTGGGTCGGGCCGGGATTGCGCGGCCGGCTGTGGTTCATCTTCGGTCTCGGCGCGCTGCAGGGCGGCGTCGGCTGGTGGATGGTGGCCTCGGGTCTCGCCGATCGGATCGAAGTCTCGCAATATCGTCTCGCGACCCATCTCGTGCTTGCCTGCGTGATCTATGTCGCGCTGATCTGGACCGCGCAGCGGCTCGGCGAACGGCCCGCGGTGCCACTGCCGTCGCGTATCCGCTTGAGCGCGTTCGGCTTGTTGATCCTGGTGCTGATGCAAATCTACCTCGGCGCGCTGGTCGCCGGACTGCGTGCCGGCTACATCTACAACACCTGGCCGCTGATCGACGGCGCGTTGCTGCCCGACGCGGCGCGGCTTTTTTCCGATACGCCGGCCTGGCGTAATGTCTTCGAGAACACCCTGACGGCACAGTTCGACCACCGCATGATGGCCTATGCGATCCTCGTCGGCGCGCTCCTGCACGCATTCGACGTGGCGCGCGCAGTGAAGGAAGGCTGGGTGGTCACCAGCGCCAGCGTCCTTGCAATTGCGGTCACACTTCAAGCCGCGCTCGGCATTGCGACGCTGCTGTTACGCGTGCCGATCTCGCTCGCTTTGGCGCACCAGGCGATGGCGATGCTGGTACTGACCGTGGCGACGACCCACGCCGCGCTCGTCGCCGACCGCCGCGCGATCGCGCACGAAAACATCCCGCTGGCGCCAGCGTAGTCGCTGATCAGTCCGCCAGCGCCTGCTCCAGGTCCGCGATGATATCTTCCTTGTCCTCGATGCCGATCGACAGCCGCACCACGTCGGGGCCGGCGCCGGCTTGGACCTTTTGTGCGTCGCTGAGCTGCCGGTGCGTGGTCGAGGCCGGGTGGATGATCAGCGAGCGGGTATCGCCGATATTGGCGAGATGCGAGAACAGCTGCACGTTGGAGACGAGCTTTACGCCGGCGTCGTAGCCGCCCTTGAGCCCGAACGTGAACACCGCGCCGGCGCCGCCGGGGCAGTATTTTTTGGCGAGGTTGTGATAGCGGTCGCCGGGCAGGCCCGGATAGCTGACCCACGCCACTTTCGGATGCGCCGAGACCCATTCGGCGACCGCTTGCGCGTTGTCGCAATGCTTGCGCATGCGCAGCGGCAAGGTCTCGATGCCGGTGAGGATGAGGAAGGCGTTGAACGGCGACAGCGCCGGGCCGATGTCGCGCAGCGCCAGCACGCGGCAGGCGATGGCGAAGGCGAAATTGCCGAACGTCTCGTGCAGCACGATGCCGTGATATTCCGGCCGCGGCTCCGACAGCATCGGATAGCGCCGCTCGCGCGACCAGTTGAAGGTGCCGCCGTCGACGATCATGCCGCCGATCGAATTGCCGTGGCCGCCCAGAAATTTGGTCAGCGAATGCACCACGATGTCGGCGCCGTGCTCGAACGGCTTGCACAGATATGGCGTGGCCAGCGTATTGTCGACGATGTAGGGCACGCCGGCGCGGCGCGCGATTTGCGCCACCGCCGCCATGTCGGTGATGACGCCGCCGGGATTGGCGATCAACTCGGTGAAGATCGCCTTGGTCTTCGGGCTGACGGCGCGTTCGAACGAGGCAATGTCGTCGGGGTCCGCCCACACCACGTTCCAGCCGAAATTCTTGAACGCGTGATTGAACTGGTTGATCGAGCCGCCGTAGAGCTTTTTCGAGGCCACGAACTCGTCGCCGGGCTGCAGCAGGCAATGAAAAACCAGAACCTGCGCCGCGTGTCCGGATCCGACCGCGAGCCCGGCCGTGCCGCCTTCCAGTGCCGCAACGCGTTCCTCGAGCACGGCATTGGTCGGATTGCCGATGCGCGAATAGATGTTGCCGAAGGTTTGCAGCCCGAACAGCGAAGCGGCGTGATCGACGCTTTCGAATACGAAGGAGGTCGTCTGATAGATCGGCGTCGCGCGCGCGCCGGTGGTCGGATCGGGCTGTGCGCCGGCGTGAACGGCGAGCGTGGAAAAGCCGGGAATGCGTTCGCTCATCGACCGGTCCTCATGGTGTTGGGAAACAGCGCTTTGGGTTTATAGGACCGCGCAAAACCGTCAAGGCGCGGCCAGTCCGCTGGCGGTAAAACGCAACCGCCGCGCTGTCGGGCGCGGCGGCGGCGGAAACTTTTTCTGCGAAATCGATTTATGGCAGCTTTCAGCGCGCCGACGCGGTCTTCGGATTGAAGTGCGCTACTGCGGCGCGGCAGGCCGGCGAGATGCGGCTGCGGTTGGAAACAAGGCAGGCGCCGACGCGCTCGCGGTCCGGAATGAATTGGCCGCAGATGCTCATGGCGTCACCCATGCAAGCCTGCTGGTCCGACTGCTCGTCGGCCCGGGCACCGAGCGGCGCCAGCGTCAGGCAAAGTAATGACAGTGCGATCGTGGTGCTGAGTTTCATCGTCCCCTCCCGAACGGGCGGCATCGAAGCCCACATTGAAGCCCGAGCGTCCCGCCTCTATGAGACGCGCCAAAACCCCGGAAGGTTCTCGTCGGATCGAATTATAGTAAGTATTGAGTTTATTTTGAGCCATTGTCGGCCCAAGGCGGGCCGGCTTTCGTCAAAACCAAGTCGGTTTGGCAAAATTCAGTGTTTGCCTTCTTCGCGCTGCACGCGGTCTGCAGCAACTGTCGCGCCGCCCTGGGCGCTGGTGCGGTTGAGCGTCATGCGCTGAATGCCGCCGATGGTGGCCTTTTTCGACGACAGCGTGCGCGTATTGACGCCCATCCAGGCGATCTCCGACGACAGCCGGCCGTATTCGATCTTCGGGCAGCGGTTCATCACCACTTTCATACCATTGGCTTCGGCCAGCGCGGCGGCTTCGTCGTTGCGCACGCCAAGCTGCATCCAGATCACTTGCGGCCGGGTCTTGAGCGTCAGCGCTTCCTGCACGATAGCCAGCGCATATTGGGGCCCGCGAAAAATATCGATCATGTCGACCGGCTCGGGAATATCGGCGAGCCGCGCGTAGATGCGCTGGCCGAGCATGTCCTCGCCGGCATGTCCGGGGTTTACCGGGATCATCTTGTAGCCGCGCTCGAGCAGGTACTTGAAGGCAAAATAGCTCGGCCGGTTCTCCTTCTCCGAGGCGCCGACCATGGCGATCGTCTTCACGGTGTTGAGAATGCCGCGGATGTAACTGTCGTCGTAGCTATCGTGATTCATTGCGATCCGGTGGGTCTGCGAAAACAACATAGTCGCGCCGTCGCCGTTACGAAAGGGCGGCAAGAGGGCGGCTAGTGCGTTTGCCCGACTCAGGACGATCACCTACGTTTCGCGGCGCTAGCCACTTTTGCCGGCCGTCATAGCGCCTGAGCCGATGACCGAAACCGACCCTCTGAAGCAACTCGCCCAGCTCGAAGGCTACAACACGATCCGCTCGGATCATGTCCGGCAGATGCAGTTGCTGCGCTATTGGGCCGACGAGCTTGCCACGCCGCGCTATGCCGATCCCAAGCGGCTATTGCGCTACGGCTTCAAGACTTATTCGCAGTCCGACGAGGACGGCATCATCCAGGAGATTTTCAAGCGGGTCGGAACCGGCAATCGGATTTTCGTCGAGTTCGGCGTGGAATCCGGCGTCGAATGCAATTCCGTCAAGCTTTTAGTCGAAGGCTGGCGCGGGCTCTGGCTCGAAGGCTCGGCGACGCGCATCACGCAGATCCGCAAAAATTTTCAAGCATTTCTCGATGAGCGCCGTCTGGCGGTCAACGAAGCCTTCGTCGCCGCCGAGAATATCAATACGCTGCTCGAGCAAAGCGGTGTCACCGGCGAGATCGATTTCCTCAGTATCGATATCGACAACAACGACTACTGGGTCTGGAAAGCGATCACCGCGATCCAGCCGCGCGTGGTCGTGATTGAATATAATGCAGCGCTGCGGCCGCCGCTGTCGCTGGTCGTTCCCTACGATCCGGAGCGGCGATGGGACGGCAGCAATTATTTCGGCGCCAGCCTGGAAGCACTGGTGCGGCTCGGCCGCAGCAAGGGCTACCGCATCGTCGGCTGCAATTTCGCAGGCGCCAACGCCTTCTTCGTCCGTGACGACATCGCCGGCAACCATTTCCTCGATCCGGCCACGGCCGAAGAGCACTACGAGCCGCCGCGCTATTTCTTTCCGTTGCTCAAGGGCGGGCATTCGCCGCGGCCCGGGCCGTACGTCACGGTCTGACAGCCGATCAGCGGTCTTCCCATTTCGCGTCGCGCTTCTCGATGAAGGCCGAAATTCCTTCCTCGGCGTCGCGGGCCAGCATGTTCTCGACCATCACCTCGGATGCGTAGCGATAGGCCTCGGCCAGCGGCATTTCCAATTGGCGATAGAACGCTTCCTTGCCGATCTTCACGGTCAGCGCCGATTTGGCGGCGATTTTCTTGGCGAGCTTGAGCGCCTCGTCGCGCTCGCTGCCGGGCGCGACCACGTGATTGACCAGGCCGATGCGGGCGGCGTCCTCGGCCGAGATCATGTCGCCGGTGAGCAGCATTTCCATCGCCGCCTTGCGCGGGATATTGCGCGATAGCGCCACCATCGGCGTCGAGCAGAACAGGCCGATATTGACGCCGGGGGTAGCGAATTTTGCCGCGCGCGAGGCGATCGCGAGATCGCAGCTTGCCACCAATTGGCAGCCGGCTGCGGTCGCCGTGGCCTGAACCGCGGCGATCACCGGCTGCGGCAGCGTAACGACCTGTTGCATCACGCCGCTGCACAGCCCCATGATGTGCTTGAAATAGGCACGCCCCCGATCCGCATCGGAGCGGCGCTGGTTCAGTTCCTTGAGATCATGGCCGGCGGAAAAGGCCGGGCCGTTGGCGGCGATGATGACCGCGCGCACCGCACCATCGTGCGCGATCGCGGTCAGCGCGTCGCCGAGCGCTTCGAGCGTCGCCTCGGACAGGCTGTTGCGCGCCTGCGGCCGGTTCAGGGTGAGAATGGCGACATCCTCGATGTCCTCGCGTAGAAGGATCAGCGCGGAGGAGGCGGCGGCGGCGACGGTAGCGGCTTGGGCGTTCATCGGTAGTATCCGGCGTTTTGCAGATTCAGACGCTCCCGCCATTGTAACCGATCTGAGAAGCCGAAAATCGGAAAAACGGGAGTTGGCATGACAGAGCGGGGTACAACAGATTTGGCGGCGCCGAAACTGACACGCAAGGAACTCACCGAGCTCCTGCGCGCCGAATTCCCCGAAATGTTCAATAGCGAAAGCGGCTACGAGATCGAAAAAGTCTGGCACGGCGGCGCCGTCGTGCGCCGGCATTTTGACCCAACCTCGCTGCGGCCCGGCGGCACGTTGTCGGGCGCGACCATGATGGCGCTGGCCGATTTCGCCGTTTATGTCGCCGTATTGGCCGCCGTCGGCTGGGTGCCGCTCGCCGTCACCACCAACCTGACCATCAATTTTCTCAAAAAGCCGGCGCCGCGCGATCTTCTTGCCGAAGTGCGCCTGATCAAGCTCGGCAAGCGGCTCGCCGTCGGCGAGGTCTATATCCGCTCGGAAGGCGAGGAGGAGCTGGTTGCCCACGTGACCTCGACCTATTCGATCCCGCCACAATCGGGTTAAAGGTAATAAAATACCTCTAACCCAACTGCTTGAGTCCATTTCATAATTACCATATGTGTTGACCTGTGTGGCGGTGGCGGCTAGAAGCCTGCGCTCACGGCGCGCGACGCGCCCCATCCCGGATGGAAGCGACTATGAAAACCTTTTCGGCAAAGCCCGCCGAGGTCGAGAAGAAGTGGGTGATGATCGACGCCGAAGGGCTGATCGTCGGCCGGCTCGCCTCGATCGTGGCCATGCGGCTGCGCGGCAAGCACAAGCCGACCTATACGCCCCACGTCGACTGCGGCGACAATGTCATCGTCATCAACGCTGCCAAGGCGGTGCTGACCGGCCGCAAGGTCGAGCAGAAGATCTATTACAAGCACACCGGCTATATCGGCGGCATCAAGGAGCGCACGGCGAAATCGATCCTCGCCGGCCGCTTCCCCGAGCGCATCGTCGAGAAGGCGATCGAGCGCATGCTGCCGCGCGGCCCGCTCGGCCGCGTCCAGCTCGGCAATCTGCGGGTCTATCCGGCCGCCGAGCATCCGCATGAAGCGCAGCAGCCGGAAAAACTCGATATCGCGGCCATGAACCGCAAGAACAAGAGGACCGCATAATGGCCGAGACAGTCCAGTCGCTGGAAGAATTGTCGACGCTCAAGCCCACGCCGGCGCCGGCGACCCCGACCTATGTCCAGGTACTCGACAAGCAGGGCCGCGCCTACGCCACCGGCAAGCGCAAGGACGCGGTCGCCCGCGTCTGGATCAAGATGGGCGCCGGCAAGATCCTCGTCAACGAACGCGCGGTGGAAGTCTATTTTGCCCGCCCGGTACTGCGCATGCTGATTCAACAGCCGCTGGTCGCCGCCAACCGCCAGGGCCAATACGACGTGGTCTGCACGGTGTCGGGCGGCGGACTGTCGGGCCAAGCCGGCGCGGTGCGCCACGGCATCTCCAAGGCGCTGATCCGGCACGAACCCGAGTTGCGCAGTGTGCTCAAGCGCGGCGGCTTCGTCACCCGCAACTCGCGCGTGGTCGAGCGCAAGAAATACGGCAAGGCCAAAGCGCGTCGCAGCTTCCAGTTCTCGAAGCGGTAATCTTTGTAGATGGGGTAACGGGCCGGCGGCGGAGTAGCCGGACAGGCGGTCGTCCCTCAATCTGATGGTGTAGCGGAGTCGGGCGTGAGCCTGCTCCAAGCATCAACGAGGGACGACCATGGACCATTATGCAGGAATCGACGTGTCATTGGAATGCTCGAGCGTTTGCGTTGTGGATGGGGGCGGTAAGATCGTGCGCGAGGGCAAGGTTGCGAGCGAGCCTGAGGCGCTGATCGGCTATTTTGGCTCGCTGGGGCTGGCTGTTGTGCGGATCGGGCTGGAGGCGGGGCCATTGTCGCAGTGGCTTTACGCGGCGATGAAGGAAGCTGGTTTGGCGGTCGAGTTATTGGAGACCCGGCACGTGCGGACGGCGCTGGAGACGATGCCGGTGAAGAGCGATCGCAACGATGCGCGCGGTATCGCCCAGCTGATACGGCTGGGCTGGTTCCGGCCGGTTCATTGCAAGTCGATTGGTGCGCAGGAGACGCGGGCGGTGCTGACGGCCCGCAAGCTGGTGCAGTCGAAGCTTTTGGATGTTGAGAACAGTGTGCGCGGGATTTTGCGCGGCTTTGGGCTCAAAGTCGGCCATACCACGAACCGGAGCTTCGCCGGACGGGTCGAGGACCTAGTGGTCAACCATGCGAGCCTTCACATGATCGCCGCGGCGCTGCTGTCTGTGCATGCGGTGCTGTTGCGCGAACTGAAGGCTTTTGACAAGCAAGTTCGATCGATGGCGCGCGTCGACGTCAAAGCCAAGCTGTTGATGTCGGCGCCGGCGGTTGGGCCGATCGTGGCGCTCACCTATGCGAGCGCGATCGACGATCCGGGGCGGTTCACATCGTCAAGACGGGTGGGCGCGCACTTCGGGCTGACGCCCAAGAAGTACCAATCGGGCGAGACCGATTACACCGGCCGCATCAGCAAGATCGGCGACGCCACGGTACGCACGGCACTTTATGAGGCCGCCCACATCATGCTGATCAAGCCGATCAAGGGCTGCGCGCCGCTCAAGAGCTGGGCGATGCGGATCGCCAAGCGTGCCGGAATGAAGAAGGCCAAGGTGGCGCTGGCGCGCAAGCTCGCCGTGATCCTGCATCGGATGCTCGCCAACGCAACGCCGTTCAACGCCGCTATGGCAGCGGCCTAACAGGAGACAAGCACAACAGTTTTCGGGTGGGTCACGACACCAGGCCTTCTCGAAGCGAAGTCCCCTCGCCGGGACGATGGATCAGGTCAGACCGCTGCCCATCCAGTCGGCACTGCGACCACGCGTTCGTAGATTGGTCGGCCTGTCCTCTTCAAACCCCATCAGGTGGCGGCCTTGCGCCGACCCCGTACAGAAGCGAGACCCGGCGAGTGGATAGCGCAAAGAGGGATTGACCAATCGAGGCCCGTTACAGAAGGGTGGGCAAAGGCGCGCAGCGCCGTGCCCACGCGGCTCTGCACAGCGTGGGCTTCGCTGCGCTCAGCCCACCCTACGAAATCAGAAAAACGCCAGGGTGCGGATTTCGATGCTCTCGCGCGGCCGCGCGTGCGGCGGCGTGGTCGGATCCTCGAACGCGGTGTGCGCGGTCCAGCGGGCGCGGCCGTCCTTCATTGAATCGAACACCTTGAAGACGTAAGCTTCCTCGCGGCGCATGCGCGGGAACCAGTACCATTTGTGCGTCGGATTATATTTTATCGCGTAGGTCTGGCCGATACGGCCGGGAGCGCGCCGCTCCGAGACGATCATGTCGGTCGGCGCCAAGGTCCGCGCGTCGGCCATGGCGAGCGGATAGGTCTCGACCGGGTACCGGATCGGCCGCCACACCTGAATGATGGCGAAGCGGCGCTTGAGCAACTCCTCCGCCTCGTCCGGCAAAATATCGCGGACGCGCTGCGGCGCCGACCATTCGGTGTAATCGTTATGCACCCGGCGCACGACTTCGCGGATTTGCTTCGATTCGCGCAATTCGTCGTCGGCGGTGCGCAGCGTATGGTCGAACACGACCACCCGCTTGGCGCCGCTCTCAGCTTTGATCAGCGCTTCCATCTCCGGATAATAGACCCGCTTGATCTCGGCCTCGTCGAAGAAGTCGGCCATCTTGGTGTCGTGACGGACGAAGCGGAAGCCGTTGCGCTCGAGCGCAAAGTCATTCACGTGCGGACGGCCGTTGTGAATGACCACGCGGTGCGGGTCCGGCGTGCCGCCGGAGCGGGTGTCGCTGCCGCCGGGACTGGCGACGATGGTGAAGACCTTGCTGCCGTCGTCGACGATGTAATTGAGGGTGGCTTCGATGGTATCGGGGGCGACGTCGAGCTCGGCGGTCTCAGCCATGGCAAACTCCCTTAAGAACTTAAGCGTCTTTGCTTCAATCTAGGCAACGATAGGCGCCGCGGGAAGGGGGCCTCGGGCAGGGCCGCAGCCGGGCGCGGAAACCACGTCGTACGCGGCGCCATCGCCAAGATCGCAGCATATGCGCTTCAAGTGGGCACAATCACCTTTGCGGCTTGTCAGGACGGCTTTTGGCTCCGCAAATAATTCCGCGCAATTGTCACTACTGCAATTTTCACTTTTCCAATTTTCGCGGCTTTTCCGGAAAACCCGCGGCTTACGCCTCACATTCGGCAAAGCCTGAAACGCAAACGTCAAAGACAGCGCCGCGATCGGTGATAGGGATTTTCTCGATTGAGTGAGAGGAGCGCGTATCATGTTTGCCAGCCTCGCCGAAGCGGCGATGTCGCTCGACATCGGCACGCTATTCGTCATCGCTATTTGCGTCACGTCTTTACTGGGCCTGTTCCTGCTGTTCGCCTGGCTGCAGGACGGCATCACCGCGCTGGCCTGGTGGGGCACGGCGTATCTGGTCGGCGGATTTTCCGGCGTGCTGTGGCGCCTGGGCGAGCTGATCTCGCCGCCCATACCGTCGAGCCTCCCGGACGTCATGCTGTTCATCGCGGTGGGCATGGTGTGGAGCGCCGCGCGTCTGTTCCACGGCCGGCCGGTGCGGTGGGGCTCGATGTGCCTCGGCGCCATTGTCTGGCTCGCCTTCTGTTCGTCCTCGGCCTTCGTGACGACAGAGACGTCGCGGCTGGTCGTGAGCTCAGTGATCGTCGCCACCTATACGTTCCTGACCGCCATTGAGCTGTGGCGCGAGCGGCGCAAATCGCTGATCCGGCGCTGGCCGGCAATCTTCGTACCGATGCTGCACGGCGTGGTCTTCCTGTTTCCGGTGGCATTGGCGGGACTATCGCAAGACGGCATCGGCAGCCGCACGCTGGGCGCCGGCTGGGTCGCGGTCTATGCCATCGAGGTCGTGCTTTACGTGGTCGGCGCCGCCTTCATCGTGCTGGTCCTGGCCAAGGACCGCACGGTGAGCCAATACAAGCTCGCCGCGGCGACCGATCCGTTGACCGAACTGCTCAACCGCCGCGGCTTCTTTGAGGCTGCCGCCGGCATCATGGCGGCGCGGCAAGCGAGCAAAGAGCCGGTCTGCGTGCTCGCCTTCGACCTCGATCATTTCAAAACGATCAACGATCGGTTCGGTCACACCACCGGCGACGCCACGCTGCACCTGTTCGCCGCCGTGGTGAAAAAGACGCTGCGCGCCGGCGACGCCATCGGCCGCCTGGGCGGCGAGGAGTTCGTCGCGCTAT
>CAVWOI010000008.1:0-9827 GCA_963756245.1 uncultured Alphaproteobacteria bacterium
GGCACCTCGCCGAGCGGCACCATGCCGAGCGAGACAAATCCGTCGGAGAAATTCAGCGGCAGCACGATGGCCGGCTTTTTGTCGATCTCGGTCGGCTGGCCCATTTTGTTGAGGCTGTCGATGACGCTGGCGGAGGCGCTGTCGCGCACCACGCCGCTCAAGCCCGGCATCAGGCGGTCGAGCGCGTTCAGCCCTTGCTGGGCCTGGCCGGAGCCGCCGTTGAGCTTGTCGAGGCCGCGCCCGATCAGGCGGTCGATGCCGAGTTTCGGCACGATGTTCTCCAGCCCCGCGATGCCGACGCGGATGAGGCCGTTGAGCTTGCCGTTGGCGCTCACGGTCAGCGTGCCGGCGCCGACGATGACGGAGTCGGCGCGTTCGAAGCGCAGCCGCGTGATCTCGATATTGCCGCCGGACGCCTGCATCTCGCGGAAGCGCTGCGGCCACGGTTTTGGCGCCAGATCCTTGAAACCGCGGAACACGGCTTCGACTTCGCCTTGTGCGGGATCGGCGAGCAGCGGATGCAGCGTCGGCGTGGTCGCCGCGGCGAATGTCAGGAGCGCATCGATCACCGGATTGTTGGCGGCCGAGCCGCCGACGATGCGGCCGTGGAATTCGGCATTGTCGGCGGCGAATATCGTGGTGCTGTTGCCGGCGGCGATCTGATCGACGTGCGGGTGATCCAGCGTGACGGAAACGCTGTCGGGCTCCGGCGGCAGCCCGCTCACGCTGCCCTGGGCGCGCGACCAGTTGGCGACAAAACGCGGCGGCTGGCCGGGCTCGGCGACGGTGACGGGGCTCGAGACGTCGCCGACCAGGGTGGTCGGATGATAGACCTGCGCGGCGACGCTGATGTCCTTGGCGCTGACCGCAAAGGGCGGCTGGGTGCTGCTGATCGTGGCGCCGGCCGTCGCGCAATCCGCTTCGATGCGGAACGGAAAGCCGCTGATGGTTTGGCTGCCGCAGCTATAGACCCGGCCGGCGGCGGCCTCGCGCGCCATCCAGCCGGACATGGTGCGGTCGGCGATGCCGGCGGCGTAATACCACAGCCCACACCAGACCGCCGCCAGCACGACGACGACGCAGACCGGCAGCACGACCGGCCATAGCCGGCGGCGCGGCGGCGCGGCGGCGGCGCCGGGAGACCGGCGCGGATGCTGGCGCTGCATCATGTTGAGTGGAGATTCGCCGGGCATGGGTTCCTATTCGTCCGCCGCGTGCGGCAATTTCAAGACTATCAAATCCAGCGTGCTGGATGTGCGCCATTGTGCCGCCTGCATCGTCCTGTTAGGCGAGCGCAACCGGCTTAGGAGTTAGCGCGCAAGATGGACGCAGGCAACGAGCAGGAAACGGGGGACCTGTGGGTGTTCGGTTACGGCTCGCTGATGTGGCGGCCGGGTTTTGACGTGCTGGAGCGGGTGCCGGCGCGGCTCATCGGGCTGCACCGGGCGCTCTGCGTGTTTTCTTACGTCCATCGCGGCACCCCGGAGAAGCCCGGCCTGGTTCTGGGGCTGGACCGCGGCGGCATGTGCCGCGGCATTGCCTTCCGCGTCGCCGCCGCCGAGCGCGAAAAAACCATCGCCTATCTGCGCGGCCGCGAGCAGGTCACCAGCGTCTATCTCGAGACGGTGCGGCGGATCGAGCTCGAGGACGAGGCGCGCCGCCAGGTGCGGGCACTCACCTACGTCGTCGACCGCGGCCACGTGCAATATGCCGGCCGGCTCTCGGTCGAGCAAAGCGTGCACTATGTGCGGCAGGGCCATGGCCGCTCCGGCATCAATCGCGATTACGTCATCGAGACGGTTCGCGCGCTTGAAGCGCTCGGCTACCGCGAGACCGATTTGCATCGGATCGCTGAGGGCCTCAAGGGCGGCCAGGAATCAGGGATCAGTAATCAGTAAACAGTAATCAAGTAATCAGATCGAGATGTCTCGCATTCTGATCCCTGATTACTGATCCCTGCTTCAGCGACCAGCCGCGCAGTTGCCTCTTCAAGGACACTTTCCAACCGCGCGGCAAAAATCTTGCGGTCGAGACCGGGCGCGATTGGATCAAGCGCTTCGACAACGATGGTGCCGGGAACGCGGCGCAATGACCGGCGCGGCCAGAACAGGCCGGAATTGAGCGCCAGCGGCACGCAGGCGACGTCGGCCTTGCTGTAGAGATAAGCGATGCCGGGTTTGTAGACCGGCTCGGCGCCGGGCGGCCGCCGCGTACCCTCCGGAAAAATCACGATCTGGCGCGCGCGCGCGAGCTCTTGCCGGGCGCGTGCGGTCATGCGCGACAGCGCCGACAGTCCGGCCTCGCGATTGACCGGAATGAGTCCCGCCTTCCAGGTGTACCAGCCGAACAGCGGGATCAACATCAATTCGCGCTTGAGGATATAGGCCGGATCGCGCAGCACCGCATAAAGCGCGAATGTCTCCCAGGCCGATTGGTGCTTGCAGGCGATGATGCAGGCGCCGCGCGGAATCTTCTCGATGCCGCGCCACTCGACCTTGATGCCGCAGACCATGCGCAATAGCCAAAGGCTGGTTTTGGCATAGGAGCGGATGAAGACGAGCAGAACCCGGGGGGGGAGGAAAAAAGTCGGCAGCGCCACCACCATGTGAAGGATCAGGTTCGCGTAGAACAGCGCGTTAAAGAGCAGCGAGCGCATGAGAAGGGACGTGGCCAAGGCGGACCTGTCGGCGAGCGGGTGAATGGACGCAGGCGCCGTTATGAACCGCGCGCTTCGGCAACGCGGCGGATGCCGTCGCCGTCAGCCACGGTGTCGAACCGCATGCGCACTTTTGCGAAAAGATATTTGAGATATTCCGACAGCACCAGCTTCGTGGTTTCGCTGTTCGACCACCATGGCTCGATGCGCAGGCGGTCAGATACCACCGGGAACGGGATGAGGGTGGCGTTGGGAAGCTGGTGGGCGAGCTCGGCCAGCGCGCGCGGCATGTGGTACGCCGAGGTCACGACGATGAGCGACTTGAAATCGTGGTCGATCGCCCAATGCCGCGCCTGCACCGCATTGCCCAGCGTGTTGAGCGCGGAATAATCCAGATCGACGCAGCAGTTGAGCAAGCGTCCATAATCGACGGTCTGGCGGGCGATGTCGGCGGTCGTGGTGCCGGGGTTGACGCCGGTGATGAGCAGGCGCTTGCCGCGGCCGGCGGCGAGCAGTTCGAGCGCGTCGGCGACGCGCGAAGTGCCGCCGGTCAGCACCACGATGCCGTCGGCGTTGCGGTCGAGCGCGACTTCCTGATCCGGCAACAGCCAGACGAAACCGGCGAAGCCGAGCCCGAGCGCCAGCACGCCGAGAACGGCGAGCTTGACGGTCATCCCCGTGATGCGCCGCCGCCTGACGGCGGACTTAAGTCCCGGCATCGCTCTTCCTCGCGCCGAATGTCGCCCCGGCGGCCGGCGCCGGCGTTCGAGCGATGCCGATCATAGCCGCATTCAATCGATGGTCTCCAGCGTCCGGTTGACCGTGTAGCGGGACACCAAGGCGGTCACCACGGCCATGACGACGATCTGGATGACGATGGCCACATAGCCTTTGACGCCGATGGACAGGCTGCCGAACAGCGCCGCCGCCTCGTCGCCGCTCGGCGTACCGGCAAGCCAGGCGCGCGCCGCTTCGGCGCAGCCGAACAGGACGATCGCGGCGCCGCCGCCGATGGCGCCGCCCTTGAGCCCGAGCAGAAGAAAATGGTGCTGGAATTGGCTGGCGACAAAACTGTCGGTGGCACCGACATAGTGCAGCACTTCGACGATCGGCCGGTTGGTCGCCATGGCGCCTCGCGTGGCAAAGGTGACCGACAGCATGGTCACCGCGATGACGAGGCCGAGCACCGCCAACCCGCACACCACCGCGGTGCCGGCCATGGTGCGCATCCGCTCCATCCAGCCGCGATGATCGTCGAGGCTCGCGGTCGGCACCTGGTTCGCCAGCGTCTGGCGCAGCGCGGCGAAATTCGGCGTCACGCCGGGCGCGAGCTTGATGACGATCAGCCGCGGGATCGGCAGATCGTCGAGGCGCAGGCCGGCGCCGAGCCACGGCTCGACCAGCTTTTCGGATTCCTCTTTCGAGTAGGCGCGGACGTCGGCGATGCCGGGAGCGGCGCGCACGGCGGCGACGGCTTTGCTCACGTCGGCCTCGATGTCGCGGCCGGCGGCGGGACGGACCTGAACGGTGATTTCGCGCCCGACGTCGGCCTGCCAGTCGTTCGCCGTGCTTACCACCAGCATCGCGGCGCCGGTGGTCAACGCGGCCAGGAACGTCATGATGGCGACGACGGCGGCGAGCGAGCGGCCGGCGATGGAGCTACTCGGCACGATCGAGGCCGAGCCGCGCGGCGCGCGATCGAGCGCGCCCGTGGGATCGATGTCGTCCCACGGCTCGATCATGGTCTCGATCGGGTTAGTCGTAGACATGCAGCCGTCCTTCATGCAGCACCAGGCGGCGCGCATCGAACTCGTCCATCAAGGCGATATCGTGGGTGGCGATGACCACCGATGTGCCCGATTTGTTGAGCTCGATGAACAGCCGCAGCAGGCGCTGGCCGAGATTGGGATCGACGTTGCCGGTGGGCTCGTCGGCGAGCAGCAGCTGCGGCCGCGCGATCACCGCGCGCGCAATCGCCGCGCGCTGCTTCTCGCCGCCGGACAGGATCGGCGGCAGCGCGCCCATGCGATCGCCCAGCCCGACCCATTGCAGGAGCTCGACCACCTCCGCCCGGTATTCGGCCTCGTCCTTGCCGATGACGCGCAGCGGCAGCGCCACGTTCTCGTAGGTGGTCATGTGGTCGAGCAGGCGGAAATCCTGGAACACCAGGCCGATGCGGCGGCGCAAGGTGGCGCGGCCGTCCTTGGAGAGCGTTGCCGCGTCCTGGTCGAACATGGTGACGAGGCCCCGGGTCGGCCGCAACGACAGGAACAGCATGCGCAACAGCGAGGTCTTGCCGGCGCCCGAGGGCCCGGTGAGGAATTGGAACGATTTTGGGTCGATGCGGAAGGTCAGGTCGCGCAGCACCTCGGGGCCTCGCCCGTAGCGCAAGCCGACATTTTCGAAGCGGATCACGCCGTCCTCCGCAATGCCGGGGCGGGTCGCCACCTGATTCGCCCGTCCCGCCTATTTAGCACCTTGTCGGCAGGGCGGCCCGGGCCGGCTTGGTTTCCAATCCGTTAACGGATCGCCTGCTACGGTCGGGCTGAACACCGCCGACCGTCCTGATTCGCCAATGCTGATCGTCTGCCCGACCTGCGCTACATCCTACGATGTCGAGCTGGCAAGCCTGCAGCCGAACGGGCGCCAGGTGCGCTGCGTGCGCTGTCGCACGATCTGGCGCGCCGCGCCGAGCCATGCCGACAAGCTTTTGGCCGCGGCCGAGGCGATCGGGCCGGAGCCGCCAGCGGCGCACGCCGGCGCTTTTGCCGAGGAACCGGCGTTGCAGTCGGCCGATGAGCGGGACGCCGACGGCGTCATATGGGCGACGCCGGACGAATTGCCAGCCGCCGAGCCGGCTGGCGCCGAGATGGTTGCCGACGAACCGGGCGCGGCGGTCGAGGTCGAAGCGCCATCCATCGCGCCGGTCGATCTCGATGATGGGCAGCCGCCGATCGAAGCCGATCATGCCGCGGAGGCGGATGCCGAGCCGCTCGAGGACATCGAGACCTATGCGGCGCGGCAGCAGAAGCGTCGTTTCGGCCGGCCGTCGTGGCATTGGCCGCTGTCGAACCTGCAGAGCGCTATTCTGGCTTTGATCATCGCCGACGCCGTCCTGGTCGGCTGGCGTGACGACGTCGTGCGAATTTTGCCGCAGACCGCTTCGTTCTATTCGACGCTGGGGTTGCCGGTGAACCTGCGCGGGCTGGCGCTCGATGCCGTCACCACGACGACAGAGCTGCACGAGGGTGTGCCGATCCTCGTGGTCGAAGGCAGCGTCGTCAACAATACGCGCAAGATCGTCGACGTGCCGCGGCTCAAATTCGTGGTCCGCAACGCGGCCAACGAGGAAGTCTATTCCTGGACCGCGGTGGCGCCGCGCGCGACCTTGCCGCCCGGCGACACGGTGGCGTTCCGCAGCCGTCTCGCCTCGCCGCCGACCGACGGGCGCGACGTGCTGGTGCGCTTCGTCACCCGCCACGACATCATCGCCGGAACACGGTGAACCTCATGTCGCGCATTCTTGTCGCCGAAGACGAAGAAGCCTTATGCGCAATGTGCGCGCGGGCGTTGACCATGGACGGCCACGAGGTCAAGACCGCGGTCGACGGCAGCGAAGCGCTCGACGTGCTGACGCGGGAGGAGGGGCGTTTCGACCTCCTGCTCACCGACGTGCGCATGCCGATCATGGACGGCATCGCGCTGGCGCTCAACGTGGCGCGCGATTTTCCGAACATGACGATCCTGTTGATGACCGGCTATGCCGACCAGCGCGAGCGCGCGCAGGGCCTCGACGCGCTGATCCACGACGTGATCACCAAGCCGTTCACGCTGGCGGTGCTGCGCGCCGCGGTGAATGAAGCGCTTACGGTCAAGACGCGCGGGTAGTTTCCCAGCATGTTTCCCGGATGCGGTGCAGCGCGAAGCGAAGCGCAGCGGTGCACCGCTGATCCGGGATCGCTCTGGACTCTGCGTATGGAACGATCCCGGGTCTGCAGTGCATCACTCCGCGCTACGCGCTACGTGCTGCACCGCGCCCGGGAAACACGATCAGTCGTCCGCCGCGTAGGGCCGCGGCATCGGGTCGGGTTTCGGCGTGCCGTCGGCTTTTTGAAAATCCGGCGCCGGCCCGCCGAGATTGAGCGGTGCCATGCCGCGGCGGATGGCGCGGCGCTCGGCAAAGACATTGTATAATGTGTCGGCGTCGCCGTTGCGCACGGCGCGCGTCAGCGTCGACAGGTCCTCGTTGAAGCGGCCGAGCACTTCGAGCACCGCCTCTTTGTTGTTCATGAAGATGTCGCGCCACATGGTCGGGTCGGATGCGGCGATGCGGGTGAAATCGCGAAAACCGCCGGCGGAATATTTGAGGATTTCCAACTCGGTGACGTGGCGCAGGTCGAACGCCGTTCCGACGATGTTGTAGGCGATCAGGTGCGGGACGTGGCTCGTCACCGCGAGCACCAGGTCGTGATGCTCCGGCGACATGATCTCGACGCTTGAACCGAACGCTTTCCAGAATTGCACGAGCCGCTCGACCGCGGCCGCCTCGGCGTCCTTCGGCGGCGTAAGAATGCACCAGCGGTTGATGAACAGCTCGGCGAAGCCCGAGTCGGGCCCGGAATCTTCGGTGCCGGCGACCGGATGGCCGGGGATGAAATGGACGCCAGCAGGCATATGGAGCGCCATGTCGCGCACCACGGCGGCCTTGACCGAGCCGACGTCGGAGACGGTCGCGCCGGGCTTGAGGTGCGGGCCGATTTCTTTCGCTACCGCGCCGCAGGCGCCGATCGGAACGCAGACGATCACCAGGTCGGCGCCGGCGACCGCGGCGGCGCTGGTGTCCACCACGTCGTCGGCCAACCCCAATTCGCGGATGCGTTGCCGCGTCGGCTCGGAGCGCGACGTCGCCACGATTTCGCGCACGATGCCGAGCGCGCGCGCGGCGCGCGCGATCGAGCCGCCGATCAGGCCGACGCCGATCAGCGCCAAGCGGTCATAGAGGACTGGCGAGGCCATCACCCCAAAAATTCCTTCAGCGCCGCGACCACGAGCCGGTTGGCTTCCTCGGTGCCGACGCTCATGCGCAGCGCATGGGGCAGCTTGTAGGCCGTGGTCTGGCGCAGGATCAGCCCGCGTTTCATCAGGAAGGCGTTGGCCTCTTCGGCGGTGCGGCCCTTGGTTTGCGGAAAATGGATCAACACGAAATTGGCCACGCTCGGCGTCACTTCAAGCCCGAGCTTGCCGATCTCGTCGGTCAGCCACTTGAGCCACCGCGTATTGTGCTCGCGCGAACGGTCCTGGTGCTCGACGTCCTCGATCGCGGCGATGCCGGCGACGATCGCCGGCCCGTTGACGTTGAACGGGCCGCGGATGCGGTTGACCGCGTCGACGATGTGCGCCGGCGCGAACATCCAGCCGAGTCGCAGCGCGGCAAGGCCGTGGATTTTCGAGAACGTGCGCAGCATGACGACGTTCTCCGACGTCGCCACGAGCTCGATGCCGGCTTCGTAATCGTTGCGCCGGACATATTCAGCATACGCCCCGTCGAGCACCAGCAGCACGTGCGGCGGCAGCCCGCGGTGCAGCCGCTTGACCTCGTCGAACGGCACCGCCGTGCCGGTCGGGTTGTTCGGGTTGGCGAGGAAGACGATCTTGGTCTTGCCCGTCACCGCGGCGAGGATGGCGTCGACATTGGCGGTGTAATCGGTTTCCGGCACCACCACCGCCCGCGCGCCGGCGGCGAGCGTGGCGATCGGAAAGATCAGGAAGCCGTGCTTGGTGTAGATCGCCTCGTCGCCGTCGACCAGATAAGCCTGCGCCAACAGATGCAGGAAATCGTCGGAGCCGGCGCCGCAGACGATGCGGTCGGGGTCGAGGCCGAAGGCGCGGCCGATGGCCTCGCGCAGATCGCCGGCGGAGCCGTCCGGGTAGTCCTCGAGATGGGCGCCGGCAGCCTGATAGGCCGCGATCGCCTTCGGGCTCGGCCCGAGCGGCGTCTCGTTGGACGACAGCTTGAATATCTTGGCCACGCCCGGTGCGGTGCTCCTACCGGGCACATAGGGCGCGATATCGAGCAAGCCGGGACGGGGCTTTGGACGCGTGGCAGTCATTGTCATCCTCAATTCACTGTCATCGCCCGCGAAGGCGGGCGACCCAGTACCCTCCGCGCCTGTGCCAAATAGGCTCGGCCGGCGTGTACTAGGTGCCCCGCCTGCGCGGGGCATGACAGTTTACGGCACCGTATAGCGGGTCGCGTGACTGCCGACGAGGGCCGTGGAGCGGATCGAGGCGCCGATGCCGATCAGGGCGTCGGAGACGGCTTTGATGCCGCCGCGCTCGACCGAGACCAGCAAGGCGGCGCCATCGAAGGCGCGGTCGGGCACGGCGATGACGTCGGCCAATTCGGCAATGGTGCCGACCGAGGACGCCTTCCAGCCGGACACCCGCACGCTCCAGACCTCGGTCTCGGTGACCATGGCATCGGCGGCGACGCGCGAGACGACGAACACCGGCATGGCCGCCGGATGATTGGGCCGCTCGACGAACGGCAGGCGAGCGATGATTTTCGGCGCGGCGTCGAATTCTAGCGCCGCCCACCACGGGCCCGCGCCGGCGGTGGCAAAGGCCGGCACCAGTCCAAGATCGCCCTTGGATTCGGAGACCGCGGCGACCACGCTCGACGCGCCGGCATGCGGCACGAACGGCACCGTGAAGCCGAAATGAAAGCGCGCGGAATCGCGCATCATGGCGTCGCCGGCGGACAGATCGGCGTGTACTGCGAACGGCGCCTGGACATAGGTGAATGTCGAGATGATGACCCGCCAGATGCTCTCGGCGGTATCGAGCGGCAGGTTGCCGCGATGGCGCTTCACCAGGCGGCGCATCATGTCGGCTTCGCGGGCGGGGCGGAACGCCGAGCCGACTTCCTGCGTGTTCTTCACGGCGATCAAGGTGTCGATGATCTCGCCGCGTTCGAGCAGAAGCTCGTGCATCGCCTCGTCGATGCGGTCGATCTCGCGCCGCAGATCGGCGAGCGCTGGCTTCTTTTGGCGTGGCGGTTTCGGCATGGTTTGACCCGGCAATCGGCCGATTGATAGGTGCCGTCAGGCCCGAAAGCAAAGAAAACATTGACTCCGAGCGCAAGCGGCCTATTTACGCCCCTTTGATCGCC
>CAVWOI010000009.1:0-160984 GCA_963756245.1 uncultured Alphaproteobacteria bacterium
GAGGTGCCGCCCATGTCGAAGGTAATGATGTTGGGAAATCCGGTCATGGCGCAGGCGGCAGCGCCCGCGGTGACGCCGCCGGCCGGCCCGGACAACACCGTGGTGACGGCGGTGCGTGCCGCGGCCGGAAACGTCGACATGCCGCCGTTCGATTGCATGATGTATTTTTGCCGGGTGGTGACGCCGGTGCCGGTGAGGCGGCGGTCGAGGTTCTCGACATAGCGCTTGAGGATCGGCTGCAGGTAAGCATTGATGACCGTCGTGCTCAGCCGGTAGTACTCGCGGATCTGCGGCAGGATTTCGCTGGACAGCGAAATATCGCAACCCGGCATTTCCTCACGCGCAATTTTACCGACGCGCGCCTCGTGCTCGGGATGAAGAAATGAAAACAACAGGCAGACGGCGAGCGCTTCGATGTTCTGCGCTTTGAGCTTTTGCAACGTCCCGCGCAGCGCGGCCTCGTCCAGCGGCACCAGCACATGGCCGCGGTAATCGACCCGTTCCTCGACTTCGCCGGTCAGGCTTTGCGGCACCAGCATCGTCGGCTTGTCGTACATGACGTCGAAGATCGCGGTGCCGTAGGGCCGCGCCTGCTCGGCCACTTCGTAGATGCCGCGAAAGCCCTCGGTGACCAGCAGGCCGGTCCTGACGCCCTTGCCCTCGAGCAGCGCATTGGTGCCGACCGTGGTGCCGTGACAGAAATAGCCGACGTCGGCCGCGGGGACGCCTTGCCCGATCAGCGCCTCGACGCCTTGCAGGATGGCGCGCGACGGGTCGTCCGGAGTCGAGGGGATTTTGCCGACGGCAACCGCGCCGGTGTCCTCGTTGAGATAGACGAAGTCCGAGAACGTTCCACCCGTATCGACCGCAACCCGGTAGCAAGGCATTCGTTTTCCGTCATCCTTACACCGTCACCCTTCGCGGCCGCTTGGCAGCACCCCAGGGTGACGGGCAAGCAAATGCCAAGCTTTTGTGACGAATGACAAGTAGGCAACGGACGTCGGAGCGGATGTGGTAAAAGCTGGCGCCATGAGTGAGCTTCGCGACTGGTTGCGCCGTCACAAGTTCGAGCAATATGCCGAAATTCTCGAGGCGAATGATATCGACCTCGACATCTTGCCGGAGCTGAGCGAGCGCGATTTCGAACAGCTCGGCGTCTCGTTGGGTAATCGGCGGCGATTGCGCAAGGCGCTCGCCGAGGGCGACGCCGCGGCGGCCGCGCCGTCCGGGCCGTCCGCCGCGGATGCGCCGGGCGACGCGGAACGGCGCCAGGTCACGGTGCTGTTCTGCGACATGGTCGGCTCGACGGCGCTGTCCGGCACGGTCGACCCCGAGCTATTGGGCGGGCTGATCCGCCGCTATCAGGACGCCGTCGCCGGCGCGATCGGACGGTTCGGCGGCTTCGTCGCCAAATTCATGGGCGACGGCGTGCTGGCCTATTTCGGCTTCCCGCGCGCCTTCGAGGACGCGGCGGAGCGATCGGTTCGCGCCGCGATCGATATCCTGGGCGAAGTCGCGGGCATCGAGCTGCCCGACGGCACGCGGGTTCAGGCGCGCGTCGGCATCGCCACCGGCCTCGTCGTGGTCGGCGAGATCGTCGGCAGCGGTGCCGCGCAAGAGCGCGCCATCGTTGGTGAAACGCCAAATCTCGCGGCACGGCTGCAGGCGCTCGCCGCGCCCGATACGATCCTCGTCAGCGACGCGACGCAGAATCTGTTGGGCGGATTGTTCGAGCTCGAATCCATCGGCGCGCACGCGCTGAAGGGATTTGCCCGCCCGGTGCCGGCCTGGCGCGTGGTCGGCGAAGCGGTGGTGGAAAGCCGTTTCGCCGCCAGCCGCGCCGGCCGCGATCTGCCGATGGTCGGCCGCGCCCATGAAATGGGATTGATGCTCGACCGCTGGCATCTGGCGCGCGGTGGCGAGGGCCAGATCGTCACGGTGATCGGCGAGGCCGGCATCGGCAAGTCGCGCGCCCTCGAGGCGCTGCGCGCGGCATTGGCCGGCGAGCCGCATGCGCGCATCCACCTGCAGGGTTCGCCCTATTACAGCGACAGCGCGCTGTTCCCGGTCATCAAACATGTGTCCCACGCCGCCCACTTCGCGGCCGCGGACTCCGCAGCCGCGCGGATCGAGAAGCTGCGCGCCGCGTTCGCGCCGCGCATGGCGTCGGATGCGGCGGCGCTGCCGCTCTTGGCGGAATTGTTGTCGATCCCGGCGGATGGACTGGCGCCGCCGCCATCGCTGACGCCGGCGCAGCGCAAGGCGGCGACTATTGCGCTTCTGGTCGACGAGATCGTCCGCCTCGGTGAAACCGAGCCGGTCCTCTTGGTCCTGGAAGATGCCCACTGGGTCGATGCCACCACGCTCGAATTGATGACGCAGCTTGCCGACAGCATCGGTAGGGCGCGATTGCTGGCGGTGGTGACCGCGCGGCCGGAATTTGCGCCCCCGTGGCAGACGCGGCCGCATTCGACGCTGCTTACGCTCGGCCGCCTCGGCCGCGCCGACTGCGCCCGGCTTATAGCCAGTGTCGCCACAGCGCAGGACCTGTCCGCGGAAACCGTCGCCGCGATCCTCGACAAGACCGACGGCATTCCGCTGTTCGCCGAGGAACTGACCCGCAGCATGGTGGAATCGGCCGGCGAGGCGGCGGCGACCGTGCCGGCGACGCTCAAGGATTCGCTGATGGCGCGCCTCGATCGCCTCGGCCCGGCGCGCGAGGTGGCGCAAATCGCCGCCGTGGTCGGCCGGCAGTTTCCATTTGCGATCCTCGACGCGGTCGTGCCGCGCGGCGGCGCGGCGCTGGAGGCGGCGCTGACGGATCTGGTCGCAGCCGGAATCCTGCTGCCGGAGGGACGCGGTCTGGAGCGGGGTTTCAGTTTCAAGCACGCGCTGTTGCGCGACGCCGCCTACGACAGCTTGCTGTTGACGCGCCGGCGCGAGTGGCATGAGCGCACCGCGCGTGCGGTCGAAGAGCGCTTCCCAGAGCTTGCAGTGAGCGAGCCGGAAGTGCTGGCCTATCACTTCGCCGAGGCCGGGCTGCCCGCTCCGGCCTGCGATTACCGGATGCGGGCCGGCGACCGCGCCGCCAGCCGGTCCGCCTATCGGGAGGCGGTCGCAAACTTTTTGGCGGGGCTAAAGGCGGCGGAGACCTTGCCCGCATCCGCCGAGCGCACCCGCCGCCAGCTTGATTTTCTGCTCAAGCTCGGTCCGGCATTGATCGTCACGCGCGGCATGGGCAGTCCCGAAGTCGAGGATGCGTATCGGCGCGCCGCCGAGATGGGCGAGGCAACCGGCGATGAGCCGGCGACGTTCAAGGCCAAATGGGGCCTGTGGCTCAACGCCAATATCAGGCGCAAGACCGCGCTGGCGCGCGACCGGGCCGACGAACTATTGGCGCTGGCGCAGCGCTCCGGCGACGACGATTTGATGCTCGAAGCCCATCACTGCCGTTGGTCGACGGCATTCTTTCGCGGCGACGTCGCGGCGACCCTGAAAGACTGCAGCATCGGCCGCGCGACTTACGACATCGCCCGCCATCGTCACCTCGGCCACACCTTCGGCGGTCACGATCCCGGCGTCTGCGCCGAGGTCTGCTGCGTTATGACGATGCAGACGGCCGGCGACAAGGCCGACGCCGAGCGGGCCGCCGCGCGTGGACTGGCGCTCGCTGAAGCGCTCGACCATCCCAACACGCTGGCGCATTGCTTGAACAATATCGCGATAGGTTGCCAGTTGGCCGGCGAGCGCGATGGCGCCTATGCCGCGGCGGGCCGTGCCGGGGTGCTGGCGCAGAAATTCGGGCTGACGCAATGGCGCGCCGGGAGCCTGGTGCTCACCGCCTGGGCCACGGCGGTCCGCGCCGGCATCGCCGATGCCGCGCGCCTGGTCGACGCGGAAATTGGCAACGCCACCGCCACCGGTCCGTTGCCGCAGTATTTCATCGGGCTGGCCGCCGAGGTGTTGCTCGGCGCCGGGCGCGCCGCCGATGCGCTTACGCATCTCGACCGCGCCATCGCCGGCATCGACGAGCCGGGGGTCGGGTTTTATGTGCCGGAAATCTACCGTTTGCGCGGTGAATGTCTGCTGGCGCTCGGGCGCGGCAACAAAGATGAGGCGCGAGCGGCTTTCGCGACGGCGCGCGACAGCGCTCGCCGGCAGGGCGCGGTCATCTTCGAGCGCCGTGCCGAAGCATCCCTCGCCGAGATTACGAATATGCGGATTGGTCGCTAGATACGTTCAAGCCAGGGAGAATTCAGTGCATCGCCGAGGCCGCAGCGGCGGCCTCGGGATTTTCCATGTGGGCGATCGAGTTCTTGACCGCCTTCTGCACCTTCTCGAAGGCGCGCACCTCGATCTGGCGAACGCGCTCGCGCGACACGCCGAACTCGTCGGCGAGCTCTTCCAAGGTGATCGGATCGTCGGCCAGCCGCCGCGCCTCGAAGATGCGGCGCTCGCGATCGTTGAGCACCGTGAGCGCTTCGCCCAACGCCTTGTGCCGGTTGTCCGACTGCTCGGATTCGGCAAGCCGGCTCTCCTGGCTGACGCTGTCGTCGACCAGCCAGTCCATCCACTCGCCGGAATCGCCGTCCTCGCGGATCGGCGCGTTGAGCGACGCATCGCCGCCGAGCCGGCGGTTCATGTCGATGACGTCCTGCTCGGTGACGCCGAGCCGCTTGGCGATCAGCTTGACCTGATCGGGCCGCATATCGCCTTCGTCCAGCGCGGAGATACGGCTCTTGGCCTTGCGCAGGTTGAAGAACAGCTTTTTCTGGTTGGCGGTGGTGCCCATCTTAACGAGAGACCACGAGCGCAGGATGTATTCCTGGATCGCCGCCTTGATCCACCACATGGCGTAGGTCGCGAGCCTAAAGCCCTTGTCGGGCTCGAAGCGCTTGACCGCCTGCATCAGCCCGACATTGCCTTCGGAGATCACTTCGGCGATCGGCAGGCCATAGCCGCGATAGCCCATGGCGATCTTGGCCACGAGCCGCAAATGGCTGGTGACGAGCCGGTGCGCCGCGTCGCGGTCGCCGTGCTCGCGCCAGCGCTTGGCCAGCATGAATTCTTCCTGCGGTTCCAGCATCGGGAACCGCCTGATTTCTTCCAGATACCGGGTGAGGCCGGTTTCGCCCGATAAAATGGGCAATGCAGCGGTTTGGGCCATGACAACGCCCTCCATCTTCAAGCCCCCGCGGTGCGGCGGGCCAACGACACCGTCGCTCCCCGAGCCGACGGCGCCAGTTCCATCATTTCGCAGTCGCAACATACACGGTCGAATCGGACCGGTGGAAGTCAAGCGGCGTCACATGCGCGCGACGCAGCCGTGATCCTTTCCGGTCCATGTGTGATGACGCATTGCGAGCAAACGTCTATCCCCGACAGTTTAGCCCCGGTCTCCGCCAGGGGCGGCCAGGGCACTACGCAAACGGGCAAGGTCAGGTGGTAGTTCCGACCGGAAAGTGAGGATTTCCCCGGTCGAAGGGTGTTTCACCGTCAGTATATGGGCATGGAGCGCTTGCCTGCCAAGGGCCTCGAGCCCCGCCTGGGCTTCGGGGCGCAAAAGGGCCATTTTGGTGCGAAAACCGCCGCCATAGACCTGGTCGCCCATGACCGGATGGCCGATCGAGGCCAAATGGACCCGAATCTGGTGGGTTCGGCCGGTTTTCAGCCGGCAGGCCACGAGACTCGCCACCGCCGGCTGCGGCTTTTCCGGCTTCCCAGCCCTTCCGGCGCGCCGGAGCCCCGCTTTGCCCGCATAGCGCTCCAGCACCTGCCAATGGGTGACCGCCTCGCGGCCGCCTTGGCGCACCGCCATGCGGTCGCGGGCTTTCGGATGACGGTCGAGCGGCTTGTCGACGGTGCCGTGGGGGCGATCGGGCGCGCCCCAGACGAGGGCGAGGTAGCTGCGTTCGAACGACTCGTCACTCTTGCCATGATCGGCGAATTGGGCCGCCAAGGCCTGGTGGGCGCGGTCGTTCTTCGCCACCACCATGACACCAGTGGTGTCCTTGTCGAGGCGATGGACGATGCCGGGGCGGCGCTCGCCGCCGATGCCGGAAAGGCTGTCGCCGCAATGGGCGATCAGCGCGTTGACCAGGGTGCCGGTCCAGTTACCGGCGGCGGGATGAACGACGAGGTTGCGGGGTTTGTCGATCACGATGATGTCGTCGTCCTCGTAAATCACGCGGAGCGGGATGGCCTCGGCGGCGGGCTTGGCCGGCTCCGGCGGCGGCACGTCGACGGCGATCGCGGCGCCGGAATTGACCCGGTGATTGGGATCGCGGATCGTGTGGCCGTCGAGCGTGACCGCGCCGGCCTCGATCAACGCCTTGAGCCGCGACCGCGACAGCTCGGTGACATGGCGGGCGAGCACGCGGTCGAGCCGTTCGCCGGTTTCCTGTTCGGCGACGACGAAGGATTTTTGCGTTACACTGCTTGCCATGACCCAAATGTCTAATAACACCGTATCCGGTAACCCGCCTGCAGCCGATGCCGAAGCCCTGGTGGCGCGGGCGCGACTGATGATGATCATATCCGCCCTCACCACCTTGATCGCAATCGCCGCCGTCGTCGCCGTGATCGGCTACCGCGTCTTCAACAGTGGCGGCGCCATCGCCGCCGACGGCATCATCACCTTGCCGAAGGGTGCGCGGCTGATCTCGACGGTAGCCTCGGGTGGCCGCGTCGCGGTGCTGATCGACATCGGCGGCACGAGCGAATTGCGGACCTTCGACATCAAGACCCTGAAGCAAACCGGCCGGCTGCGCTTTGCCACCGAGCCGTGAGGCCTGCGCCGCCCTGCCAACGCGCTTGCATGACCGCACCATCGCGTTTATTTCGGAGGCACGCTCCCTTCGTCTAGCGGTCTAGGACGCGGCCCTCTCAAGGCTGAAACAGGGGTTCGATTCCCCTAGGGAGCGCCAATAAGACGCCCCGATCGCGCAACGGGTCGCCTACATCGGCTGAACGTTGCGAAAGGACGAAGTGCAGGCCGCCTGGAGCGGCGGTGATGGCCGCCTGCTCGACTTTTTCAGCATGGCCGTGGGCCTCGGAGCTTAATGCTCAGTCTGTTGCAGAGCCTCGATCCTCGATTCGTGTCACGCGGTTGACGAAGTCGGCGATGAGCGATCTCAGTTCGTCCAGCGACGGAATATCCATGAGCAGCGCGACGTATCCGTCGATCTCTTTTTTGCTGATTTCGAACTTGATGTGGAGGAACAGCACCAGACTGTCCCGGTTCTGCGCGCTTTCAAACACATGCTTGCCGTCGCCGCGCATGACCACAGGAAGCGACATTTTGAGCCCCTGCTTGAGCAGGTTTGCAATGGTCGCGATCCAGCTATTAAGGATGATGTTGCCGGTTTCGGCTAACGCCTCGTCTTCAAGGTCGACGATATCTTCGAGCGGCAATTCCCGTCCGACAACCACGCGCACCAATTCAAGACTTCTCGCCTCCGCAAAAATCAACAATGCGCGCCCGGAAAACGCGCCACTGAAATCCTGTCGTACGGCCACGAGTTTCGGATTATCCGGCCTGGCGACAAGTCGGGCTGCTGCGTCCTGGGATAGAATTTCGACCGACGGCACGGAGAGCAGGACTTGGTGCTCCACCATCTGACGCAGGCTGTTGGAGGCGCGCGCCATCGCGATGTTCGAGACCTCGCTCAGCGCATCGCGCTCGAACTCGGTCAGGGGCATGAATGGCTTAGCAGTCATAGAATGATGCCTCCAAACACTGGGCCGGAGTTGCCCGAGCGCGAAGAAATAGCGCGGGTCCCCGTAAACGGGTCCTCGTCATAGTCAACGCGCCGATGAGGGGGGCGGATCTTGAGATGGCGGACATTCAGTCGAGGATACACGTGGCCGAAACGCTATACCACTGAGCGGCTTGATGGGGCGGCTTCGCCGCATGCGGACGGCGCTCCCTTCGGCTGGTTTCGCGTCCGTATCATATTGGAACCTTTAGTCTTTTCACTTGTACCTGCCGGTGCGACCGCGTAGGTTCGATCGGAACTGTCGCAGGCCAGTCCGGTACGTAACAGGACGTACTGAGCCGATGGCTCGGCAGGCTTAAACGGGTGCCGTTGATGCGTAAGAAAACAAATGGCGCGCAACGCGCCGGGCAGAATATTGCGCGATCCGATAGTCCGCAGGAACCGGTTCGCTTTCAGGATCGAACGAAATCGCAGCACCATGCCGATGCTCCCGTTGGCACGATGCACGCTGCGAGCCGGGCAACGAAATCCCTGATGAAGACGTCGGATTTGGCGACGCGGGGAGGCCTTTCGACTCGGCCCCGACCCAAGCCGTTGCGCCCTGTCGCAAATGTCAGCGCGCGACCTGGCAAATCTTCGGCACCGGCTCATCACCCCGGTCGAAAGCAGAAGGTGGAAGAGCGCATCGCGGTCGCCAGTGAGCAGCTCATAGCCGGAATCACCGAGGCGGCATCGGCTTCGGAACAGTTGCGGCGGGCGATGGAGCAGATCTCCACCGGCGCCGAGGAGGCAGCGAGCGCTTCGCAAGAGACCCTTGCGGTCGCCACGACCACGGCGACGACTCTGGCGCAGGCCCGCGAGCGCGCGGAATCGACGCGCCGGCGGACCGAGGTGTTGCAGGGCACGCTCGCGGAGACCTCGAACCAAATCGGGTCGTGGGCAAGCAACATCAAACGCAATGGTGAACGGCAGGCTGCCTCGGTTTCCGTGATCGAACAGCTTAGCCAGCAGGCGGTCAGCATCGGAGACGTCACCAAGACGGTGAGTCACGTTTCGGATCAAACCAACCTGCTTGCTCTCAATGCTGCCATCGAGGCGGCCCGCGCCGGAGACCACGGACGCGGCTTTGCCGTGGTCGCCGATGAGGTTCGGGCGCTCGCCGAATCCTCCGAAAAGGGCGCCCGCGACGCGCAAAGTTTGGCGACCAAAATCCAGGAACAGGTGAAATCCATCGCGGCGACGGTCAAGTCGGCTGCCGACGCAGCGGTTGCCGAAGTGGAGAAGAGCCAGACCGTCGTGCTCGCGCTTGACGAACTGAGAAAAGAAGCCGGCGCGCTAAGCGAAGGCAGCCGTGCGATTGCCGCGGGAGCCCAGGAAGCCGAAGGAGCATCGCGCGACGCCCAGAAGGGTGCCGAGATCATCTCGTCGGCGGCCGAAGAGCAGGCCGCCGCGGCGACGGAAGCCCTTCGCAGCATCGAGCAACAGACGACTGCGCTCGACCAGAGCCAGACCGCGACGCAAGCCCTGTCCACACTGGCAAACAATCTGGACTTGACGTCCAAAGAGGCCGGCAGCGCCGAACAATTGGCCTCGGCAGCCGAGCAGCTGTCCACGGCGGTTCAGGAAATGTCGGGAGCATCGTCACAGATCATGGTGGCGGTCGAGCAGATCAGCCGCGGTGGACAACAGCAGGCCTCGGCGACGCAGGAAGCCAGCGCCGCCTTGGATCAGATCGAAAAGTCGGCGCGGGCGGCAACGCAAAGCGCGTCGAGCGCCCTTGAGGGCACCAAACGGATGACCGGAATGCTGGCCGAGATACGGGTGGCGGTGACCGATCTCTCGGCTGGCGTGGCACGCTCCCTGGAAATGACGCGTGGCAGTCTGGGATCGCTCGCCGGGATCGAAGAGATCACGCGCAGCGTCGACAAAATCGTCGATGGCATCGGCCTGGTATCGATCCAGACCAATATGTTGGCCGTCAACGGCTCAGTCGAAGCGGCACGAGCCGGAGACTTCGGCAAGGGCTTCGCTGTGGTGTCGAGGGATATCCGCAGTTTGGCGCGGGATTCCGGCGAGAACGCCGGACGGATCAAGGATACGGTTCGCGCTATCCAGGATCAGATTGGTGCCGTGCGCCGCGAGCTTGAGCAAATCGTCGCGGCCGCGGAAGCCGAAAATCAGCGCAACGCTACGGTAATTTCAAGCCTTACCGCAGCAGAGACGGCAATGGACGAGGTTGCGACGAATAATCAGCTGATACTCTCCAGCGCCGAAAGCCTTCTTACATCGCTGAAAGAGGCGGCGCGTGGCGCACAGCAGGTTGCCGCCGTCGCCGAGGAAGCGGGAAGCGCGGCAGTGCAGGCCGCGGCAGCCGCCAAGCAGCAGGCGCGCGGCGCGGAGGAACTCGCGGCGGCAATCGAGGAAATTGCGTCTCTCGCCGAGGACATCCAGCGCCGCAATGGCTAGACGAAGCCAGCAAGCCGTTCCGAACACCGACGCACCGCGCGTCGATACCGGGAGCATCGCCGCGCCTGACGCTCGGCTCGCGACCGAAGAGCATCTCGTCGCGTTCCGGCTTGCCGACGACTTGTTCGCCTTTCGGCTGGGCGATATCGGCGAGATCATCCGGCTGCCAAATCTCGCCCACATGCCGTTGGGACCGCGAAGCCTTCTCGGCCTCGCCAACCTGCGCGGTGTGGTGCTGCCGGTTGTCGCCACGCGACGCCTGTTGGAGCTTCCCGACGTTCCGTTGGAAGACGGCGCGCGCGTCATCGTCATCGATCGCGGCGCGCCCGTCGGATTTGTCGTCGACCGCATCGATAATCTTTTGGCCGTTCCGGCTGAACGCGTTGAGAAAGATGACTCTGGCGCAGGATCGGTCGATCCGGACGTGCTTGACGGGATTATCAAAGGCGAAGAGGGCGAAGGCACGATCAAGATATTGAACCCGCAACGTCTGTTGCGCGACGATTTCGCCCGCCTCGGCGTGTCCGGAGCGCGCGCCGGCGCGCGAATCTCGATTTCAGCCGTTGTGCCGAAGACCGCCGTTGCGGAGCAGGAAGAACAGGTGTCATTGATCAGCTTCGACCTGGCACGACAGGAATACGCGTTGCCGCTCGATCGCGTGCGGGAGATCATTCCGCTGCCGGATCATGTCTCCGAGGTTCCGAGGGCCGAGACTGCCGTGCTGGGCGTGATAACGTTGCGTGACCGCTTGCTGCCGCTGGTGTCATTACGCGCATTGCTGGGATTGCCGGCCGACGTCGACCGCGGGGAACGCGGCAAGGTCGTGGTGCTGTCGATGGGTGACAATGCCGTCGGCATGGTCGCTGACCGCACGCGGGAAATCCTACGTGTCGCGCCGGGGCTGATCGATCCCGCACCGGCGCTTCTGACGCGTGGAACGGGGGATGCGGAGATCACCTCGATCTGCCGTCTCGAACAGGGCCGGCGTCTGGTCGCCGTTCTATCCCCGGACCGGTTGTTCCGATCGGAGCTGATAAAACGGGTTCTTGCCGAACACGAAGACAGAGCCGACAGCCCGGAAAGCCAAACGAACGGAGACGCCATGGCCGACGAGCAGTTCGTCATTTTCCGGCTCGGCGATCAGGAGTACGGGCTGCCGATCCACGCGGTCGACGAAATTGCCCGCCCTCCCGATCACATCACCCGGCTTCCCAAGTCGCCGGCCTTCATCGATGGCGTCATGAATCTCCGCGGCATTGTGGTGCCGATCGTCGATCTGCGGCGACGGTTCGATGTTGCGTCGATGTCGTCGGAAAGCGCGCAACGCATCCTCGTTCTCGCCATCGGCGGCGGCAAGACCGGTTTCATGGTCGACAGTGTGTCGGAAGTCATGAAAGTGCCCGCGGACGCGATCCGGCCGGCGCCGGAAGTGTCGGTGGAGCAAATGCGCCTGATTGGACGGGTCGCAAATTTGGACGCCCAAGGACGAATGATCTTGCTGGTGGATCCGGCACATCTCCTGGATCGCGTCGAAGCTGACGTGCTGGCGAAGTTTGATCGGAGCGATTCCGAACCGGCATCGAAGGCTTTGTGATCAAGCTTCTCATCGCGGACGATTCCGCGCTGATGCGGAAACTGCTCGAGGGAATTTTTCGGGCGGAAGCCGATTTTGAGATATGCGTGGCTCGCAACGGCGCGGAAGCGCTCGAACTGGTCCGGTCCTTCGATCCGCAGGTCGTAACCCTCGACATCCAGATGCCCGACATGGATGGGTTGACTTGCCTGAGCAAGATCATGATCGAGGCGCCGCGTCCGGTGGTGATGATTTCGTCCCTGACGGCGGAAGGCGCCGAGGTGACACTGGAGGCCATGGACCTCGGCGCGGTCGATTTCATCGCCAAGCCGAGTGGCGCGGTCTCGCTTGAGATCGACCGGCTACGCCCGCTGCTGGTCGAGAAAGTTCGCGCCGCTGCCAGCGCCCGCATCCGTCCGACATTGCGGCTGCGCGAGCGTATTCGCCATCAATTCCGGGGAGCGGGCGTCGTGACCCGGCCGGCGCGGCCGCTGCGCACGCCTGCAGCCAAGACCAAAGCCATGACCAAAGCCGACCGCTCGGAAGGATTGGTTCTGATCGGAACTTCGACCGGTGGGCCCGCCGCCCTCGATATTATCCTGCCGCGACTGCCAGCCGATTTTCCCTGGCCGGTCATGGTCGCCCAGCATATGCCGGCGAACTTCACGGGCGCTTTTGCCAAACGGCTCGATCGACAGTGCGCGCTCGAAGTTGTCGAGGTTAATCGTCCGATGCCGTTGCAGGCGGGCACCATCTATATCGGCCGCGGCGATGCGGATGTGGTCGTGGCGCCACGGGCGGGGGGCCCGATCGCCATGCCCGTCCCGGCGCGGCGGGACTATCCCTGGCATCCCAGCGTGGAACGTATGGTCGCCAGCGCGCTTGAGCATTATGACGCAATGTCATTGGTCGGGGTACTCATGACCGGGATGGGACGCGATGGGGCGGACGCGATGACACAACTCCACACGCAGGGTGGGCGAACCATCGCAGAGGCGGAGTCCACCGCGGTCGTATGGGGCATGCCCGGCGAGTTGGTGAAGAACGGCGGAGCAGAATTTGTCCGGCCGCTCGATGACATCGCCAGCATGATCGTCGAACTGGTGGGTGGCAATGCCCTTCGTTAAGCGCGATGCCGCAGCTTCGCCGGCGGCGGATCAATTGCCCCAGGACAGCGCTGCCGCCGCCGTCGCCGATCTGAAAAATCCGCAGGCTGAAGCAAGATGGAGCGCCGCCCGTTCTCTCGGCAGCCGCCCGGAGGCCGTACCGGCGCTGGCCGCTGCGCTTGGTATTGAACAAGTCTCTCGCGTGCGGGAGGCCATCATGACCGCCCTCATCCGCATCGGGGACGCGGCCAGCGTCGGCGTACTGCTGCCCTATCTTCGGTCGCAAGATGCCGGCTTGCGCGCTGCGACCATCGAGACGCTGCAGAGTCTGCCGAACGCGATTTCGCCATACGTCGATCAGCTTCTGGAAGACGGTGATTCCGATGTGCGGCTCCTGGCCACGGAGCTGGTTCGCAACATGCCGGCAGAGAATGCCACGCAAGCGCTCTGCCGATTGTTGGAACGCGAACAACACCCCAACGTCTGTGCTGCCGCAATCGAGCTTCTGGCCGAGGTCGGGACACGGGACGCCGTTCCAGCGCTCCAATCGTGCGCCAAGCGATTCGCCGGCGTTCCATTTCTGGCCTTTGCGACGTCGACTGCCATCGCCCGGATTTCAGACGCGGAAGGCTGAGGCGACATGTCGCGCTCAGAGTCTCGCGGTACTCTTCCCATTCACGTGACGAATGAGGAGACGCGGCGATTTTGCGAATTTCTCTACCGTCGCACCGGCATGATGTTTGCCGACAACAAGCGATATTACATCGACCGCCGTCTGGCCGAGCGCATTGCCGCAACCGGTTCGCCGTCGTTTCAGGCTTATTTCGCGACGCTGCGTTCCGATTTCCAACATGAGATCGAACATCTGGTCAATGCCTTCACGGTGAACGAGACATATTTCTATCGGGAGGACCATCAACTTCGCTGCATGACCGCCGATCTTCTCGGCAACCTCATCAGCCGGAAAAAACCCGGGGAGGCCATCCGTATCTGGTCGATCCCTTGCTCGAGCGGAGAGGAACCTTATTCCATTGCCATATGGATGATGGAGAATTGGAAAGACGTCGACCGCTACAACATCGAGATTGTCGGCTCGGACATCGACACCCGCGCGCTCAAGGCTGCAGCCGATGGCGTGTATGGCAGCCGCGCCCTGATGCGGCTGTCGCGCGACGTGATCCAGCGCTATTTCGCACCGGAAGACGGTGAGCAATATCGCATTGATCCGGGCTTGCGGGATTCCGTGCAGTTCACGCCGGCCAATCTGATCGATGCCCGGGATATGGCGCGCTTTCGGGGTTTTGACATTATTTTTTGCCGGAACGTTCTGATCTATTTCGACGACGCATCGCGCCGGATTGCGGCGGAGAACCTCTATGACTGCCTCGTCCCCGGAGGCTACATTTGTCTCGGACACTCCGAAACGATGAGCCGGATTTCGCCGCTGTTCGACGTTTGCCGATTTTCCGATGCCATCGTCTACCAAAGACCCGAGGCGGACCATGACGCCAGTTGAAAAGGCCACCGGGGTTCCGCGAATGCGGGTGCTGATCGTCGACGACTCGTCGCTGGTCCGACTTTACTATCGCAAGGCGCTGGAGAAGGTGGGCTTTGAGGTTGAGCAGGCCATCAACGGCATCGAAGCCATGGAGAAGGTGCTGGCGCAATCGTTTGATCTTCTGATCGTCGACATCAACATGCCGCGAATGGACGGCTTTTCCTTTCTCCGGACGCTTCGACACGGCGCGGCGGGAATTGCGGCTCTGCCGGCCTTGGTCACTTCAACCGAGGCCGGCCAACAAGACATCGAGGACGCCAGGATCGCGGGAGCCAATTTTTATCTGGTCAAACCGGTTTCCGAGGCCAACCTGATCCGTCACGTTGCGGCGCTCACGGGAGCGCCGGCATGAATGCCCTGCAGGAGCAATTCATCGCGGAAGCGCGCGAGCTGGTTCATCAAGCGACCGACGACCTGATGGCAGTCGAGCGCGACGGCGCCTCCGGCGAGCGTATCGATCGGATTTTTCGCGCCTTCCATACGCTGAAAGGCTCCGCCGGCATTGTCGAACTGCCGGCGATGACCCTTACACTGCATGCCGCCGAAGATCTGCTCACGGCGATCCACCGCGGACGTTTGGCGGTGAGCGCAGACATCATCGACCGGGCGCTGGCTTGCCTCGATCAAGTGTCGCGTTGGGTCGATGCATTCGAGGCCGATGGCGCGTTGCCAGTACAGGCCGGCGACGATGCCAAGGCAATGACTGCGCGGTTGCGGGACCTGCTTTCTGCGACTTCACCTCAGAGCGAGTCCGCCGCCGGTGTTGCGCGCACAGCCGAAGACGGCGTGCAGGCGCAGTGGGTCTCACAGCTGGTCGATGCGTCGCGCCCCGGGATTTCGCGCCATCTGCGGCAGCAGCCGGGAGAGCTTGTCGCCATTTGCTACGAACCGCGCGCCGATTGCTTCTTCGATGGCGACGATCCAATCGACTTGATGCGGCGGATTCCCGATCTTTTGGCCTTTCGCGCCGAAGCGCGCGAGGCATGGCCGCCGCTTGGGGCTCTGGATCCGTTTGCCTGTAACTTGCGACTCCAAGGCATCTCGGCGGGCAATCGCGCGGAGCTGTCGCGCATTTTCCGCTTGGTGCCGGACCAGGTCAAAATCTTCGAGATACCGTTGGGGCCGCTTTCGCTTGAACCCGGCGCACCAGCCCAGGGTAGCGATGCGATCGACCTGGTCCGCGCCATTATCGAAGAGCAGCGCAAAGTTCTCGATGCCGGCCCCGAGAGCGATGATCGGAGCGGCCGCATCGGCGCGACGGCGCGCGTGGCCGCCAATGCGCTCCGGCACCTGCAGCGGACGGATTTGGCGACGCGGGTCGAACTGGCCGAGAAGACGGCGACTGCACGTGCCGAGGTGGCACCGCTCCTTGCCGTGCTTGCCGAAACGGTCGCGGCGCTGGGGCCGGCGCCCGGTATTGCCGAGCGCGACGATGCTGCAAGCGATCGTTCTTCAGCAGCCAAAGTCGACGACTTCGGGCGCTCGACGAGCCATTCGTTGCGGGTCGACGAGGCCAGGATCGACGCGCTGTTCAATCTTGCGGGTGAACTCATCGTCGCAAAGAACGGCGTGGCTCACCTCGCCAGGCGCGTTGAGGACGGGATCGGCGGCGACGAGCTGGCCCGCGCGCTTAGGCGTGAGCATGAAATCATCGAGCGGCTGGCGACGGAAATGCATGCCGCGATCCTGAAATTGCGAATGGTGTCCATCGCCCAGGTCTTTCGTTCGTTTCCGCGGCTCGTGCGCGACATGTCGCAGCGGCTCAACAAGAAGGTTGCGCTGGTCACTCACGGCGAAACGACGGAGTTGGATAAAGCCATCGTCGATCGTCTGTTCGAACCGTTGCTGCACCTGGTACGCAATGCGCTCGACCATGGTGTTGAAAGTCCGCAGCAGCGGCTTGCCGCCGGGAAGCCCGAGACGGCCATCGTTTCGATGCAGGCGGAGCGAGCAGGGGATCGTTTGGTGGTGGAGGTTCGCGACGACGGCCGCGGCATCGACCCGAAGGTCGTCCGGCGCAAAGCCGCGGAGAGGGGGATTCTCGCGCGGGATGAATTGGATGCTCTGTCCGACGAGCAGGCGCTCGATCTGATCTTTTCCGCGGGCTTTTCGACCGCGGCCGAAGTCTCGGATATTTCCGGACGCGGAGTCGGAATGGACGTGGTGCGGGCCACCGTCGAGCAGATCGGCGGCCGCGTGTCCGTCAACAGCGGGGTCGGAACCGGCACCACGGTACGTCTCGACCTGCCTGTGACCATTGCGATGACCCGGATCATGGTCGTGGAGGCCGGCGACCAGGTTTTCGGAATCCCGATGGACGCGGTGACGCAAACCATTCGCCTGACGCCCGACCGGATCAGCCAGATCAAGAACAACGACGGCTTTGTCCACGGCGACCGTGTCGTCCCGATTTGCTCGCTCGCGGAATTGATGAACTTGCCGAAGCGGGAGCTCGCTCCAACGCGTGACGGCGTCCGGCTCGTGGTCCTGATCGAAACCGGGGGCAGGACTGCGGCGATCGAAGTCGATGCCATTCGCGATCGCCTCGAAGTGGTCCTCAAACCGATGCAGGGGCTTTTGGCCAACGCGCGCGGTTATGCGGGCACGACGCTGCTCGGCAATGGCAACGTCTTATTGGTGCTGGATATCAAGGAGGTGCTGCCGTGAGCCTGCGCCGGGACGATAACGGGACCATCGTGATCGAGGGCGACAGCCCCGCCGAGGACGCGGAAAGATTGCTGCAATTGCTGCAGGCCACGCCCCAGGCTGTCCTGGACTGGACCCAATGCGGGCAAATTCACACCGCCGTCCTGCAGATTATCCTCGCCGCCCAACCCGCCCTTAGAGGCCCTTGCGGGGATCCGTGGGTCCAGGAGTGGCTGCCGGCCGGCGGCCCTTAGAATCCGCGCTGGCCGGCCGAATTTTGGCCGCTGGCGTCCCCCGGTGGTTCCAATCGCCCATTGGCTCTATACATTGCGGTCACACCGAAAACGAGACGACAGGCCCGCGGGAAAAGCTGACATGCATTACAAAGTGCTCGTTGTAGACGACAGCAAGCTTGCCCGCATGGTCATGGCGAGTGCACTGCGGCGAATCCGCCCGGATTGGGAGCTGGTGGAAGCGACCAACGCCGCCGATGCCATGGCGGCCATTCCAGCCCAGTCCGTCGATATCGCCCTGGTCGACTTCAATATGCCGGAAACCGACGGCTTGGAGCTGGTGGCAAACCTCCGTCAGGCCCATCCGGCGATGCCGGTGGCGCTGGTATCCGCGAACCTGCAGGACGAGATTATTGGCCGGGCAAGGGAACTAAGTGCCGCTTTCATCGCTAAGCCTCTGACGGATGAGGCTCTAGGAGCGTTCTTGTCCGGCGCGGTCCTTCGTCTGAAGAAACGGACATAATGGCGGGCGACGTAGGTGATCTGTCGGACATCGAACGCGATGCGCTTGCCGAGATCGCCAATATCGGCGTCAGCCGCGCCGCGACGAGCCTGCGCCAGATGGTGGGCGAGGAGGTTCTGCTATCGGTGCCCGCCGTCAATATCGTGAGCCGCGAGGCGGCATCCGCGCTGGTAGAAAAAGGCGGCAATCCGAAACTGGTTGCGGTGCAGCAGTTGTTCTCCGGCCCTTTTTCGGGGCGCGCGCTTTTGATCTTTCCGCAGGACCAGAGCCTGGAGCTGGTCAGGTCCATCGTTGGCGACGAGCACACGCTGGAAGACGTCATCGACTTGGAGCATGAAGCGCTCGCCGAGACCGGTAATATCATTCTCAACGGGTGTTTGGGGACCATCGCGAACTTGCTGCACCGGCCAATGCGGGTGTCGCTTCCCTCGGTACTGCGCGGCGACGGTGCGGCGTTATTCGACGTCGAGACGAACGCGGCGGCCCCCAACTTGGTGCTATTCCTTTACATCGACTTCACGATCAGAAATCGTAACGTGCATGGCTTTATTGCTCTGGTCATGGACCTGCCTTCGATCGTGGCGTTGAAAGAGATCGTTCGCGACTTTATCGAAAATCTGGGACGGCAGGCCTCTGGTAATGTTGGGTGACGTGACTGAGTTCGATCTCGCTTCCGTATTCGACGGCCTGGACGTCGGGATTATCGTGCTCGACGACCGATGCCGTGTCGTCGGTTGGAACGACTGGATCGCGCGCGTTTCCGGGCATCCCAGACCATCGGTTCTGGGAAGAGTTTTGTACGAGGTTTTTCCTGAATTGCAGGATACCCGGTTGCCGACGACGATCGACGATGCGCTTGAAGTCGGCAGTTCGAGCGTTCTGACGCATTCCCTGAACATTCTATTGCCGTTGCATGGCGACGATGGCCGGGAATTGCTGCACAACATCGTTGTCCGGCCCGTCGCGTCTCGCCATTGTCTGCTGCAGATCAATGACGTGACCGTCGCAGTCAACAGAGAGCGCGTGCTGCGCGAGCGGCAAAACGCGCGCTATCACGCCATCGTGGATTCCGCGTCCGACGCGATGATCACGACAACTCTCGACCGTACAATTCAATGGGTGAACGGCGCCGCCGAACATGTGTTCGGCTACGCCTTGTCGGAACTGCTCGGCCAAAAGGTGGACCTTCTGCTCGCGGAACAGGGCGAGTTGGCGCGCGTCTTCGATCATGGCGCGGCAATCACGTCGGATGCCAGCAGGCCTCTTGCGGTCGTCGGTCGCACCAAGAAAGGCCGGTCCGCCAATTTTGAAGTGTCATTTGGCCAGTGGCGATCCGACGGCCGCTTGTTCATTACGACGGTCTGGCGCGACGTGACGGAGCGCATGGCCGCCGAGAGGGCGCTTCGCGAAAGCGAGAATCTTCATCGCACGCTTTCGGAGGCATTGCCGCAATTGGTTTGGACCTGCGAGCCAGACGGCAAAGTTGATTACTTCAATCCGCAATGGCGCACCTTCACCGGCGCTTCCGCCAAGGACCATTCCGGCTGGGAATGGATCAACGCGATCCACGAGGCAGACCGCGATGAATTTAAAGCGGCATGGCGCGCTTCGTTGACCAACGGCGCCGTATTCACCATCGATGTGCGCTTGAGGCGTGCAGACGGCGCGTATCGTTGGTTCAAGTTCCGGTCTATTCCGGTGCGCTCGCCCGACGGGACGATCACGCGATGGTTCGGCACCGCCAGCGACATCACCACCGATGTCGCCGCCCGCGAGGCACTGCGCCGCACCAACGAGGATTTGGAAGCGCTGGTCATCGAACGCACGCACGAGCGCGAACTTGCGCTCAGCAAATTTCACGAATCTCAGAAAATGGAGACGATCGGGCAACTGACGGGCGGTGTCGCGCACGATTTCAATAATCTGCTCGCCGTCATCCTCGGCAGTCTCAGGCTTTTGAAAAAGTCGCTGCCGAACGATCCGCGAACCTCCCGGCTGGTGGAAGGGGCGATCCAGGGAGCCGAACGCGGCGCGACGCTGACCAAGCGCCTGCTCGCCTTCGCGCGCCGGCAGGAACTCAAGCTTGAAGCCGTCGAAATTCAGCATCTTATTCCCGACATGATGGATTTCCTGCGCCAGTCGGTCGGACCCGGGATCGCGATCACCGTCGACATCCAACCTGACGTTCACCTGGTGAAAATCGACGCCAATCAGCTTGAACTCGCACTCATGAACCTCGCCTTCAACGCGCGAGACGCAATGCCGACCGGCGGAACGTTGACCATTACCTGCCGCAATGAGACGGACGCGCCGCGCGGCCTCCCGCAACCTCTTCCTCCCGGTGAATATATCCGCGTCAGCGTTGCCGATTCCGGCACCGGCATGAGCGGGGCCACGCTCGCCAAGGCCATGGAGCCATTCTTTACGACGAAGGGAATTGGCAAAGGCACGGGCTTGGGCTTGTCCATGGTTCAGGGATTAACGGCCCAGTGCGGCGGTGCGATGCACATTTCAAGTCAGGTGGGCAAAGGTACGGTCGTCACGTTGTGGTTGCCCCGCGCCAAGGACGGCGATGTGTCCCATACGTCGGCACAGAACAAAACGTCAGCGGCAACGGCGGCCGGCCGCAAGCTGAAAGTATTGCTTGTGGACGACGATTCGCTTGTCAGCATGAACACCGCCAACATGTTGATCGATCTCGGACACACCGCTCTGGAAGCGCTGTCCGCCGCCGAGGCCTTGGAGCTTCTGGAATGCGGCGAGAAATTCGACGTCGTGCTCACGGACTATGCCATGCCCGATATGAACGGGCTCGATCTTGCCAAGCGGATCAGGCAGATCATGCCCGCTCTGCCCATTGTCCTCGCCACAGGCTATGCCGATCTGCCGCTGCATCACGCGCCCGGATTTCTCCGTTTGGCGAAGCCCTATGCCCAGGACGAACTGGCCGATGTTCTCAACAGGGCGGTACAACGATCGAATTGATCTCGTGTTACGTCAGGTGATGGGACTTGCAAATGTCGAAGCCAATGCAGGCGTGGAACGAGTGGTGCGCGTGTCGGAGCAATGTATAAAATGGGCAAGAAGAGCGAAGAATCGAAGATCGCCAAAAAGGTGAAGAAGCTAAACAAGAAGATGGCGAAGCTGCAGAAGAAGGCGATGAAGCTGCGGAAGAAGATGCAAAGGGCCGGCAGGAAAGGCACCAAGGTGGACCGGTCGGATGTTTCGCTGGTTTAGTTCCGCCCTCGTCTTTGCCATCGAGAGCATCGATGGCTGTAGGACGCAGTTCAGGCGGCTTCAGCCAACGCAAATCGCCGACAGTGATCCAGATAGGCAAATTCGTGCAAGGCAATCAGCTCGACGACGCCTGCCCACAACCAGGACGGCGCATCGAGGGAGGCTTTATGATTTTTCGTCAAATCGGCACGCCAAGCCCGGCGCTGGCCCGGTTCCATTTGGCGACCATGGGCGCGCCCGACGACGCCGCCAAGATAGCGTGCCACGCTCATGGCTTCCGCCCGGCTTAATCGATTGACCTCGATCTTGAGGTCTTGCGGCATAAGCTCGCGGACAACGACTGCTTTTCCGAGCAGCCTTGCCGCCACCATGCGCTCACCCAGGTTGGGAGACAGGGCTTTCGCACCCGTCACGACGCGGACCGCATTATCCCGCGGCATTGCCGCCTTCGATACGGTGGGAGCTGCGGCCGTTACTCCCTCTTTCACGTCGACCAAGCAGGGGCTCGAATCCTTGCCCTTGCCGATACGGAGCAATGCGGCGTAGCGCAGCCGCCCCAGCGAGCTGCAGCCCTTCATCCAATAGGCGGCATCAAGCAACTCGATGGGATCGTCTTTCGCTCGACCGCGAAGCGAGGTGAGCGTGGGCCTGACGGAATCGCTTGCAAACATATGGCTCAAGGCCTTGCGCTCTTCAGGTATCAGTGCCCAGAACCGCTTGCCAAGGGGAATGGTAGGTTTGACGGTGTCGAGCCGCTCCTCCGCCAAATGTCGCCATCGACGTCGTGTGGCTTGCGCCAGCAGCGCCTGAATTGATCGAGGCCGGTGGGACTTGTCTTTATCGGTCTCGGACCCGGCCGCCAGTGCCGCTGCGTACCCAGCGATGAGCTCTTCGAGTATCCTTGCCGTCGTCACGCCGGGCAGGTCCGATCCGCGGGCCGCCGATGCCAGCGACAGGCCGAGCCGAACCAGATCGTGCGCGGGATTGCCGATCACGGTCTGATCGAGATCCCTGATCTGCACCCGGACGCGACCTTTGGTATCGGCAAGCGGACCGAGATTGCCGACGTGACAGTCGCCGCAAATCCACACCGGGGGCCCGTCCGGTAATTTAACGCGGCGGCTGCTCTGCAGCCATTCGTAGAAGCTCACGGTACTCCCGCGCACGTAGGCATGCGCGGAGCGGGCCATTTTGAGATTCCGAGTTTGGATCAGAATCCGTTCGCGGTCGCTGGGCTTTATCATCCATAACGCATTCTAGGTTTCGCGGATGGCAGCGAGCGAGCGGCCACTCCGGGCTCGCTCAAATCCTGCCGAGCAAGACCAAGATCAAGAGGATGACGATCACGAGGCCCAGTCCACCGCCGCCGTAGTAGCCGGTGCCGTAGAATGGCCCGCCGCCAAAACCGCTGAAACCTCCAAGCAGGATGATGACCAAGATGATGAGCAGAATGGTGCCGATCGACATGAAATCGTCTCCAAATGTATGTTGGCTTGGTGCAAGGAAAAGCTGCGCCTCGCGGCGCAGCTTACTATGTCGTCAGTGCCAGAAAAGCGCCAGCAGAATGATGATGGGGATCGGAACGCCAAGCAGCCAGAGAAGAATGCCTCTACCCATGATGTGTGCTCCTTTATATGGGCCGGGGGGTGAGAATGCGATCGTTCCAGGTACCGTCGCGCAACGAGCCGCCTTCGACCGCCGCAAGACTTGCGGCGAATGCGCCGAACAACATGGCGGCGGTCAGCCAGAAGGAAAGCTTTGCCGCGCCTTTGCGCGCCGTGTCGGCGGCGGTCTTCGCTTCAACGATCACGTCATTGACGCGCTTTTCGGCATCGGCCTGGCTCATGCCGGTGCGAGCAGCCACGACTTGCGCCACGTAGGTTTTGTCTGCAGTGCTGAGATCCTGACCACCCTGAAAACTTGCGGTCCACAGTCGCAGGACTTCGGCCCGCGATTGATTGGAATTTGCACCGCTCGGCGCCGCAGGAATTGGGCTGCCGGGGGTGGCTGACGATCCAGGCGCGGATGCCGGCTGCGCCGCAGTGTCAGGGCGGAACAGCTTGTCGACGTAGATATCGGCCGGATTGACGGAGCGGGTGGCCTGCGATGCGGCACCACCCACGCCCGCCGCGGCGCCATTTGCGAGGTACCCCGTCACCGAGGTCAAAGCGGTCGCGCTCAAAAGCGTTGCGAAGGCCCAGGCGATAAAGCCGTGCGCGGTATCGCGAAAGAACGCTTCGTGGCTGTGAACGCCCACCCATTTGGTTCGCAATCGCGCGGCTAGGTAGCCGCCGACCGCCGACGACATTACGGCGACGCACACCAGATATATTCCGGTGCCGGTCTTGAATGTCGATGCCGAAACGCCGCTGTCGCTCCAAGGCGATACGGCCGACAGGCCAAGCCCCGCTCCAAAGGCGATCAGAAGAAGCGCCAATGCCGCCGCACCAACGGCGCCCGCGGCAATCGCACCCCAAGATACGGCAGATTGTGCGTCCACGATCGTGGGCGCAGCACGCAGATCGGTTTCCATTTATATTCTCCCGGCGGAACCCAACGGTCCCGCCCAACAATTCGGCACAATGAAGAAAGTTCCGGCCGCCTTACAACCGCCGCCCACGGGACCTTTTCTCACCACTCATAAGGATCAAAGGCACCCGCGGGCGGACAGAGACATTCTCGGCTGAAAGGCGCGGCCAAGGCGACGATCTAGGCCGCTTCCGCCTGCTGATTGACCGCGGCTTCCGCAATCTTCGTCAGCGTCGCATCGGTCTTTTTCTCTTCGTCAAGCGTTTGCTCGAGCAACCGGACGGCGTCGTTGAGGCCGAGTTCCTGTGCCCAGGTCTTCAACGTGCCATACCGGGAGATTTCATAATGCTCGACCGCCTGTGCTGCTGCCAACAAACCGGCATCGAGCGCGGGCGAGCCCTTGTATTCCTTCATGATCTCGGCGCCCTCGTCGGTGATGCCGACGATGGCGTCGCAGGTCTTGGCCTGCGGCTTCTTGTCGATCGCGCCGAAGACCTTTTCGAGCCGCGCCACATGGCCTTCCGTTTCGCCGCGGTGCTTTTCGAAGGCCTTTTTCAGATCGGGCGACTGCGCGGCTTTCGCCATCTTCGGCAGCGTCGCAAGGATCTTCTTTTCCGCAAAATATATGTCTTTTAACGTATCGTGAAAAAGCTCGTCCAGTTTCTTCGGTTGTTTCGCCATGATGGCCTCCTGTTGATGGGCGCTGTGCACGTGCATTGAGGCCCTGTGGCCGCACGCCTTGCTCTAATTTGATGCACAGCGATTGCGGACACCAAGCGTCGGCCCACGTTTAGGTTCCGCCACGTCGCGCCTGCGAGGCGAATACCGAGGACATCGTGTGCCGGGTGGAACATTCGTTCCTCGCAGCGCTTGTGCTTGTGGATGCTCGGCGCGGTTTAAGACGCGCTAAACAAACACACACACCTTCAACGGGAGAACGTTCATGTTGAAACTTGCTTGCACAACCGCCGTCATTGCCGTCATCGGCACCGCTGCTTTCGCTGAAGGTGCCGTGCAGCGCAGCATTCCCGCCAATTCCTTCACGGTAACCGACTGGTACAAGCAAAGCGTCTATGACCCGAAGGACGCCAAGATCGGCGAGATCATGGACGTTCTGGTCGACAAGTCCGGCAAGGTGACCTCGCTCATCGTCGGCGTTGGCGGGTTTCTCGGCGCTGGCGAGAAGGATGTTGCCGTGCCCTTCGACGCCGTGCGCGTAACGACCAAAGATAAGAACAAATGGTACCTCGTCATGAACGCGACGAAGGACGAGCTGAAGAGCGCAACCGGATTTACCTACGACAAGGATACGACGACCTGGGTCCCCGACAAGAAGTAGCGCTCGCTCCGCAACGATTGACTGGGCGGCATTGGAAGAAAATTCTAGAACCAACAAGGAAAATACCATGGATGAACATCGCGTGACGGGCGCAGCGAGGAACGTTGGCGGCAAAGTCGAGGAAGGCTTCGGTCGCGTCACCGGCGACACCAAGAGCCAGGTCCAAGGCGTCATCGACCAAGCTCAAGGCACGGCGGAGAATTTGTACGGCCAAGCAAAAGATGCCGCCAGCAGTGCGGCCGACGGCGTCCTACGAACGGCATCGTCGTTCGAGGATGTCGTACGCCACACCATCGAGGATCGACCCTATACGGCCGTGGCGATCGCGCTGGCGTTGGGTTGGCTCTTCGGCAGAACGCATCGCCCGCTTTAGGCGACCCGTTCGAGGCTCGATTGGCATATGGATCGGCCGCTGTCAGAGAGGAGAAAATTGCGTGCAGCTCTCTCGCGCCGCCTGCACGCATTTTATGAGTTCCTGAAGGGTTGTTTTGCCAAGCATGCCGACGAGTTTCTGCATCGAGCAGAACAACCCGATCAGGATAGGGAGTCTGCCGACGGGGCGTCGCCATAGGCAATGGCGAGCCCCTTTGGCGCTCATAATCTGCGTAAAAGCGCCAGCCTCTGTTGTGACTGTCGCGATCGCGCCTGAATATCGAGGCCGCAATGGTTGCTCTGACGAATAAAACCTCGCCGCGTCGCAATCACATTGCCATGGACGAGGAATTAGAGGTGAAACATTGGATCAAACACCTCGGCGTCACCCGCGAAGTGTTGCAACGAGCCGTCGACAAAGTCGGAAATTCCGCCGCCGCCGTCCGCAAAGAACTGGGTAAGACGAGAGACGGCGGCGATCTTAATTAGGGATGCGGCCAATCAGGTTTTTTTGGTGCGGCCTCAGCGAAGCAGCGACATGACGTCGGCTTTGCGCTGCCTGACTTGCGCCAGTGTGCATTGCTCGGGCGCCTTGTCGGGACGCCAGCGCAGGAATTGGGTGCCATGCCGGAAACGGTCGCCGCTGAAATGATCGTAGCCCACCTCGACCACAAGCTTCGGCCGCAGTGGTTCCCATTCGCTCGACCGCTTGGTCGACCAACGGCTTGGGCCACCGGGCGCATTGCCGGTGAAGCCGGGGGGCTCGATCAGCCCGCGCAATTTCCTTGTCAGCATTGGCTTGTCGGCTCGCTTGATCGTCGAGGTAAAGCCGACGTGATTGAGTAGCCCGCGTTTGTCGTATAGTCCCAGCAAGAGCGAGCCGACGACACGTGTGCCTTCGTTGTAGCGAAAGCCGCCAACCACGCAGTCGGCGCTGCGATAATTCTTGATTTTCTGCATGCCGGTGCGATCGCCGGACCGATACGTCAGATCGCGTCGCTTGGCGATGACGCCGTCAAGCATCTGGCCCGACCGCCCGAGCCAGGCCTTGGCTTCGGCGAGCCCGGTGGTCGCCGGCGACAATCGAATCCGGCGATTGCCCCGGCAGTAGCGGCGAAAGAACGATTCCAGTGCGGGCCGGCGATCTTGAAGTGTCTCATCGATCAGCGATCGCCCATCCGCGTCGACAAGCAGATCGAACATGATCAGCAGGGCCGGCGTCTCCACCGAGAGTTTTTTGATCCGGCTCGCGGCCGGATGGATCCGCTGCAGCAGCGCATCGAAGGAAAATGTGCCATCGGCGGGAACGACGATCTCGCCGTCGAGGACGAATTGCTTGGGCTTCAATGCGCCGATCGCCGCGACCAGCTCCGGAAAATAGCGCGTCATCATGCGGCCGGATTTCGATTGCAGCTCGACCTTCTTGGCGTCGCGAAAGACGATGCAGCGGAAACCGTCCCATTTCGGCTCGTATTGCCAGTGCTTACCGGCCGGAATTTGATCTACCGATAGCGCCTCCATCGGACTAAACGGTGGCCGTAGTTGGAGCGCCATTGCCGGACTGCTGTCTGTTGTTGGGGACCGTCGGTGATCGGATAATTGCAGGAGTTCCTGGGGGTTCCATCGGCGAGCCCGTCGTTTGGAACTTTCATTGCTGCGGGGTTTTGACCTGAAAGGGAGCAGGAAAGACGGTACACGATGCCGCCGCGCGCATTGAAGGTGCTTGCATTCAATTGCAGCTTGAAGAGCGCGAATGGGCGCGAGACGTCATCCACCGACGTGTTGTTGAAGCAACTGCTCAAGGCGCTTGCGCGCCATGGGGCACAGGGTGAGATCATCCGCGCCGTCGACCACAACATCAAGCCGGGGGTAAAGTCCGACGAAGGCGAAGACGATGCGTGGCCGATGCTGCGCAAGCGCGTGCTGGCCGCCGATATCCTGGTGATAGGCACCCCGATCTGGCTCGGTCAGCCGTCGAGTGTCGCCAAGCGCGTCCTGGAGCGCATGGATGCCTTCCTCGACGAGACCGATGCTAAAGGTCGCATGCCCTCCTACGGCAAGGTTGCCCTTGCGGTCGTTGTCGGCAACGAGGACGGCGCCCATCACACCGCGGCCGAATTGTTTCAGGCGCTCCTGGAAGTGGGCTTCACAGTCCCAGCCGGGGGTGTGACCTATTGGGTTGGCGAGGCCATGGGCAGCAAGGATTACAAGGATTTGTTCAGGACGCCAAAGGCTGTTGCCGACTGGACGCCGCTCCTGGCATCGAACACCGCGCATCTGGCGCGGCTTCTCAAGCAGAAGAGATATCCGGGCGTCTGACGCAGCATGTGACCGGTAGAGTCCAGCCAGGCCCGGCGCACACTTTTTGTCACCTTGCAGGCAACCGATTGCGATCGCAGCGGTTATTTGAACGCCGCACCGACATAAGGATGCGCCCATTTACGAGATGCCGCACGCCGCCACATCCGGCGGCGGGTGGCTCATTGTAAGAACGATGGTTTGGAGGAAATCACATGGCCAAGAAACGCAAGCGAAAATATTCGCCGATCGCCGGCAGCGACGTCAAAAACGAAATGCACCGCTATAAGCGCGGCTCCGCCAAGAGCGGCAAAAGCGGTAAGGGCGGCAAGGTGAAAAGCCGCAAGCAGGCCATCGCCATCGGTCTCTCCAAAGCGCGCAAAAAAGGCAAGAAGGTTCCGAAAAAGAAATAGGCCGGCGAGACGCCACAATGCCCGGCAAGCGTGTGCAGTTGGACGAGGAGAGCTGGACGGCGCTCGATTTGCTGGCGCGCGACCGCATGATGACGTTTCAGGAATTGGCCGATGAAGCCTTCGCCGATGTTTTGAAAAAACACGGCCGGCCGGTTGACCTGCGCGCGGCGTTGCGCAAGAGCGCCCGGGCCGCGGACGCTCCGGCCAAACGTCGGGCAAAGGATCGCAGAGCGGCCAAGCCCTGACAGAGACATCGCCGGTCATGGACTTGCAAAAGAAGCTGAAACTAGCGCTCAACGACAACCGTCTTCTGATTCTCGGAGCGCAGGTGCTGTTCGGCTTTCAGTTCAACGGCATCTTCCAGGAGCTGTTTGTCGAGCTTCCGTACCCCTCCCGCGTCCTGGAAGCCTGCGGTCTTACCCTGCTCATGGTCGCGATCGCCTTCCTGGTCGCGCCTTCCATGCATCATCGTCTTGTCGAGAACGGCCAGGACAACGCGCGCGTGTTGCAACTCGCCACCGATTTCGCCGGCTTCGCGTTGCTGCCGCTCACCTTCGCGCTGGCGTTCGACATGTTTGTCGCGGTCGCGTGGACGCTCGGTCTCGTCACGGGAATCACCATCGGTGCGATGTTTTTCCTTGTGGCGATTTTATCTTGGTACGTCCTGGGATTTCTTTTGCGGAGCAAGAAACCGGCCATGGCGAAAGACAAGACCGTCCGTACGCCGCTCGATGTCCAAGTCGATCAGCTTCTCACTGAGGCGCGTCTCATCATCCCGGGCGCTCAAGCGCTGCTCGGCTTTCAGTTTGCCGTGACCTTGATGCGGGCCTTCGCCGAATTGCCCGATGCCGTGAAAATGCTGCATGTCGCGGCGCTGTGCTGCATCGGGCTTGCCGTGATTTTGCTGATGGCCCCTGCCTCGATCCATCGCATTGCTTTCGGTGGCGAGGACGATCCGGCCTTTGTCAAGGTTGCGTCCTGGTTCGTTGTTGCCGCGCCATTGCCGCTCGCGTTCGGAATTGCCCTCGACACCTTCGTCGCTGCCGGCCGTGCGTTGGAGTCGGATCGCGCCGCGAGCCTACTCGGTTTGGCGGCAGGCGTCGTTTTATTGGGCACCTGGTACGTATATCCGCTCGCGCAACGGCTCTTGAAAAAGACCGGCCGCCGATGAACGCGAAGCTTGCAGCCCTGGCCAAACAGGTGATCGAGGCGGCGCGGATGCAAGGTCTCTCGTTGGTCACCGCGAAAGCCTGCACCGTCGGCAAACAGGGGGGCGCCGCGCGCGGTTGAATTCGGAACCATTTGCAGTGCCGCGGCGTTCCTTGGTCGGCTTTGGGTCACATGCCTTCAAAAACAGCACGCCACACCATCCTTTCGGCCATTGGCCCCTACGATGCCAAGACCGAGGATCTCCGCATCGTCATCGAGACCCCGAAGGGCAGCCGCAACAAATACAGCTACGACCCCGAATGCGACTGCCTGCAGCTCTCGACCGTGCTGCCCGAGGGCATGGTCTTTCCCTACGATTTCGGCTTCATTCCTTCGACGCTCGGCGACGACGGCGACCCACTCGATATTCTAATTCTGATGGAAGCGCCGGTGGTGCCCGGCTGCGTCGTCACGGTCCGCCTGATCGGCGCCATCGAGGCCGAGCAGAAAGACAAGGACAAGGGTTGGACCCGGAACGACCGTTTGGTCGCCGTCGCAACCCACGCCCAGACCTATCAGAAGGCGAAGAGTTTTGGCGATCTCCGTCCTCACCTTGTCGAGGAAATCGTCGAATTTTTCGTCGACTACAACAAGCTTCGCGGCCGCAAATTCAGGCTGGGTAAGACCGTCGGACCCGGAAAGGCCGAAGAGCTTATAAAAATCGGAATAAAGAAATTTCGCCGCAAGAAATAATGCTAACCTGCGAATGCAAACTGGGAAGCCGCGAGCACAAAATGGGCGAATATTCTGACAGAGTAAAGGCTGACATCGTTAGCGATAACGCCGCGCGCAAAATCCTTTATCTGGTTTTTGCCGTGATTGCGGGCATTGCCGTCTTTCTGCTCGGCGGCTTCGCGTTCTTTGTGGCAGTTTTGGGCCTAGGGCCGGTTCTGGTGCTCATCATCGTTGTTGAAATCTACTGTCGGATACAGAATTGGCGGCGTCTTCGTGCGGCAGAAGAGGCTGATGCCGAGCTCGATAAATTCAGCGCAAGAACCGAGATACTTCCAGGCGACGTCATTCATAAATTGCGGGCCAGAGCGCAGCAAGCTCAGCAAGCGGGCGAACCGCACCTCGCCCGCGACTTGCGGCTCGCCAGCGCGACGCTCGAGCGGCTCGACCGCGAAGCGCAACTTCGCGCCCGCTCCAGCGGAGTGCCCGGAGCCGATTGAAGTGACTGGCGGCGCGAAATGCCGACAGCCCGCGGCTTGCTGCGGTTTTTCTTCGGCGCTTGTCGAAGCGCACGCGAGATGGTCCTCCGTCGGTAACGTAAGTCAACAACGAAGGAACTGTGTTGCCGACAGGGGCGTTCCAGGTCATGCACTGGATTCGATCCTGGCTCACTTTTATCGGGGTTTCCACGTCCCATCCGCTGGCGTTCGTTGTCGTTGCGGTTTACGTCGTGCTTTGGTTGATTTTCGACCCGCGGTCGTTCGGCTGGCAAAGCGCGGCCACCGTGGCAACCTGGGTTATGACCCTGTTTATCCAGCGGGCCGAGCACCGCGACACCCAAGCCATCCATGCCAAGCTGGATGAACTTTTGCGCGTCGCCGGTGAGGCAGACAGCGACCTTGCGACACTCGACCAACAGGAGCCGGAAGAAATTGCGGCCCACCGCGATAATGCCTCGCGCTAGGCATTGAACTTTCACATCCCTGCCAGCCTGACGAAGGATACTTGATCCTTCTCCACGGCTTTCGACGTCGGCAAGCAAGGAGAATTTGCGGTGTGGGCCTCACAACAAGAGCCTCAATAGGCGCGACCTGAGTGCCGTTAACCAAACGGCCCGCATCCGCTGGTGCGATTGGTGGATAACTCAGCGTGCCTTTGACGTGGACCCTGATCTGCCGCACTATGGGGCTGCGGCACAACGCGCTATCGATCAGCCGCCAGGGGTGCGTGATGTCTGTAGTTACCGATAAAATCGGCAAGTCTCTTGGATATGGACGAGGGCGAAAGGTGTCGGTTGAACGCGATGGCACGGAGTTCGTGGTGGCGTTCCAGCCTGAAGGCCACGTTATTTTCCGGCATCATGACCTCAAGGCATTGAGAAATGTCTGTAGCAAGCTTCGGTGGGAAGTCGTCGAAGAAAAGTCGTTTCCGCAAAGCGTGGATGATGTACGCACGTATCTGATTGGGTCGGAGTGACGCGGCGCCATTCCCGGTGCCGGCTCTCGCGGACGTGCACCTACTCGCCCCGCGCTTGCTTAAGCGCAGCGAGAAGGTAGCCCCGGAGATCGCCGCCTGCCGCGGCCTCCAGATCGCTGGCGGAGATACGTGCCTCCGCTGCATCATCAAGACACTCTTTAACCGTCGTATCCACCTGTTCCAGCGTACAGGACTCGCGGGCAATGTAGGAATGCTTCCAGCGTTGCAAAAATTCAGCGGCAGATTCGGCCATCATCCTTCTCCCCATCGCGGCAGGCCGTTACGGGCATCTGCCGCGAGGTTTCGACCCGATGTTCGCACCCGCGCGTCCTGGTTCTCATGGCCGAATCTTATTATAGGTCGTGCAATTGATCCGGTCTTGGACCGATGGGCTTCACCGCGGCGGCCCGGCGCGCCGTCGCTTCGATGATCTCAAAAAAGCCGAAGGCCAACAGGCCGATCGCGGCGACGCCGAGCAGCACGCCGCCATAAGCGTGGTGTTGCATTGCGCGTAATACGCTGGCCAGACCGCCAACCTCTCGCGAATTGCCGTCGTAAGCGGCAACAGCCAGAAAGCAGCCGAATACCAGGAATATGAATGCGCGCGTCATGATTCCGAACGATCCAATGGCGACTGCCATTGTTCGCTGCGCTTCCGTCGCATCGAGCGCGTCGCGGTAGGGGGCGCGGAACACCTTCAGCGCCAGGCCGATCGCAACCGCCACAAATCCAATCGCAATCAGCGCGATCAGGAAGCGTCCGAGGGGCTGCGCCATGACCCACGCCGCCCACTCGCGTGCCGACTGATCCTCGCTGACGCGGTGCCGCTCTAAGGTAATGCGGGCGGTTGCGGCAGCGAGCGCAAGGTAAAACAATGCGCTACCGCCGAGCACGGCGCGGCGCATCAAACCATAGGAGTCGCTGCCGTGCCGGTCGGCGTCGAACACGGATTGCAGCAGTCGCCAGCCGGCGAAGCAAACCAGACCCGCGGCCAGCGTCCAAAGAAAATATCCGCCGTACGGCTGTTGAAACGCGAACTCCAATGCGTCCTGCGCGCCTTGAGGATGCCCACCGAGGCCGCCCGCGGCGAGAAGCGCGAAGGTACCGATCAGGAGAAAGACGATGCCGCGCGCCACGTAGCCTATCCGCGCCATCCAAACGAGGGGGCCGCGCGCCAAGTGCTTGCGCTTCATTCTCGATGGTATCCTGTGCGCCATGGCAAGATAAATCGAAACGACCCCATTGGCTCCGGAACCCGACGTGAATATTTGAGCTCTTCTCACGTGTCACGTCCGGCTGTGACCTATTCCAGGCCTGTCTCCGCTAATTTGGCGGATTGCGAAAGGCGTTTCCAATTTGTGGCCGCTACGTCATTCGACGTATTCGCGGTCCTCTTTTCCCTTTCGCGGCGGAACCGCCAGATTGCCCTCGGTGTTCTCCTTCGAACCGCCGGAGCCCTTTTGCCTATCGGACGACGGCAGAAGACTCTCACTTGTGCACGCGCAAATCCGCAAATGCGTCCTCCAATCGCGAAAGTGCGTCCTCGAGAATCGGCCGCGGCGTCGCAATATTGAAGCGCAGCCATGTGTCTCCGCCTGGTCCAAATTGCTCGCCGGGGCTGGCAAAGATGCGGGCGCGCTTCTTGACTCTGCCGGCAACCTCCTCGGGCGCCAAATTGGTTCCAGAAAAATCGACCCATGCGAGGTAGGTGGCGTCAAGATGCATCGAGCGTGCGCCGGGAACTGCGGCCGCAATGCGCGCATCGAAGAGGTCGCGGTTCTTGGCAAGATAAGGCAGCAAGTGATCGAGCCACATTTCGCCTGTCCGCCAAGCCGCCTCGGTCGCGATCATGCCGAATTTGTTGTAGGAACCAAGGCCGCTCGCGGCAATGCGCGCATCAAGCTTATGCTTCAACGTGGCATTGGAGGTGAAGCACGCGCCAACGTGCGCGCCAGCCAGATTGAAGGTCTTGGTCGCGGCGACGCAGGTGATCAGACGGTCCGCGACCTCGGGCGCGGCAGTGAGTGTCGGCGTGTGCTTCGCACCGTCGAAGACGAGATCGCAATGAATCTCGTCGGAAACCAAGATTAAGTCACGCTCGACGCATAATGCTGCCAGCGCGCGAAGTTCGGCGGGCGACCAGACGGTCCCGCCGGGATTGTGCGGGCTACAGAGGAAAACGACTTTCGTTCGCGGCGTGAGCTTGGCGCGCAGCGCATCAAGGTCCATTGCGTAGCGGCCATCGGTCTCGACAAGCTGCGCATCGAGAATGCGTCGCTCATTGGCAACGATGATCCTGCGAAACGCGTGATAGGCCGGTGGAAAGACCACGACTTCGTCGCCGGGCGTGCTCACGGCCTGAAGGATAAGACCGAGCCCGGAAACAATCCCGGGCGTCGGGCTCACCCAACGCGGATCGATCCGCAGACCGTGGCGGCGCGCCATCCAATCTGTGAGCGCGGCGGCCCAGCTGCCGGTGTCTGCGTAATAGCCGTGGACGGCGCATTGAATCTCGGCAGTCAAGGCTGACGTCACGCCCGGCGGCGCGGCGAAATCCATGTCCGCCACCCACATCGCAATCGCATCAGGCGCTTCGATGCCCGAAAGGCGAGCGATATGGTCCCACTTGGAAGAGTGTGTGCCGCGGCGCTCGATGATGCGGTCGAAATCGAACATGAGACTTCGGCTCCTCAAGGTTGGCATGAATCCTACGCCAGTCCGCAATCGCCCAGAAATTCCATCGTCACCGCGGCGCAGTCCTGCGGCTTCTCGATCTGCAGCAGATGCCCGGTATGGGCGACGAAGGTATAGTCGTAGCCGCCCTCGCAGCCGAGCGCGAAATTGGCGGCGGCGATGGCGGGGCCGCCCTTCACCTGCGGATCGCAGCCGATCAGTTTTACGGGCCCGTCGAAGTCGTCGGCGTCGGGCCACAGATTGAGCGTCATCGCCTGGGCGTAGATCGCCGCTTCGTTTTCCGGAGCGCACACCAGCTCATAGCCCTCGCCATCCGGGCTCCGGCGCAGCACCGAGCTTGCCATCAACTCGTGCGCGCCGTCGACCCAGCGTGCCGTTGCCCGCGATTGCCTGTACTCCTCGGCCAATTCGGCCACCGAGGCAAAGTGCCGGCGGCGCGACCGCGCCCACGCGGTGAGCCGTTTCTCGAACGCCGCCATCGGCGGAAAGGCCGGATGATCGGGCGGCGGCATGTTCGGCGGATCGACCAGGACCAGTGCGTCCCAGCGCCAGCCGATCTCGAGCGCGTGCTTCATCGCGGTGCGGCCTGACATGGAATGAAAGATTCCGGCAGTCGCCCGGTCGCCGAATTCGGCTTTGACCGCGTGGATCACGCGCTCGAGATCCAGTGTCAGCTGCTCGTAAGTATGGTGCGGCGGCACGACCGGAACGTTCTGGCCGTGATTGCGGAAGTCGAACACCATCAGATCGAATTGCGCGAGGAAATTCCGCCAATAGGGAAAGTAGGCATCGGTGGCGAAGCCGTTGCCGTGGCTCAGCAGCAAGCGCACGCCATCGGGCTTGCCGTGACGGCGCACGCGGATGGCGGCGCCGTCGTCGAGCGTCACGTCAAGCACCGTGCTGGGAGCGGGAAGTTCGAAGGGCATTTGCGGGCGGCTTAGTTATCCACCATCGCCACGCAGCGCGTCCAGCCCGCCGAGGCCGCTTCGATCTTCACTGGGAAACAGGCGACCTTGAAGCCGAACGGCGGCAATTGCTCGAGGTTGGTGAGCTTTTCCATGTGGCAGTAGCCGATCTCGCGGCCGGCTTTGTGGCCTTCCCAGATGATGCTGGCGTCGCCGGTTTCGAGGAAGCGTTTGTGGGTGAACGAGAACGGCGCGTCCCAGCTCCAGCCGTCGATGCCGGTGACGCGCACGCCCTGTTTGAGTAGATGCAGCGTTGCCTCACGGCCCATGCCGCAACCCTTGTCGAGATAATTCGGCGCGCCGTAGAACGTCGCGGCGCCGGTATTCACCAGCACAATGTCGAGGGCTTTCAGCGTGTAGCCGATGCGGTCGAGCTCGCGTTTGACGTCGTCGGCTTGGCAGACATAGCCGTCGGGTTTTTGCCGGAAGTCGAGTTTTACGCCCGACGAGAAGAACCATTCCAGCGGCACCTCGTCGATCTTCATGGCCGGCTTACCGCCGTCCTGGGTGCTGGCGTAATGCCACGGCGCATCGAGATGGGTGCCGTTGTGGGTGGTGAACGTGATCTGCTCCATCGCCGCGCCTTCGCCGTCGGGCAGCTGCTCGGCCTTGAGTCCAGGAAACCAGGCCATGAACTCCTTGGCGCCGTCGTGATGGTCGAGATATTTTATGCGCGGCAACATGCTTGGCGGGTCGGAGGCGATGCCGGCCTTGAGCGCAACTGAAAGATCGACGATCCGCATGGTTTGCTTCCCTCACGCTTTCATTGTTTCACGCAGCTTGTAGCGGATGATCTTGCCCGATCCGGTGCGTGGAATCTCGGCGATGAATTGCACGCTGTGCGGCACCTTATAGGCGGAAAGTTTTTCGCGGCAATGGCCGAGCAGGGCGTCGATCGCAATCGTATGCCCCGGCCGCGGCACCACGAACAGCGCCGGCACTTCGCCGAGATGCTGGTGCGGCACGCCGACCACGGCGCAGTCGAGCACCGGCGCAAAGGTGTTCACCACCTCTTCGATCTCGGCCGGCGCGATATTCTGGCCGCCGCGGATGATCAATTCCTTGAGCCGGCCGGTGATGGTGAGGAATCCGTTCTCGTCGCTCTTGGCCAGGTCGCCGGTGTGATACCAGCCAGCGCGCAGCGCGTTGCGGGTTTCCTCCGGCTTGTTGTGATAGCCGGGCATGACGTTGGGGCCGCGGACGATCAACTCGCCCTCTTGGTTCGGTTCTATGTCGCGGCCGTTGGCATCGACGATGCGCACCGCAAGCCCCGGCACCGGAAAGCCGCATGAGCCCAGCACGCGCTGCCCGCTGGGCCAGTTCATCGTCACCATGGTCGAGGTTTCGGTGATGCCGTAGCCGTCGAGCAACGGCACGCCCAGGTGACTTTCGAATTCGCGATTGAGCGTCGCCGGCATGATGGCGCCGGCGGAGATGCAGAGCCGCAGATTTGGCAAGCGCAAGCCCGTTTCGCCGCGCGTCGCCTGCAGCAGATAGTGGAACATGGTCGGCACGCCGGGGAAGTAGGTGAACGCGCCGCTCTTGAGCAGCCGTACCGCCTCGCTGGTCGAGAACCGCTCCATGATGAAGGCGCCGGAGCCGGTGGCGAGAACGCCGAGCACCGGCAGATTCAGCGCGTAGGAATGAAACAGCGGCAGCGGCGACAGCACGGTGTCGCGCTCGCAAAGACCGGTGATCGGCGCCCAGCAGGCGGCAACGATCCACAACATGCCGTGCACCGTGAGCTGCACGCCCTTGGCGCGGCCGGTGGTGCCCGAGGTGTAGAGAATGAACGCGGTGTCGTGCAGCGACGCGGAATCGCGCGGCGCGGATTTTGCTGGCGTCGTCACCAGCGTTTCGTAGTGGAGTGCCTGCGCGCCGCATTGGCCGCGATCGGTCACGATCAGCGTCTTCAAATCGGGTGCGGACACTTGCAGCCGGTCGAACAGATCGCCGCGCTCGGCGGTCGTGATCACCGCTTTGCAGTCAGCGTCCATGAGCCGATAGGCGATTTCGCTTTCGGTGGAGTCATAGCTGATCGGCACGCTGACGGCGCCAGCGCGGGCGATGGCGAAACAGCTCTCCACCCATGGCACCGAATTCGGCAGCATGATCGCCACCGTGTCGCCCGGCGCGATGCCGTGATCGGCGAGATGGCCGGCGAGCTTGCCGGTGCGCTCCAAAAGGCCGGCGTAAGTTACCGACGTCTGCGCGTCGCGATAAGCGATCTTGTCGCCGCGCACGGCGGCGTGCCGGCGCAGCAATTCCGGGATCGGAGCGATCAGGTCGGTGTGCAGCATCGCTTGCCTCAAACCATGCTGTAGCCGCCGCTGATGCTCAGCACCTGTCCGGTGATCCAGCCGCTGTGCGGCGAGGCGAGCAACGCGACCATCGGCGCTACGTCCTCGGGCAGGCCGAGCCGGCGCAGCGGATAAAGCTTGATCAGTTTTTCCCGGTTGGCGTCGACCCATTCCTTGTCGTGCGGCGTCTCGACCAGGCCGAGCGACACGGTGTTGGCGGTGGTGCCGGAGCGGCCGAATTCGCGCGCCAGCGATTTCATCAAGGCGATGACGCCGGCACGGGCGGCGGCGACGATGGCGAGCCCGGATTCGCCGACGCGCGAGGAATCGCCGATCACGCTGACGATGCGGCCGTTCTTGCCGGCGTCGAGATGCGGCGCCGCGGCGTAGCAGCAATGGATCGCGCCGTAGAGACAGGCGTCGATCTGGCGATGCCAATCGTCGGGTTTGGTCTCCATGAAGCGCTGGCGAATGGCGAGTCCGGCATTGTTGATCAAGATATTCAGGCCGCCGAAGTCCTTGACGATGTTTTCGACCATCGCTTGCACGGCGGCAAAGTCGGCGACATCGGCCTTGTAGGCTTTGGCGTTGCCGCCTTTGGCGGCAATCTCTTTGACGAGTGCGTCGGCTTCTTCGCCCGAAGAGCGGTAATTGATGGCAACGCTGGCGCCTTCGGCGGCGAGGCGCACGGCGATCTCGCTACCGACGCCGCTGGTCGCGCCGGTCACCAGCGCGATTTTTCCTGTCAGGTTGAGATCCATGGCTGCTCTTTCATGATTTGGCGCGCGCCCGCGCCGCTTCGATCAGGCGGAACAGGCGCCCCGGCGTCGCCGGCAGTTCGTTGATGTCGATGCCGAGCGGGGAAAGCGCGTCGGCGATGGCATTGGCGACGGCGGCCGGCGCGCCGATGGTGCCGCCTTCGCCCATGCCGCGAAAGCCGCCGAGCGTGGTCGGCGACACGCTTTCCAGATGCATCACTCGCATCGGCGGGATTTCGCAGGCCGAGGGGACGAGATAATCGGCCAGGCTTGCGGTGGTGATCTGGCCTTGCGCGTCGTAGAGGATTTCTTCGTAGAGCGCGGCACCGATACCTTGGGCGACGCCGCCGTGGACCTGGCCGTCGACGATCATCGGGTTGACCAGCCGGCCGCAATCCTCGGCCACGACGAAACGCTCGACGCGGACTGCAAAAGTTTCCGGATCGATCTCGACCGCGGCGATATGCGTCGCCGAGGTCGTGGTGCCGAACACCGGATCGTAGGTTTCGGTCGCGGCAAGCTCGCCGTGCGCGTCGGGCGGCAGCCGGCCCATTTCGGCATAGACGGCGTGCGCGACGTCGCGGAAGGTGATCGAACGGTCGGTGCCGGCGACAAAAATTTTCCCGTCTTCCGCCACCAGATCGGCAGCGGACGCTTCGAGCAGATGCGACGCGGCGTTGAGCATTTTTTCGCGCACTTTGCCCGCGGCGAGCGTCGCCGCGCCGCCGGCTAGCACCATGCTGCGGCTGGCGTAGGTGCCGGTGCCGCCGGGGACGCCATCGCTGTCGCCGTGCAGGACACGGACGTCTTCGAAGTGGGCGCCGAGATGCTCGGCGACGACTTGGGCGAGCGTCGTTTCCAGGCCTTGGCCATGCGAAGCGATGCCGAACGTGGCGGTGATGGCGCCGGTCGAATCGATGCGCACGATCGCCGTCTCGGTGCCGGTGTTGATCGGCATGCCGGGGGCAACCGAGATGCGCGAGCCGATGCCGGTGAGCTCGGCGTAGCAGGCGATGCCGATACCGACCCAGCGGCCGGCGGCGCGTGCTTCCTTTTGCTTCGCGCGCAGCGCGTCGTAGCCGATCGCGGCGCACGCCTTGTGCAGGCATTCGTGAAACCCGGATTTGTCCCAGACGATGCCGGAGGCGACCTTGTAGGGCAGCTCGTCGTCGGCAATGAGATTGCGCAGCCGGATGTCCTTGGCATCGATGCCGAGTTTTGCCGCCGCCATATCCATCAGCCGTTCCATGACGAAGGTCGAGATCGGCCGGCCGACGCCGCGATAGGGGCCGGTCGGCGCTTTCGACGTCGCCACCGCCCGCACCCGGCCGCGATAATTCTGCACCCGATAGGGGCCGGGCAAGAAGCTCACGACCTGCACCGGCTCAAGCGCCGCGGTCCACGGATAGATCGAATAGGCGCCGATGTCGCCGATGACGTCGGCCTGCAAGGCGACGATGTGGCCGTCGCCATCGAGCGCCAATGCGGCGTCGACGATTTCGTCGAAGCCTTGACTGCCGGCGATGAGTTCTTCCTTGCGGTCGGCGGTCCATTTGACCGGCCGTTGCAGCTGCCGCGCCGCGGCGCAAACGAAAATCTCCTCGGCATACAGGGAGCCTTTGCCGCCGAAGCCGCCGCCGACGTCGGACGCGACGACGCGAATTCGATCGCCCGGAATATCGAGCGCCTTGGCAAGCGCATCGCAGACGATGCCGGGGACTTGCGTCGCCGAATGCAAGGTCAGCGCGTCGCGTCCCGGATCGTATTCGGCCACGTAGGCGCGCGGCTCGATCGCCACCGGGCTCTTGCGATGCATGCGAAAGCGGCCACTGACGCACACGGCCGCGGACAAAAATGCAACCTCGACGTCGCCGCGCTTGAATTCGCGGCTGACGATGACATTGGTGCCGGCCTCCTCATGCAACAGCGGCGCCCCGTCGCGCGCCGCCAGTTCCGGATCGACGATGGGCGGCAGCGTTTCGTAGTCGATGGCGATCAGCGCAGCCGCGTCTTCGGCCTGGTAGCGGCTGTCGGCAACGACGCCGGCGACCGGCTCGCCGACGTGGCGCACCTTGTCGCGCGCCAGTGGAAAAATCGGCGTGGCGTAATACTTGGCCATGCGCGAGGTTGCGACCAGCGGCTTGACCGCGTCGCGCCAATCTTGCGCCGTGAACACGGCGACGACGCCGGGCGCCGCGCGCGCCGCCGTGCAATCGACGGCGCGGATGCGGGCGTGCGATTGCTCGCTCCGGCGGAACGCCACATGCGCCGCCCGCAGCACCTGCCGGTCGTCGGTATAGGCGCCGCGCCCGGTGAGCAGCCGCGGGTCCTCGGTGCGCTTGATGCGCGCGCCGACGATTTTCGGCCGGGCGTGAATTTCCGACAGGTCGTTCATGGACCGGCTCGAGGCTGCATCGGCTACCGTGGTTCTCCGGGCGCTCGCTTTCGATTATCATAGTGCCATGTTTTTTAGTGCCATGTATCTTAGTGCAATGGTGGCCATCTTCAGCAATTGCGGTCGCGAATAAGCGCCATGATCCGCACCGCCATCATCGGACTGGGCCGCTGGGGCCGCTCGCTGGTGGCGTCTGTTGCCGGCAACAGTGAGGACATCGTTTTTACCGGCGCCTATACCCGCACGCGGGCCAGCGCCGAAGATTTCTGCCGCGACAAGGGTGTCCCGCTCGCCGACAGTTACGAGCAAATCCTCCGCGATCCGCAGATCGACGCCGTGGTGCTGGCGACGCCGCACAGCCAGCACCAGGCGCAGGCGCTCGCCGCCGCGGCGGCGGGCAAGCACATTTTCGTCGAGAAGCCGATCACGCTCGATCGTGCCAGCGCGAAGATCGTCATCGACGCCGCGCGCCAGGCCGGCGTCGTGCTCGCCGTCGGGCTGGCGCGACGCTTCCATCCCAGCGTTGCCGCGTTGCGCGCCCGCGTGCAGGACGGCCGTCTCGGCAAAGTCATCGCCATGGTCGCCCAGCACACCACCTCGACCGCGCAGTTCATCGCGCTCGACAACTGGCGCGCGGCGCCCGAGGAGGCGCCGGGCGGCGCGCTGACCGCGGTCGGCGTGCATGCGCTCGACCATATGATCGAATTCGCCGGCCGCGTACGCGACGTGCGCTGCGTGACCGCGCGCAATTATCCCGGCCGCTCCGACGACACCACGACGATCATGTTGCGGTTTGCCAGCGGCGCCACCGGCCAGATCTTCTGTTCGGTGGCGACCGCGACCAATTTTGAATTCACTTTGTACGGCAGCAACGGTCTTGCCGAGATCTCGCGGCCGGACATGTCGCGGTTGCGCTTTGCGCCGATGGCGACCACCGCGCCGACCGGCCGGGTGCCGGCGCCGCCGGACGAGATTTTCGAGCATGCCGGTTTCGACACGCTGCGCGCCGAGCTGACGGCGTTCGCGCTAGCCGTCCGCGGCGGCAAACCCTATCCGGTGCCGCTCGAAGATGTGATGCATGGTATGGCGGTATTCGATGCGTTGGTGGAATCGGCGAAAACCGGCGACATCATTGAAGTTTCAAGCACATGATTGTGATTCGGATTTTATTAAGGCTGCATGACCGGCTGTCACAATCGGGCCGGCATGGTCTTGCGAAAATCGCGACTTGCCGGTAAAAAGGTGCATCGAGTTTTCGGCCCGAACGACTTGGCCTTGCAGCGACAAACGCGCCTGACTGACGATCTTTCACCAAAAATTCGAGCGAACCGAGCCGAGCACAATCGCGCGGCTCACATTGGCATGTCTATGAGGAGAGACCCGTGAACAACGGTACCGTGAAGTGGTTCAACGCACAGAAGGGTTATGGATTCATCCAACCCGAGGGCGGTGGTAAGGATGTGTTCGTCCATATCAGCGCCGTCGAACGCGCCGGCCTCCGCGAGCTGAGGGAGGGTCAACGCGTTTCCTTCGAAGTCGTGGTGGACCGCAAAACCGGCAAGTCGGCTGCGGAAAATCTGAAGACCATGTAAGTCACACGGCGGCCGCTGCGCCGGCCGTCGCACACGTTGCCCGGATTGCCGACCCGCAATCCGGGATTTCCATAGACGCCATTCCCGGGTTTCGCGATGCTCGATCCGGGCTACAGCAGCGTCTGCGCGATCAGCACCACATTGAGCGCCAGCACCACCGCCGTGCCGCTTAGGGCCACGATGCGGGTCGTGCGGCTGTTGGTGAACGCTCCCATGATATCGCGTCGGCCGGTGAAGATGACGAGCGCGATCATCGGCAGCGGCAATGCGATGCTCAAGATCACCTGACTGATGACCAGCGCGCTCGTAGCATTGACGCCGAGCGCGACCACGACGAAGGCCGGCACGATGGTGATGAGCCGGCGCAGCCAGATCGGAATGCGGAAGCCGACAAAGCCCTGCATGATCATCTGGCCTGCCATGGTGCCGACGGTCGAGGCCGATATGCCCGAGGCGATCAGCGACAACAGGAAGATTCCGGACGCCGCGGCGCCGAGCAGCGGGGTGAGCGTGTGATAGGCGGTTTCGATCTCGGCGACTTCGGGATGGCCGGCGTGGAACGCGCTCGAGGCCATCATCACCATGGCGATGTTTACGAGGCCGGCGACAGCCAGCGCGACCACCACTTCCCGGTTGGAAAAACGCAGAACTTTTCGCCGGTCGGCATCGGTGCGCACCGGCACCCGCGCTTGCGTCAGGCCGGAATGCAGATAGATCGCGTGGGGCATGACGGTGGCGCCGATGATGCCCACCGCCAGCAGCAGCGCCTCGGCATCGACGATTTGCGGCGTGACCAGATGATACGCCGCCGACGCCCAATCGACCGGCGCGATGAACATTTCCAGGAGATAGCAAAGGCAAATTACGCCGACGATGGCGCCGATGATCAGCTCGAGCGGCCGGAAGCCGTAGCCTTCGAACATCAACAGGCCGTAGGTTACGACCGCGGTCACGCCCATGCCGGCCAATAGCGGCATGTGCAGCAATAGCGACAGGCCGATGGCGCCGCCGAGAAACTCGGCGAGATCGGTCGCCATGGCGGCAATCTCGCTGACCACCCACATCGCCAGCACCACCGGATACGGAAAATGATCGCGGCACATTTCCGCGAGATTCTTGCCGGTGACGATGCCGAGCTTGGCGGACAGGCCCTGGAACAGCATGGCGATGACGTTGGCGAGCAGCACCACCCAGAGCAGGCCATAGCCGTATTTCGCGCCGGCCTGGATGTTGGTGGCGAAATTGCCCGGGTCCATATAGGCGATCGAGGCGACGACCGCCGGGCCGGCAAATGCCAGCGAGGCGCGCCAACCGCCGCGCTGACCTGCCAACACCTCGCGCGCGGTGAAGAGCGTCCGGTCGGACAGCGATCCCGGTCGGCCGGTTGTCTCCGTCATGGCGAGCGGTTCATCGAGATTCGTCATGTCCGCCGCTCGTCTTGCACCTGCGCGGCATTTGGTTCCGCAGCATTTACCCCAAAGTGTAGCATTGGTTACAGTGTAAGCAGCGCCGCCGTTCTCGTCAACGGCTAAACTATGTAGCTCAGGCTACACTTTGACACGGACGGTGAATTGTGGTCTGCGATTTGGCGCGGGAACATGGGGCGCCGATTGGCGGCCTGACCGGTATCAGATCGCAATGGCAAAGCTTCCGGCGGAAGGCACGCAAGCGCGCCGCTTCGGCAAGACGCGGTCGGAGCAGGCGACGGCGTTGCTCGAGGATTATGCCGAGCTGATCGCGGACCTTTTGGCCGGCGAGGGCGAGGCGCGGCCGACCGACATCGCCCGGCGCTTCGGCGTCTCCCATGCCACTGCGATCAAGACCATCTCGCGGCTCAAGCGCGCCGGCCTGGCGACGGCGCGCCCCTATCGCGGCGTGTTCCTGACCGAAAAGGGCCATGCGCTCGCCGACCGGGTGCGCGTGCGCCATCGCCTCGTGGTCGACCTCCTGCGCGCGCTCGGCGTGCCCACCGAAGCCGCCGAGGCCGACGCCGAGGGCATCGAGCATCACGTTTCGGAGATTACGCTGAAGGCGTTCGCGCAGTTTCTGAAAGCGCGCGGGTGATTACGGGAAACTTTTGCCGATAGGTCCGAACCCCTCACCCTGTCCCTCTCCCCTCCGGGAAGAGGGAACGCAGCGGCGCCCGCCTAATAAAACCGGCTCGCATACGCGCGCGTGAAGATTTGCGAAGTGCGGGACGCAAACGCCTCCCTCTCCCCAGCGGGGAGAGGGAGGGGGCTCCGGCCTCTCGGCTGCTATCTAAAACTTAAGCCGCGTGATCGGTCAGCGCGTCGACGATGCCATCGACGATTTCCTCGACCATGGCCTTGTCGTCACCTTCGCCCATGACGCGGATCACCGGCTCGGTGCCCGACGGGCGCACCACCAGCCGGCCGTGGCCGTTGAGGCGATGTTCGGCGTCGGCAATGACGGAACGCACTTTTGAGTTTTCCAAGGGCTGGCCGCTGCGGTAGCGCACGCTCTTGAGCACCTGCGGCAGCGCTTCGAAGCGGTGGCAGGCTTGCGACACCGGCTTGTCGATTTTCTTGATCACGGCAAGCACTTGCAGCGCGGCGACGAAGCCGTCGCCTGTAGTCGTATAGTCCGACAGTATGATGTGGCCGGAGGGCTCGCCGCCGACGTTAAAACCGTGCTGCCGCATGTGCTCGAGCACATAGCGGTCGCCGACCGGCGTGCGCACCAGGGAAAGCTTCAACGATTGCAGATGCCGCTCCAGGCCGAGATTCGACATCACGGTGGAGACGACGCCGGGCTGCGCGAGGCGGCCGTCGTCGCGCCAGCTTTCGGCGATCACCGCGAGCAATTGGTCGCCGTCGATCAGATGGCCGCGCTCGTCCACGATGACGACGCGGTCGGCGTCGCCGTCGAGCGCGATGCCGATATCGGCGCGCATTTCGCGGACTTTTCGGCTCAGCGCCTCGGTCGAGGTCGAGCCGCAGTCGTGGTTGATGTTGAAGCCGTCCGGTTCGACGCCGATCGACACGACCTCGGCACCGAGCTCCCACAGCGCGTCGGGCGCCACCCGGTAGGAGGCGCCGTTGGCGCAATCGATGACCACGCGCAGCCCGTCGAGCGACAGGTTGCGCGGCAGCGTGCGCTTGGCGAATTCGATGTAGCGGTCGTGCACGCCGTCGATGCGCTTGGCGCGGCCGAGATCCATGCTTTTGGCGAGCTGCTTGGTGATGTCGCCGTCGATCAGCCGCTCGATGCCGAGCTCGACCTCGTCGGACAGCTTGTAGCCGTCCGGCCCGAACAGTTTGATGCCGTTGTCGTCGTACGGATTGTGCGAGGCCGAGATCATGACGCCGAGATCGGCGCGCATCGACCGCGTCAGCATGGCGACGGCCGGCGTCGGGATCGGGCCGAGCAGCAGCACGTCCATGCCGACCGAGGTGAAGCCGGCGACCAGCGCAGTCTCGATCATGTAGCCGGAGAGCCGGGTATCCTTGCCGACCACGACGCGATGGCGGTGATCGCCGCGGCGGAAGGTCAGCCCCGCCGCCTGGCCCACTTTGAGCGCCAGTTCCGGCGTGATCACGCCGTTGGCGCGGCCGCGAATGCCGTCGGTGCCGAAATACTTACGAACCATACGAAAAGTCCCCCGCCGGGCGCATTGTCCCGGACAGGGGATATTAACGCGTTCTGCCTGTCGTCCGCTTCAAAAAATATTCGACATTCTTACCGGCGGAACTAAAGCGGCATTTACCATAAGCGGACGCGAGGCTTAGCGTTTCCGCCGATCATACGGGCTGTGCGGCGGTTGGGTGACCGAAACCGGGTCGGAACCGGGGAATGTCTCCTCAAGGCCAACGTCCAGCGCGTCGTCCAGCTTCTTTTTACGGTCCAAGGCCAGTTCCCGGCGGCGCTGGGTGTCGTCGCCCAGACCGTCTTCGCAGTCGTCATCGTCGGATCGGAGCGAACGATACCTGTCCATCATTGCTGTCTTTTCCCAATTTGCCGGCGAGCCATGCCGAATTTTCCCAGTCACCCTTGATGATAACCCGCGGCCGGGCGCTGCGTTCCGCCCCCTGAAGCCCGGATGGAACTGCGCTTTGTGCTATCTACGGCACGCGGAGAGCCGGGACCCCAAACCATGAAAACCATGACCTGCATCGAGGACCTGCGGCAGGCGGCGCGCCGCAAGGTGCCGCGGGCATTTTTCGAATATGCCGACGGCGGCGCCTATTCCGAGCAGACGTTGCGCGCCAACCGCGCGGATTTCGAAGCCATCAAGCTGCGCCAACGCATCCTGGTCGACGTTTCGGCGCGCTCGACCGCGACCACCATCCTCGGCGAGCCGGCGTCGCTGCCGCTGATCCTGGCGCCGGTCGGATTGTGCGGCATGCAGCACGGCGACGGCGACATTCTCGCCTGCCGCGCGGCGCAGGCGGCAGGCATTCCGTTCACGCTGTCGACCATGTCCATTTGTTCCATCGAGGACGTTGCCGCGGCGGCCGACAAGCCGTTCTGGTTCCAGCTCTATGTCATGCGCGACCGCGGTTTCATCCGCGAACTGGTGGCGCGCGCGGCGGCGGCCAAATGCAGCGCGCTGGTGCTCACCGTCGACCTGCAGGTGCTTGGCCAGCGCCACCGCGACATCAAGAACGGCATGACGGTGCCGCCGGAAATTCGGTTCAGCAACCTGATCGACATCGCCACCAAGCCGGCCTGGGCGTGGAGCGTGCTGCGCGGCAAGCGCAAGACCTTTGGCAACATCGCTGGCCATGTCCGCGGCATGGAAAACGTCACCGTGCTGGCGAAATGGACCGCCGAGCAGTTCGATCCGACGCTGAGCTGGAAGGACGTCGAGTGGATCAAGAGTCTGTGGCCCGGCAAGCTCATCCTCAAAGGCATCCTCGACGTCGAGGATGCGCGCATTGCGGCGAAAACCGGCGCGGCGGCGATCGTGGTGTCCAATCACGGCGGCCGCCAGCTCGACGGCGCGTCGTCGTCGATCGCCATGCTGCCGCCGATCGCCGACGCGCTCGGCTCGGACATCGAGATCATGTTCGACGGCGGCATCCGCTCGGGCCAGGACGTGATGCGCGCCATCGCGCTCGGCGCGCGCTCGTGCATGAGCGGCCGCGCCTATATCTACGGCCTCGGCGCCGGCGGCGGGGCCGGCGTCGCCCGCGCCATCGAGATCATCCGCAGCGAGCTCGATATCAGCATGGCACTGACCGGCGTCACCAGCATCGCCGAAATCGACCGGCGCGTGATCGCGGCCTTATAGCCGCCGCGGAACCGCCGGAATCCGCCGTTACCGGACTGTGGTTACCGGCCGTCAACCTTATGAAAAGGTATCGCGTGATAGGAAGCGCGCTCATATCGATTGATAGGAGTAGCCCCATGCGTAACTTTATTGCGGCAATAGCCGCTTTCGCCGCGATTGCCGCGGTAACCCCGAGCGCGCAAGCCGACATGGTCGGCGCTGCGGCCGGCGCGGGTGTCGGCCTCGTGGTCGCCGGCCCGGTCGGCGCGGTCGCCGGCGGCGTCGTCGGCGCGGTCTACGGCAAGCCGTTCTGGGGGCCGTCGATCAGCCGCGGTCACTGCTGGACCGACAACAGCTTCCACCGCCATTGCAACAAGCATTGGTCGTCGCGCTGAGTTTCCCGGATGCGGTGCAGCACGAAGTGGTGCACCGCTGATCCGGGATCGCTCTGGACTCTGAGTTCGCAACGATCCCGGGTCTGCAGCGCATCATTCCGCTTCGCTTCATGCTGCGCTGCGCCCGGGAAACGTCTGCAAGTCTATTCTTCCTTATATCCGTACGCCTGCGCGTTGCCGGTCGCGCCGTAATATTTGTACGGCAGGAATTTGCCGGACATCGAAAGCCGCACCCGGTCCCCCTTGGGATCGGGTTGCCGTTCCATCTGCAAATCGAAGTCGATGGCCGACATGATGCCGTCGCCGAATTCCTCCTCGATCAGCACCTTCAGCGCCGGCCCGTTGACCATCACCAGCTCATAGAAGCGGTAGATCAGCGGGTCGGTCGGCGGCATCGGCGAGCCGCGGTTCGGCACTTCGTTGAGCAGCACCTGCTCGGCCTTGCTCAGGCCGAACATATCCGCGGCCTTGGCGGCTTGCGGCTTGGTCATTTTCATCTGGCCGAGCACCGCGCCGGTGATCAGTACCGGCGACATGCCGCCGATCTCGTCGCAGATATATTTCCAGGTCCAGCCCTTCTCGCGCTTGATGCCGAGCAGCTTCTCGGTGAGTTCGACGCGTGTCATGGATGCCCCCTGTGGTTGGTGTGTGCTCGAAAGACGAGCAAGTGCCATGCCAACCGGCGAGGCGAAAATCGCTGCTGAATCAACGCAGCATCGCGGCCGCGGGCCTCAAAACCGTGGCGCAATGCCGGCGCGGATGGACATGCCGCGCGGCTATAGACACAATTCCGCGCGCAGTGCGACTCGCAACGCGCGCTGAGCCTGGAAAATTTCCTCCATGGGGAGAAGTTGATGCAACTGTCGCGAAGAAACTTTCAACGCATAATGCTGGGACTGACGACGTTGCCCTTTGCGGTGGCGTTCGCGCGCGCTGAAGACTACCCGACGCATCCGGTTCGTCTGATCTGTGGATTTCCGGCGGGCAGTGGGCCGGACATCGTTGCCCGGATCATTGCCCAGGGGATGTCGGACCGGCTCGGTCAGTCCGTGGTCGTCGAGAATCGCCCGGGCGCCGGCAGTAATCTGGCGACGAGCGACGTCGCCCACGCCGCGCCGGACGGCTACATGCTCATGCTGCTGACGACGGCCAACGTCATCAACGCAACCCTGTACAAGAACCTGAACTACGATTTGCTGCGCGACATCGCGCCGGTCGCCAGCATCGACAATGAGCCGTTCGTCTTCGAGGTGAATCCGTCATTCCCGGCGAAGACCCTGCAGGAGTTCATCGCCTATGCCAAAGCCAATCCGGGCAAGGTCACGATGGCGTCGGCCGGAATCGGCAGTGCTCCGCATATCTTCGGCGAAATGTTCCAGCGGATGGCGGCAATCCAGCTCACGCACGTTCCTTATCGCGGCAATCCCATTCCCGACATGATCGGCGGCCAGGTAGATTGCTTCATCGGCCCGGTGCAGTCGGCGTTGGAATTGATCCGCACCGGCAAGTTGCGCGCGCTCGGCCTGACGACCAAACAGCGCTTCGACGGCTTGCCCGACGTGCCGCCGATCTCCGATGTGTTGCCGGGTTACGAGGCCAGCGGCTGGCTCGGCATCGGCGCGCCCAAGGGCACGCCGTCCGACGTCATTGCGCGCCTCAACAAGGCGATCAACGAGACGACAGCGGATCCGGCCGTCAAGGCGCGCCTCAACAGCCTCGGCGATAGTACCGCGCCGATGACGAGTGCGGATTTCGGCCTGTTGATGAAGAGCGACGTGGAGAAGTGGGCGGGCGTCATCCAATCCGCGAATATCAAGCTCGAGCAGTGACGGGTGCTCACCGGCACGTCGGCAAGCGCCAAACCTCGATTTGCCGGCTGTGCCGCTATGCGGCGGCTCGTTCTTCGCTCGCGAACCTATCCGCCGCCGCGACGGCCGGGGCAGTGCGCGCGTGTGGCGGGAAGCGCATAACTATAGGGAGGCTGTCGCGCCATGCAACCTCGCTACGCCGAGATCGATTGCGCCGATGCCCACGATGAGACGCGGCGTACGGCTGTGTTGCTGGCGGGCCTCGACACGCTTAAGCCGTGGCTTCGATCTGCCCTTGGGCAGGCCGATCACAGCCGCCGTAGAACTCTACCGCGGCACGACACCGTCGCGGCCGACGTTGATGCGTTTGACGTCGTAGCTGCCGTCCGGCGTCTTCACCGCCGCCATGACCGAGAAGGCGGCCCCGGGTTTGAGCGCACTCAGATCGGCGACTTCGTAGCGCACGATCGGCACGTCCGGCGCCACGACGATCTTCTTGTCGCCGTCCTTGTATTTGACGGTGATGACCGGGCCGTCGACGCTGGTGACGGTGTTGCCGACCGTGCCGTTGGTCATGGTGCTGTTGGGTGCGCCGTCCCAGGGCCGAAAGCCTTCGCCGGTGCCGCGCATCGATTCGGCAAAAATGTGAACTTCGATGGCTTTCTGCGAACCGTCCGGCTGCGGCATCGCTCCGCTGCCGATGAAGTCGCCGTCCTTGATGTCGGCCAGCGACGCCTTCACCACAGCGACGACCAGCATCTTGTCGGCGAGGTTGAGCGTGAGCGCGTCGCCCTTGTCCGACTTCGCGCTCACGGTGTTGCCGTCGACCTTCTCGATGACGCCGCGCAGACGCACGGTTTGCGGCGCCTGCGCCAGCGCCGCCGTCGCCGCAAGCGCGGCGACGAGGGCGAGCGCGGCGCGGATTGCCGTCGTTTTCATGATCGCCTCCGTTAGCTTACATCGGCGGATCGACGCCGCCGCTGCTCACCGTGGCGCCCGGCGCTTCCAGCGTACCGTCGGGCAGCTTCTTGGCGGCGACGATGAAGATTTTCGCGCCCGGCTTGACGTCGGCCGCCGAGCCCGGCGCGAACATGACGACCTTGACGTTATCCGGCACGATGAAGGTCTTGTCGCCGTCCTTGTATTTCAGCACCAGCTTCTTGCCGTCGGAGATCGCAACTTCGCTGTCGACATTGGCATTGGTCATGGTGCTGCCGGGCATCAGGTCCCACGGCCGGTGGCCTTCGCCGGTGCCGCGCGCGGCTTCCGGGAAGATGTGGATCTCGACCGCCTTCTGGGTGCCATCCGGTTGCGGCATCGCGGTGATGCCGACGAACAGGCCCTGCTTGACGTCGGCGACTGTTTTGCCGGTCACGGTGCGGATCACCGCGTTGTCGGCGAGCTTGACTTTCACATCGGCGCCATCGCGCGCCTTCACGTCGAGCGTGGAGCCGTCCACGCTTTGGATGGTGCCGCGCACGCGCACCGTGTCCGGTGCCTGCGCCAGCGCCGCGGTCACCGCGAAGGCGAAAGCGGCGCCCAAGATCATCTTTCTCATCTCACGCTCCAATGCTGGTTGGATGCTTCAGCGCCATACACCGACATCGCCATAGGCGACATTCGGCGCTTCCAGCGTGCCGTCGTCGAGCTTCTTCGCCCCGGCGACGAAGATTTTCTGGCCGGCCTTGAGATCGCTCGCCGCGGCCTTCTTATAGGTGACGATGATGGTTGCCGGCGTCACCAGGATCTTCTTGTCGCCGTCCTTGTACTTGACCGTGACCGTTTGACCGTCGGTGCCAGCGACCTGCTCGGCCACCGTGGCATTGGTCATGGTCGAATTAGGCTCGAGGTCCCAGGGCCGGTGGCCTTCGCCGACACCGCGCATCGCCTCGGGGAAGATCAGGATCGCCACCGCTTTCTGCGTCCCGTCGGGCTGCGGCATGGCGGTCACGGCGATGTAGGAATCCGCCTTGATGTCGGCAAGCGAGGCCTTCACCACCTCGTTCACCGGCGCATTGTCGGCGAGCTTGATTTTCATCTCGGCGCCGTCGCGCGACTTCGCCGTCAGCATCGGCACGCTGACATCTTCGAGGGTGGCGCGCACGCGCACCATCTGCGGCGCCTGGGCCGAGGCATAGGAAACTGCGAAAAGCAGGGCAACGGCGCTCGCGCCCAACGTCCTCATCATCGTCATCGTGATCCTCCCAAAGGGTTGCCAGTTCGCGCCACAAGCTCAACGCCTTGGCGGCTGGTATTTGAAACCCCGAAGCCAGCTACGTTATTCCTGCCCGCTAGCCGGCGGAAGCCTTAAGATCGGCCTCGGCTAGGGCGCGGAGTTCCGCGGTCACTTCGGGTTTTTTGCCGAACCACAGCTCAAAACCGCGCACCGCCTGATGCAGCAGCATGCCGAGACCGTCGGCGGTGCGCAGGCCTTTGGCTTTTGCGGCTTTGATCAGCGGCGTGACCAGCGGCACATAGACCAGATCGGCGACAACCGCGTCACTGGGCAATCGCCCAATGTCCGCCTCGAGTTCCGGCTGTCCGGCCATGCCGAGCGTGGTGGTGTTGACCAACAGGGTCGCATCGCCGAGCAGATCATTCAACTGTTCCCACGGCGCGACCTGTAGACGTTCGAGGAAACGCTGGCGCAAAGCTTCGGCGCGGTGCGGGGTGCGATTGACCAACGTGATGCGCTCGACGCTGCGCGTCAGCAGCGCGTAGACGACCGCATGCGCCGCGCCGCCGGCGCCGAGCACGACCGCGTTGCCAAGCCCGCGCTCCCATTGCGGCGCGCAGGCGTCGAGATTGTTCAAAAAACCTTCGACGTCGGTATTGGTCGCATGCAAAAAACCACCGGCGATCCACAGCGTGTTGGCGGCGCCGACCGCCTTGGCGCGCTCATCCGGCAGTGAATAGGCCAGCGCCTTCTCTTTGTGCGGCACCGTGACATTGGCGCCGACATAGTCGCGGGCGTCCAGCGATTGCACGAAGGCTTCGAATTCATCCGGCGGCACCGCCTCGCGGCGGTATTCGCCGGCGATGCCGTAAGTTTTCAGCCAATAATTATGAATGAGCGGCGAGCGCGAATGTTCGACCGGCCATCCGATGATACAAGCGGCGCGGACCGTCACGCCTCATCCACCACGGTGTTGCGCAAAATGCCGATCTGCGGGCATTCGACCTCGATGGTGTCGCCCGGCTTCAGCCACACCGGCGGATCGACCTTTGGCCCTTTCTTCACCGGCGTGCCGGTGCAGATCACGTCGCCGGCTTTGAGCGTCATGAACGTCGTGGTGTAGGCGATGATATCGGCGAACGAGAAGATCATGCTTTCGGTGGTGTCATCCTGGGTCACCTCGCCGTTCTTGCGCACGGTGAGGTGTAGCGGCTTAGACGGGTCGAACTCGGTCTCGATCCACGGCCCGATGCCGCCGGTGGCATCGAAATTCTTGCCCTGGGTGACGTTGAACTGGCCGTGCCGCGTCCAATCGCGGATGGTCCCCTCGTTGGCGAGCGTGATGCCGGCGATCAGTCCGAGCGCCTCTTCCTTCGGCACATGCTTGCATTCGCGGCCGATCACGATGGCGATCTCGCCTTCGTAGTCGAGTTGCTCGGAAATCTTCGGCCGGACGAGCTTCTGGCCCGAGCCGACCATCGAGTTCGGCGCGCGATAGAACATGCTCGGATATTTCGGATTGTTGGTGACATTATAGTCGGCGCCGCGGTTGGCGTAATTGATGCCGATGCAGAGGATCTTTTCCGGCGCCAAGAGCGGCGGCAACAGCTCGACCTCGCCGAACGGCACGTCGGGGCGCACGCCCGCGGCGGCGGATTTCGCCTCGTCCAGCGCTTGCGCCCGGAACACGTCGACCAGGGTGGCAAAGCGGCTCAATCGCGAGCGCAGATCGACGATGCCCTCGCCGACGACCGCGCCAAAGCTCGGCCGCCCGCGCATATTGTAGCTTGCAAGGCGCATGTCGCTGTCTCCTTTATAGCCGCCGGCAGGCGGCTTTTGTATTTTGCTTTGGGCAATGTGTTAAGAGTCATCACCCAAACCGTCAACGGCCATAAAGCGGCAGGATGCCCGTCCACAAGCCGGTTTTCGACCCGCCGTTCAATGTCGTGCGTGCGAGCCATGTCGAGCTCGGCGTGCGCGACATCAAGCGCTCGCGCGCCTTTTATGTCGATTGCCTTGGGCTTCTGGTCAGCGACGAGACCGAGGATGCGCTTTATTTGCGTGGCGTCGAGGAGCGCAACCATCATTCGATCGTGCTGCGGCGCGGCCGCGAGGCCGACGTGCGCGCGCTCGGCTTCAAGCTCGCCAGCGAGGACGACGTCGACCGCGCCGCGGCCTGGTTCGCCCGCCGCAACCTGCCGACGGCGTTTCCCGACCTGCCGCACCAGGGCCGGACGCTACGCACCGCCGACATTTTCGGCACGCCGCTCGACCTCTATGCGCAGATGGATCAACGGCCGTCCATGCTGCAAAAATACGCGACCTATCAGGGCGCCCGCATCCAGCGCATCGATCATCTCAACTGCTTCACGCCGGACGTGCAGGCGAGTTACGATTTTTATGCGGCGCTCGGCTTTCGGCTGACCGAATATTCCGAGACCGACGGCGCCGATCCAAAGCTCTGGGCGGTGTGGCTGCAGCGCAAGGGCAACGTCCACGACCTCGCTTTCACCAACGGCGTCGGCCCGCGGCTGCATCATGTCGGGGTGTGGACCGCGAGTGTGCTCGACATCATCCATATCTGCGACGTGATGGCGACGAGCGGATACCTCGTCAACATGGAACGCGGCCCCGGCCGCCACGGCATTTCCAACGCGTTCTTTCTCTATATCCGCGACCCCGACGGCCATCGGGTCGAGCTGTTCACCTCGGACTATCTCACCGTCGATCCCGACCACGTCCCGATCCGCTGGTCGCTGACCGACCCGCAGCGCCAGACCCTGTGGGGCCACCCGGCGCCGGCCTCATGGTTCGAGCAAGGCTCATTGTTCGCGGGCGTCGCGCCGCGGCAGCCCACGCTCGCCGCGCAACCGATCGTGGCCCCTTGATGTCATCATCCGCGAAAGCGGATGATCCAGTATTCGCTGAGCCATTTGTCTACCGCGGCGTCTGCGCTTACTGGATGCCCGCCTTCGCGGGCATGACAACGAGAGAACAATGAAATCCCTTTTCATCGATTGCAACGATTAACTGGCTCCCGTGTGGGACAGCGTCCTGCGCGCCGACGATCCGCCGATCGACGTCAATCGCAAGCCGTTTGAACGCGCCGAGCTGCCGCGGCTGCTGCAAAACTACGATATCTGCATCGACGATCATTCCTACATGCCGACCGAACTGGTCGCGCAGTGCGATGCGCTCAAGCACATCGTCTTTCTCGGCACCGGTGCGTCGAGCTACATGAACGTCGCCGAGCTCGAGGCGCGCGGCGTTCGCGTCCACACCATCAAGGGCTATGGCGACATCGCGGTCGCCGAGCACACCGTCGCGCTGATGTTTTCCGCCGGCCGCGACATCGCGCGCATGGACCGGCAGATACGCGCCGGCACCTGGTTGACGCGTGAAGGCGTGCAGCTCAACGGCAAGACGCTCGGCATTATCGGGCTCGGCGGCATCGGCCGCGAGGTGATGCGCATCGGTCGCGGTTTTGGCATGGACGTGATCGCCTGGAACCGGACGCCGCTCCCCGGCGAGCCGCTCGTTGCGCTCGATGAGCTTTTGGCGCGGTCCGACGTCATCACGCTGCACCTTGCGCTCAACGACGAGACCCACGGATTTCTCGGCGCCGTGCAGGTGGCGCGGATGAAGCCGGGCGTGGTGCTGATCAACACCGCCCGCGGCGCTTTGGTCGACGAGAGCGCGCTGATCGAGGGCCTGTGCAGCGGCCGCGTCCGCCACGCCGGCCTCGACGTGTTTCATGCCGAGCCGCTCAAGGCCGATCATCCGCTCACCGGCATGGATAATGTCACGCTGTCGGCCCATGCCGGTTTCCGCACGCTGGAGGCCTCGCAGACTTTGCTGCGGCGGGCGATCGACATCGTGCGCGGAATCCTTGGGATGCCGGCGGTGGCATAAGCGGCCCGCCGATGCTATCAATGCGTGTGTGACGCCGCGGGCCTTCATGGAACGTTATCTCGACATCAGTCTGCGCGTGAATGGCGAGGACGTGAACGAGCGCGTCGAGGCGCGCAAAACGCTGGTCGATTTCCTGCGCGACGATTTGGGCCTGACCGGCAGTCATATCGGCTGCGAGCAGGGGGTATGCGGCGCCTGCACGGTGCGCCTCGACGGCGCAGTGGTGCGCGGCTGCCTGGTGCTTGCGGTGCAATGCGAAGGCGCCGAGGTCGAAACCATCGAGGGACTATCGGATTCCGGCACGATTTCCGATCTGCAAGAGGCGTTCCAGCGCCGAAACGCCCTGCAATGCGGCTTCTGTACGCCCGGCATGCTGATCGGAGCGCAAGAGTTGCTCGCCCGCGATATCGTGCCGAGCCGTGACGCCATCCGTGAGCACATCTCCGGCAACTACTGTCGCTGCACCGGTTATCAGGCTATTGTTGACGCAATCGAGTCCATTGCATTAGACCGCGCCGCGGCGCGGGCGGGAAAGGCAGGCTGACCATGAACGAACATGCGAACCCGGCGACACTGTCGGCGCAGGCCGACGAGCTCGAAGAGCGGATGATGCACGAGCTCGGCGAACGCATCGCCACCAAATCGGTGCTGTTCCGCATGGCCGACGGCAAGGTCGAGATGGAGAACGGCGCGGCGCTCAAGGCCGCCAACCCGGACAAATATTTCCTGATGGGCGCCGACGCGCGGCTGCCGAAAATGCCGAAGAAGCCGACCTTGATCGATTTCTTCAACAATCGCTTCGCGTCGCTCAATCACCTTTTGCAAAGCGCGACGCACGCGCTCAAGGGCGGCCACAGCGAAAAGGTCGTGCTCGCCTGCCTGCTGCACGACATCGGCGTGGCGGGCTTCATCCGCTGCGACCACGGCTATTGGGGCGCGCAGATGATCGAGCCCTATGTCGACGAGGAAGTGAGCTGGGCGGTGCGCACCCACCAGGCGCTACGCTTCTTCCCGGATCCTTCCGTTGGCTACGAATATCCGGAAATGTACATCAAATATTTCGGCGCCGACTATAAGCCGGAGCCCTACATCGTCGCCGAATACGAGCGCGCCAAGAAGCACAAATATTACATGACCTCGCGCATGATCTGCGTGAACGACATCTATTCGTTCGACCCCAACGCCAAGGTCGACCTCAACGATTTCGTCGACATCATCGGCCGCAACTTCAAGCAGCCCGAGGAAGGCCTCGGCTTCGACGATTCGCCGTCGGCCCATATGTGGCGCACGCTGATGTGGCCGACGCGGTTTCTCTAAAATTTCCCCTCCCCCTTGTGGGGAGGGGTAGGGGTGGGGGTCGAGAGGTGGTTGGCAGACGTCGACGTTTGTCGTCGCCTCCCGACCCCCACCCCGCCCTCCCCACAAGGGGGAGGGAGAAGACATGAAAATCGCCGACGATCAGCCGTCCGGCCTGACCGCGCTCGACCGGCCGAATTCCTATATCGGCCGCTCGGTGCCGCGGCCCAATCTGGCGCGGCTCACGCAAGGCCGCGGCCAATATGTCAGCGACGTCACGCTGCCGCGCATGGCCCACGTCGCCTTCGTGCGCTCGCCGCATGCCCACGCGCGCATCAAAAGCATCGCGGCGGCGGAGGCGAAGCAGGCGCCGGGCGTGATCGCGGTCGTCACCGGCGCCGAGCTTGCCAAAGTGATCACGCCGTGGGTCGGCGTGCTCACCCATCTCAAGGGCATCAAATCGTCGCCGCAGCACGCCATCGCCGTGGAGCGCGCCTGCTGGCAGGGTGAGGCGGTGTGCGCCGTGGTCGCCAAGAGCCGCGCCGAAGCCGAGGACGCTTGCGCGCTGGTCGGCGTCGACTACGAGGTGCTCGCCGCCGTCACGGACGCGGAAACCGCGCTCGATGCCAAGACGCCGGTGATCCATCCCGAGCTTGGCGACAATCTCACGTTTGAGCGGATTTTGAACGCCGGCGATCCCGACAAGGGTTTTGCCGAAGCCGATGCGGTCGTCGAACAGACGTTTGTGTTCGGCCGCCACACCGGCGTCACCAACGAGGCGCGCGCCATCGTTGCCGACTGGAATCCGGGCGACCAGCGCCTGACTGTGTACCAGGGCACGCAGGCGCCGCACATGATGCAGAACCTGTTCGCCAAGCATCTGGGACTCGAGGAGCACCAGGTGCGCGTGATGACCAAAGACGTCGGCGGCTCGTTCGGCATCAAAGTGCACACTTATGCCGACGAGATGGCCGTGGTCGCGCTGGCGAAACTCTTGAAGCGTCCGGTGAAATTCATCGCCGACCGTTTCGAAAGCTTTGTCACCGACATCCACGCCCGCGACCACCGCGTCAAGGCGCGCATCGGCGTCAAGAAAGACGGCGCGATCACCGCGTTCGAGATCGACGACCTCACCGGCATCGGGCCGTATTCGGTTTATCCACGCACCAGCGGCATCGAGGCCAACCAGGTCGTCAACCTGGTCGGCGGCCCTTACACCTGCCCGAACTACCGCGCCCGCGCCCGCGTCGTGTTCCAGAACAAGAATGTCATGTGCCAATACCGGGCGGTCGGCCACCCGATCGCGACCGCGGTCACGGAAGGGCTCGTCGAGCTTGCCGCGGTGAAAATCGGCATGGATCCGGCCGAGCTGCGGCGGCGCAATCTGTTTCCTGACCACAAATATCCGGCGACCAGCGCCGCCGGCCTGAAATTCGAAGGCCTGTCGCACCACGCCTCGCTCGACAAAATTCTCAAGATGATGGATTACGCCACGTTGCGCGCCGAGCAGGCGCGTTTGCGCGAGCGCGGTGTCCAGCGCGGCATCGGCTTTGCCTCGTTCATCGAAGTGACAAATCCCTCCGCTGCGTTTTACGGCGTCGGCGGCGCGCGCATCACATCGCAGGACGGCGCCACCGTAAAACTCGATGCCACGGGCGCCATCTTCATCCATTCCGGCGTCACCGAGCAGGGCCAGGGCGCCGAGTCGGTGCTGGCGCAATGCGTCGCCAGCTCCTTCGGCGTGCCGATCGAGCGTGTTCGCGTCATCACCGGCGACACCGACAACACGCCCTATGGCGGCGGCACCTGGGCGTCGCGCGCCGCCGGCATCGGCGGCGAGGCGGCCTGGCAAGCCGGCAAGGCTTTGCGCGGCAACGTGCTGGCCGCCGCCGCCTCGATCCTCCAGGCCGATCCGAAAGCGCTCGATATCCGCGCTGGCGTGGTGGTCGATGCCGATACCGGCCGCGAGCGCATGGGCCTCGATGAGGTGGCGCGCGTGGTCTATTTCCGCCCCGACACCTTGCCGCCCGGTTTCCAGGCCGAGTTCCTGGTGACGCGCCATTACGTGCCCCGCGCCTGGCCGTTCGCCTTCACCAACGGCGTGCAGGCGTCCTATCTCGAAGTCGACACCAGGATCGGCGAGGTAAAACTGCTCAAACACTGGTGCGTCGAGGATTGCGGCACGGTGATCAATCCGCAGCTGGTCGACGAGCAGATCCGCGGCGGCATCGTGCAAGGGATCGGCGCCGTGCTGTTCGAGCATTGCCGCTATGACGACAGCGGCCAGTTCCTCAACGCCACTATGATGGACTACCTCGTGCCCATGGCCGCCGAGATGCCGGACATGGAGATCGGCCACGTGGTGACGCCGACCTCCGATTCCGAGCTTGGCGCCAAGGGCGCCGGCGAAGCCGGCACCGCCGGTGCGCCGGCCTGCATCATGAACGCCATCAACGACGCGCTGCGGCCGCTGCGCGCCGCGCCGATCACGCAAATGCCGGTCACACCGGAACTGGTGTTGCGCGCGCTGCGGGGGTAAATCCTCCCCGCATGCCGTCCAAACCCAAAATCGTCGCCATGATCGTCGGCTCGGCGATCATCATGCAGCAGATCGATTCCACCGTGATCACCACGGCGCTGCCGCAGATGGCGATCTCGCTGCACACCGATCCGGTGCGCCTGAGCGTCGCCGTCACCGCCTATCTGCTCAGCCTCGCGGTGTTCGTTCCGGTGAGTGGCTGGGCGGCGGACCGCTACGGCGGCCGCACCATCTTTCGTGCCGCCATTGCGCTGTTCACGCTCGGCTCGATCCTGTGCGGGCTCTCCGGCAACATCGTCGAGCTGACCGCGGCACGGGTGCTGCAAGGCCTCGGCGGCGCCATGATGGTGCCGGTCGGGCGGCTGGTCCTGTTCCGCAGCGTCGAGAAGACCGAGCTCATCGGCACTATGGCCTATCTGCAAGTGCCGGCGCAGCTCGGCCCGGTGCTCGGGCCGCCGATCGGCGGCTTCATCACCACCTATTTCTCCTGGCGCTGGATCTTTCTGGTCAACGTGCCGCTCGGCATTCTCGGCATCGTGCTGGTGACGATCTTCTTCGACAATCCCAAGGAGGAAACGCGCCGGCCGTTCGACTGGCTCGGCTTCGTGCTCACCGGCGCGGCTTTGTTCTGCCTGATGTACTCGATCGAGGCGTTCGGCCGCGGCCGCGGCAACATCACCGAGCTCGTCGTCCTGCTGGTGCTCGGCGTCGTGATCGGCACCTTGGCGCTGCGCCATCTGTGGCGCTCACCGCACCCGTTGCTCGATCTTTCCGTGTTTCGCATCGCCACGTTTCAAACCAGCATCGCCGGCGGCTCGCTGTTCCGCGCCGGCGCCGGCTCGCTGGTTTTCCTGTTGCCGCTGTTATTGCAATTGGTGTTCGGCCTCTCGGCCTTCGCCTCCGGCACCATCACCTTCGCCACCGCACTCGGCTCGATCTCGATGAAGCTGACGGCAAGGCCGATCCTGCGGCGTTTCGGCTTCCGCATGGTGATCATCGTCAACAGCGTGATCAGCGCCGCCACCATCATCATGTGCGCATTCTTCACCGGCGCGACGCCGATCCCGGTGATTTTCGCGCTGCTCTTGATCGCCGGCTTCTTCCAGTCGCTGCAATTCACCGCGACTCAGGCCATGACCTATGCCGACATCGAGCAGCCGCAGATGAGCTCGGCGACCAGCATCGCCAGCATGTCGCAGCAATTAAGCCGCGGTTTCGGCATCTCGTTCGTCGCGGCCCTGCTCAATCTCTCGCTGGCCTGGCGCGGCGGCGAACACCTCGGCCTGCCCGATTTCACCGTGGCCTTTGCCGGCGCGGCGATGTTGGCGCTCCTCAACCTGCCGTTCGGCTGGGTGCTGCATCCGGCCGCCGCCGCCGAAGTCAGCGGGCATAAGCCGAAGATCGTCGTCTAGACGAACTGTGCCGCGCGGTTCGGGAAAAGCTTCAGCGCATTATCGCGCGCGATCATCGCGACGGTCCGCGGATCGAGAAAGTCCGGCGCGGTGAAGTCGGCCACTTCCTCGGTGACCACGCGATCGTTGCAAAACGGCCAGTCGCTGCCGAACACGATGCGTTCTGCCGCAGCGATGCGCGACAGCGCGCCCATCGGCGCCGCGCCGGAGGCAAGCGCATTGTCGTACCAGAACGTCTTCAGCCCGGCGAAAATCTCGTCGCGGGTTCTTTGCTTGAGCCGTTTATCGATCATCGGCGCGACCGACAGCCGCCAGGCGAGGGAGGGCAGGGTGCCACCGGCATGAGAGAGAATGAAGCGGATGTTCGGGAAGCGTTCGAGCGCGCCGGAGAACAGCAGATCGACCGCGGCGCGCGTGGTGTCGACCGGGTATTCGATCATGAACCCCGGCCACGGCAGGTCGAGCGCCTTGCTCGACGGATGCAGGCTCGGATGGACGTGGACCACCGCGTGGCGGCTGTCGAGATAATGCAGCAGCGGCTCGAACGCGGCGTCGCCGAGGAATTTTTCGCCATAGCTTGCGAACAGCGAAATGCCCTCAAAGCGCAGCGTCTCGAGGCAATAGCGCGCCTCCGCGATCGCCGCGTCGATGTCGTGCATCGGCAGGAGACCGAAGCAGCCGAAGCGCTTTGGGTGCTGTGCGATCAGTTCGGCCGAGTAATCGTTGCAGCGGCGGCCGAAGTCCGCGGCTTTGTCCGACGGCAGGAATCCGACGCCCGGTTGCCCGAGCGACAACATCGCCAGCGCAATCCCGTGCCTGTCCATAAGCTCGAGCGCCAACGCCGGTGTCCAATCTGGATAGCGGCCAATCGCCGGCCCAGTGCCGGCCTCATACACGGCCTCGCGATAGAATTGCGGAATGAGATGGAAATGCACGTCGATCATGCCCGCTACCATGGTGCGCGCTCCTTTTTCCCTTCCCCCTTGTGGGGAGGGGCAGGGGTGGGGGTCGGGAGGGTAATTCACATCATCGACGCACGCGCGTCACCTCGCGACCCCCACCCCATCCCTCCCCACAAGGGGGAGGGAGCAGCGTGCGGCTCGCGTTCGCTCTACTTTGACGTGCTGATGGTCGGCACACTTGTCCGAAGTTCGTCGACTTCTACAATGAGCGGAATGAGCAATTGGAAATCCCAACAAGTCATCATCGTTGGCGGCGGCATTGGCGGGCTGGCGGCGGCGCTGGCGTTGGCGCTCAAGGGTATTCCTTCGCAGCTCATCGAGCAGGCGCCGGAGTTCAAGGAAATCGGTGCCGGCATCCAGCTTGGGCCCAATGTGTTCTGGATGTTCGAGGCGCTCGGCTTGATCGAGCCGGTCAGCGCGCTCGCGGTGTTCCCCAATAACCTCATCATGATGGATTCGGTCACCGGCCAGGAGGTCACGCGCATTTCGCTCGGCGAAGCTTTCCGCAAGAAATTTCATCACCCCTATGCGCTGATCCACCGCGCCGACTTGCATAAAGTGCTGCTCGAAGCCTGTCGCAAATCCGATCTGATCCGCCTCGACGCCTCGCAAAAGGTCGTCAAGGTCGATGACACCGGCGACGGCGTCGCCGTGCGCACCGAGAGCGGCAAAGAATATCGCGGCGCAGCCCTGATCGGCGCCGACGGCTTGTGGTCGACCATTCGGCAGATGGTGGTCGGCGACGGCCAGCCCAATGTCGCCGGCCATATCACCTATCGGGCCGTGCTGCCGACCTCGGAAATGCCGGAGCAATATCGCTGGCGCGACATGGTGCTGTGGGCCGGCGAGAAGGTGCATCTGGTGCATTATCCGCTGCGCACCGGCGAATTGTTCAATCTGGTCGCGGTGTTTCATTCCAACCGTTACGAGGAAGGCTGGGACAGTTACGGCGATCCGGCCGAATTGCACGAGCGCTTCGCCAAAACCTGCGAGCCGGTGCGCACGCTGCTCAACAAGATCGAAAGCTGGCGCATGTGGGTGTTGTGCGACCGGCCGCCGATCAAGGACTGGAGCCGCGGCCGCATCACGCTGCTGGGGGACGCCGCCCACCCGATGCTGCAATATCTTGCCCAAGGCGCCGGCATGTCGATCGAGGACGCGGTGTGCCTTGCCGAAAAGGTTGTCGCGATGAACGGCGACTACCCTGCCGCGTTTCTTTCCTACCAGCAGGCGCGCTATTTACGCACAGGGCGCGTGCAAATCATGGCGCGCGTCTATGGCGAGTTCTATCATGCCGCGGGCGTCGCCAAAGAACTGCGCAACATGATGCTCGGCGCGCGCACGCCCGAAGATGCCATGGCCGGTATGGAGTGGCTCTATGGCAGGCAACCTGAGCTCATGGCTGGTGCGGCGGTGGCGTCGTAGGCGCCGTCGCGTTTCCGCTATTGCTGCCTCTGCCGCGATCGCCATGTTCGCCGCTGCGCCGGCGCGCGCCGACGAATTCTACGCCGGCAAGACCATCGAGCTCCTGATCGGCTTTTCTTCCGGCGGCGGCTACGACCTCTATGGCCGCACGCTGGCGCGCTATCTCGGCCGCCACATTCCAGGCCTTCCGCAAGTGCTGCCGCAGAACATGCCGGGCGCCGGCTCGCTCAAATCGGCCAATTATCTCTACAACGTCGCGCCGAAGGACGGCACGGCCATCGGCACTTTCGCGCCCGGCATTCTCGCCGAGCCGCTGCTCGGCCGCGGCGACGGCAGCCAGTTCGACGCCACCAAATTCGGCTGGCTCGGCAGCGTGTCGCAGGAGGTCAGCGTCTGCGCCTTCATGGCCTCGACCGGCATCGCCTCGCTGGCCGACATGCAGAGCAAACCGACCGCGATCGGCGCCTCGGGCGGCGGCGCCGAAAGCGACGTGTTCGCGACCGTCTTGCGCAACATGTTCCACATGCCGATCCGCATCGTCACCGGCTATCCCGGCGGCACCGAGATCACGCTCGCCATGCAGCGCCACGAAGTCGACGGCCGCTGCGGCTGGTCGTGGACCAGTCTGCTGAGCCGCAACAAGGCGATGCTGACGGGCCATGAGATCAACGTCGCGCTGCAGATCGCCTTGAACAAAAGCGACGACACTTATCTCCTTCGCGTACCGCTGATCATGGATCTGACCAACGATCCGGCCCAGCGCGCCGCGCTCAAGCTCATCGTCGCGCGCCAAAGCATCGCGCGGCCATTCGCGACGCCGCCCGGCATTCCGGCGGAGCGGCTCGCCACGCTGCGTTCGGCATTCGACGCGACCATGAGGGACCCGGATTTCCTCGCCGAGGCCCGCACCGCCGATCTCGACGTGCGGCCGGTGAAAGGCGAGGCAGTCGAAAATTTGCTCAAGGAGATTTATGCCTCGCCGCCCGAGGCGGTGAAGCTCGCGACCGAGGCGATGCAGGCGAAGCCGTGACCTTCACCTCGCCCGCAAGGGGAGAGGGATAAAACGGAGCGAAGCGAATCTTTCGGCTGTGGCGGGCGCAGTTGCGCTGCCGGCTGCCGGCCGGCCTCGCAAAATCAACAACGCCTCGTGCCAAAGCGGCGTGTTTTCAATTGCTACGAAAGCGCCGCAGGCAAATTCGTTCGTCCTTGACAGCAGTGACGGATGCAGTAGCTGGGCAATCAACCCGCCCATCGAAGGGACGCATTCCGGATGCGATCTGAGATGCGGGGCGGGTGCGGTGCCCGCGCGCGGTCTCGCAAACCGCTCCCGGGCGGCCTTGGGGCCCCGCTCGTCCGGCATTACGACCGGTCCGCGAGGAGCTCGCTGCACTGGCGCCGGGGAGGGTCCTCCCGTTTGCACCCGGCGATTCCAGGAAACGCGGCCCGGGACTGAGTCAGGAGTAACAGCCTGGCGAGAACCGCGGTGGAGCGCCGAAAGGCGAGCGCGCTCCGATGAGCGCGCGGCCGCGCCCGAAGCGCGTTTGGGTGGCAACATCTGATCGCGTGGCGAGGCCCCACGGGACAGTTGCGCCTTTTTCGGCGCTCCGCCTCCCTTTATTTTTTGGAGGCAAAAGCTTCGTGGCTTTGGTCGGCAAACCTCGGGCGCGGCTGCGTCGCGAGAATGAGCAAGCTTGTCAGTGATCCGTCATCCTGAGGTGGCCGCGAAGCGGCCTCGAAGGATACGGCCGAGGCGCCGGGGCCGTCGTCCTTCGAGGCTCGCTCCGCTCGCACCTCAGGATGACGGACCAAACGCTTTTGCGACCTTCAATCCCTTGCCCGATGAAAATCCGGCGTCGGCGGCGGGCCCCAGACGTTGGTCTTGCCGCCCTGCCAGGTCTTCGGCCGTTGCGGCGTGTCCTGATGCCAGGGCCGCGGCTCGAAATAGCCGAGGTTCTCGTCCACCATCTTGTCGAGCTCGCAGAAGAACTCGATCACCTGATCGTCCGGGTTGCGGTGGTAGGTGGCGATGTTGTGGCCGGGACCGTGGCGCAGCGGGCCCCAGATGATCGGGATCTTGCGCTGGCCGAACAGGTCGCAGGAATTCTGCAGGTGGATGAAATCCTTCAGCTCGAAGGCCATGTGATGCATTTTGATATTGTTGCCGCGGATGAAATTCACCGTGTGGTGGTCGCTGTTGCAGCGCATGAAGACGAAGAAATCGTCGATCCAGTCGGATACCCGAAAACCCAGCACCTTCTCGTAGAATTCCGCCGTCTTCTGCGGATCGTCGACCACCCAGGCGATGTGGCCGAGTTTCAGCGGGCCGACGCCGTAGTGTTGCAGGTGCTTGCCGAGATAATTCCATTCCTTGAACAGCGCGATGGTGGTGCCCTTGTTGTCCTGGAACGTCAGCACCGGGCCGATGCCCGGCGTCGAATCGTTGCGCAATTCGCTCTTGATGCAGTCCTTTTCCAGGTCGCGGGCGAGCACGTTGAAATCGGAGTCGGGCGCCACTTCGAACGACAGCGTGGAACAGCGTTCGACGTCGCCCTTTTTGAGCTCGATGGCCAAGAGCCCGATCTGGGTGGTGAGGAAGGCGCGGTCTTTCTCGCGCTCGGCGAGCACCAGGCCCATCACGTTGGTGTAATAGTCGATCATCTTCTCCAGGTCGGGGGTCTCGAATGTGGCGTGTCCGATGCGTCGGGGCTTGATCATGTTTCTTCTCCAACCTGCCGGGCGTTTCCCAAAACTCTTGTGGCGGGAATCAATCACCACGGCGGCGCGAACTCAAGGCCATGGCTGCGGCGGTATGCGCAAGGCGGTCTTTCCAGCGGTCTTGCCAATCGTCCGGGATCGCTGTTTTGTCACCGGCAACGTTTTGCGCATCAGGGAGTGAACGCACATGGCAGGCGCCAAATCGGCTGGCTACAAGCTCGCCACTTATAAATCGAGCGAGGGCCCCCGGGCCGGCATCATCGTCGGCAACGACGTATTCGACGCCGCCAAGCTCACCGGCAAGGCCGGTTATGCCACAGTGATGGGCATTCTCGCCGATTGGAAAGCCGCCGAACCGGCGCTGAAGAAGGCTGCCGCGGGCGCCGCCAAAAGCCGCGCCAAGCGCCAACCGCTCTCGAAGACCAAGCTGCTGGCGCCGCTGCGCTTCCCGTCGGCGATCTACTGCGCCGGTGCCAACTACAGCGATCATGCCGCGGAAATGGCCGCCAAGGAGGGCAACCCGCCGCCGGTCGATCCACATACGCTGGGCCATAAGGCTTGGCACTTTCTTAAAGCGGCCGGCGCCATCACCGATCCGGGCGCAACGGTGAAGATTTCCAACTATGCCAAAAACATGGACTGGGAGATCGAGATGGCCGCCGTCATCGGCAAGACCGGGAAGGACATCCCGCAGTCGAAGGCGCTGACCTACGTCGCCGGCTACACCATCGCCAACGACCTCTCGGCCCGCGATCGCGGCCGCCGGGCCGGTGTCCCGGACGCCTCGCCGTTCAAGTGGGACTGGACCAAGCACAAGACCTTTGAGGGCTCCTGTCCGCTCGGGCCCTGGATCGTGCCGGCAAGCGACATCGGCGATCCGCAAAAGCTCGGCCTGAAACTGTGGGTCAACGGCGTGCTCAAGCAGGATTCCAACACAAGCGACATGATCTTCAACCTGGCCGAGCAGATCGAGCAATTATCGGCCGGCATGACGCTTTATCCGGGCGACCTGATCCTCACCGGCACGCCGGCGGGCGTCGGCGCCGGCCGCGGCGAGTTCCTCAAGGCGGGCGACGTGGTGAAACTTTGGGTCGAGAACATCGGCGAGATCGAGAACCGGATGGCATAGGGCCGGGGCCGAGGCCCATTGCCGGCATGGCAGGGCACCGGCTTATGCCCGTCGCGCGCCGTTCTGGTCTGTGTTAAAAGCATGGGTCAGGCCGGCGCCTGAGTCCGGTCCGAACCGTTGAGTTGTAAACCGCCCCAGGCAAGGGGCGGATCGTCAGGGTGAAAACGTAGAGGTGAAGGGCATATGGCGGAAAAATTCGTCGCAAAGCTTGCGGAATTCCAGGATGGCGATCGGCGGATCGTCTTTGTCGGCGACAACGAGATCGGCGTGTTCCGCCACGAGGGCGAATTCTACGCCTACAGCAATTTCTGCCTGCACCAGGGCGGCCCGGCCTGCGAAGGCCTGACCATCGCCAAGGTCGAGGAGCGGCTGCGCCCCGACAAGACGTCGATGGGCCTGTTCTTCTCCGAAGACGAGATGCACTTCGTCTGCCCGTGGCATGGCATGGAATACGACATGAAGACCGGCGAGTGCGTCAGCGACCGCAAGATGAAGCTGAAGAAGTACAAGACCGTGCAAAAAGGCGAGGATCTGTATGTCGTCGCCTAAGCGCGCGGCAAAGCCAGCCTCCAAGGCGGTGGCCAAGCCGCCGCGCCGCGCGGCTGCGGTCCGGCCGGCGTTGAAAGCGGTCGCTGTGGCGCCCGCCACCGGCGCCTCGGCCGATGCGATGCGCGTTGCCGCCGTGCTCGAGCGCGGCATCGTCGACGGCAAGCTCGACGTGGTGAGCGCCGAAGCGCTGCAGAAGCTGATCGCGGCGGCATGCCGGGTCTATACCGCCCGCCTTGAAGCCGGCGAGCAGTTCATGCCGATCCCCAAAAATTCGATTTCCGCCACCGATGTCATGGTTACGGCGAGCGGATTGTTGAAAGCTGCCGATCTCGCCGTTTTCGAGCTTGGCATGTGGCAAAGTTGGACGGGCCGCTGAGACCCGCTCCATACAGATAGGAACGTCAGGAGAAACGCTATGGATCTCATCGCTGACCGCGGTCGCCGCGTAACGGTCGAGGAGTTGAATACCACGAGGTTGTTGGCCCACGCCCGCAAGCAGGCGCACCAGCGCAACTTCGACGACATGGTGATCGTCGACGTCGACGCGCACCACTATGAGAACGAGAACTACGACGAGTTCTTGCCCTACATGGAAAACGACGTGCTGCGTCAGCTCACCATGTCGGGGAGGAAGCGCAACCGCGCCGGCATCACCCCGACCCAGGTCGGCTACCAGGACATGGGCGGCCGCGTCACGCGCTATCCGATGCGTGGCTCGGAGAAGACCGAGCACCAGACCGGCGCCGAGCGCGACATCCAGCTCGGCCACCGCTGGATGGACGCCATGAGCGTCGATTATTCCTGTCTGTTCCCGACCGGCATGCTCAATATCGGCCTGCATCCGCAGAAGGAGATGGAGACCGAATTGTGCTGGGCCTACAACCGCTGGCTCACCGAAAAGATCATGCCGGAATCGGACAACCGCTTCTTCTCGATGCTGTGCCTGCCGTTCAACGATCCGGAAGCGGCGCTGCGTCACGTCGAGACGTTCGGCGACAGGAAGCACGTCGGCGGCTTCATGGTCACCACGGTGCGCTCGCACATGGCGGTCTACGACAACGCCTACATGAAGCTCTACCGGGCGCTGGAAGAGCGCGGCCTGGTGCTGTCGTTCCATTCCGGCCCGAACTGGGGCGAGCCGATCTTCAAGAGCTGCAACCGCTTCATGGCGGCGCACGCGCTCGGCTTCTCCTGGTACAACGTGCTGCATTGCACGAACTGGGTGGTCAACGGCATGGGCGAGCGCTTCCCCAAGCTGCCGGTGATCTGGATCGAATCCGGCCTCGCCTGGGTGCCGTTCCTGATGCAGCGTCTCGACCACGAATACATGCTGCGGCCGTCGGAAGCGCCGCTGCTCAAGAAGAAGCCGTCGGACTACATGCGCGACATGTTCTATTCGTCGCAGCCGATGGAGATCCAGGACTACGGCGCGATGGAGTGTACGTTCCGCATGATGAACGCGGAGACGCAGCTGCTCTATTCCTCCGACTATCCGCACTGGGATTTCGACCTGCCGTCGACCATCTACGACCTGCCGTTCCTGTCGGAGAAGGCCAAGCACAACATCCTCGGCGGCACCGCGGCGCGCCTGTTCAAGCTGCCGCCGCGCAACGAGAAGCAGAAGGCGAATCTGCAGAAGTTCGGCAATCTCCACGCCGCCAACGCGGCGTGATTTTGCTGCTGGCCCTTGTTGGTCAGAGTAGGCCTTGAAATGCTGATGCCCGGCTTCGCGCCGGGCATTGGTTTTTCTCCCCGCGAAGCGGTGGAGGGCGCTCGCCGCGGCAATAAAAAACCGGCCGCAGGAGCCGCTGCTGCCGGTTTTGTCTGCGCCGCCCAGCCACGGACGCGCAACGCTCAGATGATTAACGCTTAGACGGCGTTCTGCAGGACGGTGAAGACTTGGACCAGCTTGGAGCCGACGTCCTTCACCGCAGGAATGATGGCCACGGAGATGCCGGAAGCCAACAGACCGTACTCGATCGCCGCCGCGCCGGATTCGTTTTTCAGGAAACGCTGCAATTGGGTAAGCATGTCTGGTTGCCTCCTAGGACCTGCTTGAGGCGTGATGCAGTAACACAAGAGCCATGGTAAATGAATCGACATCGGAATTAACGGTGAATATGCACGCATGTTAACGCGCGATCCGTCCGGAGAAATCTTATGAAGCTCGGCTTCTTCATCATGCCCGTCCACCCGCTGACGCGTCCCTACGCCGAGACGCTGCGGGAGGATCGCGAGGCCTTCATCCTCGCCGACAAGCTCGGCTACAGCGAAGGCTATTGCGGTGAGCATCTCACCGATCTCGCCGAGAACATTCCGTCGAGCCTGATGTTCTGCGCCTCGCTCGCCGGCTTCACCTCGAAGATAAAGCTCGGCACCGCGGTGGTGAACCTGCCGTTCAACCATCCGCTCCTGGTCGCGACCCAAGCGGCGCTGATCGACAACCTGCTCGAAGGCCGCCTGCTGCTCGGCATCGGCGCTGGCGTGCTGCGCACCGACATGGAAGCCATGGAGCAGCTCGACGCCGACCGCGGCGCCATGTTCGCGGAGTCAATAGACCATATTCTGGCGCTGTGGGCCGGCGAGGCGCCCTATGACATCAAAGGCAAATACTGGAACATCTCGACGGCAAAGACGCTGTGGCCGGAAATCGGTCTCGGCAACGTGGTCAAGCCGTTCCAAAAACCGCATCCGCCGATCCTCGGCACCGCGACCGATCCGGACTCCAAGGGTTTGATCGCGCTCGGCCGCCGCGGCTGGTGGCCGATCTCGTCGCATTTCCTGCATCGCAATCACCTGCTCAGCCAGTGGAACAATTACGCCAAAGGCTGCGCCGAAGGCGGCCACCGCGCCGACCGCGCCAATTGGCGCGTGGCGCGCTCGATCTTTGTCGCCGACGATGACGCCACTGCGCGCGCCTATGGCGGCGACGACGCGAACAGCCCGTACCGGTTCTACATGAACCAGCTCACGGCCAAGCTGCGCAAAGGCAAGAAGCTGGGCGGCTTCAAAGAGCGCCTCGACATGCCCGACGAGGATTTGACGCTCGATTATATTTTCGACAACGTCGTCATTCGCGGCAGCGTCAATAGGGTCGTCGACGGCATTTTGGCGCTCCACGAGAAGATCGGCGACTTCGGCACGCTCTTGTATTGCGGCAAGGACTGGGCCGATCCGGCGCTGTCGCGCCGGTCCATGGAGCTGATGGCCGAGAAGGTCATGCCCGCCGTCAACGCCGCGATCGGCAATCGGGTCGCCGCGGAATAACCAACGCAAAACTGAACATCGCAAGAGCAAAACAATGCCGATCAAGACGCAGGACATTGCCGGCGACGGCCTCTACGGCTACCTGGCGCAGCCGGAAACGGCAGGCAAAGGCGGTGTGCTGATCGTGCCGACGATTTTCGGCGTCAATCCGTTCGTGCGCGGCTATGCAGATACTTTGGCGCAGGCCGGGCTGACGGCGGCGGTGTGCGATTTTTATTCCGGGCAACCGCTGCCGGCGAATTATGAGGAAGCGCTGGCACGAGCCGGCAAGCTCAACGATGCCATGGCCGATGACATCCAAGGCCGTTGGCTCGACCATTTGCAGCGCCAAAGCTCGGCGCTCGGCGTTCTCGGATTCTGCCTCGGCGGCCGTTTCGTGCTGCTGCGCGCCGCGCAAGACGAGCGGATCAAAGCGTGCGCCGCCGCCTATCCGTCGATCGATAGCCCGATGAAGCCCAATCAAAGCCGCGACGCGCTGAAGCTTGCCGCCGCCATTCGCTGTCCGGTGCATATCTGCCAGCCGGGCATCGATCATGTGGCGAGCCCCGAGACCTATCGCACGCTTAGAGAGACGCTGGTCGGCCGCAGCGCACCGACCATCGTCCAGTATTATCCCGAGGCCGAGCATGGCTTCATGCACCGCAAGGGTCCGGCAGCCAATCCGGCCGCGACCGCCATCGCCTCGCCGCAGGTGGTCGCGTTCCTCGTGGCATGCCTGAGCTAGTTGGCGCAGCGGCGGCAAATCTTAAGTCGGAACCAATTCCCTAATCGGCGCTTTAACCATCAGCCGTGCCGCCAAATGTGGCAGTGCGGTGACGCGACCTTAGCCTGTTTTGGCGGCGTATTGATTTATATCAATATTGTCAGCCTCTTGGGTTATGTTTTGCGACGCACAAAAATGCTGGATTTCTTGGCGGTTACCGGGTAAGCACAGCGCTTCCCAGCAAACATTGAGGGTGGACCCCCGCATGAAGACGATGCTAGCCGCATGCTTTCTCATTGGCCTTACCGCAACTGCCGCCAACGCGATCGATCTCGCCGAACTTGCGCCGTGCAAGCCTGCCGCCGCCAGAATGTGCGATCGTTCAGGTGGCATGACGTGGAGCAACCTGATGCGCTGTGGCGCGACGCTCGCCGCCCATAGCTGGCGCATCGGCAACGATTGCCGCGCGGTGCTCCATAAATACGGACAGCTTTAATCGGCAGACCGCGAAAATTCATTCTTGGAAGTGCAGAACCCCGGCGCCGCAACGCCGGGGTTTGTGTTTTCGGGCAGCGCGTCTCTTCCGCCTGGAACTCCCGTCAGAAACCGAAGAATTTTTCGCGTAGCGCGTCTTCGTATTTCTTCTTCGCGGCCTTCACCTTGCTGCGAATGTCGTCTTCGGCAAAGTGCGCCGCCTCCCATTTGTCGACTTCGGCGACCGTGTGGTTGACGGACGCCAATGTCTCTTCCTGCTTGATCGCCGCTATCCATTCTTCGACCGCCGCGTGGTAGGCCGCCTGCATTTGGTCGAGATCCAATGTGTCACTTTCCATCCCACAGCTCCGCAGTTGGCCAAATCATTGTTTGCTCTCGCCAGGGTGCCTAGAACAGGCTGCTCAGAACAGGTGCGAGAAGATGAAATAGAGCGTGCCCGAGAGCGCCATCGCCGCCGGCAGTGTCAGCACCCAGGCCAGCGCGATGTTGCGGATGGTCGACCATTGCAGCCCGGAGCCGTTCGCCGCCATGGTGCCGGCGATGCCCGACGACAACACGTGGGTGGTTGACACCGGCAGGCCGTAACCGTCGGCGGCGGCGATGGTCGCGGCCGCGGTGATCTCGGCGCAGGCGCCTTGCGCATAGGTCAGGTGCGTCTTGCCGATCTTTTCGCCCACCGTGACGACGATGCGCTTCCAGCCGACCATGGTGCCCAAGCCCAGCGCGATGGCGACGACGATCTTCACCCATCCCGGAATGAACTTGGTCGCGCTGTCGAGCGAGCCCTTGTAAGCGTTGAGCGCGGCGATGTCCTGGGCGTTGAGATCGCTCTCCTTGTCCTTGACCAGGAAACGGATCGCTTCCGACGCCAGGTACATGTCGTTGCGCGTGTTGCCGACCTGATCGCTCGGCATCTTGGCGATCGAGCCGTATTGCGTGACCTGCCTGGCGCTATCGTTCACCAGGGCCGCCAGCGATGGGAAGGTGCCTTCGTTGATCTGACGCTGCGCGACGTAGGCCGTAACCGCGGGCCGTGGATCGCCCAGCACGTTATAGCCTACGGCCTTGGCACCGATGACCGCGCTCGCGGCCTGCGAGTTGGCCACGAACTGCTCGATCTGGCTCGCGGGCATGGCGCGGTTGAGCGCATAGGCGGTCGGCACCGTGCCGATCAGGATCAGCATGATCAGGCCCATGCCCTTCTGACCGTCATTGGAGCCGTGGAAGAAGCTCACCAGCGTGCAGGTCAGGATCAGGATGCCGCGGATCCAGGCCGGCGGCGGCTGATCGCCTTTCGGCTCGGCGAACAGCTCTTTACTTGGAATGACGAACTTCACCACCAGCAGCAGGATCGCCGCCAGGCCAAAGCCGAACAGCGGCGACAACAGCAGCGCCTTGCCGATCGAGGTCGCCTGGGTCCAGTCGACGCCCGACGTGCCGCTGCGGCCGTGCAGCAGCGCGTTGGCGATGCCGACGCCGATGACCGAGCCGATCAGCGTATGCGAACTCGAGGCGGGGAGACCGAAAGACCAGGTGCCGAGATTCCAGATGATCGCCGCGATCAACAGCGCAAATACCATGGCAAAGCCGGCGCTCGATCCGACTTGCAGGATCAATTCGACCGGCAGCAGCGAAACGATGCCGAAGGCCACCGCGCCCGACGACCACAGCACGCCCAAAAGATTGAACATGCCCGACCACACGACCGCAATATTGGCCGGCAAAGACCGCGTGTAGATCACGGTTGCGACCGCGTTGGCGGTGTCGTGGAAGCCGTTGACGAACTCAAAACCAAGCGCGATCAGGAGCGCCACGAACAGCAGGAGGAACGGCAGGATACCGGAGATTTTCACCCCAGCCGCGTCGATATCGCTGTAGATGCTGTAGGCCGCGAACAATATGGCGGCGCCCACCACACCCATGAACAGGATTGCCGCCAACGGGTTGGTTTGGTGATCAAGCTTGGGGCCGCGCCGCGCAGGCTCGATCGAGCCCGGTAATGCCATATCGCTCATAAGGGTCCTCTCCTCGCAGAAGGACCCAGAGTGTCGTTAGGCTCCATGACGGTTAGATGACGCGCGTGTCCGGGGTTTCGCCCAGTCCACATGCGGGCTTGCTGCTACGGCGCGGCCGCTTCATTCGCCCCGGATGCCCGCGGCTTTGATGATGGGCCACCATTTCTCGATTTCGCTGCGCTGCAGGGTGGCGAGCACTTGCGGTGTCATCTGCTCGCGTGGAAACAGCACGCGGCCGAGCGCGGTGAGCCGCTCACGGACGGTCGGATCGTCCACGGCAGCGACCACCGCGGCATTGAGCTTGTCGATGATGGGTTTGGGCGTGCCTTTGGGCGCCCATATGCCGCTCCACACCGAGTCGTAGAAGCCGGGCAGTCCGGCCTCGTCCACGCTCGGAATTTGCGGGGCGCCGGGCAGCCGGTTCTTCGACATCACCGCGTAGGTTTTGATGGTGCCGCCCTGAACCTGCGTCAGCGCCGAGATCGCATCGGAAAACGACAGGTCGACGTGCCCGGTCACCAGGTCCTGCATGGCTTGGCCGCCGCCGCGATAATGCACGAACTGGAAGCGCGTCCCGGTGACCTGCTGAAAGAGAACGCCGAAGACATGTTGCGGGCTGCCGATGCCTGCGTCACTGGAGGTCGCCTTGTCCGGATTGGCCTTCAGCCAGGCGATCAATTCCTTCAAATCGTTGGCCGGAAAATCCTTGCGGGCGCAGATCACCAGCGGGCCGTCGGTGATCGGCGCGATCGGCTCGAAATCCTTTTCGACGTCGTAATTGAGATCGTAGAGCACGGGGTTCACCACATGCGTGCTCCAGATGCCCATGGTGAGCGTGTAGCCATCGGGCGCGGCGCGGGCGCCACGGCCGACGCCGATGCTGCCGCCGGCGCCGCCGACATTCTCGATGATGATGGGCTGGCCCAGCGTCTGCTGTATCTTGGCCGCGATCATCCGTCCGGTGATGTCGAGCGGGCCGCCGGCGGCGAACGGCACGATGACGGTGATCGGCCGCGACGGATAATCGTCGGCCCGCGCCAGGCGCGGCGACCGCAAGAGCGCGGCTGCTCCAGCAAGTTGCAGGAAATGACGGCGCGGAATTCCCATGGCGTAAGCCTACCGAAATCGCCCGCGTTGAGCGCCTTGCGTCATGCTACACGACCCGCGAGTGTGCGCGGAAGAGCTCGGCTGCTAAGATCGGCCGCGGGAGGACGGGACCGTATGAGTGTCGAGCGGCGCGGCGCGGCGATCGAAATCGCGCATCTCAACAAGGTCTACGGCGACGGCTCCGCCGCCTTGGTCGCGCTCGACGACATCAATCTGCGCGTGGCGCCGGGCGAGTTCCTGTGCGTCGTCGGGCCGAGCGGCTGCGGCAAGTCGACGTTGCTGCGCATCCTCGCCGGCCTCGATCAGCAGACCAGCGGCCGTATTGACGTTCAAGCTGCCGGCTGGGCGGTGCAGAACGCCATGGTGTTCCAGGATTCGGGACTGTTTCCTTGGATGCGCGTCGCCGGCAATGTCGGCTTCGGCCTCTACACCCGCGGCGTGCCGGCGGCCGAGCAGGCGGTTCGCGTCGAGGCCGCGCTCAAGCTGGTCGGGCTGACAAAATTCCGCCATCACTTTCCACACCAGCTCTCCGGCGGCATGCGCCAGCGCGGTGCCATCGCGCGCGCTTTCGTCACCGATCCGGCCATGCTGCTGATGGACGAGCCGTTCGCGGCGCTTGATGCGCAAAACCGCGCCATCCTGCAGGCCGAATTGGTGCGTATCTGGGAGGAGACCGGCAAGACCGTGGTCTACATCACCCATTCCATCGAGGAAGCGCTGCTGCTCGGCGACCGCACCGTGGTGATGACGGCGCAGCCCGGCCGCATCAAGGAGATCATCGACGTGCCGTTCCCGCACCCGCGCGACCTGATGGCACTGTCGGCGAGCGCCGAGTTCGGCCGGCTCAAGCTCGACATCTGGCGGCTGCTCGAAGACGAGGTCAATCGCGCGCGGGCGGAGCTCGAACGATGAGCGAGCCCAAAAAGTGAGCGAACCTTCAGAGAAATGGCGCGAGCGGCTGCTCTATCTGATCTCGCCGATCGGATTGCTGCTGCTCTGGCAGATTTTGGTGGGCTTAGGCTTCGGCGATCGCCGCTTCATCCCGACGCCGAGCGATATCGCGGCGCGCTTCTGGCAGCTCACGGTGAGCGGCGAGCTTGCGGTGAATACGCTGGCGACGTTGTGGCGCGTCGTCGCCGGCTTCGTCATCGGCGTGGTGCCGGCGATCGCCGTCGGCCTCTTGATGGCGATGTTCCGCCCGGTGCGCATCTTCTTCGATCCGCTGATTGCCGCGCTGTTCCCGATCCCGAAGGTGGCGTTGATGCCGCTCCTATTGCTCGCCTTCGGCTTCGGCGATGCCTCGAAGATCGCGCTGGTCGCCATCGGCGTGTTCTTTCCGGTGATCGTCAACACCTATGCGGGCGCGGCCAATATCGAAAAAATCTACTGGGACGTCTCGCGCAATTATGGCGCGAGCCTCTATGTCATGTTCACGCGCATCGTGTTCTTCGGCGCGCTGCCGATGATCTTCGCCGGCCTGCGCATCGCCGTCGCGGTGGCCTTTATCGTGCTGGTCGCCGCCGAATTCGTCTCCACCAAGGTCGGCATCGGCTACATGATCTGGAATTCCTGGGAACTGCTGCAGGTCGATTCCATGTTCGTCGGCATCGTGGTGATCGGCTTGCTCGGCCTCGTCACCTCAGCGTTGCTCGCCGAGCTCGAGCGCAAGGTCATTCCCTGGAAAACCGGGGAACGCTGAAGGCGATCCATGCCGCAGGGTATCTTCATCAGCTATCGGCGCGACGATACCCGGGCGATCGCGGGCCGGCTCTACGAGGCGCTGAAAGCGGCATTTCCGAAGAAGAAGATTTTCTTCGACGTCGATATCCCCGAGCCCGGCAACGAGATCATCGCCAAGATCGTGCGCGAGCTGCAATCGAGCCAGGTGGTGATCGCGCTCATCGGTCCGCAGTGGAACGCCAACAACCGGCTCGACGGCGCTTACGATTTTGTCCGTCGCGAGCTCAAATCCGCGCTGGATTTGCGCCAGAACGAAGGACTTAAGGTTCTGCCCGTGCTGGTCGACGGCGCCGTCATCCCGGCCGAGCGATTGCCGGCCGATCTCATCGCCATGCGCGAGCTGGAATATCTCGAAATTGCCGGCGACGGCGACGTCGGCCGGATTGTTGACGGCGCACGCCGGCTGTTGCCGCCCTATTGGGTGGGCAGCCATGACGACATCGTGCGCTGGCGTTGGGATTGGGTGGATTTCCTGAAACATCTCATCAAGCTGGACGTCGATGAGGTGCCGACCATCCTTGCCGCGCCGCGCCATCCGTTGCACCGGCTGCGGCAGGGAATCCATCGTTGTTTCGAGCGGCTGGGATTACGCGGCAAGGATCCGGGCGACGAGGGAACGCCCGAGCAATGGGCCGTCATCTTCGAGCATCACCCACAGACATGGCGGATGGTGCTCGACAAGAACGATGACATCATCGCCTATTGGCACGTCGCGCCGCTCCAGGCCGAGGACTATGGCAGGCTCATCGCCGGCCGCTTCAAGGCCGGCATGGTGACCTATGACCGGCTGACCTTGTTCGAGAACAAGGGCGGTCATTACAACCTGTTTTTTGTCATCACCGTCGTCAACAATGCGCACCGCAACGCGGCGCTGTACCGCCAGCTGTTCTTCTCGTTTTTCGACGTGCTGGAAAAGCTCGCCAAAGCCGAGCCGCCGGTCTTCATCACCGAGGTGGCAGCCGACGTCTGGACGCCCGAGGGCATCAAGCTCGCCGAAGGTTTCGGCATGAAACGGGTCGGCCGGCGCGCCGACGACGGCAAGATTCTCATCTATACGGTGGCGGTCACGGATGTCCTCAACGACGCCATCGCCCAGAAGCGCTTCCAGGATTTGCGCCAACGCTATGCGGAGGCCGGCTTCGTGCTCGATCGGCCGCCGAGCGCGATCCCGGACGCCCGCAGCGCTTAGCCAGACAACCTGCGCCTACTTGTCGCGCCGCCGCCGAAGCGCGTAAATCGCACGAAGAAACGGTTAAAATCCTCAACAACCGATCGGGAGGAAATCATCCGACTCCGGAATTTCACGACGACGCTGCCGCGTCGGAAATTTTTGCTGGCAACGGCCGGCGTGCTCGCTGCGAGCGTGCGCCCACGCGGTGCTTTCGCGCTCGATTATCCGACGCGGCCGGTGCGCCTGATCGAAGGCTATGGCGCCGGCGGCACGCCCGACCTGGTGTCGCGGCTGATCGGCGGTTGGCTGTCGCAGCAATTGGGCCAGCCTTTCGTGGTCGAGAACCGCGACGGCGCCAGCGGCAATATCGCGACTGAAGCCGTCGTCAATGCCGCGCCGGACGGCTATACGCTGCTCACCGTCGCGTCGGCGAATACCATCAATCCGGCGCTCTATCACGACCTCAATTTTAATTTCGTCCGCGACATCGCCCCGGTCGCAGGCTTGTTACGCGTGCCGCTGGTACTGCTGGTCAATCCGTCGTTTCCGGCCACGACGTTTCCGGAGTTTCTCGCCTACGCCAAAGCGCATCCGGGCACGATCAATATCGCCACCCCCGGCAAGGGCACGCCGATGCATGTCGGCGTCGATCTGTTGAAGATGATGAGCGGCATCGACATCGTCGAGGTGCCCTATCGCGGCCCGGCGCCGGCGTTCGTCGATCTCCTCGCCGGACAGGTGCAGGCCTTCATCATCACCGTGCCGGCATCCTTCGGCTACGTGAAGGCCGATAAATTGCGGGCGCTGGCGGTGCTCAGCGCGGTGCGGCTCGACGTCTGGCCGGACACGCCAACGATCGGTGAATTCGTGCCCGGCTACGAAGCATCGGCCTGGGACGGCATCGGTGCGCCGATCAAAACGCCGAGGGACATCGTCGATAAGCTCAATGCGACCATCAATGCGGGTCTCGCCGATCCGACGCTGAAAGCGCGCATCAAAGATCTCGGCGGCCAGCCGATGTCGATGACGCCCGCGGAATTCGCCAAGTTCATCGCCGACGATGCGGCGAAGTGGGATAAGGTCGTCAAATTCTCCGCCGGCAAGGCGAACTGATCCGGCGACCGCCATGTGTTTGCAGGGAGCATGATGAAACTTCCGCGCCGAAGGTTTCTGCATCTTGCTGCCGGCTGCGCGGCGCTGCCGGCGCTCGCGCGCGGCGCGCGTGCGGAAACCTATCCGAGCCGGCCGGTACGCATGATCGTTGGCTCCACTCCCGGCGCCGCGCCCGACGTCGTCGCGCGGCTGTTCGGCCAGTGGCTATCGGAGCGGCTCGGGCAGCCCTTCGTGATCGAGAATCGGCCCGCCGGCGGCGGCAATCTCGCCGCCGAGCCGGTGGTGCGCGCGCCGCCCGACGGCTACATGCTGCTGGTGTTCTCGGCGTCGAACGCCATCGACACGACGCTGCTCGATACGCTCAATTTCGACCTGGCGCGCGACATCGCGCCGGTCGCAGGCCTGATCGACCTGCCGATGCTGCTCGCGGTCAACCCGACCTTCCCGGCCAAGACGCTGCCCGAGTTCATCGCCTATGCCAAAGCCAATCCGGGCAAGATCAATATCGGGACGCCGCCGGTCGGCAGTCCGCAATATGTCAGCGGCGCATTGCTGGAAATGATGACGGATACGAAAATCGCCGTCATTCCCTATCGCGGCGGGCCGGCGGCAGTGACCGATGCGATCGGCGGGCAGATCCAGGGTGTGATCGGCACCGTGCTGCTGGTCATGGCGCAAGCCAAAGCGGGGACGCTGCGTCCCTTGGCGGTCACGTCGACGACGCGCTCCGAATTGCTTCCGGAAGTACCGGCGATGGCCGAATTCCTGCCGGGCTATGAAGCCAGCCAATGGATCGGCATCGGGGCGCCCAGGGATACGCCTGCGGCGATCCTCAATAAGCTCAACGCCGAGATCAATGCCGCGCTCGCCGATCCGGCGATGAAGGCCAAGGTGGTTGCGCTCGGCGGCATGGTCTTGCCCGGCTCGGCGGACGAGTTCGGCAAGTTCGTCGCCGATGAGACTGTAAAGTGGGCTAAGGTCGTGAAATTCTCCGGCGCGAGAGCGAACTGATGAAAGAACACATGAAACTTCCCCGCCGTCGTTTCCTGCGTCTGGCAGCCGGCGTCGCCGCGCTTCCGGCCCTGCCTCGAATCGCCAGCGCGGAAACCTATCCGACGCGGCCGGTTCATATGATCGTTCCCGTTCCGGCCGGTGGCACCTTCGACATCGTTGCCCGCCTGGTGGCGCAATCGGTATCGGAGCGGCTCGGCCAGCAGATCGTCATCGAGAACCGCGGCGGCGCCGGCACCAATATCGGCACCGCCGTCGTCGCCCACGCGACCCCCGACGGCTACACGCTGCTGCTCGCCGGCTCCCCGGGCGCGATCAACGCCACGCTCTATGCCAATCTCGATTTCAGCTTCGCGCGCGATATTGCGCCCGTCGCCAGCATCGAGCGCGCGCCGCTGATCATGGCGGTCAATCCGGCGTTTCCGGCGAAGACCGTTGCGGAATTCATCGCTTATGCCAAGAGCAATCCCGGCAAGATCAATATGGGCTCGGGCGGCGTCGGCTCCACCGGCCATGTCGCCGGCGAATTGTTCAACCTGATGGCGGACCTCAAAATCGCCCACGTGCCCTATCGCGGCGAGGCGCCGTCGGTCACCGACCTGCTCGGCGGCCAGATCCAGGTGATGTTCTCAACGCCCGGCTCAGTGATGAATTTCGTCAAGGCCGGCACGTTGCGCGCGCTCGGCGTGACCAGCAGCAAACGGATGGATGTTTTGCCCGACGTGCCGGCGATTGCCGAAACCTTGCCCGGCTACGATGCGGTGTCCTGGGCCGGCATCGGCGCGCCGGCCGGGACGCCGACCGAGATCATCGATAAGCTGAACAGGGAAACCAATGCGGCGCTTGCCGATCCCGCGCTCGTGGGCAAGCTCGCCGAATTCGGCGCCATCGTGATGACCGGCTCGCCCACGGATTTCCAAAAATTCATCGCCGCCGAAATCGAGAAGTGGGGCAAGGTCGTCAAGTTCGCCAACCTTAAGCCGGAATAATCCTCAAGCGGCGCGCGGCATGGCGCGGAATTCGTGGGCGCTCGCCATGGTCCAGGCGGCCTCGAAGCGCTTGTCGCTGGTGCCGGCGATCAACTCGCCAGGCGACAGCGTCGGATAAAGCTCGCTGAAGCTTTTCACCTCGTTGGGCGAGACGCGGCGCGAAAAATGCGCCGGCGAGAATTGCGTCGGATGGTCGAGGCCGGCGGCGGCGACCAGTTCGGCCAATGCCTCGATGGTGGCGCGCTGGAAATTGAACACGCGCTCGGCCTTGTCGGGCACCACCAGCGCGCGCTGGCGCACCTTGTCCTGGGTCGAGACGCCGGTCGGGCATTTGTCGGTGTGGCAGGACTGCGACTGGATGCAGCCCAGCGCGAACATGAAGCCGCGCGCCGAATTGCACCAGTCGGCGCCCAGCGCCATGACGCGGGCGATATCGAAGGCGCTGATGATCTTGCCGGCGGCGCCGAGCTTGATGCGGTCGCGCGCATTGATGCCGATCAACGCATTGTGCACGAAGTTCAAGCCTTCGCGCAGCGGCATGCCGAGATGGTCGGTGAATTCCAGCGGCGCCGCGCCGGTGCCGCCTTCCTTGCCGTCGACGACGATGAAGTCGGGATAGATTTCCGTCTCCAGCATCGCCTTGCACACGGCCATGAACTCCCACGGATGGCCAATGCAGAGCTTGAAGCCCGCCGGCTTGCCGCCGGAAAGCTCGCGCATCTTGGCGATGAACTGCATCATCTCGATCGGTGTCGCGAACGCCGAGTGGCGCGACGGCGAGATGCAATCGACGCCCTCCGGCACACCGCGGGTGGCGGCGATTTCCGGGCTGACCTTGGCGCCGGGCAGCACGCCGCCGTGGCCGGGCTTAGCGCCCTGGCTGAGCTTGAGCTCGACCATCTTGATCTGGTCGTTCTTGGCATGGTCGGCGAATTTTTCGGCGCAGAACGTTCCGTCGGCATTGCGGCAGCTGAAATATCCCGAGCCGATTTCCCAGATGATGTCGCCGCCGTTTTCGCGATGATAGGGACTGTAGCCGCCTTCGCCGGTGTCGTGGGCGAAATTGCCTTTCTTGGCGCCGCCGTTGAGCGCGCGGATGGCATTGGAGCTGAGCGCGCCGAAACTCATCGCCGAAATATTGAAGATCGAAGCCGAATAGGGTTTGCCGCAATCCGGCCCGCCGATGGCGACGCGGAACGGCTCCCTGACCACGGGCTTCGGCGCCATGGAATGGTCGAGCCACTCGTAGCCTGAAGCATAGACGTCGTTCTGAGTGCCGAACGGCCGTTTGTCCAAGGCCCGCTTGGCGCGCTGGTAGACGATGGCGCGCTTGTCGCGGGAGAACGGCGTGCCGTCTTTTTCGCTCTCGAGAAAGTACTGGCGGATCTCGGGGCGGATTTCTTCCAGGATAAAACGGATATGCGCCATCAGCGGGTAATTGCGCAGCACCGCGTGCCGGGTCTGTAATATGTCGTGGATGCCGAGGAGCGCTAGGCCCGTAAACAGAAACAGCGGGATCACGACATAGATCGACGAATAGCCGTCGAGATCGGCAAACAGCAGGATCAGGGCAATCGCGACGACGGACGTGAGGACGAGGAACCGCGCCGTCAGCGGCAATAGCAAGGCTTGCATGAAACCACCCCCCGGATAGGCGGGAATCACAGCGGCGAGTCTAATCCCCCGCTCGCGCTTCTACGACCAATACGCCGTGAATCTTACAGTTTGATGAGGAACGGGGTGGGGGAGAGCGGGCGAAAGCCGCCTGCGTCATCACGCACCCCTGCACGTCTTTGGCAAATCCGTGTAATTTCACCGCCAAATGCCGGCGGCGACGCCGGCATCCGGCAAAAACAGAGCTGAAAAGGGGAGGATCATGGGGATTCCGCGTCGGCAGTTCCTGCGTGTTGCGGCAGCCGCCGCCGGTCTTGCTGCGGTGCCGAAGGCGCTGCGGGCCGACACCTATCCGTCGCGGCCGGTCCGCCTCGTGCTGCCGTTTCCGCCGGGCGGCGTGTTCGACATCGTCGGCCGGCCGTGGGCCGACAAGGTCTCAAAGAGCGGCATGCTCGGCACGGTCTTTGTCGAGAACCAGCCCGGCGCCGGCGGCTCGGTGGCGGCGGCTTCGGTCGCGCATTCGGCGCCGGACGGCTACACGATCTTTCTCGGCACCTCGTCGATCCACCTCGCCGAGATGGTGCTGCGCGAGCACCCGTTGCTCGATCCGATGAAGGATCTGGTGACGGTGTCGATGGTGGCCATCACCTGCTTCGGCATTGCGGTGCATCCTTCCGTGCCGGCCCAGAACCTCAAGGAGCTGATCGATTACGTCAAAGCAAATCCGGGCAAGCTCTCCTATGGCTCCGCCGGCGCCGGCACGCTCAACCATCTCAGCGGCGAATTACTCAAATCGCTGACCGGCATCACCGACCTGCCGCACGTGCCTTATCGTGGCGCCGGGCCGGCGCTCGCCGATGTGATCGCCGGACAAATTCCCATCGTCATCCCGGCGATGACCAGCCAGGTGCTGGAATTCCATCGCGCCGGCAGGCTGCGCTTGCTCGCGATCACCAATCCGACCCGCTTGCCGATCGCTCCTGAGATTCCAACCGCGGTCGATACCGTTCCCGGCCTGGTCACGCAGCAGGTCCTCGGCATCTTCACGCCGGCTGGCGTGCCGCAGCCGATCATCGCGCAGATTGCCGCCGCCAATGCCGCCGCGATGGCCGACAAGGCTTACACGCAATCGCTGGTCGATGCCGCGGTGATCCCGGTGCCCGATTGGACGGTGGACAGATTCAATCAGTTCATGAAGGACGACGTCGCGCGCTGGTCACCGCTGGTGAAAGCGATCGGCGTCAAGCTCGATTGAACGCTTCGCTGCCATGAAAACTCCGCGCCGCCGATTTCTGCGTCTGGCTTTAGGCGCAGCCGCGTTGCCGGCCGCCGCGCGCATCGTGCGCGCCCAGGCCTATCCGACGCGGCCGGTGCGGCTGCTGATCGGCTTCAACGCCGGCGGCGCGCCCGACGTTGTCGCACGGCTGTTGTGCCAATGGCTGTCGGAGCATGTCGGACAGAATTTTCTGGTCGAGAACCGGCCCGGCGCCGGCGGCAATATCGCCGTCGAGACGGTCGTGCGGTCGCCGGCCGACGGCTATACGCTTCTGCAGGTCGGCTCGCCGAATTTCATCAACGCCTCGCTCTATAAGGACTTGAAATTCAATTTCCTGCGTGACATCGCGCCGGTCGCCAGCATCGGCCGCAATCCCTTCGTGATGGTGGTGAACCCGGCGTTTCCGGCCAAAACCGTCGCCGAGTTCATCGCCTATGCCAAGGCCAATCCCGGCAAGATCAACATGACGTCGACCGGCACCGGCAACCTCACGCACGTGGTCGGCGAGCTGTTCAAGATGCTGGCCGGCGTCGACATGCTGCATGTGCCGGGCCGCGGCGAAATGCAGGCGCAGAGCGACCTGCTCGCCGACCGCGCGCAGGTCATGTTCGATCCGATCGTGTCTTGCGTCGGCTATATCAAGGCCGGCCAGTTGCGGGCGCTCGGTGTCACCAGCGCGGCGCGGCTTGCAACGCTGCCTGACGTGCCGCCCGTTGTCGAGACCGTGCCCGGTTTTGACGTGACCGGCGCGCTGGGTATCGGCGCGCCGCAAGCCACGCCGGCCGAGGTCATTGCCATCCTGAACGACAAGATCAATGCCGCGCTCGCCGATCCCGCCATCAAGGCGCGGCTGGTCGATCTCGGCTTCGTGCCGACGCCGATGCCGGTCTCCGAGTTCGGCGGCCTGATGGCGACTGAAACCGAGCGCTGGGCCAAGGTGATCCAGACGGCCAACATCAAGCCGGAATGATTTTCGCTAAGTGCCGGCGCTATCGTCGCTGACTGAGCAGCGCCTTGAGCCGCTGCGGCGTCACCGGCAGCTCGCGCACGGCGCCGGGGATGCCGATGGCGTCGTCGATGGCCGAGGCGATGGCGGCGCCGACGCCGGTGATGCCGCTTTCGCCGGCGCCCTTGATGCCGAGCGGATTGAGCGGGGTGGTGTAGTCCTCGCGCAGCAGCACATCGGGCTCCGGCGTCTCATGCATCGCCGGCAACAAATAGTCGGCGAAGGTCACCGCGAGCGGGTCGCCGCGGTCGCTGTAGGTGAATTCCTCGAACAGCGCGCCGCCTAGCCCTTGCGCGAAGCCGCCGACGATCTGGCCCTTGACCAGCGCCGGATTGATCGCGCGTCCGATGTCGTAGGCGATGGCGTAACGCTCGATGGCGACGCCGCCGGTGTCGCGATCGACCCGCACCACTGCGACGTGGCTGCCGTACGGATAGACCTGATGCTCAGTCTTGAACCAGCCTTCGGCGGACAGCCCCGGCGCGCGTTCGCCCAGCGTCTTGGTGCCAGGGGCGAGATTTTGCGCGATCTTGCCGAGGCTGATCGACGGGCCGCCGCTGCGGTCGCGGCGAACAACTTCGCCATCGGCAATGTCGAGCGCGTCGGGCGTGGCTTGCAAGAGTTCGGCGGCGACTTCGAGCGCCTTCTTGCGCACATTCAACGCCGCGATATGCGTGGCCGATGCCGTCATCACCGTGGCGCGCGAGGCGTGGGCGCCGATGCCGAACGGGATGCGGTCGGTCTGGCCGTGGATCACGCGGCAGCGTCGGTAATCGACACCGAGCACGTCGGCCGCGACTTGCGCCATGACGGTTTCAAATCCTTGGCCGATCGAAGCGCCGCCGGTAAGCACCTCGACCGCGCCCGAGGTGTCGATGGAGATTTTCACGCCGTCTGTTGGACCGAGCCCGCTCTTTTCCACGAACATGGCGATGCCGATGCCGACCAGTTCGCCGGCGGCTTTGCGTCGCTTCACGTCGGCATTGAGCTTGTCCCAACCGATCTTGGCGAAAAGCTTGTCCAACAGCCCGACATAGTCGCCGGTATCGTAGTGGATTTCCTCGCCGAGCGCCTCGAGCGGGCGCGGGTAGGGCATTTCCGCCGCGCTGATCGTATTGCGCCGGCGGATTTCGATGCGGTCCATGCCGAGCTGCGCGGCGATGGCGTCGACGAGCCGCTCGCGCACGAAAGTGGTCTCGTAGCGGCCGGGCGCGCGATAGGTCGCCGCCGGCGTCTTGTTGGTGAGTCGGAAATGGCCGATCGCGCGGTAGGCCGGCACCCGGTAGGGGCCGGGCAAGATGCCCGCCGTCATGTGCACTACTCTTGCGGCATGGGTGCGCACATAGGCGCCCTGGTCGTGGAAATAGAGGTCGTCGATGGCGAGGATCACGCCGTCGCCATCGACTGCGGCGCGAATCTTGTGCAATTGCTGGCGCGAATGATTGGCCGCGATCAAATGCTCGCGGCGGTCTTCGATCCATTTGACCGCACGATTGAATCTTTTGGCGGCGACGCAGACCAGCACGTCCTCGGGATAAAGCTCGCCGCGGATGCCAAAGCCGCCGCCGACATGGGACTCGTGGACATGAATCTCGCTCGGCGGAATTTTGAGCATGCGCGACAGCAGTTCCTGGTTGCGATGCGGGACCTTGGCGGCGCCGTGCAATTCGAGAATGCCGCGCGCTGAGTCGTAGCGGCCGATGGCGCCGCGCGTCTCCAGCGGCACGCCGGAATGCCGGCCGACGGCGAGTTCGACCGCGACGACGTGCTTGGCGGTGCGGAACACCGCATCGACGTCGCCATAGCCCTGGCGGATGATCGCCGCCTCGCTGCTGTTGCCCGGCGAAAATTCCACCGGCGCCGCCTGCGCGTCGAGCTGCGGCGGCAATTCGTCGATTTGCATCGCGACGAGGTCGGCGGCGTCTTCGGCGACGTAGGGGTCTGCGGCGAACACGGCGGCGACCGGCTCGCCGACATAGCGCACAAAACCCTCGGCCAGGACCGGCTGGCGATACGGATCGAGCGCCGGGATGGAGCCTTCGCGAAAATCGATCGGCGGCACGTCGGTGATGTCGGCTGAGCTCCACACCGCGAACACGCCGGGCAGCGCGCGCGCCGCGGACAGATCGAGCGCGACGATGCGGCCGTGGGCATGCGCCGAGCGCACCATGCGCATGTGCAGCTGATGCGGAAAATTGATATCGCCGGCAAACTCGCCGCGGCCGGCGACCAGCGGCGGATCTTCCAGCCGCGTGACCGATTGGCCGATCCACGGCATTTTTCTTTTTTCCATGCTCATGGAGAAAGTCGCGTTTTCCTTGCCGCCGTGCGCCGTTATCGCCGGCCGTGAGCCCCGTCACAAGGGCAATCCGCTTGAAGTCCCGGCGGCCCGGTCATGCGGTCACCCCTTTGCGCGGATCGGCCCGCGCCACCATTCAGCTCAAGATCGCGACCCATCGATACGCAACTACGGATTGATCGTCCGCCTGAACTGGCACATGATCGGCGCCTTAAATCCAAAGGGCATTCCCACATGAGCTACCTCCAGTCGCCACGGTTGCACTTCGCCGGCTCCTTCCAGGCCGATCCTTCGACCGTGAACAACGATCCCGAGCATTTCGACACCGGCAAGTTTCAGTCGAACTACAATCTGCCCGGGCCGGGCGCGACCAATGGCTGGTGGAATCCGGGCGGCACCGGCGCCTGGCGTTTTTTCGGCTGCACGGTGCAGCAGGTCGTCTACCGGGATGGAACGATCTGCGACGATCCGGCGGTCGATCCCGTGGTCGGAGCGCCGGTCGCCAGCGGCGAGGGACGCACCGAAGGCAAGCTCGTTGACCTCGATCCCGAGCAACAGATGGTGTCCGAGATCTGGGGCTTTCAGGTGACGCTCGGCGGTTCGGGCAGCGGCTTTGCCATCCGCGGCGACTTTGAAGTGGTGGGCTTTGCCGACATCTGGGTTCGCTATCCGCAAGGGCAGCCGGATTCGTTCTTCGGCGCCTTCTATCAAAGCGTGCTGCAGAATCTCGACTGGAAGAACCAGACCGCCTCCCGCTTCCTCAAAGAGCTGGAACAGCTCTCGTCGGGCGATGCTGCCGAACGAAAGCTCAGCATCAAGTTCAATGTCGATGGTTATGTCGACAACTCCACATCGACGACATTCACCTTCGGCCGGGTCGTTGGTTCGATCGGACTGTATGCGCCGGATGAGCCGAAGCATTTTCTGGCGGCACGCGCGCTGACCACAACTCCCGGATCGACGCCGACGATGGGAACGGCCTATGCGATGATCGACGGCGATCAGCTTTTCGTCGATCTGGGAAACAGCTTGCCGACCCAGTCGGTCGCTGGACCCATCGTCACCAATATTGGCCGGCTCTATGCCGCGGCCTTGCCGGCGTCCGGACCGCCGGTGCTACTCGGAGAAATCGAATATCAGCATGCCAATTGGTATCGCCAGACCTCGGGCATCGCCAGGCTGAAGCTGACGCCCGATCAATTGAAGGTGGCGCAAAGCGCTCAGCTTGCTATCGCTCAATCCTCGATCCTGCAGCAGCCGGCGATTTTGGCCCCGCCGCCGTTGATGACGGAAGCGGCCAACGGCACGTTCCTGCGGGCCGATAAGTTTGTCTATCGGCTGAACCCTCCGAACCCTCTGAACCCTGGCAACCCTGTGAACCCTGGCAATACGGCAACCGCAAAGTTTTACGCGACCGTATTCGGCAAGCGCTTTTCCGGCCAGCAGATCAGCCTCGGATATGACGTCACCGCGATGCAGGGGCAGGTCACACAAGGACCGCTGTCCGGCCCGCCCAACCTCGGCACGCCGCTATCCGCGCTGCAGCTTTACGATCCGTCTAATCCGAACGCCCCGGTCAGTTCCATCACCACCGGTGCGGACGGTACGGCGGAGTTGCAGTTGAAGGCCGCCAATCCGGGCAACCCGCGCGTCTATATTGACGGCCAGCTCTACGGCGTGACCTACCAGCTCGGTTCCTCGCCGCCGCCGGTGGGCTCCGTGCAAAATGGCAGCCAATTCCTCAACGTCCTGGTGTTCTCGGACTTCGAGGCGCCGGCGCAGCCGAACTGGATGGAAAACGTCCGCCCCATCTTTCAGCAATACGCCGATCTCTATCCGGTGATGCGGCCCATCGTCGATCTCGGCAATTACGGCAGCGTCGTTTCCAGGCGCAACATTCTCAAGAATGTTTTCAGCGCTCCGGTCAGCGATCCCAACTACATGCCGGTGACGCGCGATCTGTCCGAGGCCAAGCGGGCCATGATCCGCACCTGGCTGGACAAGCCGGTCTACATGAATCTCGATTCCGCCGAGGACCTCATGCAGGCCCTGCAGCTGGCCATCGAGCTCGAGCACTCGACCATTCCACCCTATCTGTGCGCGCTTTACAGCATCAAGCCGGGCACCAATGTCGAAGTGGCGGGACTGATCCGCAGCGTGGTGGTGGAAGAGATGCTGCACATGGCGCTGGTGGCGAATATTTTCATCGCCATCGGCGGCAGTCCGAGTATCGACCACCCCAAATTCGTGCCGCTTTATCCGGGCCCGTTGCCGGGCGGATTGCGCACCGGGCTGATCGTGCGGCTGCGACGCTGCTCCATCGAACAAATCCGCGATTGCTTCATGTCCATCGAGGAGCCGGAAAAAATCGTGCACATCAAGCGGCTGGCGATGCAGATCAGCGAGAAGGTCACCATCGGCTGGTTTTACGATGAGATCATCGCGGCGCTGGACGCATTGAGCGCCAGCGGCAAGATCAAATTCGGCAACGAGGCGCGGCAGGTGACAGATTGGACCGGACCGGGGCAGCTCTACGTCATCAAGAGCCTCGATGACGCGAAGAGAGCCATTACGGAAATCAAGAACCAGGGCGAAGGCACGCCGCTGGATCCGGGCGACGGCGACCACGAACTGGCGCATTATTACAAATTCGCCGAAATCGTCGCCGGGCGCCATCTGGAGCATGTCGACAACACGTTCAAATATAGCGGCCCGCCCATTCCGTTCGATCCGGACGGAGTCTGGCCGATGATCGACGACCCCAATATGGTGCTGTATCCCGCAGGCTCGCGCGCACTGATCCTGGCTCAGCAATTCGCCCAGTCATATCAGGCCTTGCTGCAGGCTTTGAACCGCACCTTCAACGGCGATCCGGGATATCTCAGCCAGGCCATCGGCCTGATGTATTCGCTCGATCTTAAGGCGAGGGAGCTGATGCAGACGCCGTCGGGGATCAAAGAGGGGACGACGGCGGGACCGTCTTTTCAGTTGCCGGTTCCCGGGCTCGGTTGAGCCGCTCGTTCACGCCGCCGCGCGTTCGAGCGCGCGGCGTGTCACTGCGAGGACGAGATCGCGCCGGAATTCGGCGGTCGTGGTCGCGTCCTCCATGGCATCGACGGCGGCGGTCGCGGCTTCCGCGGCGGCGCGAAACGCCTTGTCGCCGGGAGCGGCGCCCGCGAGCGCGCGCTCAGCCTCGGCGATGCGCCGCGGATTGGGCTCGGCGCCGCCGACCGCAACGCGCGGCTCGATCATTTTGCCGTCTGTGACGCGATAGACGCCGAGCGCCGCGGCCATGGCGAAATCGCCGGCGCGGCGGCTGAATTCATAGAAGCCGCAGCGCGTGTCCGCGGCCAGCATCGGCAGGCGCGCCTCGACGAGCAACTCGTCGTCGCGCAGCGCCGTGGTCATGATGCCTTGGAAGAAATCGCGCGCCGTGATGACCCTCTCGCCGCGGGCGCTCTTCGCCACCACTTCGCCGTCGAGCGCCGCCAGCACCAGGCACCATTCGGATGACGGATCGGCGTGGGCCAGGCTGCCGCAGAACGTGCCGCGGTTGCGGATCGGATAATGGGCGATGTGGCGCACCACGTCGGTCAGCAATTTGCCGAGCGGTCCGTCGCAGACCGGGCGGTGAAACGCGGCGTGGCGCACACAGGCGCCGATCGCAAGCTTGCCGTCCGCAATCTCGATACGATCAAGCGCCGCGACGCCGTTGATGTCGACGAGGTGTGCGGGCTTGGCGAGCCGGAACGCCATGGTCGGCACCAGGCTCTGGCCGCCGGCGAGCACGCGGCCGTCTTCCGGCGCGACCTCGGCGAGCAGCGCCACGGCCTCGTCGATCGTCTTCGGTGCGTGATACCGGAACGCCGCAGGCTTCATCGGCTGGTTTCAACTTTGAGATTGGCGTATCTTTTTTGAACAGTTGCACGGTTTTTGGCACAGAGTCAAAGTGCGAAAACCCAGAGAAAAAGCACGCGCCCCGGATGAAACCGCCTCTGTTCTCCTATCACGATCCGCGCAGCACCGCCGATGTCGTCGGCCTGCTCACGAGCCTCGACAACGCGAAGTTGCTCGCCGGCGGCCAGTCGCTGATGCCGATGCTCAATATGCGCTACGTGCTGCCGGATCATGTCATCGATCTCAACCGGGTCGATGGCTTGAGCCATATCCAGGAGCGCGATGATGCCCTCGACATCGGCGCCATGACGCGGCAGCGCGACATCGAATTCTCCGATCTGGTGCGCGAGCGCTGCCCGCTGATGTACGAGGCGGTACGGCAGGTCGGCCATCGCCAGACGCGCAACCGCGGCACGCTCGGCGGCTCGCTGTGTCATCTCGATCCGTCGGCCGAATTGGTCTCGGTCGCGGCCGCGCACGACGCGAAAATTTCGGTGATCGGCAAGAACGGCGCGCGCAGTATCGATTTCGCCGCGTTTCCCGTCGGATATATGACGTCGTCTATCGCGCTCGACGAGCTCGTCACCGGCGTGACGTTTCCGTGCTGGCCGGCCGGCCACGGCTACGCCTTCGTCGAGTTCGCCCGCCGCCACGGCGATTTCGCCATCGTCTCGGCGGCGGCGCTGATCGAAGAAGACAGCAACGGCAAGGTGACGCGGGCGTCGCTGACGCTGGGCGGCATGGGGCCGGCGCCGGTGCGGGCGGGGGAGGTCGAGCACGCGCTGATCGGCGAGATCGTCGAGGAACAGCGGCTGCGCGAGATTTGCGAGACGCTGCGCAAGCTGGACGCCATCGAGGACATCCATGCGCCGGCATCGTACCGGCAACAATTGGCGACGGTGCTGTCGCGCCGCGCGCTTCTCAAAGCGCATGAACGCATCGGCGCGGGGAGAAAGCCGTGAGCGAGACGCGAAACATCGCCGTCACCGTCAACGGCAAGCGCCATGAGGCAAGCGTGCCCGTGCGCGTGACACTTGCGGATTTTCTGCGCCATCAGCTCGGCCTCACCGGCACCCATCTCGGCTGCGAGCACGGCGTGTGCGGCGCCTGCACTATTCTTTTCGACGGTTATTCGGCGCGATCGTGCCTGCTGCTCGCGGTGCAGGCCGACGGCCACGAGATCATGACGGTCGAAGGCATAGCGACCGACGCGGAGACACTGCATCCGTTGCAGCAGGCGTTCCACGAGCATCACGGCCTGCAATGCGGCTTCTGCACGCCTGGCATTTTGACGACGCTGATCGAGCTCTTGCGCGACAATCCCGACCCGACCGAGGAAGACATCCGCATCGGCATTTCCGGCAATCTTTGCCGTTGCACCGGCTATCAGAATATCGTCATAGCCGCGCTCGATGCGGCTAAGCGGATGAGGTCGGACGACGGACAACGGACGACAGATGAAAAAGCATAAACGCCGATTCATCGCGGTCATGATCTTATCCGTCGTCTGTCCTCTGTCGTCCGTCGTCCAATGATTCGCTTCGACGATATCGGCCACCGGCTCAAAGCATTTCGCCTCGGCTCCGGATTGTCGGCGGAGGAGATTGCGCAAAAGCTCGGCATTTCGCGCACCGCGCTCTATCGCTTCGAGAAGGGCGAGGTGGCCAAGATCGAGACCCTGGAGAAGCTCGCCGAGCTGCTGCAGGTTTCGGTGCCGACCTTGCTCGGCGTTGGCGTCGAATACATTGCGTCCGCGGTGAGCTATTTCGAGCGCATGCGCCAGATCGAGGAAACCGCCGAGCACGTCATCGTGCTGGCCGGCCCGATCTCCTACGTTCTCGCCTCCGACGCCTTCGATCGCGCGCTGAGCGAGATATTGCGCGAGTCGGTGCCGGACGCGGTCGAGACCCGCGAGCGGGCGCTGGCGCAAATCGACGAATTGATGGCGGTGCTGCACCAGCGCAAGGAAACCTATCGCCGGCGCCGGCCCGCGGTCGTCAACCTGATCGCCGCCGCCGAGATGGAGCGTTTTTTGCGCAACGGCCTGGTCGGCCGCCACGACCTGCCCGAAAAATTGCGTCGCGAGCGCCGCGCGCTGGCCCGCGCCGAAGCCGAGCATTTCACTGCGCTGATGGAAAACGAGCCGATCGGCGTGCAGATCGGCATCGTGCTCGACACCTTGCCGCACACCAGCTTCCAGATTTTCCGTCAGCCCGACCGGCAGATTTTGGCGCTGAGCCCGTTTCGTTTGGGCGAAGAGCCGAATATCCGCGTCGGCGTGGCGATGATCACATCGGCGCCCGAGGCGCTGGCGCTGCACGAAAAGATGGCGCGGGAGCTTTGGGCAAGCGCGCTCAAAGGTCCCGCCGCCGTGCGTTTCATGCGGACGATGATCGAAAAATCATCCGCCCCTGCTTAGCGGAGGCGGAAAGGTTTACGCCCGCGCGTACTTGCCGCGGTTGAAGAAGCGGTCCTTCTGGTCGTCGTTGGCGGTGTCGCGGTTCGACTTGATGGCGCCGACCTTGGCCAGTGCGGCTTTCACCGCCGGCCGCTCGTCGATCGACTTGAACCAGCGCGCCAAGTGCGGATTGTCCTCCCACTTCACGCCCTGGATGTCGTGATTGCGCGTCCACGGAAAAGTGGCGATGTCGGCAATCGTGTATTCGTCGCCGGCAAGATAGGGTGAATGGGCGAGCCGCTTTTCCAGAACGTCGTAGAGCCGCTTCACCTCGGTCTGATAGCGCGTCAGCGAATAGGAATTATCGGCGTCTTTCGGTGCGAACATCTTGAAATGGGTGAACTGGCCGAACATCGGGCCGACGCTCGATGTCTGGACGAACAGCCACTGCAGCACGTGGTATTTCTGCGCCGTATCGGTCGGCAGGAACTTGCCGGCCTTTTCGGCAAGATACATCAGGATCGCGCCCGACTCGAACAGCGTGTAGGGCTTACCGCCCGGGCCGTCGTGATCGATGATCGCCGGAATCTTCGAGTTCGGATTGATCTTGATGAATTCCGGATGGTACTGGTCGCCTTTCCACACGTCGACGAAATGCTCCTTGTAGGGCAGCTTCGTCTCTTCGAGCATGATGTAGACTTTTTGCACGTTCGGGCTGGTCAACGCATACAAGTCGATCATGGCAGTGTCCTTTGGGTCTTTCGGGGGAGGCCGTGAAACTACCGGCCTCCGCGGCGTCCGGCAAGGTGCCGAAAGGCCGCGCGAAGCCTGCCTTTTGCGCCCTTGTGCGGTATTGCTGATGCCGCGTAGGCTCGGCCGTTCGCTAACAATTAAGATTTCGGCGAGGAGACGCGGATGAAGTTTTCGATGCAGCGGCTTGCGGCTTGCGCGGTTGCGTGTGTGGCGCTGACATTTGTTTCCGGCGCGGCGCGTGCGGCCGACGACTATCCGAACCATCCCGTGCGCTGGCTGGTCGGCTATCCGCCGGGCGGCTCGACCGACATCGTTTCCCGCCTGATCGGACAATATCTGTCGGAGCATATGGGCCAGCAATTCGTCATCGAGAACAAGCCGGGCGCCGGCAACAATCTGGCGACCGAAATGGCCACCAAGGCCGATCCCGACGGCTACACGGTGTTTCTGGTCAATCCCGCCAACGCCATCAACGCCACGCTTTACAAGAACCTGACGTTCAATTTCATCCGCGACATGTCGCCGGTCGCGGGCTTCGTCCGCGTGCCGAACGTGATGGAGGTTAATCCGAACGTGCCGGCGAAGACCGTCGCCGAGTTCATCTCTTACGCCAAGGCCAATGCGGGCAAGGTCAACATGGCCTCGGCCGGCGTCGGCACCTCGACGCATTTGTCGGGGGCGCTGTTCATGATGATGACCGGCACCGAGCTCGTGCATGTGCCTTATCGCGGCGCGGCGCCGGCGCTGGCCGATCTGCTCGGCGGCCAGGTGCAGGTGCTGTTCGACAATCTGCCGTCCTCGATCGGTCACATCAAAGGCGGCCGGCTGCGCGCGCTGGCGGTGACCACGGCGAAGCGCTCGGCTGCGCTGCCGGATGTGCCGACCGTCGCCGAGACCGTGCCCGGCTTCGAGGCCAGCGTGTTCTACGGCCTGGCGGTGCCGAAGGGCACGCCGCAGCCGATCATCGACAAGCTGAACAAGGCGATCAACGCGGCGCTCGCCGATCCGGCCATGCAGGCCAAGCTCGCCGAACTCGGCGGCGCTTCCATCGCCGGCACGCCGGAGGATTTCGGCAAGATCGTCGCCGACGAAACGGCGAAATGGGCCAAGGTGGTCACGGCCACCGGCGCGACGGCGGAGTAGTGCGTGAGGCGTTTTGTTCTTGCGGGGTGTCTGATCGCCGCGTGCACGCCTGCTCTGGCGCAAGATTACCCGACGCGGCCGATCCGGGCGCTGACCGCGACCAGCGCCGGCGGCACCAGCGACGTGTTCATGCGCGTGCTCGGCGAGGAGCTGCGCAAGCGCTGGGGCCAGCCGATCGTGGTCGAGAACCGTCCCGGCGGCGCCATGAATGTCGGCGGCCGCGCCTGCGCCGACGCGCCGAACGACGGTTACACCATCTGCATCCTGCCGCCCGAGACGCTCGCCTATAACCAATTTTTGTTCAAGCAAATCCCCTACGATCCAGAAAAGGATTTCGCGCCGGTGACCAACCCGTTCTTCGCCACCCAGGTCATGGTGGTGAACGCATCGCTCGACGTGCACACGCTCGCCGAGCTTGCGGCGCTGTCGAAGGCAAAACCCGGCACGCTGAGCTACACCGCGGCATCGATCCCGCTGATCGCCTTCATGGACAAGTGGACCAAGGAAACCGGCGCCGACATCGTCAAGGTGCCGTTTCGCGGCGGCGCCGAAGCAGTCAACAACGTAATGGGCGGCTCGACGCCGATCGCGTTTTTCGGCCTCGCCAATTGGCTGTCCTTCATTCGCAACGGCACCGTGAATGCGTTGGCGGTCGACAGCACCAAGCGCTCGCCGCTATTGCCCGACGTGCCGACGCTCACCGAGCTCGGCTACGGCCAAAATCTCACCCGGCTTTATTTCGGCATCGTAGCGCCGACCGGCGCGCCGGATGCCATCGTGCACAAATTGCGCGACGCCTTCGCCGCGATCGGCGACGATGCGGAATTCCGGCAAAAGCGCATGATCGACATGGCGCTCGAGCCGGTGTTCGACACGCCGGAGCAGTTCGCCGATTTCCTGAAAACCGACCGCGCAGCGTCGGCGCGCATCGTTCGCCAATCCGGCATGGAGCCGCAGTGAGGTGCGGCCGGTGAGGGAAGGGTACTTGCGTCATTGCGCCGGAGCATGGCTCACCGCCTGCGTCGGCTTCGCGGCGATCGCATCCGCGCAAGCGCAATCGGCGGAAGAATTTTTCAAAGGCAAAACGCTGCGCTTCACCGTGGTCTATGAGCCCGGTGGCACTTACGACCTGTACAGTCGCCTCCTGATCACACACTTACCCAAACACATTCCGGGCAATCCGACGATCGTGATCCAATACATGCCCGGTGCCGGCGGCATGGTCGGCACAGTGAATTTGTACGAGAAGGCGGCGCGTGACGGCACCCAGCTCGGCATGCTGCCGCGCGACATTGCCGTCAATCAGATGCTGCATCCGGAGGCCGCGCGCTACGACGCCAAGCGCTTCAGCTGGATCGGCCGCATCGCAAGCTATACCGGCGTGATGTTCATCATGAGCCGCACCGGCGTGAAGACTGCCGACGATCTACGCCGTAGAGACGTGGTGGCCGGTTCCTGGGGCAACACCACCGACAGTTTCGTGACGCCGACACTGCTGAACGCCTTGGCCGGCACGCGGTTCAAGATCGTGACCGGCTATCGCGGCGCCGCCGACGTCGATTTGGCAATCGAGCGCGGCGAGGCTGACGCGCGTGTTGCTTCTTGGACCGCGCTGAAAACCACGCGCGGCGAATGGCTCAAGGATGGCCGGATCGCCGTGCCGTTCCAAACCGGCCTCAATCGCCACGCCGATCTGCCCGATCTGCCGTTGATCGGCGATCTGGCGACGAGCGACGACGGCCGCCGCATCCTGCAATTCATGAATTCCAATTCCAGCGTCGGCTGGAACGCGATCGCGCCGCCCGACGTGCCGGCAGACCGCGTCGCCGCGCTACGCAGCGCCTTCGATGCCACGCTGCGCGATCCGGAGTTTTTGGTGGACGCGCAGAAGCAGGGACTTGAAATCGTACCCGGACGCGGCGAGGAAATGCGAGAGGTGGTCGAGCATACGTTGGCCACCCCGCACGAACTCGTCGCCCGCCTGGCAGCGATCATCGGCGGACAGAACTAGAGGAGAGACACTTGCTGATCGACTGGCATGTTCACATCAACGACCCGAAATTCATCGGCAAACCGTGGTGGCCGGTTCCGGTGCCGATGACCATGGAAGACGCGCTCGAGGCCCACGCACTCGCCGGCCTCGACCGCACCGTGATCAGCAACGCTGTGCACTACATCCGGCACATGGAGTCGACGAAAGACGTCGTCGCCGCCATCGAGAGCTCGAACCGGCATCTGGCCAAGTGCCGCGACCTGCATCCGGACAAGTTCGTCGCGATGGCGACCTGCGTGCCCAACGGCGGCGACGAATTTTTGAAAGAGCTGGAGCGCGCCGTGAAGCAGGACGACGCGCGCGCCGTCATCATCAATTCCAGCCATCACGGCCACTATCCGGACGAGGACGTGGCAAAGCCGTTCTTCAAGCTGGTGACCGATCTCGATATTCCGGTCTTCATCCATCCGGGCGATGCCACCACGCCGGCAATGAAGGATTACCGGCTGGCGTCGAGCATCGGCAGGCCGGCTGACAATTGCCTGTCATTGGCGCGGCTGATCGTGCGCGGCATATTCGAGCAGTTCCCGACCGTGAAGATCGTCGGCAGCCATCTCGGCGGCGGCATCTGCGAAGTCATCGGCCGCATGGATTATGCCTACGAGCTGCTCGACTTTTCGGCGTTCCTCGGCCCCTACGAGCCGATGCTGATCAAGCACGCGCCGAGCCACTACCTGAAAATGTTCTATTTCGATTCCGCCTGCTACGCCGCGCCCGCCGCCGAATGCTGCCTGAAGACGGTCGGCGAAGATCATTTCCTGTTCGGCACCGATTCGCCGCCGATGGTGCCGCTGAAGATGAAGGGGCTGAAGATGATGGACCAGATCGGCATGACGCCGGCGCAGCGCGACAAGGTGATGGGCGGCAATGCCGCGCGGCTGCTCAAGCTCAACTGAACGGACAAATCATGATCATCGAATGGCACACCCACATCTATCCGCCTGAAGAGGCGGCGGCCGACACGCTCACCTGGGACGGCAGGTCGGGGCCGACCTGGGAAGGGCGTTGCCCGATGACCTTGGAGAACGTGCTTGCCGCCCACCAGCGCTGCAACATCGACGTGACGGTCTTCAGCAATGCGGCGCATTACATGCGCGGCAAGGCGCCGTCCGAAGAGCTCAAGGCCGTGCAGCGCTGGAGCGACTACGCGGCGGAAATTCAGGAACAGCACAAAGGCAAGTTCTACGGCTTTGCCACCATGCTGCCGTGCGGCGGGCCGGCCTTCATCAAGGAGACCGAGCGCACCATTCGCCAGCTCGGCCTGAAGGGCGTGCTGATTCACTCGAGCCACAAAGGTCATTATCCGGACGACGATGAAGCGCGGCCGTTCTGGGAGTTGATGCAGGATCTCGGCGTGCCGGTCTTCATTCACCCGCCCCATGTCGGCTTCGGCGAAGAGCGGATGAAGGAGTACCGCCTCGCCTCCAGCATCGGCCGGCCGGCCGATCTTTGCCTGGCACTGTCGCGGCTGATCGTGCGTGGCGTTTTGGAAGACTTTCCGCGCGCCACTATCGTCGCCTCCCACGGCGGCGGCGGCATTTGCGAGGTTATCGGCCGGATGAACTATGCCTACGAGTTGCAGGACGAGTGCTATTTTCTCGGCTCCTACACGCCGATCAAGATCAAGCACGAGCCCGGCCATTATCTCAAACGCATGTATTTCGACACCGTGAGCTATCACCCGCCGGCGGCGCAGCTGGTCGTCGACACGGTCGGGCCCGACCACGTGCTCTACGGCAGCGACGCGCCGCCGCTCACCTCGCTCAAGCCGCGCGCCATCAAGCTGGTCGAAGGCTTGCGGGTCAGCGACGAGGATCGGGAAAAGATTTTCTGGCGTAACGCGGCGAAATTGTTGAAGCTCGATGTTCAGGGTTTAGGCTAGGTGTTTGCCAAACGGGTTCGCACATGACGTCTATCAAAAAGAAATTGCCCGAGGACCTGCGCAGCTACCGTTGGCTCGGCAAGAACGATCTGCGCTCGTTCGGCCACCGCTCGCGGCTGCAGCAACTCGGTTATGACCGCGCCGACTGGGTCGGCAAGCCGGTGATCGGCATCATCAATACCTGGAGCGACATCAACGCCTGCCACGGCCACTTGCGCGCCCGGGCGGAAGATGTGAAGCGCGGCGTCTATCAGGCCGGCGGTTTTCCCATCGAGCTGCCGGCGATGTCGCTCGCCGAGCCGATCGTCAAACCGTCGACCATGATGTACCGCAATTTCCTCGCCATGGAGTGCGAGGAATTTTTGCGCAGCCATCCGATCGACGGCGCCGTGCTGATGGGCGGCTGCGACAAGACCACGCCGGGCCTGATCATGGGCGCGATCAGCATGGGGCTGCCGGCGATCTATGTGCCGGCGGGGCCGATGCTGCGCGGCAACTGGCGCGGGCACCCGCTCGGCTCCGGCTCCGACGCCTGGAAATTCTGGGACGAAAAACGCGCCGGCCGCATCGGCGACGAGGAATGGAACGAGATCGAAGGCGGCATCGCCCGCTCGTTCGGCACCTGCATGGTGATGGGCACGGCGGCGACCATGATGGCGATCACCGAAGCGCTCGGCTTGTCCTTGCCCGGCGCGTCGTCGATCCCTGCGCCCGACGCCAGCCATCCGCGCATGTGCGCGGCGAGCGGCCGCCGCGCTGTCGAGATGGTGTGGGAAAATTTGACGCCGGATAAGATTCTCACCCCAGCGGCCTTTGACAATGCCATTCGCGTCCACATGGCACTCGGCGGCTCGACCAATGCCATCATCCACGTCATCGCCATGGCGCGGCGCGCCGGCATTGCGCTCGACATGCAACGCTTTGACGATATCTCGCGCCAAGTGCCGGTGATTGCCAATATCACGCCGTCGGGAAAATTCTTGATGGAGGACTTTTTCTTCGCCGGCGGCCTGCGTGCGCTGATGAGCGAGATGAAGGATATGCTCGATCTATCCTGCATCACCGTCACCGGCCGCACGCTGGGCGAAGCAATCGGCGACGCCAAAGTGCATCTGCCCGACGTTATCCATGGGCTCGACCAGCCGCTTTATCCCGAGGGTGCCACCGCGGTGCTCACCGGCAACCTCGCGCCGCGCGGCTGCGTCATGAAGCCGGCCGCCGCCGAAAAGCGTTTCCTGCAACACCGCGGCAAGGCGATCGCGTTCGAGAACTACGATCACATGGCGCGCGAGGTCGAGCGCGACGACCTCGACGTCACGCCCGACCATATTCTGGTGCTCAAGAACGGCGGCCCGAAGGGCGGCCCTGGCATGCCGGAATGGGGACAGCTGCCGATCCCAAAAAAGCTTCTGAAGGCCGGCGTGCGCGACATGCTGCGCATCTCCGATGCGCGCATGAGCGGCACCAGCTACGGCGCGTGCATCCTGCACGTCGCGCCCGAAAGCTTTGTCGGCGGTCCGCTCGCGCTGGTGCAAACCGGCGACGAAATCGAGATCGACGTCGCGGCGCGGAAAATCCATCTCCACGTCAGCGACGAAGAGCTCGCGCGCCGCCGCGCCGCCTGGACACCGCCGCCGCCGCATTTTTTGCGCGGCTACGGCGCGATGTATTCCGAGCATATCGGCCAGGCCGACGAGGGCTGCGATTTTGATTTTCTCGCGGGCACGCAGCGTACGGCGGAGCCGGAGATACATTGAGTTTCCCGTCGCCCTTCGAAGCTCGGCGCGCAGCGCCGAGCTTCGAAGGGCGACGGCCCGAGCGCCTCGGCCGTATCCTTCGAGGCTCGCTTCGCTCGCACCTCAGGATAACGGGTTACTAATCGCGGGAGGAAAAAGTGAGGATCAAACATTTTTTGATATGTTGTTTGGGGATTTGCAACGCATTTTTGTTCGGAGCGCTGCCGGCAAGCGCGCAAAGCCCGGCGTTTCGTGTCGATCCGTTCTGGCCAAAACCGCTGCCGGACAATTGGATCCTCGGCCAGGTCGGCGGCATGGCGATCGACGCGCAGGACAATATCTGGGTGTTCCAGCGGCCGCGCTCGCTCACCGACGACGAGAAGGGCGCGACATTCAATCCACCACGCTCGAAATGCTGCGTGCCGGCGCCGTCGGTGCTGGTGTTCAATCAGGCCGGCGACGTGGTCAAGTCGTGGGGCGGGCCGGGCGACAATCTGGGCTACGACTGGCCGCTGCAGGAGCACGCCATCCTGGTCGACAACAAGGGTTTCGTCTGGCTGAGCGGCAACGGCAAGGGCGACAGCATGGTGCTGAAATTCACCACCGACGGCAAATTCGTCAAACAGCTCGGCAAGCGCGGCCCGCTGACCTCGAGCACGGATTTGAGCCAGTTCGGTCTGGTGGCGTCGCTCGAGCTCGATGCCAGGGCAAACGAGATCTACGCCGCCGACGGCTACGGCAATCACCGGGTTGCCGTACTCGATGCCGACACTGGCGAGATCAAGCGCATCTGGGGCGCCTACGGCAAACCGCCAACCGACGACGATCTGCCGGCCTACAATCCGGATTCACCGCAATTCGCCACGGTGCATTGCGTCACGCTGGCCAAGGACGGTCTGGTCTTCGTCTGCGACCGCACCAACAACCGCGTGCAGGTGTTTCAGAAGGACGGCAGCTTCGTTCGTCAATACGTGTTCGATCCCGCAACCAAGGCCTCCGGCTCGACCTGGGGACTGGCATTCTCGCCGCTCGACAAGAAACAGAATTTTTTCGTCCTGATCGACGGCACCAACAACGTGCTGGAAACGGTGCGCCGCAGCGACGGGGCCGTGGTCCGCACCTTCGGCCGGCCGGGCCGCGAGAACGGCGAATTCCACTGGGTGCATGTCGGCAAGTTCGACTCGCGCGGTAATTTCTACACCGGCGAGGTCGATACCGGAAAACGCCTGCAGAAATGGGTACCAGTGGAGTAGGCGACGATCACGCCGCCGGCAAAATAACGGCGCGGCATTCGCCGAAGCCGATCCGCGGATAACCTTCCTTCGCGCAAAAGCCGCGGAAGATGATCTCGTCGCCGTCTTCGATAAAACCGCGCTTCTCGCCGCCCGGCAGTTCGAGCGGTTCGCGGCCGCGTGCGCTGAGTTCAAGGAGACTCCCCCAGCTCGATTTTTCCGGGCCCGACACGGTGCCCGATCCGATCAGATCGCCGATCTCGAGGTTGCAGCCGTTGCTGGTCTGATGCGCGACCATCTGCGCGATGGTCCAATACATCAGCGCGAACGAGGTCTGCGTGATGCGCGCCGGCGCGGTGCCGTTCTTGCGCATGGTCTCGGTCAAAAAATAGGCTTCCAGCGTGATGTCGAGCCCGCCGGTTGCCTGGTCGTCCGCGTCGGCGAGATACGGCAGCGGAGCCGGATCGCCTTCCGGCCGTTTGTAAGCGGCGGTGCGAAGCGGCGCCAGCGCCTCCGCGGTCACCACCCATGGCGACACCGTGGTGCCGAAATTCTTGCCGAGGAACGGCCCGAGCGGCTGATATTCCCAGGCCTGGATGTCGCGCGCCGACCAGTCGTTGAGCAGACAATAGCCGAACACGTGGTCGGCCGCTTTGCCGACCGGAACCATGGTGCCGAGCTCGGTGCCCATGCCGATGAAGGCGCCAAGCTCGAGCTCGAAGTCGAGATTGCGCGACGGCCCGTAGCTCGGCGCGTCCTCATTCTGCCCCTTGCGCTGGCCTTGGGGCCGCTTCACCGGTGTGCCGCTGACACGCACCGACGAGGCGCGGCTGTGATAGGCGACCGGCACGTATTTGTAGTTCGGCATCAGCGGATTGTCCGGGCGGAACATGCGGCCGGCATTGCTGGCGTGGAAAATGGAAGCAAAAAAATCGGTGAAATTGCGGAACGCCACCGGCAGCCTGATCTCCGCCTTCGTCATGGGGGTCAGATGCTGGCTGATGTTCTTGTTGCCGTGCTCCGCGCTCAAGGTGCGCGACAGGCCGAGCCGCAGCGCCGACCAGGCCTGCGGCCCGAGCGACATAATGAGATTGAGAAACGGCGCCGCGCCGGCGCGCGCCGCTTCGGCGGCAAGGCCTTCGAGCGAGGGGCCGGCCGCGGCGACGTCGAGAATCTGGTCGCCGATCGCGACGCCGACTCGCGGCGGCATTCCGGCGGCCGGGGAGAAAACGCCGAACGGCAAATTCTGGATTGGAAATTCGCTCTCAGGCGCGTTGGCGCTTTCGACCCAGCTGCGCCGGGCCGGATCGTGGGTCTCGTTGAGGGGTAATGCCATCTGTGCAGGGACTCTATGCAGGAGTGTGGGATGCTAGTGGGTTTCTGCTATGAAGCCGATATGGATATACAATCCGCTGGCCCTTGGGAAATCGTGCCGTGAGCGTCATCGGGGAACTGGCGTCCTTCGTCGCCGGAGCCAAAGCGTCCGATTTGCCAGCGGCGGACCGGGAGCGGCTGCGGCTGCATTTCATCGATACCGCGGTCGCCGCGCGGGTTGGCGCTTTGATCCCCGAGGGCCAGGCGCTGCAAAGCCTCGGCGACGACGGCGCGCTGGCCATCCGCATCGGCCGGCAGGCGGCGGCGATCCGGCTCACCGAAATCGACGACATCCATCTGCCGTCATGTACCACGCCGAGCGCCGGCGTCGTTCCGGTGGCGCTGATGCTCGCGGCGCAGCAGCAAAAATTCGATCCGGGCGAAATCGCAAGCGCGATCTGGGTCGGTACCGAGATCATGACCCGGATCGGCGTCGCGGTGCGCGGGCCGCAAATTCTTTATCGCGGTGTTTGGCCGACTTATCTTGCTGCGCCGGTCGCGGCGGCGGCAACGTCGGCGCGGCTCATGGGATTGTCCGAGGAGCGCACCGGCCACGCTCTCTCGCTTGCCGTGATGCTGATGGCCGGCGGCGTCGGCCGCATCTACGGCGCGCCGTCGGGGCGCTGGTTTCTCTATGCCAATGCGGTGGCCGCCGGCGTTGCCGCGGCCGAGGCGGCGCGCGCCGACTATCGCGGCGATCCAGAGATCTTTGACAAAAACTGGCTCACCGACAGCCACGGCATCGCGCTCGATCATGCGCGGTTGACGGAAAAGCTCGGCGTCAACACGGTCTATGCCGCGCTCAGCCTAAAACCGTTCTGCTCGGCCAAGCAGGGCATCGCCGCGATCGAAGCGTTCCGCACCATCCTCGGTCGCGGCGTGCGCGCGGAAACGATCAGCAAGGTGCGCGTCCGCGTGCCGCCAGCCTATGCCGGCATGATCGCAACCCGCGCCGAGACCGGCGCGCGGCAATCGACCATGGTCAGCGTCGCCCATCAGATCGCGCTCGCCGCGCTGGATGCGGAGCGTCTCTACGATGTCGACCGCAGTGCGGCGAAGGCCGATACCGACGTGACCCAGTTCGCCGCCAAGGTGGAGATCGCCGCCGACGTAAGGCTCGATGCCTATTATCCGCAACATTGGCCTGCGGAAGTGGATGTCGAGGCCGGTGGCGAAATCCACCAGCAGCGCATCGTCGAGGCCATCGGCGATCCCGAACATCCGCTCGACCAAGCCGGCGTCTTCACTAAGGCCCATCGCGTACTCGATCCGCTTGTCGGCAACGATGGCACCGCCGAATGGCTGCAAATGGCGGGCGCGGCGCTCGATGACGCCGCCGCGTGCCGCAAGCTTGCCACGGCATTCGCCGCAGGTCTGTAAGGAGTCATCCGTGCCTGACATCATTGCAAAAACCATTCATTGCGCCGGCGGGCTGCCGGCGTTTCTCGCTATGCCGGCAGTCGGCGGTGGCGAAAAAATTCCGGCCATCGTCCTGATGCACGAACGCTACGGCCTGGTGAAGCACACTTGCGATCTCGCCGAGCGCTTCGCTCGCGATGGCTTTGTCTGCATCGCGCCGGATTTCTTTTACAAATATCCGGACCAGGACGCCCTGCATCGCGGCGACGTCGGCTATCCGATCAAGGATGCCGAATCGAACGCGCACATCGCCACCGCGATTGCCGAGCTTGAGAAGCTGCCGCAGGTCGATCGCCGCAAGATTGCCGTCAAAGGCGTCTGCCAGACCGGCCGCCATCCGTTGGTCTATGCCGCCGAGCATCCGATCGCCGCGGCGCTCGTCTGGTACGGCGCGGCCGGCGACAAGGAGTGGAAGGTCAACGCGCAATTTCCAAAACCGTTTGATGACGTGATCGCGAGCGTCGATTGTCCGGTGCTGGGCATTTTCGGTGAGGCCGACCACGTGATCTCGCTCGCCGACGTACGGCGGCTGCGCGACAGTTTCGACCGGCACGACAAGAGCTACACGATCAAGGTCTATCCCGGCGCGCCGCACGGCTGGCTCAACGACACCATGTCGGGCCGTTATCGCCGCGACGCGGCCGAGGCGGCGTGGGCGTTTCAGCTGGCGTTTCTAAGGTGTGTGTTCGATTCGGGCTACGATAAATCGCGCCGCGTGCAAATTTACGAATCCGAACACGCCGCCGATTACGATTTCACAAAAAACAAGCGCCTGGCGTAACGGCGACCGCCCGGCATGAACTACCGCCTGCTCTTCGCCATCCTCTCCACCGCCTTCACCGAGCAGGTGGTCATCACCATCGTCCGTGTCGCCACCACCTATCGCGCCGTCGAGCTCGATCTCTCCGTGGTCTGGGTCGGCGTCATCACCGCGGTTTATGCCATTCTGCCGATCGCGATCGGCGTGCCGTTGGGGCGCTTTATCGATCGCGGCTATGATGCCGTCACCACCTGGATCGGTGCCGCTCTGCTGATCGTCGGCTGCTCGGGCTTCGTGCTGTTCCCCAACCTGGCGGGAATCCTGGTCGCGACCGCGATCCTCGGCACCGCGCATCTTTTGTTCGTGGTCAGCCAGCAGATTCAATGCACGCGGTGCGGTACCGGGCCGGGCGCCATGGAACGCGCCATCGGCAATTACATGGTCGCCAACGCCGCCGGGCAGGGCGTCGGCCCCTATATCATCGCACTTGCCGGCGGCTCGGCCAGCGTGCCGCCGACGCAGTTTCTGTTTGCAATCGGTCTCGGCGGCGCCGTCTTGACCGCGGCCTTCGCGCTCCTGACCCGATCCACCGGCGCGCATAAATTGCCAGTCGACCGCACCAAGGTGCCGCTGCGCGACCTGCTGTTCGCGCCCGGCCTGACCACGATCATTGTGGTGAGCGTCGTCACCGTGGTGGCGCAGGACCTCATCGTCGTCTACCTGCCGCTGCTCGGCTCCGAGCGCGGCCTGAGCGTCGACGCAGTCGGCACGCTGCTCGCCATCCGCGCGGTCGCCTCGATGGCGTCGCGGTTGATCTATGCGCGGCTTCATGTTGCCTTTGGCCGCATCCCGCTCACGCTGACCAGCACGTTCGTCAGCGCCGTTGCCTATACGCTGTTGGCTTTTCCGTTGTCGCTGCCGCTGTTGTACGCCGCCATTGCGGTCGCAGGCTTCGCGCTGAGCATCTCGATCACCGCCAGCATTGCCGGCGTGCTCTCTATCGCCAGCGGCGGCGCCATCGGCACGGCGAATTCGCTGCGCACCATGGCGAGCCGCGTCGGCCAGTCGATCATTCCGATTGTCGCCAGCCTGGTGGCGGTGGCCGCCGGAACCGGCAGCATCTTCGTGATCATCGGCATAGGCCTGGCGGCGTCGGGCGCGGCCGTCCGCTTCGACAGCAAGCGTACCGATTCATCGGCGCGCTAACGGCCTTGGTTCTTTTTCGCCGGCTTGCGCGGTCCGGCCGGCGCGCGTTGCGGGGACGGTGGCGCTCCGGGTTGCCGCTGCAAGGTCGGCCGAGCGCTTGGCTGCTGCTGCAAAGTGGGACGTTCACCGGGCTGCTGTTGCGGCGTCGGCGCATTTGGTCGTCCACCGGGCGGCACCGCACCTGGCTGTTGCTGAGTAGGCCTTGTGCCCGGCTGCTGTTGTTGCGGCGTCGCGGGCGCGCCGGGCTGCTGCTGCGTCGGCCGCGCGCCGGGTTGTTGTTGTAATGGCGACCGTTGTCCGGGCGACGGCAACGGCTGTCCGCCTGGCACGGTCCGCTGCTCGGGTCGCTGTTGCTGCAATCCGGGCCGCTGCTCGCGTCCCGGCAACTGGCCCGGCCGTTGCTGATTGGGTTGATTAGGCCGCTGCGGATTGCGCTGCTGCTGGAACGTGGGGCGCTGCTGATTGATCTGGCGGCCGACAGTCCGCGCCGCGAACGTCTGGCGCACGAAGGTGCGGTCGCGCTCGGCTTCCTCCCGGGAAATCTGCAACGGCGCCACGGTGAAGCGCCCGCCCGCTCCCGGACGCACCGCAAAGCCTGTAGCACCGCGCGACAAAATGCCGAGCTGCGCGCCGTCGCGGCCGAACACTTCGATGCGGCCGACCCGGCCGTCGGCATCGGGATAAAGCTTGATGGAGACTTGGCCGCCGGCCGTGCCGCCCTCCGGCACTTCGACCAGGCCGGTGGTGCCGCGTATGCCCAGCGACGAGGTCGGCGTATCGATCTTCATATTGCCGGTATGAGCGACCTCGGCGGCGACGAAAGCCGCGGTGCCGCGCACGACGTTGAATATAGCGGAATTGTCGGTGCCGCCCTCCTGATAAACGAACTCGTCCACCGTGAGGTTGGTGTTCGGCTTCAGCGTGAACGTGGTCTCGTCGTCGAAGGTGATGCCGAGCGTGCCGTCGGTGTTGGTCTGCAGCACGTCGTTCTTGTAGACCGGGTCGCGCAACGCAAGCGCGCTGGTGGCGTTGTTGCGCGTGACCGAGGCGCTGCCTTGCAACGTCGCGACGCTGCCGACCGGATCCGGGGGTTGCGGCGAAGTCGGCGCGGCGGGTTGGGTCGCGGCTGGCGGCGACGGCGGGGCGGCAGGCGGGGCCGGCGGTGTCGGCGCTTGCGCCAGGCGGGCCGGCCCTGGCGCACCGGCCAGGGCGCGCGCGTCGGTGCCCAAAACCATGACGCTGCCCAGGATGAGCATCGTCAGCGCGATCTTGGGGCAGGCCATTCGGGAAGCTCTATGGATTTGGCGCAATTCTTGGGTGTCGGCGATCTTGCAGTGGGCAAAAACGACTTGTCCAGCAGCATGGGTCCGGATTCCGGCGACAGTTGGACCCTCGCGGCGGCGCTCGACGGGCCGGTATAATTATGCCAGTGCGGTGCTGAGAACAGACGAAGGGCGACATGCTTGCGGAAGAACGGCGCCAGCGCCTCACAGCGGCCATGCGCGAGGCTGGCATCGGCCACATGGTGCTCTATGGCAATGCCTGGCAGGGCGATTACCTGCGTTATGGCTCCGATTTCGGCATTCTCGAAGGCCACGGCATTGCGCTGATCTCGGCCGACGGTGAGGTCGAATTATTCCTCGACAGCGCCACCGACGCCGAGCGTGCCGAGCTCGGAGTACCGCAAGTGAAGGTGCGTCTCGCGCCGGACATCGCGCGCGCGATCGGCGTGCGGCTCGATCGTGTTGCCAACGCGCGCATTGCCGCGGCACCGCGGCGTTTCCTGCCGCGTTGGCTCGCGGACGGGGCGCAAAATTTCAAGCTCGACGATGCGACCGCGTTGGTCGACCGGCTATTGATGCACAAGAGCGCGGGCGAGATCGCGGCGGTGCGCCGCGCCGCTCAGATCGCCGACGAGGCTTATGGCGAGTTTTTGCGCGCGGTGCGGCCGGGCCGGAAGCAATTCGAGATCGTCGCCGATATCGAAGCGCATCTGCGCCGCAAAGGCTGCCCGGACAATTTCATGATCATCGGTTCCGGCGGCAAGGATGTGCTCGGCATGACGCCGCCGTCCGAGCGCCGCATCGCCGCGGGCGATCTGGTCACGACCGAGTTGACGCCGGCCGTCGAAGGCTATTTCGCCCAGATTTGCCGGACGCTCGTGGTCGGCAAAGCGACCGAAGCGCAACGCCGCGCCTTTGCGGTGTTCGTCGAAGCGCTGGAGGCCGGCATCGCGGTGGTGCAGCCCGGCGTGCGCGCCGCCGACGTGGCGAAAGCCGAGAACGACGTGTTCCGCAAATACGGGCTCGGCGAATACACTTCGAGCCAATGGACGCGCGTGCGCGGCCACGGCATGGGCCTGTTCGCCGATTCCAAGCCGCACATCCTGGAAGACGTCGATACCATGCTGGAACCGGGCATGACGTTGATCGTGCATCCCAACACCTATCATCCCGACGCCGGCTATATCGTGCTCGGCGACGCCATCGTCGTCACCGAGACCGGCGCCGAGGTGTTATGCAAGACGCCGCGCCAATTGTTCGAAGTCGCCGCGTGAGCGAGAAGAAGCAAAAGTAATGCGCCGCGGCCTGATCGCTCGTTCTCTGGTCGAATTGCCCGATGCGGTGTTCGACGCGCGGCTCGATCGCCTGCGCGCGGCGATGCAGGCGGAAGAGCTCGACGCGCTCGTCATCTACACCAACAATACGCGGCCGGCCGGGGTGTCGTGGCTCACGGGCTTCGTGCCGTATTGGTCGGAAGCGGTGCTGGTTGTGCCACGCGAAAGCGGACCTTATCTGGTCGCGGCCTTGAGCTTTCGCGTCAAACCTTGGATCGAGCGCGTCAGCCGCGTCGCCGACGTTCTGCATACGCCGCGCATCGGATTGAAAGCCGCGCAACAGATTGCCGCGACGCAGGCCGCTGCTGCCGTTGGCGTCGTCGATTTCGACGGTCTCCCCGCCGGCATTGCCGAGGATTTGCGCGAAGGCGGCCCAAAACTCACCTTGCACGATGCGAGTACGCTGTTCGCGTCGCTTCGCGCGGTAGCCGACCCGGCGGAAATCGCGCTGGCATCAAGAGCTGTTGAAATCGGGCGTCATGCGCTGTCTGCCGCCCGAGGCGAGTCTCTCAATGACATGATCGCCGGTGTGGAAAGCAAAGCGCGGACCCTTGGTGCCGAAGAAATCTATATCGCCGCGGCTGCCGATCTTGAACGCGACACGCGTTTTCGCCGCATCGAGGGTGAGGCGACGCTCGGCAGGACTTTCGCATTGCGCGCCACGGTGGCCTACAAGGGAACGTGGATTCGTCTCGTCCGCTCCGTGTGCGATAGCGCGATCGCGCAGGAGGCAGCGGCGCGTTTTGCGCAGGCCGTTGCGCTATTGCCCGGCGATCGTGGATTTGCCGGCTTCCGCTCCTGGTTGGTCGAAGGCTGCCGCATGGCGCAGCCGCTCGATGCGCTGCTCGGATCGCGCTTTGGCGAAGGGCAGCTGCCGCCGGCGGGGGCGCTCGTTTCGGTACAGGCGGCGCTTGCGATCGATGGCCAGACGGTGCTGCTCGGTGCGCCGGCGCTGATCGGTCACTCCGGCCAAGCGTCAAGCCTGATCACTGATCCGCTATTCAATTGAGCGAAAGCCTCTAGGACGGCGATACGCCGCTCTGCATCTGCAACTCGCGCAGCCGCTGGTTCTCGCTCATGCGCCGCCGGCCTTCGGCATCGATGGCGCGCGCCAGTTCGGGATGATGCGCGGTGAGCGTGCGGAAATCGGCGAGATCGAGGATCAACAGCGTCGAGGGCTGCGTCGTCACCACATTGGCGCTGCGCACCGAATCGCCGAGGAGCGCCAGTTCGCCGAAGAACGATCCGGTTGCCAGCCGAACCGGCGCCGGTTTGACATCGACCTCGACCTCGCCGTCGGCGATGAAATACATGCAGTCGCCGACCCGGCCGCGACGGATCACCGCGGTCATGGCCGGCACTTCGAGCCGCCGCAGCATGTGGGTGATCTCGGCAATCGCCGACGGGTCGAGGGTCTGGAAGAACGGCACCTTGCTGACGAGATCCCAGGTCTGGATGAAATTGCGCCGCCGGCTTTCGGCGGCAAAGCCGGTGGCCAGAATACCGGTCCACAATCCGAAGGTGGCGATGCCGCAGATCATGACGAAGGCGCCGAGCAGGTGGCCCAGATGGGTGCGCGGCACCTCGTCGCCATATCCGGTCGTGGTCAGCGTCACCACCGCCCACCACAACGCCTGCGGCAGCGAGCCGAACGCCGCGGGCTGTTCGTCGCGCTCCAGCACATGCATGGCGGCGGACGACAGGAACAGCACGATCAGGAACAACGCCAGCACGCTGGCGAGCGGCCTCGCCTCGAGCACGAATACGCGCGCAAGCTGGGCGAAGCCCGGCGAATTCTGCGCCAGCTTGAGCACCCATAATGATGCCAAGAGCCACGCGGTCGGCTGCGCGACGCCGCAGGCAAGCGCAATCGGGACCGGAAAGATCGCGATCAGGTCCACGAACCCGGAAGCCGAGAGCAGATAGCTTCTGGCTTTACCGGCTTGAAATGCGGCCTGGGCGCGGACGTAGCCCTCGACCGCAAAATATGCCAGACAGCACCACAGGCATGCGCTCAGCCAGAAATCGGCCGACTTCTGCAAATCCGATACCGTGAACGCCGTCATGGCGGCGAGCCCGATGGCCAGCACGAACATGCGGCCGAGCGACGATGCCCCGAAACGGCGAAGCGGCGCGGTATAATGCGCGAGATTGGTAAGCGCGATCGGCAGCTTCACGCGGGCCCCTTCAGTGGCCATGAGGGGTTCTGGACCCACACAGCACAATAAATTACGCCGTGGACATGCGAACAGCCAGTCGAATTTGTCACATGTGCGGGGCGTAGGGTCCCTGCCACTGAGGCAATTCATACTGGCTTAACGGCGGGTTGCTTACGGTCGAGGATTTCCCGCCGCATCGGCAATCGCGGTGCCCGCGGGTGGTGGAGGGTGATTATGCAATTCATGCATTGGAATGAGCTTTTCAACGCCTGTGCCGCGCTCTTGATCGTAGCGACGGCCTCGTCGAAGACGATGGTGCCGCTGCGTATCCTCTCCATCGTCGCCAATTGCTTTCTGATCTTTTCCTACGCGGCGACGCACACCTACATCCTGCTGGCTCTGCAAGCCATAACGTTGCCGGTCAACGGCTTCCGCCTTTACCAGATGATCGCCCTGATCAAGCATGTGCGCGAGTCGGTGCGCGGCGATTCCTCGATGGAATGGCTCAAGCCCTTCATGACCTCGCGTCACTTCAGGAAGGGCGACATCCTGTTCGCCAAAGGCGAGCAGGCGAGCGAGATGTTCTGCACGGTGACGGGGCGCTTTCGCCTGCTCGAGCTCGGCATCGAGCTGAAACCCGGCCAGGTCGTCGGCGAGCTGGCAATGCTGGCGCCCGACAACCGGCGCACCGCGACGCTTGAATGCATCGAGGATGGTGAAGCACTGTCGATCACCTACCAGCAGGTCGAGCAGCTTTATTACCAGAATCCGACCTTCGGCTTCTATTTCCTGCGGCTGGCGACGGCGCGGCTGTTCGAAAATATCAGCAAGATGGAAGCCGAATTGGCGCGGCTCCATGCCGCGCAAGCTTGAGGCGGGGGTCCGCGGCGGCGTCAACGAACGGATGTTGGGCAGCCGGCAAATCCCGGCCGATGCCAGAAAGTCCTTGATGAGTCGTGCGAATTTGCGCTAACGCGCGGTGTACCCGCGCTTAATTTCCGATCCCGATGCCGTTAGACTGACCGACAGACTTAGAAGACGCTACGCTTCCGCATCCTCGTTTCCGGGAACACCATGGCAGGAAAACAGATTTCACGCCTCGAGCTGGCGAAGTTTTTGCTCAGCCCGTCGCTGTTCGTGATGATCGTCCTGATGGTGGTCGAGGCCATGCTGGCCGCGGCGACGACGTGGTTCGTCATCAATGCCGGGCAGAAGGTCGCCGTCGGCCATTTCCTGGCCGGGGACCTGATCTGGATATTGACCGCCCAATCGGCCTCCTACGTGGTCGGCGTCATCAGCTGGGTGTTCGCCGAGCAGGCCGGCTACCGCGGCTTCGGCAAATTCATGCTGCGCTTCGCGCGCGAAAACCGCGGCAAGGTCAAGCTGTTCGGCGACAAGCCGGCGCGCGAGCAGGTCGAGCCGTTCCTCACCGGCGAGACGTTCCAGTGCTTCTTCAACGTCATGTACGAGTTGGAATTCGCGCTAAAACTGTTTCTCGGCCTGGTCTTCAATTCCATCGTGCTGGGCGCGGAAATCGACATCAGCCTGCCGTTCGCCTATGTGGGCGCCTTCGCCGTGCTGTTGCTGATGCAATGGGTGCTGCAGAAGCCGATCTCGCACACCTATCTGGAAAACCAGCGCATGAACAACCGCATCACCGCGCAGGGCTATACCGCGTGGGATAACGTGTTCAGCGGCAACAGCTACAATCTTCGCCTCTGGCTCGCCGCCTTCAAGACCCGGCTGCGCGAAGGATTGACGGCGCAGGTCCGCGCCATCGTGGCGCGCGAGGGCATGAGCGCGATGAGCGGCATCGTCAGCCTCGCCATCGTGTTCGCAACCGTCACGGTGGTGGCGGTGCAAAATGTCGGCAACACTGCGTTGCTGGTCGGGCTCGCCACGACGCTGCCGCGGCAGATCGAGATGACCTACGAGCTGCACCTGCTCGCCTCGGGCTGGAACGATTTCATCGCGATCTGGACGCGGTTCGGCGGCGTCGCCGCCAACATGCTGCCCGAGCCCGACCCGGATTTCGACAAGCGCATCAAGTTCGATCGGCTGGTGTTGCGGGAAGGCGACGGCGCCAATGTGGTGTCGTCGGTCGCCGACGCGCTGCAGATCGCACTGGCGCAGCCGACCGGCAGGATCAATGTGCGCGGCGGCAATGGCTCGGGAAAGTCATCGCTGCTGGCCAGCCTGAAGACCGAGATGAAGAAAAGCGCCTATTACTGGCCGACGACCGACCGGCTGGCGTTCAAGTTCACCGGCGGCGTGGTGCCGGTCGACGTCGAAGGCGATGACGAGGACGACGACGACGTGGTCGTCGTCGCCGATGCGATGCACAAGAAGCTCGGTTACTCCTCGGGCGAGCTGCAGCTCAAATCGCTCGAAGAGATCGTCCAGGAGACCCGCGCGCAGGTCTATCTGCTCGACGAATGGGACGCCAATCTCGACGCCGCGAACAAGGCCAAGGCCGATGCGCTGGTCGACGAGCTCGCGTCACGCGCGCGTGTCGTCGAGATTTCCCACCGCGATCGTCCGGCGTAGCTACGCCCCCAAGGCGCCGCGCACGCGATCGGGCGAGAACGGCAGCTCGCGCAAACGCACGCCGGTGAGCGCGGCGATGGCGTTGCCGACCGCGCAGGCGACCAGCGGCACGCCTTCCTCGCCGCCGCCGGTCGGATCGTTGTCGGTCGAGACCACTTTGATCTCGATATGCGGCACGTCGGACATGCGCGCCACCTCGTAGTCGCTGTAGTTCGACTGCAGCACGCGGCCGTCCTTGATGGTGATTTTCTCCCGCAACACAGAGCCCAGCGCGTAGACAATGCTGCCCTCGGTCTGCGCCGCGAGATTGCGCGGCTGCACCGCGATGCCGGCATCGAGCGCGGCCCAAAAATTGAGCACCTTGATCTTGCCGGTCTTGCGATCAAGCGCGACCTCGGCGACGCCGGCGGCGAGGGTGTCGTCCTTCACCATGGTGCCGACGCCGAGCGCAGTGCCGTCGCGCGCGCGCGACCAGTCCGACATCGCGGCGACGGTGCGCAGGAGATGCTGCATGCGCGGCACGCCTTCCGAAAGTTCGAGGCGGAACGCCACCGGGTCTTTGGTCAAATCCTTGGCGATGTCGTCGACGAAGCTCTCAATAGCGAAGGCGTTGTGGCCGTTACCGACGCCGCGCCAGGGCGACAGCCGCGCGCCGCGATTCTCGATCACATGCTCGGCGAGCTTGTTGGCAACCGGATATTGCGGCACCGGCGAGCCTTTCATCACGATGCGGTCCTGGCGCGGTCTTGGATCGCCGGAGACGTAGGCCAAGACGGATTCGGCAACGACCCGGTGATGCCAGGCGACGAGCTTGCCGTTATCGTCGAAGCCGGCCTCGATGTGATGCGCCGTCGCCGGGCGGAATTTGCCGAAGGTGATGTCGTCTTCCCGCGTCCAGATCAGCTTCACCGGCTTGCCGACCGCCTTCGACAGACGAACCGCGTCGTACATGGCCTCGTGGTTGCCACGCCGGCCAAAACCGCCGCCGAGGAATTGCTGGTGCAGCGCGATCTTGGAGCGCTCGGTCTGCAGGATGCGGGCGACGCCGTTGAGCAGGCTGGTCGCCGCCTGGGTGCCGACCCAAAGCTCGGCCGATTTGCCGTCGGCGGCCACGGCGGCGGTGGCGTTCATCGGCTCCATCTGCGCGTGGTAGACGTAGCGCGTGCGATATTCGCCGCGGAACACGCGCTTGGCGCCCGCCAGCGCCGCCTTGGCGTCGCCCTTGTTCTCGTAAGCGACGCCGTCGCGAGTCTTGTCGCGGCCGATCGCCGCAAAATCCTCGAGCGCCTGTTCGCTGTCGAGATGCGCGCCCGGCGCGTCGCCCCAGGTCACCTTGAGCAGGTTCTTGGCCGCTTGGGTGCCTTCGACCGTCGTACCGATGACGCCGACGCCCTCGGGCAGCTTCACGATGTCGGTGACGCCCGGCACTTTGCGCGCGCGGGTGTCGTCGACGTCGAGCGGCGCGCCGCCCGCATAGGGCGATTGCAGTACCGCGGCGTAGACCATGCCCGGCACCTGCACATCCATGCCGTAGATGGCCGCGCCTTTGACTTTCAGCGGCACGTCGACACGCGCGATGTCTTTGCCGATCAGGCGGAAGCTTGCCGTCGGCTTGAGATCGCTTTCGGCGATCTTCGGCAGTTCGGCGGGCGCGCTCGCGAACGCCGCGATCTCGCCATAGCCGATGCGCCGTCCCGATGCCTTATGCACGACGACGCTTGGTTCGGTCGCAAGCTCTCCGACCGGCACCGCCCATTTCGCCGCGACCGCATCGAGCAGGACGCGGCGCGCCTGCGCGCCCGCCAGACGCAGCGACGTGAAATAGCCGGTTACCGATGCGCTGGCGGACGTCTGGAACGTGTAATTGTATCCCGGATTGCCGAATTTCTTGTCGTCCCACTCCGTTGGAAATACCGGCCTGACCTTGCTCCAGTCGGCATCGAGCTCCTCGGCGATGATGACCGGCAGGCTGGTGAACGAGCCTTGCCCCATCTCGGCCGCCGGCGCGACCATGGTGATGACGCCGTCGGGCGCGATCGTCAGCCAGATGCTCGGCGTGTAAGCTGCCGGCGCGTCGGCGAAGGCGTCGTCGATGAAGGAGAGCGCGTCGGGCGCGATCGTCAGCGCCAGGCTCAGCCCGGCGGTGGTTTTGAGGAAATTGCGGCGGTTCACGGTGTGCTGATTCATGGCTCAGCCCTCCCGCGCCGCGCGCTCGATGGCGCTGATGATTTTCAGATAAGTGCCGCAGCGGCAGATATTGCCGTCCATATGTTCGACAATGTCGTCGCGCGACGGATTCTTGTTGACCGCAAGCAGCGTCACCGCCTGCATGATCTGGCCGGACTGGCAGTAGCCGCATTGCGGCACCTGCTCGGCGATCCAGGCCCTTTGCAGTGGATGGCTGCCGTCGGCCGACAATCCTTCGATGGTGGTCACCGCCTTGCCCGCGACCAGCGACAGCGGCATCGAGCACGAGCGCACCGCCTCGCCGTCGATATGCACCGTGCAGGCGCCGCAGGCGGCGATGCCGCAGCCGAATTTGGTGCCGGTGAGCTTGAGATGCTCGCGCAACACCCAGAGCAGCGGCGTGTCGGGCGCGGCATCGACCTCGCGCAATTGTCCGTTGACGGTCAAGGCGACCATAGGACTCCTCCCTGGGCTTGACGTTCGTGCGCTCGCGGCGCGCAAACGGCCTGTATCGTTTTTTCATCGCCGGCAGGCGAAGCCGCATTATCGCGCAAATCGGTTGCCTCCGACAGCCGGTTTTCCACTTGCCGACCAGTGCCGGCCTGGTGCCGTCACTACCAGCCGTTGTGACGGCCGTCACTGCGAAGGCTCTAAAACCCGCGATAACTCAGTAGAAGACCTGTGCCGCAACGTCAGTATCGGCGTGGCGGCGCGACGCCCCGTTGCGTATGATCGGGGGGTTGAAGCCGTGGTGGGACCAATGAAGCGGCGCGGCAAGGCTGGTGGCAAGGCAGCGGATGCGCGGCGCCCGAAGGCGGCCGGCCGCAAGCGCCTTGCCATTGCGAAAGCCAAATCGCCGCGGCGCGCAGCCGCTGGTCTGCAAGAGCGTCTTGAGCGCAACAAAAAGGAATTGAACGAGGCCTTGCAGCAGCAGGCCGCGACATCGGAGGTGCTGCACCTGATCAGCGCCGCACCTGGCGATTTGCAGCGGGTCTTTTCGGTCATCCTGGAAAACGCCACGCGTCTTTGCCAGGCCAATTTCGGCACGCTGTATCTCGCCGAAAGCGACTTTTGCCGCGCGGTGGCGATGCACAACGCCCCGCCCGCGTTCGTCGAATTCAGAAGCCGCCAACCGCTGGCGCCCATCACCGGGACGACGGTGCTGGCGCGCGTGGCGAAGACGAAGCGCACCATCCAGGTCGCCGACATGGCGGCGGAAGCAGCCGACTACAAAAACCCGCAGGAGCGCCGCTTCGTAAAACTGACCCGCGTGCGCAGCCTGGTCACGGTGCCGATGCTCCAGGGCAAAGAGTTGATCGGCCTGATCACGGTCTATCGCCAGGAAGTCCGTCCCTTCAGCAAAGCACAGGTCGGCCTGCTGACGAGCTTTGCCGCCCAGGCCGTCATCGCCATCGAGAACGCGCGGCTGCTCAACGAATTGCGCGAATCCCTGGAACGGCAGACGGCCACCTCGGAGGTTCTCAGCGTTATTAGTTCGTCGCCCGGAGACTTGGAGCCCGTGTTTCAAGCCATGATGGCAAACGCAACACGGATTTGCGAGGCTAAGTTCGGCATTCTGCAACTTCATGAAAACGGCAGGTTCCGCAATGCCGCCATGTTTAATCCGCCGCCTGCGCTGGCCGAATATCGCCATCGCGAGCCTGTGATCAATGCGGGTCCACAATCGGCAATTGGGCGCGTGGCCGCTACGAAGCAGTTGGTCCACATTGTCGACTATGCGGCGGACCCCGCGTACATCCAGCGCGATCCCGCCGCGGTTAATATGGTCGAGCGTGCTGGTGCCCGAACCGTTCTCCTCGTTCCGATGCTCAAGGATGGCGAACACGTCGGCAACCTCAACATCTTTCGTCAAGAGGTGCGCCCATTCACCGACAAGCAGATCGAACTGGTGCAGAATTTCGCCGCCCAGGCCGTCATCGCCATCGAGAACACGCGGCTGCTCAGCGAATTGCGGCAATCGCTGGAGCAGCAGACGGCGACGTCGAATGTCTTGCGAGTCATCAGTTCCTCGCCCGGTGCGCTGGAACCGGTCTTCACGGCCATGCTCGAAAACGCCACGCGCATCTGCGATGCGAAGTTCGGCATCATGACGCTGTACGAAGGCGGCCCGTTCCGCGCGGTGGCGCTGCACAATGCGCCGCCGGAATTCGCCGAAGCGCGCCGCCGCGAGCCGCTATTTTTCCCGGCGCCGAGCAATCCGCTGGCGCGCGTCGCGGCCAGTAAAGCGACGCTGCAAATTCCCGATCTTCGGCAGGACGAATGCTACCTCTCCGGCGAGCAGGCGACGGTCGTCCTCACGGAGCGCGGCGGCGCCCGCACGCTGATCGACATTCCGATGCTCAAGGATGGCGAGCTTGTCGGCGTGTTCGGTATCTACCGCCAGGAGGTGCGACCGTTCACCGACAAGCAGATCGAACTGCTGCAAAATTTTGCCGCGCAGGCGGTCATCGCCATAGAGAACACGCGGCTGCTCAACGAATTGCGGCAATCGCTGCAGCAGCAGACCGCAACCTCGGAGGTGTTGCAGGTCATCAGCTCGTCGCCCGGCGAACTGGAGCCGGTGTTTCAGTCCATGCTGGAGAATGCGACTCGTATCTGCGAGGCCGAGTTTGGCACGCTGTTTCGTTTCGACGGCAACGAATTCCATGTGGCGGCGGGAGTTGGTGTGCCGCCGGACTATGCTGAATTCTTAAGGCAACGCGGGCCGTTTCAACCCGAACCGGGGAGCGGGCTCGAGCGCGCCGTGCGGACAAAGCAGCTCGAACCACACCGCGGATGCCGCCGGTGAGGCGTCCCGACGCCCTGCAGCCAGGCTGGGCGGTGCGCGAACCATCGTCGAAGTGCCAATGCTCAAGGACGGCGAGTTGGTTGGCGCTATCGTCATTTACCGCCAGGAGGTGCGCCCGTTCACTGACAAGCAGATCGCGCTGGTCCAAAACTTCGCTGCTCAGGCCGTCATCGCCATCGAGAACACGCGGCTGCTCAACGAATTGCGGCAATCGCTGCAGCAGCAGACCGCCACCGCCGATGTGCTCAAGGTCATCAGCCGCTCGACCTTCGATCTGCCGGCGGTATCTCAAGTACGCTGCGATGCGATTCGGTTCGAGCCACGCTGTGCGACGCCGAATGCGCCTTCATTTTCCGCTTTGAAGACGGCGCCTATCGTCTGGCCGCCAAGGCGCGGCTTTGCCGAAGAGTACCGGCAATACATCATCGCGCAACCCCATTCAGGCCGGGCCGCGGGACGCTTGCCATCGGTCGCACCGCGCTGGAAGCGCGCGCGGTTCACCATGTCCAGGACTGCTTGGCCGATCCCGACATGACGTCTGGGCCGAATCACGAAAATTCGATCGGCGGCTTCGCGCACGCATGCTGGGCGTGCCGCTGCTGCGCGAAGAGACATCCGATCGGCGTGATTGGCGTCTGACCCGCTCGGCCGTCAAGCCGTTCTCCGACAAGCAGATCGCAGCTGATTGCAGACCTTCGCCGACCAGGCAGTCATCGCCATCGAGAACATTCGGCTGTTCGAAGCCGAACAACAGCGCACCAACGATCTGACCGAATCGTTGGAGCAGCAGACGGCAACCGCAGAAATACTAGGTGTTATCAGCAAGTCGCTCAGCGAACGCAGCCGGTGTTCGATGCCATCGTGCAGAGCGGCAGCGGCTGTTTCCGGCGCGGCAATCTTCATTGCGCTCGCGATGCCAGGAGGCATGCAGGGCGGCAGCGATGCACGAGCGCCGATCCCGACCGCGCCGAATCGTGGCGGCGCGATTTCCGTTCCCGCTCACCCGCGAGTACATGCACAGCGTCGCCATACTCGACCGCAGCGATGCTCGATATCCCCGACGTCGAGAAGGCGCCGGACGAGATGGCGGCTCGGCAGGAAAAATTTTCTGGCCAGCGGCTATCGGGCGGTCACGATCGTGCCGATGCTCAAGCGCGGTGATGCTGCGATCGGCGCACTCAGCGTCGTCCGCCGCGAAGCCAGGTCCGCTCTCCGACAAGCAGCTTGCGGTGCTGCAGAATTTTGCCGCCCAGGCGGTCATCGCCATCGAGAACACGCGGCTGCTCAACGAATTGCGCGCAATCGCTGGAGCAGCAGACAGCGACATCCGAGGTGCTGGGTGTCATCAGCTCGCTCGCCCGGCGAGCTCGAGCCGGTATTCGAGGCCATGCTGGAAACGCCACCCGTATCTGTGAAGCCAAGTTTGGCAGCTGTGGCGTTGTGCGAAGGCGATGGCGTTCCGGGTCGCGAGCAATGCTTGGCGCGCCGCCGGTCTATGCCGAAGGCGCGGCAGCGCGATCCGTGATCATCCGGCCGAAGGCGCCGCTGGCGCGTGTCGCTGCAGACCAAAGCGGATTGTTTCAGATCGCCGACATTTCCGAGGAGCATGGCTTACGAAAATTGCGATCCTCGCCACTGGCTTGTCGAGCTGGCGGCGCGCGCACGTTTGTCGGCGTGCCGATGTTCAAGGACGAGGCGCTCGTCGGCGCGATCACCATCTACCGCCAGGAGGTCCGTCCGTTCACCGACAAGCATATCGCGTTGGTGCAGAATTTTGCCGCCCAGGCGGTCATCGCCATCGAGAACACGCGGCTGCTCAACGAATTGCGGCAATCGCTGGAACAGCAGACGGCGACTGCCGATGTACTGAGGGTCATCAGCTCGTCGCCCGGCGAGCTGGAGCCGGTGTTCCAGGCGATGCTGGAGAATGCCACGCGCATCTGCGAAGCCGAGTTCGGCTTCCTTTGGCTTGCCGAAGACGGTGGATTCCGGGCCGGCGCGATGCACGGCGCAGCGCCGGAAGTCATCGAAGAGCGTCGCCGCGACCCGATCTTGCGGCCCCGCCCGGGCTCGCCGCTCGCACGCGTCGCCGCGGCGAAACAGGTAGTCCATATTGTCGATGTGGCCGAGGAGGTGGCGCAAGGCAATCGCGATCCGGCTCTTCTCGGCCTTGTCGAAAGGGCGGCCGCGCGCACGGTGCTCCTGGTGCCGATGCTCAAGGAGGACGAATTCATCGGCGTCATCAGCATATACCGCAAGGTGGTCCATCCGTTTGCCGACAAGCAGATCGACTTGGTCAAGAATTTTGCCAACCAGGCCGTCATCGCCATCGAGAACACGCGGCTGCTCAACGAATTGCGCCAGCGCACGACGACCTCACCGAAGCCTGGAGCAGCAGACGGCGACCAGCGAGGTGCTGCGAGTCATCAGCTCGTCGCCCGGCGAACTGGAGCCGGTGTTTCAATGCCATGCTGGCGAATGCGACGCGTATCTGCGAAGCCAAATTCGGCACGCTGATGCTGCACGAAGGTGGCGTTTCGCGCGTGGCGCAATGCATAACGCCCCAGCCGATTACCCGGAGTTCGCGCGATGAAGATGCCGGCGATCTCCACTCAGCAGGCGCCGCCAGCCTCAATCGCATCATGCGAAACGCGCGACTGCACATGGCCGATCGCCGGCATACCGGAGTCCGATCCTGACGCCGCCGATTGTCGAGTTGGCGGAGCGCGGACCATCGTTGAACGTGCCGATGCTCAAGGAAGACGCGCTGGTCGGAGTGATCGGCATTTACCGCCGCGAGGTCCGGCCTTTCACCGACAAGCAGATCGAACTGGTGCAGAATTTCGCCGCCCAGGCCGTCATCGCCATCGAGAACACGCGGCTGCTCAACGAATTGCGGCAATCGCTGGAGCAGCAGACCGCCACGGCGGAGGTGCTGCAGCGTCATCAGCTCGTCGCCCGGCGAATTGGCGCCGGTGTTCCAATCCATGCTGGAGAATGCCACGCGCATTTGCGAGGCCAAGTTCGGGTCGATGTTGGCTTCGACGGCGAGATGTTCGATCGCGGCCGAGGTCGGCACAACCGCCGGAGTTTGCCGAATCATGAGGCAGCGCGGCCGATTTTCACCGGTACCGGGCAGCCACCTCGACCGCGTAATGCGGACAACGCAGCTGAGTCCACATCGCCGACTATGCCGCCGAAGCCGTCGACGCCCCGCCGGTCAGAGTTCGGCGGCGCCCGCACCACGGTTGACGTGCCGATGCTCAAGGACGACGACCTGGTGGGCGTAATTTCCATTTATCGCCAGGAGGTCCGGCCGTTCACCGACAAGCAGATCGAGCTGGTGCAAGAACTTCGCCGCCCAGGCCGTGATCGCCATCGAGAACACGCGGCTGCTCAACGAATTGCGGCAATCGCTGGAGCAGCAGACGGCGACCGCGGATGTGTTCAAAGTCATCAGCCGCTCGACATTCGATCTGCAGACGGTGCTCGACACGCTGACCGAGTTGGCCGCCAGGGTTTGCGCGGCCGAAAAGGGCGTCATCTTTCAACGCGACGGCGATTTGTATCGGCTGGGCGCGAACTACGGATTTTCGCGCGATGCCGCGCAGTACGCGCTCGAAAACCCGCAGCAAGCGGGCCGCGGTAGCGCGGTTGGGCGCGTGGCGTTGGAGGGCAAGGTCATTCATATCCCCGACGTGCTGGCCGATCCCGAATACAGCGCGGCTGGCTATCAGCGGGCATTTGGGTTCCGAACCATCCTCGGCGTGCCGCTGCTGCGTGACGGGACGACGATCGGCGTCTTTGCGCTCACCCGCGACAAGGTGAATCCATTCAGCCAGCAGCAAATCGATTTGGTGACCACTTTCGCCGACCAGGCGGTGATCGCCATCGAGAACGTCCGGTTGTTCGAGGACGTTCAGAAGCGCACTGACGATCTCACCGAGTCGTTGGAGCAGCAGACGGCGATCGGCGAGATTCTGCGCGTGATATCGAATTCGCCAAGTGACGTGCAGCCGGTGCTTGATTCGGTCGCCGAACACGCCGCTCGCATCTGCGAGGCGCAAATAGTCGATATCTTTCTTGTCGAGAACGACATGCTGCGTGACGCCGCCTCGTTCGGCGACCTTGGACGGCCGCCCGCAATGAAGTTGGATCGCTCTACAGTCACGGGACGCTCCGTTTGCGACCTGCAACCGGTCCATATCGCCGACCTACACAGCGCCAGCGAAGAATTCGCGCTTGGGCGGGAATTGGCGATCAAGTTCGGGCATCGCAGCATCCTTGCCGTGCCTTTGATCCGCGAGGGTCGCGCACTCGGCACCATCCTGGTCCGCCGAGCCGAGGTGCGGCCGTTCGAGCAAAAGGACATTGCTCTTCTGACGACTTTCGCCGACCAGGCCGCGATTGCGATCGAGAACGTGCGCCTATTCAAGGCCGAGCAGCAGCGCACCGAGGAATTGAGCGATGCGCTGGAGCAGCAGACCGCGACCGCCGACGTGCTCAAAATCATCAGCCGCTCGACGTTCGATCTGCAGACGGTGCTCAACACGCTCGCCAAATTGGCGGTGCACCTGTGCGAAGCCGACATCGCCTCGATCCATCGCCAAGATGGCGCGAACTACAGGGCCGCGCAACTTATGGTGCGCCATTCGATGCGCGCGAACTCGGCTTGAGCGTTGCATTCGCGCCGGGCCGCGGCAGCATCATCGGCCGCACGGTGCTCGAGCGCCGGCCGGTTCAAGTCGCCGACGTGCTGGCCGATCCGGACTACTCGCTGCAGGAAATGCAAAGAAAGATCGGCTTCCGTACGATCCTCGGCGTCCCCCTGTTGCGCGACGGCAATCCCGTCGGCGTCATCATTCTGATGCGGCTCAAGGTGCAGCCGTTCACCGACAAGCAGATCGAGCTCGCGACCACCTTCGCCGACCAGGCGGGTATCGCCATCGAGAACGTCCGGTTGTTCGAGGAGATCCAGGACAAGAGCCGGCAGGTCGAGGAAGCGAGCAAGCACAAATCGCAGTTCCTCGCCAATATGAGCCACGAGCTGCGCACGCCGCTCAATGCCATTCTCGGCTATACCGAGCTCATTATCGACGGCATTTACGGCGAGGCGCCGGAAAAAATGCGCACCGTGATGGAGCGCGTGCAGTCGAACGGCAAGCATCTGCTCGGCCTGATCAACGACGTGCTCGATCTGTCGAAAATCGAGGCCGGGCAACTGGTGCTGTCGATCCAGGATTATTCCATCAAGGACGTGGTGCACGGCGTCTACAGCGCGGTCGAGCCGCTGGCGAACAGCAAGAAGCTCGCTTTCAAGATCGACGTGCCGGCGAACCTGCCGCCGGCCCGCGGCGACGACCGCCGGCTGACCCAGGTGCTGCTCAATCTGGTCGGTAATGCGATCAAATTCACCGACACGGGCGAGATCGCCGTCAAGGCGGCGGCGTCGAACGGCGCCTACACCATCTCCGTGCGCGACACCGGCCCGGGCATTGCCGAGGCGGACCAGGCGAAGATTTTCGACGAATTCCAGCAGGCGGACAGCACGCAGACCAAGGCCAAAGGCGGCACCGGCCTCGGTCTGTCGATCGCAAAACGCATCATCGAAATGCACGGCGGCACATTGTGGGTCGAATCCAGCCTCGGCGCCGGTTCGACCTTCTCGTTCACTGTGCCGTTGCGCGTCGAACACCAAGCGGGGCGACCATGAGCAAGCGGATTCTCGTCGTCGAGGATCAGGAGGACAACCGTCAGATCCTGCGCGATCTCCTCGGCAGCGCCGGCTACGCCATGTGCGAAGCCGGCGACGGCGAAGCGGGGGTTGTGGCGGCGAAGACGGAGCGCCCCGATCTCATTCTCATGGACATTCAGCTGCCGCTGCTCGACGGCTACGAGGCGACGCGGCGCATCAAGGCCGATCCCGATCTCAAAGCCATTCCGATCATCGTCGTGACCTCGTACGCGTTGAGCGGCGATGAGGCCAAAGCGCGTGCCGCCGGCTGCGACGCCTATGTCACGAAGCCGTATAGTCCGCGTCAATTACTGGCAAAGATCAGGGAGTTCTTGCCCGCTTAGCCGCGGATTGCCGAGCCTGCTTCACTCCATAACCGAATCATCGATTGCAAGACGAGCATGAACGATCCCGCCCTCATCCTCGTAGTCGACGATAACGAAACCAACCGCGACATTTTGATTACGCGGCTGGAGAAGCACGGCTATCAATTGCTGCAGGCGGCCGACGGCGAAGAAGCGCTGGCGAGCGTCGCGCAGCATAGCCCCGACCTGATCCTGCTCGACGTGGAAATGCCGAAACTCGACGGCTTCGAAGTCTGCCGCCGGCTGAAGAACGATCCGGCGATGTCGTTCATCCCGATCATATTGGTGACGGCGCGCGCCGCCAGCCAGGACGTGGTCACCGGCCTGGATGCCGGCGCCGACGAATATCTGACCAAGCCGATCGACCAGGCGGCGCTGGTCGCCCGCGTGCGCTCGATGCTGCGCGTCAAGGCGCTGCACGACCAGGTGCAGGCCCAGGCCGCCGACCTCGCCACCTGGAACCGCACGCTGGAGCAGCGCGTCAACGAGCAGGTCAGCGAACTCGACCGCATGAACCGGCTGAAGCGCTTTCTGTCGCCGCAGATCGCCAAGCTCGTGGTGTCGTCGGGCGACGACAAGCTTTTGGAAAGCCATCGCCGCGATATTACAGTCGTGTTCTGCGACCTGCGCGGCTTCACGGCGTTCGCCGAGAGCGCGGAGCCGGAAGACATCATCGCGGTGTTGCAGGAATATTATCAATGCCTCGGCGAATCGATCGACCGCTTCGAGGGCACGCTGCAGCATTTCGCCGGTGACGGCCTGCTGATCATCTTCAACGATCCGCTGCCCTGCGCCGATCCGGCGTTGCGCGCGGTGCGCATGGCGGTCGAGATGCGCGGGCGGGTCGCGGCGCTGGTGGAGAAATGGCGCCGCTTCGGCCACGAGCTTGGCTTCGGCGTCGGCATCGCCTCGGGGCATGCCACTTTGGGCAGCGTCGGCTATGAGGGCCGCTTCCACTATTCGGCGAACGGCACGGTGGTCAATCTCGGCTCGCGCCTCTGCACCCAGGCCGCCGATGGACAAATCCTGATCGACGGCCGGGTCCAGCTCGCCGTCGAAGCGATCGCCTCCACCGAGCCGATCGGCGATCTCGACCTGAAAGGCTTTCATCGCCCCGTCCGCGCTTTTAATGTACGCGACTTGACGGCGTAATGGATTCGCCGGCATCTGCCGAAAAACGCCACAACGAAGGGGGAATCGTGCCCGAGAATTTGACCGACCTGATCGCGGAGCTCGCGCTCGCCAACCGCATTCTCGCCCATGAAGGCGTGCTCGACGCCTTCGGCCATGTCAGCGTGCGCCATCCGTCCGATCCCGGACGCTATCTGCTGTCGCGCTCGCGCTCGCCGCTGTTGATCGAGCCCGGCGACATTCTGGAATACACGCTGGATTCCACGCCGGTGCGGCCGCCCAAGGTGCATCTCTATGCCGAGCGCGTCATTCACGGCTGCATCTACCAGGCGAGGAGCGACGTCATGGCGGTGTGCCATCACCACGCGCCGGCGGTCATGCCGTTCGCCATCGCCGGCAAGCCGATCGTGCCGGTCTTCCATCTCGGCGCCGCGATGGGCGAGGAGGCGCCGTTCTGGGACCAGCATGACGAGTTCGGCGATACCAACCTCCTGGTCGTCAAGCCGGAGGAGGGGCAGTCGCTGGCGCGCGCGCTCGGCCGGCATGCCGCGGTGCTGATGAATCGCCACGGCGCCACCGTCGTCGGCGGCGGATTGAAGGAGCTGGTCGCCCGCTCGATCTTCATGTGCCAGAACGCCGAGTATCAGATGCGCGCGCTCTCGCTCGGCGCGGCGACGCCGTTGCATCCCGGCGAGACCAAACTCGCCGGCGTCATCAGCGCGATGCCGAACGTGGTGAGCCGGACCTGGGAATATTGGAGCTTGCGGCTCGCTGCGGCAGGCGCCATGCCGCCGCGCCGGGGCGCGAAGAAAGCCACACGGGGTCGGGGCAAAGCACGCAGCCGGCGATGAAGCCGACGAAAGCCTTCGGCGCGGTTCACGCCGAAAGCTTCGACATTCGATCGCACGCCGAAAACTTCTTATCAGCAGGCGGCGACTGCAGCCTTGACGTTTGGCTTACTTGCACGGACCGTCGTGGATCCAGATCGCGTGGGCGTTCTCGGCCGCACAATTGTTCGGGTAGGTCATCCTGGCGTGATTGAGCGGATCCATCCCGCACAGCGGCGCTGTGATAAGCGTAGCGCCGAAGCCCTGGCAGAATACGTTGCAGGTGCCGAGATGGGTAATTTTGACGCCAGCGGCCTTGGCCGCGCAGGCGCTGTCATAAGTCTGCGGGCCGTCGGCCTTCTCGACGCAGACCGGGCCGCCGGCACAGGCCCTGTGCCGCGATGGCGCTGCCGCTGGTCGCGGCGAGCGATACCGCGGCAATCCCGGCCAGTACCGCAAGACATGAGAGATTGGTTCGTAGACTACGCATTGTTAGCCCCTCCTGGATTGGCGTGCACAGGCACCCCTCGCGAAATGTTAGCACAATTATCCGAAGGGCGATAGTGCATCGAACGCAACAGTTTAGGCCGCGCGCCCGCTGATCGGACGCGCGGTGTTTTCGTTTTGCTCGGGTCTTGCGATCCTTCGGGCGCGCCTGCGTCGCTCTTCGCTATGCCGCAAGGCGCGCCGAAGCCGTAGCTCGCCTCTGTTACTTGCAGGCGCCCTTATGCAGCAGCGTCGCGTTTGCGGTGTCCGATACGCACTGGTTCGCATAGGTCTCCTGCTTGTGGGTGAACGGATTGAGCGAGCAAACGGGCGCGTAGATGAACGGGCAGACCGGCCCCTGGCAGGCGCCGATATGCAGGACCCGCTGGCCCCTGGCCTTGGCGAAGCACGGATTGGTCATCTCGGTGTGGCGGGTGAAGCCGTCCTTATCGACGACGCAGTATTTGGTGACGAACTGAGGACACACGCCCCTCGCCTGGCTGGATGGCGCCGACATCAATGTCGCAGCAATCCCAGCCAGAACCGCGAGAGACCATGCCTGCTTGCGTGAGAACGTCATGTGGTAACCCCCCTTGTTGACGGGATTGCTTGGGCATCCCGGCGCCAAGGCTAACACAACCGGTCGGTGAAATTAAAGAGCCAAGCTACAGCGCGCGCCGAGGCATACGGCACGATCAATGCCGGTCGCGCGCCACAGCGCTGATCGCGCCGAGCATCGTAGCGCGATCCTTGTCGAGCACGCCGCGCACCGATTGCTGGCTGCCGATCTGGCCCATCTCGCGCTGGCGCTTGACCGTGGCCGACGTCATCAGCGGCTCGACGCCGAGCTCGCGCAGCGTATCGGCGACCTCTTCCATTTCGGCGGCGCGGCGCTCGCCGTGGTTGGCCATGCGCTCGAGATTGTAGGGCACGATCTTTGCCCAATCGAGGCCGGGATAATTGTTCTTCATCGAGGCCGCGACCTCGTCGATGACGCCGGCGCGGGACGCCGCCAAAAAGCACTCCAGCGTCAGCGCCTCGATGCCCTTGATCATGACGCTGCGCACCATCTTGATGGCGGCGGCGGCGCCGGTCTCGGCGCCGGCAATGCTGACGCGCATGCCGAGCGCGGCGAGCGCGGGAGCGATCGCGTCCGCATGCGGGCCGGCAAGCAGCATCGGCGTCTGATGCCGCGCCGGATAAATCGGCGCCAGCACCGCGACATCGACATAGCGGCCGGCATCGCCGAGAAGCTTTGCGGTGTCCTGCTTGCGGCCGGGCGAGACCGAGTTGATGTCGAGGAAGTACGGCGTGCCGGCAAGATGCGCCTTGACCGATTGCGCCGCTTCGACGCTCGACGCCGCGGTGACCGCGGAGATGATCAGGTCCGCGCCGCGGACCGCGTCCGCAGCCGAATTGCGCGCAGCGCACGCCGGCCGCTTCGGCGGCCTGCTTGAGCTTTTCGCCTGCGCGCTTGCGGAAACAGAATGTCCCACGCCGACATCGTTTCCACGCCGGCCTCGCGCAGTCCGGCGGCAATGGCTTGGCCGGCTTCGCCGAAGCCGATGAATGCGATTGTTGGCTTGCCGTTTGGCATGGTGATGGTTCCCTTGCGTCGATCTGCTCGCCGATGATGGCAGTTTCGGCGCGCAGCATTGCAATGGCGCCGGTTTGCATCGCCGCGCTTGCCCGATAGGATACGCAAAAAAAAATACCGGGGAGGAGGATCCGTCATGACGCTGATCGTCGATCAGGCACCAGCCGCCGCCGCTTCATTCAGTTTCTCGCCGCAAGCCCGCTGTTCGCCGGCACCGGTCTTTCGGCGCTGGCGGGAGAGCCGTATCCGCAGCTGCCGGCCGATCCGTTCGTCTGGGCGCCGCGCGACTACGACCATCTGATCGCCAGCCCCAAGGAAGCGCTCGACGTATTCGATTTCGAGCCGGTGATGCACAAGAACGTGCCGCCGGCGCATTTCGGCTACATGGCCTCCGGCGTCGACGACGACGTCACGCTGCGCGCCAACCGCGAGGGCTTTTTGAAATTCCAGCTCCGCCCGCGCCGGCTGGTCGACGTCAGCAAGGTCGACATGAGCACGGAAATTCTCGGCCAGCGCTACGAAACGCCGATCATCATCGATCCGACCGGCGGCCATAAAGCCTATCATCCCGACGGCGAGGAAGGCGTCGCGCGCGCGGCCAAGACCGGCGATCACCTGATGATCCTCTCGACGCAAGCCTCGACCTCGGTCGCCGACGTGATCGCCGCCCGCGGCCGGCCGATCTGGTCGCAGCTCTACGCCACCAACAAATTCGAAGTCGCCAAGCACCACGTCGAAAGCATGGAGCGGCAAGGCTCGATCGCCATCGCCGTCACCGTCGATCGCAACGGCGGCCGCAACCAGGAGGTCGCGCTGCGCATGCGCCAGGCTCGACACCCGCGAGTGCTCGGGCTGCCACGACAATTCGAGCCTCGCGGCTTCGATGCAGCGACGATCCGATCTACGAGGGCGCCGATCTGTCCGGGCTCAAGAACATCCAGTCGTCGGCCATGTCGTGGGATTACATCAAGCGGCTGCGCGACGTGGCCAAGACCAAGATGGTGCTCAAGGGCATCCTCGCCTGGGAGGATGCCAAGATCGCCGCCGAGACCGGCATCGACGCGATCATCGTGTCGAATCACGGCGGCCGCGCCGACGAATCCGGCCGCTCCACCATCGAGAGCCTTTCCGAGATCATCGCGGTCTCCGGCAACATGCCGGTGCTGATCGATTCCGGCTTCCGCCGCGGCACCGACATCGTCAAGGCGCTGTGCATGGGCGCCAAGGGCGTCGCCGTCGGCCGGCCCTATCTGTGGGGCCTCGGCGCCTTCGGCCAGCCGGGCGTCGAGCGCGTGCTCGAAATCTTGCGCACCGAACTGATGGTCGCCATGCAGCAGATCGGCGCGCCTTCGCTCAAGGACCTCAAGCCGTCGATGGTGGTGAAGGCGTAAAGATATGAAGCGAGCGTCCTGCCGCGACCGCCTCGAACAGGCGCTGGCGCGCATCGCCGATCCGAAGGGCGAGGGCGCGCGCGCCTGCCTCACCGTCTATGCCGATGCGGCGCGCGCTGCGGCCGATGCCGCCGATGCGCGCGCGGCGCGCGGCGCCTCGCTCGGACCGTTCGACGGCACCATCGTCAGCATCAAGGATCTGTTCGATGTCGCCGGCGAGCCGACGCGGGCCGGCTCAAAAGTTCTCGCCGAGGAGGCGGCGCCGGCAAAAGCCGACGCGACGATCGTGCAGCGGCTGCGCGCGGCGGGCGCCGTGATCGTCGCCAAGACCAACATGACCGAGTTCGCGTTCTCCGGCATCGGCGCCAATCCGCATTTCGGCACGCCGGGCAATCCGCGCGACCGCAGCCGCGTGCCCGGCGGCTCCTCGGCCGGCGCGCCAATCAGCGTTGCCGATGGCATGTGCGACATCGCGATCGGCACCGATACCGGCGGCTCGGTGCGCATTCCGGCGTCGCTGTGCGGCCTCGTCGGCTTCAAGCCGAGCCGGCAGCGCGTGCCGACCGACGGCGCGTTTCCGCTGAGCACCACGCTCGATTCCATGGGCCCGATCGGCAAGAGCGTCGCCGACTGCGCCGCGGCCGACGCCGTGATGGCCGGCGAAGATATTTTGCCGCTCGAGCCGATTGCGCTCGCCGGCCTGCGCTTCGGCGTCGCCGAGGGACTGCCGCTCGACCGGCTGGATGACACGGTCGCCGCCGCGTTCGCCTTGGCGGTCAAGCGGCTCGACGATGCCGGCGTGCGCGTCACCCACGAAACGCTTGGCGTTGTTCGACGACATGGGCGAGATCAATGCCAAAGGCGGCATCTCGCCCTACGAGGCCTGCGCTATCCATCGCGACCGGATGAACCGGCGCGCCGCCGACATCGATCCCAACGTCCGCGCCCGCATCGAGCGCGGCTGCGCCATTTCGGCCGCGGATTACGCCGATATGGTGCGCGAGCGCGAGCGGCTGGTGCACGCCATGGATGCGCGGCTTGCCACGCTCGACGCGCTGTTGATGCCGACGACCTCGATCGTGGCGCCCACCATCGCCGAAGTGGCGGACAGCAAAATCTTTGCCGCGCGCAACGCCGCGGTGCTGCGCAATACCGCGATCATCAATTTCTTCGACCTCTGCGCCATCTCGCTGCCGCTCAAGGCCAAGCTGCCGGTCGGGCTGATGCTGATCGCGCGCAACGGCCATGACCACCGGCTGTTACGCATCGCTGCGGCAACGGCGCAGCTTTTCGGCGCATGATCGTGCTTGCCGCCGCCGCAACAGTTTACTAGCATTTCGCCAAATCCTGGGAGGATATTGCCGTGAATAGCACTTACATGCTGCCCAACCGCCGCCACCTCTTGGCCGGCGCCGCCGCCACCGCCGCCACCGTCGCCGCGCCCGCGATCCTGCGCGCCCAGAGCGGTCCCCTGAAAGTCGGCGTGCTGTTGCCGCGCTCGGGCTATGAGGCCGGCATCGGCCAGGACTGCCAGCGCGGCGTCGATATCGCGCCCGGCATCCTCAAGTCGCTCGGCCTGCCGGACTTGACGATCATGAACGGCGACACCGAATCGAACGTCGATACCGCGCGCGAGCACGCCGAAAAGCTGATCAGCGACGGCGCCCAGCTTCTGGTCGGCGCCTTCAATTCCGGCCAGTCCACCGCCATCGCCCAGGTCGCCGAGCAGAAGGGCATTCCGCTCGTCATCAATATCGCCGGCGCGCCCGACATCACCGAGCAGGGCTACAAGTTCGTGTTCCGGAATTTTCCGACCGCGCCGATGCTCACGCGCGACGGTTTCGTGCAGCAGAAGGAGGTCTTCGACATCGTCGGCAAGGCGCCGAAGACGGTCGTCTTCATGCGCGTCAACGATACCTTCGGCACCGCCATGTCGAAGGCCTTTGCCGCGATGATGCCGAAATTCGACATGCCCTACACGATCGCCGACGAGATTTCCTACGATCCGGCGGCGCGCGATCTTTCCGTCGAGGTGACCAAGGCCAAGGCCACCAACGCCGACGCCATTCTCGTCGTCGGCCGCCTCAACGACGCCATGCTGATCACGCGCGAACTGGCCAAGCAGCGCTGGACGCCGCAAGCGATCCTCAGCGTGGGGCCCGGCTGGTACGAGGATCAGTACATCAAGACGCTCGGCAAGCTGTCCGACGGACCGATGAGCTTCGTGCCCTGGTACGATCCGAACAAGAAGCTCTCCAAGGCGCTCGAAGCCGCCTTGGCGGCGAAATATCCGGGCATCAACCTCAATACCAACCACGTCTACACCTTCGAGGCGCTCCTGGTGGCCGCCGACGCCTATAAGCGCGCCGGCTCGACCGATCCAAAGGCGCTGGCCGACGCGGTGCGGACCACCAACATCACCGACAACGCCAGCATCGGCCCCGGCATCTCGTTCAACGCCAAGGGCCAGAACGACAAGATCATCGGCGGCGGAATCCAGAATCGCGGCGGCAAGCTGATCACGATCGCGCCCAAAGAGGCCGCCAACGGCCAGCCGGAATGGCCGATGAAGTCGTATCAGGACGCGCGTGACGCGATTAGGCCTGATCGGTGGGGTTAGACGTCTATCTGAACGTTGCCGTGGCCGGCGTTTTGACCGGCCTGGTCTACGGCCTGATGGCGCTCGGGCTTTCGGTCATCTTCGGCGTGGTGCGGGTGGTCAATTTCGCCCATGGCGAGATGATGTCGATCGCGATGTATATCGCGGTCGTGCTGTTCTCGAGCTTTCACCTCGATCCGCTGGTCATGCTGGTGCCGATCGCGGCGGTGATGTTCGTGTTCGGCTACGCGCTGCAGGCAGGCCTGATCAATCCCTTCATCACCCGGCCGGAGCATAGCCAGTTCCTGCTGGTGGTGGCGCTGGCGATCATCATCGTCAATGCGCTGTTGATCATCTTCGGCCCGGACGCCCGCACCGTGCAGACGTCGTATGCCTACGACAGTTTCGAGATCGGCCCGGTGATCGTCGATGCGTCCAAGGCCTATGCCGCCGCCGCCGCGATCGTCGTCACCGCGGCGCTGTTCGCGTTCTTCCGCTTCACGCTGCTCGGCAAGGCGATCCGCGCCTGCGCCGACAATTACACCGGCGCGCTGGTGGTCGGCCTCAATGTCAACCGGCTTTACGCGCTGACCTTCGGCTTCGGCGCGGCCTGCGTCGGCGCCGCCGGCACGATGATGACCTTGATCACCGACGTGACGCCGGCGCTGGGGCCGGGCTACACGCTGCTCGCCTTCGTCATCGTCATCACCGGCGGGCTCGGCTCGATGCCCGGCGCGCTGATCGGCGGCGTGCTGATCGGGCTCACCGAGGCGCTCGCCGGCTTGCTGTTCACGCCGTCGGCCAAGAGCATGTTCGCCTTCGGCATTCTGGTGCTGGTGCTGCTGTTCCGGCCGCAGGGCATTCTCGGCAGAAGGCTGGTGTGATGGCTGCGATGATCGCGCGCCTCACCGATGGCTTGTCGCGCCGCGCTTTGGGTCTCCTTGCCGCGCTGCTCGCGGTGTTGCTGGCCGCGCCGTGGATCGCCAACGACTATCTGCTCACCGTCCTCATCGTCATTCTCTATCTCGCCTATACCGGCCAGGCCTGGAACATCATGATGGGTTTTGCCGGCCAGCTTTCGCTCGGCCACGCGATCTATGCGGGACTGGGCGCTTACATCCCGGCGGTGCTGTTCACCCGGCTCGGCATCGGCCCATGGGTTGGCCTCCTGGCGGCGATCCCGGTGGCCGCGGCATGCGGCGCGATCATCGGCTTTCTCGCGTTCCGCTTCGGCGTCGCCGGCGTCTATTTCGCGATCCTCACCATCGCCTTTGCCGAGTTTGCCCGCATCGGCTTCGATCATCTGACGATCGTCAATGCGTCGGCCGGCTTGTTCCTGCCGGTGGCGCAATTAGCGCACAACGATCTGTGGCGGCTGCGCGGCAGTCCGACCATGTTCTATTACGTGATCCTCGCCGCGACGGTGTTCGCGTTCATCCTGTCGCGTCTGTTGCTGCGCAGCCGCATGGGCTATTTCTGGCTCGCCATCCGCGAGGACGAGCAGGCGGCGCGCGCCGCCGGCATCGATACGTTCCGCTATAAAATGTACGCGGTGATGATCTCGGCGGCGGTCACCTCGTTCGCCGGCGTGTTCTATGCATTCTTCTACAACAACCTGTTTCCCGAGCAGGTGTTCAATATTTCCCGCTCGATCGAAATGATCCTCGGCCCGATCATCGGCGGCATCGGCACGTTGTTCGGGCCGATCCTCGGCGCCTTCGTGCTCACCGGGCTTGCCGAATCCGTCACTTCGGCGCTGGCCGCGTTCGGTGTCGATCTGCCGGGCGCGAAGCAGATTTTCTACGGGATATGTTTGCTGCTCGTCGTCGTGGCGCTGCCGGAAGGCATTTGGCCGTGGCTGGCGCGCCGGCTCGGCGTTGGGGAGCGCAAGCGATGACGGCGCTGCTCTCGCTCGACCGTGTCAGCAAGCGTTTCCGCGGCCTGCTCGCCGTCGATGCCGTCAGCTTCGACGTGCCCGAGGGCGTGATCTTTGCCGTGATCGGCCCGAACGGCGCCGGCAAGACCACGCTGTTCAACATGATCGCGGGCGCCATGGCGCCGGACGACGGCGCGATCGCATTCGCCGGCGAGCCGATCAACGGCTTGACGTCCGATGCGGTGTGCCGGCGCGGCATCGCGCGCACGTTTCAATTGGTGCGGCCGTTCCCGGCGCTTGAGCGTCGAGGACAACGTCATCGTCGGCGCGTTGCTGCATCACCGCGACGTCGGCGCGGCGCGCGAGCGCGCTTTGGCCGTGCTCCGCCGCCTCGATTTGTTCGACAAGCGCAATCAGATCGCAGCGACGTTGACTTTGCCGGACCGCAAGCGGCTCGAAGTCGCGCGCGCCTTGGCGACCGAGCCGAAGCTGTTGCTGCTCGACGAAGTGATGGCGGGATTGCGGCCGACCGAGACCGACCGCATGGTCGCGACCTTGCGCGAGATCAATCGCGAGAGCGGATTGACGATCCTGCTGATCGAGCATGTCATGCGCGCGGTGATGGCGCTCGCTGCCCGCGTGCTGGTGCTCGATCACGGCGTGGCGATTGCCGCGGGCACGCCGGAAGCGGTGGTGCGCGATCCTGCGGTGGTGCGGTCCTATCTCGGCGCCGAGGCTTTGTGATGCTGCGGGTCGAAAATCTCGATGTGTTCTACGGCGATGTGCAGGCGCTCAACGGCGTGTCGCTCGACATCGAGGAGGGCGCCATCGTCGCCATCGTCGGCGCCAACGGCGCCGGCAAGACGACGCTGATCCGGGCGTTGGCCGGGATGCAGCGGCGCTTGCACGGACAAATCATCTATCGCGGCACCGATATTTCCGGCTGGCCGAGCTATCGCGTTTGCAATCTCGGCATCGGCCAAGTCGCCGAAGGACGGCAAGTGTTTCCGACGCTGACGGTTGCCGAAAATCTCGACATCGGCGCCATGCTGCCGCGCGCCCGCGCCGGGCGCGTCAAAAACAGGGAGCGCGTGCTGGCGTTGTTTCCGGTGCTGGCCGAGCGGGCGCGGCAGGCGGCCGGCACGCTGTCCGGCGGCGAGCAGCAGATGCTCGCCATCGGCCGCTGCCTGATGGGCGCGCCGGAACTGATCATGTTCGACGAGCCTTCGCTCGGTCTGGCGCCGGCCATCATCCACGACGTGCTCAACACCATCCGCGAGCTCAATCGCGACGGCCTCACCTGTTTGCTGGTCGAGCAGAACGTGGCGCAGTCGCTGAAGCTTGCGAGCCGCGCCTATGTGCTGGAAAACGGCCGCGTCACGCTCTCGGGCAGCGGCGCCGAGCTGTTGGCCGACGACCGCGTCCGCAGCGCCTATCTCGGGCTATAGAGACATTCAGACGATGCGCCGCAAGCGGTCCATCAGGACGCCGAGCGCGGCGACGCGCGCGGTCAGCGGCGCCAGCGGAAAAGCCTGGCGCAGGCGGTTGTAAACGTCGGCCGCCGTCGGCGCCTCGATATCCGAAAGCGCAGCAGCCATGGCGCGGGCCATGTCAGCCTCGGGCCGGCCGCTGAGCGGCGCCGGTACCATGGTGAACTCGCCGAACGGAATGGGGGGTTGAACGCGTAAGGTAATACGGCGGGCGCTCATAAATCAGCTCCAGTCCAAGCCCGGTCAAATGACCGTGGCTTCACAACGCGCCAACTTTATTCAAGTTCCCACTGACCGGAGCGGCGGCCGCAGGCGCGTTGTGGCGCGGGCCGCCGTGCTCTATATGCCTGTGGCATTGACGCAATGGCGACGGCGCCAAGCCGTGGTCCCAAGGAGGTTCATGTCATGAAACTGTATTACGCGCCCGGTGCTTGCTCGCTCTCGCCGCACATCGTTTCGCGCGAAGCCGGCATCCCGCTCGAATACGAGCAGGTCGACAACCGCGAAAAGAAGACCAAGAGCGGGGTCGATTTTTGGACCATCAACGCCAAGGGTTACGTGCCGGTGCTGGAGATCGACAACGGCCAGCGCCTGACCGAGGGCCCGGCGATCGTGCAATATCTCGCCGACCAGAAGCCGGCCTCCGGCCTGATGCCGGCAGCCGGTACGCTCGATCGTTATCGCGTGCAGGAATGGCTCAACTTCGTCACCTCGGAGCTGCACAAGAGCTACGGCCCGATTTTCCGGCCGACCACGCCCGACGAATACAAGAAGATCTCCAAGGAAAATCTCGGCAAGCGTTTCGACTGGCTCGACAAGCAGCTCGCCGGCAAGCAGTACCTGATGGGCGACAAATTCACCGTCGCCGACGCCTATCTGTTCACGGTGCTGCGCTGGTCGCCGCGCATCGAGATCGACCTGGCGAAATGGCCGAACGTCAAGGCCTACGTCGATCGCGTCGCCGCGCGCCCCAAGGTGCAAGAGGCGCTGAAAGCGGAAGGGCTGCAGTAATCGTTCTTTTGCCTCCCTCGCTTGCGGGGGAGGGCATTATTTATTTCTGCGGCAGGCCCTCGATGCTGAAGCCTACGGCAGTGCCGGCACGTTGCAGCGCGGCCTGACAGGTCGGCGGCAGCCGCCACTCCACCGTTTCGGCATTTTGCGGCATGCCGGCATAGTCGGGATTGAGCAGCGCTTGCGAGACCCGCAATCCCAGCGGCCAGGTCGCCTTGATATAGGCGACGGTGGCGAGGATCTGATCGTCGCTGAGGTTTTGCCCGTAGGCGGGCATGTACGACTTCACCGTCGCAGGCGTTGTCGGAAACCGGCCGAATTTCGTCATGGCGAAGAGGTCTTCGTCGGGATGCTGCCAGGTGTGGCCGGTCTGGTCGTGCGCGGGCGCGCGCCGGCCGGCAAACTCGTCTTGAACCTGCCACAGCAACTGGCCTTGCAATTTGCGGCCGTGGCAACTCGGCGCAATGGCTCGCATAAAGCTTTTTTCCTTCCTGAACCGTCGTCGGCGTTCTCGGCGTCGGCGAAGTGCGCGCGCGGCGCAGACGCCTGTGCCGAAGCGCGAGCGCCGCGCGACCGCGCTCGCGGCCAGCACCGCGACCACCCCGCATCCGAGCAATAATCCGCGAACGCCGGTCATGGGCGCGGCTCCATCAGCTCATCAATTTCCGCAGCTCGTCGGCCAATTGATGGCCGGGCAAGATCGCCGGTCAGCAGCCGCACGAACGCGCCATTGGGATCGATCAGATAAATGAACGAACTGTGGTCGACCACGTATTCGTTATTGCCGAGCTGCCGCACCCGGTAATAGACGTGAAATTCCCGGGCCGCGGTGCCGATCTCTTGCGGCGAGCCGACCAGCCCGACGAAGCGCGGATCGAAATCTTTGACGTATTCGCCGACGATCTTGGAGGTGTCGCGCTCGGGATCGACGGTGATGAAGACAGGTTGGACCTTGTCGGCGAGCGGCCCGAGCTTGTCCAGCGCCAGCGCCATGGCGCTGAGCGTGGTGGGGCAGACATCGGGGCAGGACGTATAGCCGAAATAGACCAGCAGCCATTTGCCGCGGAACGTTGCGTCGGTCACGCGGCGGCCGTCCGGCATCGACAGTGCGAAATGGCCGCCGATCTGCGGCAGCTGCTGCGCCGCATTCAATTGTGATGCACGGTTCACCGCGACCGCCGCGGCCGCGCCATGACAGCAAACCTGCCGCGAGCGATGATGACGGAGCGGCGCAGACTGATCTTGCTGAACATGACAGGTACTCGAACTGGAGACGAGGGAGAACGAGGGGCGGCGTCAGCGGCCGCCCGCCGCCGATGGCGCCTCGTTAGTTCCGCCGCCTCACGAGCTCGGCGGCAGAACCCGGATGATCGCCATCATGCCTCCGTCCTCGTGGCCAAGGATGTGGCAGTGATAGACGAAGTCGCCGACATCCGCGCCGCGGAAGTCCATGCGCACGGTCACGCTCGGATACGGCGCGGTGCCAGTGCTGGAGTAAGGGACCTGGATCATGTCGAGGAATTGGCCGATCTCCTGCGGCACCGAGAATCCATTCTGGCTCATCACCAGGAAGTGGATCTGGTGGAAGTGGAACTCGTGATTTTCACCGGTCCTGTTCTGGATCGTCCAATCTTCGACCGCTCCCTGATGGGTGGTGATGGCGGGTGGATTGTTCGGATCGAACAGCTGGAGCGGCGCTCCGTCGACCGTGATGTAGAAGTTGGTCGGGCTGTTCGGATTGGTCGGGTCCGACAGCACCTCGAAGAAATAGAGCGTGCGGTGCACCGTCGGCTGCTGGTTGCCGAGCTGCTGCGCCGCGTCCATCGCATTCGGCATCTGTTTCGCGACCGGCGGAACCTTCGGAAGTTGCGTCGGATTGTCGGTCTTGATGGTGGCGATCGTCCGCGTCGGATCGACGTCGCCGATCGGACCGGTATCGATGTTGAGCGTTACCAGGCTCGCAGTCTCGCCGCGATCGGGCGCGGTGACGATGAACTCGGCGCGGGCCGCGGGCGCCAACAGGATGTCGGTCACCGTCTTGGTCGAGCCGCGCTGCTGGCCGTTCTGGGAGTTGATCGCGACGCCGTCGAGCGCCACCAGCTGCAGCGGCTGCGCCCTGCCGTCCTGCTGGACCTGGATGTCGAGAATCGTATCGGCCCCGGAATTGCTGACGCGCCAGAATTCCTGCTGGCCGGGCTGCATCTCGATGACCGCCGGCGTGTAGGTGCAGGTCGCCGCCTGGAATTCCAGCGGCACGTAATTGATGTCGAGGTCCCACGACGGCGTCACGTTGTTGTTGCCGGCGCAGGTATTGCCCGGCGTCGAATTGCCGGCGACAGGTTGATCGCGGATGACGAGCACCCGCTCCGGCAGGCCCGCGACCGCCGGCTGGAGATTCTGAATCCCCGAGACGACGAGGGCGCCGGACGCGCCGCCTTGCACGGTCGCCTCGGCGATGCCGTGGACATGGGTGTGGTACCAGTACAATCCGCCGGGCGAGTAGTTCGGGAAGGCGACGTTGTATTGGAACCGCTCGCCCGAATTGATGATCGTATGGATCACCTGATCCTGGTGGCATTTCGGCGAGGTGGTGGTGCCGTGATAGTGGATGTTGAGCGACGAGGTGTACATTTCCAGATCGCCGCATTGGTTCTGGGAATTCGACACCTGCTCGACGGGGGTGCCTTGCGGCACGTCGTTGGCCGCCAGGATGTTGAGCTGATCGCCCGGATTGAGGCGTAGCGTCGGCCCTTCCATGCCGTCCGGCGTCTGGAAGCAGAACAGCGAGCGGCCATCCTGATCGACCCTGGTGAAATAGTTGAACTGGACGTTGAGCGCGCCGTTCTGGCTGAAGATGTCCGGCGGCGGCAGCACCACGCTGCCGGGTGCAAAGCGCGGGCAGTTGACGCCGTGACCGTCAGCCCAGGCCTGAGACGTTGCGAGCACCAACAAAGCCGACACAAAAGCTTTCAAAATGATCTTGCCCATCGCTTTCCTCCCCGCGATCGGGCGTTTTGGGCGCCGGGTCACGGCACGAGATTTATTCCATGCCGGATGTGCGCCAAAACGCCGCGGCTAAAGCCGAACACGTTTAAGGAGAATTGGCAATATGGGAGTTTGCCCACTGCGCTAAAAAGAACGCTATTCTGCGCACATCTGGGACAGCTTGATACAATCTCAACGAGTATAGTGGGATTAGGAGAAGACTATTCCGCGTCGTGCCCAACGCGCGATAGGCACTTGGACTACCGATCGAGGGTTTTGGGAAAGCCGCCAGGCGCGCATCCGCGCTCCGCCGCTCACCGCATCGTCAGCCGTGGCGGCTATCAGTGCCGAGCAGCCGCGGTCGCCGACGCTCGCGCAACGGGTGGAACGGATCGACCGGCATGGCGACAGGGACGGCGCGATCGCCACGCCTGCCGAGGATGATGACGTCGAGTTTCGCGTCGTTCTGTTCGATCACGTAGTTGTAGCCGTCCAACACGCGCGATATCACCCGCCGCAAGGATCCCGCATAGGTGCCGTTGATTTCCTCATCGAGCGCGATCGGAGAGCGGTAGGAAATATCGAACGCCGCACTCAGCGCGGCAAGCACGCCTGCGATCGTGGTGCGGCGGGCGTCCAAACGAACTGCCGCCGCGTCACCCCGGACGCGTACCGAGGCGCTGCCGACGTCGGACAGCGGCGCCGTACCATTGCCGAAATCGGCGTTGAGCCGCGAAGGCGACCGGGGCTTTCTGCGGCAGCTCGCCGATGCCGAGTGAAGGCATTGAGCCGAGCCGGTGAATGCGTCGTCAGCTTGGAACAAGGGCGGAGCTGAAACAGCGCCGCCGCCTTGGGCGCGTAACCCTTGTGTGGCGAACGCGCCAATGGCCAGGGCCGAAAACGCAGCGACTGCCGGTTTGAGAAGTCGGTTCACTGGTCACTACCTATCCCCAGCGAGGGGACAGGCTAGCACATTACTTCAGCGGCGGGCCGATCGTGACATTGAGCGTGCCGACGCCCTCGACCTCGCATTCGATCTTGTCGCCGGCGACGGTGGCGGCGACGCCCGACGGCGTGCCGGTCATGATGATGTCGCCTGCCGCGAGCTCGACCATCTCCGAAAGCTTCGAGATGATCTCCGGCACGTTCCAGATCATCTGATTGAGGTCGCCGTCCTGGCGCACCTTGCCGTTGACCTTGAGCACGATACGGCCTTTCGACGGATGGCCGATCTCGGCCGCGGGCTTGAGCGGCCCGCACGGCGCCGAATGGTCGAACGCCTTGCCGATCTCCCACGGCCGCTTGATGTCGCGCGAGGCGATTTGCAAATCACGACGCGTCAGGTCGATGCCGACGCCATAGCCGTAGATGCAGGCAAGCGCGTTTTCGGTCTTGATGTTACGGCCGCCGCTTTTGAGCGCCACCACCAGCTCGACCTCGTGATGCATGTCCTTGGTCAGCGACGGATAGGGCACCGTGCCGCCGTCGGGCACGATCGCGTCGGCAGGCTTGGCGAAGAAGAACGGCGGCTCGCGCACGTCCTGGCCCATCTCCTTGATGTGCTCGACGTAATTGCGGCCGACGCACCACAGGCGGCGGACCGGAAAATATTTGTTGGTGCCGGCAACGGGAATCGAAGCCTGCGGCGGCGGCGGAATGACATAACTTTTAGCGTCGGTGCTCATGAGGCCGTTTCGTGTTGGAGGGGAAGCGGAAACGCCGGGCTTATAGCCCAGGTGGCGCCGCGGTCAAAGCGCTGCTCAGCCAGTGCGAGGCGATCGCGGCGACCGGTTCGAGCGCGGGCGACTGCTCCCGAAGCTGCAGCCGGTAGAACAAGGCATAGCGGCCGCCCTTGCGCAGGAGCTCGTCGTGACGGCCGGATTCGACGATGGCACCGTTCTCGACAACGAGAATGTTATCGGCATGCATGATCGTCGACAGCCGGTGGGCGATGACGATCGTGGTGCGCCCCTTGCAGAGTTCGGCGAGCGCCTCTTGCACGTAGCGTTCGGATTCGGAATCGAGCGAGGCGGTCGCCTCGTCGAGCAGGATGATCGGCGCATTCTTGATCAGCGCGCGCGCAATCGCGACGCGCTGGCGCTGGCCGCCGGACAGCTGCAAGCCGTGCTCGCCGACCGGGGTGTCGTAGCCGGCCGGGAAGCTCAAGATGAAATCGTGCGCGTGCGCAGCCTTGGCGGCGGCGACGATCTCCGCGTCGCTGGCGTCGAGTTTTCCCAGCGCGATGTTGTCGCGGATGGAGCCGCGGAACAGGTGGGTGATCTGGCCGACATAGGCGATGGCGTGGCGCAACGAGCCGCGCGATACGCCGGCAATGTCCTGGCCGTCGATCAAGATGCAGCCGGAGTCGACGTCGTAAAACCGCAACAGCAAATTCAGTACCGTCGATTTGCCGCCGCCCGAAGGTCCGACCAGCGCCGTGACCTGGCCGCTCTGGGCAACGAAGCTCATGCCGCGCAGCACCGGCGTGTCGGCGCGGTAGGCGAACTGCACATTGGCGAACTCGACCCGCGCTTCGGTCAGTGTCAGCGCCGGCAGGTTGTCGTCGTCCGGCTCGCCGGCCGGGCTGTCGATCACCTCGTAGAGCATGCGCACGCCGACCAGGTTGTTGGTAAGGTCGATATTGAGACGGGCAAGGCGCTTCGCCGGCTCATAGGCGAGCAGGAACGCCGCCAGGAAGGAGCCGAATTCGCCGGGCATCGCGCCGGTGTAGATGACGCGGTAACCGGCATAGATCGACGCCAGCGCGATGGCGAAGCCGCCGAGCATTTCCATCAGTGGGCTGGCGCGGTTGGCGACGCGCGCCATCTTGTTGGATTCGTGCTCGACCGAGCCGACGCTGACGGCGAGCCGGCGCCGCATCTCGTCTTCGAGCGCGAAGGCCTTGACCATGCGCATGCCTTGCAGCGCCTCTTGCATGGTCTCGATGATCTGCGTGCCGCTGGTGAATTGCGTGCGGGCGATGCCGCGCACCCGTCGAATGAGCTTGCGCAGGAACAGGAATGCCGGCGGCGCGATGATGAAGTCCGCCGACCGACATCGCCGGATCCTGCACCACCATGACGATGCACAGCCCGATCAGCGACATCAGATCGCGACCTATGGCGGTGATCAGAAGGTTGATCACCTGGCTGACGGCGACGGTGCCGGTGGTGAGCCGGGCGATGAATTCGGACGAATGACGGTCGGCGAAGAAACCGATGTTTTCGTGCAGCAGCTTGTCGAACATGCGGCGCTGATTTTCGGCGATGATGCGGTTGCCGATCCGCGACAACGTCACGGCGCCGCCGTAGGCGGCAAATCCTTTCGCCGTGAAGATGCCCATCGCGGCCAGGCTGACGAATACGATGCCGCGGAAATTGTGCGTCACCACGGTTTCGTTGATCATGGTGCCGAGCAGATAGGCGGTGGCCGCCGTCGCCGCCGCGGCGACCAGCATCAGCGCGAAGCCGATGGCGTAGAGCCGCCAATGCGTCAGCGCCACTTCCATCAGGAGGCGGCGCACCAGGATGCCGGTCGAATACTTGTCGGAATTCGGCCGTGGAAGCTGTCATGCGCGTCTCATTTTACTCCGCTGCGGCCGGTTTTGTCGCAACTCGCCGTGAGCCCGTTTCATGCCCGGATGGGGCGGGATGTTCAAGTGAATTCAAGGATTTTGTCGGCCCGCGGGAACCCACGGCGGAGGCTCAAACGGCGGCTTTGCGGCTCCTGGCCGGTTGGCGTGGTCCGGCGCGTCATCAGTTCGCGTTCCCAGGCCAGAGCATCGCGCACGATGGTCAGCAAGATCGTCGTAGCGCGGCTGCCAGCCGAGTTCGCTGCGGACCTGCTCGGAATGCGCCACGATCTGTGCCGGATCGCCGGCCCGCCGCGGCGCGATGTCGACCTTGAAGTCGACGCCCGAGACGCGCTTGACCGCGTCGATCACTTCAAGAACCGAGAAGCCGTGGCCGTAGCCGCAATTGAGCGTCAGCGACGGCGCGCCGGAGCGCAGGTAGCGCAGCGCGTCGGCGTGGGCGCGCACCAGATCGCTGACATGGATGTAATCGCGGATGCAGGTGCCGTCGGGTGTCGGATAATCGTTGCCGAACACGTCGAGCTTGGGCCGCAAGCCGAGCACGGTCTCGACCGCGACCTTGATCAGATGCGTGGCGGCTTTGGTCGATTGGCCGGTGCGGCGTTGCGGATCGGCGCCGGCGACGTTGAAGTAGCGCAGGATCACATGTTGCAGGCCGTACGCGCTGCCGGCGTCGCGCAGCATGATCTCCGTCATCAGCTTCGACCAGCCGTAAGGCGAGATCGGCAGCGTCGGCGCGTCTTCCTTCACCGGAATTTCGGCCGGATTGCCGTAGACGGCGGCGGTCGAGGAAAAGATGAAGTGGCGCACGCCGCCGTTCACGGCGCACTCGATCAGCGCGCGTGAGTTCATGGTGTTGTTGCGGTAATAGCCGAGCGGATCGCGCACCGAGTCAGGCACCACGATGGACGCGGCGAAGTGGATGATGGCGTCGACGCCGTGCTCGCGGATGAGGCGCGCGACCAGCGCCTGGTCGCCGGTCTCGCCGACGACGAGCGGCACGCCTTTGGCGACGGCCCAGTCGAAGCCCGTCGACAGATTGTCGAGCACGACCACGCGCTCGCCGGCATCGGCGAGCTCATAGACCATGTGGCTGCCGATATAGCCGGCGCCGCCGGTGACCAGGACTGTCATGTCGGTCAGCCCTACTCCGATTCGGTGAATACCACGTTAGGCGGCGGCGGGCTTCAACCGACAGTCGCGATTGCCGCCAGCGCGCGGCGGGTTGCGGCAAAAACCTCGTCCGGCTCGATGTCGCGCATGCAGCGGTGGTGGCCGAGCCGGCACGTCGGCTTGTGGCAGGGCCGGCAATCGAGCACGCTCTTGGTTTCCATGGTGGCCGCCAGCGGATTGAGCGGCGCCCAATGCCAGGGGCTGGTCGGGCCGAAAATACCGATCGAAGGCGTGCCCAGCGCTGCGGCGACGTGCAGGAGGCCGGAATCATTGGAGACCGCCGCCGAAGCCGATGCCAGCGCCAGGATGGCGTCGCGCAGGTCGTTTCCGGTGAGATCGCGGGCGTCGGTTGTCGCCGACGATCTCCGCGGCCAGCGGTTTTTCGTCGGGGCCGCCGAGCACCCAGACCGCAAAGCCGTCGGCGAGGAGGCGCCGGGTCAGTGCGGCATAGGACGCGCTCGGCCAGCGTTTCGACGGCCCGACCGCGCCGGGCGCCAGCGCGACAATCGGCCGGCTCTCGGCGGCAAGCCCGCGGCGGCTGCGCCACGCGGCAACTTCGGCCGGCGGCACTTTGAGCTCGGGCACCGGCAGTGGCGCCGGCAAAGCGGCGCCGGGCGGCAGCGCCAGCGCGGCGCAGCGATCGACCATGCGCTGCAAGCCGCGCTCGCCGAAACGCAAATCGTTGAGCAGGAAAAACCGCGCCTCGCCGACGAAGCCGGTGCGCTCGGGGATGCCGGCAACAAACGGCGCCAGCGCCGCTTTCCAGGTCCGCGGCATGATCAGCGCGGTGCCGTAGTCTTCCTGCTTGAGCCGCGCGGCGAGCGTTTTCTGCTGCGCCAAAGCGAGGCTTTTGCGCGGAAGATCAACGGCGATGGCTTGGCGCAGGCCGGGCATGTAATCGGTGAGCGGCGCGCATAGCGTCGTCGTCAGCATATCGACCGGCCGTTCGGGAAATCGCGCCCGCAGCAGTTGAATGACGGTGTGGCAGCGTACGAAGTCGCCGATCCACATATAGGGCACGATCAATATCGGGCTGCGGTCCAGCCTCTCATCGGCGAGGCGGTCGGCGAATGTGTTGTTGGAGCTTTGATCCATCACGGTTGGCGCCACTGAATCCTATTCGCGCCTGAGCGGCTCCGCTCGGTGGCGGCGCCCAATTCCGCGCTGCCTCGTGACGCTTGGTGTAGCGGTAATACGTGCCTTCGAAATTGCCAAAGGCAATAACGAAGCCGGCCTAGCGTCTATGGAGCCCAGCACTCTCCGATGAAGTGAATTGAAATTCATATTATAATTATGAATATAAATTCATTGTATTGGAAGGCGGCCTTTAATCCTGGCCCGGCAGATCAAGCTGCCCAGTGTTGCTCATCGCGCCGGACTGGGGCAAAGGAGCGGCTGGTCGGCTCAAGTCCGACGCAAACCGCAACCGGTCACGGCGTCGATGTTGTTGGTCACCGGCGGGGCCGGGTTCATCGGATCGAATGTGGTGGCGAGCCTCAACGAGGCCGGCCGCAGCGACATTGCCGTCAACGACATCCTCGGCAGTGACGGCAAGTGGCGCAATCTCGCAAATCGCCAAATCGCCGACTTCGTGCCGCCGGCCGATCTGTTGCGCTGGCTCGACGGCCGCAAGCTCGAGGCGGTCGTGCATATGGGCGCCATTTCCTCGACCACCGCGACCGACGGCGATGCCATCATGGAAAACAATTTCCGGCTGTCGCTGCGGCTGTTGGACTGGTGCGCGGCGACGCGCACGCCGTTCATCTACGCCTCGTCGGCCGCGACTTTCGGCGACGGCCAGCAAGGCTTTTCCGACGACTGGTCGATCGACGCTCTCAAGGAGCTCAAGCCGATGAATCTCTACGGCTGGAGCAAGCATATGTTCGACCTGGCCGTGGTCGAACGCGCCGCGCGCAAGGAAAAGATGCCGCCGCAATGGGCGGGGCTGAAATTCTTCAACGTGTTCGGCGCCAACGAGTACCACAAGGGCGAGATGATGAGCCTCGTCGCCAAGCGGTTCGACGAGGCCAAGGCCGGCAAGACCATCAAGCTATTCAAGTCGCACCGCGCCGGCATCGCCGACGGCGAGCAGAAACGCGATTTCATCTACGTGGACGACGCCGTTGCCGTGGTGCGCTGGTTGCTCGCCGCGCCCGAGGTGTCGGGCATTTTCAACGTCGGCACCGGCGCGGCGCGTAGCTTCCGCGACCTGATCGGCGCCATGTTCGCGGCCTCGGCCGCGAGCCGGCCATCGAATATATCGACATGCCGGCTGAGATCCGCGACAGCTACCAGTATTTCACCCAAGCCGAGACCGGTAATCTGCGGCGGGCCGGCTATAATGCCGCGTTCACGCCGCTCGAAGACGGCGGTGAAGCGCTACGTGACGACATATCTCGATCGCGCCGACCGCTACCGGTAGGCAAGGGCCAAAGGCTTTCGCAGGCAACGGATGTTTGATTTCGAAGACGCCTTCAGGCTTGTTGCGAAGCAGACCGTGCTCTGCGTCGGCGATCTCATGCTCGACGATTTCGTCTATGGCGAAGTCACGCGCATTTCGCCGGAAGCGCCGACGCCGGTTCTCGCGGTCAGGCACAGCGCGATCGAGATCGGCGGTGCCGGCAATGTGGCGCGCAACATCGCGGCGCTCGGCTCGAAATGCATTCTGGTCAGTCTGATCGGCAACGATGAGGCGGGTCTGACGCTGACCAATGCGCTCGGCAAGTTCAACGGTCTGATCGTGCCCGATCTGGTGATCGACAAGGCGCGGCAGACCACGCGCAAGGTGCGCTTCGTCTCCGAACATCACTCGACCCACCTGATGCGCGCCGATTGGGAAACGACCGCGCCGACCAGCGCGCAGAGCGAAGACTCGATCATCGCCTAGGCCGAAACGGCCATGCCGCAGGTCGGCGCCGTGGTGCTGTCCGACTATGCCAAAGGCACGCTGACGCCGCGCGTCATCCGCGCCGTCATCGACGCCGCGCGGCGTCACGGCAAACCGGTCGTGGTCGATCCGAAAGGCCACGATTACAGCGTCTATCGCGGCGCGACCTTGATCACGCCGAACCGCCAGGAGCTCGGCGCCGCCGTGCATCGCCCGGTCGCTACCGAAGCGGAAATCGCCAAAGCCGCAGCCGAGCTGGCGCGCCTGGTCGAAAGCGAAGCCGTGCTGGTGACCCGCAGCGAGGAGGGCATGACGCTCCACCTCGATGGGCATGCGCCGATCCATATCCCCGCCTATCCGGTCAAGGTCCGCGATGTTTCCGGCGCCGGCGACACGGTCGCAGCCGTGATGGCGGTGCTGCTGGCGATGCAGGCGCCGTTCGAATCCGCCATGCGCGCCGCCAATGCCGCGGCCGCCGTGGTCGTCGGCAAGCGCGGCACGGCGACGGTCTCGCTGGCCGAACTCCGCCACCGCATCCTGCCCGCGGCCTCGCTCGCGCCCGAGGACAAGATCGTGTTCGACTGGTCGGTGCTCGACGAGCGGCTCGCGGAGTGGCGCAAGCACGGCCTGCGCATCGGCTTCACCAATGGCTGCTTCGATCTCCTGCACCGCGGCCATATCAAATTGCTGGCCGAGGCCCGCACCGCCTGCGACCGCCTCGTGGTCGGGCTCAACAGCGACGCTTCGACCAAGCGGCTCAAAGGCAACGGCCGGCCGATCAATCCCGCCGAAGGCCGCGCCGAAGTGATCGCCGCGCTCGAAGCGGTCGATCTCGTCGTCGTCTTCGAGGAGGACACGCCGCTCGAGCTGATCAAGCGGGTGCGGCCGGCGGTGCTGGTCAAGGGTGCCGATTACACGCGCGAGGAGGTCGTCGGCGGCGACGTTGTCGAAGCCGCGGGCGGGACGGTGGTTCTGGTCGAACTCGTGCCCGGTCACTCGACGACGGGGATCGTGCGCCGCTCGGCCAAATCGGCCGAGTGAAAAGCATCGCGCGCAGACCAGGCCGCTAACACCTGTTTGGAGCAGTGCCGTCGTGGCCGAACGCATCTCCGTCATCGTCGCGACCTATAATCGTCCCGACGCGCTCGATGCGGTGCTGCGCTCGCTCGCGCACCAGAGCGATGCCGACTTCGAGGTGTTGGTCGCCGATGACGGCTCCGCGCCGCAGACCAAAGAGCTGATCGAAGCGTGGCAACCGCGCTTCAACGGCCGCCTGCATCATGTCTGGCATCCCGACGACGGTTTCCGCCTCGCCGAAATCCGCAACCGCGCGATCCTTGCCGCGTCCGGCGATTATTGCATCTTTCTTGACGGCGATTGCGTCGCACGACCGGATTTCGTCGCCGCGCACCGCGCGCTGGCGAAGCGCGGCTGGTTCGTGACCGGCAATCGGCTGCTGTTGTCGCGAGCGCTTTCGGAGCGGATCCTGAAAGAAAAACTCGAGCCGGAACGCTGGACCTTTGCCGATTGGTGGCGGGTTCGGCGTGCCAAGGAGATCAAGCGTCTTGCGCCGCTCCTCACGCTGCCGCTCGGGCCGCTGCGCAAATTGCGGACGGAACGATTGGCGCGGCGCGCAAGGCTGCAATCTCGGCATCTGGCGCTCGGACCTCGTTGCCGTCGACGGATTCGAGGGCGGCTTCGCCAGTTGGGGCCGTGAGGATTCCGATCTTCTGGTGCGGCTGATGCGTGCCGGCGTGCGGCGCAAGGACGGCCGCATGGCGACCGGCGTCTTGCATTTGTGGCATGCCGAGGCCGATCGGTCGCGGCTGCCGGAAAACCAGCGCCGGCTTGACGCCATCCTCGCCAGCAAACGCATCCGCGCCGAGCGCGGGCTGTCGGCGTTACGACAATGAATAGCGGCACTCCGACATTCGGCGCATTGGCACCGGGGTGGTTGGACCGGACGGTCATGGCCATGACCAAACCGCTGCCCGACACCTGGGCCGGATTGCGTCTTGCCATCCTGCTGCGCCGCGCCGTCACCATGCGTCTCAATTATCCCGACGGTGCATTGGACGTCGAGCGCTGGGGCCTGCGCATGCGGCTGCATCCGCGCGACAACGGCTGCGAGAAAAATTTGTTGTTCACGCCGCGGATGTACGAGCCGGAGGAGCTCGCGCGGCTCGAGACCGACATTGCGCGGGCCGAAAGCTCAGGGCCGGCCATTCACCTTCGTCGATATCGGCGCCAATGTCGGCCTGTTCTCGCTGTTCGTCGCATCATGCGCGGGACAGCATGGCCGTATCCTCGCCATCGAGCCGGAACCGGGAAATCTTCGCCGGCTTGAGTTCAACGTTCGCGCCAATCCGGGCGTGCCGATCACGATCATCCCCAAGGCCTTGAGCGACCAAGCAGGTGTCGTTGCGGTCGAGCTGGACCGGCGCGACCGCGGCGGCACGCGGACGAAGAAAATCGATCAGGCGGAGGTGCCGACTGAAACGGTACGCGTAGCTTCGCAAACGCTGTTGGAGGTGCTCGCGGGCGAGGGCGTCGACGCCGTCGATGCCTTGAAGATCGACGTCGAAGGCCTGGAGGACGTTATCCTTGCGCCATTTTTTCGCGATGCGCCGCCGCGGCTGTGGCCGCGCCTGGTGATCATCGAAGATTCGCGCGCAAGCTGGAAAGTCGATTTAATGTCGGTCATGCAGGGATGCGGCTATGAACTTGTCGCGCTGAGCCGGCACAAAAACCTGATGCTGCGGCTTAAGCCATGACGCTCGATATGCGCAGCTTGCAACAGGCCGCCGACTGGCTCGCCGTGGCCGTCGTGGTGTCGCTGCCGTGGTCAACGTCGGTGAGCGTTGTTCTGATCGTGCTCTGGCTCTTGGCCGTGCTGCCGACATTGACCATTGCCGACGGGCGCCGCGAACTATTGACCGCCGCGGGCGGCTTGCCGGTTCTGCTGTGGCTCTTCGCCGCCGTCGGCATGCTATGGGCCGACGTGCCTTGGGCCGAGCGCATCGACGGCCTCGGCGGCTTCCATCGTCTCTTGGCCATCCCTTTGCTGCTGGCGCAATTCCGCCGCTCGCGATGCGGGCCTTGCGCCTGCTATGGCTTTCTCATTTCGGCGACCGTGCTGTTGGCGCTGTCGTCGCTCTTTGCTCTGCTTCCGACGCGGGCCCTCGCGCACGTGCCGCTTTTTGGCGCGCACGTCAAAGCATATGGCGTGCCGGTCAAGGACTACATCTTGCAGAGCGGCATCTTTCTCGATTTGCGCCTTCGGGCTCATCGGCGCGGCTTGCGAGCGCTGGCGCGAAGCCCGATGGCGAACCGTAGCGGCGCTGCTCGGTCTTGCCGCTTGTTTCCTCGCCAATATCGCCTTCGTCGCCACCAGCCGCACCACCTTCGCGGTCGCGCCGCTTCTCGCCATTGTGCTCGGTTACCGCTATTTCGGCTGGCGCGGCGTTGCCCTTGCCGGCATCGTCGCGGCCGCGCTTGCAGGCTTGGCGTTGACCGCATCGCCTTATTTGCACTCGCGGGTGATGCATTCGTTCATCGAGCTGCGCGATTATCTGAACATGGACGAAGTCAATTCAACCGGGCTGCACATGGAGTTTCTGAGGAAGTCGGCGGCAATCGTCGAAGCGGCGCCCATTATCGGCCACGGTACCGGATCCATTGCCGAGCAGTTTCGCCTGGCGGCATCCGGTGATGCCGGTTCCATTTCAGCCGTTACGACGGTCAATCCGCACAGCCAGATTTTTGCCGTGGCGATCGAGCTCGGTGCCGTCGGCGCCGCGGTGTTGCTGGCGATGTGGGCTGCGCATGTTTTGCTGTTTCGCGGCGCCGGTCTGATGGCGTCGATCGGCACCATCATCGTCGTGCAGAATTTCCTGTCGTCGCTGGTCAATTCGCATTTGTTCGATTTCGGCCAGGGCTGGCTTTATGTGTTCGGCGTCGGCATCGTCGGCGGCACCGTGTTGCGCAACGCCCAAATACCGCCTGCTGTCCCGCCTGCCGCATCGCCCGGCGTGACGCCATGACGCCGCTTGCCTTGCCGAGCAATCCCCGCGTGCTGGTGGTGGCATTGCGCCGGCTCGGCGACGTTTTGCTGACCACGCCGCTCATTCGCAGCATCAAGCGCGCGTTCCCCGCCGCTTCGATCGAGGCGCTGGTGTTCGCCGGCACGGAAGGAATTTTGGCCGGTAATCCCGACCTCGCCGAAGTCATCGCCATTCCGCAGCGTCCGGGCGGCGGCGAAACTTTTGCCCTGCTGCGTCGGCTGGCGCGCCGTTACGACGTTGCGCTCTCGACCCAGACCGGCGACCGGCCGACGACTGTTGGCCTGGATCGCGGGCCGGCAAAGCGCCGGGCCCGTCGAACCGGATGGATTGTCGGCGACGGTGAAGCGTCTGGCGCTGAGCCGCTCTTATGTCGCCGACCGGCAACAGCATCGCGTGCGCGATGTGCTCCGCCTCGCCGAATTGCTCGGCATTCCCGCCGTGCCGGAAATCGTTTGTCCGGCAGGCGGGGTGCGATCGAATCTGATCCCGGCGCAGCCTTATGCCGTCGTCCATGCCGCGCCGATGTTCACGTACAAGCGCTGGACCATGGACGGCTGGCGGGCGCTCGCCGCAGCGCTACGCCAGCGCGGCCTCGCCGTCGTCACCAGCGGCGCCAAAAGCGACCGCGCCTATCTCGACGAGGTCTGGCGCGACGGCGACGTCACGCGGCTCGACGGCAGGCTGGACTGGCCGGAGCTTGCCGCGGCCATCGCCGCCGCGCGGGCCTATGTCGGTCCGGACACCGCGATCACCCATCTTGCCGCCGCCACCGGCACGCCGACAGTGGCGCTCTACGGGCCGACCGATCCGCGCCTCTGGGGGCCCTGGCCGGTGGGCGGGCTCGACCGGCCGTGGGTCGCCGCCGGCACCATCCAGCAGCGCGGCAATGTGTGGCTGGTGCAAAATCCCTTGCCGTGCCTGCCGTGCCAGCTCGAGGGTTGCGAACGTCGCCTCGACAGTTTCAGCCAATGCCTCGACGAGCTTTCCGCCGCTCAGGTAATAATGGCGGTGGATCAAGCGCTTGCGGTGCGCCGCGCGGCCTAGCGCGAGGTGCCGGGGTGGCGCCGCGGGACAAAGCCCGGTAATGACATGCCGGGGAACAATCCGCGGCACGGATTCGAGATGCTCGGACTGCACTTAAGCCCGCGCAGAACGCTCGTCATCGCCCATGACCTGGTCATGACGGCGGCGGCGGTCGTCGCGAGCTTTTACATCCGTTTCGAGGCGGCGGGCTTGATGGAGCGCGAAAAGCCGCTGCTCCTGTTCCTGCCCGGCTTCGTCGCCTATGCCGGGATCGTCTATTACCTGTTCCATCTCTACGAGGCGAAGTGGCGGTTCGCGTCGCTGCCGGATTTGATGAACATTTTGCGCGCGTCGACGGTGCTCGCCGTATCGCTGCTGGTGCTCGATTACGTGCTGGTCGCGCCCAACGTGCTCGGGCAGTTCTTCTTCGGCAAGATCACCATCGTCCTCTATTGGGTCCTGCAGATTCGTCTTCCTCGGCGGACCGCGGATCGCCTATCGTTATTTCCGCTACACCCGCACCCGGCATCACGCGCCGTCGCCGAAGCCGCCAATCCCGACCTCGTGCTCGGCCGCGCCGCCGACGCCGAGGTGCTGTTGCGCGCCATCGAAAGCGGCGCGGTCAAGAAGATCTGGCCGGTCGGCGTCCTGTCGCAGTCCGCCGGCGATCAGGGGCAGTCGATCCGCGGCATTCCCGTTCTCGGTTAGTTTTCGCGCGCTCGATGCCGTGGTCAACGACTTTGCGCAACGCGGCACCGCCGATCTCGCGCGTGATCTTCACGCCGTCGGCATTCGAGCCGGATGCAAAGCCCGAAGCGACCTTGATGCATGCGCGCCGCCTCGGCCTTGCGGTCAGCCGGCTGCCTTCGCTCGATGACGCCGGCGAAATGCCGCGCCTGGCGCCGGTCAATGTCGAGGATTTGTTGCTGCGGCCGAGCGTCAAGATCGATTACGCGCGGCTGGAAAGCTTCCTCAAGGGCAAATCGGTCGTGGTGACCGGCGGCGGCGGCTCGATCGGCGCCGAGATTTGCGACCGCGTCATCGCGTTCGGCGCGTCGCGGCTGCTCATCATCGAGAATTCCGAGCCGGCGCTGCATGCGGTGCTGGAAGCGCTCGCCACCAAGCAGGCGCGGCCGGTGATCGACGGCCGCATCGCCGACGTCCGCGATCGCAACCGCGCTGTTCCGGCTGATGGCGGAGTTCAAGCCCGACATCGTCTTTCACGCCGCGGCGCTCAAGCACGTGCCGCTCCTGGAGGCGAATTGGGAGGAGGGGATCAAGACCAACGTGTTCGGCTCGGTCAATGTCGCCGACGCCGCCGCCGCGGCCGGCGCCGCGGCGATGGTGATGATCTCGACCGACAAGGCGATCGAGCCGGTCTCGGTGCTCGGCGCGACCAAGCGCTTTGCCGAAATGTATTGTCAGGCGCTCGACGCCGATTTCTCGCGCCGCGCCGAAGCCGACCGCCGCGCCGATGCGGCTCATCGCGGTGCGGTTCGGCAACGTGCTCGCCTCCAACGGCTCGGTGGTGCCGAAGTTCAAGGCGCAGATCGATGCCGGCGGTCCGGTCACCGTCACCCATCCCGACATGGTGCGCTATTTCATGACCATTCGCGAGGCCTGCGATCTCGTCGTCACCGCGGCGAGCCACGCGCTCGGGCCCGATCGCTCCGACGTCTCGGTCTATGTGCTCAACATGGGCCAGCCGGTGAAGATCGTCGATCTCGCCGAGCGCATGATCCGGCTCGCCGGGCTCGAGCCGGGCCGCGACATCGACATCGTGTTCACCGGTACGCGCCCGGGCGAGCGGATGCAGGAAATCCTGTTCGCGCGCGAGGAGCCGATGGTGGACATCGGCTTCGTCGGCGTCGTCGCGGCGCGTCCGGTGCAGCCGTCGCTCGATGCCATGCGCGGCTGGCTCGCCATGCTCGAGCAGGGGTTGGCGCGCGAGGAGCGCGAGGCGATCTACCGCGTGCTGCGCGACGCGGTGCCGGACTTTCGCGGCGCCGCCGCCTGAGCCATGGCGGTGAGGCCGCCGCTTGTATCGTGCGCCGGCCGCCAGCCCGCCGCGATCAGCTTGCCGGCATCGACCCGTAAATTGCCGCCGATGCGGTGCCAGACATCGGCGCGCCGGAATAAGCGCAGCGGCAGCTCGATATAGTCCGGCGACATCGCCATGATGAACGTGCGGCGGCCTCGAGCCTGCCGCAGCGTCGCAAAAACGTCGGACAGCCGCGGCGGAATTCCGGGGTCGGCGACCACGTAGGTCTCGCCGATCGTGGCCGGCGTCGCCAGCACGAAGGCCAATGCCGAGATGAAATTGTCGATGCCAAGGAGCGAGCGGCGGTTGCTGAAATCCTTGACCGGAAGCGGCCAGCGCGTCGCGGCGGCGCGCGCGAGCAGCGCCAAATTTCCCTTCACGCCCGGGCCATAGAGCAGCACCGGGCGCAGGATCGTGAACGGCACGCCGGCGCCGCGCACGGCCTCTTCGGCGGCGAGTTTTGAGCGGCCATAGATCTCGGTCGGCGCCGGCGGGTCGCGCTCGGTCAGGGCATGATCGGCGGCCGGCCCGCTTTGCGCGCGGATCGAGGAAACAAAGACAAAATGCTCGACGCGCGCTTGCGCTGCGGCCGTTGCCAGCCGCGCCGTTGCCAGCCGGTTGACGCGATCGTATGTCGCGGCGTCGGCGCCGCTTGTATGGGCGATGCCGGCGAGATGAACGACCTGATCGACGCCTTGCAGCAGCGGCTGCCAGTCGAATGCTTCCGCCAAATCCGGATGCTGCATCACTTCGACCCCGTCGGGGAACGACAGATGCGGTCGCCGCACTGCCGCGCGCACCATATGGCCGTCGCGCGCCAAGGCGGCGACCACGGCACTGCCGATGAAACCGGACGCGCCGGTGACCAGGACGCGGCTCATGTCCGGCCCCGTTCAAAGGCTAGAGAGCAGCCAGGCGACGAGGACCGCGCCAACCGTCAGCGCCGCGATCTCGCTCGGCCTGCCCGGCACGATCACGGACATGACCGCGAGTACGCCGAGGCCGATGTTCACGGCGAACACGCGCGCGACCACGGCCATCGTCGCAAACCCCTTGTCGGTGGCGCGCTGATAGAAATGCGTGCGGTGCCCCTCCCAGAACGGCTCGCGCCGGACGAGGCGTCGGAACAAGGTGATCGTGGCGTCGGCGAGATAATACAGCGGCATCACGATAGCGGCGACCAGGTGGCCGCCGCCGGCGACCAGCAGCAACAGCCAACCGAGGATGAGACCGATCGGAAGGCTGCCGACGTCGCCAAGGAAAACTTTGGCCGTGGGCCGATTGAAGTAAGCAAATCCAATCATGGCGCCGCCGAGCGCAAGCGCCAGCACCGTGCCGTAGGACGGCAGCGCGCCCGCTATGCCGAGCACCGTGAGCGTAGCGGTGATCGGTATCACTTCCGCGACGGTCATCCAGTCGATGCCGTCCATGAAGTTGACCAGGTTGACGAACCACAAGCCGCCGATCAGCAGCAGGAGCCGTTCGATCCACCACGGCAAGAGCGGCACGACACGGAGCTGATCGGGCAGGGTGTAGATGACGCCCGCGACCACGACAGCCTGCAGGATCAGGCGCAGGCCGGCGGGAAGCGGCCGAATATCGTCGATCGCGCCGAGGCAAGTCATGATCAGCACTGCCGCGACAATTTTCGGCAGGTTCAAGTCGGGCGAAGCGCCCAGCGCGAAAATTGCGAGCGCGACACCGACGGCGCCGAGTGTCGCCGCGATGACGGCGATGCCGCCGCCTTGCGGCGTCGGCGTGCGATGCGACGACCGGGCATTCGGCTTGGCAAGCGCATAGCGCTCGAGCCACGGGTAGAGTGCGACGATCAGCAGCGCGCTCATCAACGCCGCGAAGATCACGATGACCGCGCCGCCCACGAGCCACCCGTTGCCGCTGCCGTCATTCATCGCGCGGACCTGTCGCCGATCATCGAGCGCATCTAATACAGCGGCCCCGGATCGCCGACCGCCCCCGGCCTCATCCCACCCAAACCCAGATCGAATTCGGAATAGGTTTGCGCGTCGCAGGCATCGGTTTGAACCGCGTATCGCTCATCGAAAAATTCCGAGCCTTTGAAGAACAGCGCATATGTACGCTGGTGACCGCGATCTTGGAAGCGAACGCACACCTGCCAGCTCCATCCCTTGTTGGCCAGAACCCATCGCGGGTCCGATATCTCGGCCGGGCCGGTCAGCGGAGACTTCGTGAATGCGCCTTTGAGGTGTGTGGCGATCGTGCGGCGGTAATCCGAATTCAAAGGCGCGGTCGCCGCGCCCTCTTGCGGTCCTGCCAAGCTGCTGCATCCGGCCAACAGGATGAGCGTCAGCACGAGCGCCACGCGCAACGTGGCGTGCTGCGGCGGCATCGCGGAGCGTCGTCGATACGTCATCGGCGCCATTGACGGCAGGTTAGGAAATCGTTCACACCGAGACCATAGAAGTTTAGTTGCTCGAAATCGTGCGCCAAACAACGGGTGCGCTGCCCTCGGTGATGCGGGACCCGCGCCTTTTCAGGACATCACAGTCCCGCCACGAAAGCAGCGCAGGTCCAATGCGAGATCAAGGCACAATCCGGCGGCTGGCATGATAGTCAAACGGCTCTCCGTGGCATTGATGGGGCTCGGTCTCGGCTTGTTGCTGGGGTCGTGTGGACCCGTGGCCGGCTTTACGTCCGATCATTGGCCGCATTGGGCCGGTGGCCTGCCCGCGGGCGTGCCGCCGCGGCCGGGTGCACCGGGTTACGACGACTACGTCGCGCATCGGCAAGCCGATACCGAGCCGGCAAAGACCGCTGCCACCAACGCCAAGACGAATGCGCCGGCTGCCCCTCCAGCAGCGGCTGCCGAACCTCAGGCCGATGATGACACGGCGGTCACGCGCGGCGGCCTGTACTAGCCGCCGCGCTCGGGCGGCGCGCAATCTCATGCCACGCCGACGCGCAGCAGATCGTGAAAATTCACGATACCGACCGGCCTGTCCGACTCCACGACAATCAGCGCCTGCTTCTTCGATGAATTGAGCAGCTGCAGCGCCTCGCTGGCCAATTGGTCGGGCCGCACGACTGATCGGCGATGTCGTCATGACGTCATCGACGGTCAGCTGCAGCAGGTCGGCGCGCATATGGCGGCGCAAATCGCCATCGGTGATGATGCCGGCAAGCTTGCCGGTGCCATCGATCACCGCAACGCAGCCGAAACCCTTGGCAGTCATTTCGACGATCGCTTCCGACATCAGCGCGCCGCATTTGATCAGCGGCACGGCGGCGCCGGGATGCATGACGTTGCGGACGAATTTGAGCGCCGCGCCAAGCTGGCCTCCCGGATGAAATACCCCGAAGTCCATCGCGCTGAACCCCTTGCTTTCGAGGAGCGCAATCGCAAGGGCGTCGCCGAGCGCGAGCTGCATCAGCGAGGACGTCGTTGGCGCGAGATTATGCGGACAAGCTTCGCGTGTTGCCGGCAGCGCCAAGACGACGTCGGCGGACTTGCCCAGCGTGCTGTCGGCGCTGACCGTGACGGCAATGAGCGGGATGCGGAAGCGACGGGAATAATTGATCAGGTCCTTGAGCTCTTCGGTCTCGCCCGACCAGGACAGCGCCAGCATCACGTCGTCCGGCGTGATCATGCCAAGGTCGCCGTGGCTGGCATCGGCGGCGTGCACGAAAAACGCCGGCGTGCCGGTGGAGGCGAGCGTCGCGGCGATCTTGCGGCCGACATGGCCGGACTTGCCCATGCCGGTGACGATGACGCGGCCACGGGCGTTGCGGATCGTTTCGACGGCGGCGACGAAAGGGGCGCCGAGCCCATCGCACATGGCGGCGGCCAGAGCGGCGACGCCGTCGCGCTCGGTGTCGAGCGTGCGCAGTGCCGAGGCGATGTGCGGGCTTGCGGCCGGCTGCACCGCGCCGGCATCAGGTGAACTCGTTTTCGCACGCGTCGCCAATGAACTACTCCCAGTACACGAGCCTTACGCCCGGCTGACTATACCAAAAAATGTGCTCACTTGTTGCGCTTATTATTACAGTACTTGGCCCACGCCGCGAAGGCGTCGGCAAAGGCGCGGTCGCCGGGCGGGCCTTTTTCCACCGCCATGATGGCGCGGCCGCCATTGGTATAGACGATGGGAACGTCGAACCACTCCTGATCCTTGAGCAGTTGCATATTGCGTTGCCGGTCGGCGTCGACCGCGGACAGGCCGATCAGGAAAAATCCATTGGTGACTTTCACAGCCAGCCCCGCAAGCGGCGTGCCGCGCGCCTGCTCGGCCTGCTTCATCAATACGCCCGGCACATTGGCGATGCCGCCGCCGGGGAAATCGGCCGGCAGGTTGAACATGATCTCGATGGTGTGGCTTGCCGGCAGCGCCTTGTCGGTATTGCGGCGCAACGACCAGGTTACGGTCATCCGCCGATCCGGGATTTCAATATCCGCGCGCACGGCGAGCTCCGGCGCCAGGCCCGCGCCGGGCGAAACAGTTTCAGTGCGCCAGATCGCCGAGCCGACAAAGCGTTTGCCATTCGGGTCGTTCGGATCTTCTTCGTAGAGCACGACCCGTTGTGCCACCGCGGGCGCCGACTGATTGCCGGGCGCGCCGCTATTGGCCGCCTGTCCGGGCGTTTGCTCCTGCGGCACGCGGCCGGAAAATTTTGGTTCCGACGGCGCCGACGCCGGCGTCGTCTGAGCCGGCTGTCGCGCGCCGAATTGCGCGACCATGCGTTTCATATTCGGTAATTGCCAATAGACAATCGCCGCGACAATGCCGACGATGCATGCCAGCACGATGAGCTTGATGATGCCGACATAGGAGCGCGGCGGCGGCGCGTCCTCGTACTCGTCTTCCGACCCGGCACCGCGCGGCGATCGAGTCCGCGCCGACTGCGCCGGAAACGGCCGCTCCTCGTCGAGCTCGAAGGATTGTTCGAGGCTCTGCGGCTGTCGCGGGTCGTTCTCGTGCGCGCCGAAATCATCCAGATCGAGCTCAGGCTCGTACGGCGCCGGCGGCGGATCGTCGTCGCGCGGCAAGCGGCGCGGCTGCGGTTCGTAAGTGTCGCGGGTGTCGCGCGCGGACTGTGCGGCGCGGGCGCTGGCGGAGCCGAGATCGTCGACGTCG
>CAVWOI010000010.1:0-437179 GCA_963756245.1 uncultured Alphaproteobacteria bacterium
CGATCGCGCCATGTTGGAAACCTGGCGCAATGACGCGACGCGGACGCTTTACCTGTTCGACGTCCGCGATCCCGCCGAATACGTGGCCGGCCATGTTGCCGGCGCGGCCTCGGCACCTGGCGGCCAACTGGTGCAGGCGACGGATCAATATGTCGGCACGCTCGGCGCCCGCATCGTGCTGGTCGACGACGCCGAGGTGCGTGCGGCGATGACCGGGTCGTGGCTGCGCCAAATGGGTTGGAAGGATGTTTTCATATTGGCCGAGACTGGATCAGAAAAAAACCCGCCCAAGACGGCGACGCTTGACGGCGAGGCGCAATCGGGCAGCGCCATCGATTGTGCCGCGCTCGACGCACTGCTGTCGCGCAATGCAGCGACCGTCGTCGATCTGGCGTCGAGCCGGGACTATCTCGCGGGTCACATTCCCGACGCCTGGTTTGCGATCCGCACGCGGCTCAAGCGCGCGCTGACGAAAATTCCGCTCGGCGAAACGTTGGTGCTCACGTCCGAGGACGGTGCCCTTGCGCGCCTGGCGGCGCCCGAAGCGGAAGCGTTGGTCGATATTCCGGTGTGCGTCCTTTCCGGAGGCACCGCCGCATGGCGCGCGGCCGGTTACGCTTTATCGATGGAAGCCCGCATGGCGGACGAGGCCGTCGATCAATGGCGCAAGCCGTACGAACGTACTGGCGATACCAAGGCGGCGATGAACGAATATCTGGCGTGGGAGATCGATCTCTTGCCACGCGTTGCGCGCGACGGCACGCTGAAATTTTTCCGCCACTGAATTATTGCGCGACCTCGAGCAGGATTTCCGTAAGCCGCTCCGGCATGTCCACCATCACATCGTGGCCACTCGGCACTTCGTAAGCGCCCCACGACGGGTCGGAGCGCACCTCGCCCAAGGCGCGGTCGAATCCCGGATTGGCATAGTTTTTGGCGCGGATATAGCTCTTGCGCGCGATGCGATCGCGCGCACCTGTCAGCGCAATCTTGTCGGTAAAAGTCGCGATCGGCTGGCCGACGCACAGACGATCCACCCAGGCGCGGTCGGCTGCGTTGACGCCGAAGGCCTCCGCGGCCCGTGGCGGAATCGCGATGTCGCCGCGTTGCAGGGCGTTGCGGACGCCCTCCTGTACGGCGGGACCGGTCAAATCGAGCACGCTCTCGCCGTCGCGCGGCACGAAGGCGTCGAGGAACACGATGGAGCGAATCGCCGGCGCGATCTGCTCGGCGACGCCGGAAATAACGAAGCCGCCGTAGGAATGGCCGCACAGCACCACGTCGCTCAGGCCCTCCCACTTCATGACGTTGACCACGTCGGCGATGTGGGTCTTCAAGTCGATCCCGGCGCGCAGCAGATGCGATCGCTCGCCGAGCCCAGTCAGCGTCGGCGTGAAAACCGTATGGCCGCCGCCGCGCAGCCGGTCGGCGACGCGCTGCCAGCACCAGCCGCCATGCCAGGCGCCGTGGACGAGGACGAACGCGTACGGCATAGAGATCTCCTCAAGGATGCCAGGCGGCATCAGCGGCGCTCGTCTCGATGCCGTCGTGACGCGCCGTTTCGATCACTTTCAACAAGGCGCGCAGCACTTCGGCGACGCCATCGCCGCTGACGGCGGAGACCACAAGCGGCGTCTTCTTCGCCGCGCGCTTCAGTCGCGCGACCTGTTGTTTGATCTCGTCGGCGCCCATGGCATCGGCCTTGCTCAGCGCCAAGATCTCCGGCTTGTCCGTCAAGCCTTGGCCGTAGGCAGCAAGCTCCGCGCGCACGGTCTTGTAGGCTTCGCCGGCATCTTCGCCGGTGCCGTCGACGAGATGCAAAAGCACGCGACAACGCTCGACATGGCCGAGGAAGCGGTCGCCGAGGCCGACGCCTTCATGGGCGCCTTCGATCAGGCCCGGAATATCGGCGAGCACGAATTCGCGGCCGCCGACGTCGACCACGCCGAGCTGCGGATGCAGCGTGGTGAAAGGATAATCGGCGATCTTCGGCTTGGCGGCGCTGACGGCGGCGAGAAACGTCGATTTTCCGGCATTCGGCAGGCCGACGACGCCGGCATCGGCGATCAGCTTCAGCCGCAGCCGGATGGTGAGCTCGGTGCCGGGCTGGCCGGGATTGGCGTGACGCGGCGCGCGGTTGGTCGAGCTTTTGAAACGCGCATTGCCGAAACCGCCATTGCCGCCATGGGCCAACACGACGCGCTGGCCGAGTTCAGTCAGATCCGCGAGCAGGGTCTCGCCATCGTCTTCGTAGATTTGCGTGCCGACCGGTACTTTGAGCACCATGTCGGCGCCGTTGGCGCCATGGCGGTCCTTGCCCATGCCTCCGCGACCGTTCTTTGCCGTGAAATGCTGCTGGTAGCGGTAGTCGATCAGCGTGTTGAGGCCGTCGACCGTCTCCACGACCACGTCGCCGCCAGTGCCGCCGTCGCCGCCGTTCGGCCCGCCATATTCGATGAATTTCTCGCGCCGAAACGACACGCAGCCGTTGCCGCCGTCGCCGGAGCGAATGTAGACCTTGGCTTCGTCGAGGAATTTCATGGTGCAGTCTGTATCACGTCGCTTCGGTAAACGGCACATCCAAAACTTGGCCTAATGCCGGAATAAATTATTAGCCGCTTCCACCTAGGCTGTGCGCCGAGCGGGAAAGCTTCGATGGCCAAGCTTTGGTGCGTCCCCAAGATAGTGTTGCGAGCCGCGGTCTGGAAGACGACGCTTGAGCCGTGCGCCGGCACTCTGCTGTCGCTGATTGGATGTTCCGTCGCCTTCGTCGCGGCGGGATTGACGTTTGAATATTTCTTCGCCGGCGAAGATGTCCATTTCGTCGCCTACGGACTCAATGCGTCGATTGCATTCCTGGCCCTTTTTTTGGCGACGACGGCATTTTTTGTACGGCCAGAGGCCCGCGTCGCTTTCGTTTCCGCCATCACGGCGCTGTCTGCCCTCGTGAGCGCGGTGATTTCGGTATTTATCGTCATACACGCGAGCTCGCATCTGGAACTTCCACACTTCCTGTCGTGGGTGAACCGTCACCGCACTGCGGCCTTTCTCGCGGTGCAGCCCATCGCGCTGGTTTGGTGGATCGGAGCCGTCTGCGCGATCATGCGCAGCGTCGAGCCGCAACGACCCACCGGTCGTATCCGGCGAGCTTTTGGACTTTGGGCGGCTTTGATGGTCGTCGGCGCGGCCCTGCCCTATCAGCCAACATTTCGCGGTGAAAGTTACGATCGGCGGACCGCCAATTTGTGGGAATTCATCCCGGCCGCCCTGAAAGGGCAATTGCCGAAAAGCGACGCGCCGGCACCGCGACTTGTCGACAGCGAGCAGGTCGAGCTTGCCCAGCCGGCGCTCCTGGAAGCGGAAGCGTCTTATCTCGCACCCCGTACGGCCGGAAAGACCAACGTCTACGCCATCGGCGTTGCCGGATGGTCCGCGCAGGATGTGTTTGTCAAGGAACTCGACGGCGGCATCAAATCTCTATCGCAGGTCCTTCCCGTTGACGGGCATGTCATCCGTCTCGTCAATCGCCTCGATACCGTCAGCAACACGCCCATAGCGTCCTTGCAGAATTTCGCCGCGGCGGTTCACGCGGTTGCGCGGGTGATGGATCGCGAACGCGATATCCTGCTTTTATTCATGACGTCCCACGGCTCCCCCGACGGCGTCGCGCTGCTGCTGGAGGGAGAGCTTTTTGCCGATCTCTCGCCCCGCGACGTCGCGACGGTCCTTGACGGCGAAGGCATCACCAACCGAATCGTCATCGTGTCCGCCTGCTACTCGGGCGTCTTTCTCAAGCCGCTCGCCAACGACGACAGCATCATCCTTACGGCAGCCGATGAGGATCATCCCTCGTTCGGATGCTCGAACGAAAGGGAGTGGACGTATTTCGGCGATGCGCTGTTCAACCGCAGCATGCTGCCGGGAGAGGATCTCGAAGCGGCCTTCCGCAATGCGAAAGCGGCGGTCACGCAGTGGGAGGTCAGCGAGGGCCTCACGCCGTCGAACCCGCAAGGCTATTTCGGCCGCGCTTTGACGCGCAAGCTCGCCCCCGTTTACCTGCATCCGACGTCCACCCCGCCGATGCAATCCGCCGCCGGTCTTGAGCGCGCCGCCACGCCATAACGTCATAGCCACCGGAAAATCCCGGCTTGTCTCGGCTGCGGGACGCGAGCGTCCTCACACCACGCACTTCACGCATCCCCAGCTTTTCAGCGACGCCCACAGGCCGCGATCCAGCCGAAAGCGGTCGACCGGCGCCGCCGAGTTGATGGCGCGGATGCGCGACAGCCGCACGCCGGTCCATTGGAAGCCGCATTTCTCCAGAACCCGGCGCGAGGCCGGATTGTTGACGCGGGCGCCGGATATCAGCGTGTCATGCTCGAGGTCGCCGAAGGCGTAGTCGATCAGGGCGCGCGCGGCTTCAGTGGCAAAACCGCGGCCCCAATAGGCCACGCCGAGCCAGTAGCCCAGTTCGGGTCCGTCTTCGCGCAGCTCGACGCTGCACATGCCGATCGGCGCGCCATCGAGCGTGATGGCGACGCACGCCTCACCTTCGCGCTTGTTGACGGAGGCCACAAACTGCTCGGCGTCCTCGATCGCGTAAGGATGCGGAATGCGCGCGGTGTTCGCGGCAATGCGGCGATCGTTGACGAGCGTTGCGATCGCTTTGCAATCGCTGCGGCGCGGTGCGCGCAGCTCAAGCCGCGCGGTGGCGAGCACGGGAACGACGTCGTCCCGCCGCGCCGGCGTAAAAACCTGTTCCGAGAGAGTCATGGAATGGCTCCATCAAAAACCGAAAGGGGGACCGGCATGCCGGTCCCCCTTATCTCGGAGCCCATTCGGGTCCGCCGGGCGACTGGATGCCGGCAGACCTCATCTGATCCACCGTATTACTGGGCCTGAGCCTCCGACATCGGAAGTACCGATACGAAGACGCGGCCTTTGGCTTTGGTACGGAACTCGATCTTGCCGTTGATTTTCGCGAACAACGTGTGGTCCTTGCCGACGCCGACATTGCGGCCCGGATGCCATTTGGTGCCGCGCTGGCGCGCGATGATGTTGCCGGCCACCACCTCTTCGCCGCCGAAAATCTTGATTCCCAGCCGCTGGCCGCCCGAATCGCGGCCGTTGCGTGAGGATCCGCCTGCTTTCTTGTGAGCCATCGCTGGTCTCCGAACCTTTCTTGCGTCCTAGCTATACCGCAAAAGTGACAAAAGCATCACCACCCTGCATCATTTCTTTGGCTTGCCCTTGGGCTTCTTCGCTCTGGCCGCGGGCGCCTTGGCTTTGGCCTTCGGCGCCTTCTTGGCTTTCTTCGCCGTGGCGCCTTCTTCCGATACCGTTTCGGTAGCCTCCGCACCGGCTTCGGCCGCAGGCTTCGGAGCGCGCTTCGGCCGCGGTTGCACCTCCTTGTTCGCCTTCTTGCCGTCGGTCAGGATCTCGGTGATGCGGATCAGGGTGAATTCCTCGCGGAAGCCGCGCTTGCGCCGCGAATTCTTGCGGCGGCGCTTCTTGAACGCGATGATTTTCGGCCCGCGCGCCTGATCCAGCACCTCGGCCGCGACCGTGGCGCCCGTGACGGTCGGGGCACCAAGCGACACGCTGTCGCCGCCGACGACCAAGACCTCGCCGAACTCGACGATCTCGCCCGGCTCGCCCTTCAACTTGGCGACCTTGAGCACATCTTCGGCGGCGACCCGGTACTGCTTGCCGCCCGTCTTGAAGACCGCGAACATCTTTTTCGTCCTTGTGTTCGATCCCGGTGCTCGGATTTTTGCGTCCGGACCGGCTTCTTGCAGTCGTTTCTGCTGATGGTTACCGGCGCGGGTGCCCAGAGGGCACCGAAATGCACTGGAACCGGCGTCCTTATGGCGGGAGCCCTAGCCCCTTGTCAAGAAAAGCAATACCGCCGCGGAGCGGCGCTATGTCCCTTGCAGAACCCATGCCGTTGGCGTTCCTTTGAGGTCAAACAGGGTCGGCAAGACTTGTTTGGGAAAACAAGACTTGTTTGGGAAATCAAGACTTGGTTGGGAGAACAAGGCCTGCCTCGGGAGACAACGCCGATGACAATGCTGTCACGCCGCACCTTGCTCGCCGTTACGCTGCCGGCTTTTGCCACCGGCATGGCACGCGCGGAAGATGCCGAGGACTATCCCACCCGGCAGGTGACGTTCATCGTGCCGTTCGCCCCGGCCGGCGGCACCGACATCCTGGCGCGCATGCTCGGCCAGAAGCTCGAACAACGGCTCAACAAATCGTTCGTGGTCGAGAACCGCCCGGGTGCCGGCACGGTGATCGCGACCAATTTCGTCGCCAATTCGCCGCCCGACGGCTACACCATCGCGATGACGGTGTCCTCGCTCGCCATCGACGTAACGCTGTACAAGAAGCTGCCCTACGATCCGGTCAAGGATTTGGCCATGGTGGCGCTGATCGCTTCGGTGCCGTTCGTGCTGGTGGTCAGCCCGTCGCTGCCGGTCACCAGCGTCGACGATCTCATCAAGCTCGCCAAGCAAAGGCCGTTGAGCTACGGCTCCGGCGGCATCGGCGCGTTCCATCATATGGCCGCCGCGCTGTTTTGCAGCATGGCCGGCATCAAGATGACGCACGTGCCGTATCGCGGCACCGCGCCTGCGCTCAACGATCTGATGGGCGGCTACATCCAGCTCATGTTCAGCGATCTCGGCCCGGCGCTGCCGCTGATCAACGCCGGCAAGGTGCGCGCGCTCGCGGTGACCACGAAGGATCGCTTCGCCACGCTGCCCGACGTTCCGCCGCTCGCCGATGCCGGCGTGCCGGGCTATAACGCCGCCGCGTGGCAGGCGGTCATCGCGCCGGCGAAAACACCCAAGGACATTCTCACCAAGCTCAACAGCGAGCTCAACACGATTGTCGGTCTTGATGACGTGCGCTCGCGCATGAAGGATCTCGGCATGCTGCCGATCGGCAAAGGCTCGCCGGACGAATTGCAGCATTTTCTCGAGGCGGAGATTTTGCGCTGGGGCAAGGTCGTCGAGGCCGCCGGCATTGCCCACTCCGAGTGACGACTGGGTGACCACTTGGCCGCACCGTCCGCAGCACCGGAGATCGATCGTCAGCTTCCCGTCGGCGACGAGGTTTTTTTAGATCATCTCGCCCATTTCGTTCATGACGCCGATGCGGCGCGCCGCGCCTTTGCGCGCTGCGGTTTTGCGCCGACGCCGGTCTCGATCCAGGTCAGCCCCAATCCCGCAGGCGGGGTGAGCCCGACCGGAACCGGCAATGTCACCGCCATGTTTTCGCGCGGCTATGTCGAGGTGCTGTTCAAGACCTCCGATACGCCGCTGAGCCGCGAATTCGACGCGGCGCTCGCGCGCCACGCCGGACTGCATCTCGCCGCCTTCGCCGTCGCCGACGCCGAAGCGGCGCACCGGCGTCTCGCGGCGAACGGCTTCGCGGTTCGGCCGCTGGTGCATATGTCGCGCCCGGTCGAGACCGCAACCGGCCCCGGCACCGCGGCCTTCACCATCGCCCGCGTCGAGCCCGGCGTCATGCCGGAAGGCCGCATCCAGATGCTGACCCATCACACCGAAGAGACGGTGTGGCAGCAGCGCTGGCTCACGCATCCGAACAGCGCTATCGGCCTGATCGACGTTGTCATCGCGGTCGCCGACGTCGAGGAGGCCGCGCGGCGATTCTCGCGTTTCACCGGCGGCGCCATAACACGGACACCCGGCGGCGCATTGCTGCACCTCGATCGCGGCGGCGTTTATCTCGTCAGCCATCACAGAGCGTCGGAAAAACTACCGGAGGTTCAATTTGCAGAGCTGCCGTTCATGGTCGGCTATGCGCTGCGCGTCCGATCGCTCCGCGCCGCCGAGGCGGCGATCGATCACGCCGGCCTCGAATGGCGCGCCATCGAGGACGGCATTGTCGCAACTTTTCCCGCGGAGCTCGGCGAGGGCGCGTGGTTCTTCGTTGAGCGCGCCGACGCGCTGCCGTGGCGGCGTTAATTTTTATTCCGCCGGCACCGTCTCGGCTTCGGCCGGCACGACTTCCTTCACCGCGCCGCGCCAGCCGTTGTGCGTCAGATCGAAGATGATGCCATCCGGATTTTTGTATTTGACCTCGTAGAAGGCGTGCGGATTGTCCTCCGGCCGGCCGCCGAAATAAGTGGCACCGGCGTCGGTCGCTTTTTTGGCGGCCTCGTCGAGATTGTCGACCCACATGCCGAAATGCACGAGGCCGTGGTAGCCCTTGTGGAAGCCCGGAACGTCGCCGTCGTATTTCAACAGCGCCACATTGATGGTGCCGTCGGAGACGTAGCAGCCGATGCCGGCCTTGCCGACGCGCTTCATGCCGAACGCTTCCTCGAAGAATTGTGCGGCCTTGTCGGGGTCGGGAACCGACAGCGCGATGTGACGAAGCCGAGCAGCCATGGGAGTCTCCCTTTGTCGAATGGGGGTATTGGCCGTCAGCATCCTCCCGCCGCCGAAAAGCGTCAAGCGTTCGAAAGCGCGTTATTGCGGTTGAATCCCTGCGTCGACGATCACGTCATGCCACTTCTTGAGGTCGGCTGCGATGCGGTCGGCAAGCTGTTGCGTCGTGCCCGGCTGGGCCTCGACGCCGAGCTTGGCCAGCGCGCCGATGGCGGCGCTGTCGTGCAGGATCGCATTCACCTCGGCATTGAGCCGCGTCACGATCGGCGCCGGCGTGCCGGCCGGCGCGTAGAGCGCCTGCCACAGCACGCTCTCGTAACCGGGCAGCCCGGACTCCGCGACGGTTGGCACATCGGCAAGCGCCGGGCTGCGCCGCGGCCCGGTCACCGCGATGGCGCGCACTTTGCCGTCGCGGATCAGCGGCAATGTCGGCGGAATGGTCGCGAACGCCATGTCCACCCGGCCGGCGACGACGTCGAGAATCTCTTGCCCGCTGCCGCGATAGGACACCGGCGTCAGCTCGATATGCGCGGTCTTGGCGAACAGGACGCCTGCAAGATTCGCCAGCGTTGCCGGACCGGCCGAGGCGAAGGTGAGCGGCTTGGTCTTGGCGAGCGCGACCAGTGCCTGCACGCTCGTCGCCGGCACATCCGGATAGAGCGCCAGCACGAAGGGCGAGGCGCCGATCATCGAGATCGGCACAAAATCCTTGACCGGATCGTAGGTCGGCTTCGCCATCAGGCTCGGCGACAACGTATGCGTCGACGTATTGGCGAGGCCGAGCGTGTAGCCATCGGCGGCCGCGTGCGCGACCGCCTCGGTACCCAGATTGCCGCTGGCGCCGGGGCGGTTCTCCACCACGAGCTGCTGGCCGAGCCGCTCGCCAAGCTTTTGCGCCACGATGCGGGCGACGATGTCGGAGCTCGAGCCGGCCGGAAACGGCACGATCAGATGGATCGGCCGCTCCGGCCAGCTTGCCGATTGCGCCGCGGCGGCGTGCATCGCAGCCAGCGTCATCAGCAGTGCAAAAAATGCCAGGCGCCGCATCGCCGTCCCCCTGTCATCACGCTATCGCGTCGGCTTCGCGCAAGCTCTCGAACAGCGCCGTGCGCAGCAGATATTTCCGCGCCAGCGCCGGGTCGTCCGCGGTCCGGCGCAAGTCGTCGTGATTGCGCTGCCGCACCGCCGGATCCTTCTCGGCCAAAAGTCTTTTGTTGCGCATGGTCTGCGCTTGCGTATGCGCGACGGCGACATGGCGGCGCTGGCGCTCGTAGCGATCGAGCACGCCGTCGTCCGCCTCTCCGCGCGCGATGGCGATGAGCTTGTCGGCGAGATTGATGGCGTCGTGGATGCCCGAGTTCATGCCCATGGCACCGATCGGGCTGTTCACGTGGGCGGAATCGCCGGCCAGGATGGCACGGCCGATGCGGAATTTCTGCGCCACGCGCTGGTGCACGACGTAAAGGTTGCTGCCGACGATATCGAACGGCTTGCCGGTGGGCAGGAAGCTTTGCAGCTTCGCCTGCAGCGCCTCCGGCCGCATCAGTTCAAGCTCGTCGGCGCGCGGATCGGTCGGGAAATGCACGCGCCAACGGTCCGGCGGGCCTTTCCAGTGAAACAGGTTCGACCATTCCGCCGGATCGGAAATGTAATTGCGCTCGGCATAGCCGTGCCGGCGAAAGTCGTAGGCGACTTCGATGTTCAGCGTGCGGTCGTCGTAAGTAAATCCTTCAAACGCGATACCAAGGTCTTTGCGGACGATGCTGCGCGCGCCCTCGCCGCTGACCAGATAACGGCCCTCGATCGTCTCCTCCTCGCCGGCGGGATTTTTCACTCGCGCCCGCACGCCGTCGGCGTCCTGTTCGAAAGCGATGAATTCCGTCGCCAGGCGCACGTCGATATTGGGATGCGCCTTGGCCATCTTGAGCGCCTCTTCGACGATCTTGATGCGCTCGCATTGCAGCACGTAGGGAAAACGCGTGTCGTTCTTCAGATGCACGTGATCGAACGCGGCGATCAGCTTGCCTTCGCGGCGATCCCAGTAGTGAAACACCGGTGCGACGATGCCGCGCGGCTCGAGCTTTTGGTAAAGCCCGAGCCGGTCGAGCATTTCCAGCGTGGCCGGATGATTGGTGCCGGCGCGCGGCACCTGTTCGAGGAAGTTGTCGTCGCCGAGCGCTTCGACCAGACAGACCTTCAGGTCGGCCTGCGCGAGCGCCAATGACAGGCACAGGCCGACGGGGCCGGCGCCGATGACGACGATACGATCGGGATAGGTGGGCATAGTGCAGCCGCCTAAGCTTTGTTTCCCGGGCGCAGTGCAGCACGGAGCGAAGCGGAGTGATGCACTGCAGACCCGGGATCGTCACAAGCTCAGAACCCGCAAGCGTACAGCCTGCGACGATCCCGGATCAGCGGTGCACCACTTCGTGCTGCACCGCATCCGGGAAACGCAAGCCGGTGCTACGTCTTCGCCATCACTTCCTTGGTGGCGCCGGCCCAGCCGTGATGGGTCAGGTCGAACACCACGCCGTCCGGGTCGCGAAATTTTGCCTCGTAGAACGAGTTCGGCGAGGTCGGCCGGCCGGCCAGATAAGTACCGCCGGCTTGGGTGACCTTCTTCTCGGCTTCGTCGAGATCGTCGACCCACATGCCGAAGTGGTACAGGCCCGGCTTCTCGTTGCCCTCGGTCTTGAGCAGCGCCACGTTCATCACGCCATCCGACATATAGATGCCGCGGCGCGCGGTGCCGGCCCGTGTCATGCCGAAGGCCTGCTCGAAAAACGTCGCGGCCTTTTCCGGATCGGGAACGATGATGGCGATGTGGCGAAGCCTGGTAGCCATGAGCCGTCTCCATTGTTGGTTTTCGGCATTAGAGCATGATCCGGAAAAGTGGATACCGGTTTTCCGAAAAGATCATGCTCCATCAAAATGCTAGAGCACAAATCGCTTCAATCTGAAGCGATTTTGCTCTAGGGGATGGCGCACCATAATCAGCAGTGCGATATTTGCCTAGCCTCGCCTTCACCCCCGACATGTGAGAGCAACGTTGCACACGCCGACCGACATAAAGACATCGTGGCCGGACGCGATCTACGGCCATTTCCGCCGCGTCGGCATTCGCCAGGTCGGCTATGTGCCGGACGCCGGCCACAGCCGGCTGATCCAGCTGTGCCAGGCCGACAATTCCATCGCCGACGTGGTGCTGACCACCGAGGAGGAAGGTGTCGGTCTGGTCGCCGGCGCAGCGCTCGGCGGCCAGCGCGCGGCGCTGTTGATGCAATCGAGCGGCGTCGGCAATTGCATCAACATGTTTTCGCTGCTGCGCAATTGCGGCTTCGGCTGCGTCGTCTTGGTCACCATGCGCGGCGAATTCGGCGAGTTCAATCCGTGGCAGGTGCCGATGGGCGCGATCACCGAGGACGTGCTGAAGCTCGCGGGCTTTCTCACCTACCGCATCGACGATGCCGATGCCGTCGATGACATCGTCGGCGCCGGCTGCGACATGGCGTTCGACGGCAATCTGCAGGTCGCGATCCTGCTGTCACAACGGCTGATCGGCCGCAAGCAATGGACGCGATGATGCTCGACCGGCGCGATTTTGTGCGGCAGCTTCTGATCGACCGCGGCGATCTCCTCGTCGTCAGCGGGCTGGGTTCGGCGACCTACGATGTCGCCGCGGCCGGCGATCATCCGCTGAACTTCTACCTTTGGGGCGCCATGGGCGGCACCGCGATGATCGGGCTTGGGCTGGCATTGGCGCAGCCTGAATGCCGTGTCGCCGTACTGACCGGCGACGGCGACATGCTGATGGGGCTGGGCAGCCTCGCCACCATCGGCGTCAAGCAGCCGAAGAATTTTGGCATCGTCGTGCTCGACAACGTCCATTACGGCGAGACCGGCATGCAGGCGAGCCACACCAAGGCAGGCATCGATCTCGTCGCAGTGGCGCTTGGCTGCCGCTTCAAACATGCGCGGGCGATTTCGCGCATCGAGGAAGCCGCCGAGGTGCGCAAATTGCTGCACACCGGCGAGGGCCCGGTTCTGATCAGTGCGCGCATCAGCGAAGAAGACGTGCCGCGCGTGCTGCCGATCCGCGACGGACACGCGATCAAGCAGCGATTTATCGCGGCGCTGAACGGCGCCTGACACGCCTCCCGCCGGATATCGGTTGCGACAATTTTGCCGGCCCGAAATCGGGCTATCGGGCTGGCCGTGACATAAAATTCGTATAAACACGCCTCTATGGGGGCGTTGCCGGGCTTGGGCCGGATAGCCGTACCGGGTCAGTACCGCAATCCTTTGAAAGGACTGCGAAAATGAACCGGAAGGCACGACGAGCGGCGGCCAAGCAGGCCGAATCTGCGCTATCGCCGGCCGTGGCCGCTAGCCCGTTTCGCGCCGCCAAGGCCGATGATGTTTACGCCGCGGCTATATCGCATTACCGCAAGGGCGAATTCGTCCAGGCGGAAAACCTTTGCCGCCTGGCGCTCGGCCGCGAACCCCGCCACCTGCGCAGCCTCGTGCTGCTGGGCGACATCGTGCAACAGGGCGGCCGCAACAAATTGGCGGTGAAACTGCTCAACCAGGCGCTCGAGCTCGACCGCACCGATGCGGCGGCCCACGACAATATCGCCATCGCCTATCAGGCGCTCGGCCGCATGGACGAGGCGGTGGCGCATTTCACGCATGCCATGGCGCTTGGGCTGCGTGACCCGGAGATCCTCGTCAAGCAAAGCGCCGCGGTAACAGCGCCATTGAAGCGTCTCGCCGATGCCTGGCCGCGGCAGGTCCGGCTGGACGAATTGCTCGGCCCGCAAGGCGCGAGCGCGATGGCGCGGGAAGCCATGCTGCTGGCGCTGCTGCAGTCGAAGGTCGTCCACGATCTCGAACTGGAGCGGTTGCTCAACGCGATTCGCCACGGACTGTTGCAGCACGCGATCGAGGCCGATCCGCAACCGATCGATGAGGATGGCCTCGAAATCTTTTGCGCCCTGGCGCAGCAATGTTTCCTCAACGAGTATGTCTTTGCGCTCGGCGACGTCGAGCTGATACAGGTTCGGCAAGTCGAGGATCGTGTCGTCGCCGCGCTCGCCGCGAGCGCGGAGATTGCTCCGCTCGATCTGATCGTCACCGCAAGCTATCTGCCGCTGCAGAGGCTGCCGGGCGCGGCATCGCTGCTCGCGCACGCTTGGCCGGATGCTATCGAACGGCTGTTGACGCAGCAAATCCGCGAGCCCTTGGAGGAAGAGGCCGACCGCAACGACATTGCGCTGCTGACGCCGATCGACGACGCCGTTTCGCTGCAAGTGCAAAATCAATACGAGGAAAGCCCCTACCCGCGATGGACCGCGGTTCCGCAAATCGAGCCGACTACGGTCGTGCACTTTCTGCGCGACCGGCTGAACATCGTGCCGCTGTCGTGGCCGCAAACCACCGTCGGCGTCGACATCCTGATCGCCGGTTGCGGCACCGGCTCGCATTCGATCGACAGCGCGCTGCGATTTCCGAAAGCGCGCATCCTGGCAATCGACATCAGCCGCACCAGCCTGGCTTACGCCCGCAGGAAATCCCGCGCCTTGGCTCTGACCAACATCGAATACGGCCAAGCCGATATTCTCAAGCTCGCCGCACTCGGCCGGCGCTTCGACGTCATCGAGACGGTCGGGGTGCTGCACCATCTGGCCGATCCGGCGAAGGGATGGCAGGTGCTGCTGTCGCTGTTGCGTCCGCACGGCCTGATGCTGGTCGGCCTCTACAGCGCCGCCGCGCGGCAATCGCTGACCGCGGCACGCGCTTTCATCACCGAACGCGGCTACGGCACCACGGATATTCGCGCCTGCCGGCAGGAGCTGATCCAGCGCTTCGGCATGCCGCCGTTTCGCGATTTCTCCTCGACCAGCGGCTGCCGCGATCTGTTGTTCAACGTCATGGAGCACCAGTTCACGATTCCGCAGATCGAGGCGTTTCTCGACGAAAATCGCCTGACGTTTTTGGGCTTTGAGCAGCTGCCGCCCGACGTGCTGCGACAATTTCAGCGACAGTTTCCGGATGCCGGCGCTTTGCGCGATCTCGGATCGTGGCATGCCTTCGAGCAGGCGAATCCACTGACATTCGGCAATATGTACTTCTTTTGGGTGCAGAAGACGGGCGCGAGCTGATTTTTGCGTCAGCGCCGCGCCGCGACCTTTACCGCCTCGATGATCTCCGGATAGGCGGCGCAGCGGCAGAGATTGCCCGCGAGATAATGAACAATGTCGTCATCGCTCGGATTCGGATGCTCCTTCAGCAATTGATGCACCATGAGCACGAAACCCGGCGTGCAGAAGCCGCACTGGAACGCGCCGCAATCGATGAAGGCTTGTTGCACGATGGACAGCGCGCCTTCGGCATCGAGCGATTCGACCGTGGTCACGCTCTTGCCGTCGACCCAGGTCGCGAAATAAAGGCAACCCGACACCGCCTTGTCGTCGACCAGCACGGTGCAGCAGCCGCACAGCCCTTGGCCACAGCTTTCGCGCGCGCCGAACAGGTCGAAGCGCTGCAACAGCTCGACCAGGTTGCGATGCGGCTCGATGTCGGTCGAGACCGCTTGGCCGTTGAGCGTGAAATTGATGTTTTGCATGCTCATCATTCGTCCTCGAGTGGCTGGCCGGCTTGCGCGCGCAAGGCGCGCAGCACCGCTTCGGCGGTGATCGGCAGAGAGGTGATGCGGACGCCGACGGCGTCGTGGATGGCGTTGGCGATCGCCGGCGAGACGCCGAAAGTGCCGGATTCGCCGAGCCCCTTGGCGCCGAACGGGCCGGAATGCTGCTCGGCCTCGACCAAAACGTTCTCCATTGGCGGAATGTCGCGGATGCCGGGGATTTTGTAGTCGGCGAGCGACGCATTGGTCACCTGGCCGCCGTCGAGCCGCATGTCTTCGGACAGCGTGAAGCCGAGCTGCATGATCGCGGCGCCGCTTAATTGCGTGCGTGCCACGCCGGGATTGATCGGCTTGCCGCAATCGGCGGCGTTGACGAGCTTTGTCACGTGCACGTGTCCGGTCTCGACATCGACCTCGACTTCGACGCCGGCGCCGCCGATCATCCAGAACGGCGTGACGTTGTCCGACAACCCGGTCTGCGCATCGGGCGATTTATAGGTCGGCACGAAACTCGCCGTGCCGATGACATTGCCGGCCTGCATGCCGTAGCGCTTCTTGAAAATCTCCGCCGGCGGATAATTGGTGCCTTCGGGCAAACCTGCTTCCGCGGCAAGCGCGCGCAATTTCGTGCGCGCGTCCTCGGCGGCGAGGCGCACCGCATTGCCCATGTGGTACAGCGAGCGCGAGCCGAGCGTGCCCATGTCGTAGGGCGTGACGTCGGTATCCGGATGCACGATGCGGATGTCTTCGGAGTCCAGATCGAGCACCTCGGCCACCATCTGCGCGAACGCGGTGTCGGAGCCCTGCCCCATATCGACGGTGCTGGTGTAGAGCGTCGTCGAGCCGTCGGCCGACACGTTGACGATGGCGACCGACGTGGTCGGCGAGATCGAGGCTTTGAATCCGATGGCGACGCCGCGGCCGCGGCGAACGGTGCCGGTGCCGTTGCCGCGATCGAACGGCGCGCTCCAGCCCATACGTGCAGCAATGGCGTCGAGCACTTCGGCGATGGCGGCGTCCTGCATCGCCGTGCCGCTGGCCTGCGGCCGGCCTTCGCGCAAAATATTCTTGCGGCGGAATTCGACCGGATCGATGCCGAGCTCGCGCGCGATCAGATCGGTGTGGCTCTCATAGGCCCAGACCAGTTGGGGAATGCCGAAGCCGCGCAGCGCGCCGGCCGGCGTGCGGTTGGTATAAAGCGAATAGGAATCGATACTGATATTGTCGATGTCGTAAGGGCCGGGCGCGGTGAAGCCGGATTTTTGCGTCACCCGCGGGCCGATATCGGCGTAAGCGCCGCCGTTCCAAAGCACTTCGCAAGCGCGCGCGATCACCTTGCCGTTCCGGTCGACGCCGCTCTTGATGCAGAACGTCGTCGGATGCTTGGTGATCATGTAGAACTGCTCTTCCATGGTCAGCGCGATCTTCACCGGCCGGCGCACCAGCATCGCCAGCGCCGCGACCAGCGCTTCAAGCTTGACGTAGACTTTTGCGCCGAAACCGCCGCCGAGATACGGCACTTTCACCCGCACGCGATTTTCCGGCCAGCCGAACAGCCGCGCGATCTCGGTGCGCACGAAGGAGGGCGTCTGGCTCGACGTGTGGATCGTCAGCGCGCCGTCGCCGGGCTCGGCAACCGACACGAACGGCTCGAACGGCAGATGCAGGCATTGCTGCGTCTTGAAGGTGTGCTCGAACACGTATGTGGCGCGCGCCATGGCGGCGTCGACGTCGCCGCGGCGCAAATGATAGTCGAGCGCGATGTTGGTATTGGTGCGGCCCTTGAGATGTTTGAGGTCGGCGAAGGTGCCCGCCGGCTTGAGCACATCGTGAACGACGATGTCGGGCTGCATCGCCGCGACTTCGTCGTACACCGCCGGCAACTCCTCGTATTCCACCTCGATCAGTTGCGCGGCGCGCTCGGCGACATGCGGATCGCTTGCCAGCACGGCCGCGACCGGCTCGCCAACATGGTGCACCTTGTCGAGTGCCAGGATCGGCTGATCGTGAAATGCCGGACCGTAATAGGGCTCCGCGATCAGCTTGCGGATATCCTCGCCGGTGACGACACGATGCACGCCGGCGACCGCTTTTGCGGCACGCGTGTCGATGTTGCGGATGCGGCCGTGCGGCACCGTTGAGCGCGCGATTTTGCCGTAGAGCATGCCGGGCAGGCGCAGATTGTGCACATATTCGGTGCGGCCGGTGACCTTGGCGCGCACTTCGAGGCGCGGGATATCTCGCCCGACCTGCTTCATCAATGCACCTTACTGCGCGCCTTCGGCCAACGCTTGGCGCACCGCACGCCGCACATAGACCCGCAGCAATTCGCGCTTATAGGCGGCGGAGCCATGAGCGTCGGCGAGGATTTGCGCCTCGGCGGCGGCGGCTTCGCCGGCCCGCGCCAGCGCCGTCTCATCGGGCGCGGCGCCTTGCAGCGCTTTCTCGGCCGATGCCATGCGTGTGACCTTTTCGGTGGCGGCGCTGACGACGACGATGGGATCGTGGATCGCGCCGTCCTTATGCGCAAACGACACCGCAACGCCGAGCGCCGGCCAATCGTCGGCGGTGCGCGAGGTGACTTTCATATAAGCGGCCTTGCGGCGGTCCAGCGCGGGCACGGTCACCGCAATGATCAACTCGTTCTTGTCCAGAACGGTCTCGTAGTAGCCGGAGTAAAGCGCCTCGACCGGCAGCTCGCGATTGCCTTTGGGGCCGGCGATCGAAACCCGCGCGCCGAGCGCGGCAAGCACCGGCGGCAGATCCATGTGCGGATCGCCATGCGCCAACGCACCGCCGACGCGGGCCACGTTGCGCACGCGGACATTCGACAAGGTCCGCATCGCGCGCTTGAGCACCGGCAGCCGCGCGGCCACATTGGCGTCGTGCTCGACGTCGCTCAGCGTCGCCATGGCGCCGATGCGCAGCGCGTTGCCACTGACTGTGATGCGCGAATGCTCCGGCTCGATGCCGTGCAAGCAGATCAGCCGCGTCGGCTGGAACACGCCGGCCTTCATCATCAGCATCAGCGCGGTGCCGCCCGCGACGGCGCGGATCGTCGGCTCCTCGGGATCGAGCAGCGACACCGCCTCCTTGAGCGATTTTGGCTCCACCATTTCGAACGGAATCATCGCGCGACACCCACATTGTCATGCCCCGCGAAGGCGGGGCACCCAGTAATCGCCGAACGACCGATTCCCGCGCAGTCGTGCAAACCCGAGCCTGCACGGGTTACTGGATCATCCGCCTTCGCGGATGATGACAGCGTGAATAAAGGCTTCGGTATCACAGTATCTTCTCCCGGCGGGAAGGATCAGGCGTTGGTCACGCTCAGCACGTGATCGGCGATCTCGGCGCGGGTGCCGACCCAAATATCCGGCGAGGTCATCGCCTGTTCGATGATGCGCTCGTAGAAATGTGCGCCGCGATGGTGGCCGAAGATATGGGCATGGCTGGTGACGTCGATGATGCGCAATTCGTCGTCGCGGGCGCGGGCGATGCCGATCACCTCGTTGAACGATTCCAGCATCATGCGCGGCGGATGGCCGTATTTCATCGACGGCATGTCGTTGACGTCGTAGGACAGCGGAATGGCGACGATCTTGTTGTTGCCGTGGTTGGCGACGTAAGGCAGGTCGGTGTCGAACACGTCGCCGTACCAGCGATAGCCGGCGTCGGCGAGCAATTTCGGCGTCGTCACCTTCGAGGTGCCGCGCGGCGACAGCCAGCCGACGATTTTTTGGCCCGAGGCTTTTTCCAAGAGTGTCGTGCAGCGCGCGATGTTCTTGCGCTCGTCCTCGTCGGAGAGCAGCGCCGGGATCACGTCCATCGCGTAGGAATGCGACAGCACTTCGTGGCCGCGCTCGGCGATGGCCTTGACCGTGTCGGGCGCGCGCTCGGCGATGACGGCGTTGGTCATGACGCTCGCCTTGGCGCCGTGGCGGGCGAAACCGTCCATCAGCCGGTGGATGCCGACCTCGACGCCATAGGCGGCCCAGGAGATCGCCATGGTGTCGAGCACGCCGGCCGGCAGCGGATTGCCCATCGGGCTGATGCCGGGCGCCTTGCCGTCCGACCAGGCTTCGAGACAGACATTGAACACGACGGCGATGCGCTTGCCGTCCGGCCAGACCCAACTCGGCTGCTGCTTCATTCACGTCCCCGGCGGGCGCATATCGCCCGGATCGAGGACGAGTTTAATCACACTCGGGTTTGCCCCGTCGAGCCGGCCGTTACGCCGCGGCGGTGCGCGGGCTCATGATCCAGGCGCCGGCCACGACCAGAAACGCAATCAGCGCGGGTGCGATGGCGAGCACGAGGCTTACGGATGCGACCGCAGCCGTCGCCGCCCAGCCGATCGACGAGAAGGCTTCGGTGAACGTCGCGACGCGAGAGGAGACCTGACGGCGGCGGAACTGGCTGCGCTTGGCCTGGCTGCGGAACCAGAGCTGGATCGCGGTCGCCGCCGTGGTGGCGATGACGATGCCGCCGCCGGCGACCAGCGCGTGCCAGGGCGAGAGCAAGGCGAGGACTGCAACCATCGGCGCGAACACGACAGCGATGACGCCGAGCACTGCTTCGACCTTGGCGCGCAGGATGAAACTCGCCGGCACCGGCGCGGTGGCGACCAGATCGGGCGCGTCCTCGCCGGAGATCGCGAGCCAGGCGAGGCCGCCGGCGAGCTGGCCGGCCGCCATGACCAGGACCGGCACGAGGAGGTTATAGGCGCCGTTGCCGTCGTCAAAGCTGCGCCACAGCAGCACGGCGGGCGGGATCAGATAGAGCATCTGCATGAAAGTTTGCGACACCAGCCACGGATCGCGCCGCAGCAACGTCCATTCCTTGCGGCGCAAGGCGCGGCGCGGCGAGGTTTTTTTGAAAACGCTCTGCCGTCCCGTCTGACTGACGCGGGACGCTGCGGCGCCGGCGGCCGCGGTGGCATATTCGCCGAAGCGCGGCGAAACCAGCGCGATGGCCGCTACAAGCAGCGCAAAACTCACGGCGAGCACGCCGATGAGCGCGAGCCAATCGCCCATCGCGGCGCGCGCCGGCCACCACACGATGCTCGCAAGACCGGGCGCATGGGTCAGCACGGCGCTCGACTGCAACACGCTGATCCGCGAGATCGTGCCGTAGGACAGGATGGCCGCCACTTGCAGCCCGATCACGAAGGCGGCGCCGATTACCGCGGCGACGACTTGCGCCACAAGGCGCGTGCGCTTGGGACCGATGATGCGGAACAGCGCCACGGTGAAGCCGACCGCGAGCGCGGCCGCGGCAGCCCCCATGGCGACGATCAGCCCGTAGGCGCCCATCCAGCGCAAGCCGCCGCGCACGATGAGGATATCGATGAACGGCGCGGCGAGCGGGATCGCCATCGCCGCGACCGAGACCGCAACCGTGGCGATGCGCACGGCAAACAGCCTTTGCGCGGCGACCGGCGACGCCAGGATCAGATCGAGATCGGAGCGCGAATAGAATGCGCGCGTCATCGTTTCCATGGCCTGCGAAATCATCAGCAGCCACGACAGCAGAACGCTTGCGGTGATCGTCACCAGCATCGACGTATCGACCGGCGCATCGGCGTAACGGCCGACCATCCAATAGGCGACGAAATGCATGAAGACCGCGAAAACGAGAATCGCGATCACGACCCGGCGCAGGCGTTCGCGCCGCCCGGCGGTGATCATGCCGAGCCAATCGCGCCAGGCGAGCCGCGACTCGTGCCGCGCGAACCAGACCGCGGTGCCCGGTGTCATGCCGCCTGCGCCTGCTCGGCGACCAGCGCGAGGAAAGTGTCTTCGAGGCTGGCGCCGTCGCTCGCACCGGCGCTGGTCCGGCCGGCCTGAAGCCGCAACTCCTCCAGCGTGCCTTCGGCGATCAGCTTGCCGTGGGCGATGACGCCAATGCGGTCGGCCATGCGTTCGGCGACTTCGAGAATGTGCGTAGTCATGATGATGGTGCCGCCGGCATTGACCCGCTCGCGCAGCACGCTTTTGACTTGGCGCGCCGAGCCGGCATCGAGCCCGGTGAGCGGCTCATCGAGAATGATCACGCGCGGGTCGTGCACCAGCGCGCCGGCCAGCGCCACTTTCTGCCGCATGCCCTTGGAAAATCCTTCGCAGCGCTCGTGTGTATGGGGCTTGAGATCGAGCCACGACAGCAAGTCCTGGGCGCGCTCCTCGGCCAGCGCCGGCGCGACGCCCCACAGGCCGGCGACGAATTCGAGATATTCGCGCGGCGTGAGCTTGTCGTAAATCATCGGCTCGTCGGAGATCCACGCCATGATCTGCTTCGCTGCCACCGGATCGGCCAGCGCATCGATGCCGGCGACACTGATGGTGCCGGCGTCGGGCCGCAGCAGGCCGGCGATCATGCGCAAGGTCGTGGTCTTGCCGGCGCCGTTGGGGCCGAGCAGCGCGTAGAACTCGCCGGTCCGCACGGTGAGATCGAGGCCGTCGACCGCGGGACGGTCGAAGCGTTTGACCAGACCGCTGATCTCGAGCGCAAACGGGTTTAAGGGCATGACGTGCTTCATGGCTGTCGTCGCAACGCTAGCGGACAGAGGTTTCGACCTCGTGAATCCGAGGCAGCGAATTTGCGACACGTAATCAAAGCGTTATGCGGTCGATCTCGGCCAGATCGGCTTCCGACAAGGCCCAGCCGACCGCGGCGATGTTCTGTTCCACCTGCTCCGGCCGCGTTGCGCCGGCGATGATGCTCGGGATGTACGGCCGGCTCGCCAGCCAGCTCATAGCCAGTTCCAGCAGCGTACGCCCGCGCCGAGCCACAAAGGCATCGAGCGCATCGACGATGCGCCAGTTGCGCTCATTGAGGAACGCGTCGGCATGGCGCGGCGGGTTCCGGGCAAGCCGCGTCCCGGGCGGCAACGGCGCATCGTGTTTGTATTTGCCTGTCAGCAATCCGCTTGCCAGCGGGAAATACGGCAGCAGGCCCATGCCGTGCTTGCGCATGATCGGCAGGCGATCTTTTTCCAGCTCGCGCTCCAGCAGGCTGTATTCGTCTTGCGCGGTGACAAAAGACGTCAGGCCATGGCGCTGCACGGGCGCCATCGCCTCCTCAAGCTGCGCGGCGGAAAGGTTGGAGCAACCGATGGCGCGCACCTTTCCGGCTCTCACCAGATCGTCGAGCGCGCGTAATGTCTCCTCGATCGGCGTCTGCGCATCGGGCCGGTGCAGCTGATAAAGATCGATCCAATCGGTCTTCAGCCGCCGCAAGCTCGCTTCGAGCGCCTGCGCGATATAACGCCGCGATGCGCCGCGCAATTTTCCGGCATCGTCCATCGCCAGGCCGAATTTCGTCGCCAGCACAATGTCCTTGCGGCGCGCGCCCAAAACCTTGCCCAGAATTTCTTCCGAGCCGCCCTTGTTGCCGTAGATGTCGGCGGTGTCGATCAGCGTGATGCCGAGATCGAGCGCGCGATGAATGACACGCCGCGAGCTTTCGAGATCGGTGCGGCCGCCGAAATTATTGGTGCCGAGGCCGACGAGGGAAACCTCGATGCCGGATGCCCCGAGTTTTCGTTTTTGCATTTTCTTTTCCGTCACCCTGAGGTGCTCGGCGCGTAGCGCCGAGCCTCGAAGGGCGACGGCCCGGGCGCCTCGGCCGTATCCTTCGAGGGCCGCCATAGCGCGTCGAAGACGCGCGTAAACGCGCTTATGGCGGCCACCTCAGGATGACGGCTCACTACGTATCAGCCGCTGACATTGAACGCGGCGATCGCCGCCATGTTGACGAGCTGCGCGTCATTGGCCGATAGCGGCACGATCTGCACCGAGCGGTCGAGCCCGACCAGCATCGGGCCGATCACGGTGGCGCCGCCGAGCTCCATCAGCATCTTGGTCGAGATCGAAGCGGAGTGGAACGCCGGCATGATCAGCACGTTGGCGGGCCCCGACAGCCGGCAGAACGGATAGGCCTCGCGCAGCTCCATGTTGAGCGCCACGTCGGCCGCCATCTCGCCGTCATACTCGAAATCCACGCGCCGTTCGTCGAGCAGCCGCACCGCTTCCTGCACCCGCTCGGAGCGCTCGCCCGGCGGATGGCCGAAAGTCGAGAACGCCAGCAGAGCGAGCCGCGGCTCGTAGCCGAGCGAGCGCGCCACCCGCGCCGCCTCGATGGCGATCTCGGCGATCTCGTTGGCGTCGGGCATTTCGGTGACCGCGGTGTCGGCGACCAGCACGGTATGGCCGCGCGCCAGCACCAGGGACACGCCCATGACGCGGTGGCCCGGCTTCGGATCGATGCAGCGCCGCACGTCTTCGAGCGCCACCGAGAAATTGCGCGTCACGCCCGTGACCATGGCGTCGGCGTCGCCGAGCGCAACCATGCAGGCGGCGAAATGATTGCGGTCCTGGTTGACCATGCGCTGGCAGTCGCGCTGCAGAAAACCGTGGCGCTGCAGCCGCTCGTAGAGATAGGACGCATAGGCCGAGTTGCGCGACGACATCGCCGCATTGACGATCTCGATGCCGCCGCCCAGTTCGACGCCGAGGGTTTCCGCCGTCTCGCGTACGCGGCGCTCGCGGCCGCACAACAGCGCGGTGCCAAGCCCCTGGTGCACGAACGACGCCGCGGCGCGGATCACCTGCTCTTCCTCGCCTTCGGCAAAGACGACGCGGCGGGGATGCCGGCGCAAGCGCTCATAGACGCGCTGCAACACGCCGGCGATCGGATCGCGCCGGCTGCGCAGCTGCGCCCGGTAAGCCTCCATGTCCTCGATCGGCTTGCGCGCAACGTTGGAATCCATCGCCGCCTGCGCCACAGCGACCGGTATCTCGGAAATCAGCCGCGGATCGAACGGCACCGGGATAATGTAATCGGGGCCGTATTTCGGCCGCGCCCCATAGGCCACGGCGACTTCGTCGGGAACGTCCTCGCGCGCCAGATTGGCCAGCGCATGCGCGGCCGCGATCTTCATCTCCATGTTGATGGCGCGGGCCCGCACGTCGAGGGCGCCGCGGAAGATATAGGGAAAGCCGAGCACGTTGTTGACCTGGTTCGGATAGTCGGAGCGGCCGGTCGCCATGATGGCGTCGGTGCGCACCGCGGCGACCTCCTCGGGGGTGATTTCCGGATCGGGATTGGCCATGGCGAAGATGATCGGCTGCGGCGCCATCATCTTGACCATGTCTTGCGTCACCGCGCCCTTGGCCGACAGCCCGAAGAACACGTCGGCATCGATCAGCGCCTGCTCCAGGGTGCGCGCCGAGGTTTTTACCGCATAGGCAGACTTCCACTGATTCATGCCGTCCTTGCGGCCTTCGTAGATGACGCCCTTGGTGTCGCAGAGGATGAGATTTTCCGGCCGGAATCCGATGGAGCGCAAAAGCTCCAGACAGGCGATGCCGGCGGCGCCCGCTCCGTTGCAGACCAGCCGCGTAGAGGCGATGTCGCGGCCGGTGAGATGCAGCGCATTCATCAGGCCCGCGGCGGCGATGATCGCGGTGCCGTGCTGGTCGTCGTGGAACACCGGGATGTCGAGCAATTCGCGCAGGCGCTGCTCGATGATGAAACATTCCGGCGCCTTGATGTCTTCGAGATTGATGCCGCCCCAACTCTTGCCGAGCACCTTTACGCAATTGATGAATTCGTCCGGGTCCTCGGTGGAAACTTCGAGATCGATGGAATCGACGTCGGCGAAGCGCTTGAACAGCACCGCCTTGCCTTCCATCACCGGCTTGGCGGCGAGCGCGCCGCGATTGCCCAGCCCGAGAATGGCGGTGCCGTTGGTGATCACGGCGACGAAATTACCCTTGGTGGTGTAGTCGTAGGCTTTTTCCTCGTCCTCGGCGATGGCCAGCACCGGCACCGCGACGCCCGGCGAATAGGCCAGCGACAGGTCGCGCTGCGTCGCCATGGGCTTGGTGGCGACCACTTCGAGCTTGCCGGGGCGGCCTTGGCTGTGGAACAGGAGCGCTTCCTGGTCGGTGAAAGTCGGCCGGTTGGCGCGGCCGCCGCCGCCATTTTTGGAAGCCATTTCAACTCCATACTGCTGGCGCCCGGCCTGGATATGGCGGACGGGCGGAACTGTAGCGAAACCTGCGGCTATTGCTCAAGGGAGCGGCGGGGCTGCTTTCGCCGCTGCAGCCGGCGCGTTGCAAAAAAAGCCGTATATCCGGCACATTGAAGAACGCGTCGCGGAAGAGTAATGCCTGCCTTAGTAATGCCCGCTCAAGACCTGCCACTTCCGCGCCACCGGCACAATCATGATCAGATTCCTGCTTCGCTTCATCGGCCTGTGCCTCTTGGCGCTTGCCTTCATCTTCTTCGTCTATGACGGCACCAAGTCCATCGCCAACCAGCAATTGATCACCATGAAGGTCAGCGATGCCTGGGCCATCGTCGACCAGAACAGCCTCAACCTCGTGCAAAACTGGCTGAAGCAGAAATTCGCCTTTGCCTGGGACCCCTATCTGCAGAAAATTTTCGATTTGCCAACCTGGGTGGTGCTCGGGATAGTGGCGACCATCCTGATCCTGCTCGGCCGCAAGAAGAAACCGCTGATCGGCTACGCGCGGGATTGAAACCGCCGGTACACAGGCGGACTGCGTAAGGGGAGTGAAATGCCTGGCTACGATTACATCATTGTCGGCGCCGGTTCCGCCGGCTGCGTGCTCGCCAATCGGTTGAGCGAAGATTCGTCGGCGAACGTGCTGCTGCTAGAGGCCGGCGGCCGCGACTGGCATCCCTACATCCACATTCCGCTCGGCATGGGTCGCATGCACGATTACGGCATGTTCGACTGGGGCTACGAGACCGACCCCGAGCCGAACCTCAACAACCGCCGCATCGAGGCCATGCGCGGCAAGGTCTTGGGCGGGTCGTCGTCGATCAACGTGATGGCCTATACGCGCGGCAACCGCGGCGATTACGACCGCTGGGCGCAGAAAGGCGCGCGCGGCTGGTCCTATGCCGACGTGCTGCCCTATTTCCAGCGCTGCGAGACGTTCGAGAAAGGTCAAGACACCTGGCGCGGCGGCTCGGGCCCGCTCGGCACCGAATTCGCGCGGACGCAAGATCCGCTCTACGAAGCCTGGCTCGAAGCCGCCAAGGCCTGTGGCTATCCACTGAGTTCGGATTACAACGGCAAGCAGCAGGAAGGATTCGGCCGCGGCCAGTTCACCATCCGCAACGGCTGGCGCTCATCGTCGGCCAACGCGTTTCTCAAACCCGCGCGCAACCGGAAAAATCTCACCGTCGCCGTCAATGCGCACACCACGCGCGTCACGCTCAATGGCACGCGCGCCACCGGCGTCGAATACGTCCAGAACGGCGCGACGGTGCGCGCCGAGGCGGCGCGCGAAGTCATCGTCGCTGCCGGCACCTTCAACTCGCCGCAAATTCTCATGCTCTCGGGCATCGGCCCGGCGGCGCATCTGCGTTCGTTCGGCATCAATGTCGCGGCCGATCTGCCGGTCGGCAAGAATCTGCAGGATCATCTCGGCGCCTATATGACCTATACGCGGCCGCAGCCGGGCACGTTCCACCGCGAGATGCGGTTCGACCGCATGGCGGTGAGCATGGTACGCGCGTATCTGTTCGGCACCGGACCGGGCACTGTGGTGCCGGGCGGCCTGCACGCCTTCATCAAGACGCGGCCTGAATTGTCGGTGCCCGATGTCGAGTTCATGTTCCGCGGCACGTCGGCGAACCCGCATCTTTGGTTTCCGCTGGTGCGCCCACCGTTCCTCGACGGCTTTGGCATCCGCCCGACCTTGCTGCACCCCGACAGCCGTGGCGAATTGTTGCTTGGCTCAGCCGACCCGCTCGCGCACCCGCGCATTGTCTACCGCTTCTTCACGGCGCCGAACGATCTGCCGACCTTGCGCCAGGGATTTAAGCTGGCGCGCGAAGTCGCGTTCAACAAAGCAATGGACCCCTATCGCGGCGACGAGATCGGGCCGGGGCTGAAAGTCAAAACCGACGACGAGATCGACGCTTGGCTCAAGAAGGTCGTCATCACGGCGCATCACCCCTGCGGCACCTGCGCCATCGGCCCCGACGCGGTGCTCGATTCCGATCTGAAGGTACGCAGTATCGAAGGCCTGCGCGTCTGCGACGCCTCGGCGATGCCCGATCTGGTCTCCGCCCACATCAATGCCTGCGTGCTGATGATGGCCGAAAAAGGCGCCGACCTCATCCGCGGCAAGCCGCCGCTGCCGGCAGCCGAGGCGGCCTGACCAAGTGACCTCACCGAAGCCCGTTCCCATCTTTGACGGCCACAACGACGTGCTGTTGCGGCTCAACCGGCGCGCCGGCGGGGACCCGGTCGCGGCCTTCCTGCAAGGCGAGGACAAGGGCCATTTGGACCTGCCTAAAGCGCAAAAGGGTGGATTTGCCGGCGGCTTGTTCGCGATTTTCGTGCCCTCGCCGCGGAAAAATAGTTCCAATAGCGAAACGCCGTCCCCGCCAATCAGCGGCGAGGCCGCGCCGCCTGCGGTCGATACGGCGGAGGCGCAGCGGGTCGTCTTTGCCATGGCGTCGCTGCTGTTCCGGATCGAGCGGGAGTCGCAGGGGCGCCTTCGCGTCTGCCGCAACGTCGGTGACATCGAAAGCTGTCTCGCCGAAGATGTAGTGGCGGCAGTGCTGCATATCGAAGGCGCCGAAGCGATCGACGCGAATTTCGAGATTTTGGACGTGCTGTACGCGGCAGGGCTGCGCTCGCTCGGCCCAGTCTGGAGCCGGCCGAATGCATTCGGTCACGGCGTGCCGTTCCGCTGCCCATCGTCGCCCGACACCGGTCCCGGTTTGACCGAGCTCGGCAAAGCGCTGATCGGTGCCTGCAATCGCTTGCGGATTCTGATCGACCTGTCGCACTTGAACGAACGCGGCTTTTGGGACGTCGCCGCGATCAGCAACGCGCCACTGGTCGCCACCCACTCCAACGCCCACGCCATCAGCCCGCATTCGCGAAACCTGACCGACCGGCAATTGGCCGCAATCGGTCAATCCGGCGGCTTCGTCGGCGTCAATTTCGCGACGAGCTTCCTGCGTCCGGACGGCCGCCAGGACAAGGACACGCCATTGGACCTGATGATCCAACACATCGAGCACATGCTCGAACATGCCGGCGAGGACGGCGTCGGCCTGGGCTCCGATTTCGACGGCGCCACGATCCCTGCTGAAATCGCCGATGCCGCCGGACTGCAAAATCTGGTGCAGGCGATGCGCCAGCGCGGATTCAAAAAGCCTCTGATCGAAAGATTATGCTTTCGCAATTGGCTGCGCGTGTTGGGAAGAACCTGGGACGGCGCTTCGCGCCCGCCCGCGTGATACTCAACGCCCGCCGCTCGCAAAAATCTCCTTGAAGCGTTTTGTCCACTTGTCGCCCTCGTCGAGGAATTTTGCCACGTCGACGAAGGCGAGACCGGGCGGCGGTTCCTGCACGGTGCGGTTGGTCGGCACGTTGCCACGTTCGAACAGAATGCGCTGGCCGTCGCCGAGGAAGAAATCCATGAAAAGTGCCGCCGCAGAGGGATGCGGTGCATGCGCGAACACCGCGATGCCGGTCGGCAGCGCCACCGCCGGCGGCAGCACGGTGCCGTCGATCGGCGCGGCCTTGGCTTTCAATTCGCTGATGCGATAGCCGTAGACCGTGAGCGCCAGCGGCACTTCACCGGCAACCACGAGGTTCGACAGCAGCGTGTGGCCTTTGCGCATCGACATGCCGTTGCCGGCGACGATCTTGCGGAACAGCGCCACTGCCTTGTCTTCGCCCATGGCGCCGGCGATCGACATGAACCAGTTGGCGTCGTCGGCCTCGACGCCGAGCTTGCCCTTCCATTGCGGATCGGCGAGGTCCTCGTAAGTTTTCGGAGCGGCTTCAGGTTTTATCAGCGTCGTATTGAACGCCGCGGTGAAAATGCTCAGCCGCGACGTCACCCACGGGCGATGCGGCACCACGGCTTGCGGGATCAGATCGGCGAACACCGGCGATGAAATCTCCTGCAGCAATTGCTCGCGCCGCAAACCTTCCATTTCGGTGCCGGCGGTCTCGGCGACATCGACGTCGTCACGGCCGCCGCGATGCTCGGTGACGGCGCGGCGCAAAATATCCTCCGAGCTGCCGCGCCAGAGCTGGACCTTTACGCCGTATTTTTTCTCGAAGGCCGCGGCGATGGCGTTTGAATCGTCGGTGACGGCCGAGGAATAGAGCGAGACGGTGCCTTCTTTCTTGGCGCCGTCGATCAGGCGCTGGGTGCGGTCGGGGCCGGTGAGGTTGGCGATGTCGGCAATGGTTTCGGCGCGGGCGGGATTCGCGGCGGCGAGGCACGCAATCAGAGCGAGCCACAGCGCCCAATTCTTCCTCCCCCGCTTGCGGGGGAGGGTAGGGAGGGGGTCTGTGGCTTGCTCGATCCGTGAGGCGAGCCCCCACCCGGCGAGCTTCGCTCGCCGCCCTCCCCCGCAAGCGGGAGAGGCAAGCAAGTCGCAAGCGAACCGCATCAAGCCGCCCGCGGCGGCAGGTTGTCGACCTCGGCGGCGTAGACGTCGTCCATGCGCGGGACGAGCGCATGTTTGGCCAGCGCGTCGGCGAACAATTGGCGCACCTTCGGATGCTCGTCGGCGTAATCGATCTGGGTGCCGCCGAGGCGGCGGCTGATCCAGGAGATCGGCACGCCCTGGGCATTGCGCGGCGACCAGTGCTTGAAGGCGAGATAGCGCGCCGGCGCCGCGCCGGAATTGAAATGCTGGTGGAACCACATGTTCGGCGGCACCACCAAGGTGCCGACCTGCCATTCGAAGCGCTGCGGCTCCTCGCCCTCCGGCCACATCAGCGAATAGCCTTCGCCGGAAAGGATGATCACGTGAGCGCCCGGGCCATGGGCGTGCGCCTTCTTGTAGGTGCCGATCGGGAATTGCGAGATGTGGCTGGCGATGGTGCCGCGCGCCATGTTGAAGCGGATATGGCCGCCGCCGGCACCGCGCTCCCGGGCGGTGATCAGCGGCAGGTTGACGGCGTCGGGCACGAAATTGGTGCGCAAGAGGAAGCCGTCTTGTTCGCCTTTTGAACTGAAATAATCCGGTTCGCCGGAAAAGCGGTTCTTGAAATCGTACGGATAATTGAAGATGAAATTCAGATCGTCGTAGCGGTTGATCACCGACGGCGCGTTGGTCACCGCGACGAAGCGCACCACGTCCCGGCCGGAGCCGTTGAAATGCTGGTAGGAGCAGTTCAGCGGAATGGCGAAGATCGCGCCTTCCTTCCATTCGAAGGTGATGCGGGCGCCGGCGCCGTTCCACACCGTGGTCGAGCCGCGGCCGCTCAGGATCAAGAGCATCTCTTCGTAGAGGTGGTGTATCGGTTCGAGTTTTTGGCCGGGCGCGATCTCGCAGACATAGCAGTCGTTGGAAAACCGCGACGCCTCGTGATTGATATACACGCCCTTGGCGCCCGTGCCGCGGCGCGGCCATGGCTTCAATTCGACCGTGCGCAGGTTTTGCACGTAGTGCGCGCCGATGATATCGAGCCCGTCGTTGCGCACGAAGCGCAGGTAAGGCGAATCTTTCTCGGTGCGGAATTTCTCCGCCAATTCCTTGGATGCGGGGGCGTCTTTTTGCACCTTTGGCTCCCTGTGCTTTTGCGTTAGCTCTAACAGCGGCGACGGTCGCGCACCAGAGCACTCTTTCGTCTCAAAGACCGGGTAGAATGCCGCCACGATGCCAGCCGCCGCGAAAGCAAAGCGCGTCCCGATGCCGAGCCTGCGGCGCATCGCGATCGGCGTCGCGACCGTCATCATCGTGTTCCTTGCCGCGCCCTACGTCATCGCGCCGTTTTACCGGTTCGTCGATCCGGTCTCGACGCCGATGCTGTGGCGCTGGGTGATCGGGGCGCGGGTCGAGCGCGTGTGGCTGCCGCTCGATCGTATCTCGCCGGCGCTGCCGCACGCCGTCATCGTCGCCGAAGACGGCACCTTCTGCCGCAATCGCGGCATCGACCTCGGCGCCATGCGCGAGGCGCTGGAACAGTATGACGACACCGGCAGGGAGCGCGGCGCCTCGACCATCACCCAGCAGACCGCCAAGAACCTGTTCTTCTGGCAGGGCCGCAGCATCATCCGAAAGGTGCTCGAAATCCCGCTGGCGGTCTGGCTCTACTTGGTGCTGCCCAAGCGCCGTGTACTGGAAATCTACCTCAACATCGCCCAGTGGGGACCGAATGGCGAGTTCGGCGCCGAGGCCGGCGCCCGCTACGCTTTCGACAAATCCGCCCGCAATCTCAATGCTCACGAAGCGGCGGAACTGGCTGCTATTCTGCCCAATCCGGGCCGGCGTAGCGCCCGCGCCCCGAGCACCCTGGTTCGCCAACTCTCAGGCGTCTACGAGCGCCGCGCCGAAGCCTTTCCGGGGCTCAATGCCTGCGTGCGCACGGCCGCCCCGGCCCCCTAGCGCAGGAGGCATGCTTCTTCTATAAGCCCGGCAATCCCAGACGATCCGAGCTTTAGGAGAGCGACGCCATGGCCGTCCCCAAGAGAAAAACCTCGCCGTCCAGACGCGGCATGCGCCGGTCCGCCGACGCGCTGAAGGCCCCGACTTATATCGAAGACAAGGATTCCGGCGAGTTGCGCCGCCCGCATCACATCGATCTGAAGACCGGCATGTATCGCGGCCGGCAGGTGCTGAGCAAGAAGGCGGAGGCGTAAGCCCCGTCACGGCTGAACGAGAGATGCCATGTTCATTCTTGGCTTTCCGCTCCTTCTCGTTCCCTTCGCCATCTACAACATGATTGCATTCCTCACGCCCGGCGTGAGCTGGACCGCGGCCGTTACTACCGTACATATGATGTCGGGGACGGACTGGATCTTGACCTGGGAAGACCTGCTGGTTGCCTTCGCCATTCTCCTGCTCTGGATCGAACTCATCAAATCGACGCGCATCGGCATGCGCTCGGTGATGGACCACATTTTGGCCATGGCGCTCTTCATCGGCATGCTGGTCGAATTCCTGCTGGTGAAGCAGGCGGGGACGTCGACGTTTTTTCTGCTGATGATGATCGCGCTGGTCGACGTGCTCGGCGGCTTCGTCATCGGCATGCGCAGCGGCCGGCGCCAGATCGAGATCGATAGCCTCGAGCGGCCGGTGTGAGGCCGTCTTCCCGTCACCCTGAGGTGCGAGCGTAGCGAGCCTCGAAGGGCGACGGCCCGGGCACCTGAGCAGCATCCTTCGAGGCCCGCGCTACGCGTGGGCACCTCAGGATGACGAGCTTTGTTACAGCGAACGCGACAGCTTGCGGCCGGCCGGGGTCGGCCAATGGCCGAGTGCGTCATAGGCTGCAATGGCTTCGTCGGGATTGGCGCGGCGGCGGGCGCGGGTTTGCGGCGCTTGTGCCGAGGTGGCGATGAGGTGCGCGACAAAGTCCGCGTTGGTGCGGCTGTTGGCCCGCACGGCGGCAACTTGATCGACTTTCGCCAAAGGAACGAGGGCGTTGCTCACGGGCACCTCCCTGTCCCGAAACGGGACATTGTTTGGAGCTTTCCCCGTATCTCGCAAGCGGCGTGCCGCACCCGCCTGCCGGGACTTTCCGAATTCTTTAGGCTCCGGCGCTAATTTGGCCTGGTAAAGGCGTCTTTCGTCGCCCGCAACAATCCAAAGAGGCGACTTTGATCAACGCCGGCCCGACAAATTCGATCCCTTCCGGCACAGCGGACCGGACCGGCATCGACGCGGCCGAAATCCTCAACTCGGTCGGCGAGGTGGCCTACGATTGGCGCATCGACACCGACGCGCTGCATTGGGGCGCCAACGCCGCCGCGGTGCTGCTCATCCCCGACATCGCCGCGATCTCGACCGGCCGTGCCTATGCCCAGGTGCTCGAGGCCGAGAACGCCCAGGCACGCTTCGACGCCGTCATGCAATCGGACAAACGCGACGACGGCCGCGGCATCGCTTATCAGATTCAATATTGCATCCGCCCCGACCCGACGTCGGACACCCGGCTGTGGGTCGAGGATATCGGCCGCTGGTTCGCCGGGCCGGATCGCAAGCCGGTGCGCGCCCACGGCGTCGTCCGCGTCATCAACGAGCGCTACGAGCACGTGCGCCGCCTCACTTATCTCGCCCGCTATGACGGGCTCACCGGCGAATTGAACCGGCATCATCTGACCGAAGTGCTGGAAGACACCATCGACGAAGCGATCCGGTTGCGCTCGTCGTGCGGCTTCATGCTGGTCGCCATCGACAACGTCGCCCGCATCAACGAGTCCTTCGGTTTCGACATCGCCGACCAGGTGATCGGCACCGTCGCCCGGCGCGTGCGCAGCCGCATGCGCGGCAAGGATACGCTCGGCCGTTTCTCCGGCAACAAGTTCGGCCTGGTGCTGCGCGACTGCACGCCCGACGACATGGCGGTCGCCGCCGAGCGGCTCTTGGCCGGCGTGCACGACGACATGGTGCCGACCACCGCTGGGCCGATCGCCGTCACCGTCACCATCGGCGGCGTCACCGCGCCGCGCCATGCCCGCAGCGTCGCCGAAGTGCTCGGCCGCGCGCAAGAGACCCTCGATGCCGCGAAGGCGCGCCGCCGCGGCTCTTTCCTGGCCTACCGGCCCAATATCGAGCGCGACGCGCTACGCCGCGACAATGTCCGCGCCACCGACGAGATCGTCGCCGCGCTCAACGAGCGGCGCATCTTCCTCGCCTACGAGACCATCGTTAACGCGGCCGACCGGCGGCCGGCGTTCTACGAGTGCCTGATGCGCATCCGCCGCACCGACGGCAGCCTGATCGCGGCCGGCGACATCGTGCCAATCGCCGAGCGGCTCGGCCTGGTGCGGCTCCTCGACCACCGCGTCATCGAGCTCGTGGTCGACGAGATGATCGCAACGCCGGCGCTCAAGGCGAGCTTCAACGTCTCGGCGGCGTCCACCACCGATCCCGATTGGTGGGCCGGCCTCGGCTCGCTGTTGCGCGCGCATACGGGCGTCGCCGAGCGCCTCACCGTCGAGATCACCGAAAGCGCGGCGATCCAGGACATCGACGAAACCCGCGGCTTTGTCGCGCGCGTCAAAGATCTCGGCTGCCGCATCGCCATCGACGATTTCGGCGCCGGTTACACTTCGTTCCGCAATCTGCGCAAGCTCGGCGTCGACATGGTCAAGATCGACGGCGCTTTCGTGCACGACATGATGCGTTCGGACGACGACCGCGCCTTCGTGCGCACCTTGATCGATCTCGCCAAGCGGCTGAAATTGAGCACCGTCGCCGAGTGGGTGCAGGACGAGGCTGCGGCCAAAACCTTGCAGGACTGGGGCTGCGATTATCTGCAGGGCGCGTTGATCGGCCTCGCCTCGACCGAGCGGCCGTGGCGCACAGGCCTAGCCACGGCCATCTAGGACAGTGCCTCAAAACAACGATTTAGTCACAGACCTGTTGGTCGCAGATCTTACTGGCAGATCTGGACCAGGTGAGGACCGTACGGCCCCAGCACTTGGGCGGGATAACAGCCGCCGCCACCACCGTAGCCGTAGCTGTCACCGTAGCCATAAAAGGCCGCGCCGCCATAACCATAACCAGGCGTGACGCCATAGCCGTACGGATAGTAGCCGCCGTAACCGTAGGGCGCCGCCAATACGCCGCCGAGGATCGCACCGGCGGCAACACCGGCCGCCAGGCCCAAACCGGGATACCAGCCGCCGCCGCCACGCCAGCCGCCGCCAAAGCCGGGACCGCCACGCCAGCCGCCAAAGCCAGGGCCGCCGCGCCAACCGCCGCCGCCAAAGCCAACACCGCCATGCCAGCCGCCACCGCCCCACCGCGCTTGCGCGGGGTTCGATGACGCCATTGCGGTTGCCGCGATGCACACCGCCGCAATCAGAGCCGTTACGATTTTCCTCATCACACCACCTCGCTTACGCTGCACCGTTTAGCACTGCTCAGCTTCTTCACATTGATCCAGATCAATGCGGAGGGTCTTTGCGAGTTCAGTCGTTGCCGGTCAATTTGTCGACCTTGCGCCGCATCTCGTCGAGCTCGCGTTTGAGATCGTCGATCTCACCGCCGCTCTTGCCTGCCGGCTTGTCCGGCTCCGGCGCGCCAGTGGCATTCTGGCTTTCGCGCCGCGCAAACGGCGTGAACATGGCGAAGGCGCGTTCGAACATTTCCATGTTCCGCCGCACCGTTTCCTCCAGCGCGCCGAACGGGCTGCCGCCGAAGGCTTGCGCCATCTGATTGCGAAACTTCTCCTGCTCGCGGGTCAGCGACTCGATTGAGACTTCGAGATAGCGCGGCACCAGCATTTGCATGCTGTCGCCATAGAACCGGATCAGCTGGCGCAGGAAGGCGATCGGCAACAAATTCTGCCCTTCCTTGTTCTCCTGCTCGAAGATGATCTGGGCCAGCACCGAGCGGGTAATGTCCTCGCCGGTCTTGGCGTCATAGACGACAAAATCCTCGCCGGTCTTGACCATGGCGGCGAGGTCTTCGAGCGTCACATAGGTGCTCGTGCCGGTGTTATAGAGCCGCCGGTTGGCGTATTTCTTGATCGTGACCGGCTCGGCGGATTTGGTCGTGGTATCGGTCATTTGGCGGCAACCCCCGCGGGATTGCCGTCAAAATAGGCGGTTTCGCCGGGCGCGGCTACCGTTTTGTGTGGTGCACAAGGACGGGCGTCCCGGCATGGCAGCGATGCGGCCGCCTGGCGCCTTGTCGGCGGGCTGCCGCGTCCTTATGACATATATGAAAGCGCCTGCGGTCAGCCCGGGCTGCCCGAAGACGCGCGTAACCGCGCTAATGTGACCTAACCCTATTCCTGGAAGGATTTCCCATGAAAGACGACATCGTCATCGTCAGCGCCACGCGTACGCCGGTCGGCGCCTTCAACGGCGCCTTCGCCACCGTGCCCGCCCACGAACTGGGCCGGACCGCGATCAAGGGGGCGCTCGAGCGCGCCGGCGTCGAGGGCGCGCGCGTCTCCGAAGTGATCATGGGGCAGATCCTGACCGCGGGTCAGGGCCAGAACCCGGCCCGCCAGGCCTCCATCGCATCCGGCATTCCCGTGGAGACGCCGGCCTGGGGCGTCAACCAGCTGTGCGGCTCGGGGCTGCGCGCGGTGGCGCTTGGCTATCAGGCCATCCTCAACGGCGATTCCGACATCGTCGTCGCCGGCGGCCAGGAATCCATGAGCGTCGCGCCGCACTGCGCCTATCTGCGCTCCGGCGTGAAGATGGGCGATTTCCAGATGATCGATACGATGATCCGGGACGGCCTGTGGGACGCCTTCAACGGCTATCACATGGGCAACACCGCCGAGAACGTCGCCAAGCAATGGCAGATCACCCGCGCCCAGCAGGACGAATTCGCCGTCAAGTCGCAGAACAAGGCCGAAGCCGCCCAGAAGGCCGGCAAGTTCAAGGACGAGATCACACCGGTGACAATCAAGAGCCGCAAAGGCGACGTCGTCGTCGATGCCGACGAATATCCCAAGCACGGCACGACGCTCGAAGCGGTCGGCAAGTTGCGGCCGGCCTTCGACAAGGAAGGCACCGTCACGGCTGCTAATGCGTCAGGCATCAATGACGGCGCCGCCGCCGTCGTCCTGATGACGGCAAGCGAGGCGCAAAAGCTCGGCAAGACGCCGCTCGCCCGCATCGTGTCGTGGGCGCAGGCCGGCGTCGATCCGAAGATCATGGGCACCGGCCCGATCCCGGCGTCGCGCGCGGCGCTGAAAAAGGCCGGCTGGAATGTCGGCGACCTCGACCTCATCGAAGCCAACGAGGCCTTCGCCGCGCAAGCCTGCGCCGTCAACAAGGACCTCGGCTGGGACACCGGCAAGGTCAACGTCAACGGCGGCGCCATCGCCATCGGCCATCCGATCGGCGCCTCGGGCGCCCGCGTGCTGGTGACGCTGCTCTACGAGATGGGCAAGCGCGACGCCAAGAAAGGCCTCGCCACGTTGTGCATCGGCGGCGGCATGGGCATTGCGATGTGCGTGGAACGGTAAGCTGCGTTGTCATCATCCGCGAAGGCGGATGATCCAGTAATCGCCGAGCGAACGACGATCTCTGTGATTACTGGGTGCCCCGCCTGCGCGGGGCATGACAGACAAAGAAAATATCAGGGAGGGATTCATGGCCCGCGTTGCGTTGGTGACGGGTGGTACGCGCGGCATCGGCGCCGCGATTGCCAAGGCGCTCAAGGCGGCCGGCTATACGGTCGCGGCGAACTACGGCGGCAATGACGAGGCCGCGCAAAAATTCAAGGCGGAGACCGGCATCGCCGTCTACAAGTGGGATGTCTCCTCGTTCGACGCCTGCGCAGCCGGCATCAAACAGGTCGTGGCCGATCTCGGGCCGATCGAGATCCTGGTCAACAACGCCGGCATCACCCGCGATTCGCAGCTGCATCGGATGAAGCCCGAGCAATGGACGGCGGTGATCGACACCAATCTCAATTCGCTGTTCAACATGTGCCGCAACGTCATCGAGGGCATGCGCGAGCGCAAGTTCGGCCGCATCGTCAATATCTCTTCGATCAACGGCCAGAAGGGTCAATTCGGCCAATGCAATTACTCGGCGGCCAAGGCCGGCGAGCTCGGCTTCACCAAGGCGCTGGCGCAAGAGAGCGCGCGCGCGGGCATCACCGTCAACGCTATCTGCCCGGGCTATATCAATACCGAGATGGTACAGGCGGTGCCGAAGGACGTGCTGGAGAAGAGCATCCTGCCGTTGATCCCGATCGGCCGCCTCGGCGAGCCTGAGGAAATCGCGCGCTGCGTGGTGTTCCTGGCTTCCGACGATGCCGGGCTGATCACCGGCTCGACCTTGACGGCGAATGGCGGGCAGTATTTCGCCTGACTATATACCCGCTGCACCAAGCCAATAAGGGCGGCGGATCATCATGGCATCGCGACCATCAGTCTTAGATCAGCGCGCCGAGCAGATGCTGCCGGTGCTCAATGCGCTGGAGATCGAGCGGGTACGCCGGTTCGGCGAATGCCGCTCCTTCGCAACCGGCGAGGCGCTCGCCACCATCGGCCACGTCGCCCCCGGCCTGATGATTATCCTGGCGGGTCAGGTCGAAGTCACCCATCGCGACAAATCCGGCCAGCGCGTCACCATCGTCACGCACGGGCCCGGCCAATTCCTGGGCGAGCTCGCGCAATTGGCCGGGCGGCCGGCATTGGCGGACGCGACTGCCCAGGAGCCGGTGCAAGCTCTGATCATTCCGCCGGACCGGCTGCGCGCCTTGATGATCGCGGAGGCCGAGCTCGGCGAACGGATCATGCGCGCGCTGATCATCCGCCGCATCGGGCTGTTGGAAACCGGCTCGGGCGGTCCGACCATCGTCGGCCGCGCCGACAACGGCGACGTGCTGCGGCTGCAGATCTTTCTGCGCCGCAACGGTCAGCCGCAGCAACTGCTCGACCCCGACACCGATGCCGAGGCCAGGGCGCTGATCGAACGTTTTCACGTCGATCCCGGACAATTGCCGATCGTGCTTTGCCCCACCGGCCAGCTGCTGCGTAATCCCACCGAGGACGAGCTGGCGCGCTGCATCGGGCTGGTCGGTCCGATCGACCCGAACCGCGTCTATGACGTCGCCGTGGTCGGCGCCGGGCCGGCCGGCCTCGCCGCGGCGGTGTATGCCGCTTCAGAAGGGCTGGCCACCATTGTGCTCGACAGCCGCGTCTTCGGCGGCCAGGCCGGTGCCTCGGCGCGGATCGAAAATTACCTCGGCTTTCCGACCGGAATCTCCGGCCTTGCCTTGATGGCGCGCGCCTACAATCAGGCGCAAAAGTTCGGTGCCGAAATGGCGATCCCGGACGAGGTCGCGACCCTGACCGCGCCGGACGGCGCCGTCTCGCCGCATTTCGTGCTGCAACTGCGGGATGGCGAGCGGGTCACCACACGCGCGATCGTGGTCGCCAGCGGCGCGCGGTATCGGCGGCTCGCCGTCGCCGACCTCGACAAGTTCGAAATGTCGAGCGTGCACTACTGGGCCACGCCGTTCGAAGCCAAGCTATGCGCCCAGCAGGACGTCGTGCTGGTCGGCGCCGGCAATTCGGCCGGCCAGGCCGCGGTCTATCTGGCCAGCCAAGGCGCCAAGGTGTGGATGCTGGTGCGCCGGCCTAGCCTCAGCGAAACCATGTCGCGCTATCTGGTCGACCGCATCACAAGCCTGCCGAACGTCGAGGTGGTGACCGGCGCGCAGCTGAGCGGCGTCGAGGGCAGCAACGGCATCTTGGAAGCGGTGCGCTGGCGGATCGGCGCGACCGCAGAAGAGGTGCGGCGGCCGATTCGCCACCTGTTTCTGTTCATCGGCGCCGAACCGAACACCGATTGGCTGGCCGGCTCCGGCGTTACGCTGGACGCCAAACGCTTTGTGTTGACCGGCACCGACGCCTGCGCCGGCGACCATCACCATCCGTTGGAGACCAGCCGGCGTGGCGTCTTCGCCATCGGCGATGTTCGTGCGATGTCGGTCAAGCGCGTCGCCGCCGCGGTCGGCGAAGGCGCCCAGGTGGTGGCCGCGCTGCACTCTTATTTGGCCGAGACCACGGGTGAGCCGGCTACGGCGCCCAACCTTGCGGCGCCAGCTCGAAGTGCTTGAACTCAAAACCCGGCGCGACCGTGCAGCCGCACAGCGTCCAGTCGCCAACAGTTTGCGCCGCCTGCCAGGCGTGAGCTGGCACGATGGCCTGCGGGCATTGGCCTGACGCCAGATCGCATCCGAGTTTGATGCGTTCGACGCGCCCATCGCTTTGCGAGATTTCCAGCTCGAGCGGTGCGCCTGCGTACCAGTGCCACATCTCGACCACGTCGACGCGATGCCGATGCGAACGCTCGCCGCGCGCCAGTAAAAAGTAGATTGCCGTCGATGCCGAACGATTGCCGTCGACCTGCCGCGTGTCACGAAATGTTTCGCGAAAATGCCCGCCTTCCGGATGCGGCTTGAGGTCGAGCAGCCGGATGACGTCGCTTGCGCTGAGATTTGCGCTCAAAACCGGTTCTTGCGCTCGCGGATTTCCGCGAACACTTTCCACGCCGGACTGCCGGACAGGCCGAGGGATTTTGCCAATTCGGCGTCGTCGGCACGCAGGAACGGATTGGCCGCCTTCTCCGCTCCGATCGTCGCCGGAATGGTCGGCTTGCCGGAGGCGAGCTCTTGCTTGACCTCTTCGGCGCGCGCGGCCAGCGCCTTGTTGTTCGGCTCAATGGTCTTGGCGAAGCGGATATTGGCGTCGGTATATTCGTGGCCGCAGTAAAATTGCGTGTCGTCGGGCAAGCCGCGCAATTTGAGCAGCGACTGCCACATCATTTCCGGATTGCCTTCGATAACCCGGCCGCAGCCGATCGAGAACAGCGTGTCGCCGACGAAGGCGAGTTTGTCCGCCGGAAAGAAATAGGAGATGTGGCCCGCGGTGTGCCCGGGCGTGTCGATGACTTTGCCTTGCAAGCCGCCGACGCGCACCGTGTCGCCTTCGCCGACGGTCTCGTCCACATGCGCGATGCGCGCCGCCTCGGCGCGCGGCGCAACGACGCGGCATTTGTGCTGGCTTTTGATCTCGCCGATGCCCTGGGTGTGATCGGCGTGGTGATGCGTCACCAAGATGTCGCTCAGCCGCCAGCCGGTCTTCTTGAGCGCGGCCTCGACCGGCGCCGCCTCCGGCACGTCGATCGCCGCCGTAGCGCCACTTGCCGGATCGTGGACCAGCACGCCGAAATTATCCTTCAGGCAGGGGAACAAATAGATCTGCGCGGCCATGTGTCACTCGTGTCATGCCCCGCGCATGCGGGGCATCCAGTAATCCGAGGCGAGCCGGATCAGTGTCAAAACTGCTCTCGACCGCCGGTGATGACTGGATCATCCGCCTTCGCGGATGATGACGCAATAAGGTTGGTTAACGCGGCATGGAGCAAAGGAACCGCGACCCAATCCATGCTATTTTGCCGCCATGGATGTCGTCGACCTGCGCAATTTCTACGCCCAGCACCTCGGCGTCGTGGCCCGGCGTTTCATCGGCCGCGGCATTCGGGCGCGCTGGAGGGACACCCATGCGCTGCGCGTGCTCGGCATCGGCTATGCGACGCCCTATCTCGGCCTGTTCCGCGAGGAAGCCGAGCGCTGCCTCGCCCTGATGCCGGCGCCGCAAGGCGTGGTGCGCTGGCCGTCGAGCCGGCCGGCGCTGGCGGCGCTGGTCGACGAGGACGAGCTGCCGCTGACCGATTCCGCGGTCGATCGCGTGTTGCTGGTCCATGCGCTGGAAATGTCGACCGATCCGGCCGAGCTGTTGCGCGAGGTCTGGCGCGTTCTCGCCGGCGGCGGCAGGCTCCTTGCCGTGGTGCCCAACCGGCGCAGTGTCTGGGCGCGCGTCGATGCCACGCCGTTCGGCCACGGCCGGCCTTATTCGCGCTCGCAGATCACCCAGCTGCTGCGCGAGACCTGGTTCACGCCGACCGGCTGGGACGAGGCGCTCTACATACCGCCGATCGCGCACGGCTGGTTCTTGCGCTCGGCGCCGGCCTGGGAGCGCGCCGGCAGCATGCTCGCCTCACCGTTCGCCGGCGTGCATATCGTCGAGGCGACCAAACAGGTCTATCGCGCCATCCCGGCGCGGCGCGAGAAGCGCCGCCTCGTTCCCGCGCTCGAACCGGTGCTGGCGCCGTCGCCCGGCGCGGCGGCGATGCGCTGAGAGGCAACGACCATGGCCCTTGAACTGCGCCCGAATTGCGAATGCTGCGACCGCGATTTGCCGCCGGCATCGACGCTGGCGCGCATCTGCACCTTTGAATGCACGTTCTGCGCCGACTGCGTCGACACCGTATTGTTCAACGTCTGCCCGAACTGCGGCGGCGGCTTTGAGCCGCGGCCGATCCGCCCGGCGACCGAATGGCGGCCGGGACTGTCCGTCGCCAAGCGGCCGCCTTCGACCAAACGCGTATCGCTGTCTTACAGCCGCGACGACATCGCGGCGCATTCTCGGCGCATCAAGGACATTCCGCCCGCGCAGCGCTGAAGCCTTACAGCTCCTTGCCGATCAGGCGATCAGCCGAATAGGGCCCGCCGCCGCGGATCGCGATGGCGAACATCACGATGCCGAGCAACAGCACATATTCATAGCCGCCTTTGCCGACCGCAAATCCGGCCTGGAGATGCACGACCAGCAACGCGATCAACAGCTCGATCGCGAGCGCCGCCGCAAAGAAGCGCGTGAACAGGCCGAGGAAGATGCAGGCCGCGCCGACGGTTTCCAGGACCATGGCGGCGATCGCGAAAGCCGACGCCGGCTCTAGGCCCTGCTTGGTCATATAGCCGCTGACGCCGGCAACACCGGCTTGGGTCAGCTTGACCCACCCATGCATGAACAGATTGTAGCCTACGATGACGCGAACGAGCGTGTAGGCAATATCGCGCCAGGATGCGTAGAATCCCGCCAAACCTGGAAAGATCAATTTCGTTTCGCCTGCCGTCATGACGTTCCTCCCGTTGCCGTCTTCCGCCGCTTGGCGCGGCTTGCCGTTTAACCCGAGCTTATAACACCGCAGCGGCCGGTGATATTCAACCCAAAGAAAAGAGAGATGGACGAATTCCCGGCGGGTGCTCCGACCATGGAATGACAGACCGCGCGACCCGCGCCATTGTTCCAGCGACCGTCGGTCGTGTTATTGAGGCAGCGGTCCCAGCAAGCGGTCGGCTGGCGCGGATTCTTGGGATGATGCTGATGCGAAGATTTTTTAGCGCGACGATCGGCACCTTGGCGTTGCTTATTCTGGCGAGCGCGGGAGCCGATCATGAAGCAAGGTCACAAACCGGACGGACGATCCGCATCGTGCTGGGCGTGCCGCCGGGCGGCAGCATCGACTTTCTGGCCCGCCTCCTGGCCGACCAGATTTCCTCGACCACCGGCCAGACCATGATCGTCGAGAGCAAGCCTGGCGCCGGCGGCATCATCGCCGCCGAGGCAGTGGCGCGCGCGGCGCCTGACGGCAACACCTTGCTGATCAACAACAACGGCACGCTCATCAGCGCCATCCTGCGCAAGGTGAATTACGATCCGATCGCGAGCTTTGAGCCGATCTGTTATCTGGTCACGACGCCCCAAATCATCGTCGTCAACAGCGCGTCGCCCTATCGCACGCTGGCGGAGCTTTTGGACGCGGCGCGCGAAAAGCCGGGCGAGCTGTCGATCGCCAGCGTCGGCCCCAACACCACGCAACATATCGGCATCGAACGGCTCAAACGATTGGCCGGCGCCAATCTGACCTATGTGCCGTATCCGGGCGGCGCCACCACCATCAATGCGCTGCTCGGCGAACACATCACCGCCGCGGTGCTCAATTGGTCGGAAATCGGCGAGCACATCGTCGCCGGCAAGGCCCGCGCGCTCGCCACCATGGCGCCGGCGCGCATCGAGCCGCTGCCGGATTTGCCTACGGTCGCGGAATCCGGCTACCGGGATTTCGAGACCGACGTCTGGTTCGGCGTGGTGGCGCCGGCCAGGACGCCGAAGGAAACCGTCGCCCAACTGATCGATTGGTTTCGCGCCGCCGTGACCGCGCCGCCGGTCAAGGCCAAACTCGTGGCGCAAGCGCTCTATCCCAATCCGAAATGCGGCGCCGACTTCGACGCCCATCTGCGGCGTCAGGCCGCGTCATTCACCCAGCTGATCCACGACCTCGACTTCAAGGCGGAATAGCCGCGCTCGCGTCACGAGGCGAACGGCACCCAGGCGCGCTGCACCGCCGGACGCGCCTCGATCGCATCGTGCCAGCGCTTCACGTTGGCATAATCGTTCAGCCCAACGTCTCTGACACCATGAATGTGCACGTCCGAATACATCGTCATGTCGGCGATCGAATAGGCGCCGCCGAAATATTCGTGTGACGCCAAGTGCCGGTCGAGGATGCCGAGCATGTCGCGCAGATTGGCCTCGTAGTGCTCTTGCGCCGGCGGCGCTTTGATCGGCGAGCGTATCGTCCAGTGCCCGAACTGCTGCGCCAGCGTGGTGAAGGTCGCCGAGCCGTAGAACAGCCATTGATCGACTTTGGCCCGCGCCGCCCCATCGCTCGGATAGAATTTTCCGGATTTTTCCCCGAGATATTTGAGGATCGCACCGGACTCGCAGATCGTCACCTGCGCGCCGCCGGGCCCGTCATGATCGACGATGGCGGGGATCTTGTGGCCGGGGCTGATCTTCATGAAATCCGGCGCCATTTGCGCCTTCTTGCGCAGATCGACCGGGATGATTTTGTGCGGCAGGCTGGTCTCCTCCAGCATCATGCGCGGCTTGTAGCCGTTATCGGTGATCCAGGTGTAGCAATCGATCATTCCATTCCTCCCAAAAAGTTTTGCATGTCATTTCGGTCTATATCATTTCGGCCACGGTTCGGCGGTGACGGCGGCGGCATCGGCGCCGATGAATTCCTTGAGCGTATTTTGTTCCTTAAAAGTATTTTGGCCGTCATCGTCCAGCGCTGCAAGTAGCGCATTCTTGATCTCGGCGATCAACCCGAGTCCGCGGAACACCAAGCCGGAATAAACCTGAACGAGGCTCGCACCGGCGCGGATTTTGGCGAGCGCCGTGGCGCCGGAATCGATGCCACCGGCGCCGATCAGCGGGAAGACGTCTTCGACGCGCACATAAGTCTCGGCCAACATGCGGTTGGCGAGCGGAAGAAGCGGCCGGCCCGACAGGCCGCCGGCCTCCTTGGCGATTGCGGTCTCGAGCAAATGCGGCGGCCGCGCCACGGTGGTATTGCCGACGATCATGCCGTCGACCCGGCGCGACCGGGCGATGCCGACGACATCGTCGAGATCGCCCAATGACAGATCAGGCGCGATCTTCAACAGCACCGGCGTCGGGCCGGCATTCGGCGCGACCCGCTCGCGGGCATCGACCACGCGGGCCAACAGATCGTCGAGCACCGACGCCTGCTGCAGATTGCGCAGACCCAGCGTGTTGGGCGAGGAAATATTGACGGTGACGTAGCTCGCCACCGCGGCGAAGCGCTCGATCAGCTGCACGTAATCGGCAACGCGATCTGCGGAATCCTTGTTGGCGCCGACATTGATGCCGACCACGCCGCCGGCACTGCCGCGTGCAGCGAGCCGCCGCAGCGCGGCATCGGCGCCTTGCGAATTAAAACCGAGCCGGTTGATCACGCCGTGATCGGCGTCGAGCCGGAACAGCCGCGGCCGCGGATTGCCCGGCTGCGGCAGCGGCGTGATGGTGCCGACTTCGACGAAGCCGAAGCCTAAGCGCAGCAGCGCATCGGGCACCTCGGCATTCTTGTCGAAGCCCGCGGCGATGCCGATCGGGTTGGGAAAATTGAGTCCGAACACCCGCAGCGCCAGACGCCTGTCATCGCGCGGCGCCGGCGGCAACGGCGCGAATTTGAGCATTTTGATCGCGACACCGTGAGCGTCTTCCGGGTCGAGCGCGTGCAGGAACGGCCTTGCGAGGCGACCGAGCAAACCGATCACGGTTTCAGCTCCGGAAAAACCCGCCGGCCGTCGATCTCGTCGGGCAGCGGCCGCGCCCAACGCACCGCCGACAGCGGCAGCGGCGCATAGAGATGCGGAAACAGATCGTTGCCGCGGGAGCGTTCCCATTTCAGCGCGGGGCCGAGCGCGTCGCCGTCCACCGCTACCAAGACCAAGCCCGATTGTCCGGCAAAATGCTTGGCCGCCGTCTCGGCGACTTGCGCCGCGGCCGAGAAATGGATGAAGCCGTCGCGCCGATCGACATCCGATCCGCGAAACCCGCCGTCGGCCCCGGCGGCCTCGGCCGCGCGCCACGCCTCCTGCTCGCAGATTTTGTAGATTGTCGTCACGCGCCCTCGCAATCCGGCGCGACCCTATCGGCCCTTGAGCGTCGAGGCAATAATTCCTATTATCTACGGGGTTCCAAAGGGGTAGAGATGCTCACGCACGCGCAGGTCTGGTCGGCAATTGATCGCCTTGCCGCGCGGGCCGGGCTTTCGGCCTCGGGCCTCGCCCGCCGCGCCGGCCTCGACCCCACGACCTTCAACAAATCGAAGCGCATCACGGCCTCGGGCCGCGCCCGCTGGCCGTCGACCGAATCGATCAGCAAGGCGCTGGCGGCGACCGGCACCAGCATCGAGACGTTCGTCGCATTGATCCAGGGCGACAAGGCGGGCGCGCCGACCCGCGGCGTACCGCTGCTCGGCTTTGCCGAGGCCGGCGCCGGCGGCTATTTCGACGACGGCGGATTCCCGGCCGGCACCGGCTGGGACGAGATCGCGTTTCCGGCGGTCGACGACACCCACGCCTATGCGCTGGAAATATCCGGCCAGTCGATGGAGCCGGCCTATCGTGACGGCGACGTGATCCTGGTGTCGCCGGCTGCTCCGATCCGCCGCGGCGACCGGGTCGTGGTCAAGACCAGGGATGGCGAGGTGATGGCCAAGGAGCTCAAGCGCTCTACGGCAAAATCCATCGAGCTGAAATCGCTCAATGTGCAACATCCCGACCGCACCATCGCCACCGAAGAGGTGTTGTGGGTGGCGCGGATTTTGTGGGCGAGCCAGTAAGCCGCCCGTCGTCCCCGCGAAAGTGGGAATGACTACCCGTGCCACCACAACATCCCGCCGCGGAACAGATAGACCACGCTGACGGCGAAGATGATGCGCCGCGTCCATTGCCGGAAACCGTGGTCGGTCATGCGCTCGATGACGAACGGCGCCAGCGAAGTCGCGGCGATGGCGAGCGCGATGGCCGGCAAGAGCGCCCATTTCGGCACGTTGGCCATGCCCGACACCGTGCCGAAATAGGCGATGCGCACGATGTGGCTGAGCGACTGCACCGTCGCCTTGGTGGCGTTGGTGGTCTTGCGGTCGAGCATGCTCTTCTGAAAGAAGATGTCGAGGAACAGGCCGCCGACGCCGGCCAGCACCTGGATGATGGTGGTCAGCACGCCGGTGACGAACGGCACGCCGCGCCATTCGATGTTCGGCCGCCAATCGCGCGGCAGCGTCTCGATGGCGAACGGCATCAGGCCGAGGCTTAAGTAGACCATCATCTTGTTGGGAACGAACTTGATCGAATACATCGCCGCGAACGCGAGCACCGCGCCGACGACGTATTTGAAGAAAATCGGCCAAAGCACATAATGCCGCCACTGATAGGCGCGCCAGCCGTTGGCGCAGAACTGGATGATCGAGAACAGGATCATCGCGCTCGACACGTCGAAATAATTGAGCAGCACGCCAAGCAGGATCATGCCGCCGGCCATGCCGAACACGCCGGAGATGAAGGAGCTCAGGAGGATGGTGAGGGCGAGGAGAAGATAGGCGGCAACCGTCATTCCGTTACTTTACCTCTCCCGCTTGCGGGGGAGGACGGCACGCGAAGCGTGCCCGGTGGGGGCCTTCGTCAAATCCGAGCAAGCCACTTGCCCCCTCCCTACCCTCCCCCGCAAGCGGGGGAGGAAAAGAAAAGTCACGCCGACCTTGCTAGCGCGCCGTCGATCATATCCATCGTGTTCTTGATGCCGTAGGCGGCGGCAAAGGAGCCGAAGCGCGGGCCTCGCTCCTGGCCGAGCAGCACCTGGTAGAGCATGTTGAACCAGTCGAGCGAGACGCCGGGCTTACCATCCTTGCCCTTTTTCTTCGCATCGAGGAACGGCTCGCGGCGACCGACCTCATAGACCACGTCTTGAATAGCTTCCGGCGGCGCGTCGGGCGGCAGTTGCGACAGCGCGTCGCGCAGGTCGATCAGCGCCGCGCGCTCGGTCGATCCCGGCTCGCGGAATTTTTTCGACGGCTGCACGAAATCGCGGAAATAATGGATGGCGTATTCGACCATCGCGGCAAGATGCGGGTGCGTGTCTTTCGTTACGCCCGGCCGATAGCGGCCGATAAACCCCCATAAAGTTTCGGCGTTCTCGGCATTGGACGCGGTGACCAGCGACAGCAGCATGGCGAACGGCACCGGATTGTCGGCCTTCGGCGGCGCGCCGTTGTGGATGTGCCAGACCGGATTGCCGAGTTGCTCCTTCGTGCCCTGCCGCGGATAAGCATCGAGGAATTGCAAATATTCGTCGACGTGGCGCGGAATGACGTCGAAATAGAGCCGCTTCGCCGCCTTCGGCTCGCGATACATGAACAGCGACAGGCTCTCCGGGCTGGCGTAGCGCAGCCATTCGTCGATGGTCAGGCCATTGCCTTTCGACTTCGAAATTTTCTGGCCGTTTTCGTCCAAAAAGAGCTCGTAGTTGAAACCTTCCGGCGGCGTGCCGCCGAGCGCGCGGCAGATTTCGCCCGACAGCTTTACCGAATCGATCAGATCCTTGCCGGCCATTTCGTAATCGACGCCGAGCGCGACCCAGCGCATCGCCCAATCCGGCTTCCATTGCAGCTTGCAGCGCCCGCCGGTGACCAGCGTGGTGACGCGCTCTTTGCTCTCGGGGTCTTCGTAGGTGATGGTGCCGGCTTTGGCGTCGTGCGCGACCACGGGAACTTGCAGCACGATGCCGGTGCGCGGCGAGATCGGCAGGAACGGCGAATAGGATTCCGCCCGCTCCTCGCGCAGCGACGGCAGCATGATGGTCATCACCGCGTCGAAGCGCTCCAGCACCTTGAGCAGCGCCGCGTCGAACCGCCCCGACGTGTAGCACTCGGTCGAGGACATGAATTCGTAGTCGAAGCCGAATTGGTCGAGGAAGGCGCGCAGCCGCGCATTGTTGTGCGCGGCGAAGCTGTCGTGGGTGCCGAATGGATCGGGCACCTTGGTCAGCGGCTTGCCCAGATGTTGCGCCACCATCTCCTTGTTCGGCACGTTGTCGGGGACCTTGCGCAAGCCATCCATGTCGTCGGAAAACGCGATCAGCCGCGTCTTGATCTTGTCGTCGGTAATGACGCGAAAGGCATGGCGCACCATGGTGGTGCGCGCCACTTCGCCGAACGTGCCGATATGCGGCAGGCCGGACGGGCCGTAGCCGGTCTCGAAGATCACCACGTCCTTCGGCGTCTTCTTCAGCCGCGCCACGATCTTGCGCGCCTCCTCGAACGGCCAGGCGTGCGATTGCTCGGCCAGTTCGCGCAAGTTCGCGGTGTTTTCGATCACGGCGGTCGACATCCGTATATCTTTAGAACTTTATCGCTGGCGCATCAAAACGGATTGATCGGGAAATAGCGCAGCCACAGATCGGTGAAAGCGCCCTTTTCCCATTGCCGGAACAGCGCCCAATTCAAGGCCTGGCGCAGCAGGTCGTTGCCGCGCTTGACCGCGATGCCGATGCCCTCGCCGAAGAAGCGGCTTTCCAGAAACGGGCCGCCGCGGAAGGCACAGCAGCCGCCGGAGTCGGTGCCGTTGAGCCAGAACGCCAGCGCGATGCCGTCGCCGAACAACAGGTCGACGTCGCCGTTGCGCAACGCCGCGCGCGCGGCGTCGGCATTGGGATAGGGCCGCAGCTCGGCCTCGGTGAACATCTGCTTGAGAAAAGCTTCATGCGCGGTGCCGGCGACCACCGCGATCTTCTTGCCCTCGAGCAGTTCGGGCAGCACGTCGCCGACGCCGCTGTCGATGCGCGCCACGAAGCGCGCCGGCGTGCGGTAATAGGGATCGGTGAAATCGGCGCGGCGGCGCGTCTCGGCGGTGGGCGCGATCGAGGCGATCACGGCGTCGCCGCGATTGTCGGCCAGCGCGTCGAGCAGCGTGTCGAAGCGGCGCGCCTGGATGGTGCAGGTCACCTTGATCTCGTCGCAGAGCAGCCGCGCCAGGTCGACGTTGAAGCCGGCCGGATTGCCGTCCGGCCCGGCATAGTCGAACGGCGGATAGTCCGTCTCGGTGAGGAAGCGGATGGTTTGAAGGCGGCTGAGGTCGGGCCGCTCGGGCCGGCGCCGCGGGTCCCAGAAGCCGGGAACGGCAACGCTGCGCTGCTGCACGGCGCTGTCCTGCGCGACCGCCGGCGGCGCGGCAAAAACAGTGGGCAACAGCGCGCCGGCGGCGCAAAGCACCAGCCGGAGCGAAGTTGCAAACCAACAACTGCAGCAGCGAGGTATTGCCATTTCAGATTGCATCAATGCCGAACCATGGCGGGATCTGGAGGCTTGCGCCCCGGCCCGCCGAGCCGGGGCTTAGAGCATGATCGGGGAAAGGGAAAGGCGGATTTGCCGAAAACATCGCGCGCTGAAAAGCGCTTTGACTTGAAGCGACTGCGCGCCTCCGCGCGGGGGGCCGGATCGGCAATGCCGCGCTGGAAAGCTGGCGCCGGCTTTTCAGGAAAGGCGCTGCCCTTCCGGCGGCCCGCCCATGAGCTCGGCCTCGATGGTGGCCAGCTCCAACAAATACGACAAGGTCTCGCAGCCGTCGGTGCGTGCGAGACGCGCCAGCTCCCTTGTCAGCTCGCCGATATATTGGGCGGACGGGCGCGGCTTATCGGTGGCGTTGATTGGTCTGATGCGATGCGCAGACATGAGTAACCAAGAGGCGGCGGGCGGCGGGGGACCTGAAGGACCTGGCACGAGGAACTTGGCATCTGCAAACTTTCGCCATATTGCATGAGCCGCTGCTTATTTGCACTGGGGTGCAAACATTTTTGTTCTTGATAGTTTATCAATATCGCCCGGGTCGAATCATTCATCTGGTGCGGTGCAATTCGTGCGCCCGCGCCCGTGGCGGCGGTGCAAGTTCTTTACCAGCAAGTCCTTCGCCGGCTGGCGTCGCGGGCGTACATTCGGATGACGCGTGCGGCAGCAACACGTCCGTCAGAGTCCGCAACAGCGACGTATGCCGATCCAGATCGAGCCCGTCGCGGGCGTAGATACCGGCTTTGTTGGCCGGCAGCTCGGGCAAGCCGTTGCGGATGATTTCGATGCCAGGGATGACGTTGCGGGCCTGCATCGTCAGCACCCCGAGACCCGCGGCGACGGCGGCGAGCCGCGCCGAGAAATCCGGAGCCGAAAACGCGACAAAGAAATGCATGCCGCTGTCCTCGAGCAATTCCACCGCGACCCGATCGCCGGTAGTTCCCGGCCAACTGATCAGCGGGATCGGCGCACCGGGAGCAAGCGCGAGCTTGGGCGACTTCACCCAAACCGTCTGCTCGGACCATTGCGCCACCGCGAGGCGCGGCGGGTTGATCACGTTGCACAGATAAGCGACGTCGACCGAGCCGACATGGAGGTCGCCGAGCAGCCTTTCGCCCCGGTCGCAGCGGAAGCTGACCAGTTCGCCCGTCGGGCTCGCGGAGCAGCGCTCGAAAATCTCGAGGAGACGCTGGTGTCCGAGCCAGCTCGGCAAGCCGATGACGAACTGGCGCGGCGCCGAATTCGGTCCGGCGAAGGTGAGAAGCTCGTCGTTCATGGCGAGCATGCGCCGCGCATATTGCAGCACCAGGAGGCCGCGCTTCGTCGGGGTCATGTTGCCCTGCCCCTTGGCGAAAATGCTGCCGCCCAGCAGCCGGCCGAGGCGGGCGATCTGCGAGCTGATCGCCGATTGCGTCAGGTCGAGCGCTTCCGCCGCCTTGGTATAGCTGCCGGTATCGACGATGGTGACCAGCGCCCTGAGCAATTCGATGGGAATGTTCTTCTTGGCGTAGCGTCGGTGCATTTCACCGCTCTCCCCCGCCGCGCCGTGCCGGCGCCGGCGCGACGAGGCAACGGAGCACCCCGGCCTGGATGAAGACGGGACGGCACCGCAGCGCCGCCGCGAGCCGTGCGGCTGGCCGCGAATACGACGCTAAATTCCTGACGCGGCACTGCAATCTCATGACGCGACACCGCGCTGGAACGCCCCATTGGGCGGCGCCCCATCATGCCACAACTTGCCGACGTGAAGATAGGTGCCGGCTTACCGGTGCCGGTCCGATGCTTGTCAGGAATCGCCTGACGAAACAATCGCTTCGACCAGGCGAACGACCGAACGCCGAAGGCTGGCGTTCTTGATCTTGATGAAGGCCCGGACCAACGCATGGCCGTCGGCATTGCCAAGAAAGTCGGTGATATAGGCCAGCGACGGGCCGTCGCCGCTCTTTCGTGCACCGCCAAAAGATTGCGGCGCGCCTTCGAAGAAGAACGGCACCGGCACCTCGAGGATATGCGAGATTTCCTGGAGCCGGCTGGCGCTGATGCGGTTGGTGCCTTTTTCGTATTTCTGGACTTGCTGGAATGTCAGGCCGAGCTGGTCGGCGAGACGTTCCTGGCTCATGTGCAGCATGAGACGTCGCATGCGAACGCGGCTGCCAACATATTTGTCGGTCGGATTAGGAAATTTTATGGACATCATGAATCTCCGTGCCCCTCAGCCCCCTTGTCCTGTCCTGTTTTAATTCGACAGGCAATCCCCGGTTGCAAGTTTTCCGACGATTGTTTCGGCCCGTATGCGTCCCGCGCATGACCCGCCAAGCCCACGCGGATGGCTGATGACGCGGGCCGCGGAGCATTTCCGCGGCCGTTTGGTGTCTTCTAGAGGTAGCGGCGCAAATCTGCGGCAGCCGCGTCGGCGGTGCGCTTGGTGTCAAAAGGCGCGACGAACTGGCCGTTCTTGTCCATGAGATAAACGATGGCGGTGTGATCCATCGTGTAGTCGCCGCCGTCGAGCGGGACCTTCTTGGCGTAGACCCGATACGCCCGGATCGCCGCGTCGATCGACGCCTGATCGCCGGTCAGCCCGCGCAGATGCGGATCGAAATTGGACATGTAGTCCTTGAGCACCGCCGGCGTGTCGCGCGCCGGATCGACGGTGATGAACAGGGCGCCGGTACGATCCGCATCGGGCCCGAGCTTTTTGAGAACCTGCGACACATCGAACAGCGTGGTCGGGCAAATGTCGGGGCAATGGGTGAAGCCGAAGAACACCAGGAACGGACGCCCCTTCATGTCCTGATCGGTCACCGGCTTGCCGTTCTGGTCCTCGAGATGAAACGGCCCGCCGACGCCGGCGACTGCCTGGCCGATCGGCGACGGCATATGTTTGCTGAAAACCAGGATGGCGCCGAAGAACAACACCAGGCCGCTGAGGAAGGCGGCGAGCAACAGCGCGACGCGGGACGTTTTGTCGTTCACCGGCATTCTCCGCTCATCCGAAGCATGCGGCAAAGCCGGCCCGGATGGTTTCGAAAAAGACCGTCGCCCCGTAATGCGCCCAGAGCATGACCGTGCCCAAAAGCGCAAGCGCAACCACCGCCCCGGCCAGCAACAGCGGCCGCGACGTCGAAGGTGAACAGGGTGCGACGGTTTCGGGCATCGGCAAAGTTCCGGCTGGCCCGTACATATGCCGGAACCGGACAAGGAACAACCGGTGTAGCGGCTGCCGCAAGCTCCCGCTGGCCGCCCTGCTTACTCGCAGGTGTGATAGAGCGCCGTGAGCTCGTGGCCGCGCATCTGGATGAGCTTTGGCGTCAGGCCACCGTGATGGCCGATCCAGGCGCGGACCTGCGCCGGGTAGAGCCGCATCACCAGCGCGCTGCCCTCGCGAGTCGGCACCAATTCGCGCGACGCATCATCGTAATAGGAGGCGGCATGAAAGCCCAGCACCGCGCGCTGGGTGACGCAGACATGGTCGCGCGGCACGATCCCGGTCAGCAAGGTGCACGCCGACAGGCATGGACCGTCGATGACGATATGCTCGCCCGACGCGCGCGCCGCCTCGAACTTGCGAACGTAGGAGGTCACCTCGCCGCCCGGATCGCCGACGATGCGGATCTCCGCCGACGCAACGGACGGCGCCGCGATGGACGACGCCATGAAGCTCACGACTGCCGACGCCAACGCGCCGGCCAAAGCGGCCTGCCATTTCATCGCTCACCCTCTCCCCGTTCAGTCGCCCGCAACCCTGCCGCCGTATTATGGCAAGACTTCGAGGATACGTTAAGTTTATTCGCTAACGACCGCAGGGTTTTCTGCTGTTTCTTTTCGCATCGCGGCTCGGTTCCAGACCGCGGCTCGCCCCGCGCGCTGCGCATGCCTCGTCCATGCGCGGACGGCGGCAAAAAGGGATGCTATAAGGAACCAACGATCAGGGACGCGGGGGGTGGAGCCGGACCATGGCGCGGGATTTTGAGGATCATTGCTGGAAGGACGTCATCGACGCCGACACGATCGCGATCTACCAGGCCTATCGGCGCAAGACCTATGTCGGCGACAATCCCGCGGTGCTCGCCATCGACCTCTACAACAAGGCCTATCAGGGCGGGAACCGCCCGGTGCGCGAGGTCGATCGCGAGTTTTCCGGCTCCTGCGGCGAGCACGCCTGGAAGGCGCTGCCGCCGACGCAGAAACTGTTCGCCGCGGCGCGCCGCGCCCGCGTGCCGGTGATCTACACCACCCGCCATGTCGATACCGGCGGCGTGCAATCGACCAACCGCAATATGGGCCGCCAGCGCGACGACGTTTACGACATCAAGGCGGAACTTAAGCCGCTGCCGGGCGAGGTGGTGATCTACAAGGAGCGCGCCTCGGGTTTCTTCGGCACGCCGTTGATCGCGCATCTGCAACAGCAACGGATCAATTCGCTGATCATCTGCGGCGAGAGCACGTCGGGCTGCGTGCGCGCCTCCACGGTGGACGCTTTCTCATACGGCTTCCACAACATCGTGGTCGAGGAATGCACCTACGACCGCTCGACGATCAGCCACAAGGTCAATCTGTTCGACCTGCATCACAAATATGCCGACGTGATGCACATCGAAGACGTTCTGGCCCATCTCGACGGCCTCGCCGTCGAGCGCAAAGTGGCCTGACCCGTACATCTCCCGGCCAACTCCCAGAAACGAGCGTTCCCATGTCCATGACCGCCGCGCGCCACACCAACGTTCCCGATTACACCACGGCCTATTATTTCCTCGAGGGCTTGAGCGAAATCGGCATCGATTATCTGTTCTGCAATTTCGGCACCGACCACGCCCCGATCATCAACGAGATGGCGCATCGCAAGCAGCGTGGCGAAGTGATGCCGAGCGTGGTGCGCTGTCCGCACGAGAACACCGCTGCCCACATGGCGGCGGGTTACGCTCTCGTCACCGGACGCGGCCAGGGCGTGCTGGTCCATGTCGACGTCGGCACCGCCAATACGGCCAACGCCATGCACAACCTTTATCGCAGCCGGCTGCCGGTGCTGCTGATGGCCGGCAAGGCGCCCTATACGGTCAACGACGAACTGGTCGGCTCGCGCGACACCTACGTGCATTTCATCCAGGAGCCGTTCGACCAGGCGAGCCTGGTGCGGCCCTATCTGAAATGGGAATGGACGCTGCCCTCGGGAGTCGTCGTCAAGGAAGCGTTGCGGCGCGCCCATTCGATCATGCAGAGCGAGCCGCGCGGCCCGGTTTATCTGATGATGCAGCGCGAGACGCTGACGCAGCGCTGGGCGACTGATGAAATCCACCGCTATTCCGAAGATCAATTTGCCGCCACGGGCGGCGGCGGCGCCGATCCAAAACTCGTCGCCGCGCTCGCCGACAAGCTCCTGACGGCGGAAAATCCGATCCTGGTCACCGGCTATGCCGGGCGCCACGATCATGCGTCCAAGGCGATCGATGCGCTGGCGCAATTCGCCGGCATTGCCGTCTACGAAGCCAATATGACCAACAATATCTCCCACGACAGCCCGTGCTTCGTCGGCTTTTCCCCCGACAAGGCGGTGCCGAATGCCGACGTCGGCATTTTGGTCGACGTCGACGTGCCGTGGTTTCCGAGCGACGTGAAGACGAATGAAAAATCTTTCTGGGCGCATATCGATATCGATACGCTCAAGCCCGGCTCGCCGATGTGGACGTTCCCGGGCAATCTGCGCATGCAAGGCGACTCTGGACGCATCCTCGAGCAAGTGCTCGACGCGCTGAAAGCGAAGGCCACGCCGCGCTTCAAGGCCGCCGCCGCGGAGCGTCTCACGCGCATCAAGGCTTTACGCGACGAGCGCGTTGCGCGGGCCGCAAAGCTGGCGGCGGACAAGGGCAAGCCTGGCGCGATCAACCCGCATTACCTGATGGCGGAGCTCGGCAAGGTGCTCGACGACGACGCCATCATCTTCAACGAGGGCGTCACCAATGCGGGCGCGGTGCTTTTGCAAATCCCGCGCAAACGGCCCAACACCACGATGCGCTCCGGCGGCGGCGGGCTCGGCTGGTCCGGCGGCCTGGCGCTCGGCGCGAAGCTTGCCGCGCCCGAGCGGATGATGGTGCAAATCTCCGGCGACGGCGGGTTTTATTTCGGCAATCCGAGCTCGGTGTTTGCGGTGTCGCAGCAATACAAGCTGCCGATCTTTTCCATCGTCATGGACAATACCGGCTGGAACGCGGTGAAGCAGTCGACCTTGCGGGTGTTTCCCGAAGGCGAGGCCAAGGCGGCGAGCGAGTTCGAATCCGAGCTCGCGCCCAAGGTCGCCTTCAGCAAGGTCGGCGAGGCATTCGGCGCCTATGGCGAAGAGATCAGCGACCCCGCCGACGTGCCGGCCGCGATCGCGCGCTGCCTCAAGGAAGTCCGCGGCGGCCGCGCGGCGCTGCTGCATGTGCGCGTGACCAAAATGTAGCGTTGTCGCCGTCGCGCAGCGTAAATCGGCATCGAGCGCGTTCGCTATCTTGAGCGTTATGACCGATGTTTATCCTTTATTGCAGTGCCATAGCGCTGAACCCGTGCATGCGATTTGCCTACACACCAATGTCGGCCTATCGTCGCACACCCTCGTACGGATGGTATCTGAATGCGTACCATCAACGCCGTGCACCTCGGATTGATGCTTGCGGCGCTGGCCATTACTTACTTGGTCCCCTTCGAGCTGTTGTTGCTGTCCTACGTGGTTCTCGGCCCGGCGCACTATTTCACCGAGATTTCCTGGCTGCACGACCGCAAATATTTCCTGCCTCATCGCAATGTTGCGTTCGGGCTTGCCGGCGTGGCGGTGGTCGCGGCGCTGATCGATAACGCATCCTGGTTCGGTTTCGTCATCTGGATGGCATTCGTGGCCTGCGCGCTATTGACCACCACCACCGCCGCGCAAAGCGCCGCTTTGACCATCGTCGCGCTCGGCGTAACGGCCATGATGGCGCTGAATGGATCGTCGCTGGCGGTGGTCGGCATATTGCTGCCGACCTTGATCCACGTCTCGCTGTTCACGCTGGCGTTCATGACGTTGGGCGCGTATCGCTCGGGCAGCAAGGCGCAGGCGCTGTTGGTTGCCGTCTATTTGATGGCGATCGGCATCATCCTCGTGGAGCCGCCGTCGGCGGCGACGCAAATCCCGGCTTTCGCCAAGGCCGGACAGGAGTATTTCGGCAATGTCGGCCCGGCGCTGGGGCGGCTTCTCGGCATTGCGAATCTGAGACTCGATACGCGGCTGACCAGCCTGCTCGCCTTCGTCTACACCTACCACTACCTCAATTGGTTCATCAAAGCCGATGTGATCCGCTGGGCCGAAATTCCAAGATCGCGGCTGGCGCTCGTCGCCGCCGCCAGCGCCGCCTCGACCGCGCTTTATTTCTACAATTACGCGTTCGGCTTCACGGTGCTGCTGGCGCTCAGCCTCGTGCATGTGGTGCTCGAATTTCCACTCAACAACCTTGCCTTTCGGCAGCTCGGCACCGCCGTCGGCCAAGAGTTCACGCAGCGTCTTCACCGGCGGGCATGAGGGCCGGGGCCGCCGTTACTCGGCTTTGATGTTGGCGTCGTGAATGATCTTGCCGTACTTTTCCATTTCGCTCGCGATGTAGGTGGCAAAATAATCCGGCGTCGAGCCGATCGCCTCGAAGCCGAGCGCGGTCAGGCGCGCCTTGACGTCGGGCTGCGCCAGAACTTTGGCGACGCTGATTTGCAGTTTTGCGGTGATGTCGGCTGGCAAATCCTTCGGACCCCATAGCCCGTACCACGACACGAATTCGAAACCCGGCAGGCCGGATTCCTCGACGGTCGGAATGTCCGGCGCCGCGGCCTGGCGCTTGAGGCTCGTGATCGCGAGCGCCTTGATGCGGCCGCCTTGCGCCTGCGGCAGCGACGACAGCATCGGATCGGCGAGCAGCTGGATCTGCCCGCTCATCAGATCGGTCAGCGCCGGCCCGGTGCCTTTGTAGGCGATGACAAGTGTGTCGACATGGGCTTCGCGCTTGAGCAGCTCGATCACCAGATGGCTGGCCGAGCCGATGCTGGTGGTGCCGAAGGTGTATTTCTGCGGGTCCTTGCGAACGAGCTCGAAAAAATCTTTCAGATTGTTCGCCGGCACGCTGGGCGTCGTCGAGACGATCAGCGGGCCGGCGGCGATCAACGTCACCGGCGTGAAATCCTTCACCACGTCGAACGGCACGCTTTTGTACAAAAACGGATTGACCACGTGCAACGACGCGGTGAGAAGCAGCGTGTAGCCGTCCGGATCGGCCTTGGCGACCACGTTGGCGCCAACATTGCCCGAGGCGCCGCCGGCGCGGTTCTCGACAATGAAATGCGGCCCGACGCTTTGGTTGAGCTGATCGACGATGATGCGCGCCACGCCGTCGACGGAACCGCCCGGCGGGAACGGCACGATCACCGTCACGGTGCGGGTGGGATAGTCTTGCGCCGACACCGCCGGTGCGAATGCGAGAATAGTACACGCCACCGCAACCGAGATCATACGCCTCACAGCCACTTCCTTTCCTGACTAGAACGCGCCCGGATAACTTCCGCCGTCGATCAACAAATTCTGGCCGGTGATATAGCCGGCATGGGTCGAACACAGAAACGCGCAAAAGGCGCCAAGCTCGGCCGGATCGCCGTAGCGCTTTGCGGTGCTTGCTTCGGCGCGCTCGCGAAAAACCTGCTCGAAGGTCTTGCTGGTGCCTTCGAGCATGCCGCAGATGTGGCGATGCTGGGCGTCGCTGTCGAATATGCCCGGCAGGAGATTGTTGATGGTGACGTTGCGCGCCGCCGTTTGCCGGGCGAGGCCGCCGGCGAAGCCGACCAGGCCGGAACGGGCGCCGTTCGACAGCCCAAGCTCGGCCTGCGGCACCTTAACGCTGCGCGACACGATATTGATGATCCGCCCAAACCCGCGCGCGGTCATGCCGTCGACCGTGAGCCGCATCATCTCGATCGGGCCCAGCATCATGTCGTCAAGCGCAGCGATCCAATCGTCGCGCGACCAGTCGCGGAAATTGCCGGGCAGCGGGCCTTGCGAATTGTTCACCAGGATATCGGGCTGCGCACAGGCGCCGACCGCGGCGGCGCGGCCGCCGGGCGTGGTGAGGTCGGCGGCGACGCTGACAACGTTTACGCCGGTCGCCTGCGCAATCTCGGCGCCGGTTCGTTCAAGCGCGTCGCGGGACCGGGCAACGATGGTGAGATCGACGCCTTCCCGTGCCAGCGCCAACGCACAGGCCTTGCCGAGACCTCGGCTGGCGCCGCAGACCAGCGCGCTTTTGCCTCTTATGCCGAGGTCCACGTCGCCGTCAGGCCGCCACGGCGGTCAGCGCCTTGAGCTTGTAGCCGTAAGCCTTGTCGAGGCCGAGATCGGCGAAGATGCGCAAACCCTTGCCAAGCGCTTCGGCGTCGAGGCCGGTGAGCGGCTTGCGCAGTTCGCCTGACGGCATGCCGAGCGCCTTCATCAGGGATTTTACCGCGACCGGATTGATCGCCGAATAGGTGAAGTGCAAAAGCGGCAACAGCCGCAAATATTCTCGCTTGAAGTTGTCCGCCTCGGCATAGCCCGTCCATGGCGTCGAGATGGTCGCCAATTCGGCCGGCGCGATATTGCCGGTCATGTTCGCGGTGCCGTGGCCGCCGAGACTCATGGTCGGCACCACGAGGCCGAGATTGGGGCTGTCGCAGCACATCACCGAAACATCCGGCTTGGCGGCGAGCACCTGCGCCACCTGGCCGACGCGGGCGGTGGATTCCTTGTGCACCACGTAGTTCGGATGCTTGAAGATGCGGATCAGGTGATCCCAGTTGAGGTCGCTCTTCACCCGCGGCGGATTGTTATAGATGCCGAGCGGCAGGTCGGTGGCGTCGGCGACGTCGAGGAAAAACCGCTCGATGTCGGCCTCCGGCGCGCAGATATAGGCGGGCGCGGCGAGGATCGCGCCGTCGCCGCCGTTATCTTTGGCAAACCGGACGCTGGCGATGGTCAATTCGGTGTTGTTGCCGGTACAGCCGAAGAAGATCGGCATTTTGTCCGACTTCATCTTCGCCGTCTCGACGATGATCTTTTTCTTCTCCTCGGGCGAGAGCATCGAGGTCTCGCCGGTCGAGCCCATGATCAGCACCGCCTTGGTGCCGTGCTGTTCCTGGAATCGCAGCAGGGATTGGAACGCCGCGAAATCCACCGACCCGTCCTTGTTAAACGGCGTGATCAACGCGACGAACGAGCCGGTGATTTTCTGTTTGGACATCAACGCCTGTCTCCTAATTTCGTCATGGCCGGGCATAGCCGTTCGAAGAACGGCGTCGCTTCGCTCGCCTATGCCCGGCCATCCACGTCTTCCTTGCCAACACGTCTTCGGTTGCAAACAAGACGTGGATGCCCGGCACAAGGCCGGGCATGACGGTTAATGAACGGCCTCAATCACACTATCACATCGTTCCCAGGCGGTCAGCGCTCAGACACTGACGTGATTGATGAACTTCTCCGGCGGCCGCTCGCCCCATTGCGACCGCAGCGCTTCTTCGGCGGCGATGAGATTGGAGCCGTTGGCGAGGTTGAGGCGGTCGCTGTCGGCCCAATGCTCATGGACGCGGCCCCACGGATCGGCCCAGTAATCGTAGACCTGGCTGCCCAGCACATGGCGGCCGATGCCCCACATATGCTCGTACTTGCCGCTCTCTTTCAGGTATTCGTGGCCCATGCAGACGTCGTCGATGTCGGGCACCTCGAAGGAGAAGTGATTCAGCCCGGTCTTGTCGGAATTGAGACAGAAGAAGACGTGATGATCGACGTAAGTGTCGCCGCGGTCGCAGCGGTTGAACGAACCAATCAGATTGTCCTTGTTCTCGGCATAGACGTCGTCCGAGCAGATCAGGCCAAGCGTCTCGCGGAACCAACCGACGGTTTCGTGAAATTTTGTCGACATCATCACGCCATGGCCGATGCGCTTGACGTGGGCCGGCCCCCTGGGCAGCCGCATCAATTCGCCGGCGCGCGCGGTCGGCGCCTCGCCCGAATTGAGCTTCTGCCGCTTCACCGGGATCGGCGCGACCTGCTCGAGGCCGCACACCACTTCGATCTGGTAGCCGTTCGGCTCGGTCAGGCGCACCCGCTTGCCGCCGCCGGGCTCGTCGATGTTTTCGATGCCCGAGGCGCCCGGCGCCTTGGCGAGCTTCTTCAGGTCGTCCTCGTTGTCGACGTAATAGGCGATGCCGACGAATTTCGGATCGCCCTTCTCGGTGACGTGCAGGTGGTGCGCCGGATCGGTGCCGCGCATATAAAGCGCGTTGGCGGTGCGCTCCGCCCGGTGCATGCCGAAACGGGTGAGGAACTCCTCTGCCACGTCCAGATCGGGCGATCGGAGCCGTCCGTAGGCGATATCAGTCACTTTCGTCCAAGCCATATGTGCTCTCCCGCGGAATTCGTTGTGCCGGATGTTCGCAACAATCCTGCCACGTCCGGGGCGGCCGGGCTAGCGGCGAAGAGTTGCACCGGAGCGGCGGCAGGATTGCCCGCGCCTCATGAGAAAACCCCGCCGCGTTGCCGCGGCGGGGTTTCCGAGCTAGCTCGAGCCGCCGGTTTTAGGCGTGGTAATCGGCCGCCACGGTCTCGTCGACCTGCTTGCCGCCCATGGCGTTGAAGATCGGCGTCAGCACGATCGCGATCACCAGGTTGAGGATGACGGTGTAGAGCGCGGCGTAGCCCGGGAACGCATGGCCGGCAATCACCAGCGGATAGGTCGGGGCCCAATTCGCCGCGTTGAACATCCAAATCCCCATTCCCGTACCCACGGCCCAGCCGACCAGCAGCGCCCAATCGTTGAACCAGCGGGTATAGACGCCGAGCATCACCGACGGCAGCGTCTGGATGATCAGGATGCCACCCAGGAGCTGCAGAAAGATGGCGTATTGCGTCGGCACGAAGATGATGAAAATGAGCGCGCCCAGTTTGACGATGAGCGACACCCACTTCGCCATCTGCGCTTCTTCCTTGTCGGTCGGGTTCTTGTTGATGAACTCGCGATGGATGTTGCGGGTGTAAAGGTTGGCCGCGGCGATCGACATGATCGCGGCCGGCACCAGCGCGCCGATGCCGATCGCGGCAAAGGCGACGCCGACGAACCATGCCGGAAAGCTGTGCAGGAACAGCGCCGGCACCGCGAAATTATTGCTGAACTGCTTGAAGCCCGCAGCGAACTCCGGCATGGCGCCGACCCCCGCCGCGATGGCGAAGAAGCCGACCAGCGCCAACAGGCCGAGCATGAAGGAGTAGCCCGGCAACAGCGCGGCGTTGCGCCGGATGGCATGCCCGCTCGAGGCGGCAAGAATGCCGGTGACGGAATGCGGGTAGAGGAACAGCGCCAGCGCCGAGCCGAGCGCCAGCGTGGCGTAGACGCCATAGGCGCCGGTGGTGTTGGCGCCGGGCACCGCCAGCAGCAATTTCGCCGGCGGCACCGCCGCGAAGATGTGGCCGAAGCCGCCGAGCTGGATCGGCACCACGATCACGGCTGCGAAAGCGGTGATGTAGATCAGAATATCCTTGACGATGGCGATCGAGGCCGGCGCCCGCAACCCGCTCGAATAGGTGAACGCCGCGAGGATGACGAAAGCGACGATCAGCGGCAGATCGGCGGCAAGAGTACCGCTGGCGCCGCCGACGCCCATGGCGGCAATCACCACCTGCAGGCCGACCAGCTGCAGCGCGATATAGGGCATGGTGGCGACGATGCCGGTGATGGTGACCGCGAGCGCCAGCCAGCGATTGCCGAAGCGGCCGCGCACGAAATCGGCCGGCGTGATGTAATTGTGCTTGTGGCAGACATGCCAAAGCCGCGGGAATACCAGGAACAGGATCGGATAGATCATGATCGTGTACGGCACCGCGAAGAAGGCGATGGCGCCGGCGCCGAAGGCGAGCGCCGGAACGGCGATGAAGGTATAGGCGGTATAAAGATCGCCGCCGACCAGGAACCAGGTGATCAGCGTGCCGAAGCGCCGCCCGCCCAATCCCCACTCATGCAGCTGATCGAGATCGCCCTTGCGCCAATGCGCGGCGGCGAAACCCAGCCACGTGATGAAGCCGAACAGCACTACGAAGATGATCAGGGCAGTCCAGTTCACGTCCTGCACGGCAGGCCTCCCCAGCTTTTACGTCTTAATTCTTGAGTTTCTGGTTGTTCGATCCCGCGACGGCGCGGGACCGGTCTAGTCTTCGGTCGCGAAATACACGATCGCGGTCAGCACGGCTGCGATGATGACCCAGAGCATCTGGTACCAATAAAAGAACGGGATGCCCGCCCACGACGGCTCAGCCGAATTGTAGAACGGCGGCCATAGCACCGCGACGAACTGGATGATGAGGAGCAGGTACCACCAGCTCCAGCCCGAGCGTTCTTCAGTCTTCTGATCCATGAGAGCCCACCCCGCGTATTCCATCCCGAACGAGCCTTTCGAGGCCCTTGTGGGCAAGACTAGCCGGTGTGGCGGGGCCGATCAAAGAGAAAAATCAGCGGCAAATTGCGGCGGGGAAACCAATTCCGTTGCGGCGCGGGTGGCCCCGCCAGCCGAAGCTGCGAAACAGCGTGGGCTTGGAGCGGGCGATGGGAATCGAACCCACGACACTCAGCTTGGGAAGCTGATGTTCTACCACTGAACTACGCCCGCAAACCGCACTTTTCGAATTTTTGGCTCCGTTTTGGCTCCGCTATCATTCCCCAGTTACGCGCCGACTGCAACTTCATCGCCGTGATTGACCGATGCGATACCGACGCGCATGCACAGCCCATAGCAGCGGTAAGATCGCTCCAGGTCGGCAAGAAAGAATTCGTCGACGCCACGCTTGGCAAACGTGGGGCGCTCGGGCCCTGGCGGGCAGTGATCTGAACGCCTTCCATGGGGTCTGTGTTCGACGAAATCAGCGGTGTACCAACCAACGGAAAACGTCGGCGCCATAACCCCGCGGATGGCCCTCCTGACTTGGGTAATTATGCCGCTGGACTCACGACCTCCGGGGGTTTTAACATTACACGCAATAGTATAGGAACATCGGGAAGCACCAACCACTCACATGCTGCCACACAGTAGTCTTGGTCCAGATCGTTATGTACCCAATTCTCAGTAATCCTAGGGGGCTAGTTGATGCGGCGCCGCGCGCGTGCGACATACATTCGGCATTGCAGTTGCAAGACCGCGACCCCGACCAATTACCCCGCCAGAGTTACATGATCTCCGCACCAACGCGGATCGCAGTCGGAGGAAGCAATTGACGACAGAAGGGCGATCTCTGCTTGAGAGCAGAATTGTTGTTGACCTATTTGGTCCGCTAATTGACATTTCCGTGCTTGATCCATTCAGCGTCGTTGACGGGGCGCGATACCTCACACTACCCCGATTGGTAGTAGAAACAAATAAACAAGTGCCCTTTTTGGGCTCCAGTCAACGAAATGAACACGATCAAGCCGATAACTACTTAAGCGAAAAAAGCGCATTGTCAAAAATACAGGAGTCATTGGAAGACTGGCGACAGCACCCTGGACTATTTGACAAGGAAATTCTCAGAATGCTCCTAGAGGCCTGCAGGGCAGGCGCAGAAACGGTGATTGTTTCTACGGTACCCAACGACAACGTCTTCAAAGCAGCGAGACGCGCGATAAGGGAGGCCTCAGAGACTATCAACACACCGCGATGCTCATTCGAATTCAAGCTCATACCGAGGCAAGGCTCTCTAAGTGACGTATTAACTGACCTAAAAAAGAAGAAGGCACGATTCACTTACGTTCTGCACGACAAATCCCAAAGCGCCGCAGGGGTAGCCCCCGATTTGTGTGATGCTTGGGAACTACATAGTCCAGGACACGAGGGATTACAAAGTCCAGGACACGAGGGATTACAAAATATCATAAAACAAGATCGTGACCGCGAGAGAACGCGCCGCGCCCCTCTCAGATGGCTCGAAATCAACAAGAGAGTGCACTTGCGTGACTATGTCGCATTGAAAGATTTTGTCATTTTCGACGAAAAACTTCGGAAAGAAATGAAACGGACTATCAATCAAATTAAACTTCGGTCACGGATTAGCGACGGCGTAGTTTGCGTCTTTTTGGCGGGTCCGTCAGGTTCAGGAAAAACGTTTTTTCTCAAGCAATATTGCAAATTAATTCGTTATAAGTTTGAGGAAGTTCCAAAAATCAATCTGTCGGGGGTAACTAATATCAAATATGCACTAAAAAAGCATATTGGGGACATCCGTTCCAGAAGCGCGAAAGTGGCATTCATAGACGAGATCGACACAAGCAGCGGTGGTTATGCATTTCGACATCTGATGGCACCGATGGTTGGCGAAATTCTCGATAAAGCCGGGCGGCCCAAACCTGGATCTGAGATAAAGAAGCTTACATGGTTTTTTGCGGGCAGTGCGGGTAAAACCGGTCGAGAACTTATGGAGGAACTCGCGAAGCATGATCCTAAAGTGAGGGATTTTTTTGGTCGTGTCGTCACGGTCATAGACTTGCCAGGAGTCAGTTTGCCGTTTGAGGCAATGCTGATGGGGATTGGTGCGCTGAAAAGACAGTATCCCGCTTTGGTAGACATCGAGAAAAAGGTACTTCTCGCTTTAGCGATTACGAAATGGAGAGATGCGCGACATCTGCTTCAAACGCTCGAAGCGTTAGGCTTCAGTAGAAAAGACAAAAAAGTTCATCTTGTTCGAAGGATTACTCTGAAAATGATGAGGGATTGGACAATTGACCCTGAACTGAAAGACTCCCTTTCTGAAACAAAGAAACAGCGTTTGGCGGGTTACGTGAAGCTTGTATAACAGAGGCACCAGTGGGCATCGTGCCAATTATTGCTTCCGGCACAATACTGACTGGGCCCCGTCGAAAGCAGATTGTTCCCTCGAGAGCGTTCCGAAGCTAGGCATTTTCCTTCGAGATCAGAAGCCAAGTCGACGGTACGACCCTCACGCCTTAGGCGCCTAGGCGGGTCGCCAGTGGCTGGCTGGTTCAACCCGCCTATAGTATGATCGGTTGGCAGAAGGGCTCTTAGAGAGCTATCTGCGGGGCCGCCAGTCTATGCGATATGTCGTAAACCTAAGGGAGGATATTGCGGGCGAGGTGTCCTTGTCAGGGGGCAAGGGAGCAAATTTGCATCGTCTTATTAGTCTCAACCATAACGTACCGGAAGGGTTCGTCATCAGCACCGCTGCCCAGCAAGTTTTTTTTAAAGAAAACCTTCTCCAATCTAGGCTGCGTGAGAATTTTCAACTCCTTCAAACCGCGAATCCCGGCGACGTAACGCGTGCTGCCGAGGCAATAAGGTTCGCGATAAAGGAAGCGCCCTTTCCACCGGAATTGCTTAATGAAGTGGAGATTGCTTTGGGTCAGATAGGCTACGCTCACACCTTCGCGGTCCGGTCCAGTGGTGCGCGTGAGGATAGTACGAGCAACTCGTGGGCAGGGCAGTTTGATTCTTTTCTAGATGTGAAGATAGAGAACGTGCCGAACTGCATAAAACAGTGCTGGGCGTCGCTGTTCACTTCGCGCGCCGTTACTTACAACGTCGAAGCTTATCGTAATTTGGCGGACATTGAATTCGCCGTAGTCATACAGCGAATGGTGCCGAGTGATGTCTCTGGAGTTGCGTTCTCACTTGAGCCAGTCGCAAACGACCGCAGCAAGGTTGTCATTGAGGCAAGTCGTGGGGTTGCACAGAATCTTTTGTCGGGAGGAGAGGTGGCTTTCTCGGCGATCATGGACAAAAGCGAGGATATGCTTCTGAAGAAGTCATATTCGCAGCAAAAATATGCCGAACTATTATCTATGGACCAACTCAGTCAAATATCTAAAGAAGTTATGAGGATTGAAGAAGAATTCGAGATGCCGGTCGATGTCGAATGGTCATATGCCGCCGGAAAGTTGTTCTTGTTGCAGGTTCGACCAGCGACCGGGCTACTAGCGACAAAACAGAGCCCTCCAACAGCCGCTCTCGGAAAATACCCAAATATCAACGACTACGAACTTACGTTCAAAGTTTCCGGCTTGAGCTTTCTCTTCTGCGATATTTTGATTCGGGGTTTTGAATACCTCAGCCCACTTTTTACATCAAACAGATCCGACTTTCGCCAGTACTTTCCGAACGAAAGGATGGAATTTGCCGCCAAGGAAGGCTACAGGTGGCTCAGTCGGCCTGACGGCTTTAGAAAATATCAGCTTGAATTCGAGATGTTCAATTCCAACGCTCTTCTTGAGCTTGAAGAAATCATCAACGATGTACCTACACGCAGATCAGCGGATCGCTTTGTACAGATTGTCGCTCAGTATCTAACGTATTATTCCAAAATGGACTTCCAGTTTACAAATTCGACGTACGCTTATGCCAATACGAACGAGGTAATCGGAACTAATTTACGCCTACTATCGCAATTCAAGGACGTCGCTAGAGTATGGATCAACAAGGTAGCCATTGAAGTCGATGGATATTTTGCACGATTCGTTGCGCGTTTGTCTGACCAATTAGGAATGCAGATCAGAGACCTTGAGCTTTACAAAGTTGAGGAAATATTTGATCTGTTCGACGGTCTTTCCGTTTCCGATGAGCAACTTTGTGATCGCGAGAAATCCTACACCATGTTTATTCGATCTAGACAGCGGATTTATCTGGCCGGAGACGAATCGTCCGCGTTCATCGCGCGAATTGCGGAGGCGGACGACCTCATTGCAGACGCCGCTCTAAATGGCGTTGTCGCCAATAAAACTGCTGATGTGATTAGTGGCGTCGTGCGATTGATCAATGTCGACTACGGCAACCCCAATGCGATGGAACAGGAAATATCGAACATGCGGGAGGGTGAAATTCTGGTTTCGGAATTTACAGCCCCTGAGCTGATGTCGGCCTGCAGAAAAGCGGGAGCGATCGTTACGGACCTCGGAGGAATGCTGTCACATGCGGCTATTGTGAGTCGCGAATTGGGAATACCATGCTTAGTCGGAACACGCCATGCTAGTAAAACTTTGAAAACTGGTGACGCGATATTCATCGACTTCCGCTCGGGCAGAATAATTAAACACGTGTCAAAGAGCGATGTCTAAAGCCGGCAAAGACAATTCTAGCGGATCCACATTGCCGCTGAGCAGCGCGGGCGGCGCGACGCTGTCTAGATCCCTGGTCAGTTTTTTCTTGGCCGGGCGAACGTTGGAGCGGCCATTCGTAGTAAATCTCTTGCTGACGTCTTCCTTCGGCGTCAATGCGCTTTTCTATGCCGCATGGCTCGGCTACAAAATTGGAATCTGGGCATTGGCAATTCAGGCGGCTTGGTCTTTGAGCTTTATATTGCTTATTCCTCAATCTGAAAAGTTTCGTTCTATGAGTAGCCTGCACGGTTTTATTGGTCAAAGATTCGGCTCAGCTACCAAGATTATTGCAAGCATCTGTTCATTAGTCGGGACAATGTATCTGATCGGATGGGAGGTTGGAATTGGAAAAACGGCAATCTCCTCGATACTTACTTCGTCGATAAATATCCTTCCCTCGCAGTCAATCGCGGTTTCGGAATTTGTTATGATCGCTGCGGTGGCGGCGACGCTGTTCTACACGATTCCAAGTGGGCTTAGAGGTAACGCGGTTGCGGACACAATACTTAATCTGTCGAAAATACTTATAGTTGGATTGCTGGTGATCCTGTTATTTCATAGGATATACGCGGGAGAAACGACGTGGTCGATTGATGCAATGTTTCCTTCGTTTCAATCCATAAAAGCAAATTTTGGATTGTGGGCGCTTGTAACCAATGTGCTGTTTAATGTGTCATGGCAGTTTGTGGACTACTCGTCTTGGCAAAGTATCATTGCTGGGTCTGACAATCCCAATACGCGAACCTCCCGAAATCTCTTGTACAGCAGCTTGGTGATATTTTTGACCATCGGAGTTCTGGGTACCTTCCTTGGCATCTCATTAGCCGGAGCGTCGAACGTCACGCCCGATAATATCCTCCCGATGGCGGTGCTCGGGTTACCCCAACAAGGGCTACTGCCGTCAGTCGCAATGATTGTACTCGTTATTGTCTGCGTTATGTCGCTGGCTGATAACATGCTCCTGGCTTCCGCCCTTATCCTTATTGTTGATATTCTTCCGACGTTTCGAGCGACTTCGAACCTAAGTACTGCTCACAGATTGCTCATCGGAAGAGGGACGCTGATTAGCGTGGCAATAATGTCTGTCTGGGGAATCTCTGTGATATTCAGATTGTCGGGAGCGAATTTATTCGACTTCGTATACATCGTTATCTTAACTCAACTGGCGCTTATCGGTCCGGTGCTGGTTGGATTTTTTTTACCGCCTGCTGCAGCGAAACCAATGTGGATCGCAATTTGTTTCGGACTAATAATTGGGTTTGGATCAGCTATTATTGGAACTATTGCTGAAGAGTCATATCTAGTCGATGGAGCCGGAACCTTTACAATAGCTGCCTCGATAGCTTCCGCATACGCAATTGGAATGTGGTCAAGCGTTCGACGACGCGGTTTTGATTAGTTTCTTTCTAACATACAAAATGACGATTACACGCTCTTCTTCAGGTCCGACGGTGTCCGCGAATACCGGGCAGGGCGATGCTGATCTAAACTGCGGACGATTCGCACCGACTATTTGACCGACGTGACCATTAAGATCGATACAACAACCAAATCGGCGAACTGCGGCCTTAAGTGTATTTCGACGTTCAATCAAACACGGGGCTGGAAGGCCGTACTAGCGCAATTCGCTACGGCGAGCGGCGCGGCTGGCCGGGGCCATCGTAGCGTGGAGCAACGGCGGTTTCGTGCAAAGAGATTGAGGATAGATTTACATGCAATCACCGCTCGGTTCGGGATCGCTTGCACCATAGTGCGACTGGACTAGATGCACCCCTGACGCGTCGGGTATCAGGACGAACAAGTCACCGAAGCGGAAGGCACAGATTTGAGGCAGTTTTGGACCCCCGAGTCCCGAAATTAACGCTGGGATCGTAATGTCATGACCGACGATAAGTACCATGCCCTCCGGGTGCCGATGCACGGCAGCAAGAACCCCATTTATGTGGGTCTGAACGTCATTTGGGGTCACCGGTATGACTTCTGGAATAATCCCCAAAGTTGCGGCAACAGGCTGAGCTGTTTGAAGCGTACGCCGGAATTGCGTGGTGATGATATCAGTGATGCCTGAATTCCGGAGTGCTTCCGCGAGAGCACTTGCCCTTTGCGCGCCGGCGGCGGTCAGCGGTGGATCATCGCTCGGGTCAGGTGCTTTTTCGGCATGTCGAACCAATACCACAGCGGGCCCAAAGGGGGTGGGGCCTGCCAGCACCTGGGGGGCGCTAACGGCAACAACGACAATGCTAAAGATGCAGTACAATACTGTGATATGTTGGCGCATGCAGAACTCGCAACTCCAGACGTTCCATTATTAGCCGTATCACTCGGCATTCGACGCTGCAACGGCAACCGCGCGCATTGCGGCGCGCTCGAAGGAGGCGTTGAAGGTGATTGATGAAAGCGATGGGATTGTTTTCGAAGAAAGCGCCGAACAGATTGTGCTGGATATCATCACCAGTTTACCGTAATTTTCGCTATCGGCGTACACACGATACCGCAAAGCAGAATGAAATTGGGACCACAGCTGCACTACCCAAATTCTGAGGCACTATTCGCACGAGCCCGTCAAGTAATCCCACAGGGGATTTGGGGGTACGAGCGTTTTCCTTCGACGGTTGATCCTGGCTATTACCCGCATTTCGCGCGACGAGGCAGCGGTGCAGAATTGGAGGATGTGGACGGAAATCGTTATATCGATTGGATATGTGGCCATGGCGCCATGATCATCGGTTACGGCAGAAAAGAGGTGGACAGCGCGGCCGAAGCCGTAAGACGCGATGGCATGTGTCTCAGCCTAGCTACAGAGATGACAATCACGTTTGCTGAGCGGCTAACCGCGCTAGTGAAAGGCGCAGCCTGGGCCGCATTCGGCAAAAATGGTTCCGATGCTACCTGGATAGCACTGACCGTGGCTCGTGCTCATACTGAACATTCGAAGGTGATATGTATTGATGGAGCATATCACGGGAGCCACGGATGGTGCGGATGGTGTAATTTTGGGGCTGGTCGACCTCAAGCTGACTACGCTGCCGTCACGACTGTTCCGTGGGGCGATGCGGCGGCGCTGGAAGCTGCCTTCACGTGCGCAACGGAGCCTTATGCTGCGGTAATTGTTACTCCCTTCCACCATCCCGTTCCTGGTCCGGCCGAAATGCCGGCACACGGCTATCTCGATAAAGTTACATCCATTACACATCACCATGGCGCCGTAATGATTCTCGATGATGTGCGTGCGGGTTTCCGACTTGATCTTCACGGTAGCCACGTCGCTCTGGGAGGAAAGCCAGATCTCATCTGTTTCTCCAAAGCCATTGCTAATGGCCATCCTCTTGCCGCTGTCACCGGTGTAAATGCACTGCGGATCGCTGCAAACGCGGTTTTCCTTGGAGGGACTTTTTGGAATTCTCCTGATGCGATGGCAGCCGGACTTGCCACGCTGGAAATCTTGGCGGCTGAACAAATCATTCCCCGAATTGAGACCTTAGGACGTGCGTTAGCGGAAGGATTAGAGGACGCGGGTCGGGCGCTGGGGATACCGATGAGGGTTACGGGACCGCCTCAAATACCCACAGTAACTATTGACGGCGACAATGGCTCGAAAATGAAGAGTTTCGCCCGATATCTCGTCGCAAACGGGGTCTTGGTTGATCCGGACCACAATTGGTTCGTTTCTGCCGCACACACAGAGCACCACGTTTCGCGCACAATCGAGGTTGCCAGGGCGGCGCTTCGCCAACGCGATTACTCCTGCTGACGCGGCCACTGTATCCCCGCTTTTTGAACGTTTTGCCAAACGCGACTGTTATCAGCCAACATGGACTAATAAACGAGCTTACTCGCGAGCAGTTCGCGCTGATACCCCGCAGATTTGCAAAAGAAAGCCCCTCAACGGATGAGGGGCAGGATATTAAAAAAGGTGAGCAGGCTCTGTCTTTTTCTCGTCCATCAACGCGGCCAGTATTTCGAATTGCTGAGCGGCAATACCATCTGTGAGAAACGCCACGACGTTTTCCAGGGCGACGCCGTTCTCGACCGCAAGCAACATCTGCAGCGGATCGCGACAGACAAAGAGATCGCCACCTTCGGCCAGCCGATACGCATTGAAGATGGTTGAGCTGGGGTCGAAGTTGTGGAACAGCAGTCGAGGCGACTGCTCCTTCGACACCGCGATTCCGACGTACGCCAGTAGAGTGCCGTCCTTACCGTGCACCGGCACGGCATACCGTCCGCGCAGAACGCCCTTCCCAGCGTAGCCGCTGCCGAAGGCCTGGGCCGTAGCCGGCGAGATGCCCAAGGCTTGGACCGCCGGATGCTCCAATTCGAGGTAGGTGAGCGGGTTGAGTCCCGCCTTCTCTTTCTGCGGAGCTGTGGAGGAACTGTACGGTACAGTTCCGCACGCACGGGCGGGAACTGTAGGAACTGTTCCTCCGATCTGCGATTGGATGAGCTGCGCCGCCTCGTTCTGGGAGCATCCCCTGACGTGGGCGACGAGCTTGATGAGATCGCCGCCGGTCTTGGCGGGGAAGCAATAGAACAAGCCGCGCTCCGGCGTGATGACCAAGGCACGATCGCCGCCGGTGTTGCAGACGGGACAAGGGCCGCGTTGTTGATTGCCGCTCGGCTTGAGCGTCAACTTCAGAAGCTCGGCCGCTTGCATGATGGTGGTGCGGGATTTCAGTTCGACGAAGTCGATGTACGGCATGGGGATAACCCTCCGATGTGCTGCCGCTCCTCATTGTACCATTGGGTAGGAACTGCACGTTGGAAGGAGCAAGGAAATGTCACTCCTGGACGGATCTGCGGGAGGCACACGAACGAAATCGGAGCGCCGGAAACCGGTTTATGTCGTGCGCGCCCCCGACCCTAATGCGCGCGGGCGCTGGGTCACGCTCGGCTATGCGTGGCAACGCAAGAACGGCGAGGAAGGCTTCAGCGTGAAGCTGAACTCGATTCCGGTCGGGAATTGGGACGGCGCGCTGGTGCTATTGCCGCCGTTGTCGAACGAGGAAGTCCCCGAGCAGTCGGAAGGTTGAAATTCAAAGGGCGTCCAATGGGCGCCCTTTTTCTCGTCTGAACCAGCGCGAATCGCGATCGGGCTAATGACCGGATATTGCTTTTTCGTAGGGAAAATAACGGTAGCCTACAAAATGCAAATTTGCGATTTCGGCCGGCGTATATTGGAATGCGTCGTGAGTCCAAAGCAGATAATCATTTATTCGGGGCAGAATGTCTTCTCGGTTTACAAAAAGTGGCAAAAAGCGCACATTTATTTCAGGAGAATATGACTTAATAAAATTGATCGCAAGCTTGCTCGTGTCGCCACCGCTTACGTTATCGTCGACCAGCAAAATCTCGACATCGCCGGGCGTTTTATTCGAGTCCTTTAACAAGCCCTCCAACATAAGCTCATTTGACTTTTGCTCAAAATATTCGCCGGGACGGTCGCGATTTGCCCATAACGACAAGAACTGACACTCCACATATTTGTAAATTCTCGACCGATGAAGGTGGTCCGCAAAGATCATACCACCATTGGAGATTCCTATCACTGCATCGGGAGAATACCTTTTTGTTGCCTCCTTTTCCGAATGCGCGGTCTTTAAGATCAACGTAATTTTCTGAATAGTTAGAAAATAATATTCCCAAGACATGCGATCTTGCGACGCCTTCGACTTGAATACGATGTCGTACTCGCCGAGTACGTCGACAACCAGACTGTCGCTGTTCGATTTTTCGTTCATTGAGCGTCTGATAATATCTTCTAAATTCGTCCGAGCATCCTCAAATTGAAAGGGCGTGTAATCCATGACCCGGTAATTTCCGATATCAAACGGTATAACCGTCGCCTTTTGGCGAATAATAATTGTGGTTTTTCTTCTGAGCGCCTGTCGAACACCCAGCTCAAAAAAAAACGTTTGGATTTCCTCCAGTGATATCAACAACAGCGAAGTCGCAATCATTTAGCTTTTGAATGATCTTGGGAGTTATGGCTCCCGGTGCCAAGCTGTCGGATTCTCGATCGGCGCTGCCCTCACCAAGCACCGCATTCACTGCCGGCTCAATGATATAGTCGTAGACGAAATTGGCTTCGATCTCGCCTTGCCCGTATTCGCCGTTTCGACCGGAAGGCATCATCACAAAACATCGGGCGGCCGCTTCGTGCCCACTTCCCGCGGTATCCGGACTGAAGCCAGCTACATCATTCATCGCGCGCTCATAAAGTTGCTGACTTAGAATATACGCGAGAGGCGCGCAAGTCCATTACGCAGCTGGAAGGGCGCCCGATGGGCGCCCTTCTTCTTTTCCTTATTGCGGCAGTTCGGCCGGCTGTCGGCCTGGACAGGTGCGGGCAGTGTGTCCGCTTTCGCCGCAATGGCTGCATTTCACCGTCTTCTTTTTCGCTTCACCGCTGAGTAACGCCATCAGTTGCTCGCCGATCTCCTCTCGCTTGCGGATCAGGTCCTTGGTCAGTGCGATCTTGTCGTCTAGTTCCATTCAGTTCTCCGTGCTGTTGATCATAAACGGCGGATTGCCGACACGGTCCCAGCCCGTCGTGAGCAGGGACAGTGCAGGTTGAGGGGCGCGTTGAAAGTTCCCCAAGCTCGGTTCGGCCTTGAATAGGAAGGCGCGCTTCCATTGGTTCTCGCCAGCAAGGTCGCGCAGCAGGGCCTTGATGCCTTCCAGGTGCCGCGCGTTGGTCGTGATGGTGAGGAGCAGCATCGGCGTCGAGGTCATGCCGAAATGCTGCTTGTAGCCGCCGCGCGAAATCACCTCGCGGTATTGCAGGAGTTTGCGGAGGTACGAGGTTTCGTCCAGATTGGAGCGAGTAAGCGGCATGGTGCCCCGGTCGATCTCGAGCGCGAAGCAGCGGAAGGCGCCGTTGGGATACTGCAAGCCGAAGACGGCATCCGGAATGATGGGGCTGTCGGACCTCTGGACCTTGCCGCTGGGAAACTGATGCGAGATCGATACCGGAATTGCAAAAGGCTGCCGCGCGTTCTGCGTGGCTTTCGGCGCCCGCGCCAGCACTTCTGTGCAGGTGATGAAGCGGAGGCCGGATAATTTTGCCGCGGCCTCGATCGAGGCCACGACGTGACAGATCATCAAATTATGGACGGCGAGTGTCTTCGCGCCATAACGTAATTCTTTGAGCCAGGTCGCAGGTTCGATCGGTTCGGCCCACTCCGCGACGACGTTCAGGCCTGCGTCCGACAGTTCGTAGATTTCAGGGTCGTACAGTGGGTCGCGCAGGAAGGCGCGCTGTGGCAGCCGGTTGACCAGGCCGTGTTCGTGGAAAAGGTCGCTCAGCGCCCTGCGGACGTTGGTGTTGCTCGAACCGAGCAGGGCATAGATGTGCTTGGCGTCGAGGAAGCGGTAGCGACCGAGAAGGCCCAAGATTTGGAGATGGCGCGACGTGATGCGCGCCAACTTGCCCCGCGGCGTTCTCTCCTTACGCGATCTGCGTTTGCTTGCTTCCATACATGATCGATTACTCCGCCCATTTGCCGTGTAAACGTCAGCAGTGGGCGCCCGCGCAGCACCATGCGCTACGTTGTGGCGGCATGTGGAGATGCAAAAATTCTACCATTCTTTGCCGGGGGTGGTAGGGGAGCCCGGTGGGTGCGGTGGCCTATCATCGAGTTCTGGCGGCCGTGTATCGCCCTCCTCGCCGTTGAGCTTCAATGGCAAGTCCGGGTGGTGCAAACGCGCCATTGGGCCCAGCAGGGCCGCGTAACGGCTACGGACATGCTGCCGGACAGTCAGTCGGTCCGCTTCGCCCATGGTGTCCAGGGCTTCCATAGTGCCGAATGGAATCTTCAGGGACAGCGCCGTCGGGGTGTAGTTCTTGACGTAAGCGGCCCATGACCCGGTCGGTTGCTGCTGAATGAAGGCCGGAGCGCAGCGTAATTCGCGGGCGATGGCATGGGCATCGCGATCGGACACGCCGCCGACGAATTTGATGCTGGTGTTAGCGAACAGGCTCTCCAGGACGCCCTGGCTGATTTGTGAAAGGTACTGGTTCGCGAGGATCAACCCGACGTTCTGCTTGCGGGCCTGCTCAAGAATGACAGTCACGTTGGCATCCTTTGAAATGTAGTCGTGACATTCATCGATGTAGACGAAACAGGGAAGCCGCTGCGACGAAGGCAGCGTGGCACGCTCCTGCGCGGCATTGGCAATGAGCGCGAGAAAGAAACGGCCGAAGACTTCGGTGCCATTTTCCTTGAGCAGGTCCTTGGCGGTGTCGATAAGGATGACTTTGCCGGAATTCATCTCCGAGAATAGGTCGAGCTTGGAGCGCTCGTGCGAGAACATCCGGCGGAACGTCGTGTTCGACAAGATTCCATAGAGGCGCCGGACCACCTCCTTCTTGGTGGTCTCGAATTGTCCCCGCCTCACGTCGAATTCCTTGTTGAAAAAATCCTGGGCGGTCTCGTCGAGTTTCGACACGTATTGCTGATATTTGGCCAACGCTCCTTCCTGCATCAGATCGCGGAAGGTGTGTATGGTCGCGCCGGGAATTTCCAGCATGAGGGCAAGCGTAAAGTCGAACAAAGTCGCCTGCTTGCTGGTCATGTCGCTGCCCAGAAGCGAACTGAGGACGAAGTTCAACAGCTCCTTAGCACTGTTGCGGAGCCGCTCCTTGTCCAACGCGGAATAGGTATCCAAGCGCTGCATGCCCATATCGAAGAGGTTGAGCGCGACCGGGTGTTCGATGTCGTGCGGATCGACCAGGCAAAGCTTTTCCGGATGCTCGGCAAAGGTCTTCAAGTTGGAAACAGTGCGAATCAAATCGCCCTGGCTGTCCATGACGACAACCGACGCCTCGCCACGCATGACGCGATCTATGTCTGCGGTTAGCAAGTGCTGGATAGTTTGCGTCTTGCCGTGGCCCGTGCCTGCCAAGATGTGCATGTGTTCGAACCGGGACTTTTCCGGAATCCGGAACGGCACATCGGCCAAGAAGAATTCGGCGAAAGGCGTGCCGGCGAGAAAGTTTGCCACAATCTCTCGCGGCGCCAGGTCCCTGGCGGTAGTCGGCAACACCAGTGATCGTGAGCGGGATGCTTCCTCGCGGGTCACACCGGAGACGCGACAAAGATTGTCGTCGAAGCGCCGCCGAACAAGAGTGAAGAGGCCCGCGTTGACGACGTCATCGTCGTACATCGTTGCCATGGTGCGCTCGACGGCTTCCGCAGCGCGGCCACAAACGTCAATGATCGATACCGTGTAGCCGGATGAAGTTTGAGCGCCATTGGGTTCGGCAAAGGCGTAGGACGGGAAATTGGGCATTAGTCCTTCAAGAATTCGGATGATCTTTTCGCGCCAGACGTCGACGTAGAACTTGGGGTCGCTCAGCACACGTTCTTTGACCACAAGGAAGGCGCGCCACCCCTGCACCTGGCTCAGGGATAGATGGTCAAAGTCCGGCATCTCCGGCATGCCGAAGATGACCGGTTCTTCGGTCAGTAAGTGCCATACCACCTCGTGCATGGCGTCTTGCAGCGAGCCGCTGGGGACGCGGCCGACGCGCGAACACGCGTCCTCTACCAGTTCACGGACGAAATCGATTTCGGCGTCCTGGTCCGAATAGGGCGAGCTGTCGTAGGTCCTGCCGACATGGCGGTATAGGGTCTTCGCCTCGGCGCGCTCGCGGTCCACCAGCGAACCGACAAAGGCGGCCCGCAAGTTGGACCATTCGAACAGATTCGAGATCGCCCAATGGAAGATGTTCTGCGGTTTAGATCGCAACGACTTCCTCTCCGCCGAAATGCACCGCGGCGTTGAGGACTTCCTTGAACGTACCCGCCGCCTCCTTAATCTGCTCCTGGACGGCGAGCATTTCGACGATGTCTTTGCATTCGATGCGTTTGCCGCGGACAAGATCGTTGATGGAAACGGATATGTTCATCGCTTTAAAAGCGACGCGCGACGCAAGCCCAAGCAAGCCCGATCCCCGATCGACCAGTTCGCCCTTGCTGTAGAGGACGGTATCGCCAAGCCGATACCGCTCGATAGCGGACATCTCTTCGCGGGAAATCTCGGCGCGAACGTCGAGTTGAAAGACGACCTTCCCCAACAGGCCCGAACGTTGGTCGCGCCGCAAAAGCAAATTCATGGAATTCCCCGTACCCGGTAGTTGCAATTATTATTAATACATCCACCGTTGGTCAAGCGGTGTTTCGGATGAAGCGTGTAATCCGCTCATCGATGACGGGGCGGGGGAGTGCATATTGCGAGCGGCAGCGGTCTCGAATCTTTCGGGCGATTTTCGCGCGGCCGTGGTCCGGGATCGGCTGCATGTGCAGTTCTGTTGTCCGATCAGTCCGAGCGTAAGCGCGATAGGGCGGTAATGCGGATAGGGAGGTATCGTCCCGCTTCAGTTCAAACTCCGGGGCCAAGGTTTCAGAATCCAGAGTTCCGGTCCGAAAGGCCAGCATCGTGCCCACCGTTCCGAGGACCGCGGCCCTCATCGCGGGAGAAAGCTGATCCAAGTATTGGCAGGAAATGGTCAGCGAAACGCCAAACTTCCTGATGCCGGACAGCATCTCGATCACGGTACTGTTGCCGAAATGATGAAACTCATCGAGGTAGAGATGAAAAGGGGAGCGATCCTTCCGGCGCAGCGCATTCAAGTGCAAGTTCGAAAGAAGGAGCGCCCCGATTAAGGACGATTTCTCTATACCAAGCTCGCCCTGGGGGAGCCGGGCAATGAAGATCCTTCGGCGGTCAAGAATTTCGCTGAAATCGATGGTGGTCCTGGATTGGGCAATCGAGTTACGGATCGCCGGGTCGGCAATCAACGCCCCAATCTTGTTGAGGGTTGAAAGGGTGCGCTCGCGCTGTTCGCGCTCGGGCATATGAGTTTCAAAGTCGGTCTGCCAAAAGTCGCGGATCGCTGGGTCTTGAACCTGAGCCAAAACGCGGGCGCGATAGCTCCGCGAGGTGAGCAAGAACTTCAGGCCAAGTAAGCTACCATCCGACATGTCGAGCAGCGCGGCGACGCCCGCATAGACGAACATCTCGACCTGGGGCCCCCACGAGTGGCCCCAGATCGCCCGAAAACAATCGACGACCGCGGAAGCGACAAATGGCCGGCGCTGCGGCGGCACGTTGTGGAGGGGATTGAACCCGATAGGGAAGTCGAAGTCCGACGGATCGTAGATGATTACGTCCCTCTGCCGCTCGGCGGGGATGAGTGAGAGGAGCTGTACGGTATCGTCGCCATGCGGGTCGAAAAAAGCGCAGCCGGCACCGGACGCAATATCTTGCAGAACGAAGTTTTTGAGCGCGGTACTTTTGCCGGTTCCGGTCCGGCCGATGACGAAGAGATGTTGAAGACGCCGCTCGTCGGAAAGTTCAAGTGGCGTAAAAAACTCCTCCCGTCGATACGGGTCAAACTCTCTCACAAGTCCCAGCTGCATTCATGGCAGCGCCGTATCGCACCGAACATCCAAAGGCGGAAAGCCTCGTGCTGTAGGAATTCGCCCGATAGGGAGCTGCCGTAAGCGCACCGAAAGAACCGTCCAGAGTCATTCTATCGTAAACTGTCCGCTCCTGTTCGTCGGCGCTGCTCGCTATTGCGAGCAGTCAAAGGCCGACCCAAGCCATTCGGCCCGAAGCGCAGAGCCGTGTAGTGATAACTCACGGTCTCGGCGCGCAGTGGGTCTTGTGTTTTGGCGAGCGCGTTTCGTGCGTGAGCTTAAATCAAGACAGAAGGGATTGGGTCGGGCTTTGGAAGCACGACGAACAGTGAGCGGAATCGTAGGTGAATGCGCGGTTTTTCCGCGCGAACCTATGGCAACGGTACATGTCAACAGATAGCCATAGGCTTATCCACGACTGGGCGAGCTGCGGCACGTGAGAACTTCTCCGCTCTTGCCGACTTGTCCCGCCTGTGGATCGACCTCGTGGAGCCGTCACAAACACCCCCGTGAGACGCCAATCATCCCACATTCAAAAGCTTCCAACGGGAGGGGCGCCTCCAAATGCCGGGCTGGCAGCCGACCCCATTTCACGTCAGTCTTGCAGGATGGGCGAAAAAACGCGAAAATTCACTTCAGATCGGTGGGAGGCGAGGGAACGATGGAATTCGGCTATTTCACGCTGAGCGACAACCATTACGAGAATAACACGCGTTCGTCGAACCAGTTCGTCGCCGACATTACCGCCGAAGCGCTTCTTGCCGAAAAGCTCGGCATGCATTCGGCCTGGATCGGCGAGCATCATTTCAACTCGCTTGGCGTGTCGTCCTGCCCGGATCTGCTACTGGCCTATGTCGCCGCCAATACGACGCGCATCCGGCTCGCGCCGGCGGTGACGATTTTGCCGCTACACAATCCGATTCGCGTGGCGGAACAATGGGCGACACTCGACCTTCTTTCTTGCGGACGTGTCGACTTCGCCTGCGGCCGCGGCTACGACAAACGCGAGTATTCGCCGTTCCATGCATCCTTCGAAGACAACCAGGGCATGCTCGAAGAAGGCCTGGAGATCGTTCGCCGGCTTTGGGCGGAGGAAGGCCGTATTTCCCATCACGGCAAATACTATTCTTTCGACGACGTACGCATCACGCCCAAGCCGATCCAACGACCGCTGCCGACCTATGTCGGATCGATTTCAAAACCTTCGATCGAGCTTGCGGCGCGGCTCGGCTGCGGGCTCCTGGTGGCGCCGTTCGCCGCCGCGATGGGTTATGGCGGCTTGAGGCAGGTTGCGGACCTTTATTTCGAAACATGCGCCAAGTACGGCAAACAGCCCGGCCGGTTAATTTGCAGCTATTTCACGCATTTTGCTGACGATAAAGCGCAGGAAGATGCCCAGCGCGCCCGGCAAATCCGCTATTATAGGGAATGCGTGATTCCGGCATTTTCCGGCGACCCGAAAACCGCGCCGCTGAGCTATCGCTATTTCGTCGAAACAGTTGATCGGTTGCACAAGGTAAACCCGGAAGATTTGACGGGAAACTCGGTGCTGCTTGGATCATCCGCGCGCATCACCAAAATCTTGAAGAGGGCCGAGGCGGATGGCTACGATGAAGTTATCCTATATTTCAATGTCGGCCTGAAGCCACACAATCAAGTCAAAGACGAGATGGCACGGTTCATGGCTGAGGTCGCGCCGGCCTTCGCCGGCATCCGCAAGAAAAACGCGGCCTGAGAATGCTTAAAGCGGCGGTCAGATTTTGACCTAGTTAAAGAATTGCTCGAAATTGGTCCTCAGTCATTCCGACAGCGCGGGCAATTTTTTGAGAATAGAGCGCTTCAAATCTCCAGGAGACATCGCAACGGTGGTGACGGTCTCACCAGTTAATTGGCTCGCTTAGTAACAATGGCTGCCCTTTGGGGGATCATCAGAAAGCCAGCTCGTCATACCATGGCGGGGACCGTCACCATTAAGCCGAGCGAAACATCCGCGGACGGACTCACTCCGCGAGGCGTTGCATCCGCTCAGTGCAGCAAAATAAGCAAGATAACCGCACTCGTCGGGCCGCGCTTCAATAACCGACAAATATGTCCGTGTCTGGGTCACAGACACATTATATCAATATCACGTCGATGATTTCAGGACACGGAACGCAATATTGACGAAATGAGATTTTTGTGTCGTGAAACAGTTATTGTGCGACACTTAAAAATGGCTTGGTTGAGCCATAAAATGTCGGCTCTTCCCTTTTCTGATTGATGTTGGGAAATGTTTGCCCAACTCGGCCAAGTTTCTGGTCTCGTCATTCCCTTCCCAGCCAAGGCCGCCGTGCGGAGTGCCTGATGTGCAGAATTCTGATGCGGTCGTCTAGGACACGATAGAAGATTTTGAAGGGATAGCGGATGAGCGGCACCACGTGCATGCCGGGCCGCTGTTCGACCTTTGGCGCGCTGAGGGGGTCCTTGCTGATCCGGTCGATAACGGCGTGAATACGAAGCCCGAGCGCCTCGGCTACCCGATCGCCGTAGGAACTTCGGCTGTCGGCGGAGGTCTTGCGTAGATCGGCAATGGCCCGCCTGGAGTACTCAACCTTCATGCGTGGCGAAAGGTTAGGAACGCTGCTTCGACTTCCTCCTCGGTAGCCAGGCCGCTGCGCTCCGCGTCGTCCAGCGTGTGCAGTTCCTCTTGCGTTGCCCGGTACAGGCCAGTGCGGCGCGCCTCGATTTCGCGCGCGTATTCCACAAGCTCCTCCTGGTCCTCCTGGGGCCAAGATTCGACCTGCTCAAGCAATTTTCGCGTCGTCGTGGTCATGGCGTCATTCTAGCATAGCGGCCGAACATAAGCACGCCCGTCCCTTGGCCACGCAACTTCCCTATCAAGTCCAGCCCGCGGCCTCGGGCTGCTGTGTTCGCGGCTTCTTTCCTTTTCAAAAGGAAGAGCGATATTTTTCTATGAGTATTATCCATCTGAGTATTCTTAATAGAATGACCGGCTGATTTTGCCGTTCAGCACCGGCGATGGTTGCCGTTCAAGACCGGCTGATTTTGCCGGTCCGGGGCGGCGATGTGGATTTTTTCACGGTTACATGCAGCCGGTAGAGGTTGGTTTTCCCCAGGCCGCGCTGGGTGATTTGCAGAAGTTCGGCCGCCTCAAGCTCCTTGAGGTAGGTCCGGACGCTGCGCTCCCCCGCCCCCATGTCCTGGGCAAGTTTCGCCTGGCCTGGGAAACAGCCCTCGTCGTACCAAGCGTATTTGAGCAGCATTGCATAAGCGAGTTTGGCGCCGACCGAAATTTCTCTTTTGGTCAATATGAAATTGGGGACTTGAGTGAAACCGAATTGAGTCACAGGGTCGGCGCCGACAAGCTCTATATTTTTATCTTTGAGAATATCGCCGATAGATCGGGCTGGAGCAAAGTCCATATGGAACTATTATACAGTGCCTGCCAGCACGTTAGACCGTTATCCCCTACCCTCCCCGCCGGTGGGGTCGGCGGAGCCGCGCCCGAGCAACGGCGTCAGCATTTTTTGTAGTCCGGCAATAAGGTGGTTGGTTTCTCGCGCGCGCTCGGTTAGGTCTTTGATCTGCTCGTCTTTCACCCCGATCTGTTTGCGCAGGAACTCGTTCTCTCCCTCAAGCCGCTCCACATATGGCGCGGCTTGTCGCGACAAGTCGGGACCGGACGCTGGCGCTTCGGAGCGTTTGTCGTCGCTCTGCTGATAAACAATCTCTGCCGCGCCAGGTCGCGGCAGGTCGCGAATAGCCGCGGCAGGTCGCACCTCCTCGATGTAGGCAATGTGCTTCGCGATGGATGACGGCGTGATGAGAAACTTTTCACCGAAGGGTGTTTCCATGCGCCGGCAGTCGAGGTGACCTTTGGCACAGTATCGCTGAATGCTGCGCATTGTGCGCGGGTGTCCAGCCCGCTGGTAGAGGGCAGATGCTTCATCGATCGATAGGGTATAGTCGCTGTCGGGGACTGTCGGGACTGGTCGCGACTGGTCGTCTGGCATGAGCTCAGGATAACGCGCAGGGACTCACGTAGTCCCAGTTATCCCCACAAAATGGCGAATTGGCCTGCCTTGACTGCTAACTTTGGCTGCAATCCATTCGGCCGCAGCGTTTGCAATCGTCACGTTGGGTCGCAATGAAACGCGCGCCGAACGAATTAATCTAGTCACCTTATCGTCTCGATGTTCGCTTCTTACCGGACGGGAGAAGCCCTGTAGACGACTTAAACAAGCTGAATTGATCAAAGGTTACGTTTTTCGTACGGTGCCCGGGCAGCACGGCCTGCGAGCCGACCTGCAGTTTCCATTTCGGCGGAAAAAAAAGGCTTAGCGGTTCGGTCGACCCGGAGTACCGGGCCTTTATTCGGCTTCGCTCACTCGTTAGATGGGGCGCAGCCTCCCGACAATACTTGTCTAGCTCACAAAACAGTCCTTGGCAGTCGATTGCATGTAGCGGCCGTCCGAAAAGGCCCTTGAATCGGAGATCTAACGCCGCGAACTCGCGTTCTTGATGTTCGGTCATCCATAAGATCGCATCCGACGGCGAATAGTCGCCCAGGTTTGTGAATGCCTTCTTCAAGCCTCGTAGAGCGCCTGGGCCCGCTTGCGTATAATCGTTCTCGGTGAAGTTGATAAGCTCTGAATAATTAAGATCAATGGCCGTTTGGTAGGCCATGAACGGCCCCATGAGCGGAAATATTTGCAATGCACGAACCACTTGTTCAAAGGAATTCGCTCCGGCTATCCTCCGATCAAGCCGCTCCTTGAGAAACATTTCTTTGAAGAGCGCTTCGTGATTCTTATGCTTCTCGTCGAACCCAAATGCTTTATTTGCGCACAAGATAAACGCCCCGGTGTATAAGCCACCGTTTCGCGCCTTAGCGGATTCAATTGCCTTTCCGAAAGCGCCAGACGACAGGTCGCGCAGTCTCGGTGCGCCACCAAGGATTGAGCGCACTGTCTCCCACGTTTTGATATTGCTGAACGTCCGGAAAGCAACGATCTGAAATGCGCGATCGGCAAAATCACCGGCGTCCTTGGCATAAGCTACATTCGCGATCATGTACTGCGATACTCGGTCCGCCGCGCGGTACACATTGCAAAACTTATAAGTTTGCAGAATGGGATCGTCGGTCCACGGCCATGCGTCCCCGGCTAGGCGTCGTTCAAATGCTTCCTGCCGCCGAGATGCAAATGTCCAATAAAGTTCGTAAATACCCCGCCGTGGACTAGGCGGGGTGGAAACCGCAGAGACGTGGAGTACCATCGCTCTATGTTACCTAAGTCTTAGAAAAACGCCCGTATCGTGCAGATTGAAGAAACGGTCGTCGCTGAGCAGCATTTTCGCCGCGAATCGCTCGCCTAGAGTATAGAGGTGTCTGTCTCGGCCCGTAAGGTGGTCAAAGACGAATGCGCCGCCGACCACCACGCGATCCTTAATAACTTCCAGAATAGCCTTTGCCGACGTGTAGTTGTCCGTGTCAACGAAAGCGAGCACGACGTCTTTGTCACGGAGGCATTGAACCGTCATCACCACATCGCCCGGCACAATTTCAACATCCCGCGTCGCGAACACACGGCGCACGGCGTCGAGGTCAAGGTACACACAGTCGGGATGCGCGTACATGTCGAGCGGGCTTCTCGGCGGCGGAAAGCCGTCGAACGTATCGAAGCCGTAAACCCGCCAGTGCTGACCTAACCCCTCAATGAAGCGGGATAGCAGCATCGTCGTCCCGCCTTTGAACATGCCAAACTCCGCAACCACCCCGTCGAGCTTTAATCGTGACGCAAGCTGCAGACATTGGAAGATGTGAACAAGCGAATTGGGATAACCGTTGGCGAAACTCGGAATGAGCGGATTAAGCGTTTCTCGGTCGAAGAGCGCATCTGAGAAGCGAAAATGCTTGAACCCACCGATTAAAATCTTTGTCGACGGGTCGAGATAGGGGACCGCTGCGGCGATAAGATCCTCCTTGCGCTCATCGGACGCGATGAGCACCATGTCAGGCGCGTCTCGTCTAAGCTGCGACATCGGGAACGCATCACGTAGGCCGTGTGCCTCTACACCCGTTCCATTCTCGGCGTAAACGCCTAGCAAAGCTGGCCCAAGACCAAGTCCATTGAGGGCGGCCGTGAGCTCTAATGCAGCCGCCGTCTTGCCGACGATGGCCAAGGACGCAGGTTCGCGACGTGCTACAAGTTCTTGAGCAAGCTTTTCGATAAGCTGCTTTTGCGCGACGGAGTCCACGGTTAACCTTCCTTCGAGTAAGTATGCCGAACAAATGCAGCTGCGCTGCGCGGGTCCTGGACCGCTATTCGGCCAAGCATTTCTTCAGCGTGACCGAGGAGCGTACGTGCAGTCGTCAACCTGTCGCTGGCCGGATCACCACGTTCGGCGCTTCGCCATAGCACCTCGAATGTTTCGACAGCCTGGGCGGCGCTTTCATTAAATGTACCGGAGGCAACAACCTCAAACTTCGCCGCTCGTACAAGGGCATTGAAATTTTCATCGTGATCGCTCAGCGGCGTCGGCGGCCGGTCGCCAAGCGGTTCAAGTTTATTCTGGGCTTGCTCCGCGAGAAAAAGCACATACTTCGCCGCATATACGAAGAGGTCGAGCACGGTATCAAAGACCGTCTCGTCATCCATTGTTGCGCCGCCGGCTCGGAACGAATCGAGCCGATCGATCTTGCGAGCAATATTTGGTAACACGCTGATTCGTTCGCCGCGGCGTTTCCATGCTGCGGCGTAGCTCGCGTTCTTTACCGCATGTAGATCAGTGATGGCGCGCTTAAACAGATCGTGCGGTTCGTGTTTCGCCGCGTCACACGCCGCAAAGAAAGCTCGAATGTTTGGCTGGCAAATATTTTCAAGCAGCCCCGGATGTTTACGCGCCATTTTTTCGTAAGCAGCCGCCGCAAAGTCGTCTTCAGGCAAGGCAGCGAGCTCATCGGCGATTTGGGACACCGTCCAACTATCGGAGCCCCAACGCAACCGCACAAGCCGAAGGGCGCTCGCCAGAAACGGGTCTTGCATCGCCTGGCAGTCCGGTAGGGGAGCGCCGGGAGCCGATCGGACGTGTTCCTCGGCGCGAAACCAGCTCGAGAGTGCCGAATCGAATTCTTCCCACCGGGTGGCGAATTGCGGCGGAGAGATACTGAAATCATAAGGGCTAACACCGTGAAATCTCGAGACAACACGTTCGGCCTGTTCAAATTTATCAGCATAAAGATGGTACGAGGTGGCAATAAAAGTCGTGTTGCCCACCGCAGATGACAGCCAGTGCGCCATCATCTCCTGCAGCACGCTCCACTCAAAGGCGTTGATGCCGGAAAATCCCCACAAGGCATCGTTGCTGCGGATGCCGACGGTCAGGTGAAGGCGATCGTCTCGCAACATCCAGCTCAGCCAGTTATTGCAAGGTACATCCTTAAGACCCTCGGCATAGTCACGCGCAGGATCGAATATAACGCCGGCGCTGCGCCGGCTGGTGGAGTCTTGAAGGAGAAGACGCCGCCATTCATCAACTTGATCAACACCGCTCCACGCTCGGAGACGGGGTCCGTACGCTCCATGCCATGTTTGACCATTGTCAGTGGAGAATCGCACTGCCTTTGGCAGGTATCGAGTAAGCCACGGTAGATCATTTCGGCCTGCTAGAACCCAAAGCGTTTCTGCAACTTGATGGAAAATGTCGTTTCCACGTCCCGGAATGAACAGGCACCGTTCTGTCGGTCGGCGAAGAATCGTAACGCGATTGCGCAGCTCTTTGGTGTCTTCGCCACGAACGCGCACCGGCGTACCTTGGCGAAGGACTTCGTCAAAGCTTTCCACTGTCGCGAAACTGATATTCCGGTATGTCGAGCCCATAGGCAGTCCTTGTGGCTAGGCCTCAAGAAACTTTGAGCACGTCGCGATCAGGGATTTAGCCTCGGTTTTTGTCCAGCCTTGCGTGACGCTGATTTCCGTTTTCCTATCGGCATCGACCACCGCATGCGTCGACACGCATGTCAACGAACCCACGTTCGCGCCGCTTTGCGTAGCAACGAACGCCATCAAGTTGCCCAGTCCGAGAAAATTGCCCAGTGTCCGTGCGACGTAATAGTGATTGCGATAGACAGCGGTGAGTGAAAGCGTTTGGTCCGCGCTTAGTTTGAAGCTCAAAAAGCTAAGACACTGACGCCCAACGACTTTGCCGGCGTCGCGCGCTGGATCGTAGATCGTCATCTCGTATACGTTCCGATACGTATGACCCGACTCGATTTGGGCTTTCATAAATCCCACGAGGTCGGCCAGCGGGTTGATGACCTCGATCTTCGAACCCTTGACTTTTTTCCAGATGGTGAGGCGCTCGAAATAACGTCCCCAGTCGTGGGTAATTTTCTTAACACGGGGCAGCACCGTTTCTTCGTAGACTTTATAGAACTTATCCGGACCGTGTTGTTCCAGAAGACCTTGCGGAAAGATCGTATTCGCCACGGTGGAGAGGGGGTGTGAATTGTGATCGCGTAGGAACTTATCTACGGCCGTGAGGATTTCGGCATCGGGGCCGCTCACTGCAAGCGGGTCGGCAATGTCCACAATGACATTGTGCGCCTCACCGCCCGCATCCTTGATGGCCGTTATGGCCGCGAGCCATGCTCGTGCGTTGCTCGGCTGTGGCTGCGGAATCGGCAAGTACATCTCATGCCTCCGTTGTCAGCGTCGCGGCACCGATAAGGCGTGGCGCCAAGTAGGCAGCTGATACCCAGGCGCAGCCGCTAGTGCCCCACTGATCGCCCCAGGAATTGCGAACAAGGACAAAGGACGCGTTCGCGCGCGTTCCATGCCCGACTGCGATTACAGCATGGCCTATGTCGTGAGTGACGGGTTCGGCGCTCTCGATGATACCGTTTTGCGGGACGTAAAACGCGAGCGAAATGTACATTGCCAGCACCACGGGATGCTGCGCGTCGAGCTCCCCCATAATGGCGGACAGACTGCTGGCGCACAAACCATAATTGCGCTTGTAAAGGGGTTTACCGTGGGCCGGCGGGTTCCAAGTGGCGACGTCAGTGATGTCGCAGGTAATGTAGGGCCACGCGCTTTCGATTGGCTGACCGTCGAGCTGGATGGTCGCAAGCATGGAGCCTAGGGTTACGCCGTCGTCGGGTGCACCACCCTCGCGTTGGAGTGCGTGATAGTAGGCCCACTCCGTCGACAGCGGCTGCCAGGCGCCACGCTGAGCAGCGTGCGCGTCGCTTGCCGCAAACGCCACACAAGTTGGGCGTGGATCCTGGTCTCGCACCTCTCCGAACTTGGCGCGAAGGTCGACAGCGGCGGTGATGGTCATCTAGATCGCCAGTGCCCGATTGCGAACTGGCTCCCACAGGCCGGGCGTTTCCGGACCGCGCAGGTCATAGCGGAGAGAAAATTCTTGACCTACTTTTCCCGCAAGCCACGGACGCATTTCCTTTAACGTGATTTCGCCCTCGGAACGCTCCTCCGATTGAGCAAGTATGCGACGCGTAACAGCGCCGCCGACCGTTCCCTCCTTGAACGGCTCTCGCTCGTCCTTGACGACGGCAAAGCCAGCCGCAGTGAGTTGGTCGAAATTCCAGAGGTATCCCGCGCTGCTGTTTTCGCGGAGCCGGACAACGAACAAGTCATTGCGGCCGCCTTCGATGAACGTCCCTTCGTCGTGCTCGGTTAACAGCCAGACATCCGACCATGAGTTCGGCGGCTCGTAATTGCGCAGCAGATCGCGCTTGACCGACTTCGGCTCAACATCAAGAAGCGTGGCGCATGTCGCATGGCTGATCACTTTATGCCGCTCAAGCGCATAGCACGTCGCGGAATAGCTGGTGCCGAGTCGCAGCGAAGCCTGATAGACCGAGTCGGGCCGGCCAAGATCACGCGCCACCCACTTCTGCCTTTCCATATTGAACGCGACTAGCCAAGCAGGCGCGAGAAACATTGAGGCAAATGCATCTGCTTCACGCTCCTGCTTCGTCACCTTCCTGTTGGTCGAGAATGGCGCTCGACGCATAATGTTCTCGCCGTCGAGGCTTGGATCGTGCTTCATATAAAGATGGCCAAGCTCATGAGCGCCGGTAAAGCGTTGAACCGACAAGCCACGTGCCGCGGTGATTAGAACCCCCGTTTCGTCTTCCGGCAGATAGGCACCAAGAAGCTTGTCGAGCGGCTGAAACATCAGCGTGGCGCCCAACTTGACGATGGCGTTGAAAACGTCGACGCGACTCGCCTTGTTGCGTGCGATCTGCTCGCGAACTCCAAGGTCGCGATGGAGTGTGTGGGCCGCTTTCGCCCCTCTTAAAATGGCGTCCCGGGCCTCACTCATGTGGATCAGCCTTGCTGCGAGCGCGTGACTTTAGGAAGTCAGCGAACCGCGCCAGCTCCGCTCGGTCCTTCGGTGACAGTTCCTCCGCCGCGCGGGCAAGATAGGCAACGTCTTTAGAGACTTTCGGTGCGCGCAGTTTTTCGCCGGTGAACCAAGCCAAATCCCGCTGATATAGTTTTGCAAGCTGCGTCAGCTCCAGAGCCTCAACCTTGCGCGCGCCCGATTCCATATGAGAGAGCGCACTGCGCGGTACGCCTAGCTTTCTTGCAACATCGTCTTGCGTAAGTCCGACGTATTCGCGGGCCTCACGTAGCCGATCGCTTAGCAATTGGCGGCTAGAGTTGGCGGATGACTCGTCATTCGTGCTCATGCAGTGCAGGCTCCTTTATTGCATCGTGCCAAGCTGCTTTAGCTTGAGACACAAGGTCCTTCACGCACGCCTCGGTTGATGCATACCCGCCCTTCGGAGCGAACGTTGCTGGGAGTTCGACGTTCAGGAGTTCCTCAACGGCGCACATGATTTCTACGGCAACGAGGGAGTCGATTTCCGGCTCCCAGGGTCGCGAACTCTTTTTCGCTTCGGGCAGAATGATGTCTTGTGTGGAGGCCTGTGCCACGAGCGCATCGCGGATACAGGCCTCCACTTCACGTTCGGGAAATTCAACTTTCCCAGCTTTGATGATCGGCTCGGACATACCCAAGCTCACTGTCTGAATAGCGGACTGCTATATAACATATGTTCGAAAATCAGACAAGAGGGATTTATTGACTTCTTATCGATCTATATACCAGCTACTTGATTCAATTACAGAAATTACAAAATATCGCTAGGTTCGAAACGGAACGGGCGAGCGTCTCGCGATTGTTTGCCGAGCAGCATCTGCGAGACCTCAGTAAGCCTTTGTAGCTGTTTGTTGAAAGCCAAAGAGCCCCGGCTTGGACACCGGGGCTCTGCCCTTAAGAAGGAGATGTTTGAGCGCGGTTAGCGATCCTCTCCTCTATCCAGGCCTCTATCTCTTCGGCCACCCACGCCACTCTGCAGGCTCCGAGCCGCACCCGCATAGGGAATAGGCCAGACACTTCGAGTCGCGCGATGTGAGCGAAGCAATAGGGGATGCCATAGAGCGATTTGAGTTCCTTCTTCGATACCAGCTTCCGTGTCATCGCAAGTCCCTCGTGAAAGGGACGTTGCAACGCCCGGGTTAGCCAGTTAACGGGCAACGCCGAGCATAGATGCAAATACCAACACCTGCAACCTGAACATGCGTACACATAGCTTCTCAGAGGAGCGATAGCGGTCGCTATTGGCTTGCGTTGCCGGCTTCACTTTCGGCCGCGTCCGGTTCGGTAGCCGACTGCTCTGGAGCGGCGGCCGATTGATTGCTTATTTTCTCGCCCGGCATTGGATTCGCGGGGCCCAGCCTCAAGCCGTAAAGATCGTGCAACCTGCCAAGATGTTCTTGCCGTTCCCGCTGAGCGCGCTCCGCTGCCGTCTCGCCGAACTTTTCTCTCTGATATCTGTCCACTTCTGCTGCAAGCCTTTGGGCTACCGCCAATGCACGATCTTCGGGCGCCGATTGTTGTGCCTTGATACATTCAGCAAGCCTGCCAGTGCCGCGTTTGCGATTAGCCGTTCTGCCGGCGCCGTCGAGCGGACCTAAATAAACGCTCTTTGTCCGGACGCGGCGGCCTTCACGCCAGCTCGTCTGGAGATATCTATACCGGCGGCCTTTGATGGTCTTTACAACGGTGTAGCTCATTAAATTCTTGTACTGTGGCTTAACGGGAGCAAGCAAGATTCGCATAGAGTCGCATAGATGCGCTTGGTGATTTTTGTGGTGGCTGTTCGCCAAAAAGAAAATGGCCCGCATTCAGCGGGCCAAAAGGTCTTGAAGGAACGGCTCCCATTTTTGCTCGATGGCTTCTCGCATCTCATCGAGATAAAGGGCCCTATTGTACACGTCGGCAACGGCGGTGATCACACCCTGTGTCTTCAACGTCCCGAGCTTGTGGTTCAGCAGACGTTCGACGATATGCGGCGGCACTTTCATCTCAGCAAGCTTCGTGGCGAAGGTCCTTCGCAAGTCGAGAATTTGCCACGGCGCGATCTTGCAGGTTTCCTTGAACTCCCATTTGGCTTTGCCCTTGCCGTTCCAGGGGCCGACCATGCCCCGGCCGGGGAAGAGAAAATCCGTGCTGTTGAAGCGGGGAATAGTCTCAAGGATGCCTGTCGTCATTTCGCCGTAGGGGAAGTGATGCTCGGTGCCGTTCTTTGTCTCCGGCAGGGTTATAGTGCGCTCCTTGGGATTGATGAAGCTGCGACGACACGAAATTGTCTCGCCCCATCGCGTGCCCCAAAGGACCGCGAGTTGTAGTGCCGTTCCGAACGGATAGCCGACGCTCCCAGCGGCTCGCCAAACGGCGACCAACTCCGTGATGGTGAGAACGCGTTTGCGAGGAACGTACTTCGTTGGCGATTTCAATCCCTCCATGGGTGAGTGCTTGATGTACCGCGGCACGCACCATCTGAAGAACGTGCGCGCGTCCTTGAACGCGTGCCATGCCTGGCTCGGCGTCGCCTTCGCCAGGCTATCCGTCACGCTGGCGATGTCGTTATGCGTGATTTCGTCCAGGCGTTTGTGTTTGAAGCGCTTGGCGAAATAGCGATCCAGGACCCACTTGACCTGATATTGGGTACTCGGCTTCAGCGTGGGCACGTGGACGTCGTAGAACTGCGCAAGAGCGAACGAGAACTTCGGCACCTCTGGCTGTGCCTCAACCGGCGAACCGAGCAGCACCAAAGCCTTCTTGCGAGCCTCGGCGAGGGATACCGCAGGGTAGCGGCCGATGCGCGTGCGCGAACGTTCGCGCCCGCGGATGACGATCCACGTCTTGCGATTTTTGCCGACGCGGATTCCGAACGCTGGAGTGTTTTCGTCAAAGTACGTGCCGGGCTCTTTCAGCCGCGACACGACAACGTCTGTCAGGTGTGCGACTGGCATTTTTGGCTCCGTTTTGGCTCCCAAATCGCTCGCGTAGAGGCGCGAAACGATGGGTCGCCATGTGCATGGTCTGGAGCCAGAATATCACGAAAAGCGCAGCGCTTGCAGATGGTTAGCGTCAGCTATGTGCAGCTATGCGGAGCGCTGCAGAAATTTATTTTTTCTCTTGGGAAGCTGATGTTCTACCACTGAACTACGCCCGCATCTCCCCACAATAGCGAAGCGCGGCGGCGGCCGGCAAGGCCACGCATGGCCCCGGAGTGTCTTGATCTTGTCAGGCCATGGTCTTCGCCGGCACCGCGGCAATGTGCCAGAGCACGCCGGCCGGGTCGAACATAAAGGCCACGTTCAAGCCCCAGCTTTGCAGCTTTGGCGCTCGCGGGCTTTTCACGCCATAGCGAGACGCAATATCCAACGCGGTCAAATGCTCCCACCAGGCGTCCAGGTCGTCGACAAACATATGCATGACGAAGTTCTCGGCCCACACTTCGACATAGTAATCTTGCAACAAGAAGGAATGCGATCCGAGGTGCATTGCCGCTATCTGATCGCCCAGCGGTTCAACGCGAAAGCCCAAATCGGCGTAGAACTTCTTGCTGATCTCGAAGTTTTTAGCTGGAACGAATGGTCGGAGTGCTTTGACCGTACCGGCAAGATCGCTCGCTACCCGTGCCATGGGTTGCCTCCATCCTGACCGGCACCGAGCGTGCCCGAACCGCATGACTTGCGCAAGTTTCAAACCAAACTGAGACACCGCCCGAATTGCTTGCTGTATGATGCCACGCGCACCGATCGAACGCGCAAAGGGTTCAGCGAATGCCACCGCACGACATTGAATATCTCTCGCCGCCCGGCGCCATCAAGCCGACCGGGCCGTGGAGCCTTGGCGTGCGTGCCGGCGATTTCGTGTTTGTCGCCGGCATGCGCGGCATCGATCCGGCGACCAACAAACTGGTCGAAGGCGACGAGGCGCGCATTCGCCAGGCCTTTCTGAATATGAAGACGATCGTCGCAGCGGCCGGCGGCAGCTTGCGCGACGCGGTGCGCCTCGTGGTCTACGTCACCGCCATGGACCGCTACCGGCCGCTGGTGAATAAAATCCAGGAGGAGTTTTGGGGCGGCCCGCCCTATCCGCCGCGCACCATCGTCGAGGTGAGCCGCCTCAATCAGGACGACATCGTCGAGGTGGAGGGGACGTTCTTTTGTCCGCCGAGCAGGCGGGATTAGTCCCGACCGAACTGCTTGCGCAGCTCGACCTTCGCCTGCTGGAGCGTCTTGCGTCGTGACGCGGGAAGATTCTTGCCGGCGCGGTTGATGTAGAAGGTCAGCATCGACAGCGCGGAGCGGTATGGATTGGATTTGCGCCTGTGGCTGCGCTCCGCGGAGCGCTTCAGCGATGCGGCGATCCGTTTCGGGTCGCGCAACTTGAACACGCCGCCTTTGAGATCGAGAGCGTCGCTTTCGCGCGTCACCCGCGCCGACCAGCGACGGGCCGATTTATGCGTGGGCAGCTTGCGCCGCGCGGGTTTTCGGGTTGCGGTTTTGGCCATGGCGGTACCTGCACACAAACGAAAACTGCAAAAACAATGAAGCGGCCGCGGCTTTGTTCCCGCCGCTATTTGCCGCGCCGGTCCTTGACCCGCGCCGCCTTGAACTCGGTGCGCGGCAGCGTGCCCGGCGCCAGCACTTCCACGGCGGAGCGCACTTCGCAGCGGCTGCGTATTTCTTCCGCCACGGCCGCGGCGATCTCGTCGCCGGCTTGATGCTCGACCCGCACCGTCATCACGTCGAGGCCGTCATTGTTGGTCGCCAACACGATCTCGAACTCGTCGCCGATGCCGGCGATCGAGCGCACCGCGTGCTCGATCTGGCCGGGAAACATCTTGATGCCGCGCAGATTGATCAGATCGTCGGCGCGGCCGGCGAACGAGCCTACGGCGCGTACATGGGTGCGGCCGCACGGGCAGCGGCTGCGGTCGAAGGTCGCGTAATCGCCGACCAGAAAGCGCAGTTGCGGCGAGGATTCGGAATTGAGGTTCGTGCACACGGTGAGGCCGCGCTCGCCGTCCGCTTGCGGCTTTCGCGTCTGCGGATCGATGGTCTCCCAGACCTGCACGTCTTCGAGGAGATGCGTCGTCACCGGGCCGCCGGGGGCTTGCGAATACGGGCAGGAGAAGCCGCCGACATGGGGCGAGGCTTCGGTGCAGCCGTAGAATTCCACCAGCCGCGCATCCCACAAATCCTGAATGCGCTCGCGGGTGGCGGCGATGCTCATGCCGGGCTCGCCGGCGACGAACAGCGTGCGCACCGCGGTCGAACGCGGATCGGTGCCGAGCGCCTGCAAGGTGCGCGCCAGATGCAGCGCGTAGGACGGCGTGCACAGCACAATGGTCGGCTTGAAGCGGATCACCATATTGGCGCGGGCGCGCGCATCCATGCCGCCGCCGGGCAAGGTCGGCAGGCCCATTTTGGCCAGCGCGTATTGCACGCCCCAGGCCCAGACATGGGGGCCGTAGCCGGTAATCATGAACACCGTGTCGCCGCGGCGGAAATCCATGGCGTGCAGCGCCCGTGCATTGGCCCAGGCCCATAATTCGCGGTCGATATGGGAATAGCGAAACACCCGCGGCGTGCCGGTGGTGCCCGACGACGAGAACATCATCCAGCCGCGCTTCGCCCACAGCGCGTCGCTCATCGCCGTATAGGTGCCGTAGGGCGGCTGCGCCGCGGCGTCCTCGGCCATTTCGAGCTTGTCGACCACCGGCCATTTGGCCTGCAGGTCGTCGACATTGCGCAGGTCGGTCGGCGCCAAGCCGAGCCGGTCGAAGCGGCGGCGATAAAAATCGCTGTTCTCGTAGAGGAACGGCGCCACGGCGGCGACCTTGTCGTCCTGGATGGCGCGGATCTCGTCGCGCGAGGCGGCATCGAGGCGCGGCGACCAATAATCCGCCGAGCCCGGCGCATCGCGGTCGTGGCGGTGGCGCTCGATGGTCTCGAGCCAAGCCCGCCGCGTCGCCTCGGCGCGCACCGCGCGATCCGTCATGGTCGTCCTCCCCTGTTTTTGTAAAGTATTACAAACGATGTGGTGGCTGCTAGAAGCATCGCAGGACTCCGATCCGTCATCCTGAGGTGCGAGCGAAGCGAGCCTCGAAGGATGCGGCCGAGGCGCTGGGGGCCGTCGTCCTTCGAGGCTCGGCGCTACGCGCCGAGCACCTCAGCATGACGGATCACGAATAGAGAACACTTGATGCATCGCCCGCCGTTTCGCGCCGACCATATCGGCAGCCTGTTGCGCCCGCCGGCGCTGCGCCAGGCTTATCGCGCCTTCAATGAACGCACGCTCGACGAGACCGGCTTTGTCGCCGCGCAGGATGCGGCGATCCGCGACGCCATCGCGCTGCAAGCGGAGGCCGAGCTTGCCGTGGTCACCGACGGCGAATTCCGCCGCGCGTCGTACTGGAGCCGCTTCGTCGAGCGCACCGAGGGCTTGAGCGTCAGCGAGTCGCGCTTCACCTTCCGCGATGAGCAAGGTCAAGAACTCTCCTTCACCGCGCCGCTGGTGACCGGCAAAGTGGCGCAGCAGCGGCCGATCGCGCTCGACGAATTCTGTTTCCTCCGCGACAACGCCACCGCGTTGCCCAAAGCGACCCTGCCGGCGCCGTCGACCATGCATTTTTGGCGCGGCAGCGGCTATGCGATTCCCGGCGTCTATGACAGCCCGGAAAAATTCTTCCGCGATCTTGCCGCGGTCTATCGCGCCGAAATCGCCGCGCTGGCCGCCGCCGGCTGCCGCTATATTCAGCTCGACGAAGTCGCGCTTGCCATGCTGTGCGACCCGATCGTGCGCCAACGGGTGGCCGCCGACGGCAACGATCCGGCGCGGCTGACCAGCCTCTATGTCGAGGCGCTCGGCGACGCAATCGCAGCGGCGCCGCCGCAGATGGCGGTCGGCGTGCATATGTGCCGCGGCAATTTCAAGGGCAAATATCTGGCCGCGGGCGGCTATGACGAGATCGCCAAGGCGCTGTTCGCCGTGCCCGGCGTGACCCATTTCCTGCTCGAATTCGACACCGCGCGCGCCGGCGATTTCGCGCCGTTACGTTTCGTCGCGGCGGACAAAGGCGTCGTGCTCGGCCTTGTCAGCTCGAAAAACGCGGGGCTCGAAAAGGCAGACGATTTGCTCAAACGCATCGACGAAGCGGCGCGCTTTATCGACAAGGACCGGCTCGCCATCAGCCCGCAATGCGGCTTTGCTTCTACCGTCGCCGGCAATCCATTGAGCGAAGCCGACGAACGCGCCAAGCTTAAGCTATGCGTCCAGACCGCTCAGGCAGTGTGGGGCTGAAAAGCCGCGTTTGCCGCTAAAGCGGATGCGGCCGCTGGTTCACCTCGATATTGGTGCCCCATGGATCGTGGACGAACAACAGCTTGACGCCGTTCGGCAGCGTTTCGATGCCGCGATCGAGCGTCAGCCCATTGGCCTGAAGTTTCTTCGCGGTCGCTTCGATGTCCGTCACATCGAAGCCGATGTGGTCGAGGATCCGCCCTTTGGTGGGAACGGTCGGTGCATCGGTCTTGGAGAATGTCAGATTGGCGCCCGGAACGTCGGCGGACTGGTTTCGCCCGCGCATGCCGGCCTGCGCCCCGAAGTTCTTGACGTACCAGGCTTGGATGTCGGGGATCGCCGCCGCCGGCACGAAGAAATGGACATGCTGGAATACGATCGGCGCGGTCTGATTTTTGTCCTCGAGAATCTCGATGCGCAAGCCGTCGGCGGTCGCGACAAAGGCCTGGTCGAGGCGCCCGTTATTGCCGGGCAGCACCGGCACGCCGGCAGCCTTCCACTTGGCGGCGGCGTCCTGGACGTTCGGAACGAGGAAGCCGACGTGATTGATCACGGTGCCTTCGGTCGGCCCGCTCGCCGGCGGCGCTCCGCCCGGCAGGTTCAGGATCACGACGACGCCGGGAAACCTCACATATTGCAACGGCGCGCCCGGCATGCCGGCCGTCGTGCCGCCCATGCCGACAAAAATCTTCTTGTTGGCGTCGATGTCGGCCGAGTTGAGATGCAAATGACCCATGGTCACGCCGGCCTCGTTCGGCGGCATCGTCTGCGCAAAGACGGCTGCCGCGGCGAGATTCGACGCGAGCCATAACGCCGTGATGAATGCTTTCACGAGACCCTCCCTGAGCGTTCGCCGTTGATCGGCGTTATGCGGCAACGCTAGCACCGGCACGAATCGGGCGATAGCCGGTTCGTGGCGTTGTGCGCTCGCCGTTGCTTATTCGGCGGCGATGGCGTGGGCCGGCGGCGACGACAACGCGGCGAGGCATTTTGACAGCGCCTCGCCTTCCGGATCGAGCAGCGCTGCGGTGCGGGCGCTGGCGATCGCATCGGCGGCTTGCCGCACCGGCATCTGGCCGGCGAGCGCCGGCTCGATCACCTGCGCGACGATCACGCGGTAATTGTCGCTGCCGCGCTTGTGAGTGTCGCCATAGCCCTTGATGAGGCGGGCGCACTCGGCGATTTCGACGGCCAACTCGGCGGACAATGGGGCTGCGCGCAAGATGAGCTTGAGCCAGTTGCCGATCTCGCGCTGTTCTTCCCGGTAGCGCCACGTGCGCGGCCGGAAGCGGCACAGCTTGGCGAGGATGTAAAAGCGCAGGAAGCCGGACAGCGACGTGGTGTTGATCTCCATGCCCCAATGGGCGCCGGCGAATTTTGCATGACGCTCGGCGAACGCAAGGATCGGCCGCGCCAGCCACGGCGGCAGGATCGAGCAGAATTCATCGATGCCGGGCTTGAGGAATTCGGTGACGGCGAACGGCTGATCCGGCTTGATGGCCATCTGTTGCACAATGCGCGCAAAGCGCGCCGGATCGATCTTGGCCTGCGCCACGCGGATCACGTCCTCATAGGACATGCGCACGGCGAGGTGCCGCGCGGTTTCCGCCAGCAATCGCCCGTCGGCGCCGGTCTTGGCGTCGGCATCGCGGATCGGCCCGAGGCGATCCATATAAAGCCGCGCGTACGCGAAATCCTGGTAAGCGGCGAGCCGGCGCACGCCTTCGGTCATGAACGCGTGTGCGGCTTCCGGCATGCGCGCGATCTCGTTTTCCAGGTCAGCCAGCGAGGCGGCCGGCGCCTGATGACGCCTCGTCGGATCGGCGCGCAAATGCGAGCCGCCGCGCGCCGCTGCAAAGCCGGCGCGGAAGCCGCGCAGATTGGCCTCGACCGCCTTGCCGTCGGTGCGGATCGCCGCCTCGAAGGCGTCGGCCGGGATCGGCAGCGCGCCGGCGCCGGCGATGGCGCCGAGCATCACCGCGTTGATCATGGCACCGCTCTCGCGCGCGATCGCTTCGAGATCGAGCAGCAGCGTGCTTTTCGAGTTCTTCTCCACCGATTGCAGAAGGCGCTGCTGGTCATAGCGACCGTCGCCCATCGCCACCTTCTCGACCACCAGATAAGAGCGGCTGGTCGAGGCGATGGTCGTGGTGCGGTTGGGCGTAACGAAGCCGCCGGCGATGGCGCGGCCGGCTTCCATCAATTCGCTGGCGACGACGAGATCGACATCGCCGACGCCCGGCGCCAGCGCCAGGATCGGCCGGCGCTTCTCGGATTTGCTCACCGGAGTGGGGACTAACTCGATGTGATAGGTGGTCGCGCCGGTGCGCTGCGCAACTCCGGGAATCGACGTCGATTGCACTGGAAAATTCTGGCTCTCCGCGGCCGAAACGATCCAATCGGTGAGCACGCCACCGCCCTCGCCGCCAAGCGCGGCGATCAAAATAGTGAGGGGACGTGTATTGCTTTGCGGCTGGGCGAGACGCGCCCCCTCTCCCCAGAGGGGAGAGGGTTGGGGTGAGGGGGTTCGGGAGTCTTTGGGAGAGTCACCGAGAGCCCCGAGCCCCCTCACCCCGCCCTCTCCCCTCTGGGGAGAGGGAGAAGATGAGAAGCTACCGAGCACAGAGATAACATTACGGCGCAGGCGAAACAGCGCGCGATCCCACCAATTCGGATTGCTGATGACATCGGTGCGATAGAACGACGGGCACAGCACGGCAGCGTGGGCGACTTCGCCGCACAGGCCGCAGCCGACGCAGCTTTCGATCACGGTGGCCACCGGATCGGTGCGCAGCGGATCGGGATTGGGTTTTACGGTGAGCGACGGGCAGCCGGACAGCCGGATGCAGGAATGATCGCCGGTGCAGATTTCGTCGTCGACGCCAAAGCGCGTCTTCACCACGCGCTCGCCGCGCTTGAGCTTGTCGGCGTCCGCGGCGCGGATGCGGCGCTGCCGCGCCAGCATGCATTCGCCGTCGGCGATGATGACCTTGAGCCCATGCTCGGCCGAGCGCATGGCTTCCTTCAGCGTTTTCGCCATTTTGGCCACGCTGTAGGTGCGCACGGTGCGCAGCCAGGTGACGCCGAGCGAGCGCAAGGTCTTTTCAATGGTGATGCCGGTCGGCGTGCCGCTGCGGTTGGCGGCGCTCGAAGGCAGGTATTGCTGGCCGGTGGCCGAGGCGTAGCCGTTCTGCATCACGATCAGGACGCCGTCGCCCTTGTTGAACATGTTGGAGGCGACGCCGGTGATCAGGCCGTTGTGCCAGAAACCGCCGTCGCCCATGATCGAGATCGAACGCTTTGCCATGTTCGGGCCGACGGCCGCGGCGCTGGCGAGTGACATGCCGTAGCCGAGGATCGAATTGCCGAGCGAGAACGGCGCAAACGTCGCGAACGAGTGGCAGCCGATATCGGCGCTGATGTGGGTCGAACCGATCTCGCGCTGCGCCAGCTTGATCGCGGTAAATACCGGCCGTTCCGGACAGCCGGTGCAGAAATTCGGCGGCCGCGCCGGGATGTCGCCGGCATCGGCCACGGCCGCCGGCTTGTGCGCGAGAAATTCTTCCGCACGCTTGGCAACCGCATCGACATCGACGCCGGCCGGATGTGTCTGGGTGAGAAACGCGGTGATGCCGCGCAGCAGCGCCTCCGAATTGTAATCGCCGCTGCGCGACAGGCAGCCTTTGCCGAGAACGCGCGTCGATATGTCGGAGCCGCGCAAGATCATATTGATCTGCTGCTCGACATATTCGGGCGAGCCCTCCTCGACCACCAGCACGGCGCGCTTGCCGAGGCAGAAGTTTTTTACTTCGTCGGGCACCAGCGGATAAGCGACGTTGAGCACGTAGATCGGAATGCGCGATGCGCCGTAGAGACCGGCGAGGTCGAGCCGCGCCAGCGCCCGCAACAGGTTGTTGGTGAGGCCACCGAGCACGATGATGCCGATCTCGTTGACCTCGCCCGGAATCACCTCGTTGAGCTTTTGCTCGTGGATGAATTTTTGCGCCGCCGGCAGACGTTCTTCGACCTTGAGCCGTTCCTGGGTGAAGATCACCGGTGGATGGGCGAGCCGGCCGTATTCGAAACGCGGCGGACCGGCGAGGCGATGCTGGCCGCTATAGGCGCCGCGCTTGTTGTTCTTGGCGGTGAACTCGCCGGTGACGTGGCAGGCGCGCACGCGCAGATCGAGCATCACCGGGGCGTGGCTGGCCTCGGACAGCTCGAATCCTTTTTCCACCATGTCGACGATGGTCGGCAGGTCGGGCCGCGGATCGAGCAGCCAGATCGAGGATTTCATGGCGTAGGCATAAGAGCGTTCCTGGATGACGCTGGCGCCTTCGCCAAAATCCTCGCCGAGCACGATCAGCGCTCCGCCGATGACGCCGGGCGACGCCAGGTTCGACAGCGCGTCGGCCGCCACATTGGTGCCGACGATGGATTTCCAGGTCACCGCGCCGCGCAGCGGATAATTGATCGAGGCGCCGAGCATGGCGGCGGCCGCGGCCTCGTTGGTGCAGGTCTCGACATGGACGCCGAGATCGGCGAGCAGGTCCTCGGCATCCACCATGACGTCGAGCAGGTGCGACACCGGCGCGCCCTGGTAGCCGCCGACATAGCTCACGCCCGATTGCAGCAGCGCCTTGGTGACCGCGAGGATGCCCTCGCCGCGAAAGGTCTCGCCATCGCCGAGCCGCAGCGCATCCACTTCCTTCTTGAACGAACGTTCCATCGGCTTTGCTTCCGGCACAGGTCCCTGTAAGTCAAGATATATCCGGTTTCGCGGGATCGTTTAATATAGAGGAAAGCGCGGGGATTTGATGGACGGCCAAGGCCAGATCGTCATCGAGGGGGTGAACCACACCTATCGCCCGGCGCGCGGGCGCACCGTACTCGCCCTTTCCGACGTATCGCTCGAAGTCCGCCCCCGGGAATTCCTGGCTTTACTTGGGCCGTCGGGCTGCGGCAAATCCACCCTGCTCTATCTGGTCGGCGGGTTCTTGCCGACCGTCGCCGGCCGCATCCTCGTCGAGGGCAAGCCGGTCGCCGCGCCGGGCCCCGACCGCGGCATCGTGTTCCAGCATTTCGCGCTGTTTCCCTGGAAGACCGTGCGCGGCAACATTCTCTACGGGCTGGAGCGGCAGCGCCTGCCACGCGCCGAGCGCGAAAAGCGGGCGCAAGCTTTCATCAATCTGGTCGGCCTGCGCGGTTTTGAGGACAGCTATCCGTCGCAGCTGTCCGGCGGCATGAAACAGCGCACCGCGATCGCGCGCACGCTGGCCATCGATCCGAGCATCCTGTTGATGGACGAGCCCTTCGGCGCGCTCGACGCGCAGACCCGCTCACTGATGCAGACCGAGCTGTTGAGCATCTGGCAGCGTTCGCCCAAGACCGTGATCTTCGTCACCCACGACGTGCAGGAGGCGGTCTATCTCGCCGAACGGGTTGCGGTGATGTCGGCGCGTCCGGGCCAAATCAAGGCCATCGTCGAAACCAAATTCGGCAAGCGCGATCCGAGCATTTTGCGCAGCAAGGAGTTCGTCGAGAAAGTTGATCAAATCTGGAATCTGGTGCGCGACGAGGCCATCAAGGCCCAGGAGCAGAACGCGTGATGCGAACCGCCAGCCTCGAATTGTCATCGCCCGCGCAGGCGGGCGATCCAGTAATCGCTTGCCCTCGACGACAATCATGTTCTAGGCCGCATCCGATTACTGGATGCTCCGCTTTCGCGGAGCATGACAGGAGGGGGAGAGCGTCGTGAGAACAGCGCTGATGCGCTATCTGCCGCTTGTCCTTCTCGCGGTCGCGTGGGAATTGGCGGCGCGCCTCAACATCATCTCGTCGCTGGCGCTGCCGCCGCTGAGCAGCGTGGCGACCGCGTGGATCGACTTGATCAAGGATGGGGAATTGATCGACAACGGCGGCGCCTCGCTCTATCGCGCCTTCATGGGCCTGCTGCTCGCCGTCATTGTCGGCGGCGGCCTGGGCATGGCGATGGCGCGGGTGCGCCTGCTCGATGTTTTTCTCAATCCGCTGGTCGAGCTGTTCTATCCGCTGCCGAAATCGGCGCTGATTCCGGTGACCGTGCTGTGGCTCGGCTTCGGCGACGGCTCCAAGATCCTGCTGATCTTTCTCGGCTGCATGATCCCGGTCACCATCGGCGCCTATAACGGCGCGCGCGGCAGCGATCATGCGCTGGTCTGGTCGGCGCGCAGCATGGGCGCGAGCCCGATCCGCATGATGTGGGACGTAGTGATGCCGAGCGCGCTGCCGGAATTGCTCAACGGCATCCGCACCGCGCTGGCGCTGGCGTTCATTCTCCTGGTCAGTTCCGAGCTGATCGTGTCGCAAAAAGGCTTTGGCTACCTGATCGGCTATCTCGGCTCGACCGGCTCTTATGAAGGCATGTACGCGGTCGTGCTCACGGTTGCCTTCCTCGGCTTTGCCGCCGACCGGATTTATCAGCTTCTCATGCAATGGTTGCTGCGATGGCGCGAATAGAAGACCAGGCGGCGCTGGCGGCCGAGCCGGGCGATCTGGCGCACGAGCGCGCCAAAGGCCTCGATGCCGTATTCCGGTTCGGCGCCGGCATCTTTTCGATCCTGGTGCTGCTGATCGCCTGGGAATTGTTCGCGCGCAGCGGCAAGGTGACGCCGTTCATGCTGCCGCCGTTTTCCGCCGTGGTCGCGCGCATCTATGCCGACGCCGTCGGCGGCGAGCTGTGGATCAATCTCGGGCTGACGCTCTATCGCGCCATGACCGGCTTTGTGATCGCCACGATCGGCGGTGTCGCGCTCGGCGCCGCCATGTCGCGGATCAGGTGGGTGCACTGGTTCTTCGATCCGATCATCTCGGTCGGCTTCCCGATGCCGAAGATCGCATTCTTGCCTGTCATTATGCTGTGGCTCGGCCTCTACGACGTGTCGAAAATCTCCATCGTGGTGTTTGACGCGATCTTTCCGGTGGTGACGGCGACGCTCGGCGGCATCGCCGGCGTCGAGAAGGAGCTGCTCTGGTCGGCGCGCAACATGGGCGCCAACGAACGGCAATTGATGTGGCAGATCGTGCTGCCGGCGGCGCTGCCCCAAATCCTCACCGGCCTGCAGGTGGCGCTGCCGATCTCGCTCATCGTCGCCATCGTCGCCGAGATGGCGATGGGCGGTTACGGCCTCGGCGGCGCCATGATGAGCGCCTCGCGCTTCGCCGACTCACGCGGCGTCTTCGCCGGCATCGTCGAGATCGCCATCGTCGGCTATGTGCTGATCAAGGCCATGGCGCTGATGCGCCGCCGGCTGTTGGCGTGGCACCAGGAGACCGCGGAGCATTCGTAATTACTCGGATTTCAATGCAGCTTGATCCGGGGCTCGGTGCGACTGGTCAGTGCCTTGATCAAAGTATCCAGCGCGACCTTGAACGAGCCGTGCAGCGCCTGCAGATGCCGCTTGTGCAGCGACAAGTAAGCGAGCCGCGCCAGTAGCCCTTGGGTTTTCACGTTATGAAACAGCACCCCGAGCGTGCCGTACTCGGCGAGCGCCACCAGCGAGCCGAAGTCGCGATATTTGAACTGCGGCAGCGATGCGCCGCGCAGGCGGGCCTTGATGGCTTTGACCATCAGATTGGCCTGCTGATGGGCGACCTGTGCCCGCGGCGGCAGCGGCTCGGTCATGCCTGGCAGCACGCAATTGGCGCAGTCGCCGATGGCGAAAATGTCGTCGTCGCGCGTTGTCTGCAACGTCGGCTTCACCACCAGGCGGTTGATCTTGTCGGTTTCGAGCCCGTCGAGATCGCGCAAAAAATCCGGCGCCTTGATGCCCGCGGCCCAGACGATGAGCTCGGCCGGCACCGCCTCGCCCGAGGCCAGCAACACCTCGCCCTGGCGCACCTCCATGACGCGGGTGCCGGTGCGAATATTGACGCCGAGCCCGCGCAGCACGTCGGCGATCGCGGTGGCGAGATCCTCCGGCAGCGCCGGCAGAATGCGCGGCGCCGCCTCGATCAGATCGATCCTGATGTGCATCTCAGGATTGATGCGGTCGAGATTGTACGACACGATGTCGCGCATCGTTTTGTGCAGCTCGGCGGCAAGCTCGACGCCGGTCGCGCCGGCGCCGACGATGGCGACATGCAGCTGGCCGGCCCGTAGCGGCTCGTATTGCGCATTGGCGCGCAGGCAGGCGTTGATCATGCGGCGGTTGAAGCGCGCCGCCTGATCGACCGTATCGAGGGTGATGGCGTATTCGTTGACGCCGGGCGTGCCGAAATCGTTCGACATGCTGCCGACGGCGATGACCAGCGTATCGTAACCGAGCACACGCGGTGGAATGACGGTCTGGCCCTCTTCATCGATGCTCGGCGCCACGTAGATCTGCCGCTTGGCGCGATTGAGCCCGATCATGGCGCCGATGCGATAGCGATAATGACGCCGCCGCGCATGCGCAATCAGCTCCAGTGAATCCGTCTCGCTGTCCAGCGTGCCCGACGCTATTTCGTGCAATAGCGGCTTCCAGACATGGATGCGCGATTTGTCGAGCAGCGTGATCGATGCCTTGCGCTTGCGGCCGAGGGTGGCGCCAAGGAGCGACGTCAGGCGCAGGCCGGCAGCGCCGCCGCCGACGATGAGCACGCGATGCAGCGACGGATCGTCACTCGACGCGGTCTCGGCGATGGAATCGTACAGCGGATCGTGCGTCACGGTTTTACAGCCCGTCGCAAATCGAGCAGACCCGATCAGCTTGCACCCAGGGGTCGTGGACGGCAACACCGGTTGCTGCGGCAAGCCGTAGCCTTGCGCCGGATCGGCCTTTGCCCCCACTATACGGGAACTCTGGGAGGAGATCATGCCTGCAAAAATCGGGCTATTGAGCCTGGCGCTGCTTGCGCTCGGGGTCAGCCACGCCGGCGCCGAGCCGGTGAAAATCCGCGTTGCCTGGGTGGCGCCGGTGTCGAACTGGATCTCGATCTGGCTCGACAAGAAGGACCTCGCCCAGCATTTCGGCCAGTCCTACATCTTCGAGCCGGTGCATTTTGCCGGCACGCCGCCGATGATCACGGCGATTGCCAATAACGAGGTGGAAATCGGCAATCTCGCCTATTCGACGCTGCCGATCGCCATCAAGAACGCCGGCATGGAAGACACCCGCGTGATCTCCGACGACTTCCAGGACGGCGTCGACGATCATTGGTCGGTCCGCTACGACGTACTCAAGGACGGCCCGATCAAGAAGGTCGAGGACCTCAAGGGCAAAGTCGTCGCCACCAATGCGGAAGGCAGCGCCGTCGACATCGCCATGAAGGCGATGCTGCGCAAGCATGGCCTGGAGAACAAGCGCGACTACACCGTCGTCGAGGCGCCGTTTCCGGCAATGAAAGCGATGCTGGCGGAGCACAAGGTCGATCTCATCCCGGCGGTGCTGCCGTTTGCGCTGGATCCCGAACTGCAAAACATGGCGAACATCTTGTTCACCGCCAAGGACGCCGTCGGCGTCACGCAATTCGTCATGTTCGACGCGCGCAAGCCGTTCATCGACGCGCATCGCGCCGCGATCGTCGACTGGCTGGAAGATACGCAACGCATTTTGCACTGGTACCTGGATCCGAAGAACCACGACGAGGCCGCGCAGATCGCCGCCAAGCTGGTCAAGGCGCCGCCGGAGCGGTTCGGCTGGGTGTTCGCCAAGACCGACGTCTATCGCAATCCGACCATGATGCCGAACCTCGACGCGCTGCAGAAGAACGTCGACATGACCAAGGAGCTCGGCTACGCCAGCGCGAGTTTTGACGTCAAAGCCTATTCCGATCTCAGCATGGTCGAAGAGGCGGGCAAGCGCCTGAAATGATCTCAACTAAGTCCCGTCATCCTGAGGTGCCCGCCGAAGGCGGGCCTCGAAGGATGCACGGCCCGGGCCGTCGCCCCAACGAAATCGGGTATACCCGATTTCGCATTTTCAAGTGACCAAGTCGGCAATAGCCGACTTGGTTGGCTCGCTTCGCTCGCACCTCAGGGTGACGGAACATAAATCGGAGAAAGAAAACGATGAGTGCTAAAAAATTCGCATTGGCCAGCCTGTGCGTCATTACGTTTGCCGGCGCCGCCCAAGCCGAACCGCTGAAAATCCGCGGCTCCTGGGTGGCGCCGGTGGCCAACTGGGCCTCGATCTGGCTGGAGAAAAAGGATCTCGCCGTTCACTTCGGCCAATCTTACGTGTTCGAGAGCAGCCGCTACGCCGGCACGCCGCCGATGATCACGGCCTTGGCCAACAACGAGCTGGAAATCGGCGACCTCGCCTATTCGACCTTGCCGATCGCGATCGAGAACGCCGGCATGGATGACCTACGCGTCGTCGCCGACGAGTTCCAGGACGGCGCCGCGGGCTATCGCGCCGACGATTTTCAGGTGCTGAGCGACGGCCCGATCCAGAAAGTCGAAGACCTCAAGGGCAAGGTGATCGCCACCAATGCGGCCGGCAGCGGCGTCGACGTCGCCTCGCGCGCCATGCTGCGCAAGCACGGCCTGGAGGCGAACCGCGACTACACCATCGTCGAGGCGCCGTTCCCCGGCATGCGGGCGATGCTGGCGGAGAAGAAAGTCGACATCATTCCGACCGTGCTGCCGTTCGCGCTCGATCCCGAGCTGAAGAAGATCGCCCACCCGCTGTTCTCCATCACCGACGCGATCGGGGTGTCGCAATTCGCCATGTGGGCCATGCGCAAGCCGTTCATCGACAAGAACCGCGCCGCTATCGTCGATTTCATGGAAGATTCCATGCGCATCGAGCGCTGGTATCTCGATCCGAAGAACCACGACGAAGTCGCGCAGATCGCGTCGCGGATCACCAAGCAGCCGCCGGAGCGCTTCGGCTGGCTGTTCACCAAGGCCGACTATTACCGCAACCCCGACATGCGGCCCGATCTCGATGCGCTGCAGAAGAACGTCGACATGACGAAAGACTTGGGCTTCGTCAAAGCAAGCTTCGACGTCAAGGCGCATTCCGATCTCAGCCTGATCGAGGAAGCGGCGAAGCGGCTGAAATAGAACTGCCTGTTACCCGTCATCCTGAGGTGCGAGCGAAGCGAGCCTCGAAGGATGCCGGCCGAGGCGTGCGGGCCGTCGCCCTTCGAGGCTCAGCGCTACGCGCCGAGCACCTCAGGGTGACGGAAAATAATTCAATGCATCGACTTGCCACCGTCGACGTTGATGGTCTGGCCGGTCATGAAGTCGCTCGCCGGCGACGACAAGAACATCACCGCGCCGACCAGGTCGGCCGGCACTTGTACGCGCTCGATGGCGCGGCCGGCGACGCGGGTGGCGAGATAGTTGCCGGACGATGAGGCGACCTGGGTCTCGCTTTGCGTCATGCCCGGCGTGAGCGCGTTGACGGTGATGCCGTATTCGCCGACCTCGCGGGCTAGCGCCCGGGTGAAGCCGATGACGCCGGCTTTCGACGTCGTGTAGTGCAAGCGGTTCGGCGCGCCTTCCCACACCCGCGACGACGAGATGTTGACGATCTTGCCGCGCTGTTGCGCCTTCATCGCCGGAAACGCGGCCCGGCAGGACAAAAACATGCCGCGCAGATTGACCGCCATCACCCGGTCCCATTCCTCGACCGGGATTTCCAGCCACGACCGGCGCGGCAGCACGCTCATCAGCGAGGCATTGTTGATCAGCACGTCGACCGCGCCGAAGCGCTCCAGAGTCGCCTGCACCATGGTTTTGGTCGAGTCTTCGCTGGCGATATCGACGCCGAGCCCGAGCGCCTCGAATCCGGCTTGGCGCAGCGCCGCCGCGACATTCTCTGCCGCCACGGCATCGATATCGGCGGCGACGACGCGAGCGCCGACCTTGGCGAATTCCTCGGCATAGACCTTGCCGATGCCTTTGCCGCCGCCGGTGACGACGACGCTGCGCCCGGAAAAATCGAAACGCTCATTCACGGCCATTGCTTTTGCCTTTATCGTAAAGGGATGAATTTCGAACGGTTGCTGATCGGCGGCGGCACGCTGGTGGTGTTCCTGCTCGTCTGGGAATTGTGCGCCGATTTTGGCGCAATCAATCCGCTATTCATCTCGTCGCCGTTCCGTATCGCGCAAGCCGGCGCGGCATTGACGGCCGATCCGGATTTCTGGAAAGACGTCGGGGTCAGCGCCAGAGAATTCATCTTGGGTTATGTCGCCGCCATCGTGGTCGGCGTTCCTCTCGGCCTCCTGATGGGCACCTCGCGGCGCCTGTCCCACATCTTTGCGCCCTTTGTCGATACGCTCAATGCCGTGCCACGGGTGACCTTGCTGCCGCTGTTGATCATCTGGTTCGGCATCGGCATCTGGTCGAAGGTCGCCGTGGTGTTCCTCGGCGCCGTCATCCCCATCGTCATCAGCGCGCTGTCCGGCGTGAAGACCAACGAGGCGCGCTTCCTCGCCATGGCGCGGAGTTTTTCGGCGTCGCGGGCAAAGATATTTGCCAGCATCATCCTGCCGGGGACGGTGCCGTTCATCTTCACCGGCCTGAAATACGCCGCCGGGCGCGCGCTGCTCGGTGTCGTCGTCGGCGAGCTCTACGCCTCGACCGCCGGCCTCGGCCATATGATCGCCGAAGCCGGCAACATGTTTCAGACCGACACGTTGTTCTTCGGCGTTTTGATCTTCACCGCAACCGGCCTTGTGGTCGTCGCGCTGCTCGACCGGCTGGAACGGCGGTTCGAGCGCTGGCGGCCGAGCGTGGGAGCGGCGACGTGAAGCGGTTTTATCTGACGCATGAACGCGTCATCCTCGGTGCCGCCGGCGTCGTTCTCTTCCTTATTCTTTGGGAAGGATTTGAACGCGGCTGGTGGGCGGCGCTGCTGCAGCCGCTGCTCGGTCCGCAAGCGGCGCGATTCCAACTCAAGCCGATCTTCATTTCATCGCCGACGCGGATCGCGCGTGTGGCGTTCGACATGTTCTTTGTCACCGGCGCGATCTGGAAAGACCTTGGCTGGAGCAGTCTCGAATTCGCGCTGGGCGTTGCGCTGGCGTTCGCGATCGGCATCCCGCTCGGTCTGGCCGCCGGCTGGTATCGCCGCTTCAACTATGCGGTCGAGCCGTTCCTCGGCGCCTTGAATGCGACGCCGCAGGTGGCGTTCCTGCCGCTGCTCATCCTCTGGGTGGGAACCGGCCTTGCCTCCCGCGTGCTGATCATCGTGCTGCTCGCGGTGCTGCCGATCGCCATCAGCGCGCTGGCCGCGGTGCGCACCGTCGACGCGCGGCTCGTCCGCGTGGCGCGAAGCTTTTCCGCCGGCGACGCGCTCTTATTCCGCAGCATCATCCTGCCCAGCGCGGTGCCGTTCCTGCTGGCCGGCGCGCGGCTTGCGGTTGGGCGCGGCATGATCGGCATCGTGGTCGGCGAAATCTACGGCTCCGCGGCCGGCATCGGCGCCATGATCAACCAGGCCGGCTCGCGTTTCGAGACCGACAAGGTGTTCGTCGGCGTGCTGACCATCGCTGCCGCGGGCGTGGCGCTGGTCGAGCTCATCCGCCGCATCGAGCGTCGCGTCGAGGTCTGGCGTCCGCAGGTTGCGGCATGACCGCAAAGCTCGAAGCCCAAGCCATCCGGCTCGCCTATTTGCAGCCGCGCACCGGCACAAAACTCGTCGCGCTCGACGGCGTCAATCTGCAAGTGATGGACGGCGAGTTCGTCGCCATCGTCGGCCCGTCGGGTTGCGGCAAGACAACGTTTCTGTCCGTGGTCGACGGCTTGATCGCGGCGACCGGCGGCCGTGTCCTGGTCGATGGCGAAGTAGTAACACGGCCCGGTCCGGACCGCGCCGTCGTGTTCCAGGACGCGTCGCTCTTGCCGTGGCGCACCGTGCTCGGCAATGTGCGTTACGGCCTCGAATGCCTTGGCGTCCGCACCCGCGAGGCGGACGCGCGCGCGGAAAAACTCATCGCGCTGGTCGGGCTTTCCGGTTTCGAGCACCACTATCCGCACGAACTCTCCGGCGGCATGCAGCAGCGCGTAAACCTCGCCCGCGCGCTGGTGGTCGATCCAAAGATCCTTCTGATGGACGAGCCGTTCGCGTCGCTGGATGCGCAGACCCGCGAGTTGATGCAGGAAGAGCTCACCCGCATCTGGGAAGAGGCGAAGAAGACCGTGCTGTTCATCACCCACCAGATCGACGAGGCGATCTATCTGGCCGACCGGGTCGTGGTGTTCTCGGGGCGACCCGGCAAGGTCAAGGACAGCATCGCAGTCGACATCGAGCGGCCACGGCCGATCGGCGTGAAGCGCCAGGCGCGCTTCCATGCGCTGGAAGATCGCATCTGGGGGTTGATCGACGAGGACGTGCAGACGAAAGCGCGAACCGAATAACCACGATCGTCACCCCCGGGCTTGACCCGGGGGTCCATGCTGCGCTTCAGCTTGCGGCAACGACAATATGAGGGTGCGCGTCATGCAGGTCTTGAGCCGTTGGTCGATCCTGGCGGCGGCCGTGCTCATCGCGCCGATGGCGCGCGCCGACGACCTCGCCCCGTTCAAGATCGGCATTTCGGCGCCGGTCGTGACCATCTTCCCGGTGTGGATGGCGCAGGCGGCCGGTCTCGACGCCAAGGAAGGGCTGAAAGTCGAATCCATCAGCATGGAAGGCGGCAGCCGCGGCGTGCAGGTGCTGTTGTCCGGCGAAATCCAGGCCATGCATGTCGGGCTGGCGCCGGTGGTGCAAGCCAACAAGCAAGGCGCCGATTTGCGGCTGATCACGTCCACCGCCAACACCATCCCGATCACGATCTTCACCGCGCCGGCGATCAAGACGGCGGCGGACCTCAAGGGCAAGACCATCGGCATCAGCACGTTCGGCTCGGAGACCGACGTTGCCGTGAGCATCGCGCTGCAACGGCTCGGCCTGAAGCGCGACGATGTCACCGTGTCGCAGATCGGCGGCTCGTCGCAGCGCTTCGGCGCGCTCCTTGCCGGCCGCATCGACGCCGCGCCGCTGCTCGAGCCCACTATCACCGCGGCGAAGCAGAAAGGTTTTACGCCGCTGCTCGATCTCGCCGCCGCCAACACGCCGTGGATCTTTGATGGCGTCGTGGTCACCAACGGCTATCTGAAAGAGCATCGCGACGCGTTGACGCATTTCGTGCGGGCGTATATCGCCGGCGCCTATCTGGCACTCTCCGATGTGGAGAAAGCCAAGGCGCTGATCGCGCAAAAATACAAGACCAACGATCCGACGGTGATCGACGCCACCTACAACGACTTCAAACGCATGATGCCGCTCGACGCCGCGCCCTCCGTTGCCGGCGCTGATAACGTGATCGCGCAGCTTCAGGCCATCGGGCTGGAAGTCGGCAGCAAGAACGTCAACGACTATGTCGACCTGAGCATCGTCGAAGGCCTGAAGAAGGACGGCTACTTCGAACAGATGGCGAAGGCCTATCCCGTAAAACAATGAACGCCATCGATCTTGAAGTCATCTACCAGTCGACCTTGCAGATCGCTCGCGAGCTGACGCTCAACATGCTGCGCACCGGCTATTCCACCATCATCAAGGAAAGCCAGGATTTCACCTTCGCCATCTTCGACGCGCAAGGCCGCATGGTGGCGCAGGGCATTCCGCAGCCGCTGCATATCGGGCCGCTCGCCGCCCAGGTCAACGAAATCCACCGACGCTTTCCAGACGCCGCGCCGGGTGACGCCTTCATCGTCAATCATCCCTACCAGGCCTGCCAGAACCATTCGACCGATGTGTGCATCATCACGCCGATGTTCGTCGGCGATCGCCTCGTCGGCTATATCGGCAACACCGCGCACAAGCCCGATCTCGGCGGCAAGGTGCCGGGCACCAATGCGGGCGACGCCACCGATCTTTTCCAAGAGGGCCTCCTGATTCCGCCGCTGCGGATTCTGCGGCGCGGCCAATTGCTCGCCGACATCGAGCGGGTGATCTGCGCCAATACGCGCACGCCGGAAGTCACTTGGGGCGATATCACCGCGCAGGTGAACACCAACACCTATGGTCTCACGCGCTTCGCCGAGCTGTTCGGCAAATACGGCACCGACAAAGTGCTCGCCTGCTGGCAGAGCTGGATGGATATTTGCGAGACCGAGCTGCGCAAGGAAATTGCCAAAGTGCCGGACGGGTTTTACGGCCCGGAGACCGATTATCTCGACGACGACGGCATCGATCTGAACAAGTCCTACCGCATCTCGGCGACCCTCGAAGTCAAGGGCGATACGTTGCACTTTATTCTCGACAGCGACGCGCAGGCGCGCGGGCCGATCAACCTGCGGCCGTGCGTGTCGAAGAATTTCATCCAGTGCCTGGTCAAGATGGTGTTCATCCCGAACCTGCCGGTGAACGACGGCCTGTCGCGGCCGGTGCAGGTGTCCTATCCGCCGGAAGGCTCGCTGCTCAATCCGCGCTTCCCGGCGCCGGTGAACATGTACGTGCGTCCGAGCCAGGTCACGACCTCGGTCGCGATCCGCGCGCTGGCGCGCGCCGTGCCCGGCCGGGTCCCGGCGCCGGGAAGCGCCGCCGGCGGCTCGATCTCCAGCGCCGGGCGGCATCCACAAACCGGCCGCTGGTATTCGCAATACGAAATCTTGAGCGGCGGCACCGGAGCGCGGCCGGACGGCGACGGCGTCAGCGCCATGGATGAGCTGGTCGTCAACGTGATGAACACGCCGGTCGAGGCGGTCGAAAGCGAATTTCCGGTGCGGGTCGAGCGCTACGAGCTGGCGCAGGATTCCGGCGGGCCCGGCACTTTCCGCGGCGGCCTCGGCGTGCGCCGGCAATGGCGCATTCTCGGCGACGAATCCGTCATTAACCTGCGTACTGACCGTTTCAAGTTCTCCTCGCCCGGAATCTTCGGCGCCAAGCCGGCGCACGTGTCGGCGGCTTCACTTAAATCCGCCGGCGAGGCGGCGCGGCCGCTGACCTCCAAAGTCGCCGGCTTGCGGCTGAAAAAGGACGACGTGCTGTCGATGGAATTCGCCGGCGGCGGCGGTTGGGGCGACCCGCGCACGCGCGCGCCGGATCGCGTGCGCGAGGACGTGGTGCACGGCTACGTCTCGCCCGAAGCGGCACGCGATGATTACGGGGTCGCCTTCAAAGAAGACCTCAGCGTGGACGCCGATGCGACCGCAAAGTTGCGAGCAAAGGCGACTTCATGAAATTGCGTATCGGCATCGACGTCGGCGGCACGTTCACCGACGTCACCGCCTTCGACGAAGACGCGGCGGCGCTGGTCGCCGTCCGCAAATACACGTCGAATCCAGCGCAACCCGCCTCGGTGATGGAGGAGATCACGCGCGATCTTGCCGCCGAGTTCGGCGCCGACGCGGTGTCGCTGATCCTGCATGGCTCGACCGCGGCGCTCAACACCATGCTCGAAGGCAAGGGCGCCCGCGTCGGCCTGATCACCACAAGCGGTTTCCGCGACGTTTATGAGATCGGCCGGCAATGGCGCGGCGACGAGGTGTTCAACATCTTTGCGCCGCCGCCGAAAATGCTGCTGACCCGCGACCGCATCCACGAGGTGCGCGAGCGCCTCGATTTCACCGGCAACGTGATCGAGGCGCTCGATGCTGACGACGTCGCCGCGGCCGCGCGCACGCTGATCGCACAAGGCGTCGAGGCCGTCGCGGTGTGCTTTCTGTTCGCCTACGCCAATCCGGCCCACGAGCAGGCGGCGGCAAAAATCATCCGCGACATCGCGCCCGACCTCTATGTGTCGCTGTCGCACCAGGTCAATCCGGAATGGCGCGAATACGAGCGCACCGCCTCGACCGTCGCCAACGCCTATATCGGCCCGCCGGTGTCGCGCTATCTGCGGGAACTGGAAGCGCTGTCGCTGCGGCGTTTCCCGCGCTCGCGGGCGCTGATGATGAAGTCCGACGGCGGCGCCGCCAGCGCCCGCATGCTGGCGTCCACGCCGATCGAGACGGTGATGTCCGGCCCGGTCGCCGGCGTCATCGGCGGCCGCCACCTGGGCGACATCAAGGGCATCGACAACATCATCACCTTCGACACCGGCGGCACCTCGTCCGACATGGCGGTGCTGCCGGGCCGGCCGCTGTTCAAATCGGAAGTGTCGGTGGCGCGGCATCCGTTGCGCACCCACACCGTAGACATCGAAACGATCGGCGCCGGCGGCGGCAGCATCGCGTCCGTCGATCTCGGCGTGCTCAAAGTCGGGCCGCAAAGCGCCGGCGCCAATCCGGGCCCGGCCTGCTACAGCCGCGGCGGAGTTGAGCCGACGCTGACCGACGCGCTGGTCGTGCTCGGCCATCTCAGCCCAAGCGCGCTGCTCGAAGGCGCCATGCCGATTTCGAGCGCGAAGGCGCACGAGGCCGTCGTGTCACGTGTCGCAAAACCGCTCGGGCTAACGCCGGTCGAAGCGGCCTGGGGCATCCTCACCGTGCTGGGCACCAACGTCACCATGGCGATGCGCACCATCACCATCGAGCGCGGCTACGACCCGCGCGAATTCACCCTGGTGCCGTTCGGCGGCATGGGCCCGACCATCGCCGGCCGCATCATCGCCGAGCTCGGCATCGGCCGTATTCTCATTCCGCGCGACCCCGGCACCTTCAGCGCCTTCGGCATGCTGGTCACCGACGTGCACCAGACCCGCAGCTTTACCCGCATCACCCGGCTCGATGCGGCAAAGCCGGCCGAGCTGGAGCAGATTTTCGCCGGCATGGAAGAAGCCGCGTTGGCGGACCTGATGCAGGAACAATTCGCGCGCGCGCAACTGACGACGCTGCGCAGCGCCGGCATGCGTTACCGCGGGCAATCTTACGAAGTCAGCGTTGCCGTGGCTGAGCTGAACACCGACGCCGATCTCGCGGCGCTGGCAAAACGCTTTCACGAGGCGCACCGACGCCGTTACGGCCACATGGCGGCATCCGAAGCCGTCGAGATCGTCAACTTCCAGGTCACCGCCGTCGGCGCGATTCCCAAACCGCAATTCAGCGCGGTGGAAGCGCCCGCGACGCCACAATCGCCGGTCCCGCACGAAACGCGCATGGCCTATTTCAATTCAACCGACACCATCCAAGTCCCGGTGTTCCGCCGCTCCGCGCTCACGGCGGGCGCAGTCATCGACGGACCCGCCGTGATCGAGGAAAAGACCTCGACCACGGTGCTCTATCCCGGCCAGCGCGCCGCGATCGACGGCCACTTGAACATCGCGATCACGCCGCTCAGCGCCTGATAAGTTGCGTTGATGTCGGTCAGGCGGCACGTTGCACGCGCGACTGCCGCGCGTGGGGATTGTCAGCGGCGATCAGCACGTTGAGGTCGGGCTTCGGGGCGAACGCGCCGGTCGCGGCGATCAGGCCGCGCGCGCCGGCCAGTGCGTCCAGACGGAGTTCGAGCGCCAGCAGCCGGTCGCTCTCGAAGCGGCCGGGCAACCACAGTTCGCCGGTCCGCGCCGCCGCAAAACCGAAGCGGCCGTAATAGGTCGCATCGCCGACCAGCACGATGGCGAAGTGACCGGCTAGTCGCGCGTGCGCGATGGCGCGGCGCACCAGCGCGGTGCCGATGCCGCGGTTGCGATGTGCCTGATCGACCGCGAGCGGCCCCAGCAACAACGCCGGGCGCCCCGGACCGGCGGTGACATGCCAGAGCCGGACGGTGCCGACGATCTTGCCGTCATCGACCGCGACCAGCGACAGTTCGCCGGCCGGCAGACGGCCTTCACGCAGCCGCTCGGACGTCTTGGCAAAACGGCCGGCGCCGTAAGCCTCGTCGAGCAAGACTTCGCGCGCTGCGATGTCAGCCGGCTTTTCCTCGCGAATGGTGACCATGATCCTCTCCTTTCCGGCCGCCGCACCCCGGCGCTCCGTCCCTGCGAGGGAGTGGGAGCGCCGGTCCCGGAGGTCTCATCGTCAGATGTGAAAGGCGGGCAGCGGAGCGAAGCCGTTGAAGGCCACCGCTGCGTAGGTCGCGGTATAGGCGCCGGTGCCTTCGATCAGCACCTTGTCGCCGATCTCGAGGCTGATCGGCAGATCGTAAGGCCGCTTCTCGTACAGCACGTCGGCGCTATCGCAGGTCGGGCCTGCGAGCACGCAAGGTCCGACCTCGTCGCCGTCGCGCGGCGTCGTGATCGGATAGCGGATCGACTCGCCCATCGTCTCGGCGAGACCGCCGAATTTGCCGATGTCGAGGTAGACCCAACGGACGTGGTCGTGCTCGCTCTTGTTGGAGACCAGCACGACTTCGGCTTCGATCACGCCGGCATTGCCGACCATGCCGCGGCCCGGCTCGATGATGGTCTCCGGGATGCGGTTGCCGAAATGCTTGCGCAGCGCCCGGAAGATGGAGCGGCCATAGGCCTCCACCGCCGGCACGTCACGCAGGTACTTGGTCGGAAACCCGCCGCCGAGATTGACCATCGTCAGACCGATGCCACGCTCGGCGCAGGCCCGGAAGATTGCCGACGCCGACTTCAACGCTTCGTCCCAGGCCGCGGTGCGGCGCTGCTGCGAGCCGACATGAAACGACACGCCGCAGGGCTCGAGCCCGAGCTTGTGCGCATGCTCGAGCACGTCGACCGCCATGTCCGGGTCGCAGCCGAACTTCCGCGACAACGGCCATTCCGCCCCGGCGCAGCCGAACAGAAACCGGCAGAAAATCTTGGCGCCGGGGGCGGCGCGGCTGATCTTCTCGACTTCGGCCTTGCAATCGACCGCGAAGAGCCGGACGCCGAGCGCGTAGGCGCGCGCGATGTCGCGTTCCTTCTTGATCGTGTTGCCGAAGGAAATGCGCTCGGGCGTGGCGCCCGCCGCAAGCACCATCTCGATCTCGGCGACCGAGGCGGTGTCGAAGCAGGAGCCGAGCCCGGCCAAAAGCCTCAGCAGCTCCGGCGCCGGGTTCGCCTTGACGGCGTAGAACACCCGGCTGTCCGGCAATGCCTTGGCAAAGGCCGCATAGTTGTCGCGCACGACGTCGAGATCGACGACGAGGCAAGGACCATCGTCCAGCCCCTCGTCGCGGCGGCGGCGCAAAAATTCGCGGATGCGCTCGGTCATTGGTGCGCTCCTTCTTCAAGGTTCAAGGGGCCTTTCGACCCGCGTTGATGTTCGGCCGCGCGCGTTTTTGCGCGCACGACCTGCGTCAACGGCAGCAGCGCTTGGCGCCGACCGTGCGTTGGGGACACGGTGCAGGCGCACGGCGCTACGGCCGAGATGCTGCCTTGGATTGGAGCGGGAGAACCCGTTCCGCACGGCCGGCAAGATGGACAAGCCTCTTCGGTGTTGGCTTTTGGACAGCCAACGAGACCAAGAAGCCCGCTCCGTCGTTGCTTTAAGCCGCGTCCCCCGTTGAGCGCGGGGTGCGCCGGTTTCGCCTCCGGCTGCCGATCATGGTGTGAGGTCTTAAACTTTAAGACCTCAGGCGACTGTCCGGCCTCTTGTCCGGATGCCTACCGATCGACACACGGCCACAGGCACGTGCGAATTTGGGCGACCGGCACATAGTCGCAATGGACAGGCATTGCAAGAAAAACCGACGGCAACGGCGAAAAATTTTCGCAGGTGCCGGCTGCGCTCGTTGCAGGCCGGTTCGCCGCCGCCGCGGATGACGCGCGGGGGTGCGTGTGTGATACTGCGGCTCCCGCCTGAACATCCCCAATGGTGCCATCCATGTCTGCTCTGCCGATCACCTTCGCCTGCGGCCTCTACGATCGCATGCTCGCGCTCCACACCGGCGACATAAAGCCCGACGGCATCGATCTCAATTTCCTGGTCATGGACAATCCGCGCGAGATTTTCGACCGCATGTCCAACCGGCTGGAATTCGACGCCTGCGAAATGTCGAGCTCCGAGTTCATCACCCGCTACGCCGCCAAGAAGCTGCCGTTCGTGGCGCTGCCGGTGTTCGCCTCGCGGGTGTTCCGCCACAGCTTCATCATCGTCAACCGCAAGCACATCAAGTCGGCCAAGGACTTCGCCGGCAAGCGCGTCGGCGTGCCGCTCTACACCCAGACCGCCGCCATCTTCATCCGCGGCCTGATGCAGCACGATCTCGGCATCGATCTCGACGAAATCGAATGGATCCAGGGCGCCATCAACGAGCCCGGCCTCTACGGCAATCCCTCCGTCATGCCGATGCTCAAGCCGGTCAACCTGAAACAGAACACCAGCGGCAAATCGCTGAGCGACCTTCTCGAAGCCGGCGAAATCCACGCCATCGTCGGCTCCAACATGCCGAAGGCGTTCGGCCGCAATCCCGACGTGGTGCGGCTCATTCCCGACTATCGCGCGCAGGAAAAGGACTATGTCCGGCGCACCAAGATTTTTCCGATCATGCATCTCGTCGTCATTCGCAACGACGTCTACGAGAACAACCCGTTCGTGGCGACGAGCCTGTACAATGCGTTCAACGCGGCGAAGGACTGGGCGCGGGAGAAGATGCGCTATTCCGGGACGCTGCGTTACATGCTGCCATGGCTGCCCGACGACGTGCAGGAGATCGACGATTTGTTCGGCGGCGATTGCTGGCCCTACGGCGTCGAGCCAAACCGGCCGACTCTGGAGGCGCTGGTGACGTATATGGTCGAACAGGGTTTGATTCCGGAGCCTATTCCGGTCGACAAGCTGTTCGTGCCGACGTTCGGATAAAAGCACTGTCATGCTCCGCCAACGGGTCCGGCCCGAAGTGGCCGGCCCGATGACAAGCTCCGGCGGAGCACCCAGTAGTCACCGATCGTCCGGCGAATACTGGATCGTCAGCCTGCGCGGACGATGACAGGAGGGAGGACCACATGCGCGTTCTGATCACCGGCGGCATGGGCGTCATCGGCGCGGAAGCGAGCCGCAAATTCGTGCGCGAAGGCCACCGCCCGGTGCTTTATTCGCGCCACCGCGATGAATCGCTGATCCGCGACATCGTCGACAAAGTCGATATCGAGCTCGGCTCCATTCTCGATCGCGCGCGGCTTGCCGAAGTTTTCAAATCGCGCGGTATCACCCACGTGGTGCATACCGCCGCCTATATCAGTGCGCTGTCGGCCAAACATCCGGCCGAGAGCGTCGAGATCAATGTGATGGGCACGGTCAATGTGCTGGAAGCGGCGCGGGCGGCCAATGTCGAGCGCGTCGTCTATACCAGCGCCAAGGGCGTCTACGGCCCGTTCCTCGGCGACTACGGCGCGCCGACCTACAAGCCCATCATCGAGGATCAACCCAAGGAACCGAAGCGTATCTACGATTCCGCCAAGCTCATGGGCGAGAACGCGACGCTCTATTGGGGCACGCTCGGCCTCGACGTGGTGGTGCTGCGGTTCGCCACCACCTACGGACCGGGCAAGACGGCGCGCCACGGCAATATGGGCGTGACCAGCCAGATCATCGAGCGGCCGGCCAGCGGCCAGCCGTTCCACCTTGCTCAAGGCGGCGATGAGAAGGACGACTTCATCTACAACAAGGATTCCGCGCTCGGTATTTATCTCGCCACCATGGCGGCGAACCTCAACAGCCGCGTGTTCAATATCGGCACCGGCGTCGGCGTCACGCTCAAAGACGTCGCCGCCATTTTGCGCAAACACCTGCCGAACGCCGTGATCGAGGTCGGCCCGGGACTGAACTTCCTTGGGGCGGCCTACCCGATGTACGGCATCTACGACATTTCCCGCGCCCGCAATGAGCTCGGCTACCGGCCACAATTCGATCTCGAGCGCGGTGTCGCCGATTATCTGGAAAGCCTGCAGCGGCTGAAGCTGCAAGCTGCATAGCCGTCATGGCCGGGCTTGTCCCGGCCATCCACGTCTTTGCTGCCGCAAGGAACAAGACGTGGATGCCCGGCACATAGGCGAGCGAAGCGACGCCGTTCTTCGAACGGCTATGGCCGGGCATGACGAAATTGGGAGCTCCGAATGCGTGCAACATTGGAATTGTCTCGTCTCTCGCTCAACGAGCGCGATCGGCGCTGGGCCGCGGTACGCAAGGACATGGCGGCCCGCGACCTCGATTGCCTCGTGCTCTGGGGCTGGCCGCTGATGTGGGACTTCTGCATTGCCAATGCGCGCTATCTCTGCCCCGTCGGCGGCAATGCCGAGTTCAACGTACTGGTGTTCCCGCGCGAGGGCGATCCGACCTGCTTCGTGCTGATGCCGACCTTCCTCGAAGGCTGGCGCAGCGCGCAGGATTGGGTCGGCGACATCCGCGCCCGCAAGAGCACCTGGGCGGACAGCGTCGCAGAGCGCATCAAGGAATTGAAACTCGACCACGGCCGCATCGGCATGGATGGCTTGGCCGGCCCGCTCGATCCGGACGGCTGGCTGCCGCACAGCGTCCATCTGCGCCTGCAGGAGATTCTGCCCGGCGCCAAGCTCGTTGCTCTCGACGACATGCTGGAGAAGGTGCGCACCATCAAAAGCGACGAAGAGCTCGCCATGCTCGCCAAGGCAGCCGAGCTCGGCGACCTGATGCTGGCGGCGTGCCGCGACACCGCGCGGCCCGGCGTCAAGGAATGCGAGGTCTATGGCCGCATGGTGGAAACCATGCTGGCGCACGGCGGCGAGGAGCCGACTTTGTTCCTGTGGGCCTGCGACCGCTATCCCTATCCGCATCCGTTCCGCGTGCCGACGACGCGCAAGATGGAGCGCGGCGACGTCATCATCTGCGAGCTGCATCCGAAAATCGGCGGCTATTTCACCCATGTCGAACGCACGTTCTGCCTCGGCGAGCCGGAAGCCAAGCAGCGCGAGATCTATGACGGCTGCGTCGCCGCCTACGAGCGCGGGCTCAAAGAGTTCGGGCCGGGCCGCAAAATCTCAGACGCCATGGGCGCGGTGAAAAAGACCATCGAGGAGCGCAAGCTTGCGATCTGCGAAACCGGCATCCACGGCCACGGCCTCGCCTCGCTGGAATATCCGCGCTACCGCTTCCACGCGTTGCGTGCCGACCAGGACGCGCTGAAGGTCGTCGGCGACGAATTCCGCCCCGGCATGGTGTTCGCCTTCAACATCGATCTCTACGATCCGTCCTGGCGCAACGGCGAGACCGGCTGCGTGTTTGCCGAGACGGTGCAGATCACCGCGACCGGCGCGCAGCGCATGCACGGCTTTTCGACCAAATTTCAGGCGATCCCGGTCTAAAGTCCGCTACACCGCTTTCAGGTGCGCATCCCGGCGCTTGTAGAGATCGCCGTCGGAATAGCCCATCGGATCGGGCCGACCGCGGCCGAGCATGATCTGCACGTAAACCGGAGCGAGTGACTCGTTCTGATAGCCGTGGATCACGCCGGCCGGACAGGCGATGCACTCCCAGGGGCCGAGCCGCGTGGTGACCCTGTTGCCGCTTTCGTCCTCGACGAACACGTCGAGAATGCCCTGCAACACGAAGAAGCATTCTTCGACCTCGTGGGTATGCGCGGCATTGCCCTGGCCGGGATTCACGTAGACGACCGACAGCGTGAAATTACCCGCCGGAATGATGTTCGGATCGTCGTGCTTGCCGGAACCGCCGGCGCCGATGAAGCGGTGCTGGGCGCGCTTATAGCCCTCGATCTTGGCGTCCTCGAAGGCGGCCCAGTCCGGCTTCTTGTCCTTGAAGCGGCCGACATATTTTTTCATGATCTCTTCGAGCGGGACATCTTCGAGTTCCTTCGAGCGCGGATGACGGGCGACGGCCATGGCTTGCTCCTGATCGTGCGGGGTTGGCGTGAATCTAATCCAAGCCCTGCGCGATGTCATGCCCCGCGAAGGCGGGGCACCCAGTAATCACTGACATAGCCAGCAGGATTGTGACTACTGGATCATCCGCCTTCGCGGATGATGACACGTAGGCGGATGATGACACGCGGAAATTACTTTCGCGCGTCCTGCACCAGTTGCCACACCCGCGACGGCGATAGCGGCAGATCGCGCGGCTCGACGCCGAGGGATGCGAGCGCATCGGCGACCGCATTGGCGATCACGCCGCCGACCGAGATGATGCCGCCCTCGCCGGCGCCCTTGGCGCCGAGCGGATTGATCGGCGAGGGATGCGACTCCATCATAAAACCGCGGATTTTTGGAAAATCGCTCGCCGTCGGGATGAGATAATCGGCGAGCGAGCCGGTCAGCAGCTGGCCGTTCTCGTCATAGGCGAGATGCTCCAAAAACGCGCCGCCGAGGCCCTGCACCACGGCGCCGACCAGCTGACCCTTGAGCGTCAGCGGATTGATCATGCGACCGCAATTCTCCACGGCCACATAATCGATGAGCGCGACGGCGCCGGTTTTTGGATCGACCGCGACATGGGCGGCGTGCGCGCCGTAAGCCCAGGTGTGCTTGTGGTTGGAAAACGCGCCTTCGACCGACAGCGGCTCCGGCGCCAGCTCCGCCCACGAGACCGACTTGCCGTCGGGCGCGGTAGCGCGGCCGTCGGCGAGCACGACTTCGGCTGAGCCGCAATTGAGCCGGCGCGCCGCTTCGGCGCTCATGGCCGCCCGCAATTTTGTCGCGGCATCGAGCACCGCCGAGCCGCCCATGACGATCGAGCGCGAGTGATAGGAGCCGTAGCCGTCGCTGACATACGCCGTGGAGCCGTGGAACACCTGATTGATGCGATCCATCGGCATGTCCATGGCGTCGGCGGCGATTTGCGCGAAGGCCGTCTCCAGCCCCTGGCCGACGCCGGACGAGCCCATATAGACGGTGAGCGTGCCGTTGCTTTCCAGCACCAGACGAGCGCTTTCTTTCGGGCCTGCGGCGCCGCCTTCGATGAAGCAGCACACAGCGAGGCCGTGATAGCGGCCGTCGATCTCTTTGCCTTTGAGCTTTTCCTTTTCGGCCCAGCCGAATTCGGCGAGGCAGCGTTCCAGCGTGACCTGATAATCGCCGCTATCGAGCTCGTCCTTGCTTTCGAACGGCGCGATGGTCGCGACCTGGTACGGCATGTCGGCTTCGCGGACGAGATTGCGGCGGCGGAACTCGATCTGGTCGATGCCAAGATCGCGCGCCGCCATGTCGAGCAGGCGTTCGCGGAAAAAATCGGTCTCGAAACGGCCGGGCCCGCGATAGGTGCCGACCGGCGTCTTGTTGGTCAGCAGCAGCGAAACGTCGAGATCGATGTTGGGAACGCGATACGCACCCGACATGAACTGCGCGATGTTGCGCGCGCCGACGGCGCCGTTGGTGCGCATATAGGCGCCCATGTCGACGAAGGCATGGCCGCGCAGCCCGAGGATAGTGCCGTCGCGGGCACAGGCGATCTCGACGTCGCACGCCGCCTCGCGGGCGTGGTTCATACACATCAGATGCTCGCGGCGGTCCTCGTTCCATTTCACCGGGCGACCGACATGGCGCGCCGCGAACGGAATCAGAAAATCCTCCGGATAGAACTCGCCGCGCGCGCCAAAACTGCCGCCGACGTCGTATTCGACCATGTCGATGGCATCGACGGCGAGGCCGAGCTGCTTGGCGAGGATACGGCGGTTGGCGAACAGCACCTTTGCGGCGCCCGACAGCGTCAGCCGCCCGCTCGCCGCGTCCCATTCGGCGAGCAGGCCGCGCGGCTCCATGGGCAGCGCGGTGTGGCGCTGGGTGCTGAAACTTTCGCGCCGCGTATAGGGCGCGTCTTTGAACGCCGCGTCGGCGTCGCCGAGCACGGCGCGAAATTTCATGGTGACGTTGCTGCCCTTGTGCTCGAACAGCAGCGTCTCGTTTTTTGCCGCGCTTTGCCAGGTCGCAACGGCCGGCAGCGGCTCGATGTCGACTTCGATGGCACCGAGCGCGTCCTCGGCAACACCGGCGCTGTCGGCCAGCACCATGGCCAACGCCTCGCCGACGTAACGCACCTTGTCGCGCGCCATGACCGGCTGGCCGAACGCTTCAAACTCCGGCATCGGCTGCAGCCGCATCGGCACCAGCGGAATGGAACCGCCGAGATCGGCCGCAGTGATGACGGCACGCACGCCGGGCATCTTCTGTGCGCGCGACACGTCGATGGCGCGGATGCGGCCGTGCGCGACGGCACTGCGCAGGATCGCCGCATGCAGCATGTCCTTGCGCGCAAGATCGTCGACATATTGGCCGCGACCGCGGACGAAGCGAAAGTCTTCCAACCGTTCGATCGGCTGGCCGACGAACGCGTTGACCGTCCTCATGCGACTTTTCCGTCGCGCTTATAGGCCGCGCGCGCGTCGAGCACCGCCTCGACGATGGAGATATAGCCGGTGCAGCGGCACAGATTGCCGGACAGCACTTCGCGCACGCGATCCGCGTCGCAGTCGGGCTCCTCGCTGAGCAGCGCATGTGCGGTGGTGATCATGCCCGGCGTGCAGAAGCCGCATTGCAGCGCGTGATGTTTGCGGAACGAAGCCTGCAGCGGCGTCAAGCCTTCCTCGAGCGACAGACCCTCGACAGTCACCACCTTGGCGCCCTCGGCTTGCACCGCGAGCAACAGGCAGGAGCGCACCGCGGCGCCGTCGACCAGCACGGTGCAGGAGCCGCAGACGCCGTGCTCGCAGCCGACATGGGTGCCGGTCAGCCGCAAGTGATGGCGCAGGCAATCGGCCAGCGTCAGCCGCGGCTCGACTTCGACCTCGACCGGCTTGCCGTTGACTTCGAATTTTACCGGCATGGTTTTGTTCGCTACGCCGCCGCGTTTTTGAGCGCGCGCTCGACCATGACGCCGATCAGCGCTTTGCGATAGGCGCCGCCGGCATGGATGTCGTCATGGGGATCGACCGATGCGGATGCGGCGGCTTCGGCCTTGGCGATGACGGCCTCATCGATCTTGTTGCCGTTAAGGACTTGCTCAACGGCGGGAAGCCGCAACGGCTGGTCGGCGACGCCAATGGCCCCAACATGCGCGTTTCGCGCCTTGCCGCCCTCCTCGTCGTAGAACAGCATCGCCGCGGCCAGCGCAAAATCGCCGCGGCGGCGGGCGAATTCCTGAAAGCCGAAGCGGCGCTTGGCCGGCCATGTCGGTAGGCGGATTTCAGTGATGATCTCGTCGGGCTTGAGCGCGGTCATCAGCGGGCCTTGGAAAAAATTCGCCGCGTCGATGACCCGCGCGCCGGCTTTGCCGACGACGGCGATCTGCGCCTCGCAGGTCACCACGATACCGGGCATCTCGGCGGCGGGATCGGCGTGCGCGATGCTGCCGCCGACGGTGCCGCGGTTGCGGATCTGATAATGCGCGACGTGTTCGACCGCCGCCACCAGCAGCGGATGCGCCTTGCGCAACCGCGCGTCGTCGAGGATGTCGCGCCAGCGCACCATGGCGCCGAGTGTTACGCCGTCGTCGGCGATCTTGATCTGTCGCAGCTCGGCAAGCTTGCGCAGATCGACCAACAGCGACGGCGAAGCGACGCGGAACGCCATCATCGGCACCAGGCTCTGGCCGCCGGCCAGTGCTTTGGCTTCGCCGTCATGCGACGCCAAAAGCGCGACCGCGTCGGAGAGCGTGGTCGGGCAGGCGTATTCGAAGGGCGGGAGTTTCATGCGGCCACGTTAACGCGAGGATGCGTCCTGTATCAACTGCCACACCCGCGGCGGCGTCAGCGGCAATTCGTGCGGCTCCACGCCCAGCGAGCCCAACGCAGCAGCGACGGCATTGGCGACGACACCGCCGACCGGAATGATGCCGCCCTCGCCCGCGCCCTTGGTGCCCATCGGATTTAGCGGCGACGGCTTCTGTTCTAGCGCCACCGCGCGAATGCTGGGGAAGTCGCTCGCCGTCGGCATCAGGTAGTCCGCCAAAGAGCCCGTCAGGAATTGGCCGTTCTCGTCATAGATGAAGTGCTCGAGCAACGCTCCGCCCAAACCCTGCACGACGGCGCCGACGCATTGGCCGTGCAAGGTCAGCGGATTGACGATGCGGCCGACGTCCTCGATGGCGACGTAATCGAGTATTGCAACCTGCCCGGTTTTGGGATCGACCGTCACATAAGCGGCGTGCGCCCCATAGGAATAAGTCCGCTTGTTGCTTGCGTGGGTGCCATCGGCGGCAAGGCCTGCGAACTCCTTGAGTTCGAGCGCGGCGCGGTTCGGCCCGACGACCGTGTCGTTGTCGAACGCAATCTCGCTTGCCGCACAGCCGAGCCGCTGCGCCGCGGCCTCGCGGATGAGCCCGCGTAAGCGATTGGCGGCATCGACGATGGCGTTGCCGCCCATGACGATGGAGCGCGACGAGAACGAGCCGAACCCTTCGGTGACGTAATCGGTCGAGCCGTGGAACACATTGTTGATGCGCTCCATGGGCAGTTCGAGGGCGTCGGCGGCGATCTGCGAGAACACCGTCTCGACGCCCTGCCCGACCGACGACGAGCCGACGAACACCGAGATTTTGCCGCCGGCCTCGATGAGGAGCCGTGCATTCTCGCGCGGCCCGGTGCCGCCGCCTTCGAGATAGCAGCCCACGGCGATGCCGTGGTAGCACCCGTCGATCAGCTTGCCTTGCAGCTTCGACCGTTCGGTCCAGTTGAATTCGGCGAGGCAGCGATCGAGCGTCATCTGATAATCGCCACTGTCGCATTCGCTGACGATGTCGAGCACATGCACTTTTGCCAGCGCATAGGGCATGTCGGCTTCCGCGATCAGATTGCGGCGGCGGAATTCGACCCGGTCGATGCCGAGATCGGCGGCCGCCATGTCGAACAGCCGCTCGCGGCAGAAATCCGACTCGAAGCGACCGGGCCCGCGGTAGGTGCCCGACGGCGTCTTGTTGGTCACCACCATGGTCACGTCCATGCGCACATGGGGAATGCGGTACGGCCCGGACATGATCTGGGAAATATTGCGCGACGCTGTGGCGCCGTTGGTGCGCACATAGGCTCCGAGATCGGTGTAGGCATGGCCGCGCAGCGCCAGGATATCGCCATCGCGGCTGCAGGCGATTTCCAGATCGCAGGCGGCGTCGCGCGCGTGGCTGAGCGACATCAAATTCTCGCGCCGGTCTTCCGTCCACTTCACCGGGCGGCCGACAACCCGCGCGGCGAACGGAACCAAAAAATCTTCCGGATAAAACTCGCCGCGCGCGCCAAAGCCGCCGCCGACGTCGTATTCGAGCATCCGTACCGATGCCTCGGGGAGTTTCATCATCTGCGCCAGCGCGCGCCGGTTGTTGAACGGCACCTTGCAGACGCCGGACACCGTCACGCGTTGTTTCGTAGCGTCCCAGTCGGCGACGAGCCCGCGCGGCTCCATCGGCACCGCGCCGTGGCGCTGCACCTTGAAATGCTCGCGGCGGACGTAAGGCGCATTCTTGAACGCCGCATCGGTGTCGCCGCGCGTAGCCGTGATCGTCCCAGCGACATTGCTGCCGGTTTCTTCGAACAGGAAAACGTCGTCCTCGCGCGCGGCGTCGCGGTCGACCACCGCGGCCAGCGGCTCGATATCGACGATGATCGCCTCCAATGCATCCTCGGCCAACGCGACGCTGTCGGCGACCACGACGGCGATCGGCTCGCCGACAAAACGGACCTTGTCGACGGCGATGATCGGCTGCACGTAACGCTTGGACGACGGCAGCGGATCGTGCCGCAACGGAATCGTCGGTATCTCGCCGATGTCGACGGCGGTGATCACCGCATGCACGCCCGGCCGCGCGCGAGCCGCCACCGTATCGATCGAGCGGATGCGGCCGTGCGCCACGGAACTGCGCAGGATCACCGCGTGCAGCATTTTTTCGTCGGTGAGATCGTCGGTGTATTGGCCGCGCCCGGTGAGAAAGCGCAAATCCTCGAGCCGCTCGATCGGGCTGCCGATGAAGGCGTTGGTGGCGCGGCGCGTCGGAGCGGTCATATGACGATTGTAGCATCCAGATTGAGCAGCGCACGCGCGACGCTGAGCGCCGCCAGCGCCGATGTTTTAGGATTGCTGCGCGACGGCTTGCCTTGGAGTTGGATGGCAAAACGCCCGGCAGCGCCGTCGGCCTCGATCTCGTGCACATTGCCGGGCGCTTCGGGGTCGGCAACCAGTTCGACCTCGGTCTTGTCGAAGCCAAGACCGGCGAGCGCCACCGCGGCAGCCACATTGGCGTTTTGCGGATAAAGCAGCGCCGCTTCGCCGGCCGTGCCGTGATAAAGCACCGTCCGGCCGTTCAGCTTGTCGAGGTCCGCGACCTTTTCCGCTGGCGAGCCGCGCCACGCCGCCGGCGGCTTGCGCGAGCGGTAGCGCACCGCATCGAGCCCGCCGACACGCATCGCCGCAATGGCATCGATGCCGCCGATGGCGCCGGCCGGCAGCAGCATGCGGCTTTTGCCGTCGCGGGCCGCGGCTTTGAGGCGTTCGAGCAGCGCCGGTTCGGCCAACGCACCGACGGAAATAACCAGGAGGTCGAAGCCGGACCGCAACACGTCTGGACCATATTCGGCCACCGCCTGTTGTCCCGCGACTTCAGCGACGATATCCAGGCGCAGCGCCAGCAAATCGGCAAGCGTTTCCACGACCGCGACGTCGCCAAGCGCGGCACGCGCTTTCGCCGCGCGTCCGGGCCGGCACAGCACACCGGCAATCTTGGCGCCGCCGCCGCCTTCGCGCAGCGCCGCGATCACGTCCTGCGCGATGCCGCCGTAACCGATCAGGCCGACCGAGCTCATCAGGTTTCGTTTCCGGTCTTTCGCATCAATTCGCGTCGATGTGCACGCCGGACGCCTTGACGACGTCCTGCCATTTCGGCCGCTCAGCAGCGATGAACGCCGCAAACGCGTCGGGAGTCATCGGCGCCGGCTCACCGCCGACTTTGGTCAGCGCTGCGACCACGTCGGGCGCCTCGAACACGTGCTTCACCTCCGCCGAAAGCTTGTCCACGATCGGACGCGGCGTGCCCGCGGGCGCGAACAGGCCCTGCCAACCCGTGACCGAGAAACCCTTGACGGTCTCGCCGATGGTCGGCAGGTCGGGCGCGCTGGCAAGGCGTTGCGCGCTGGTCACCGCCAGCGCCCGCACCGCGCCGCCCTGCGCCTGCGGCCACAGCGTCGTCATGCTGTCGATGGCGAGATCGACATTGCCGCTCATCATGGCGGTCAATTCGTCGGTGGTGCTGCGGAATGGCACGTGCGTCATATGCGTACCGGTGGCGAGCGCGAACATCACCACGGAGAGCTGCGACGAGGTGCCGATGCCGGACGAGCCATAATTGAGTTTGCCGTCGTTGGTCTTCAGATAAGCAATCAATTCAGGCACGGTTTTCACTGGAACCTTTTGATTGACGACCAGCAGATTGGGCAGATGCACCAACAGCGAGATCGGCTGGAAATCGCGCTCCGGATCATAGGGCAATTTATCGAAGACGAATTCGTTGAGCACGTTGCCGCTGAGCGTGCCGAGCAGCAGCGTGTGACCGTCATTCGGCGCCTTCGCCACGTAAGCCGTACCGACGCTGCCGCCTGCCCCTGAACGATTTTCAACCACGAACGGCGAATGGAAATCCGCCTCCATGTGCTGCTGCAGGATGCGCGCCAGCAAATCCGCCGAGCCGCCGGCCTGGAACGGCACCACGATCGTCACCGGACGCTGCGGCCACGCCTCCTCGGCCCACACCGGCACTGCGATGATGAGGAGCGCAGCCAATGCTAATGCGAAGCGCACAATATTTCTCATTTGGCGCGCGGCTTCGATTTCGGCCCCATCGGCTCGGGATGAAACGGGCCGTCGCGCGCTTCCAGATAGGCCTTCAGGCCGCCCGTGCGCTGCGCCTCGAACAACCGCTGGCGATCCTCGTTGTGCGAGGAATGCGCCAGTGCGCTCAGCGCGCCTTCGAGCAACAGCGCCGCATGCACGCCCGACGCCTGCAGCCCCTGCATGGCAATGGCCTTGTTGAGCCGAATCGACGGTTCCGGCACCAGCGCGATGCGGTTGGCCAAAGCGCGGGCGCGCGGCATCAGCTCGTCGTGAGGCACCACCTCGTTGACCATGCCGATGCGCAGCGCCTCCTGGGCGTCGAAATGATCGCCGGTCAGCGCCCAGCGGTTGGCGGCCTTCCAGCCGCACAGTGCCGTCAACAGATAGCTGGTATTGGAAACTTGGCGCACTTCCGGCTGCGCGAATGTGGCTTTGTCGGAGGCGATCGTGATGTCGGCGGCAAGCTGATACCAGAAGCCGCCGCCCATGGCCCAGCCGTTGACCGCCGCGATCACCGGCTTGCCCAGGCCCCACATATGCTCCCAATGGTTGACGCGGCTGCCGTCGAGGCGCTGCCAATGCTCGATGTATTCGGCGTGGCTCTTGCCCTGCGGATCGAGCGGCCGCACCCCCGACGCCGGCGCCGCCTGCTGGTCATAGCCGGCGGAAAACGCCGCGCCGGCGCCGGTGAGGATGATGGCGCGCACGCTGCGGTCGGCATCGGCCTCGTCGAGCGCGCGGTGGATTTCCGCCTCGAGATTGCGCGACAGCGCGTTCATGCGGTCGGGCCGGTTCAGCGTGATGGTCGCGACCTTGCCGTCGACCCCGTAAAGCAAATCCTGGTAGCTCATGGTCCCTCCCGCGTCGTTGGCCGCAAAGACCTTGGCCGCAAAGCTACACTGCGGCGCGCGGCTGCGGGAGACCGCGCCCGAACGTTTCGGCATGGCTGATCTTGGCAACCAGCGGTAGTTGGGAGCAAATTGCCATGTCCATCGCGGGCGAATGCTGCTAGCTTTCCGGCAGATTCCAATGGCCGCGTTTCACCGGCCCGATCACAAAAGCCGCTCCTAGGGTGGAGGATATCGATGCTGACCAAGACGCCGCGCAACGGAAAAAACGGCAAAGGCATTTCGCGCGTCACCGAACTGCCGAAGATCAGCACCTCGACCGACACCCGCGAGATCCTCGCCCACGCCGCCAAGGAAGCGCGGCAGGACAATTATTTCATCGTCGACGTCGATGCCCACGTCACCGAGACGGCGTTCTGGTCGGACGTGGTCGATCGCATGGAAAGCGACGTCTACAAGCAGATGGCGCGCGCCTTCAAGGAACGCGGCGGCGCGCCCGGCCTGATGAATTCGACGCCCGGCATGCTCTACCAAGACGTGTTCGGCCGCATCCCGCATCAGCAACGCCTCGGCGAGGCGGTGCCCGGCGGCCACACCCATGCCCAGGTGACGCTGGTGCAGCGCGCCATGGACTCGATGGGTATCGATTACATGGTGGTGTTCCCGACACCGATGCTGGTGCTGGGCATGCATCCCCAGGTCGAGATGGAAGTGGTGATCGGCAATGCCTTCAACAAATGGCTGACGGAAGAAGTGCTGCCGCACGATCCGCGGATCAAGGCGATGCTGTACATTCCGTTCAACCATCCAGAAGCATCGTTGAAAGCTGTCGAGATGTACGCCGACAATCCGAGCATCATCGGCTTCTCGGTGACCTCGACGCGCTTCCGCGCCGTCAATCACGACAGCTACATGCCGCTCTATTCAGCTATCCAGGCGACCGGCAAGCCGCTGGCGTTCCACTCCGGCTTCCACTGGGGCGACCAGTCGATGCAGCAGTGCAACAAGTTCATTTCCATGCATGCCATCTCGTTCGTCTATTACAACATCATCCACATGACGAACTGGATCATGAACGGCCTGCCGGAGCGCTTCCCAAAGCTCAAGGTGGTGTGGATCGAGAGCGGGCTCGCCTGGGTGCCGTTCCTGATGCAGCGGCTCGATTCCGAATACATGATGCGCTCCTCGGAAGCGCCGCTGCTCAAACGCAAGCCGAGCGAGTACATGCAGGAGATGTTCTATTCGAGCCAGCCGCTGGAGCGTTCCAATATCGAGCTCACCGAGGCGACGTTCAAGGCGATGAAAGCCGAGACGCAGCTGTTGTTCGCGTCGGATTGGCCGCACTGGGATTTCGACCTGCCGAACTCGATCACCACGCTGCCGTTCCTCGACGAGCAGGCCAAGCGCAACATCCTTGGCTTCAATTCGGCGCGGCTGTTCAATCTCGAAGTGCCCAAGCACAAGCAGCTCAAGACCAAGCCGAGCAAGGCGCCAACGCGGCGCGAGCCGGTGACGGCTTGAGTTGAAATAAATGCCGAAAGCGGTGCAACGCAAAGCGGCCAAGCGGGGCAGCAAGCCGGGCCGTCGCGTGGCGCGCAATGACGTGAAGCCCGCGGATTTCTGCGCCGCCGCGCGCGACGCGCTCAAGCGCGGCGAGCCCGACGCGATCTCCGACAAGACGTTGCAGCAAGTGCTGACGGCGGCAGTAAAGGTTTATGCCGCGAAAGTGGAGCGGCGCGGCCACGACGTCGTGCCGTTCCCGCAACACGCGGTGACGGCGACCGAAACCGTGGTGACGGCCTGCGCCATGATCCGCGCCGCCGATCTCAACATGTTCGACGTGGCGATCTGGTTTCATCGCCCGCCGGGGATTGAATAGCGAGAGAAACAGATGGACGAAGTCTCAGTAGGCAAGCTGGCCGACATCGCCGACGGCGACTATCGCATCTTTGCTGTGGAAGAACTCGAAGTCGGTATCTTCCGCACCGGCAGCAAGGTACTGGCCTACGAAAACGTCTGCCCGCACGCCGGCGGCCCGGTGTGCCAGGGCAAGATCTTCCATCAGGTCGAGGAAATCATCACGCCCGACAAGAAGAGCGCGGGGCTGCGCTTCGGCAAAGAGCGCCACATCGTCTGCCCGTGGCACGGCTACGAGTTCGACCTCGCCACCGGCTGCCACCCCGGCGACGCCTCGGTGCGGCTGACGCCGGTCAAAGTCGCCGTGCGCGATGGCCAGATTTATGTGAGCTTGCCGAAGTAGCCTGGATTGCGCAAAGCGCAATCCAGGACATGCATCAACGACCGCGTCCCTTCCCGGATTTCGCTTCGCTCAATCCGGGCTACTCAGCATCGCGTCGGCAAGTTTTTCCGCCACCATGATGGTCGGGATATTGGTGTTGCCGCGCGGTATCGTCGGCATGATTGAAGCATCGATGACGCGCAATCCGTCGATGCCGTGAACGCGGCCGGCCGGATCGGTCACGGCGCCGCGATCGCCGGATGCGCCCATGCGGCAGGTGCCGACCGGGTGGAATGTGCCGCCGACATTGTCGCGAATGTAATCGGCCAGCGCGGCGTCGTCTTCGGCCAATGTTGCAAGATCGACGCGCCGGTCGGCCAGCGTGGCAAAGATCGGTGCCGCGAGCGGCGGCACAATGTCGATCAGCGCCGCGATCGCCGCGCTCTTGATCCTGTTGGCCGGCGTGATGCGGTTGAGCCGCCGCAGCCGGTCATTGAATTTGACCGGAAAGGTCAGCCGCGTCATCGCCCGCACCGCGTCGTGGGCCAGAATGTCGATGCAGAGGCGAAAGCCCTGCATGAAGCGTTCCAGGTCGAGCTCGTGGCCGGTGAAATTGAATTCGACGCGCGGATAGATCGCGGGATCGGCTGAAACCAGCGACACGCGGCCGCGCGCCTTTGGCTTGAGCAGTGACGGCGCGAGATTGGCAACCTGATGGCCGAGCGGGCTCCACGAGGTCTTGCACTGCACGTTGAGATACATGTCGGACGGCGGCGCGCCGGGCAGGCCGGAGGAATAGCGAAACGCCGACATCGGATGCGGGCGGATATTTTTCGCTTGCCGCTTGCCGGGTTTTTGCAACAGGCCGATGAAGATGATGGCATGATTGGAGAGGTTTTCGCCGACGCCCGGAAGATCCGCGCGCACCGCAATCCCGAGGTCGCGCAGTGCTGCCGCCGGGCCAACACCTTCGCGCATGAGAAATGCCGGCGAATGGATGCCGCCGAGCGCGACGATGATTTCGCGCCCGGAAAATACTTTCTCCTCGCCGCCGATCCTGACTGTCACTCCGGTGGCGCGACGCCCCTCGAATACAAGGCCAGTCACCAAGGCGTCGGTGAGGACGCTGAGATTGGCACGGCGGCGCACATCGGCGCCGAGATAGCAGATCGCCGCCGAGGCGCGCTTGAGCGGCCAGTTGCTCATCGGCACCGCGCCATAGCCGTCGCGGAAATCGGCATTCATGTCGGCGACGAACGGCATCTGCCGCTCCTGCGCAAAAGCCTGCACCGCCTTCGCCAGAGGCGCCCAATCGTCGGTCGTGGTGCGGCGGATCGGCACCGGCCCCTCCTTGCCGTGCAGCGCGCCGTCGAAATCGAAATCGTTCTCGAGCTTGCGGTAATAGGGCAGCACGTCGTCCCAGCCCCAGTCAGCGGCGCCGAGCCCCTGCCATTCAGCATAATCGTCGGGCGTGCCGCGATAGGCGACCATACCCATCACCGAGCCGCCGCCACCCATGATGCGGCCTTGGGAAAATCCGACCAACGGCGAATTGTCCTTGCGCCGCCAATGCGCCTTCAGCTCGGGCCAGAAATAAGCGTCATTGTAATAGGACCGCGGATAGCTATCGAGCACATCGGCCGGCTCCGCGCCGGGCGGCGTATCGCGCCCGGCTTCGAGCAACAGCACGCTCAAGCCCGAACGCGCCGACAGCCGGTTCGCCAGCACGCACCCCGCCGCGCCGGCGCCGACGATGATGATATCGAAGGTGGTGGTCATTCAATCTTGTCTACCTCGTCCTCGAGAGAAAACTTTTGCACGACTTTTATCGTGCCAACAATACTGCGATTGAATTCCGCAAGATCGGCGGCGGGAATCCAATATTCTTGAAAGCGTTCTCCACCGGCATTTTGAATTTCATATCGAGAGAGAAAGTCCCGCCGCACTCTGATACGCGCAACATATCCGGCACCGGCCGCAGATTCCATTTGCGCGCAATCTTGCCGCATGGACCAGGGTCAGGCCCGGATGGATCGGCTGCACGGGCAGAAGTGGCGGAAAAGCGCGGAACCCGGTCTGTTCAATAAGGCGCAACTCTTCTGGGCCTACTGGGCGAAAGAGCACAACAGCATCGCTGTCATCTGCAGGCATGATCTCAGGACTTAACGGTCCCCACAAAGCCGCGCAGCAATGCTTTCAAGCTCGCTCCCATTACTCGGCAGCATCGGCGCTTTTTGCGCCGGGCCGATGTGCGTTCTGCCAGTCTCCCGGGGCTAGAACCTTGCTCGCGGAGAGAATTTCAATGCCGGAGATTCGACCCTCCGCATCGAGGTCGTAAATAAACGGACCCGCTTCCTCCGTCCGGTCCACTTTGGCGTGGGCAAGGAGAACGTAGACTGCGTCGGCTTCAGGATCGTAGGTTATGTCGATCATGGCTTGCGCCTCGCATTCCGGTCGAACATCACGCTTATAACGCGAATTGTCGTTGCCGTCTCTACGCAGGCAACGCGCAAAATACGGCCGCCAAACTGGCCAATGGCGCGGTATCGTCGCTCAACGGCCGGATCTTTTGGGTCTGCATCGGTCCATTCGGGAGCGCGAGCCGTCAAATCAACCCAGTCGATACTTACTTGTCGATCGCGCATTCGCAACCGCGCATGCGCCGTCAATTGCAATTGCTTTTCCGGCACTGTTTCCCCCTATCCAGTGCCCTCTATTAAAATCACACATCCACCTTCAGCGCCGCAATAAACGCTTCCTGCGGAATATCCACCTTGCCGAACTGGCGCATGCGCTTCTTGCCTTCTTTCTGCTTGTCCAAAAGCTTGCGCTTGCGCGACACGTCACCGCCATAGCATTTCGCGGTGACGTCCTTGCGGAAGGCGCGCACGGTTTCGCGCGCGATGATCTTGCCGCCGATCGCGGCCTGGATCGGTACCTGGAACATGTGCGGCGGGATCAGCTCTTTCAGTTTTTCCGCCATGGCGCGGCCGCGGCTCTCGGCGCGGGTGCGGTGCACCAGCATGGCCAGCGCATCGACCGGCTCGGCATTGACCAGCATCTGCAGCTTGACCAGGTCGGACGGTTTGTAATCGGTCAGGTGATAGTCGAACGAGGCGTAGCCGCGCGACACCGATTTGAGCCGGTCGTAGAAATCGAACACCACTTCGTTGAGCGGCAGGTTGTATTTCACCAGCGCGCGGTTGCCCACATAGGTGAGCTCCTTCTGCTCGCCGCGGCGGTCCTGGCACAGTTTCAGCACAGCGCCGAGATATTCGTCCGGCGTGAGGATCGTCGCCTCGATCCACGGTTCCTGCATTTCCTCGATATGGTTGGGATCCGGCATGTCGACCGGATTGTGGATTTCCAATTCCTGGCCGGTGCGCAGCTTGATCTTGTAGATCACCGACGGCGCGGTCGCGATCAGGTTGAGATTGAACTCGCGTTCGAGCCGCTCCTGGATGATTTCCAGATGCAGCAGCCCGAGAAAGCCGCAGCGGAAGCCGAAACCGAGCGCGGCCGAGGTTTCCATCTCGTAGGAGAAGCTCGCGTCGTTGAGGCGAAGCTTGCCCATCGCCGCGCGCAAATTCTCGAAATCCGCGGCGTCGACCGGGAACAGGCCGCAAAACACCACCGGGATCGCCGGGCGGAAGCCGGGCAGCGGCGCGGCGACCGGCTTCTTCTCGTCGGTGATGGTGTCGCCGACCCTGGTGTCGGCCACTTCCTTGATCGAGGCGGTGAGAAAGCCGATCTCGCCGGGGCCGAGCTCGTTGAGCTCGACTCTCTTCGGCGTGAACACGCCGACCCGATCGACCTCATAGGCCGCGTCGGTGCCCATCATGCGGATGCGCTGGCCCTTTTTCAGCACGCCGTCGACGACGCGAAACAGCACGACCACGCCCAGATAGCTGTCGTACCAGCTGTCGACCAGCAGCGCCTTGAGCGGCGCGGCGGCGTCGCCCTTGGGCGCCGGCAGCCGGTGCACGATGGCTTCCAGCACTTCCGGAATGTTCTCGCCGGTCTTGGCCGAGATCAAAATCGCGTTCGAGGCATCGAGCCCGATCACGTCCTCGATCTGCTGTTTTACTTTTTCGGGCTCGGCGGCCGGCAGATCGACCTTGTTGAGCACCGGCACGATCTCGTGATTGTTGTCGAGCGCCTGGTAGACATTGGCCAGCGTCTGCGCCTCGACGCCCTGGCTTGCATCGACCACGAGCAGCGAGCCCTCGCAGGCGGCGAGCGAGCGGTTGACCTCGTAGGCGAAATCGACGTGGCCGGGCGTGTCGATCAGGTTGAGGACGTAATCCTTGCCGTCGCGGGCGCGGTATTTCAGCCGCACCGTCTGCGCCTTGATGGTGATGCCGCGTTCGCGCTCGATATCCATGGAATCGAGCACCTGCTCGACCATTTCCCGCGCTTCGAGCCCGCCGGTGAGCTGGATCAGCCGGTCGGCCAAGGTCGACTTGCCGTGGTCGATATGGGCGATGATCGCGAAATTGCGGATGTTGGCGATGGGAGTCGAGGGCATGCGGCGCAGATAACACCCGCTTTGACTAGCGGCAAGGCGTGAAAGCCGTCATTCCGGGGCGCCGCACAGCGGCGAACCCCGAGAATCCGTATTTGCTGACCTGTGGCTATGGATTCCGGATAGCCGCTTCGCGGCTTCCGGAATGACGAGGATCAATATCGATATTGATCCGCCTTGAACGGCCCCTCGACCGGAATGCCGATATAGGTCGACTGCTTGTCCGAAAGCTTCGTCAGCTTGACGCCGATTTTTTCCAGATGCAGCCGCGCGACCTTTTCATCCAAATGCTTGGGCAGCGTGTAGACCTTCTTCTCGTACTTGCCGGGATTGGTCCACAGCTCGATCTGCGCCAGGGTCTGGTTGGTGAACGACGACGACATGACGAAGCTCGGATGCCCCATGGCGTTGCCGAGATTGACCAGGCGGCCTTCGGACAGCAGGATGATGCGCTTGCCGTCGGGGAATTCGATCTCGTCGACCTGCGGCTTGACGTTGTTCCATTTCAGGTTCTTCAGCGCGTGCACCTGAATCTCGCTGTCGAAATGGCCGATATTGCAGACGATGGCGCGGTCCTTCATCTTGCGCATGTGCTCGATGGTGATGACGTCGACATTGCCGGTCGCGGTGCAGAAGATGTCGGCGCGCGACGCCGCGTCTTCCATCGTCGTCACTTCGTAGCCTTCCATCGCCGCCTGCAACGCGCAGATCGGATCGACTTCGGAGACCATGACGCGGCAGCCGGCCTGGCGCAGCGAGGCGGCCGAGCCTTTGCCGACGTCGCCGAAGCCCGCGACCATCGCCACCTTGCCGGCCATCATCACGTCGGTGCCGCGGCGGATGCCGTCGACCAGCGACTCGCGGCAGCCGTAGAGATTGTCGAATTTCGATTTGGTGACGCTGTCGTTGACGTTGATGGCGGGGAACAACAGCCGGCCTTCCTTGGCCATCTGATAAAGCCGGTGCACGCCCGTGGTGGTCTCCTCGGTGACGCCCTTCACATTCTTGGCGGTCTTGGTGTACCAGCCGGGCTGCTCCTTCAGCCGCTTCTTGATGGCGGCGAACAGCACTTCCTCTTCCTCGTTGCCGGGATGATTGAGCACCGCCGCATTGCTCTCGGCCTGCATGCCGAGATGCAAGAGCAAGGTGGCGTCGCCGCCGTCGTCGAGGATCATGTTCGGGCCGCCGCCGTCGGACCATTCGAAGATGCGGTGGGTGTAGTCCCAATAGTCGGTCAGGCTCTCGCCCTTGACGGCGAACACCGGCGTGCCGCCGGCGGCGATCGCGGCAGCGGCGTGATCCTGGGTCGAATAGATGTTGCAGGACGCCCAGCGCACATCGGCCCCGAGCGCCGTCAAGGTCTCGATCAGCACGGCGGTCTGGATGGTCATATGCAAGGAGCCGGCGATGCGGGCGCCGCGCAGCACCTGCTTCGAGCCGAACTCTTCGCGCGTCGACATCAGGCCCGGCATCTCGGTTTCGGCGATGGAGATTTCCTTGCGTCCCCACTCGGCGAGGCCGATGTCCTTGACGACATAGTCGGTGGCAGGCGCGGTTTTGGGCTTGGTCGAGGTGCTCATGGCGATCCTTGGTTGGACTTAAAGCGTGGCGCGGCCTTGGGGGCGGCAATGTGGGCAGGCCTATAGCAGGTCGGACCGGCTACGGCAATAAAGACATAAAGATACCTTTATGTCTCTTTTTTGAACGAAGGCCGCGGGCCGGGCATTCTGCAGATATGGAGCAGGCCGCCTCGTCGATCACATCACTCGGCAAGCTGGCGCAGGCCGAAGCCGATTGCCGGCGCTGTCCGCTCTATCGCGACGCGACGCAAGCGGTGCCCGGCGAGGGGCCGAGGCGCGCCACCCTCATGCTGGTCGGCGAACAGCCCGGCGACAAGGAAGATTTGGCCGGCAAGCCGTTCGTCGGTCCCGCCGGACGCGTTCTCGACCAGGCGCTGGCAGAAGCAGGCATCGACCGCAAGGCAACATTCGTCACCGGCGCGGTGAAACATTTCAAGCACGAGATGCGTGGCAAACGCCGGCTGCACAAGCGGCCGAACAATTATGAGATCGAGCGTTGCAAGATCTGGCTCGACGAGGAGCGCAGGCTGGTCAAACCCAAGGCGATCATCGCGCTCGGCGTGTCCGCCGCGCGCAGCCTGACCGGAAAGACCGTGACGATTTCAAAGCTGCGCGGCAGGCCGCTCGATCTTGCGGACGGCACCAGGCTTTTCATCACCATGCATCCGTCCGCGCTATTGCGCATGCCGGACGAAGGCGACAAGCGTAAAGCCTATCGACAATTCGTCGCCGATCTCAAATTGGTGGCGAAATCGCTCCGCTAGGAAAAGCGCTTAAGTGCCCGGCCGCGACGCCGGCTTTGCGGCGCCGGATTGGGTGAGCGCGGTGGCGACCTGCTGCATGCGGTTGATGAGCTCGATCGCGGCTGCGGGCGACAGCGCCAGGCGGCACGCCGGATAGCGGCGGCCGCTGATCGGCGCATTGGGCTTGATCTCGTCGAACCGCGTCACGGCGAATTCCATGCGCAAGGTCTGGCCGTCGTAGAGCAGGCCGGTCACGCTGTCGGCGAAAACCTCGTCGATTTCCGGACGATCGATATAGCGGATGGTCGCGGTGCGCTGCTCGTTCTGAGGCGTTGCGGCCGGACTGGTTGTTGTTTTGTCGTCTGCCATTGCCGGCTCCCTTGAACTCAATGAGGCGAAAACTGAATCGGCGCAAACGCGGATCGATCAATCCTGCTCGCCGAAGCGCGATTCGATGAGCGCCGCCAAGGCCGCGATGACTTCGGCGGCTTCCTTGCCGGTCGCCTCGACGGTGATGGTGGTGCCGGGGGAAGCCGCCAGCATCATCAGGCCCATGATCGAGGTGCCGCCGACGATCTCGCCGCAGCGCATCACGCGCACGTCGGCTTCGAATTTCTCGACGGTTTGCACGAAGCGGGCGGAGGCCCGCGCGTGCAGCCCCTTCTTGTTGCAGATGGTGAGCTCGCGGACGATGGCGCCTTCGCGCAGCGGCGGCAGGTCGCCCGTACAATCATCTTCGCTGCCGAGCGCCCTGTCGTTCATTTGCCGTTGAGCACCCGGCTGGCGATGGTGACGTATTTGCGCCCGGCTTCCTGGGCGGCCGCAACCGCTTCGGCCAGCGGACATTCGTCGCGGACCTTTGCGAGCTTGACCAGCATGGGCAGGTTGATGCCGGCCAGCACTTCGACCTTGGGCCTGCTCATCACCGAGATGGCGAGATTGGACGGCGTGCCGCCGAACATGTCGGTCAGGATGGCGACGCCGTCGCCGCTGTCGACCCGTTTGACCGCTTCAATGATGTCCTTGCGGCGCTCCTCGACGTCGTCGTCGGGGCCAATGGTGACGGCTTCGATCTGACCCTGGGGGCCGACCACGTGTTCCAATGCCGAGCGGAACTCAACAGCCAGCCGCCCGTGGGTCACAAGCACAACGCCGATCATGAAACTCCCCGCGGGCGCGTCCCGGTTGCACCGCACGAAAGGGTGCTCATCTTGACCATCCAAAGCCCCAGCGCAAGGGGCATTCTCGCTGATTTTTGGCGATTGTTGCATTGCGATAGCAAACGCCGAATCGGCCAAGAATCGACCATGAGACGCCGCATAGCGAAGCAGCAGCCGAGTGTAGCGGCGTTAAGGTTACCAATCTCCAACCAAATCCGGTGCCGGGCGGCCTGAAATGCCTAGGTACCTGGCCTAAGCGCCAAAACGGCACCGTGTATGGCTCAACTAAGGACAGCGAGGACCGCCGGCAAGGCCTCTTGGCCGGTTGCGATAGCGAGTCGCGGTAAGCTTATGCCGGCGATAACCGCGTGTTGCCTCTCGGTTTCCGGCAGCCGCTCGGCATCGGCGGCGGCGAGATCGACCAGGAGGCCGACCACCGCCTGCGGCTCGTGATCGAGCCGCCGGATGCCGACGCCGCGGATTTCGATCAGGCCGGCCAAGGCTTTCGCCGGGCGCACCAGCAACCGGCCGTTGGCCGGATCGAGATGCACGCGATCGTCGCCGACCAGCCTGGCAAAGCGCAAAGTCCCGGTACGCGCCGCTTCGATCAGCGCCAGCGCCAGGCGCGACTTGCCCGCTCCCGACGGCCCGCGGATCAAAACCGCGCGCGCGCCGACCAGCACCGCCGAAGCGTGCACCGTCGTTGCCGCTTGCGCCATCACATTGCCGGCAAGCGCACGACGAAGCGCGCGCCGAGCACTGTGGGCGTGCCGTCGGCGTCCGGCGGGCCGGTGCGGTTTTCCACCCAGATGGTGCCGCCATGGGCTTCGGCGATCTGTTTGGAGATGGACAGCCCGAGGCCGGAGTTCTGGCCAAAGCCCTGGTGCGGGCGGTCGGTATAAAAACGCTCGAAGATTTTATCGAGCACGTCGGGCCGCACGCCCGGGCCGTCGTCATCGACGGCAATCTCGATGTCGGTCTTCACGCGCCGGCAGGTGACGCGCACGACACCGTTCGGCGGCGAGAACGAACGTGCGTTCTCGATCAGATTGTCGACGATCTGGCCGAGCCGCGAATCGTGTCCCGGCACCCAAAATGGCCGCCCGCCGCCGCCTTCGAAGCGGAGCGTGACGGTGACGCCGTCGTCGCGCTTCACCTCATTGGCGACGGCCACCAGGGTGCTCAACAGCCTGGCGAAATCGACCGGCGCCGCTTCCTGGCGCTGCAGCTCGGCATCGAGCCGGCTGGCGTCGGAAATGTCGGAGATCAGCCGGTCGAGCCGCCGCACGTCGTGCTGAATGACGTCGAGGAGCCGCCCCCGGCTTTCGTCGGTCTTGGCGAGCGGCAGCGTTTCCACCGCCGAGCGCAGCGAGGTCAGCGGATTTTTCAGCTCGTGGGCCACGTCGGCGGCGAAACTCTCGATCGCTTCGATCCGGCTATAGAGCGCATTGGTCATGTCGCGGAACGCGCCGGAGAGGTGTCCGATCTCGTCGTGCCGGCGGGTATAATCCGGAATCTCGACGCGCGACTGGATGCGCCGGCGCACGCTTTCGGCGGCGTCCGCCAGCCGCCGCACCGGCTCGGCGATCGTGCCGGCGAGCAGGATCGACAAGAGCACCATGACGGCACAGGCGATCAGAAACACTTTCAGGATGGCGAGCCGCTCGGCCTCCACCATGTCGTCGATGTCGGCGCCTTGCGTCGACAGCATCAGCGCGCCGCGCACGGCGCGGAAACGCTGCACCGGGACCGCGACTGAAACGATGACGTCGCCGCGGTCGTTGATGCGCACCATGCTGGAATCCTGGCCGCCCAGGGCCTGGCCGACTTCGGGATAGCCCTTGCCGTTTTCGGCGCCGAGCTCGCGGTAGAGCGGCAGGTCGCCGCGACCGATCCAGCGCCGCACCGCGAGGAATGCGCGTTCGAACATGCCGGGCTTTTCTGCCGTCGGCGGCGGCAGGTCGAAGCGCAATATGTCGCCGCGGCCGAACAGGTTGCGGCTGTCGACCAGGAGCACGCCGTCGCGGTCGTAAATCCGCGCCCGCGTCTTGGTCGGCGAAATCAGCCGCCGCAACAGCGGCGCCACACGCTCGGGATTGATCGGAAAATCGATGCCGTAAAGCGCATCTTCGGACGGACCATAGCTCTGGCCGGGCTGCAGGTTGAGCAAGGTGTCTGGATTGATGGTGATCGAAGAGTCGGTCTCGACGGTGGCCGAGGCGGCGATCGCGCCGGCGATGATCTGGCTCTGCACCAACAGGCTTTGCACGCGCGCGTCGATCAAACCGGCGCGGAATTGAGACAGATAGATGATGCCGAAAGACAGCGCGACCAGGCCGAAGACGTTGAGCGTGACGATGCGGCGGGTGACGCTCGACGAGCTCTGCGCGATGAAGAACTGAAAGGCGCGCCGCAGCCAATTGCCGACCCGGCGCAGGGCGCGCCAGCGCACCCGCGGCAACACTTCGCCGTGACCGTCGGCCTCGCTATGAACCTCGGTTTCGGCCGGTGCATGGGCCTCATCGGCCCCCGCGGTTTTTGCCAGTCGATCAAGCACGTCGTCTGCCGGGGTTTCGATCGGCTCCTCCTTCCACTTACCGAGAAGGTATGAGGAGCCAAACGCTATTACTACCGCACGTCAGCCGCCCAGTCAGGGGCCAAGATTCTCCGGTCGCAACGTCCGGCAGTTCTTGGCCTATCGCGTCAAATACGCGTTATTCCTTGAAACGATAGCCGACGCCGTACAGCGTCTCGATCATATCGAATTCGTCGTCGCTGGCCTTGAATTTCTTGCGCAGCCGCTTGATGTGGCTGTCGATGGTGCGGTCGTCGACATAGACCTGATCGTCATAGGCCGCGTCCATCAGCGCGTTGCGGCTTTTCACCACGCCGGGCCGGCTGGCCAGCGCCTGCAGGATGAGAAACTCGGTGACGGTGAGCGTCACCGGCTCGTTCTTCCAGGTGCAGGTGTGGCGCTCGGGATCCATGCGCAAAAGCCCGCGCTCCAGCACTTTGCTGTCGGCTTCCTTCGGCGCCACGCCGTCTTTCGGCGAGGCGCGGCGCAGCACCGCTTTCACCCGCTCGACCAGAAGGCGCTGCGAAAACGGCTTCCGGATAAAATCGTCGGCGCCCATTTTCAGGCCGAACAATTCGTCGATCTCCTCGTCCTTCGAGGTGAGGAAGATCACCGGCAGGTCGGATTTTTGGCGAAGCCGCCGCAACGTCTCCATGCCGTCCATGCGCGGCATCTTGATGTCGAGGATGGCGAGATCGGGCAACGTGGTTTTGAAGCCGTCGAGCGCCGAGGCGCCGTCGGTGTAGGTCGTGATGCGATAGCCTTCCGCCTCGAGCGCGATTGAGACCGAGGTGAGGATATTGCGGTCGTCGTCCACCAGAGCGATTGTCGGCATGACGGCTTTCTAACATGAGTCGGCCGCAGCATCACACCTGCCCGGCCCCAACGACCCTTCAAACCCCATGTGGGGGCGGAAGTGTGACTAGACAAGGCAAAATCGGGGCAATTGCCGTGAGATGGAGAGACATGGGAAAGGAACCGGAAAGGACAAATCATGGCTGAGGCCGACGGCGTAGGTCCTTTAGGTCCCTCGGGAGCCCCCTTGCCGGGCGCCATGCCTAATCGCCTTCCGGAAAATGCCCCGGCACCGGATTTCGACCCCAAAGCGGTGGCCAAAGGCCTGTTGCGGACGACGCGGGCCGGCGCGCTTGCGACCATCGACCGCAATACCGGCCATCCCTTCGCGTCATTGGTTAACGTGGCGACCGACGTCGACGGCGCGCCGCTGATCCTGGTCTCCCGGCTCTCCACCCACACCGCCAATCTTGAAATCGACGGCCGCGCCTCGTTGCTCTTGGCCTCGACCGGCAAGGGCGACCCGCTGGCCCATCCGCGCCTGACGCTGCTCGGCAGTTTTATGCAGATCGCGCGCGATGACCCCGAATTGCCGCGCCTGCGGCGCCGCTTCCTCGCCCGCCATCCGAAATCGGAGCTTTACGCCGGCTTCGGCGATTTCTCGTTCTGGCGTCTTAAAACGGTCTCGGCTCATCTCAACGGCGGCTTCGCCCGCGCTGCCGATCTCAAAGCCGCCGATGTGATGACGGATATGGCCGGCGCCGAAAACCTGATCGACGCCGAGGCAGGTGCCGTCACCCATATGAACGACGACCACGCCGAAGCGGTGCGGCTCTACGCCACCAAGCTCATCGGCGCCGAAGACGGGCCGTGGCGGCTCACCGGGCTCGACCCCGAGGGTCTCGACCTGGCGCGCGGCGACGCCACCTTGCGCCTGCCGTTTCCGCAGCGTGTCATAAACGCCGAGCAGTTGCGCAAGATGGTGGTGGAATTGGCCGCCAAGGCGCGGGCCGGCTAGGCATTCTCTGCCAAAAAAGCGCCGGCAATAGAATATAACGACGCTACCTGAAACGCGCCGGCGTCCGCTGCGCTGCAACACAGGAACGCCTGCAATCTTATCCGGTTAGGCTTGAGGCTGACATGATCTTGGCAGAAGCTGTGAGGCTCGATATAGGGTCGCACGCTTGCCGGCGGGCGGGTTAACATTCGGCATCGTAAATCGGCAGCCAGAGTTCGCGACAAGGCTCGGCGCAGTTGGCGAAAGTGTCGGTACGATCGGGCCAAAAGGCGGAGGCTTAGGTGAAGGAAACGGGTTCGAGGAACGGCGCGCACGGCGCCGACAAATTCGGCTTTAAAGATCTCGCCGGCGTCCATTGGAACCTGCCCGACACCATGCTGGTCGAGCACGCCATCGCCAACCGCGAAGGCTCACTGGTGCAAGGCGGCGCATTCTGCGCCGAAACCGGCCATCACACCGGCCGCTCGCCCAAGGACAAACATACGGTCGTCGATGCTACGACCGAGAACACCGTGTGGTGGGACGGCAACCGCAAACAGAGCAAAGAACAGTTCGACAATCTGCTCCACGATTTCATCGCCCATGCCAAGGGCAGAACCCTTTTCGCCCAAGACCTCTATGGCGGCGCCGATCCGCAATACCGCATCAAGGCCCGCGTCTTCACCGAGCTCGCCTGGCATTCGCTGTTCATCCGCCAGCTTTTGATCCGCCCCGAACATGCTGAGCTTGCCGGCTACGTGCCCGACATGACCATCGTCGACATGCCGTCGTTCAAGCCCGACGCCAAGCGTCACGGCGGCCGCGAAAACTCCGACACCATGGTGGCGATCGATTTCACCCGCAAGATCGTGCTGATCTGCGGCTCGTCCTACGCCGGCGAGATGAAGAAGTCGGTGTTCACCACGCTCAATTTCTACCTGCCGGCGCAAGGCGTGATGCCGATGCATTGCTCGGCCAATGTCGGCAAGAACGGCGACGTTGCGCTGTTCTTCGGCTTGTCGGGCACCGGCAAGACCACACTGTCGGCCGATCCGAACCGCACCCTGATCGGCGACGACGAGCACGGCTGGAGCGAAAACGGCGTGTTCAATTTCGAGGGCGGCTGCTACGCCAAATGCATCAAGCTGTCGAAAGAAGCCGAACCGGAAATCTACGCCGCCACCAATCGCTTCGGCGCGGTGCTCGAAAACGTCGTGTTCGATCCCGAGACCCGCGTCTGCGATTTCGACAGCGACAAGCTCACGGAAAATACCCGCTCGGCCTATCCGGTCGAGTTCATGCCGCTGGCGTCGAAGACCGGCCATGCCGGGCAACCGAAGAACATCATCTTCCTTACCGCCGACGCCTTCGGCGTCATGCCGCCGATCGCGAAGCTCACCCCGGCGCAGGCGATGTACCATTTCCTGTCCGGCTACACCGCCAAGGTCGCCGGCACCGAAAAGGGCCTCGTCGGCGTCGAACCGGAATTCTCCACCTGCTTTGCCGCGCCGTTTTTGCCGCGGCCGCCGTCGGAATACGGCAACCTGCTGCGCGACCTGATCAAGCGGCACAATGTCGATTGCTGGCTGGTCAATTCCGGCTGGACCGGCGGCATCTACGGCACCGGCCGCCGCATGCCGATCAAGGCGACGCGCGCGCTGGTCACCGGCGCGCTCGATGGGTCGCTGAAAAACGCCAGCTACCGCACCGATCCGTACTTTGGTTTTGCGGTGCCGACCTCGGTGCCCGGCGTCGAGCCGCATCTGCTCTATCCGATGAAGACCTGGAAAGACAAAGCCGCATTCGACGAGACCGCGCGAAAACTCGTGCGCATGTTCCAGGACAATTTCGTCAAATACGAAAAGCACGTCGACGCCGACGTCAGAGCCGCTGCCCCGGAAGTGCGGCTGGCGGCGGAGTGATCCGTAGCTCGGATTGCTGCGCAATCCGAGAGCGCCGTGCCGGATTTCGCTGCGCTCAATCCAGGCTACTGCTGCCGCCGAGTGCGATTATGAATTATGAATAAAGCAGCGAAGACTGCCGAAGGCGAGATAGAAGACGCATTTGCAATAAAAGGGCGCGGTAGGGTTTTGCTTCTAAAAGAGGGCTTTCGCGGCAACATCCACAGAAATGGAATCGTCGAGAGCGACCGCGGGTCTGCTCCTTACACCGGTCCTGAATTCGTGGACTCAAGAGCGAAATCATGGCTTGCTGTGATCGTCGCTGAAGGACTCAGGGAAACTTTCGTTCCCGGGCAAAAGGTTCGATTTTATCGTCAGCCGTCCGGGTGAGGCAGCGATGCAAAAAATCCAGCTTGGCCGCAACGGCCCCATGGTTTCCGCCTTCGGGCTGGGCTGCATGGGCATGTCGGGCGGCTATGGGCCGGCCGACGAGAAGGAGTGCATCGCCACCATTCATGCCGCGCTCGAGGCCGGCATCACCATGCTCGACACCGGCGATTTTTACGGCATGGGCCAGAATGAGATGCTGATCCGCGAGGCGCTCAAGGGCGGCAAGCGCGAGCGCGCTTTTATCGCCGTGAAATACGGCTCGATGCGCGGGCCGGATTCGAAAATCATCGGCGATGACGGCCGGCCGAACGCGACCAAGAATTATCTCGCCTATTCGCTGCGCCGGCTCGGCACCGATTATGTCGATCTCTATCAGCCATCCCGCGTCGATCCCGACGTGCCGTTCGAGGATACGATCGGCGCCATCGCCGACATGGTGAAGGCCGGCTATGTGCGCCACATCGGCGTGTCGGAAGCCTCCGCCGCCACCGTGCGGCGGGCTCACGCCGTGCATCCGATCGCCGCGCTGCAGATCGAATATTCGCTGTTCTCGCGCGGCATCGAGCACGACATCCTGCCGACCTTGCGTGAGCTCGGCATCGCGCTGGTCGCCTATGGCGTGCTCTCGGGCGGCCTGATCAGCGATCGCGCAGAGGCGGCGCGGACCGCGACCAGCGAGATCCGCACCCGCAAGCCGCGTTTCTTCAAGGAAAACTTCGAGAAGAACATCGCGCTGGTCGAGGCGCTCGGCAACATCGCGCGCGAGAAGAACGCCACCACGGCGCAGCTTGCCTTTGCCTGGGTGAAATCGCGCGGCGACGACGTCGTGCCGCTGATCGGCGCCCGCCGCCGCGATCAGCTCAAGGAAGCGCTCGGCGCGCTCGACGTAAAACTATCGCCCGGCGATCTGGCGCGTATCGAGCAGGCGGTGCCGCCGAACGCCGTCGCCGGCACGCGCTACATGCCGGCCGTGCTCGCCCATATGGATAGCGAACACGCCAGCTAACGCCTTCGCTACATCGGATTGATGCCGAGTTCTTTTGCGAAATCCGCGATCTTGGCGCGCTGCTCGTCGATTGATTTGCCGAACTCTTCCGGCCCGCCGATATTGGTGAGCTGTCCGGTGATGGTCAGGCGATCCTCGATGGTCGGATCGACTACCCCGCGGATGTCGGCGGTGATGCGTTGGCGCAGCTCAAGCGGCATTCCGGTCGGCCCAAACAATCCGACCAGGCCGTCGATGGTCAGCGCCGGATAACCCGCTTCCGCGACCGTCGGCAACTTCGGCAAGGTCGGGGCGTGCACCGAGTTGGTCACGGCCAACAGCTTGATCTTGCCGGACTCCAGCTGCGGCCGCACGATCGCCAATGCCGCTTCGTAAACTTGCACGCGGCCCTCGGCGAGATCGTTCGCCGCGTCGACCGGATTCTTGTAAGGCACCTTGTTGATGTCGAGGCCTTCCTGCTTGAGCCAGCCGGCGAAGACGAAATCCAGCGCGCCGGTGACGCCGGCCCAGTTCAGCTTGCCCGGCTCGGCGCGAGCCATGGCGGCGAGCTCTTTCAGCGAACTGACGTTCAGGCTCGCCGGCACCGAGATGGTGATGATGGTGTTGGATACCCGCGTGATCGGCACCAGATCGCTCGCCTGATATGGCAAATTGTCGTGCAGGTAGACATGCGCCGTGAACGACGACGTGGGACTGAACAGCAGCACGTGATCGTCATGCGCCGTGACGAAGGCATTGATCGCCACGATGGCATCGCCGCCGGGGCGATTTTCCACGATCACCGGCTGACCCCAGCGCTGGCTAAGGCGATCCGCCAACAGCCGCGCGCCGATGTCGGAGCCGCTGCCGGCGCCGAGCGTGAGGATGAATCGCACCGGCCGGGTCGGCCATTTCGTCTCCGCCGAGGCCATCAAGGCGACCGCCGACACAGCCATCAGCGCCAGGGCCAAAGCAAACAGGTAACGCAGCCGCATGGTCTCCCCCATTTCGCGTCACATGTGAGGTGGCGCGGACGGTCGCAGGATACAAAATAGCCGGCGGAACGACAGCGCGAATGCGCACGGCATTTTGCCGCGCGCAGGCGAGGCCGGGGCGTTCGACCCGGCCCCGGTTCAGGGCACGCGATCTCCCGTTATCGTGCTGCCGCCGAGACTGAATGACACCGTCGCCTTGCCGGCGACGGGTTTTACGGATTTCGACGCCAAGCCGAAGAAATAACTGGTGTCGCCCGGACAGACCGGCTGCGCGAACGTAAATGTAATCGTGCCGCCAACCTGGTCCGCGGACGCGATCTTGACGGACCCAAGCCCGCCGGTGGTCACCACGAATATGTCGGAGTCGCCGTTGGGGCCATAATGCAGCTTGACCACGGGACCGAATTTGAGCGCGAGCTTGGTGATGCAATTCGCCGCCGTGACACCCTTCAGGCCAGTCAAATCCACGCGATAGACATAGGCCATGGTGCCGGCCGCCGGTGCGGGCGCGGTGCCGGGATAAGTGCGCGACTGCAGCCGTCCGGTGCCGATGTCGCCCGGCGGCGTGAAGACGCCGATCGAATCATTGACCACGACTTGGCAAGCGGGAGGAGGAGCATTGGGAATTGGGGTCGCATTGAACACGCAGTTGATGGCGGGCGCGGCCACGTCGACGACGGAAAGCGGCGCCGCCTGCGCGCCCGAAGCCGCGCCGAAGAGTCCGGCCGCGGCGATGACTGCAACGCGCAATGTGATTTTCACTGCCATCTGTTTGCGCTCCAAAAAATCCTGCTGAAGTATGCTTGTTTATACTCCTAAAATTTGTATTCCGGCAGTGACCTCGACAGCGGCCGGCAATCCCGACGAGCGCCCTTCTAGCCGGCTTCCGGCTGCATCTCGCGCCCGGCGCGGCGCGCCCAGTTCTCCCAGGCGCGGTTGAGCGTGTAGGCGCTGACGCGGGAAGCGATCTTATCGACCTCGCCGGGGGTGAGGAATTTGATCTCCCCCATGGCCATGGCCTGCATTTGCAGCTTGGCGCCGAGCTCGAGATAGACCGAGACGAAAACCGCATGGCGCACCGAGCGGCCGACCACGGTGGCGCCGTGGCCGCGCATCAACGTCGTCGGTCGCGGGCCGATGAGATGGGCGAGGTCGCGGCCCATATCCATGTCACTGACCAACAGCGCGGTGTCGCCGAATTTGTCATGGGAATCCCAAACCGGCACTTCATGGCCCATCGAGGCGCACATGTGCAGCAGCGGTTTCAGCTTCTTCGCGGTGACGCCGAACGGGATCGTGCTCGGCGAGTGGTTGTGGACAACGGCGTGCACGTCGGGCCGCGCCTCGTAGATGGCGCCGTGGATGAAGCGCTCCAGATAAGGCGCGCGGCCGCGCTCGTCGATCGCCGTGCCGTCGAACGTGTATTCGACGATGTCGTCGCGCTCGATGCGCTCCGGCGCGCGCGCCCGCGACAACAGATAATGCTGCGGATTGTCGGGGTGGCGGGCGCTGACATGGCCGAACGAATCGACGATGCCCTCGTTGGCCAGGATGCGATTGGCGGTCACCAGTTCTTCGAGAATGAAATCGAGCTTGCTCATTGCGCGCCTCTCCCTTGTCGGGGCGCGATCCTATGGGCCGCTATGGGATTTGTGAACCGCCGCGCGGCAAGACCTATGCATAGGACGGCTATGCGCAGGACCGCCATGCACCGGGGCGGCAGTGCGTCGCGGGACGACGCCGCCAATCTGCGCTATGCCAAGCCGATACCGCGCCGGAATTTGGGAACCAAAACCATGTTGAGACACGTAGCGATTGCCGGAATAGGCCTCCTGCTTGCGACGGCCGCCGGCGCGCAGGACAGCAAATTCCCCGACCATCCGGTCCGGGTCATCGTCTCGGTGCCGGCCGGCGGCGGGGTCGACACCGTCACCCGGATCGTCGCCGCCAAGATGAGCGCCGTATTGGCTCAGCCGCTGCCGGTCGAGAACAAGAGCGGCGCTTCCGGCAGCGTTGCGGCGGATTACGTGTTCCACGCCGATCCGGACGGCTACACCTTGCTGGCATCGCAGCCGGCGCCGATCACCACCGCTCCGTTTTTGTACAAGTCGCTCAATTACGATCCGATGCAGCTCACGCCGGTCGTGATCATGTCGCATGTCCCGAACGTACTGCTGGTACGGCCCGACTTCCCGGCCAACACCGTGCAAGAGCTGATCGCCTACGCCAAGGCCAATCCGGGCAAGCTCAATTATGGCTCGCAGGGCATCGGCACTACCTCGCATCTGACCACGGAGCTGTTCGAGACCATTACGCATATCCAACTCGTTCACGTGCCGTACAAAGGCACCGCGCCGGCGCTCAACGATCTGATCTCAAGCCACGTCGATCTGATGTTCAATGAGCTCGCGACGTCGATCGAGCTCAACAAGGCCGGCAAGGCGAAAATTCTCGCCGTCGCCACCAAAGAGCGGGTCGCGGCGATTCCGGACGTGCCGACATTGGAAGAGGCCGGCGTGCCGGGCTGCGAATCCGATACCTGGAACGCGCTGACCGCGCCGCCGAAAACGCCGGCCGGCGCCGTCGCCAAGCTCAACGACGCGGCCAACCAGGTGATGAAGGATCCGCAGCTGCTCGACCGTTACAAACAGCTCAGCCTGTCGGCCGGCGGCGGCACGGTCGCGCAGATGAGCGATTTCCTCAAAGCAGAGACGCAGCGCTGGGGTGCGGTCATCAAGGCTGCGGGTATTCAGCCGGAATAATTGGACATCGCGGCGGCGGCGTCGGTCCCACGCCGGTATGACGATTACATAAATTTCGCTCACGCGCTCTTGCGGCCTCATGAGCCGCGTCGTATCGATACGCTCGCGCCGGGGCGTCGTGCCGATACGATCATGCGTAAAGCCTTATTCGGATTGTTCAACGACCGGGATTCCGAGCTTGGCGGCAAGCTTGCCGGCATTTACGGCCTGCTGATCGCCGCCAATGTTCTGGCGTGGGTTTGGGCGCTGATCGCGTTTCGCGATTATCCGGTGCTGGTCGGCACCGCGTTCCTGGCCTATGCGTTCGGTCTGCGCCACGCCGTCGATGTCGACCATATCGCGGCCATCGACAACGTGACGCGCAAGCTGATGCAGGAAGGCAAGCGGCCGATCGGCGTCGGCTTCTTCTTTTCGCTCGGCCATTCGACCGTCGTCGTGCTCGCCTCCGCCGTCATCGCGCTGACCACCAGCGCGCTGGAAGGCCGCTTCGACGGACTCAAGCTTTTCGGCGGCACCATCGGCACGCTGGTTTCGGCGATTTTCCTGTTCATCGTCGCCGCCGCCAATTTCGTCATCCTGCTGTCGGTCTATCGCACGTTCCAAGACGTGCGCCGCGGTGGCGCCTTCGTCGAGGAAGACCTCAATCATCTGCTGGCGCAGCGCGGCGTGCTGGGCCGCCTGTTTCGGCCGATGTTCCGGCTGATCTCGCGCAGCTGGCACATGTATCCGCTGGGCTTTCTGTTCGGGCTGGGTTTCGATACTGCGACCGAGATCGGCGTGCTCGGCATCGCCGCGGCGCAAGCCTCGAAAGGCTTGCCGATCTGGTCGATCATGGTTTTTCCGGCGCTGTTCACCGCCGGCATGTCGCTCGTCGACACCACCGACGGCGTGCTGATGCTCGGCGCTTATGGCTGGGCCTTCACCAAGCCGATCCGCAAGCTTTACTACAACCTGACGATTACGTTTGTGTCCGTGCTGGTCGCGGTGCTGATCGGCGGCATTGAAGCGCTCGGCCTGTTGGCCGACCGATTGAATCTCGATGGGCCGTTCTGGTTTTATATCGGCAAGCTGAACGACAATTTCGGCAGCCTCGGCTATCTCATCATCGCGATCTTCGTCGTGAGCTGGCTGGTCTCGATCGCCGTCTACCGGCTGGCGCGGTTCGACCGCATCGAAAGCCGCGTCAGCGCGAATGCATGAGTGGAAGCAGCGGCAAAGCGCCGCTTGTGGCCGCGGCGCCGAAACCTAGATAGAGTGCCGCGGATAACGCACGGGCGGCCCCATGGCAAACGATCAGGACCAGCCGGAACTGCCTCGGGTAGAGCCCGAGATCATCCCACCGGACCGCGCAGGACCAGAACGCGGCGCCGATTGGCGGCGCGCGGCCTGGCGCCCCTATGGGCCGAACCAAACGGCCGGCATGCATCGCGTCTATGTGGCGCGGATCGGGCCGTTCGGCTTCGCCGTGTTGGCCTTGGCGTTGGCCATCCTCGCCGCGGTATTCTTGTTGATCTTCGCCGGCGTGATCTTGCTCTGGCTTCCGGTGGTCGCCTTGCTGATCGTCGTCGGCGCGATTTACCGCTTCTTGCGCTGACCCTGCGCCGCCGGCCGAACGGCGAGCCCGTTATTTTGGCGGCCGCACACGCCGAATACACGCGGCGTTAACCTTAAGCCTTTATGAATTGATTAACCATGTCGCCTTGCACGGTTGTGCCACAGTGGCGTGACCTTGTTGGCACGTGGCGGGTCACCATGTACGCGGCCGGCCGTCCGCGGTGTCGAGATCAGCGTGAATGTTTGAAGCGTCGAGTCATATGCCGTCGGCGGTGGTCGCAAAGCGCGATCTGAACCTGGGCTTCGCGGCCCTTCCCCCGGTCGACGTCCAGAAAATCTGGTCCGTCCTGTGGCGGGGCAAATTCACCATCCTGCTGTCGATGATCGTCGCGGTCGGCTTGGCCGCCGCCTTCGTGCTGTTGGTACCGCACAAATACACCGCGACGACGCAGATCCTCATCGACCCGATGGATTTGCGCGCAGCCCAGAGCGACATCTCGCCGGCCATTCAGCAAAGCGACGCCGCCGTGCTCCAGGTCGAGAGCCAGGCCCGCGTGATCGCCTCCGACAATGTGCTGAGCCGCGTCGTTGCTTCGGAAGGCCTCGACCACGACCCGGAATTCGCGCACGGCGCGATGGCGCAGCAATACGGCGCGCTCGCCGCGCTGAACGAGCTGCAACGGCGCGTCCAGGTGAAACGCTCCGAGCGCACCTATGTGGTCGACGTCAGCGTCACCAGTGAAGACCCGGCAAAAGCCGCGCGCCTCGCCAATGCCATCGCGCAGGCCTATCTCTCCGAGCAGACCGAGGTGCGCTCCAACGCCGCCCGCCAAATCTCGCAAGCGCTGACGGCGCGGCTCAAGGAGCTGCAGACCCGCGTGCGCGACGCCGAGCAGAAGGTCGAGGCCTACAAGGCCAGCCACAATATCGTCGGCGCCAACGGCGAGCTGGTCAACGAGCAACAGCTTACCAGCCTGAACGCCCAGCTCAGCGCGGCGCGCGCCCGCTCCTCGGAAGCCAAGGCGCGCCTCGATCAGGTCGAAAGCGTGCTGCATTCGAAAACCCCGATCGGCGCCTTCCCGGAAGCGGTGCAGTCGCAGACCATCAGCCTGTTGCGCAGCCAATATGCCGAGATCATGCGCCGCGACGCCGAGCAGAAGTCATCGCTCGGCGAACGCCATCCCGCGGTCATCGAGATCGAGGCGCAGGGGGCGCGGCTGCAGAAGCTGATCGAAGACGAGGTCAACCGCATCGCGGCGTCCGACCGCGCCGAATACGAGCGCGCCAAGGCCGACGAGGACATGCTGTCGCGCCAGGTCGATGCGCTCAAGAACACCGCGGTCAGCACCAATGAATCGCTGGTCGGCTTGCGCGAGCTCGATCGCGACGTGCAGGCGAGCCGCGCGGTCTACGAATCGTTTCTGGTCCGCTCCCGCGAAACCGGCGAGCAGGAGCAGGTCGACACCAAGAACATTCGCATCATCTCCAAGGCCGACAGGCCGATCTACCGCAGCTCGCCGCCGCCGAGCCTGATCGTCGGCTTGGCGGCGCTGTTGCTCGGCTTCGCGTCGGGCGTCGGCATCGTCATCATGCGGGGGGCGACCGAAGACGCCGCGCCGCGGCCGGCCAAAGCGCCGGCAGAGCCGCGAGCAAAGACGCCGAAAAATTTCGGCAGACTGGGCGCGTTTGCCAAGAAATTATGGAACACGCCCGAGCCGCCGCGCGCCATTACGGTGCTGGCGACGTTGCCCAATGTCGATATCGCGTTCGGCCTGGATGCGGTCGAAGACCCGCATTCGCGTTTCGCCCGCGAAATCCAGAAGGTGTACGCGGCGGTGCAGGCGAGCCATAAAAAGCGCGGTAATCCCAGCGTTCTCGTCGTCGCCGCCGACGATGAAGACGACACCGCTTCCGTTGCGCTGATGCTCGCTGCCGCGGCCGCGGCAACGCAACGCGTGCTGCTGATCGATACCGACCTCAAGCGCCGGACGCTGTCGGCGATCGACGCCGAAGACGGCGAGGCCGGCCTGGTCGACGTCGCCGTCGGCCGCCGCGAGCTCTCCGAGGTGATCGTTCGCGACCGCGGCACCAACGTCAATCTCTTGCCGTTCGTTTCGCCGAACAGCCGCCGCGACCGCCGCATCAGCGACGCCGACATCAAAGCGGCCTTCGACAAGACCAGACGCTTCGACATGGTGATCGTCGCCGCGGTCGACGTGGCTCGCGACCCGAGCGTGCGGTTCTTCGCCGGATTGGTCGACCATATCGTGCTGGTCGCCAGGGCCGACGCGCGCGACGACAACGCCATCGACTTGTTCGTCGCGCGGCTGGGGGCCGATACGCAAAAGGTCCTGGGCGCGGTGCTGACCGGCGTCGAAGCCGCCTGAGCTGCGGCGCGGCCGCGCGAGCGAGGAAAGTCGTCGTGGCGAATATCGGTTATCTCCCCCCGCAGGATTTTGCGGCTCAAGCGACCAGTCCGGCCGATATTCTGATCCGCAGCGTGTTGGTCGCCGCGGTATTTCTGTCGCTGTGGTTTTCGTTCCACCCCTTTCCCGCTCTCGATGAGCCGCTCGAGGTCACCGAAGCCGGCAACATCGCCAATCAGCTCGGCTATTCGACCTTGTTCGTGCTGCTCGCGGCGTGGAACCTGTGTCACCAGCCGCAGCGCTTGTTGCTTCTGGTGCGACCGGTCTTGTTGGCAACGCTGTTCTGGTTCGCGCTGTCGGTCGCCACCTCGTGGGATCCCGCGCTGTCCGCCCGCCGTCTCGCCTTCGCCTGCGTCACCATAGGCATCGCCGGCATGGTGCTGTTGGTGCCGAAGAGCCCGCGGCATTTCGCCGACGTGCTGGCCGTGGTGGTTTTGATCGTGCTCGCCGCCTGTTACCTCGGCGTCGCCTTGGTGCCGCAACTGTCGATCCACCAGGCGTCCGACGCGATCGAACCTGAGCTGGCCGGCGACTGGCGCGGCGTGTTCGGCCACAAGAACGAAACCAGCGCGGTGATGGTGCTGTTCATTTTCATCGGCATTTTTGTCGCCCGCGCGCGCAGTCTCGGCCTCGGCGCCATCATCGTCATGCTGGCGCTGCCGTTTCTCTATTTCACCCATTCGAAGACCGCGATGGCCGGGCTGCCGCTGGCCTTGATCGTGTCGGTGATCATGGCGCGCGCCGCCAAGCCGAAGAACGGCATCACGGTGGCGCTGGGGCTTTTGGTCGTGTTGAACCTGCTGTCGATCGGATCGATCTACATTCCGCCGATCCGCGCGGTGGTCGAGGCGATCATGCCGGACGCGACCTTCACCGGCCGCACCGAGATCTGGAAATTCGCGATCGATCACGTGGCGCAGCGGCCGATCACCGGCTACGGCTTTGCCACCTTCTGGGGCACCGAGCAGGTCGTTTACGGCATGAGCGGCGCGACCTGGGCCAATACCGCGGCCCACGCCCATAACGGCTTCGTCGATCTGGCGCTGACCATCGGCATTCCCGGCTCGGCGCTGGTGACGCTGTGGCTCATCGTGCTGCCGCTGGTCGACTATTACCGGGCGCTGGACGAGCCGGAGAACGCGGCGCTGAAAATGCTGTTTTTGCGGATCTGCCTGTTCGCGGCTTACGAATCCTGCTTCGAAACCCAGTTTACCCAACTGGGCGGGCTTTGGTTGATTCTGATCGCGTCGGCGTTCGGGCTGCGGTTCCTCGCTGTCTCGCGGGTGTCGCGCTAAGCCGCAAAGCACTCCCAAGCCCTTAAGCCTAATTTCTGATTAACCTTTATTTTCCGGGGCTTACAGCCTAACTGTGGCCCGAGGAGCTAAGCGCCATGCCGGCACAAACCGGCCTTTTTTGCTTTGACGGCCTAGCCGAGCCGAAATGGGAAGTGCCGGTCGCCATGATCGGCGGGCTGCCCATTGCGGTGATCGACCGCGCCCGCTCGGCGGCGCTGATGGTCGATACGGCGCTCGCCCGGCGCAACACGGCGCAACGCCCGCTGGTCTTCACGTCCGCGAACGGTCAGGTGCTGTCGATGTGCGCTCGCGACGCGCGCATCCGCGACCTCTTCCTCGGCGCCGATCTCATCCATGCCGACGGCATGCCGCTGGTCTTTGTCTCGCGCCTCCTCAACAAGACGCCGCTGCCGGAGCGGGTCGCGACCACGGACCTGTATCACGACACGGCGATCGTCGCGCAGCAGCGCGGCGCCAGCATTTATCTGCTCGGCGCCACCAAAGCCGTCGTCGATCAGGCGGTACGCCGCACCCGGGAGCTTTATCCCAACCTCAAGATCGCCGGGTACAACAGCGGCTATTTTCGCCGCGACGGCGACGAGGAGCGCGTCATCGCCGATATCAATCAGGCCCAGCCGGACATTCTTTGGCTCGGCCTCGGCGCGCCGGCCGAGCAATCTTTCGCCGCGCGCAATCGCGATAAGCTGCCCGGCGTCGGGCTGATCAAAACCTCCGGCGGCCTGTTCGATTTCGTCTCCGGCAAGAATTCGCGGGCGCCGGCCTGGATGCAACGGCTCGGGCTGGAGTGGGCCTATCGGATCTATCTCGAGCCGCGCCGTCTCGCCGGCCGCTATCTGATGACCAATCCGCATGCGATTTTTCTGTTGCTGACGCGGACCGGGCGAAGTGTCTCCGCGCCATGACCAAATCGCCGACGCCTCATATCCATCTCTGCGTGCCGACGTTCCGCCGGCCCGAGGGCTTGCGCAAGCTGCTCACTCATATTGAGCGGCTGAATTACGCCGGCCCGATCGACGTCGTCGTCGTCGACAACGATGCCGACGGCCGCGCCGGCGCGGCGGTTGTCCAGGAGTTCGCGCGCAAATTCCGTTTGCCGCTGACCTGCATCGTCGAGCCGCGCCGCGGCCAGACCTACGCCTATAACTGTGCCTTCCAAGCCGCCTGCCGCGCGACGCCGGCGCCCGATTACGTGGCGGTGCTCGACGACGACGAATATCCAGAGCCGAACTGGCTCACCGAAATGATCCGGGTGGCACGCGCATACGGTGTCGATATCGTCGGCGGCCCGGTCTTTCCGGTGTTCGATAATCCCGACCACTGGCTGGCCAAGAGCGGTTTCTACGCGCCGAGCCGCAACGCCACCGGGCCGGTGTCGATGATCTACGGCGCCGGCAACATGCTGATCCGGCGCAGCGTGCTGGAACAGTATCTCGACGAACCCTTTCAGCACGCCTACGCATTCACCGGCGGCAGCGACTATGATTTTTTCTGGCGCTGCCGCAACGATGGCCGCAGCTTTGCCTGGGCCGATGATGCCCAGGTGTTCGAGACCACGCCGCCGTCGCGCACCACGGTCGGCTATGTACTGCGCCGCAAGTTCCGCAACGGCACCGAAGCAACCCGCCTGGAGCGCAAATTTCTGGGAACCGTGGCCGGCACGCTGCGCCGCTGGTGCCTCGGCGTTGGCTTGCTCGGCCTCGGCATTGTCTCGCTGCCGCTCGCCGCGCTGCGCGGCCGCCGCGCCATCATGGCAAGCCTGATCCGCGCCGCGCGCGGCGCCGGCCGCCTCGCCGCCGAGTTCGATCTGCACTACGAGCAATATCGCTAAACCACGCCGCATTGCCGCCGCTTAAGACGCGCGGCTTCGCATCGGAACAGAGTCCGGGCATCAGAGCCGATTCCGGTCAGGCCTATCCGGCGCGGCGGACATAAACGGCGCAGTCGGGCTTTTCACAACGATACCGCCGCCCGGCCTCGATCTTGCAAAACCCTCCATGGTCGCACCACACACAACAGAAAGTGTGTCGCCATGAGACAGATCGATCCGGCTGTGCCTCGTTTCGAGACGGCGAAGCGCCGCGGCGAAATCATCTCCATCCAGTATTTGCGTGCTTTTGCGGCGCTGAGCGTGCTCGTCACCCATGTGCTGCAGTGGCCGCTCGGCGAGCTGAATTTCACCCTGCTGAAGACCGGGCGGCTCGGCGTCGAGGTGTTCTTCGTCATCAGCGGTTTCATCATGACCATGATCGCGGGTGACGGCGCGTTTCGGCCCGGGCGCTTTCTCGGCCGCCGCGCGCTGCGCATCGTGCCGGCATACTGGGCGGCGACCTTCCTGGTCGTGGCGCTCGCGCTCGCCCTGCCGAGCCTATTCCGCACCACGGTCCCGACGCTGGAAGGCCTGATCAAGTCGCTGCTGTTCATTCCGTCGCTGCATCCGAAAGCGCCGCTGCTGCTGCTCGGCTGGACGCTCGATTTCGAAGCTTTCTTCTATGTGGTGTTCGCCTGCCTGTTCTTTCTCAGCTCCGAGCTGCGCACGTTCGTGCTGTGCGTGCTGTTCGCCGCGCTGGTCGCGACCGGCCTCAACCTGCGCGACCCGAGCCATGTGGCGGAGTTCTACACCAGCGTGAGCCTGATCGGCTTTTGCGCCGGCACGTTGGTGGCGCAGCTCTATCGCCACGGTTGGCTCACGCCTGATTCAAAGCTCCGGCAAGCGCTGATCGGCGCCATGCTGGTTCTGCTTGCGGCTTTCTACGTCGTACCGTGGGATGACGCCGATCACACATCCCTGCCGCAGCATCTCTTGATGACGATCACCGCCGCCAGCATCGTGCTGCTCGGCCTGCAGATCGAAGTCGCTGGCCTGTTGCCGCGTATGGCGACGCTGAAATATCTCGGCGACGCATCCTACTCGCTTTATCTGTTCCACCTGTTCGCGATCGCCGCGGTGTGGGCCGTCGCCAAGCGGCTGTTCGATGTGCAGCAGCCGCTCGCCTATCTCGGCTGTGCCGCCGCCGCGATCATCGCCGGGATCGGCTTCGGCCTGGTCTGTCACCACGTCGTCGAGCGGCCGTTCCTCAACACCCGCTGGAGATGGCGCCGCGCCATCGCGCCGGCATGACCGGCGCCGGGCTCCTGACGCGGCGCGCCGCGACGTTGCTGCTCGGTGCCGGCGTCGCCGGCCTCGCGACCCGTTCCGCGGCGACGGCGCCTGCCGACCCGATCGCCCGGTCGCAACTCGCCGCCGGCGATCCGTGGCGCTTGCGACGCGTTTTCGCCAAGGCGCGGCGCGGCGAGCCGCTCACGCTCGGTGTGATCGGCGGTTCGATCACCTGCGGCGCAATGGCGAGCTCACCGGAGCGCGGTTATGTCGCGTCGGTGCTGGCCTGGTGGCGCGCGCAATTCCCGCAAAGCGAAACGCGGCTGGTCAACGCCGGCCTCGGCGGCACCGGTTCGCTCTTGGGCGCGTTTCGGGTTCAGCACGACCTGCTGCAGGCCGAGCCCGACGTGGTGATCGTCGAATTCGCGGTGAACGATGCCTGGGTCGACGGCGCCGCCTATGAGGGCCTGGTGCGGCAGATCCTCGCGCGCCCCAATGCGCCCGCCGTGGTGCTGCTGTTCATGATGTTCCAGAACGGCGGCGGTGACCAGGAGATGCAGAGCAAGGTCGGCGCGCACTATAACCTGCCGATGGTGAGCGTTCGCGATGCGCTGTGGCCGGACATCGCCGCCGGCCGCATCCGCTGGCAGGATTATTTCGTCGACAACGTGCATCCGAACGATGCCGGCCACGCCTTCACGGCGCGCTGCGTCACGGCGCTGCTGCAGGCAAGCGACGCCGCGGAAACGCGCGGGCCGGATCCGCTCGATCCATTGCCGGCGCCGCTGCACTCGGACGCCTTTCAGTTTGTCGCGTGGCGGGAGGACGCGGCGCTCACGCCGGCGCGCAACGACGGCTGGGCGTCGGCCCGCGACGAGAATGGGAAGCCGATGTGGGCCGCGACGTCGGCGAGCGGCCGCATCGCTTTCGACTGGTTCGGCACCGGCATCGTCGCGCAGCTGGCGCGGCCGCTCGACGATCGGGGCCGCGTGCAATTCTGGATCGACGACGCGCCCGCGCTCACGCTCGATGCGTCGGCCGTCATCAAGCGCAACATCGTCGTGGTCGCCGAAGGACTTGCCCGCGGCCGGCATCGTATCGCGATCGAACGCGTCGATCCGCCGATCGGTGCGGGCGAGGACAATGTCCGCTTCGGGCTGGCCGCACTGGGCGCGATCGGCGTCGTGCCGGAGTGACCATGGCTCCGGCGCTTCCGATTAGGATTAACGATTTACGAAGATCGGCGAACGATCGCCAAATTGCAAACCCGTGATGGACGGATAAGTCGCCAAGCACTTATACCTTTCAGAGGCCCTCGAACTGGCAATGTCGCAAGCATGAACCGAACACAACAACACTCCAGCTTGCCTGATTCCGAAGATTTTACCGCGCCGATCACGTTGCCGCGTATGCCCGGCTTCGCCGAAGCGCCATATCAGATGCTGGCCGGGAAGCTCACGCGGCTCCTGGCGCGCAACCTGCCGACAAAAAAGCTGACCATGCGCAATACGCGGCCGCTGGTCTCGTTCACGTTCGACGATGCGGCGGCTACGGCGTGCACCGCCGGCGCCGCGCTGCTCGAGCAATTTCACGCCCGCGGCACCTTCTATATTTCCGGCGGCAAATGCGGCAAGCCCAGCCCCACCGGACGGCTCGCCACCATCGAGCAGTTGAAAGCGCTGCATGCCGACGGCCACGAGATCGCGTGCCACACCTTTTCGCACATGCCGGTTGTCGGCATCAGCCGGCAAGCGCTGGCCAGCGACCTCGACCGCAATCGGTTCTTCCTCCAAGGCATTCTCGGCAATAGCCCGATCACCAACTTCGCCTATCCGTACGGCGACATATCGTTCGCCACCAAGCGCTATCTCGGCACGCGCTACAATTCCTGCCGCGCGACGACGCCCGGCGTGAACGCCGACGTCGCCGATCTCGGCGTGTTGAAATCCAACGCGCTGGAACAATCATCAATCAGCCGCCAAGGCGTTTCGCATCTCATCACCGAGACGGTGCGGCGCAACGGCTGGCTCTTGTTTTCCGCTCACGACGTCAACGACACGCCGAGCCAATACGGCGTGCGGCCCGAGCTCCTGACTTTTGCATTGCGCAGCGCGCTCGCCGCCGGATGCCGGATCGTCAGCGTCGCGCACGCGCTTCGCATCCTGCGCGGCGAAAAGCTGAATGGGGAGGCGGCGTGACATGACCACGGTCGCCCTGATAACGCCGACTTATTCGCACGACCTCGAACGCTGCACGCTGTTGTGCGAGAGCGTCGACCGCCACGTCGGCGCTTTTGCCAACCACTATCTCATCGTGCCCGACGATGAGCTGGCGATGTTCGCCAAGTTCGGCAAAGGCCGGCGGCAGGTGCTGCCGCTGTCGCAACTGCTGCCGTCCTGGCTCAAGCCGCTGCCGCGCTTCATCCGACGCAACAACCGGCAATATTGGTGGGCGCTGCGCGGCAAGCCGGTCAACGGCTGGCACATTCAGCAATTCGCCAAGATCGCGACCGCCCATATCGTGCCGGAGACCGTGAGCTGCATGCTCGATTCCGACGTGGTGTTCTTCCGGCCGTTCGACGTGGCGGCCATGGCGCAGCCTGGCCCGACGCCGCTCTACATCAGGCCGCGCGAAGTCACCGCCGCAATGTCCGATCATTGCGACTGGGTGCGATCGAGCCATCGTCTGCTCGGTCTGCAAACCCCCTCGATCCCGGCCGACGATTTCATCGGCCACATCATCTTCTGGAATCAGCGCGCCGTGCGCGCGATGACCGCGCGTATCGAAGAAGTGACCGGGCTCGAATGGATCGACGCGCTGTACCGCGCCCACGCCATATCCGAATACATGCTGTACGGCTTTGCCGTTTGCAGCGATGCCGAATTGCTGCGCCGCCATCGCTGCACGACGCAATCGCCGTGCTTCAGCTATTGGGACCGCGAGCCGCTCGACGAAGCCGCTCTCGACGCCATGCTCCAGGCGGTTCCGGAGCATTGCGTGGCGTTTTCGTCGGCGTCCTTCAACGGCACCTCCGTTCACGATGTTCGCGCGGCGGTCGAGCGATTAACCAATCCGCGGCGCGCCCGGCCTGTGCGGCCGGCGGTTTCGGCTCGGACGCTTGAACATCAGGTTAATGACTTAATTTGACATCAAAAAGCTGGGGTTAAGAAACCCACGCTATAGAATTTGAGCCATGCTCGTCGGACAGACCGCGATCAATTTCGCAGCCAATTTTATTTCGGCTGTCTTTGGTCTTATCAACGTCATGGTGTTCACGCGGCTGTTCGCGCCGGCCGAGTTCGGCACCTATGTGCTCGGCGTAGGCTTCGCCAGCATCGCCACCTCGTTCATGAGCAACTGGCTGCGGCTTCCCATCATGCGCGAGCAGGCGCGCGGCGACGGTACCGACATACGCGGCATCCTGCTGCCGGGGTTGCTGCTGTCGGGCCTGCTGGCGCCGCTGACCTATCTGGTGGCGATTTTGGCCGGCTTCGGCAGCGCCCCGGCGCTGGCCGCCGCCGGGCTGGCGCTCGCGGTCGGGTTTTTCGAGGTCGGCCAGGACCTGATGCGGGCGCACTTGAAGGCTTTCACGGTGATGAAGGCGACGGTGCTGCGGGCGGTTTTGGTTTCGGTCTTTGGTATCGCCGTCTCGATCGCCGGCCACACCGGCGTGCTGTTGTTGATGTCGTCGGCCTTCGCCTATCTGCTGGCCGCGCTCGCCTTCGCTTCGAATGTGTGGGCGGGGACGGTCATTTGCTTCGACCGCGCACGGCTGATCGCGCTGGCAAAGGCCGGCATTCCATTCACCGCGTCGGTCACGCTTTATTCGCTGTCGAGCGTCATCGACCGCTTCATCATCGCGCATCTGATCGGCCCGGCCGCCGCCGGGCAATTCAGCGCCGGCGCCGATCTGGTCCGGCAGGCCTTGATCATTCCGGCGATCAGCGCCGCGGCGGCTTTTTGCCCGCTCGCGGTGCAGATCTACGCCAATCAAGGCCGCGAGGCCGCCCGGTCCCATCTCGAAGAGTGTTTTGAGTTCCTGCTCGCCATCGTACTGCCTGCCTCGGTGGGCTTCGCAGTGGTGTCGACCCCGATCGCCGACGTGGTGTTCGGCCCCGATTTCAGGACCATGGCGGCGGCCGCCATGCCGATCGTGTCGATCGCGGTCATCTTCCAGATCATGAGCTATCAATACCTGCACATCGGCTTTCTGTTGTCAGAGCGCAATTCATTCTATTTCTGGAACACGTCGCTGGTGCTGGTCGTCAATCTGGCTGTCAGCTATGTCTTGATTATGCGGCTCGGCGCGGTCGGCGCGGCGTGGGGCCGGCTTGTCGCGGAGATGTTCGGCTTTGCCAGCGCGCTGGTGCTGACGCGCTGGGCGTTTCCGATGCCGGTGCCGTTTCTGCGCATGACCCGCGTTCTGCTCGCCACGCTGGTCATGGCGACGGTGGTGCGAAGCCTGGAGCTTATGCTGCACCTGAGCGACAAAGATGCGCTCATCGTGCTGCTGCCCGCCGGCATCGTGACTTATTTGATGATGTGCTGGCTGCTCAACGTCGCCAAAGGCCGCAATCACCTCAACCGCGGCCTATTGATCGTGCGCAACGCGTTGGCGCGCTGACCAATCAGTCCTTCACGCGGCGGAACCAGAACGAGCCGACGAACGGATCCGGGCCGCGTTCGGCGAGGATCGGAAATGCGCGCTTGAACTGCGCCGAGCCCAAATGCATGAGGTGATTCAACGAGCCGATGATCTCGAATTCATCGTTGAAGGACAGAAAGGCCTCGAGCAGATACTGCTCGTTCCAAAAGCGCCGTTCCACGTTCAGCCATTGCGCCGGATAATCCCGCGGCGAGAAGATATCGTGGACCTGGACGATGACGCCCTTGGGCAGGGCCGGCAGGATATGCAAAAACTCGAACTCGACGTCGCCCATGGGCCGCAGCGCATGGGAGGAATCGATGAAGACGATATCGCCGGCGGACAGCGAGCGAAACAATTCGAGGTCGCTCTTTTCGATCAACTCGCGCTTGACCTCGACGCCGAGGTCTTCCAGCCACGGATTTTCGAAAGGCTCATAACAAATCTGCCGGCACGAATAGCGGCTGTCTTCCGCCTTTAAGTCCGCGGTGGCGAAATGGGCAACGACCGTGGATTGTCCGCAGCCGACCTCGACGATCGTGCGCGGCTTGAAGTGCCTGATCATGCAGTAAAGCGCCTCGGCATCGCCCGGACCGCAATAACCGTTCGAATAGGAGAAGGTTCGCCCGTGACTGCGGCGCCCTTCGAGCGAGCGCAGCGCCGCGCCGAAGTCGAATTGCGCCAGCAATTGCATTTGCGCATCGAGATTCCAATCGATGCCGGCAAGCGCGCGCGGCGCATCAGGGTCGCGGAAGATGTGCTCCGAGCTGTAGGTCGGCTCGTGGTAGTGATTGGCCACGATGGTCACGCCCGCCCGATCGAGCAGCCCGCGGACGGCCGGCAACGTCGCGCGGCGCGGCGCGGCGAATTTCAAGAACGGCAGCGCCGGAACGAAGAGCGCCACCGCGACGCAGTCCCGGATCACGTTCTTTATCTTTGTAGCTATGGAGCCGGCCGTATCCGGTTGTGCGCTATTCGGCCCGGACGCCGATGACGGCAGGGCCGCCGCCGTTGCTTCGCGATTGGTCGTTGCCATCTTGTCCATCATCGCCGCTTGCGTCGCCGCGGTCGTTGCGTGCCACCACGTATCCCAATCGATTGCCGACGCCGGCCGCTTGCCTTGCTTGGCGACAGTAAGGAGCTGGTCGGCAATGGCGCGCAGATCGGCGCCCTCGGGAATGAACGACAAGACGCCGGCTTCGATCAGCCGGGTGAAACCCGCATGGTGGGCGAACTCGGCCGGCGCGCGCGGCGCCGTGACCACGACCGGCCGATCCGATTGCAGCGTGTGAACGACGCTCGAGCGGCGCGCCGTGAGGCCTTCGGGGAACAGGAACAGGAAGGCTCCGACTTCGTCGAACAGCGTGTAGAGCTCCGCTGCGTCGGCAACGTAACCGGTGACGATGACCCGATCCGCGATGCCGTATTCGGTCACCTTGGACCAGAACTGCTGCTCGTAGCCGTCGAGCGATTTCAGGAAGCTGCCGATGAAAACGACACCGGCGCGGATGCCGCTGTTGCGCAGATTTGCGCAGACGTCGAGCAGCGCGGTAGCGGCCTTGCCTTTATAGATCGCACCGAAATAACCGATCACCACGTCGCAGTTTTTGGCGGCTTCGCGCACACGCAAAACCCGTTCGGTGACGCGCGGCTCGGCGGGGCGGCGGATGGCCGGAGCATTCGGCACCAGCCGGCATTTTCTCGCCGCGCCCATGAGCCAGGGCGTGCCGGCGATCTCGCCGGCGATGAATGGCGACACCACGATGATGGTGCGGCTGAGCAACACGAAGGGCGCCAACGCCAGCCGGCGCAGCCAATGCAGCGCCATCCATTCATGCATGAAGAGGTTGACCCGGCAACCCACCACGCGCGCGAACACGAGGACCACGAGCGGCAGCAGCAGCAATCTCTTCCACGCCACCAACGGCACGCTGAAAACGATTCCGTCGGCGGCGGCGATCTTGCGCAAGACGGCGGGCAGATCGCGCCAACGGTTCGAGACTGCGAGCACCGCATAGCCGTCGTCCGGATAGTCGTTCTGCAGCGCGCCGACCAGGAGACGCGCGAATGCCTCGACGCCGCACTCTTCCTGGCTCGGCGTCAGCAGGAACAGGCAGCGCTGCGGCGCCCGGCCGCCGGCCGGCGCGAGCACGCTGCCGAGAACCGCATCGGTGTTGAATTGGACATTCATATCGGCAGAGTTTTACCCAGGCTGCGTTAATAAATCGCTTGGCAAACGGTTCCGTTAGCGAATGGCCGGCGCGGCGTGAACAGCTAACAGCCGCAGCGCGCGGCATAATTTCGGGCGACCACATCGGCCCGACCGGCAATCCGGCGCAAAGTTAACCAATGCCGCGGCGAGGCCAGAATGCGGCGCCGCGAGCGCTTTGGCGAGCCGGACCTGGGGGTAACGTTACTGGCACGATTCACGGCGGAACGGGGCCGCCTGCGTTAGAACTCGCTTCCTCGTTGGTGGCGTCGCTGCAGAGGCAAAAGAGCATAGGCGTGACTGTCATTGATCTGCCCCCGCGCGAACGCGTTGCGCGCACGTCCTTCAAGGTCGAGCTTCTTGCCGGCGGCAATCTGGCCGCCGCCGATTGGCCGTCGATCTCCGACGCCCGCGATCTGCGGATGTACGTGTTTCAGTCGCGGGAGTTCCTCGATATTTGGCTCGACACGATCGGCAAGGCGAGCCGCATCGAACCCTGCTTCGTCGTGGTCAGGGACGGCGACCGGCGGCCGGTTCTCTACCTGCCGCTCATCATCGAAACCAAATTCAATGTCCGGCTGCTCCGCTTCATGGATTGCGGCGTCGCCGACTACAACGCGCCGATCGTGGCGGCGGATCGCACCCTGTCGCGCCAGGAATTTCACCAGGTGTGGGCGGACGTTTTAGCGCTGTTGCCGAATTTCGACGTCATCGACTTGAAGAAGATCGCAAGCGACGTCGCCGGCGACGTCAACCCGCTCACCTATCTCGACTGCACGCCCTTCGGCGAAAGCGGCCATGCGATCGTGCTGACCCGGTTGCGCGACCAGACCGATACACGGCGCACGGTGGCGCGGCAGCGGCGCAAGCTGCAAAGCTCCGCCAAGGGGCTGAACGAGGTGGGCGAGCAGCGCTTCATCGTCAATCCTGCCGCCGCCGAAGCGGCGCGGGTGACGGAGCGGCTCTTCGAGCTCAAGCGCCAAAAATACCAGCGCACTTCGACGGCGGATTTTTTGGCGGCACCCGGCGTCGAGCGCTTTTATCGCGAGATGATGAGCCCCGGCCGGCTCGGCACGATCAGCCATCTTTCGGCGTTGACGATCGGCGACACCGTGGCGTCGGCGCATCTCGGCTTCATCGGGCGCGGCCGGTTCTATTATATTTTCCCGGCCTACGACACGGTTTTCGGCCGCCACCGCGTCGGCCATCTCCTGTTGCAGCATCTGATCGATCAATCGGTCGCGCAGGATTTCGACACTTTCGATCTCGGTGTCGGCGACAACTCCTACAAGAACAAATGGGCGACCTGCCGCCTCGCGCTGCAAACCCACGAGCGCGCGGTAACGGGTGCCGGGCGGGTTTATTTGCAGATGCGGCGGGTCGGCCGTTTCGTCAGCACGAGCGGTATCCGGACCTGGTTCAAGACCGCGAGCTGACAGACGGTTTGGCCCTGCGCGAAATCTGTGCTTGTAGTCCACGAGCTTGGCGCCGCCTTGCCGCGATCCTGGGCGGCCACCGCATAAACTGGAATTTATACGCGGACTTCCATACAGTGCCGCCGGGGAACGGCCTGGGGCGACAATCACCTTAACGAACTTTAATGCGCCCGACATTGCGCCTTAAGGCCGACAGGGCATAGTCGCCAGGAAGGGCCGTCGCTGGCAGGTGAGGTAGTGGAACCGTAAATGCATTCCGGGCTTGATCCAGGTGGCACGCAGAATCGAGTTGATTGGACGGGACCTTTGAAAGCCGGTCACAGGTCCCGCCGGCTGGTCATTTTTTCTTTGATCGGCCTCGCGGCGCTGGCCGTGATTGCCGCGATCGTGATCTGGCGGCACGGCAAAACCACCCCGGTCGCCGGCCCGCCGATGGTGCCGGTCACGGTCGCCGAAGCGTCCCAGCACGACGTCCCGATCTATTACGACGCGCTGGGCACCGTGGCGGCCTACAACACCGTCTCCATCCGCGCCCAGGTCACCGGCCAATTGATTTCCGTCGACTTCCGCCAGGGCCAGGAGGTGCGCCAAGGCGACGTGCTGGCGAGGATTGATCCGGCGCCGCTCAAAGCCATCCTCGATCAGTCCGTCGCCAAGAAAGCGGACGATCAAGCGCAATTGGTCGATGCGCAAAAGGATTTTGCGCGCTTCACCACTTTGCAAGCCAAAAATTTCGATACGCAGCAGAACGTCGATTTGCAGCAAGCCAAGGTCGATCATTTCAAGGCCTCGATCGACGCCGACCAGGGCGCCATCGAGGCGGCCCAGGCTCAGCTCGCCTATACGACGATCGTTGCCCCGATCGACGGCGTCGTCGGCTTTCGCCAGGTCGACGTCGGCAACATCATCCACACCACCGATGTCAATCCGCTCACGGTGCTGACCCAGATAAAACCGTGCTACGTGATTTTCACGCTGCCGCAGAGCGCCCTCGGCCCGGTGCGCGAGGCGATGCTGCGCGGCAGCGTCTCGGTTCTCGCCTTCGATCAGAACGACAAGGATCAGCTCGCCGAGGGCCATCTGCTGCTGATCGACAATCAGATCGATCAGACCACCAGCACGATCCGGCTGAAGGCGGAATTTCCCAACGAGGACGAGCGCCTGTGGCCGGGCGAGTTCGTCCGCATCCGCATCCTGATCACGACCTACAAGGACGCCGTGACCGTTCCGCCGGTCGCGGTGCAGCGCGGCCCGGACGGCTTCTATGTCTGGGTGGTCAAATCCGACAACACGGTGGAGCAGCGTCCGATCGGTGCGCAGGCCGTCAATGACGACACGTCGATCGCCACCAAGGGCCTCGCCGCCGGCGAGCGCGTCGTGACCAACGGTCAATCGCGGCTCGACGTCGGCTCGCATGTCGCCATCAAGACTCCGCCGCCAGGCGGGCCGCCGTCCGCGCAGCAGCAGGCGGACAAGAACTGATGAATATTTCGGAAGTCTTCATCCGCCGGCCGATCGCCACCTCGCTGTTGATGGCGGCGCTGGCGCTGGTCGGCATCGTGGCCTTTCCGCTGTTGCCCGTTGCGCCGCTGCCGCAGGTCGATTTTCCGACCATCCAGGTCAGCGCCACGGTGCCGGGCGCCAGCCCGGAAACCATGGCCGCCACCGTCGCCACGCCGCTCGAGCGCCAGTTCGGCCAGATCGCCGGCGTCGCGCAGATGAGCTCGGTGAGCTCGCTCGGCTCGACCGTGATCACGTTGCAATTCGATCTCAATCGCAACATCGACGGCGCCGCGCAGGACGTGCAGGCCGCGATCACCGCCGCCGGATCGGCCTTGCCGAAAAACCTGTCGACGCCGCCGACCTATCGCAAGGTCAATCCGGCGGATTCGCCGATCCTGATCGTGTCGGCGAACTCGGACACGGTGCCGCTGCCCAAGGTCGACGATTTCGCCGAGAACGTCGTCGCCCAGCAGATCTCGCAGATTTCCGGCGTCGCCCAGGTCGCCATCGGCGGCCAGCAGAAGCCGGCCATCCGCGTCCAGGTCGATCCAGCCAAATTGCAGGCGCGCCAGATAACCCTGGAGGATGTGCGCGCGGCGCTGACCAATGCCACCACCGACGTCGCCAAGGGCACGCTCCTTGGCAAACAGCAAAGCTTGACCATCGTCGCCAACGACCAGCTGGTCCAGGCGGACGACTACAACAACGTCATCATCGCCTACCGCAACGGCGCGCCGGTCCACGTGCGCGACGTCGGCCAGGCCATCGACGGACCGCAGGACGTGACGCTCGGTGCGCTGCACGGCGTTCACGTCGCCGTGGTGCTTTTGGTGTTCAAGCAACCGGGCGCCAATGTGATCGACACCGTCGACAACATCAAGTCGGCGCTGAAGGGCATGAGCTCGCTCATTCCGCCCGGCATTCATCTCGACATCATCGTCGATCGTACCCAGACCATCCGCGCTTCGGTCAAGGACGTCGAGTTCACGCTGCTGTTGTCCTGCGCGCTGGTCGTTCTGGTGATCCTGCTGTTCCTGCGCAGCATCCACGCCACGCTCATTCCCGGCGCTGCGGTGCCGCTGTCGCTCCTGGGCGCCGTCGCCATCATCTATCTGCTCGGTTACAGCCTGGACAATCTTTCGCTGATGGCGTTGACCATCGCCGTCGGCTTCGTGGTCGACGACGCGATCGTGGTGGTGGAGAATATCTTCCGGCATCTGGAGGCCGGCACGACGCCGCTGCAATCGGCGATCAAGGGCGCGCGCGAGATCGGCTTTACCGTTATATCGATCAGCGTGTCGCTGATCGCGGTCTTCATTCCGCTGTTGCTGATGAGCGGCATCGTCGGGCGCCTGTTCCACGAATTCGCCATCACCGTCACCGCCGCGATCGTGGTGTCCGTCGTGGTGTCGCTGACGCTCACCCCGATGCTGTGCTCGCGCTTCCTGGTCAGCGAGCACGACCGCGAGCACGGCCGCATCTATCACGCCGTCGAATGGGGATTCGACAAAATCCTCGATGGCTATCGCCGCGGCCTCGATTTCGTATTGGACCATCAGTTTCCGACGCTGCTGGTGTTCCTGGTGACCGTCGGCATCACCGGCGTGATGTTCGTCATGATCCCGAAGGGTTTTTTCCCGATCCAGGACATCGGCATGCTGATGGGCATTTCCGAAGGCAGTCAGGACATCTCGCCGGACCGCATGATGGAACTGCAGCGCCAGCTTTCCGCAGTCATCGCCCAGGATCCCGACGTCGCCGACTTCGTATCGTTCTTCGGCCCGAGTTACGGCAATACGCAAAATACCGGCCGCTTCGTTATCGGGCTCAAGCTGCGCGACGACCGCGACGCCAGCGCCTCGCAGATCATCGACCGGCTGCGCCCCAAGCTGGCGCAAATTCCGGGAGCGCGGCTGTTCCTGCAGGCGGCGCAGGACATCACCGTCGGCGGCCGTATCGCCCGCGGCCAGTTCCAATACGTGCTGCAGGATCCCGACCTGCACGAGCTTAACACCTGGGCGCCAAAGCTCATGGCCAAGATGAAGACCTTGCCGGAACTGGCCGACGTGGCCAGCGACGCGCAGAACGCGGCGCCGCAGCTCACCATCAACATCAACCGCGATGCGGCATCCCGTTTCGGCGTCCTGCCGCAGCTCATCGACGACACGCTCAACGATGCCTTCGGCCAACGCCAGGTGACGCAGTATTTCACCAACAATTCCTATTATCTCATTCTCGAAGTGCTGCCCCAGCTCCAGGGCGACGTCGGCACGCTCAATCAGGTCTACGTCAGGGCGCCGAACAGCGGGCAGCTCGTTCCATTGTCGACCCTGGTCGACGCCGACACCCAGCATATCGGGCCGCTCCTAGTCTCCCATTCCGGGCAATTCCCGGCGGTGACCTTGACGTTCAACCTGCCGCCCGGCGTCGCGCTCAGCCAGGCGGTCGACGCCATTCAGAAAGCGGCCGACGAGATCGGCATGCCGTCGTCGTTGATCGGCAGCTTCCAGGGCAATGCGCAGGCATTCCAGGCGGCGCTGTCTAACGAGCCGGTGCTGATCGCGGCCGCGCTGGTGGTGGTCTATGTCATTCTCGGCGTGCTCTATGAGAGCTACATCCATCCGCTGACCATTCTCTCCACGCTGCCGTCGGCCGGCGTCGGCGCGCTGCTGGCGCTGTGGCTGGGCGGCTTCGATCTGTCGGTGATCGGCATCATCGGCATCATTCTGCTGATCGGCATCGTCAAGAAGAACGGCATCATCCTGGTCGACTTCGCCATCAGCCGCGAACGCGCCGGCCTGCCGCCGCGCGAGGCGGTACGGCAAGCCTGCCTGCTGCGCTTCCGCCCGATCACCATGACGACGATGACGGCGCTGTTGAGCGGCCTGCCGCTGATGTTCGGCTCGGGCTCCGGATCGGAACTGCGCCATCCGCTCGGCTACGCCATGGTCGGCGGCCTGGCGCTGAGCCAGCTCCTGACATTGTTCACGACGCCGGTGATCTATCTCTATCTCGATCGCTTCCAGTCCTGGCTCAGCGGCAAGAAGCCCGAGTATGAGGACGCGCCGCAAGAGTTGCGCGTCGCTGCGGAATGAGCGTAACGGCCGGCGTAACGATCACATTGCTGCCTGTTCCATAGTTTCTGCAAAATTTGTTCGATAATTTATATACGGAACAGTGACCAAAAATGGCGTAGGCCGCGGAACATCGTTTCTCCTCAAGCGTTTTCTCTTCCAGGTACTAAGAGGAGAACCGTCATGAAAAAGATTGCGCTTGGCCTTGTTGCAGCAGCGGCCATCTTCACCGCCGCGCCGGCAATGGCACAGATTGGCTTTTACGCCGGCCCCGGCGGAGTAGGCGTCGGCGTAGGCGCGCCGGGTCCGTATTATAGTTGCGGTTACAATTACCCCTGCGACCGCGGCTATTACGATTACTACAACGGCCCGGATGTGACCGTCGGCGTCGGCCCCGGCTGGCATGATGGCGGTCACGGCCACTGGCGCCGCTAACTTGAGGCACCATCGCCACTGTTCAGAAGGGCCCCGCAAATGGGGCCTTTCTGTTTTTGGCCGTGCATCTTTCAAACGCGCGCGGCAATGCGCTGCATCGCACAAAAGATTCACCACGTTCCAACACACTGTATTGTGAAGTGAACGGCGGCGCGATCGCGGCGTTGCTCGTAGCGGCGCGGCGGCCGCGGTGGCATGATCGCGGTCGCTGAAGAACGGCCGCGTTGCGGCTATGTTGTTAAAGAACGGCCGCGTTGCGGCCTTTGGGTTGTTAAAGAACGGCCGCGTTGCGGCCTTTGGCGGCCGCCGGCGCGACCCAAACCTCAAAAGGTTCAGGAGGAAGCGCCATGGCTTTTTCACACATGCTTGTCGGCGCGAGCGCGGGCTCCGAAAATCTCGTTATCCGCCGTATAGCACCGTCCGATCTGTTCGATGCGTTGGCGCGCGGCATCGACGACTTTGTCGCGATGCCGAGTCACGCCGTCTTTCTCTGTGTCATCTATCCACTGCTCGGCATTGCTCTGATCGGAATGACGCTGGGTAATTCCATGCTGCCGCTGGCCTTCCCGATTGCCGCGGGCTTTGCGCTGGTCGGCCCGCTCGCCGCGATCGGTCTCTATGAGCTGAGCCGGCGCCGCGAAGCCGGCCTCGACAGTTCCACGAGCCACGCCCTCGACGTGCTGCATTCGCCGTCGCTCGGCGCCATCGTGGCGCTCGGCTTGCTGCTGATGGCTGTCTTTCTGATCTGGCTCGCCGTCGCGGACGCCATCTATATCGCCTATTTCGGTTACCACGGGCCGGCGTCGATCGGCCAGTTCATCAGCGACGTGTTCCATACCCGCGCCGGCTGGATGCTGATCGTGGTCGGCACCGGCGTTGGCTTCCTGTTCGCCGTGATGGTGCTCACCATCAGCGCGATCTCGTTTCCGCTGTTGCTCGATCGCGACGTCGGCGCGGCGGTGGCGGTGCTGACCTCGATTCGCGTCGTTGCCAAAAACCCGCTGACCATGGCGCTGTGGGGATTCATCGTCGCCGCGCTGCTGGTCCTCGGCTCAATTCCGTTCTTCCTCGGCCTGACGGTGGTGATGCCGGTGCTCGGCCATGCCACTTGGCATCTCTATCGCCGGGCGGTCGAGCCGGACGCCAATCCGCACCCGGACTATCAGCCGCGTGAGCGGCCCCGCCGCTCGGCTGCGGACTTCCCGGCGGCGCTGTTTCCGACGCGGCGGTAGAAGAACGCAACCCATCGGCGGTTTGTCAGCCGGCGGCAAAGGCTTATCATCGCGGGAACGGCTAAAACCAGCGCTTCCCGCATGCTCGACTTCCCCCGATGCTAGATTTGGGCCTTAGCTTTCTCGGCAGCGTCGCCCGCGACCCCGGCGCGCTCGCCATTGTCGATGGCGACGTGCGGCTGAGCTACGCGCAATGGTATCGGCGCATTTCGGCGCTGGTGGCCGGCTTCGATGCCATCGGGCTGAAAGCTGGCGACCATCTCGTCACCGCGCTGACCAATCGCTGGGAGGCGGCAAGCCTGCACTGGGCCTGCCAGTTCGCGGGCATTATCATCACGCCGGTGAATTGGCGCTCGACGGCGAGCGAGATCGATTTCTATCTCGAGGACGCCGAGGCCAATGCGATCGCCTACGAAGATGCTTCGGCCGCGGCCATCTGCGGCTCGGCGCTGGCGCAAAAGCTGCCGCGGATCGCGCTCGATCCGGCACCGCCGCCGACAATCGCCTTTGCCGAGCTTACATCGCGCGCCGCACCCGATGCCGTTGCGCGCGTTAATGCCGAAGCCTGGTCGGTGATGCTTTACACGTCGGGCACCACGGCGCAGCCGAAAGGCGTGCCGCGCCGTCAGCATGCCGAGCGCGCCGCGGCGCTGGCCCATGTGGCGCAAAATCTCTACTCCCACGGCGAGCGCACGCTGGGCGTCATGCCGCTCTATCACACCATGGGTGTGCGTTCGCTGCTTGCCATGTCGCTCGTCGGCGGCGCTTTCGTTTGCCTGCGCCGGTTCGACGTCGCGCATGCCCTTGAGCTGATCGAAGCCGAGCGCGTCACTAATCTGTATCTGGTGCCGACGCTCTATCACGACCTGGTGCATCACCCGCTGTTTGCGACGCGCAACGTGAGTTCGGTGCGCAAGCTCGGTTTCGCGGGCGCGCCGATGACCGATGGGTTGTTGCAGACGCTGCAGGCCGCGTTCAAGCCGGATTTGTTCGTCAATCATTACGGCTCGTCGGAAGTCTACACCTTCACCATCGACCAGAACGCGCCGAAAAAACCCGGCTCGGCCGGCCGCGCCGGCATCAACCAGATGGTGCGCGTGGTCCGTCTCGGCGCCAAATCGGTGGACGAGATCGCCGCCGTCGGCGAAGAAGGCGAGATCATCGCGCTGTTGGCCGGCGATGAATCGTTCGAGGGCTATTGGCGGCGGCCGGACGCCGACGCCAAGGCGCTGCGCCAGGGCTGGTATTTTACCGGCGACACCGGCCTCGTCGACGGCGACGGCGACCTCTTCGTCACCGGCCGGGTCGACGACATGATCATCACCGGCGGCGAGAATGTTTCGCCGGTGGAGATCGAATCCTGTCTGTCGCTGCATGCCGCGGTGTCCGAGGTTGCCGTGGTCGGACTGCCGGACGAGCGCTGGGGCAAGATCGTCGCCGCTTTCGTCAAATGCCGCCGCACGGTCGAGCCCGACGAGCTCGACGCATTCTGCCGCAATTCCGGCATGGCCAATTTCAAGCGCCCGCGGCGCTATGTCTTCGTCACCGAGATCCCGAAATCGCCGGTGGGAAAGCTGCTTCGCCGCAAGCTCGTCGCCGGCGAATATGAACCCGTCTCGCCTCTTAAAGGAACGGCCGCATGAGTGAATTTTCCGACCCGCGTCTGCAGACCCTCGACGGCTTTCGCGTCGAGATCGATCCGGCCCGCGAACGCGCCGACATTATTCTCGACCGGCCGCCGCTCAACGTCATCGAAATGGGGCAGCGCGATCAGCTTCGTCTGGTCTTCGAAGCGCTCGACGAGGATGCGCGCGTGCGCGTCATCGTGCTGCGCGCCGCCGGCCAGCACTTTTCCTCCGGCGGCAATATCGCGGGTTTTCTCGCGGCCTCGCCCGAGCATGTATCGAAACTCGCCTGGAATATCGCGGCGCCGGCGCGCTGCTCGAAGCCGGTGATCGTCGCCAATCGCGGCTATTGTTTCGGCGTCGGTTTCGAGATTTCGCTGGCCTGCGATTTCCGCCTGGTTTCGGAGACTTGTTTTTATGCATTGCCGGAGCAGAGGCTCGGGCAGATTCCGGGCTCGGGCGGTTCGGCACGGTTGCAAAAGATCATCGGCATCACCCGCACCAAAGACATCGTGATGCGCTCGAAACGCATCGCCGCCAAGCAGGCCTACGACTGGGGCATCGCCACCGAATGCGTCCCTGACGACAAACTCGAAGCCACGACCGACGCCCTGGTTGAGGAGCTGCGCGGCTTCTCGCCGCTGGCGCAACGCACCGCCAAGACGCTGCTGAACGAAACCGAAGACACCAACCTCGAAGCGGCCATCGAGCTGGAGGGCCATTGCTACAGCCGGTTGCGCCAATCCGACGATTTCCGCGAAGGCGTCGAGGCGTTCCACGCCAAGCGCAAGGCGACATTCCGCGGCAGTTGACCATCTGGCGCGGCCAATCGAGGAGGACTAACGTCGTCTTGAAATAAAACGCGGCGCCGCAGAGCGCCCAAAGGGAAGGCAAGGGAGGAGTGGACCTATGCGTAGATTTTGGGCTCGAGCCCGCGCGATGGCATGGATTGCCGTTTGCACGCTGACCACATTGAACATCGCAAACGCCGCCGATCCGATCCGGATCGGCATGTCCATGGCACTGACCGGCGCCGTGGCGCCGATCGGCAAGCAGGTGCTGACCGCGCTGCAAATCTGGCGCGACGACGTCAACGCCAACGGCGGCCTGTTGGGGCGTCCGGTCGAGCTGGTGTTCTATGACGACCAGAGCAATCCGGCGAACGTGCCGCAGCTCTACACCAAGCTGATCGACGTCGACAAAGTCGACCTGGTGATCGGGCCGTACGCGACCAATATGGTGGCGCCCGCCATTCCGATCATGATGCAGCACAAGATGACCACCATCGGCATTCTTGCCAATGCCGCCAACAGCAGATTCCATTACGACCAGTATTTCTCGATGCTGCCGACCGGGCCCGAGCCGCAGAAGGCCTTTGCCTACGGCTTCTTCGAGCTTGCGGCGGCGGCCACGCCGCGGCCAAAGACGGTCGCGATCGTCGCCGCCGACGCCGAATTCGCCCAGAACGCAGCCGACGGCGCGCGGCAGAGCATCAAGGAGATCGGCGGCTTCGACCTGGTCCTCGACCAGAAATATCCGCCGACCACGACCGACTACACACCGATCATGCGCGCGGTGCAGGCGCTCAATCCCGACATCGTCTTCGTCGCCGCCTATCCGCCGGACTCCGTCGGCATCATCCGGGCCGCCAGCGAAGTCGGCATCACGCCGAAAATGTTCGGCGGCGCCTTCATCGGGCTCCTGGTGACGCCGATCAAGGCGCAGCTCGGGCCGCTGACAAACGGCATCGTCAACAACGAAGTGTTCCTGCCGGCGCCGAGCCTGACGTTCCCCGGCACCAAGGAGTTGCTCGCCAAATACCAAGCGGCGGCCGCGAGCCAAGGCATCGATCCGGGCGGCTGGGCGTTCCCGCCGCTCGGCTATGCGGCAGGCCAGGTGCTGGCCCAAGCCGTTGAAGGCACCAAGAGCCTCGATAATGCCAAGCTCGCCGAGTATATGCGCAGCCATACGTTCAAAACCGTGGTCGGCGATGTCGCCTTCGGCAAGGACGGCGAGTGGGCGAAGTCGCGTGTCTTCTTCACCCAGTTCCAGCATGTCACCGGCAATGGCATGGATCAGTTCAAGGACACCACCCACGAAGTCATCGTCTGGCCCAAGGAATATAAGACCGGCGACATGATCTATCCCTACACGGAAGCAAAGAAGCCATGAACGGCACACCTTTCAAGCTCGGCACTTTCGCCAAACAAGGCGGCGCCGCGTTCGCCGCCATTGTTCTCGATGACGATGTCGTCGATCTCAAATCGGCGCGCGGCGGCAAGCTGAGCGCGACCGACAGCATCGACGGCTTGTTGAACAACTGGGACTTAAACTTTGCCGCGCTGCAGGAGATCGTCACCGCCCTCGAAAAAGACGGCCGGCCCGGCGCCGTCAAGCTTGGCAGCTTGCGCGCGCTGCCGCCAGTGCGGCGGCCCGGCAAGATGTTTTACGCCGCGCAGAACTTTCAGGAGCATGTCGACGAGATGATCCGCGCCGGCATGACGCCGGCCACGGGACCGAAATTCACCGGCGAGAAATCGACCTCGCGTCCGTATCTGTTCCTGAAGGCACCGAGCACGCTGGCCGGCGCCTATGACGACATCGCAATTCCGACCGGACTGAAAAAGATCGATTGGGAGGCGGAGATCGCTTGCGTCATCAGCAAGCCCGGCAAGCACATCAAAGCGGAGCGCGCGCTCGATCACGTCGCCGGCTGGATGACGACCAACGACGTTTCCGCCCGCGATCTGCAGATCCGCGCCGATCGTCCGGGCCTGCGCTCGGATTGGCTCAACGGCAAAAGCCACGACAATTTCGCACCGACCGGCCCGTTCCTGGTGCCGCGCGCCTTCGTGGGCGACCACATGAACCTGTTCATCCGCCTCACGGTGAACGGCGAGATCAAGCAAAACGGCAACACCTCGCAATTCATCTTCACGCCCGAAGAGCAGATCGAATACGCCTCCGACATTTTGAGCCTGCAAAGCGGCGACTTCTTCAGCTGCGGCACCTGCGGCGGCGTCGGCCAGGGCACCAACACGTTCCTCAACGTCGGCGACGTCATGGAGACCGAGATCGAAGGACTCGGCAAGATGCGCAACCGTTTTGTGGCGGAGTCCGTCTAAACGCTTGTTTCCCGGATGCGGTGCAGCACGAAGTGATGCACCGCTGATCCGGGATCGCTCTGGACTCTGAGCTCGTCACGATCCCGGGTCTGCAGCGCATCATTACGCTTCGCTTCATGCTGCGCTGCGCCCGGGAAACGAAGTCCGAGGCCGGAGAACTGGTGCGCCTCTTGGGGTCGCCCGCCGCCTTCAGCGTCGCCTTCGATCTGCCCTGGCCTTGGGGCGGCGAACGGTTCGAACTAAGCGACGCGCGGCCGTTGAATTATATCATCGGTCCGTTGGGCAGCGGCAAAACACGGTTGGCCAAGCGTCTTGCCGAAACTCTGCCTGACGCCGTCTTCCTGGGCCTTGATCGGTTGGAGCACGGCGGCGCGGCGGCGCGGGCGCAGCTGGACGCCGACCCGGCACTCAAGTCCAGGGTCGATCAGACCTTGGCTTGGCTCGTTGAAGACGGTGCTGCGGTCTCGGAGGCCCTCGTTGCTCTTCTTGTCGGACTGGAATCCGAAGCCGCGGCCATCCTGGTTGTCGACATGGTGGAACAGGGGCTGGACCAGGCCGCACAGGAAGCCCTCATCGCCCACCTGCGCCGCCGTGGGCCCGGCGCGCGGCCGCTTTTCCTGCTCACGCGCTCTCGCGCGATCTTGGAGGAACCAAGTCAGTCCAGGTCTGCGACCTCGGTGTGGATGCACAACAACTCGTGAATCGTGCTCGGGTCACGCCGGCCAAAGCCGCATTCCGTGGCGATGCCGAAATTGTCGGCGTATTTCTTCGCGATCGCCAGCCGCTGCTTCGTACCCTCGACGCCGTCGGTGTAATGGACGAGGCCCAGGCAGAGCTCGGTTTCAGGCCGTAATGCCAGCCGTTTCAGCGGTTCGAAATAAGCGTCGTCGGCGCGGTTGCGCGGCACCGGCATGTGAATGAGATCGATCGGCCGCTTGATATTGCGCGTCAGCCGGTTGGCGAATTCGACCATGTCGCCCATGTCGGTCGGCTCGACCACGTGGCGATGGTTCGAATCGCCGTAGCAGAGGTGATAGAGCAGATCGACGCCGGCCGGCACCCTGTTGCCGAGATCGGCAACGATGGCGCTGAACGTTTCCTGCATTTCGGCTTTGCTGCGGCCGTAGCTCGACGCCTCGTTGCGCTCGAGCCGGGCGAACACGGCGGAAGCGACGTCGAACTGGATCGCCAATTCGCCGTGCGGGATGGCGGCGCAAATTTTGTCGATCTCGCGCTTGACCGCGTCGTTGTAGAGCGGATCGAGCGGCGCGTGCAGCGCATCGACCAGGAACAGCCAGATCACCGAATGCGCCGGCACCAGATCGACCTGGAATTTCGTGCCGGCTGCAATCTTGCCGGCGTCTTTGAGCCGCTTGAAATCCGCGTAGGACTTTTTGGCGATGTCGGCATAAAATAAATTATCGAAGCGCACGTCCTCGGCGCGAAATCCCGGCCGGAGCGCGTAGCGCTCGCGGCCCGTACCGCTGGCGTGCACGCGGAAGAACTCGCCGGATTTTTGCAGCGCCGGATTGTCGGCAAATACCGGCTCGAGCCAGGTGATCCAGTCGCCGCGCGCGCCGGTCTCGCCGTCCGGCAGCCGTTTTATGCGCGCGCCGAGCGCGGCGCTGACGGCTTCGAACGCTTCGATCGCATCCGCCATCGGCACGCTGCCGACCAGATAAACGTTGCGCGCCGTGATGTCTCCTTGCGCTCGCACGACGCCGTTACTGCGGCTCGACGTTCAATTCCTTGCCGAACGCGCGCCACTGGTCCTGCTCCTTGCGGATGTTTTCGGCGGCGCTCTCCGGCGTGCCGCCGCCGGCAGTCGCCAGCCCGAAGGCCAGCAGCCGGTCGCGGATCTCGGGGCCTTGCAGGTACAGGCCGATCTCGCGATTGAGCCGGGCGACGATGTCGGCGGGCGTGCCTGCCGGCGCCACGATGGCAAAGAAGCCATTCATCACCACGCCGGGCACCGTCTCGCGCAGCGTCGGCAGATCGGGCAATCCCGGGAAACGGGTGTCCGAGGTGACCGCGAGCCGGCGCACCTTGCCGGACTGGACCACCGCATTGGCGGCGGCGATCGAGCTCATCATCACCTGGTTGAGGCCGGCGGCGACGTCTTGCGTCAGTTGACCGGCGGAGCGGTACGGCACCTCGACCAGACCGAGATCCGCTCGCTTGTTGAACAGCTTTGCGCCGAACGCCGCGGCGCCCGCGGTATTGTCGAAGGCGATGGAGAGCTTGCCCGGATTGGCCTTGGCGTAGGCGATCAGCTCGGCAACCGTGGTGACCGGCAGCGCCTCGTTCACCGACAGCATCTGCGGCGCCAGATTGCACACCACGGCGACGGCGGTGAAATCGCGCGTCGGATCGTACGGCAATTGCTTGAACGAAATGAGATTGATCGCCATGCCGGAGGTGTTGGTGAACAACAGCGTATAGCCGTCGGGCGTAGCGCGCGCCGCGGTCTCGTGGGCGAGAATCCCCGAGGCACCGGGCATGTTCTCGACGAACATCGCCTGGCCCAAGGTGCGCGATACGCCGTCGGCAACGAGCCGCGCCATCACGTCGGTGGCGGCCCCGGCCCCGGTCGGCACGATCAGCTTGATCGGACGGCTTGGCCAAGTTTCTGCATGCGCGCCGCCGCTCAGCGCGATCATGGCGCAGCAGAACGCGATGCGGAAAAAGCCGGTCACGTGTCGAGGCCGCTACTGCCGACCAGATGAACGTTCACTGCGTGCGCCGCCGCTATTCCGCCGCCTGCAATGACGGCGGGCGCATGGTCTCGACGCCGTCCGCCGCGGTCGCCGAGATCGTGGTGCGCACCATGTAGCGCGGCTCGTTGCCGGGCCACGGCCGGCCGCGATGCATGGTGGCGCGATTGTCCCACATGATGACGTCGCCGCTCTTCCACTTGTGCTCGTAGGTCGTGCCCGGCGCCGTCGCCGCGGCGGTGAGGTCCTCGATCAGTTGCTCTCCCGCCGCCCGTTCCATGCCTTCGATCGCATAAGTGTGCGAGGCGATGTAGAGCGCGCCGCGGCCGTTGACCGGATTGCGCCACACCAGGCGCCAGCACCGCGGCGGCAGCGCATCGAGCTCCTCGGGCGTGGCCAGCCCGGCGGCGACCTTGGCGCGCGAGTGGCCGTAGTGATGCCAGGCGAAAGAATTTTCGAATTTCTTCTGCAGCGCCGGATCGAGCCGTTCGAAGGCGAGCCGGGTCGAGGCGAATTCGGTCTCGCCGCCGTGATCGGGAATCGTGCGCGCCGCGAGCACCGAGGTCAGCGCCGGCACGGCCTTGAACGAACTATCGGTATGCCAAAGCTGATTGGCCTTGTTGCGCATGGCATAGCGGTGATCCTCGGGCACCACCTTGCCGTCATCGCCGATGGTGGTGAGGATGACGAAATTGGTGCCGGTGCCGAGCGAGCCGACCTTGGTCACTTCGGGCGGCCCGAAGCGGCGCGAAAAGGCAAGCTGGCCCTCGCCGCTCACCTCCTGGCCGCGAAACAGCAGCACCGAATGGTCCTCGAACGCCGCGCGCACCGCCGCATAAACGGCATCGTCGGCCGCGACATCGGCCAGCGTCACGCCGCGCAACTCGGCGGCAAAGCCTGGACCCAGCGGGATGATGTCCATCGGCGAATCCTCCGCGGTATTCTTGATCTGCCGGACTTTCCTCCAAAACCTTTCCCCTGGCAACCGCGTGGCAGGTACGCTTTACCGATCGGGATGGCGGCCTTGATCGCTTGGACAGCGTTTCTGTTCGTATTGGTGATCTTGTCAAGGATCGAAGACCGCCGGAGGCGGCGGCGCTTCGCGCCGTCCTTGACAAGATCACCAATCCGAACAACCGGCAGCCAAGCGATCAAGGCCGCTCTCTGGGCCTCTCACATGTAATGTTTTTTCAAACCTCGATCTGCCGGCTGATCTGCACAAAATTCTCCGCCGGAATGTCGAAGCGGTCGACGGGGTCGATCGCATTGCGATACAGAAACGAAAACAGCCGGCGCCGCCAGGCGGCGAGCCGCGGCTTGCCCTTGCGCGCCACCACGCGGTCGCGTTCGCTGAAATAGATCGCGTTGTCCGGATCGATCGGACAGGTCGATTTCTCCCGATGCAGCGCCATGGCGACGTTCGGAATTTCGACAAAGCCGAAGCGAACGGTCACGTGCCAAAAACCTTGGCCTAATTTTTCGACCCGAAGCCGGCTCTCGGTTCGCACCCGCGGGCGGATCGAAAAGCTCACCGTCAACGCAATAGCCTCCTCGTAGAGCGATCCGAACTGGCGGATATGATCTGCAATCAGCGGCGGGATCTGCCCCTGCAACCGCGTCAGGAAAATCGCGCGGCCGGGAACGCGGATGATTTTGTGCTCGCGCAGCTGCCGCACGAATTGCGCAATGGTAACGGCATCCTGCTCGTGCCGGCGATGCATGGCGTCGATGCCGGCGCGCCATGTCGTCATGATGGCGAAAATGATGCCGCCGGCGACCAGCGGTATCCAGCCGCCCTCGGCGACCTTGGCGAGATTGGCGGTGAAGAACACCAGATCGACCGTCAGGAAAACGGCGAACACGCCGATCGCGGCCCATGCCGGCCACCGCCACAACACCCGCATGATGCGATAGAGGATCGCCGTGGTCATCAGCATGGTGGTGGACACCGCCGCGCCATAGGCGCCGGCCAGCCGGTCCGAGCTTTCGAATATCACCGTCAGCGCCAGCGTGCCCAGCATCATCAGCCAGTTCACGAACGGCACGTAGATCTGGCCATACTGTTCCGACGACGTCTGATTGATATGCATTCCCGGCAGCCAGCCGAGCTGCATCGCCTGGCGGGTAAGCGAGAACGCGCCGGTGATGATGGCCTGGCTGGCAATGACGGTGGCCAACGTCGACAGCACGATCATCGGATAGAGCAGCCAATTGGGCGCCAGCATGAAGAACGGATTGGCGTCGCCGCCGCTGCCTTGCAGCACCACGGCGGTCTGGCCGGCATAATTGAGCAGTAGTGCCGGCAGCACGATTGCGGTCCAGGCGATACGGATCGGCTCGCGGCCGAGATGCCCCATGTCGGCGTACATGGCTTCGGCACCGGTCACGCAAAGGAACACCGCGCCGAGAATGGCGAAGCTCGCAACGCCGTGGTGGACCAGGAAGGCCGCCGCGTAGAGCGGATTGACCGCGACGACGACGTGCGGCGCCTTGGCGATGCCGATGCCGCCCAGGATCGCGATGGTCAAGAACCACAGCAGCATCACCGGCCCGAAGGCGCGGCCGACGGCGGCGGTGCCGTAGTGCTGGATCACGAACAGCAGCAGCAGAATGACCGCCGCGATCGGCATGGTGTAGCGGGCGAAATCCTGGCTGGCGAGCTTGAGCCCCTCGACCGCGCTCAACACCGAGATCGCCGGCGTGATCATGCCGTCGCCGTACAGCAAAGCCGCGCCGATCAAGCCGCAGGCGATGAGATAGCGGTTGCGGCCGCGCCATTTCGCCCGGGTCAGCGACATCAGCGCCAAAATGCCGCCCTCGCCGCGATTGTCGGCGCGCATGACCACCAGCGCGTATTTCAGCGAGACGACGACGATCAGCGTCCAGAAAATCAGCGACAGGCTGCCGAGCGCGCTGGTTTCGTCGAAATGCCCGTTGTTGATCTTGCCGATGGCTTGGAAAACGTAGAGCGGACTGGTGCCGATATCGCCGTAAACGATGCCGAGCGCTCCGATCAGCGCGAAAGGCCTGAGCCGGTCGGGATTTTGGGGCCGACCCTGCTTTGGGTCACCGGACAAGCTCAACTTGATCTCCAGCCCGAAAAAAACGAGGTGGCGCAAGGGATTTCGCGCGCCCGATGAAATATACCGATACAAACCGGCTGCGGGCAGCGAAGTTCCCGAAAGCGCCCTTGGCGCCTAGCCGGCAAACCTGGATCGGTCGCAGGCGATGGGGTAAATTGCCGACCGACCGCGCCTCGGCGGAGCCGCGCCGCGCGCCAACGACAACACGTCTGGAAACGCCATGCAGCTATCCCCCGCACAGCTGAAAGATTTCGACGAGCAAGGCTATCTGTTCTTCCCGAACTGTTTTAGCGAGGAAGAGATCGCGCTGTTGCGCGACGACGCGGAAGCGATCTTGAAACTCGACCGCCAGGAAGTGTGGCGCGAGAAGACCGGCGCGCCGCGCACCGCCTTTGCGGCGCACACTTTCAACGAGACGTTCCGCCTGCTCGCCAGCCATCCGCGGGTGGTCGAGCCGCTGCGCCAATTGTTCGGCGAAGAGGTCTACGTCCATCAGTTCAAGCTCAATGCCAAAGCCGCGTTCGAGGGCGACGTCTGGCAGTGGCATCAGGACTACGGCACCTGGGCGCGCGACGACGGCATGCCGCAGGCGCGCGCCATGAACATCGCGGTGTTCCTCGACGAGGTGATGCCGATCAACGGCCCGCTGCTTCTGATCCCGAAGAGCCACAAGCAGGGCGTGCTCAACGCCGGCCACGACACGCTCACCACATCCTATCCGCTATGGACCCTCGACAAGGAAACCGTGACGCGGCTCGCCGCCGAGGGCGGCATCGTGGCGCCGACCGGCAAGCCCGGTTCGGTGCTGATGTTCCACGGCAACCTGGTGCACGCCTCGCCGCCCAACATCACGCCCTATCCGCGCAAGATCGTCTATCTGACCTTGTGCGCCTGCTCCAACCACATCACCAAGTTCACGCGCGCGGAATGGATCGCGCATCGCGATTTTACGCCGATCGTCCCGGTCGCCGACGACGCGCTCACCGTTTATGCGCGCGCGCACAAGGTCGCGGCGGAGTGACGGCAAGGGTGCCCTTTTTCAGATCGCTTCTGCTGCTGCTCGCGCTCGTTTCGCCGGCCTTCGCTCAGGATGGTCCGCATGATGCGACGACCGCGCAGAACGCCGCCCAGGCGTTCGGGATTTATCTCGACGGCGTCTTGAAATCGGGCGGCGAGCCGGACTTTACCAAGCCGCCCGCCGCCGATCTGTTTCGCCACATCTTCGACGTCGCGGCGCTCAAGACGCTGCCGCCTGCCAAAGCCGACGACATTCCGTGGCTGCTGCAATGGGGCGCGGCCGTGGTCGAAAGCTACAAGCGCATCATTTTATATGGCCTGCAGCCGGGCCAGCCGATCGATCAACTGGTCATGCGGCGCAATATGAGCGAATACCAAGACCAGTGCGCCGTGGCGATGAGTTTTCTGATCCGCTTCGAGGCGCGCCAGGCGACGACGCTGACTTTGTTCCTGGATCAATTGCCGCCGGAGCAACGCACGCCGGCGCGCGCCGCGGGCCTGCAACAGGCCCGCGCCGGCGCGGCGCAAACCATCACCGGCGCGATTACGGCGATGACGGAAGGCATGAAACCCGCGAACGCCCAGCTGATCGCCGGTTCCTTGCGCGACACGCGAGATATCTGGGCCGGATATATCATGCCGGACGACCGCAGCCGTATCGCCAGGCTGATCGCGGACACGCCGGCGACGGTGAAGGATCGCGAGGCGCAGAAAAATCTCACCGCCTTTGCCGGCGCGCTGGCTGCTGCAAAGACGCCCACGGAGATCAAGCCATGAACCTGCAAGCCATGCTCGCGAAACGCGTCGAGGCCGGCAAGCCGGTCCGCGTCGGGCTGATCGGCGCCGGCAAATTCGGCTCGATGTTCCTGGCGCAGGTGCCGTCGATCGCCGGCATCGAGGTCGCGGCGATCGCCGATCTCGACCCCGCGCGCGCCAAGGCGGCGTGCCGCAATGTCGGCTGGGACGAGGCCCGCATTACGCGCACGCGTTTCACCGAACACGGGCGCGACGCCATCAATGACGAGCGTGTCGAGGTGGTCATCGAAGCGACCGGCAATCCAATAGCCGGCATTGCGCATGCGATCGAGGCGATCGACGCGAAAAAACACATCGTCATGGTCAATGTCGAAGCCGACGCGCTCGCGGGCGCGTGGCTCTCGCAAAAGGCGCGCGCGGCGGGCGTGATCTATTCCATGGCCTATGGCGATCAGCCGGCCTTGATCGCCGAAATGGTCGACTGGGCGCGTTCGGCGGGTTTCACCATCGCCGCGGCCGGCAAGGGCACCAAATATCTGCCGTCCTATCACACCGTCACGCCGGATGGCGTGTGGCAGCACTACGGCCTTACGGCGGAGGAGGCCAAGCGCGCCGGCATGAACTCGCAGATGTTCAATTCGTTTCTCGATGGCACCAAATCCGCCATCGAGATGGCCGCGGTGGCAAACGCCTGCGCGCTCGACGTGCCGCATGATGGTCTGATCTTTCCGCCATGCGGCGCCGACGAGCTTGCCAGCGTGCTGCGGCCGAAAACTTTGGGCGGCGTGCTGGCCGGCGACGGCGTGGTCGAAGTAGTGTCGTCGCTCAAACGCAACGGCGAGCCGGTCGAGCGCGACCTGCGCTGGGGCGTCTATGTGGTGTTCAAGGCGGAAAACGATTACGCCGCGGCCTGCTTCAAGCAATACGGCTTGCCGACCGATGCGACCGGCCGTTATGCGGCGATGTACAAGCCCTTTCATCTGATCGGGCTCGAACTGTCGATCTCGGTGCTCAATGCCGCGCTGCGCGGCGAGCCGACCGGAAGCTGCAAGGCCTGGCGCGGCGATGCGGTGACGGTCGCCAAGCGCGCCCTGACCGCCGGCGAAATGCTCGACGGCGAAGGCGGCTACTGTGTCTACGCCAAACTCGTCCCGGCGACGCGCAGCCTGAAACTCGGCGCCCTGCCGATCGGGCTGGCGCATCACGTCAAGCTTATGCGTAACGTTGCCGCGGGCGAATTCGTCACCGCAGCCGACGTTGCGCTGGACGACAATTCGCAAGCCGTGCGCATCCGCCGCGAGATGGAAAAACAGGCGCAGCAGACGATGCCGGCTGTGGCCGCGGAATAAGGGTCGATGTTTCCCGGATGCGGTGCAGCACGAAGTGGTGCACCGCTGATCCGGGATCGCCGCAGACCCAGAGTGTGGAACGATCCCGGGTCTGCAGCGCACCACTTCGTGCTGCGCTGCGCCCGGGAAACAGCGAGCTTAATGCGGCGGCCGTCGCACGGCCGGATCGCCAAGATCCCAGAACAATCCGGCCATCAGGCCCAAGCCTTCGCGGGCGATCGGCGCCAGCAAATGCTCGTTCGGCGCGTGCTGCGAGCAGCCAGCGTAGGAGTGCGGCACCCAGATCGTCTTCAGCCGCAACACATCGGCGAAAATATCGTTCGGCAGCGAGCCGCCGAGATTGGGCAGGATGGTCGGCAATTTGCCGGTGGTGCGCTCCAGCGACAGTTTCGCAAAAGTCACCCACGGATCGGCGGGATCGAGCCGGCTGGCGTTGAAGAAGCTGCCGCGGCCGGCGCGCACCTCGACGTTATGGAAACCGCGGCGGTCGAGATGGCGCCGCAGCGCCGGAATGACGTCGTCGACGTCGGTGCCGACCACATAACGAAGCTGGCAATGGGCGCGGGCGCTTCCGGGGATGGCGTTGACCGGCCGTTCCGGCGTGCCGGTGACGAAGGCCAGAATCTCAAAGCTGTTCCAGCCGAAGACGCGTTCGGCCGGCGACAGGTCCGGCTCGCCCCAGTCGCGATCGATGGCCGGCCCGTCTTCGCCGCCGTCGACTTCGACGCCGACCAGCACCTGCCGCACCGCTTGCGGCAGCGGCGGCCGCCATTCCGGCACCAAAATCGTGCCGCGCGCGTCGGTGATGGTGGCGAGCGCCTGCGCCAGCACGATCCCGGCATTGGCAATCAGCCCGCCCCAATTGCCGGAATGATGCGCGCCTTCGCGCAAATCGACGATCAGATCGATCGGATAGCCGCCGCGCGCGCCGAGGAAAATCGTCGGCTCGTCCGGCGCGATGCGCGGGCCGTCGGAGCCGATCAGCACGTCGGCCTTGAGCAGGTCGTCGCGGTGCTGAGCGCACAATTCGCGCAAGCCCGCCGAGCCGACTTCCTCCGCCATCTCGATCAACACTTTGCAGTTGAAGCCGAGCGCGCCGCGTTCTTCGAGCACCGCGGCAAGGGCGGCGATGTTGACGCTGTGCTGGCCTTTGTTGTCGGCGGTGCCGCGGCCATAGATGCGCTCGCCCTCGACGACGACCCGCCACGGCGCGAGCCCGGCCCGCCACAGCGTGTCCTGGCCGGCGATGGTGTCGCCATGGCCATAGACCAGCACGGTGACGAAAGCCGGATTCTCGATGCGCTCGGCGACCAGCGCCGGCGGCCCGTGCGGATTGTCGAGGATACGGCAGGTAAAGCCGAGCGGGGTGAGCGCCGGCGCGATTTCTTCGTCCAGATAGGCGCGCAACACGGCGGCACGTGCCGGCTCCTGGCTCGTGCTCGGCAAGGCGACACGCCGCTTCAGGTCGGCGAGGAAGCCGCCGTCGTCGAAATAGGCGGCCGCGCGGGCGATGGCGCCGGCGCGGCTCATGACGCGGCGATCAACCGCGCCTCTTCGGCGGGACTGTTATTTCGCGTTGCCGTCGCACGACGAGTGATCGACCACGCAAGCGGCGCGGCGGCCCGGACCGGCCGTGTCCATGCATTTGCCGAGCGCCTGGCGTTCCGCGGTGAGCAAATCGTTCGCCACCGACCAGCCGACGCCCGGCGTTCCCGCGGCCGGATCCATGGCGACGGCGACGCATTGATTGCTGTAGTCCTGGAGGACTTTGCAGAGCGACCGCAGATTGACGTCCTTCGCCGCGTCTTTGGTCGTGCGGCAGGCGTCCAGTGCCTTGGCCTCGGCATGATTGGCGTCATCGTTGTTGTTGGAATAGCCGTAGGTGAAGCCGCCCTTGGCGACATCCGACGGCAAGCCGACGGCGAGCGCGCCGGCCGCCAGGCTCTGGCTTGGACCAAGAGCACAGCACAGCGACAACACGACAAAAGCGCCGGCCGCACAAAGCCGGTTCGACAGATTGGAACGCATACGCCCCTCCGATGGTGGGTGGATGGATGATGATATTGCGGAAATCGGCGCGGCGCCACGGGTCGGAAACAGTGCTGTCGCGAGGACGATTCAACCGCGCCGGGTGTGAGTTTATTTCGCACTTCCGTCACATGACGAATGATCGACCGCGCAGGCGGCGCGGCGGCCCGGGCCGGCGGTACTTTCGCACTTCGACAAGGCCTGCGCTTCCGCCGTGTGCAAGTCCGGCGCCACCGACCAGCCGACGCCGGGCGTTCCGGCCTGCGGGTCCATGGCGACGGCGACGCACTGGTTCTTGAAGTCCTGGATCACCTCGCAGAGCGGCCGGACACCGGCGATGGTGGTGTCGCGGCATTTCTTCAGCGCCTCGGCGTCCGCCTGGTTGGCATCGGGGTAATCGGTGACATAGCCGTAGGCAAAGCCCTGCTTGACCACGTCGGGCGGCAACGCGACGGCGAGCGCGCCATCGGCATTGCCGGAACTGGGACGAAAAATCGCTGCCGCGAGCGCAAATAGAACAAAGCCGCGGACTGCATTACGCCCGCGCCTCGACCGATACGGATTCATTGCTCACCCCCTGCTGATGCCTCATCCTAATGCGGAAACCTTTGGCGCGCCACCGGCCCGCAGCGTGATATATTCAACCGCAGGGTGGGAACCGTCCGATGCTGGAAGACCTCCTCGTTCGCGGGCCGTACAACGCCGTCACGGACCTGGTCGATGCTCCGGTGGCGCGCGGCCGCGGCGACAAGCCGGCCTTCATCGATTCCGATCGCACGCTCAGCTACGGCGAGTTGCAAACGCGCACCTGCCGTTTCGCCAGCGCGCTGAAAAATCTCAGGCTCCGCCCGGAAGAGCGCTTGAGCCTCCTGCTCTACGACACTGTCGATTTTCCGGTGGCGTTCTTGGGCGGCGTGCGCGCCGGCATCGTCGTGCTGCCGCTCAACACGCTGCTCAATGCCGAGCAATACGCCTATATCCTCGGCGACAGCCGGGCCGCGGCGATCGTCGCTTCGGCGTCATTGGCCAAGACGCTCGTGCCGGTGCTCGACCGCCTGCCGCACCTGCGCACCATCATCCTGGTCGGCGCCAGCGCCGACGACAAGGCCGCGTTCGTCGGCCGCGACGTGCATGATTTCACCGACCTTTTGGCACGCGGGCAGCCGGACCTTTTCACCGCGCCGACGCTGTCCGACGAAGTCGCATTCTGGCTGTACACCTCCGGCTCGACCGGCGATCCCAAGGGCGTCAAGCACATCCACACCACGCCGATGGCGGCGGCGCGGCTGATGGGGCAACGCGTCATCGGCATCCGCGAGGACGACGTGGTGTTCTCGGCGGCGAAATTGTTTTTCTCCTACGGCCTGGGCAACGCCATGGCTTTCCCGCTGTCGGTGGGCGCCACCACCGTGCTGCTGCCGCAGCGGCCGACGCCGGAGGCGGTGTTCGACATCATGCGCCGGCATCGACCGACGATCTTCTTTGGTGTCCCCACTCTCTACGCTTCGCTTTTGGCGCATGGTCACATGACCCGCGGCGCCGGTTCCGACCGTCTGCGGCTGTGCGTATCCGCCGGCGAAGCGCTGCCCGGCCATCTCGGCAAGCGCTGGCGCGCCGCGGCCGGTGTCGACGTGCTCGACGGCATCGGCTCGACCGAAATGTTCCAGACCTTTCTGTCGAACCAGCCGGGCGACGTGCGCTACGGCACGACCGGAAAGGCCGTGCCCGGCTACGACCTCAAGATCGTCGATGAGGACGGCCGCGAAGTTGCCGACGGCGAGATCGGCGAGCTCGTGGTGCGCGGACCCACCGCCGGCGAAGGTTATTGGAACCAGCGCGCCAAGAGCCGGCGCACCTTTGCGGGCGAATGGACTTTCACCGGCGACAAATACGTGCGCGAGACCAGCGGCTATTTCCATTACTGCGGCCGCACCGACGACATGTTCAAGGTGAGCGGCATGTGGGTGTCGCCATTCGAGGTCGAGGCGGCGCTCGCTTCCCACGAAGCCGTGCTCGAAGCCGCCGTCATCGGCAAGGAGGATGCCGACGGCCTGATCAAGCCAAAGGCTTTCATCGTGCTGCGCAACGGCTATGCCGCCGATGAGCGCCTGATCGAGACGCTGCGCGTGCACGTCAAGCAATGCGCCGGCCCGTGGAAATATCCGCGCTGGATCGACATACGCCCCGACCTGCCGCGCACCGCGACGGGGAAGATTCAGCGGTTCAAATTGCGGGAATTGGAATCGTAGGGTGGGCAAAGGCGCGCAGCGCCGTGCCCACGCGGCTCAGCACAGCGTGGGCTTCGCTGCGCTCAGCCCACCCTACGGAGTCGCATCAGTGCCGTCCAGATCAGATCACGCCGGCGGCGACCAACACCATGAACCAGGTGAAGGCGACGACGATCATCGCGGCCAGGAAGATGAAGCTGACGGCGATGACGTTCCAGGCCGACTGAAATTCGTAAGCTTGCGAATCCGCGATGGCCTGCTTCGACATTTGAAAAGTCTCCGCAAGCGACCAGCCGGCGAGCGAATAGGCGAAGGGGATGACGAAGTCGGGCCAGCCATTGGGCATCAGCGGCGAGAACAGCATCAGGACGACGATGAAGATCGAGCCCCAGACCAGGATTTGCCGCATACCGTGGGGATTTTCCAGCGTCTGGAAATTCTTCCACAGCGCATAGACCATCGCCATCGGCCCGCCGAGCAACGAAGCCGCCAGCACCTGAAGCGGCGAATAGATTTTTTGCTTTATCAAGTTCGGTCCGCGAACAAGCGCTGCACCAGCCGGCGCGCCAAGACGCCGGCGACGCGGCGGCGGTAATGGCCGGGGGTGAATGTCGTTTTCATCGCCATGATCTGATCGCGCACCAGCGCGTCGAGCCCGGCAAGCACGCGATCATCGAGCGCGCCGCCGCACAAGGCCGCGGTACCGGCAAGCCGTACCGGCCGCGGATTGGTGCCGGTGAAGGCGACGCGCAAATCCGTGAGCGTGTCGCCGTCGCGCCGCAACGCCACGGCGACGCCGGCGACCGGATATTCGATCGAGCGGCGGATGCGGATCTTATCGTAGGCGGAACGCAGGCCGGGCGTATTTTTCACCCGCACCGCGGCGATGAATTCGCCGGTGCGGAGCGCCAGGAAATATTTGCCGTCGCCGCGGGTTTCGGTGACCGGCTCGTCCTGACGCGCGTAACCGATATAGAGATCGGCGAGCGGCATCGTTCGGTGGCCCGAAGGGCCAGTGATGTCGATCTCCGCATCGAGCGTCAGCAGCGCCGGCGCCAGATCGCCGCTGAAGGTGGCGAAGCAGACGCCGCGGCTTTTCGGCGCGACGTGGCAGATGTCGCCGGTGGTTTTCAAGCAGTGATGATTGGCGTCGCGCCACCATTCACTCTGATTGTAGAAAATGCAGCGTGTATCGAGCGCGAGATTGCCGCCGACGGTGCCCATGTTGCGGTGGGTCGGGCCGGCGATATGGGCCGCGGCCTGCGCCACGACCGGATAAAACTTTGCCACGTCGGGATGCGCCGCGACCTCGGTCAGCGTGGCAGCGGCGCCGATCTCGAGGCCATGCGCATCGGCCTTGATGCCGCGCAATTCGGCGACGCCGTTGATGTCGATCAATACCGGCGGCGCGACGATGCCGCGGCGGATGTTCACCATGAGATCGGTGCCGCCGCCAAGAAGCCGGCTGTCGCGATGCGTGACGCGCGCGGCGACTAGTTCGCCGAGCGTCCGCGGCCGGACCAGGTCGAATTGCGGCAGCGCGTCCATCAACTCTCCCCTGCGGGGGAGGGTGACGCACGGCGCGCGCGCTTTTCCAGCGCCGCGAACACGCGATCCGGCGTCACCGGCAGGTCGTTGAAGCGTAGGCCGGTGGCGTCGGCGATGGCGTTGGTGAGCGCCGGCAGGAATGCCGCCAGCGAGCCCTCGCCGGCTTCCTTGGCGCCGAACGGCCCGTGCGGATCGATGCTCTCGACGATGCCGACTTCGATCGGCGGCGAATCCTGGATGGTCGGCACGCGGTAATCGAGCATGTTGGCGGTGAGGAGGAGGCCTCCAAAATAAGCTGTCTCCTCGCTTAATGCCTGGCCCATGCCCATCCATACCGAGCCCTGCACTTGGCCTTCGACCGTGAGGCGGTTGAGCGCCTTGCCGCAATCGTGCGCGACCCAGACCTTGTCGACGGTGACGACGCCGGTCTCCTCGTCGACGCTGACTTCGACCACCTGCGCCGAATAGCTGTAGCCCATGGTGCCGCCGATGGCGGAGCCGCGATATTTCTTGCCACCGTGGGAGTCCGGAATGGTCGAGTAGTTGCCGGTGACGGTGATGGTGCCGGTATCTTTGAGCGCCTCGGTGACGACCTCGTTGAAGGTGAGGCCCTTGTCTTGCGCGCCGGCACGATAGAGCTCGCCAAGGCATTCGATCTCGCCCGGCTTGGCTTCGAGCTTTCGCGCGGCGGCGGCGATCAGCACGGCTTTGAGATTTTGCGCGGCGTCGATGGCAGCATTGCCGACCATGAAGGTAACGCGCGACGAATAGGAACCGTTGTCCTTCGGCACCACTTCGCTGTCGCCGGTGACGACGCGGACGCGCGCCAGATCGAGGCCGAGCACTTCGGCGACCGATTGCGCTAAGATCGTGGTCGAGCCCTGGCCGATATCGGCGGCGCCGGACAGCACCACGATCGAGCCGTCGAAATCGAGCTTGATCTTGACCGTGGCGTGCGGCTCGCCGGTCCAGTTTACCGGTTTTGACGCGCCGCTGATGTAATGCGAGCAGGCCATGCCAAGACCTTTACTGATATGGCCCTTGCTGATGCCATTACGCTTCGGCATTTTGCCCTTGCGCGCGTGCCAGCCGCTTTCACGCTCGACCCAGTCAAGACATTCCGGCAGGCCGTAGCTGTTCACCATCAGATCGTTCTGGGTGAACGTCGGCGCATTCAATAGATTAGCGCGGCGCACCGCGAACGGATCGAGGCCGAGCGCGCGCGCCATCTCGTCGAGCAGGCTTTCGAACGCGAAGCGGATATCGACGGTGCCGTGGCCGCGGAAGGCGCCGCAGGGCGGCGTATTGGTCAGCACCCGCTTGCCGAGATATTTGACGTTGTTGAGATCGTAGATCGCGTACAGCATCGAGCCGGCATAAAGGATCGTCACCACGCCGTAGCCCGAGTGCGCGCCGCCGCGCTGGATGCATTCGCATTCGACGCCGGTGATGGCGCCGTCCTTGCGCATGCCGATCTTGAGCTTGATATCGGTCTCCGGCCGGCCGCGATGGGTGATGAAGGTCTCCTCGCGGTTGACCATGATGCGCACGCAGCCGCCGACCTTGCGGGCCAACAGCGCGGCGATCAGCTCGACATTGAGCGTCTCGGTGCGGCAGCCGAAACCGCCGCCGACATGGGGCTTGACCACGCGGATGCGCGACATGTCCATGGCGAGGATTTGCGACAGCATCAGGTGCACGTAGTACGGCACTTGCGTCGAGGCATGCACGGTGATGCGGTCGCGCACCACGTCGTAGTCGGCGACCGCGGCGTGCATCTCCATCTGGTTCTGGCACACCTCGGCGCAATTGTAGGTGCCTTCGCGGACCAGGTCCGACGACGCAAACGCCGCTGCGACGTCGCCGAGCTCGAACAAAACGTCGCGCTCGAGATTTTGCGGTTTTCGCTCGTGAATGGCGATCGCGTTTGGCGCCATCGCTTCGGCAGACGTGTGATAAGCCGGCAGCTCGCGCACCTTCAGCTTGATGCGCCGCAGCGCTTCCTTCGCGGTGGCGTCGTCGATCGCCGCGACGGCGGCGACCGGCTCGCCGCGATAGCGCACGCGATCGCGTGCCAAAGGATGCTCGCTGCGGGCGATCGGCAGTACGCCAAAAGTCTTGTCGCAGTCGGCGCCGGTGACGATGGCCTTCACGCCAGGCAGTTTCATCGCCTCCGACACATCGACTTCAAGAATCTCGGCGTGCGAATAAGGACTGCGAAAAATTCGTCCCGCCAGCATTCCCGGCGCGATGAGATCGGCGGTGTATTTGGCGCGGCCGGACACTTTCTCCGGACCGTCGATCATCGGCACATAGTCGCCGATGTTATGAGCCGGCACGATCTCGTTCATGGCATCGACGCCTTGTTTCCCGGATGCGGTGCAGCACGAAGTGGTGCACCGCTGATCCGGGATCGCGGCAGACTCGGAGCTTGTAACGATCCCGGGTCTGCAGCGCACCACTCCGCTGCGCCATAGCGCGTCGAAGACGCGCGTGAACGCGCTTTTGGTGCTGCGCTGCGCCCGGGAAACACGCGCAAGTCTCCGCTCACGGAGAAACTCCGGCGGCATGGAGCGCGGCGGCGTGCTGCACCGCTTCGATGATTTTGACATAGCCGGTGCAGCGGCAAATGTTGCTGCCGAGCGCGTCGCGGATTTCGTCGTCGGTCGGCCGCGGATTGCGCCGCAATAGTCCGGCCGAGGCCATGATGAATCCCGGCGTGCAATAGCCGCATTGCGAGCCGAGCTTTTCGTGAAAGCCGCGCTGCACGGCGGAGAGGTGGCCGTCGGTCGCCAGCGATTCGATGGTGTCGACGCGGCAGCCTTCGGCCATGGCGGCGAGCATCAGGCAAGACAGGCGCGGGGAATCGTCGACCAGCACGGTGCAGGCGCCGCATTCGCCGCCGTCGCATCCGGTTTTCGTTCCGGTCAATCCGACCTGTTCCCGCAAATAATCCAGCAGCAACACGTTGTCGGGAACCGCGTCGGTGCGGGCGCGGCCGTTGAGCGTGAGCTGCAGAATGCGCGCCATGCGATGCGTCAATGGCTTTTTTTGTTGCGCCAACTCAATAGCAATAACCGCGGTGCCGTTCAAACCCGATGGACGTCTAGGCAAAGCGCGCAGTGACTTCGGGCGGGATCGGCTGCGATTTGATCTTCGACGGATCAACCGCGTCGCGCGCCGCCCACACCCGCGTTTCCTTGCCTTCGACCGCGAGCGCGCCGTGCACCAGTAATTGATGCTCGACGTCGAAGCTTGAACGACGGAACTCGCTCACCCGCGACGTCAGCTCGACGACGTCGCCGAACCGCGCCGGAGCGAGAAAGCGCGCGCCGGCGTCGACCAAGGGGATGCCCATGATGCCGTAGGTCGCGCCGAGCTCGTGCGGTTTTACGCCGAGCGCCGCCTCGAACAGGGTCCAGGTGCCCCAATCGAAGAATTCGAAGAACCGGCTGTTGAAGACGATGCCGGCCGGGTCGCAATGGCCCCATTCGATCATGAACTGCCGTCGGCTGACGAAACTGGTCATCGGGTCGTGGGCGCCGCGCTGTTTTGCTTATGACGGCCGGATCGAAGCCCGGCTCGAAGGTTGATGTCAAACGCCCGCTAGGGGCCGGTTTGCCGGCATAAACGGGCGTAACCTATTGCAGAAAATTTGCCTACGAAAACAGCAGTGCCATTCTTTCTCCTTCATGACAACGCCCAACAAATAGGCAAGTTTTCTCCCTCGCCGGACTCAAAATAAGCGCTCCGCGCCGCAGTAGTCCTCTGGCCTACCGATTCGGACTGTCCGTCCAATCCCTTAGGGCCCCTCGCGGCTTGGCACGCTCCTTGCGATTTAGGCTCAAGCGGGACGGTGCCGGACCGGTCGCGCGCGTCAAACAGAGGACATCTCGATGCTCAATCCGATAGGCGCGGTCGCCGGGCGACCGCGGGGCCGCCGCTGGCTTGCAGCCACGGCGGGTCTTGCCTTTGGCCTTCTGGCGGCGCTGCCCGCCAAGGCCGAGGATACGATCAAAGTCGGCATTCTCCATTCGCTTTCCGGCACCATGGCGATCAGCGAGACGACGCTGAAGGACGTGGTGCTGATGCTCATCGACGAGCAGAACAAGAAGGGCGGCCTGCTCGGCAAGAAGCTCGAGGCCGTGGTGGTCGATCCGGCCTCGAACTGGCCGTTGTTCGCGGAAAAAGCCCGCGAGCTGATCAGCAAGGATCACGTCGCCGTCGTATTCGGCTGCTGGACCTCGGTGTCGCGCAAGTCGGTGCTGCCGGTGTTCAAGGAGCTCAACAGCATCCTGTTCTATCCGGTGCAGTATGAAGGCGAGGAGAGCGAGCGCAACGTGTTCTACACCGGCGCCGCGCCGAACCAGCAGGCCATTCCCGCCGTCGACTATCTGATGAGCAAGGACGGCGGCTCGGTGCAGCGCTGGGTGCTGGAAGGCACCGACTACGTCTATCCGCGCACCACCAACAAGATCCTCGAAGCCTACCTCAAGCTCAAAGGGGTGAAGGACGAGGACATCATGATCAACTACACGCCGTTCGGCTTCTCCGACTGGCAGACCGAAGTCTCCAAGATCAAGGCGTTCGGCTCGGCCGGCAAGAAGACGGCGGTGGTCTCCACCATCAACGGTGACGCCAATGTGCCGTTCTACAAGGAGCTCGGCAACCAGGGCATCAAGGCGACCGACATTCCGGTCATGGCGTTCTCGGTCGGCGAGGAAGAACTCGCCGGTCTCGACACCAAGCCGCTGGTCGGCCATCTCGCCGCGTGGAACTATTTCGAGTCGATCAAGACGCCGGCCAACGCCGCCTTCATCAAGGAGTGGCACGACTTCACTAAGAACCCGAAGCGCACCACCAACGATCCGATGGAAGCGCATTACATCGGCTTCAACATGTGGGTGAAGGCGGTCGAAAAGGTCAAATCCACCGATGCCGACAAGGTGATCGAAGCGCTGCCGGGCACACAGGCGCCGAACCTCACCGGCGGCGTCTCGACCTTGCTGCCGAACCATCACATCACCAAGCCGGTCTATATCGGCGAGATCAGGGCCGACGGCCAGTTCAACGTGGTGTTCAAGACCAAGGAGCTCATTCCCGGCGCCGCCTGGTCGCCTTACCTGCCCGGCTCGAAGGATCTCGAAGCCGATTGGGTGAAGCTCAAATGCGGCAACTACAACAAGGTGACGCAGAAATGCGGCGGCGCGTCGTAACCACGGCACGCTGAGGTTCAAGCTTGCGGGAAGGCGGTATGCCGCCTTCCCGCGTCATGCCCCCGGGATTATTTGCAATGCGTTTCTGCCGAGCTTGCCTCGCCGCGCTGCTGCTGGCCTTCGGGCTGGTTCTGGCCTGCACGAGCGTGCACGCCGCGGCCATCGACGATGCGCTTGCAAAATTCACCACAGACGATTTCGACGACACCATTGACGGCATCAACGCCGTCGCCGCGAGCGGCAGCCCGCAGGCGGAAGCCATCATCCGCGCCTTGCAGGACGGCCACCTCATGTTCAGCGCCGAGCGCAAGGCGGTCTACATCCAGGACGACGACGGCAAGCTGAGCGACCCCGCGACCGGACAGCCGGTCGCCGGCGATCCGCCGCCCGATATCGACACTGTCCGCCTCAACAACCGGCTGCGCGGCAGCATCGACGCCGCGATCGGCGCGCTGACGCTGATCTCCCCTGATCCGGCCAAGCGGCTCGACGCAGCCGAGGCGGTGTTCAAGTCGCGCGACCAAAGCGCGCTGCCGGTGCTCGAGACGGCAATCGAGAAAGAACAGGACACGCGCATCAAGCGGGTGCTGATGCAGGCGCGCGCGGCGATCTTGCTGACCAGCGATGACACCAAGGACGAGGACAAGCTCGCCGCCGTCGCGGTGATCCAGCAGCGCGGCGATCAGGACGCGCTCGGGCTTCTGCAAAGTCTTCCCGCCGGCACCGCGGCGCCGGTCGTAAAGGCCGCCGCCAGCGCCGCTGCCGCCATCCGCAACCGCCTCGGCCTCTGGAACATGGTGCAGAACGCCTGGTACGGCATTTCGCTCGGCTCGGTTCTGCTACTCGCGGCCATTGGGCTCGCCATCACCTTCGGCGTGATGGGCGTCATCAATATGGCGCATGGCGAAATGGTGATGATCGGCGCCTATGTCACCTTCATGGTGCAGGATACGATCCGCGCCAGCCATCCGGCGCTGTTCGATTACTCGCTCGCCATCGCCATTCCGCTGGCGTTTCTGGTCGCCGGCCTCATCGGCATCCTGATCGAGCGCTGCATCATCCGCTTCCTCTACGGCCGGCCGCTGGAGACGTTATTGGCGACCTGGGGGCTTTCGCTGATCCTGCAGCAGGCGGTGCGCACGACGTTCGGCCCGAACAACCGTGAGGTCGGCAATCCGTCGTTCATGAGCGGCGCCTTCGATCTCGGCGGCATCACCATCACCTATAACCGGCTGTGGATCATCTGTTTCGCGCTTGCGGTTTTCGTCGCGCTGCTCGGGCTGTTGCGCTTCACCCGCTTCGGCCTGGAAATGCGCGCGGTGACGCAAAACCGCGCCATGGCGGCGTCGATGGGCATCCGCACCAGCCGGGTCGACGCGCTGACTTTCGGCCTGGGCTCGGGCATCGCCGGCATGGCCGGCGTCGCGCTGTCCCAGATCGACAATGTCAGCCCCAATCTCGGCCAGGGCTACATCATCGACAGCTTCATGGTCGTGGTGTTCGGCGGCGTCGGCAATTTGTGGGGCACGCTGGTCGGCTCGTTCGTACTCGGCATCGCCAACAAATTCCTCGAACCGGTCGCCGGCGCGGTGCTCGGCAAGATCGCCATCCTGGTGTTGATCATCCTGTTCATCCAGAAACGGCCGCGCGGCATGTTCGCGCTCAAGGGCCGGGCGGTGGAAGCGTGAACGCCTCGCACATCCTCATTCGCTCGCTCGATCGCAGCGCGATGATTTTCCTCGTCGTCGTCGCGGCGATCGCGGTCGTGGTGCCGATCCTCAATCTGGCGGTGCCGCAATCTTCGGCGCTGCATGTGCCGACTTATCTGGTGGCCTTGTTCGGCAAATATATCTGCTACGCGCTGCTCGCGCTGTCGATCGACCTGATCTGGGGCTATTGCGGCATTCTCTCGCTCGGCCACGGCGCGTTCTTCGCGCTCGGCGGCTATGCCATGGGCATGTATCTGATGCGCCAGATCGGCACCCGCGGCGTTTATGCCGATCCGATCCTGCCCGACTTCATGGTGTTCCTGAACTGGAAGGAATTGCCGTACTACTGGTACGGTTTTCAGCATTTCCCCTATGCCTTGGTGATGATCGTGGCGGTGCCGGGCGCGCTCGCCTTCGTGTTCGGCTGGTTCGCATTTCGCAGCCGCGTCACCGGCGTCTATCTGTCGATCATCACGCAGGCGCTGACCTACGCGCTGATGCTCGGCTTCTTCCGCAACAATTTCGGCTTCGGCGGCAATAACGGCCTGACCGATTTCAAGGACATCCTCGGCTTCAACGTGCAGGCGGAGTCGACGCGCAACGTTCTGTTCTCGATCTCCTGCGTGGCGCTGATGCTGGGCTTCCTGGTCTGCCGCGCCATCGTCACCTCGAAATTCGGCAAGGTTTTGATCGCCATCCGCGACGCCGAAGCGCGCACGCGCTTCCTCGGCTACCGGGTGGAGTCCTACAAGCTGTTCGTGTTCACTTTGTCGGCCTGCATGGCCGGCGTCGCCGGCGCGCTCTACGTGCCGCAGGTCGGCATCATCAATCCGGGCGAATTCGCGCCGGGCAATTCCATCGAGGCGGTGATCTGGGTCGCGGTCGGCGGCCGCGGCACGCTCACTGGCGCGGCGCTGGGCGCGGTTTTGGTCAATTACGGCAAGACCTATTTCACCTCGGGCGTGCTGGCGCCGTACTGGCTGTTCATGCTCGGCAGCCTGTTCGTCGGCGTCACTTTGCTGTTGCCGCGCGGCGTCATCGGCACCTTACATCACTGGACGGCGTTGCGCCGTGCCCGCGTCTCGGCCGCCGCCGAAGACGGCGTCAGGGAGCCGCTGCCGGCGGAATGAGGATGGAAGCTCTCACCACCGCGCTCCTCTATCTCGACGGCGTCAACGTGTCGTTCGACGGCTTCAAGGCGCTCAACAATCTGTCCTTCACCATCGAGCCCGGCGAGATGCGCGCCATCATCGGCCCGAACGGCGCCGGCAAGACCACGATGATGGACGTCGTCACCGGCAAGACCCGGCCGGACAGCGGCGATGTCATGTTCAACGGCGTCTACAATCTCACCAAGCTCGACGAGACCGAGATCGCCAATCTCGGCATTGGCCGCAAATTCCAGAAGCCGACCGTTTTCGACAGCCATACGGTATTTGACAATCTCGAACTGGCGCTCAAGGGCGATCATCGCGCGCGGACAAGCTTGTGGTGGCGACAGACGTCGGCCGAACACCACCGCATCGATGAAATTTTGGCGACCACGCGCCTCACTGCGGTGCGCAACCGTCTTGCCGGCAGCCTGGCGCACGGCCAGAAGCAATGGCTCGAAATCGGCATGCTGCTGGCGCAGGATCCGAAGCTCCTCCTGGTCGACGAGCCGGTCGCCGGCATGACGGACGTGGAAACGCGGCAAACCGCGGAACTGCTCAGAGAGATCAATAAGGAACACACCGTCGTCGTGGTCGAGCACGACATGACCTTCGTGCGCGACCTCGGCGTGAAGGTGACGTGCCTGCACGAGGGCTCGGTGCTGGCCGAAGGCTCGATCGACCAGGTGTCGCAGAACGAGCGTGTCGTCGAAGTGTATTTGGGGCGCTGATCATGCTGGATGCGCAAGCCATCGATCTGCACTATGGCGCCGCGCAGGCGCTGCGGGCGGTTTCGCTCAAGGCGGAGCCCGGCAAGGTCACCTGCGTGCTCGGGCGCAACGGCGTCGGCAAGACCAGCCTCCTCGATGCGCTGGCCGGCCAGCAGCCGGTGAGCCGCGGCACCATCATTTGGGAAGGCAACGACATCACCGCGCTCAAACCGCCGGAACGGGCGCGGCGCGGCATCGCCTATGTGCCGCAGGGCCGTGAAATCTTTCCGCTGCTCACGGTCGAGGAAAATCTCCGTACCGGCTTTGCGCCGCTGCCGCGCGAGGCGCGCAGCATACCTGACGACGTGTTCTCGCTGTTCCCGGTGCTGGAATCCATGCTGCGCCGGCGCGGCGGCGACCTTTCGGGCGGCCAGCAGCAGCAGCTCGCCATCGGCCGCGCGCTGGTGATGCGGCCGCGGCTGCTCCTGCTCGACGAGCCGACCGAAGGCATCCAACCGTCGATCATCAAGGATATCGGCCGCGCCATCACCTATCTGCGCTCGCTCGGCAAGATCGCCATCGTGCTGGTCGAACAGTATCTCGACTTTGCCCGCGAACTCGGCGACCATTTCGCCGTCATGGACCGCGGCGCCGTCGTCTATTCCTGCAACCGCGACGATCTCGACGAGGGCGCGCTCAAGCGCGCCATGGCGATCTGATGCGCGATATGTGATGGCCGATCCGATGCCGGGGAGCGCGCCGCTACGCAACGAAATCTTCGCCGGCAATCGCGCCGTCGGCAGGATCGCGTTCACCGTTGCGGCGGGACCTGGCGGCAGCCGGCGCGGCCGCGTTCATGAAGCCGGCTCGCTGCGGGTGCGCTTTCCCAACGGCAACAGCCTTGCTGCGCTCGACGCCGTCATCGTCAATACCGGCGGCGGCATGACCGGCGGCGACCGCTTCGACGTCGACATTAAGGTCGGCGCCGGCGCGCGGCTTTCCGTCACCACCGCGGCGGCGGAAAAAATCTATCGCTCGCTGGGGCCGGACACCGACATCGGCATCAAGCTCGACGTCGGTTCCGGCGGCGCACTGGCTTGGCTGCCGCAGGAGACGATCGTGTTCGATCAGGCACGGCTGCGGCGCAGCATCGATGTCGAGCTGGCGCGTGACGCCAAGTTGCTGTTGGCGGAAGCCGCCGTGTTCGGCCGCTCCGCCATGGGCGAAGCGGTGATCCAGGGGCATTTTTTCGACCGCTGGCGGCTGCGCGTCGAAGGCGCGCTGATTTTTGCTGAGACGCTGCGTCTCGACGGCGACATTGCACAGCGCCTGGCGCAACGCGCCATCGCAGGCGGCGGCGTTGCCGTGGCAAGCGTCGTCAAATATCCCGGCAATGACGCCGATGCCGCCGCGGTTCGCGCCATGCAGGACCATTTTGCTGGTGAAGTCGGCATCTCGGCCTGGAACGGCCTGGTCGTTGCGCGGCTGGTCGCGACCGACGGCGCAGCGCTGCGCCGCGATCTCGTTGCCGTGCTCACCGCGCTCGATGCCGCGCCGTTGCCGCGGCTGTGGCTGAACTGAAAGGGCGCCATGCAGCTTACACCGCGCGAAAAAGACAAGCTGTTGATCGCCATGGCGGCGATGGTGGCGCGGCGGCGGCTGGAGCGCGGCGTCAAGCTCAATCATCCCGAAGCGGTAGCGCTGATCTCCGATTTCATCCTCGAAGGCGCGCGCGACGGACGCAGCGTCGCCGAATTGATGGAAGCCGGCGCCCACGTCATCGGCCGCGCCCAGGTGATGGACGGCATCGCCGAGATGATCCCCGAAATCCAGGTCGAGGCCACGTTCCCCGACGGCACAAAACTCGTCACCGTGCACGAACCGATCCGATGAGGATAAGATGATCCCCGGTGAATATTTCATAAAATCTGGCGACATCGAACTCAACAAAGGCCGCAAGACCGAGACGTTGACGGTGTCGAACAGCGGCGATCGGCCAATTCAGGTCGGCTCGCATTATCACTTCTTCGAGACCAATCCGGCGCTCAAGTTCGACCGCGCCAAGGCGCGCGGCATGCGCCTCGACATCGCTGCCGGAACGGCGGTGCGCTTCGAGCCCGGCCAGAGCCGCGAGGTGACGCTGGTCGCGGTCGCCGGCGCGCGTACCATCTACGGTTTTCGCCAGGCCGTCATGGGAAAGCTGAAAAAATGACGCGGCTGCAAACCAACGTGGCGCAGGAAGAGTTGACCGCAAGAATCATGACGGGCGAACTTGCGTCCGCCCGTCACGTTCTCAGCGCTGCTATCCGCCACTGGGAACCAGGATCAAATCTACCACGTGGTGCGCCGCTGATAGCCGCCTTGCACCCAGGCCAATCCGACCTTGGCGATCGTCACATCCGGCAGAACCAAACGCGAGCGATCTGGTAGTGATGATAACGCTTCGATGGCAGGTCGCAAGTTAAAGCGTGCCTGCAAACAGGCGAGAGACGTTTGGGGATAACTTTGGGGATTCACATGCGGAGAGTGTCATGCCGTCGACCATGAGCCGCGCCGTTTATGCCGACATGTTCGGTCCGACCACGGGCGACCGCGTGCGGCTTGCCGACACCGATCTGATCATCGAGGTCGAAAAGGATTTTTGTACTTACGGCGAGGAGGTGAAGTTCGGCGGCGGCAAGGTAATCCGCGACGGCATGGGGCAATCGCAGATCACAAATAAGCAGGGCGCGGTCGACACCGTCATCACCAATGCGCTGATCCTCGACCATTGGGGCATCGTCAAAGCCGACGTCGGCCTCAAGGACGGCAAGATTTTTGCCATCGGCAAAGCCGGCAATCCGGATATCCAGCCCGGCGTCACCATCATCATCGGGCCCGGCACCGAGGTGATCGCCGGCGAAGGCAAGATCCTCACCGCCGGCGGTTTTGACACCCACATTCATTTCATCTGCCCGCAGCAGGTCGACGAAGCGCTGATGTCGGGCGTCACCTCGCTGCTCGGCGGCGGCACCGGCCCGGCGCATGGCACGTTCGCCACCACCTGCACGCCCGGCCCGTTCCACCTCGCGCGCATGATCCAGGCCGCGGACGATTTCCCCGTCAACCTCGGCTTTGCCGGCAAGGGCAATGCGTCGCGCCCGGCGGCGCTCGAGGAAATGATCAAGGCCGGCGCCTGCGCGCTGAAGCTGCACGAGGACTGGGGCACGACGCCGGCGGCGATCGACTGCTGCCTTTCGGTCGCCGACGACTACGACATCCAGGTGATGATCCACACCGACACGCTCAACGAATCCGGTTTCGTCGAGGACACCATCAAGGCGTTCAAGGGCCGCACCATCCACGCCTTCCACACCGAAGGCGCCGGCGGCGGCCATGCGCCCGACATCATCAAAGTCGCCGGATTGAAGAACGTGCTGCCGTCGTCGACCAATCCGACGCGGCCCTATACGAAGAACACCATCGACGAGCACCTCGACATGCTGATGGTGTGCCACCATCTCGATCCGTCGATCGCCGAGGACCTTGCATTCGCCGAAAGCCGCATCCGCAAGGAGACCATCGCGGCGGAAGACATTCTTCACGACATCGGCGCGCTGTCGATGATGTCGTCGGATTCGCAAGCCATGGGCCGGCTCGGCGAAGTCATCATCCGCACCTGGCAGACCGCCGACAAGATGAAGAAGCAGCGCGGGCGCCTGCCGCAGGAGAAAGGCGACAACGACAACGCGCGGGCCAAGCGCTACGTCGCCAAATACACCATCAATCCCGCGATCGCCCACGGCGTGTCGAAACTCATCGGCTCGGTGGAGAAAGGCAAGCTCGCCGATCTCGTGCTGTGGTCGCCGGCGTTCTTCGGCGTCAAGCCGGATTGCATCATCAAGGGCGGCTCCATCGTCGCCGCGCCGATGGGCGATCCCAACGCCTCGATCCCGACGCCGCAGCCGGTGCATTACCGGCCGATGTTCGGCGCCTTCGGCCGCGCCCGCACCGCGTCGTCGGTGGTGTTCGCCTCGAAGGCCGCGGTGCAGGCGGGCTTGCGCAAAAAACTCGGCATCCAGAAGGAGCTTTACGCGGTGCAAAATACCCGCGGCAAGATTTCCAAAAAAAGCATGATCCATAACGATGCGACGCCGGATATCGAGGTCGACCCCGAGACCTACGAGGTGCGCGCCGACGGCGAACTTTTGACCTGCGCGCCGGCGGAAGTTCTGCCGATGGCGCAGCGTTATTTCTTGTTTTGATCCTGTCATGCCCCGCGTATGCGGGGCACCCAGTAAACGCAGGCGTCTACGCACGACATTGAAGCCGGCGAATACTGGGTCGTCCGCCTTCGCGGACGATGACACGGAAGGGTTCTTGACGCTCGCCCCGCAAATCTCCAAGCTTCCCCCATGGCGGATTTTTCGACGTCGGTGCTTGCGGTTCGAGGCTGCCGCATCCGGCTGATGCGTGGCGGGGCCGGCAGCCCGCTCGTTGTTCTCCACGGCGCGTCGGGCGCGAATGTGCTGCCGTTCATGCAGCAGCTGGCGCAAAAGTTCGACGTCATCGCGCCGGAACATCCGGGTTTTGGCGAGTCCGACACGCCGGACTGGCTCGATAACATCCACGACCTCGCCTATTTCTATCTCGACGTGCTCGACGAATTGAAACTCAAGGACGTGAACCTAGTCGGGCTGTCGTTCGGCGGCTGGATCGCCACGGAACTTGCCGTGCGCAACACGCAACGCTTGGCCTCGCTGACGCTCGCCGGCGCCGCCGGGCTTTACCTCGCCGGCGTCGAGCAGCTCGATCCGTTCCTGCGCAGCGATGAGCAGCGGCTGCGCGATTTCTTTTACGATCAGAAAAAAGCCGACGACATCATTGCGCGGGCGCTGCGGCCGGAGCTGGAAGACGTCACGCTGAAAAACCGCACCACGGTCGCCAAGATCGCCTGGCAGCCGCGCGGCCACGACCCGAATTTGCCCAAATGGCTGCACCGCATCGACGTGCCGACCTTGCTGATCTGGGGCGACCACGACCGCATGTTCCCGAAAGAGCACGCGTTCGCCTATCAGAAGGCGATCCCCGGCGCCAAAGTGGTGATCGTGCCGGAATGCGGCCACGTCCCGCAGGTCGAGAAGCCGGACGCCTTCGTCGCGGCGCTGGAAACTTTCCTCGGCGCGCGCAAGAAGGCGGCATAGGATAAAGCCATGAAGTTCTTCAACTTCCATCTGATGCCGTATGCGCATGTCGACCTCGACGCCATCGCCAAGAATGGCTCGGCCTGGGTGACGTTCTCCAACAGCCATTACGATCCCGAGAAAGGCGCCGAGCTCTATCACGACTATCTCGACCAGATGGAATTCGCCGACCAGCTCGGCTTCGACGGCGTCTGCCTCAACGAGCATCATCAGACTGCCTACGGCATGATGCCGATCCCCGGCGTGCTCGCCGGCGCGCTGGCGCGCAGCGTCAAGCACGCCAAGATCGCTATTCTCGGCCGCGCGCTGCCGCTGGTGAACAATCCGCTGAATATCGCCGAAGAATACGCGATGCTCGACAATTTGACGCGCGGCCGCATCATCGCCGGCTTCGTGCGCGGCATCGGCGCCGAATATCACGCGACGGGAATCAACCCGGCCAATTCCCAGGAGCGCTTTGCCGAGGCGCACGATCTGATCGTGCGGGCCTGGACCGAGCCCGGGCCGTTTTCCTATTCCGGAAAGCATTATCAGTTCCGCTACGTCAATCCGTGGCCGCGGCCCTATCAGACGCCGCATCCGCCGATCTGGATTCCGTCGCAGGGCTCCGGCTCGACCATCCGCTGGGCGGCGAAGATGCGTTACACCTATTGCCAGACGCTCAGTCCGATCGCCGCGGTGGCGAAATTTTTCCAGCTCTATCGCGACGAGGCGGACAAGGCCGGCTACCAGGCGTCGCCCGATCAGCTGGCCTGGTCGAACACCATCTATGTCGGCGAGACCGACAAGAAGGCGGTGAAAGAGGCAAAGCCGCATCTCGAAGCGCTGGTGAATTATCTTTTGAAAATGCCGACCGAGATGCTGCTGCCGCCGGGCTACACCGACGCCGCCTCGATGAAGCGCGTGCGCGCCGTCAAGGTCACGGGCAAGACCGCTTCGATCGAAGATTTGATCGCGTCAGGCGTGGTGATCATCGGCTCGCCGGCGACGGTGCGCGAAAAACTCGCCGAATATCAGGATCTCGCCGGCTTCAACACTTCGCTGACCAAGACCCAGTTCGGCACCATGCCGAACGAGATGGCGCGCGCCAACATGACGGCGATCGCCGAAGAGATCCTGCCGCATTTCCGCGAGCGCCTGCCGCAACGCGCGGCGAAGGCCGCGGCGGAATAAAATTTTCGCCCCCGCGATAGCGGGGAAGGGGGACCACGCTGCGCCAGCAGCGTGGTGGAGGGGGCCTCTGAGTCGCCGACGCGAACAGCGAGGAAAGAAGATAAAAAGCGAGTCGATGAAGATTCGTCGTCCACGATTTTGTTGCATCGAGGCCCGCGCCCCCTCCACCACGCTTGGCGTGGTCCCCCTCCCCCGCTATCGCGGGGGCGGATGACATGGTCACCTTCAAGGACGCGATGGGGGCGCTCGCCGTCGTCATCACGCTCGTCGCCTACGGCATCTATGTCTGGCAGACGCTGCGCGGCGAGGCGCGGCCGCATCCGTTGTCGTGGCTGATTTTCGGCATTCTCACCGCCACCGCTTATCTGGTGCAAGTCGACGAGGCGGCCGGGCCGGGCAGCTGGGTCATGGGCATCACCGCGATTGTTTGTTTGCTGTTGTGCCTGATGAGCTTTTGGCGCGGCGAGCGAACTTTCCCGTGGTACGAATGGGCGTTTCTCGCCGCCGCGGCGGTCATCTTCATATTTTACCTGTGGTCGCGGCAGCCGACGATCGCCGCAGTGCTCGCGGCCCTCGTCAACATGCTCGGCTTCGGCCCAACGGTAACCAAAGCTTGGCAGCGCCCGCACTCCGACAGCATCACCACCTTCACGCTCAACAGCATCAAATTCATCCCGGCGTTCTTCGCTATGAACGGTCTCTCGCTGGCCACCTGCGTCATGCCGGCCACGTTGGTCGTCGCCAATGCGGCGGTCGCGCTGATTATTTATGTGCGGCGCGCTCGTCACCAAATCCCTTCGCCCTCGGGAAAGTAGACGCACCTCGTCGCTCTCGCGGCGCGTTTTATTTGCGTCCGAGTTTTGCCAAAGCCAAATTCACGAAAGCCACTCGCACGAAAAGCCAAGCGCATTCCGAGTGGAGCGCCGGGAGGCGCCGGGTCGTGGGCCACGCCACGCGGACGGATGTTACCACCCGCCCACGCTTCGGGCGTGGCGCGCGCCACAGATCGATCCGCTTGCGCGAACCGCCTGCTTCGGGCGCGCTGCGCCTCCCGGCGCTCCACCACCGTTCTCCGCCGCGGCTGTCGACCGCCGCCGCGCGAGTTCCGCTCCCGCTCCGGGGGGCCGGCCTCGTCAACCGGCCTCCTCACGGTGAGCGGGAAGATTCGCTTTCTTAATGGGAATATAGGCCTGTTGTCAAGTATAAATTCCTAGATCGCAAAAGCGCCAACACCTTTGAACCTCTGCCTGCGCCAGCTGTCAGACCAATAGGTCCACGGTTTGGACACCAGCGAATGCCGCAGGAGAGTGTCATGAAATGCGCCAACCCCGCCTGCAATCACAGCATCGGCCTCGTCTCCCATCGGCGCGGCTTGTTCGGCCAGCGGCCCTATTGCTCGAAAGCGTGCCGCGACCACCTCGCAGTCGAGCCGCAGCCGAAGTGCGAACGCGCCGCCACTTATTTCGAATGGCTGTTCATGCAGCCGGTTACTCTGCACCCGGGAATGGCCGTCGCGGCGGTTCGCGTCAGGGCGCGCTGAGGCCAGTAGTGAGCGTAGCCCGGATTGAGCAACGCGAAATCCGGGATTAACCGCGAGGCTTATCCCGGATTTCGTTTCACTCAATCCGGGCTACGCTCGCTCGACAATATGGCCCTCATCCCTTGCCAGCTCATGCTTTATTCGAAACGCGCATCACAAACCGCCGGCGGCGACTGCACGGGCGTGATAGATCGTCAAGCCAAATAAAAATACGCCGAACGCGACGAAGCCGAACCAAACAACCTGCAGAATGGTTTTCAATTGATCATCTGAGATATTTCTCGGATTGGGATAATTGACTCTCCTTTTACGGAAAGATGATCGATAAAGCAGACCGATGAAGAGAAACGCTTGAAAGAGCGAAGGTGCAAAGAGATAGGCCTCTATACTTTCAGACCAAGGTGTTCTGGTATGATGAACAACGACGGCTGGATGTACAAAGTACCTATAAGCATAGAGCGCAATCGTGGCGCCTAAAAAACCAAGAACACCATGAACAATTGCCACTCGCCTCGCATACTTCATAACAAGAACATAGATCGGAGAATCGTTGTTGATGGGGTTGGTAATAGATACTCCATTAATCGACTTGCCCAGATCGTCGTTAGTCATGAACTTACTCTAAGATGTCCATCGGAAGCGTAGCCCGGATTGAGCAACGCGAAATCCGGGATTGACGACGAAGCTTGCTCCGGATTTCGCTTCGCTCAATCCGGGCTACGTTGGCTTCAGAATTTAATCATCCCGCTCCGCGTCAGCGTGACGTTGCTGGTGATGCCGACGGGGCCGCCCTTGGCGAGCTGAAACGCCGCGTATTGCTCGTGATAGACGGTCTCGCCCGCCGAGCAGTCGACCGGAACGATGACCTTGTAGGCGCGCTGCACCGCTTCCTGCGACGTGCCGACGGTGGCGCCCTGGAACGAGTTGCCGCAAATGATCACGGTCTTGATGCCGGCCTGCTTGAGCACCGGCTCAAGCGTCGAGCCCAGGAATTTGTCCGGCCCGCCCTGACGGTACCATTCGCCGTCGCGCGGCTTGATCGCGGCATCCATGACGTCGTTCGGCGTCGCCTTGCCGTCCATGCCGACCAGGCTGTACCAGACCACCATGTCGTGGGCGCGCGCCTCGTCGTGCATGCGCTTGATATTCGGCATCGCGGCGACACAGCGCGGCCGCGCGGTGCAGCCGGCTTTCATGATGTCGAGCAACAGCAGCGCCGTGGTCGCCGGCTCGACCGTGACGTCCTTCAGCTCCGGCGGCGGCGGCGCCACCGCCGTGCTCCAGTCTGAAATAACGTCGGCGACCGACGGCGATCCGACCAAGGCGAGAATGACCGCACCGCCGATGGCGGCGAAGCGTAACGTTGACATGGCGTGCTCCCGGTATGGCGGCCGCGGCAACGGCGGCCCGACGCAAAGATAGAGCAGTCACACCGCGCGGGCTACGGCGCGTCACCAGCCATCCGGGTGGGTGCGGCAAGGCGGGCCGACCGGCTGACACGCATCGCTGATGATCGCCGGCGCGGCGTTGTAGGTCGCCGCATGTCCGCGAGCGCGATGCTCGGTCGCAGCCGACGCCGTAAGCGTGGCGCTGAGAACGATTGCGGCGGCAAGCGCAGTTTTTGTCATGGTCGGCATCCTGGTTTGTCCCGGGTGGGCCGTGTGCGCCGCCCGGCCGTCCCTGCCGATAGATGGGGACGGCGATCGATGGCGCCAATAGGACGCGGCCGCGAACGGTCCGGTCAGGCCACTATTGGATTGTTGGTTTGCCAAACGACGCAACCGCCCAAATTGTCGTTCTGCGTCACGTCGGAATCGAAATCGCCGTCAATGGTCTGCAGCATCTGATAGCCGCGGTTGGCGACGTCGGTTATGTCTCCGCCAGCGCGCCAATAGTGCTTGAACTTGAGTTTGCCATAGAGCTCGTCAGGCGAGAGCCAAACGTCATAGCCGATGTAGATTCCGGGCGCATAGCCGGCGGCCGCAACCTGGTCGAACCAGTTATTGCTGTAGTCGACGATATCTTGCGGATCGGTGCCCGCGGCGATGCCTTCCAGATCGAGAAAGACATTTACGCCGGCGATGATGCCGGCTTCACTTGCAAGCCGCGCCGCGCAGCTGCCGTATTCATTGCCGAGCTCGGCAGTCGGCACCCAACCCGGGAGCTCCGGATGTTGGACGACCATGAGCGCCAGGCCGGCGGCCAAAATGTCCTGTGCTTCCGGCAGCGAGAGGTCGGGTGTCCCTCTTGCCTGATTGTACTGCTGCAATTCGGTGCTGCGGCTGACGTAACGGATGCAGAACCCGTAGCCCTGCGCGCAATAGCGCCTGGCGTCATCGAAACTCAGCGCTCCATCGCTCCAGTCGAAGCCGCTGATACCCGGCGGCGCGTTCTGTACGACGCATGCAAGCGGCATGACGCTCCCCCACGAAGGAAGCAAACGCTAATTCGTCTCCTTTGAGTTGTAAATGGACTGCAGGGCCGCCGGCGCCGGCCGCCCGAACGCCGACGGCTACGCGTGCCGGCCGCCGCCGAGAACTTTGCGCAGCCGCGGCGCGGCGAAATCGAGGAAGCTGCGGATCTTCAGCGCGACCGGATCCTGGCCGGCGTGGAGCAGGCTGACCGGCATCGGTTCGGGCTCGAACTTTTGCAAGACAATGCGCAGCCTGCCGTCGCGCACGGCGGGCGCGGCCTGATAGGACAATACGCGCGTGATGCCGATGCCTTTGATGGCCGCATCGAGGGCGGCTTCGGCGGTGTTGACGGCAAGCCGCGTGCGCACCTGCACCGGCCGCGCTGCACCGCGGCCGCGCGTAAAACTCCAGGACGTGCCGCCCGCCATGCCGGCGAAGGTCACGCACGGCAGGCCGGCAAGGTCTTCCGGTTTTTTTGGCGTACCGTGCGCGGCGAAAAAGCCCGGACTGCCGCAGACAACGCGCCGCACCGCGCCGACGCGCGTCACCACCATGCTGGAATCCGGCAGCGCGCCGATGCGCACGGCGAGATCGATATGGTCGTCGATCAGGCTCACATTGCCGTCCGCAAGCGCCATGCGCACGTCGATGTCCGGATAGCGCGCCAGGAAATCGCACACCACCGGCAGCACATGCAGCCGCCCGAACACGATCGGCGCCGTGATGCTCAGCTCGCCGCGCGGGGTGCTGTATTCGCCCGCCGCGGCCGCTTCGGCATCGCCGACCTGTTCGAGGATGCGCTTGCACGCCGCCAGATAGCTTGCGCCGGCGTCGGTCAACGCGAGCTTGCGCGTCGAGCGGACGAGGAGTTTTGCCTTGAGGTGCCTCTCGAGCTCCGCCACCTTGCGGCTGACGGTGGGCAGCGGCACGCCGAGCTTGCGGCTCGCGGCGGAAAAACTGCCGGTGTCCACGGCGGCGGCCAGAATCGACATGGCTTCGAGGCGGTCCATGGGACCTCGCGACTCATAGCCTCTCACTTTTTGAGAGGATGATTACCACATTTATCGGATTATTGCCATTCGCGATAGTGGCTACGTTCTTACTGAGCAGGTGTAATTGCAAAAGCGGTAGGCGAGATCGGCAGGCCAGACATGCCCCACGGCTTTCTCAATATCGCCGCGACCCCAAGCGTGAAAGACGCGCAGCGGGCGAACGGCAGCTCGGACTACTGGTCCAACTTTTTGGGCGAGCGGACGTTCGATCGCTTCAGGGGTTCCGAAGCGGCCTTCATTGCCGCGCGCGACAGCTTCTACATGGCGACCGTTTCGGAAACCGGCTGGCCCTATGTGCAGCATCGCGGCGGGCCGCCCGGCTTTATCCGGATGCTTGACGACAAGACGCTGGCCGTCGCGGACTATCGCGGCAACCGGCAATACATCACGGTCGGCAACCTTGCCGCCGGCGGCCGCGCCTCGCTGATCATGGTGGATTATCGGGCGCGCCGCCGGCTGAAGATCTATGCCCATGTCGAGGTCAAGAGCCTGGCCGACGATCCGGCGCTCGCCGCCGCGGTGGCGACGCCCGGCTACAAGGCGAAGCCAGAACGCGTGCTACTGTTTCACCTCGACGCCTTCGACTGGAATTGCCCGCAACACATCACGCCGCGTTTTACCGAAGCTGAGATTGACGCGGCGCTGGCGCCGGTTCGCGCCCGCATGATGGAGCTCGAAGCGGAGAACAAGGCGCTGCGGGAAGGCACCTACGCTTCATCCGCCCCTGTAGCGGGGGAGGGGGACCACGCGAAGCGTGTTGGAGGGGGCGCCTGACTCGTCGCGTCGTTGCCGTTGAAAAACGAGCTCGCATGCCCGAGCAAAATTAAGGCGCTTGCGCTGCGTTGAGGCCTGCGCCCCCTCCACCACGGTTCGCTCGCTTCGCGAGCTCCAGTGGTCCCCCTCCCCCGCTTCGCGGGGGCGGAAAATTATTTTTGCGGCGGCTTGGCGGCAAACTCCGAACCGCGCACGCACAGCCGCCCGCGCGGGTCCTGCCAGAGCTTTTCGGTGGCGTGCAGATGGCCGATGGCGCGGGCGATGGTGACGAAATCGTAGCGCGCGAATTTTTCGGCGATGTCGGTGAAGTAGAGCGGCTCTTTGCCGATGACCTTTAAAATCTCCACGCCGAGCGCCGCCACCGCCGCCTCATCGCCGGCTTCGCCGGCCGCGTCCTTCTTGCCGCCGACATAGTCGTCGATCCTGGCGCGCTCGGCATAGGCGTAGGTGATGCGCTCGTAATATTCGCGCGGAATGTTTTCCGGAATGGTGGCGTCGATGCCGACTTTTGCGCCGGTCGGCACCACGCCGTAGCCCTGCGGCAGGCTCGGATCGAGCGGTTTTGCGCGCGCGTTTGCAACAATCATGACATCGCGGTCGCCCTGTACCCGGGTGGCGATGGCCCATTCCACCTCGGTCGGATCGTTGACGTCGATGTCGTCGTCGACCACCACGACGTGTTTGAGATCCATCACCGATAATGCGGCCAAGAGCGCGTTCTTGCCTTCGCCGGGCTGCTTCTTGATCGAGATCACCGCGTGCCAGAAGGCGCAGCCGCCGAGCGTGACATTGATGTCCTTGACCTGGACGCCGGCGGTGCGCAGCGCCGCGCGGATCGTGGCGTAGCGTGTCGGCGCGGCAAGCCAGGTATTCTCCCACGGCATGTGCAGATTGTAGTAGATCGCATCCTTGCGCATCGAAATCGCCTTGATGCGAACCTGCGGATTCCAGTGCAGCCCGCCCATCAGGCGGGTGAATTCGCCGAAGCGGCCTTCAGGATATGTCCAGCCGGTCGGCAACACTTCGGCCTCGAGCACGATCTCGGCGTCGGCGATGTAGGGCATGTCGATGGTCTGGCACGGCGCCAGCGCCACCGGCTCACCGCGGATGCCGCCGGCGATCGCCATCTCGTCGACGCCGAGCGGGGCGCGATAGCCGGAGCCGGTGATCTCGACCGGGTGGGTGCCGATGGAGATCGAGATCGGCAGCGGCTCGCCACGCTCCAGCGCGCGCTGGACGAACAGCCGCATATTGTTCGGCGTCACCAGATCGATTCCGGTGAGGTTCTTTTCCTTGACCATGAAACGATAGATGCCGGAATTGAAGCCAAGCTCCGGATCGCGCGCGATCACCACGCCCGCAGTGATCATCGGCCCGCCGTCGTAGATCGACGACATCGGGATCGGTAGCTTGTAGAGATCGACGTCGTCGCCGACGAGCGTGACCTCGCGCGCCGGCGAAGTCTTGACGTATTTCGGCGGAATGGGCTTGGCGATCGCGGCAGAGAGCTTGTCCTCGATCTCCCGATAGGTCTCGGCGCCGAGCGCCATCATGGCGCGCTCGCGCGAGCGGATGATGCCGGACACCACCGGCATGGCGTAGCCGATGACGTTGTGGAAATAGAGCGCGGTTTTGGCCTGGTCGACCAGGGTGGCGATATGGCGGATGTCGACCGGCTGGTGCAGGTCGACCAGCTCGCCGTTCTGCCGCAGGCGGTCGAGGAACTGGCGGAAGTTTTCCTGCATTCGTGACTCCGCGCCGGAGGGTTGTTGCCGGGCGCGGGCTAAGCTACTGAGGCCTTTCCCCATTGTCATCATCCCCCTCGATTGTCATCATCCGCGAAAGCGGATGATCCAGTATTCACCGGAAGCAAAGCGATTACTGGGTGCCCGCCTTCGCGGGCATGACAGGAAGAGGTGACCAAGCAATGCGAGCCCTCGTCCTCCGCAAACACGGCAGCCTCGACGACCTCGACGTCGTCGACGATTACCCGACGCCCAAGGCCGCCGAGGGCCACGTGGTCATCCGCGTGCGCGCCGCCTCGTTCAACTACCACGACGTGTTCACGGTGCGCGGCATGCCGGGCATCAAGGTGCCGCTGCCGGTGATCATCGGCCTCGATATGGCGGGCGAGATCGCCGAGGTCGGCGCCGGCGTGACTGGCTGGAAGGTCGGCGACAGGGTGCTGATCAATCCGGTCAACAAGAAGAAAGGTCTTATGGGGGAGATGCTCGACGGCGGCATGGCGGAATATTGCGCCGTCGCAGCCGAACAGCTCGTCGCCATGCCGGCGGGCGTCAGCTTTGAAGAGGCGGCGTCGCTGCCGGTCGCCTATGGCACGGCGCACCGCATGCTGGTCACCCATCAGACCGTGAAGCCCGGCGACAAGGTGCTGGTGCTCGGCGCCTCGGGCGGCGTCGGCACCGGCTGCGTGCTGCTGGCCAAGATGCTCGGCGCCGAGGTCATCGCCTGCGCCTCGAGCGCGGAGAAGCTCGCGCGGCTCAAGGCGATGGGCGCCGACGAGGCGATCGACTACACCAAGACCGACTGGTCGAAATGGGCGGTGGAAAAATACGGCAAGCCGCAGCGGCGTACTTACGACGGCGGCGTCGACGTGGTGGTCAATTTCACCGGCGGCGATACCTGGGTGCCGTCGTTGCGCTGCCTCAAGCGCGGCGGCAAGCTGTTGGTCTGCGGCGCCACCGCGGGCTACGATCCGAAGGAAGATTTACGCTATGTCTGGAGCTTTGAGCTGCAGATCATCGGCTCCAACAGTTTCTACGACGACAATCTCGCCGCGCTGATGGAGCTGATCGGCGCCGGCAAGATCAAGCCGGTGATCGACAAGGTGCTGCCGCTCGAACAAGCCCGCGAAGGCTTGCGCCTGATCCAGGACCGCGAGGTCATCGGCAAAGTCGTGGTGACGCCGTGATAGCCCGTCATCATCCACCCCTGTTGTCATCATCCGCGAAAGCGGATGATCCAGTATTCACCGGACCTGCGGTGATTACTGGATGCCCTGCCTGCGCAGGGCATGACAGTATAGGAGTGTGTTGAAAATGCCCGACGACATCACCCTCGAACAAATCCAAGCCATCATCACCCGCGCGCCGTTTCACCAGTGGCTCGGCCTGACGGTGCTCGCCGTCGGCGACGATTCGATCGAGATCAGGGCGAAGTGGCGCGAGGAATGGGTGGTCAATGTCGAACGCCGTTATACCCACGGCGGCATTCTCGCAGCACTCATCGATCTCGCCGCCGATTTCGCGCTGATCAAGCAGACCGGCCGCGGCGTGCCGACCATCGACATGCGCGTCGATTATCATCGCGTCGCCATGCCGGGCGATCTGATCATGCGCGGCAAGGTCGTCCGTTCCGGCTCGCAATTTGCCACCGCGGAGGCGTATATCTTCGACCTCGACGGCAAGCTGATCTGCAGCGGCCGCGGCACCTATCTGACTGCTCAACCAAAAACGTCTTGAAACTTAAGAGGAAGCGACCATGAAAATTTTGCTCGGGCTCACCTTGACCGCTGCGCTATCAGCCGTAGCCTTCGCCGCCGACCAGCCGGACTGGGCCTATCCGGTGACGCCGCCGCCGGGGCAGCTCGATAACACGGTACAGAAATCGGTGCCGGGCAGCGCGCAGCAATATACCCAGGCGCAGATCGACGATCCGTTCAATCCGCCCGATTGGTTTCCCAACGAGCACCCGGCGATGCCGCAGATCGTCGCCCATGGCGGACCGAAACCCGCCGGCCGCGCCTGCGCGCAATGCCATCTTCCGACCGGCGACGGTCATCCGGAATCCGCGAGCCTCGCTGGGCTGCCGGCGAACTACATCATCCGCCAGATGCACGCGTTCAAGCAGGGCCAGCGCAACAATCCGCGCGCCGGCGTCATGATCGCCATGGCGCAGGTGCTGTCGGACGACGACATCAAGGCGGCCGCCGAATATTTTGCCAAGCTTAAGCCGACCGCCGGCTACAACACCGTGAAAGAGACCGACACCGTGCCGAAGAGCTTTGTCGGCGCCGGCGGCATGCGCTTCGCCAGCGACGGCAACGAGACCGAACCGACCGGCACGCGCATCATCGTGCTGCCCAAGGACGAGACCGAGGCAAAACTGCGCGATCCGCATGTCGGCTTCACCGACAACGTGCCGGAGGGCGCCATCACCCGCGGCCATACGCTGGCCACCACTGGCGACAACGGCAAGACCGTGCCGTGCGGCGTCTGCCACGGCCCCGACCTGCGCGGCATGGGCGAAGTGCCGCCGATCACCGGCCGCACCGCGACCTACATGTATCGCCAGCTCAACGACATCAAGAGCGGCACGCGGGTCGGCACGGCAGTGGCTTTGATGAAGCCGGTGGTCGCGAACCTCTCCGACAGCGACCTGATCGCGCTCGCCGCATTTTTGGAGTCGCGCAATCCGTAGCGGCTTCACCAATCTCGGCGATCTCATCCGGCGCGATCGCGATCTGAACAAGATCGCGATCGTCGATCTCGGCGGCGAACGGAGCCCGCGGGATTTCACGTTCGCAGAGCTCGATGCCATGGCGAACGGCGTCGCCCGCGCGTTGGTCAAACGTGGCTTGCAGCGCGGCGACAGGATCGCGCTGCTTTCCGCCAATCGCGCCGAATATATCGCAGCCTATTACGGCATCATGCGCGCCGGCTTCGTGGCGGTGCCGGTGAATTTCAAATTCCCACGCGAGACGATTCATTTCATCATCCGCGACTCGGGCGCCAAGCTCGTGTTCTGCGATGCGCCGCGCGCGGCAGACTGCCCGCCCGGAATCGCCAGCGTAATATTCGGCACGGCGTTCAACGCCTTTCTCGATCCTGGCCAATTCGACGCCGTAACTCCGGCGCAAGATGAGCCGGCGATGTTCCTCTACACCTCCGGATCGACCGGCACGCCAAAGGGCGTCGTGCTCTCGCATCAGAGCCACATCTGGGTCGTCGAGACGCGGCTGGCGCCCGGGCTCGACCGCCATCGCTATCTGATCGCCGCACCGCTCTACCACATGAACGCGCTGGCGCTTGCGAAACTCGCAAGCGCTGCGCACGCCACCATCGTGCTGCTGCCGCAATTTTCCGCGCCCGCCTATATCGCGGCGATCGGACAGTATCGTTGCACCTGGCTCACCGCGGTGCCGCCGATGATCGCCATGATGTTGCGCGAAACAGCGGCTCTCGAGGCGGCCGACCTGTCCAGCGTCGAATTCGTGCGCATGGGCTCGGCGCCGGTCAGCGCCGCGCTGATGGCGGCGCTGCGCGAGCGGCTGCCGCGGGCTTCCGTCACCAACGCCTATGGCACCACCGAGGCCGGCCCGGTGGTGTTCGGGCCGCATCCGAAGGGACTGCCGCAGCCCGAGCTTTCGGTCGGCTACCCGCATCCTTTAGTTTCGCTGCGCCTCGTCGATGGCGATGACCGCGACGCCGTGCAAGGCGTGCTGGAAATGAAATGCCCGGCCCTGATGCTCGGCTATCACAATCGCCCCGACGTCGCGCCGCCGCTCACGGCGGACGGCTTTTACATCACCGGCGACGTGTTCCGCCGCGACGCCGACGGCTTCCATTACTTCGTCGGCCGCACCGACGACATGTTCGTCTCCGGCGGCGAAAACATATATCCCGCCGATGTCGAGCGCATGCTGGAGCGTCATCCCGACATCGCCCAGGCCGCGGTGGTGCCGATCGACGACGACATCAAGGGCCAAAAACCGGTCGCCTTCGTCATCAGGAAGCTCGGCCGGCCGCTGGACGCCGAGGCGGTGAAGCGTTTCGCGCTCGCCAACGCGCCGGCCTACCAGCACCCGCGCTTCGTCTGGTTCGTCGACGGACTGCCGCTCGCCTCGACCAACAAGCTCGACCGCGCGGCGTTGCATGTGATGGCGGAAGAGAGAATGGCCAAGGAATGAAAGAGTGCGCGCTGCTTCTTCTCCCTCTCCCCTCTGGGGAGAGGGAGTTCGCTGAGCACACCGCTCGCTAACGTACTGCCGCAGCCGGCGGCGCGTTCACCGTCTTGCCCGGCCATTTGCACAGATCGGCGATGATACACTTCTCGCACAACGGCCGGCGGGCGACGCACGTATAACGGCCGTGCAGGATCAACCAGTGGTGGGCGTGGAGCCGGTATTTCTCCGGGACCACCTCCATCAGCTTCATCTCGACATCGAGCGGCGTCTTGCCGACCGCCAGGCCGGTGCGGTTGCCGACGCGGAAGATGTGGGTGTCCACCGCGATGGTCGGCTCGCCGAACGCGATGTTGAGCACCACGTTCGCGGTCTTGCGGCCGACGCCGGGCAGCGCTTCCAGCGCCTCGCGGTCGTGCGGGACTTTGCCACCGTGTTTTTCCACGAGTAGCTTCGACAGCCCGACCACATTCTTGGCCTTGGTGCGATAAAGGCCGATGGTCTTGATCAGATCGCGCACCTTGGCTTCGCCGAGCTTTGCCATCTGCTCCGGCGTATCGGCGAGCGCGAACAGAGCCGGCGTCGCCTTGTTGACGCCGGCGTCGGTCGCCTGCGCCGACAGCACGACGGCGACCAAGAGCGTAAATGGATTAATGTGCTGCAGTTCCCCGCGCGGCGCCGGATTGGCGGCTTCGAAGCGGCGGAACGCTTCCTCGATCTCGGCTTTGGTCCATTGCGGCAGTTCGCCGTGGGCGGCCTTTATGTCGGCCTTGGCTTGCGCTTTGCGGCCCTTGAGCCGCGCCGCGTTGCCCTTGCGGGCGGCCTTCAATCTTTGCTGAGACTTCTTTTGCTTGGGTGTTTTGCGCGCCATCTTGCCGGTATAATAGCGGCCATGGACGACGACACCAGCGACCTGCCCGCCGAGCCGGCGATCTTTTCCGCGATCATCACGCCGCATCGCTCGTTGAGCTCGACCGGCTTTCTCATTTTCATGCTGTGCATCGGCGGCATCAGCTTCGCGGCCGGCATGGTGTTCCTGATGCTCGGCGCCTGGCCGGTGTTCGGCTTTTTCGGCCTCGACGTGCTCCTGGTCTATTGGGCGTTCCGCGCCAATTATCGAAGCGCCCGCGCCTACGAAGAGGTGACGGTGACCGCCACGGAACTCACCGTGCGCAAGATCAGTCAACGCGGCGAAGTGCGCGAATGGACGCTCAATCCGGTATGGGTGCGGCTCGACCGCATCGTGCACGAAGAGTTCGGCATCGAGCGGCTGTTCCTGGTCTCGCATGGCCGCCGCCTGTCGATCGCCAACTTTTTGGGCGCCGACGAGAAGAAAAGTTTCGCCACCGCGCTGTCGGCGGCACTGGGTGAAGCCAGGCGCGGACCGACAAGGACGGTCATCTAACCCTCCCCTTTCGGGGGGAGGAAAAGAGCGCAGAAACCGGGTGGTTTCCACGATGGCCACGGCCTAGATCGGGAGCAAGCAATGGAGGCTCCCATGTTGTCACCCGATCGCATCCAAAACCCGATGCCGCTGGCGGCTGCGGCCGCCGATTACGATGTCGTGCGCCGCGCTATCGGCCATATCCGCGGCCACTGGCGCGACCAGCCCGAGATCGAAGCCATCGCCGAAGCCGCCGGCGTCACGCCGACCGAACTGCATCATCTGTTCCGCCGTTGGGCCGGGCTGACGCCGAAGGCGTTCCTGCAGGCGCTCACGCTCGACGGCGCGCGGCAGTTGCTGCGCGATTCCGCGAGCGTGCTCGATGCCACGTACGAGGTCGGCCTGTCCGGCCCCGGCCGATTGCACGATCTGTTCGTCACCCATGAAGCGATGTCGCCCGGCGAATGGAAGTCTGGCGGCGAAGGCTTGACGGTTTTCTTCGGCTTTCATCCCTCGCCGTTCGGCAGCGCGCTGGTGATGGCGACCGAGCGCGGATTGGCCGGCCTCGCTTTCGCCGATCCCGGCGAGGAACGCGCCGCGCTCGACGACATGAAGCGCCGCTGGCCGCGCGCGACTTACGTTGAGAACAGCGCCCGCACCGCGGCCGTCGCCAGGCGCATCTTCGACCCCACCCAATGGCAGGCGGACAAGCCGCTGCGCGTGGTGCTGATCGGCACCGATTGGGAAGTGCGGGTGTGGGAAACGCTGCTGCAAATCCCCATGGGCCGGCTCACCACCTATTCGGATATTGCCAGCAAGATCCACAAACCGGCCGCCGCCCGCGCCGTCGGCGCCGCTGTCGGCAAGAACCCGGTATCGTTCGTGGTGCCGTGCCATCGCGTCGTCGGCAAGTCCGGCGACCTGACCGGCTATCACTGGGGCATCACCCGCAAGCGCGCCATGCTCGGCTGGGAGGCCGGGCAGGTCGGGGCTGCGGCGTAGCTCTCTCATCGTCACCCCCGGGCTTGACCCGGGGGTCCATGCTGACTTGCCGCGTGCAGCGGAGCTGGTCCATGGATTGCCGGGTCAAGCCCGGCAATGACGAAAAAGAGGCGCTGATTGACGCTGCCGTGCCGATCCGCAATACCCGTTTCGGCGTTATCTGACCGAAAGGACTTTGCGACATGCAGCGGCGGCGGCCAGTGATGCTGGTGATCTTGGACGGCTGGGGTTGGCGCGACGATCCCGCCGACAACGCCATCCGCCAGGCCACGACGCCGACTTTTGACCGGCTGTGGCGGGACGGCCCGCACGGTTTTTTGCACACCTCGGGCCAGGACGTCGGCCTGCCCGGCGGCCAGATGGGCAATTCCGAGGTCGGCCATCTCAATATCGGCGCCGGCCGCGTGGTGATGCAGGATCTGCCGCGCATCGGCGAGGCAATCGCCAACGGTGACATCAAGCGCGCGCCGGCGCTCACCGATCTGATCGCAAAACTCAAAAAGAGCGGCGGCACTTGTCATCTCATCGGCCTGGTTTCGCCCGGCGGCGTGCACTCGCATCAGGATCACGCCGCGGCGCTGGCGAAAATTCTCACCGACGCCGGCGTGCCGACGCTCGTGCACGCGTTCACTGACGGCCGCGATACCCCGCCGCAATCGGCGGGCGAAGACATCAAGCGCCTCATCGCCGCGCTGCCGAAATCCGTTGCGATCGCCACCGTGTGCGGCCGCTACTACGCCATGGATCGCGACAAGCGCTGGGAGCGTGTCGGCAAGGCCTACAACGCCATCGTCGAAGCCGAAGGGCCGCGCTTCGCGGACGCGCCCGCGGCGGTCGCCGACGCCTATGCCAACAAAAAATTCGACGAGTTCATCATCCCGGCAGTCGTGGGCGACTATCGCGGCATGAAGGACGGCGACGGCGTGCTGTGCTTCAACTTCCGCGCCGACCGGGTGCGGGAAATTTTGGGCGCCATGCTCGATCCCGGCTTCTCAGGTTTTCCACGTCCGCGCGTCGTCCACTTCGCCGCCGCCGTCGGCATGACGCAGTACTCGGAAGAGCTCGACAAATTCACGCAGACGATCTTTCCGCCGCAGTCGCTCGCCTACATCCTCGGCGAAGTCGTCGCCGACGCCGGCCGCACCCAATTGCGCATGGCGGAGACCGAAAAATATGCACACGTAACGTATTTCCTCAACGGCGGCCGCGAGGAGCCCTATCGCGGCGAGGAGCGCATCATGGTGCCCTCGCCAAAAGTCGCGACCTACGATCTGCAGCCGGAAATGTCGGCGCCGGAGCTCACCGACAAGGCGGTCGCGGCGATCACTTCCGGCAAATACGATTTGATCGTTCTCAACTACGCCAATCCCGACATGGTCGGCCACACCGGCAGCTTGCCGGCGGCGATCAAAGCGGTGGAGACGGTCGACGCCGGCCTCGGACGTATTGCGGAGGCCATCGAAAAATCCGGCGGCGCGCTGCTCGTCACCGCCGACCACGGCAATTGCGAGATGATGCGCGATCCGCAAACCGGCGGCCCGCACACGTCGCATACCACGAACCCGGTGCCGGTCATGCTGCTGGGTGCGCGCAACCGCGCGCTGGTCGGCGAAGGCCGCCTCGCCGATATCGCGCCGACCTTGCTCGAACTGATGGAATTGCCGAAGCCCAAGGAAATGACCGGCCACTCGCTGCTGCGCGCCGATTGAGGGGCCGCTTTGCCGCAGCCTCGACAACCCGCGGTCGATTTGCGATCAGGGCGAAACTCGCTAAACAACCAATCAAGCAAAGAACCGACAGGGAGGACGAGATGAGCTTTTCGTGCAGGCAATGGCAGGCGGGTCCGGTGGCGGCCGCGGGCGCGCTTATGGTGGCGCTGACGGTCGGGCCGGCGCAGGCGCAGGACAAGACCATCACGATGAAGATCACGACGCCGACGCTCAACGCGGCGCTCGATATCTATGCCAAAGCCTACGCCGCCGCCGTCGAGAAGGATTCCGGCGGCCGCATCAAGGTCGAGGTTTATCCGGCGAGCCAGCTCGGCGCGATCCCGCGGCAGATCGAAGGCGTGCAGTTCGGTGCGATCCAGTGCGCCGTCATCCCGCCGGAGTTCTTCGTCGGCGTCGACGAGCGTTTCGAGGTGCTGGCGGCGCCGGGCCTCGTCACCTCCGCGGCGCAGGGCCATCGCGTCGCCGCCGACCCGGCGGTGCAAAAATTCTACCTCGGGCTCGGCGCCGAGAAAGGCCTGCACGGCGTCGCCGTCGCCTATGCCGAACCTTCGGAGGTGGTCGCCAAGAACGCGATCCGCCATCTGGCCGATTTCAAGGGCAAGAAAATCCGGATTTTTGCCTCCGAGTTCCAGTCGGCGTCGTTCAAGCGGCTCGGCACGACGCCGGTCGCCATGTCGCCCGGCGACGTGATGACGGCGCTCCAGCAAGGCTCGCTCGACGCCTCGGTCGCCGGCGTCGAGCTGCTCAGCGGCCTGCACTTCTATGACGCCGCCAAATACATCACCATGACCAACCACGCAGCGATCTTCTATCTCGTCGAGCTCAGCAAGAAATGGTTCGATGCGCTGCCGCCCGATCTGCAGCAGATCGTCGAGAAGGACGCCGCCTCTACCGTCACAAGCTTCCAAGCGCGCGCCCTCGAGATCGACAGCGCGGCGGCCAAGGTCTGGACCGACGCCGGCGGCGAATTGATCAGCCTGCCGGCCGACGAGCAGGCGGAATTGCTGAAGACGCTGTCCAGCGTCGGCGCCGATATTTCGAAGGAAAAGCCGGCGCTGGCCGAGGCCTACAAGATCGTGAGCGAGGCGGCACAGCGCAGTCAGTAGAGCAAGCCAGTAACCTGCTGGATCAAGTAGCTGCTTTGCAGCCCCCATTCCTTAAATCGCACGGTCAACCGTGCGATTTAAGGAAGAATCCGCTTTCTCCGGCGCCCAACGCCAGCGCTTACTGGATGCCCGCTTTCGCGGGCATGACAAAGCTCAATCGTCTTTGACGTCGGCCTGGCCAGCCTTCGTTTTCGTGTTGGCGTTTTCTTCCTGGTCGTCCGACTGCCGCCGTTTTTCTGCTTCGGCGAGCAAGCGTTGCAATATGACGCGCTGGTTCTCGTCGGTCTCTTTCGCAAGCAGCTCGTAAAAGTATTCCACGTCGCGTTGTGCAGTGATTTTATCGACCATGGCCTGCACTCGGATGAGGCGTCGCCCCGGCTGCTTTGGGGCATTTAACGCGCCGAAGCGGATTTAGTCCAGATCGCCGCGCGCAGCGATTATCGCGAAGCGCCGCCCTTCATCAGCCTGCGCGCCATAAGCCCGGCGGCGACGAAACTTGCGGTGCCGGCCGCGGCGAGGATGAACGGCAGCGTCAGGTCCGCATTTTCATCCGGGCCGGAAATTTCATGGGCACCGATCAGGCCGGCGAAGCCCAAGCCAATGAGCACGTAGATTGTGATGAGGCGCTGCTTGTTGTCGGCGACCGGCGGCGGCATGGCGCGTTCTCACTTGTCGCCAAGCCCTAACACGTCGGCCATCGAATAAAGCCCGGGCTTCTTGCCGCGCGCCCACAGCGCCGCGTGCAGCGCGCCGCGGGCGAAGATCAAACGATCCTCGGCGCGGTGGGTGAGCTCGACGCGCTCGGCGGGGCCGGCGAAGATCACGCTGTGCTCGCCGACCACGGTGCCGCCGCGCAGCGAGGCGAAGCCGATGTCGCCTTGCTTGCGCGCGCCAGTCATGCCGTCGCGGCCGCGCTCGGAGTGCTTTGTTAGATCGATGCCGCGGCCTTCGGCGGCCGCGCGGCCGAGCAGCAGCGCGGTGCCGGACGGCGCGTCGATCTTCTTGTTGTGGTGCATCTCGAAGATTTCGATGTCGTAGTCGTCGTTGAGCGTCGCCGCCACGCGCTTGACCAGCGCGGCAAGCAGATTGACGCCGAGACTCATATTGCCGGATTTTACGATGGTCGCGCCCTTGCCCGCTTGCGCAATCACCGCTTCCTCTTCGGCGGAATGGCCGGTGGTGCCGATGACGTGGACAAGGCCGGCGGCCGCCGTCAACTCGGCAAACGCCAGCGTCGCGGCGGGAATGGTGAATTCGATCAAGCCGTCGGCAGCTTTGAGCAGCGGCGCCACGTCGCTCGTCACTTTGATGCCGTTCGGCCCCAGGCCGGCCAGCTCGCCGGCGTCGCGGCCGATCACCGCGGAGCCCGGCGCGTCGACGGCGCCGGCCAGCGCCAAGCCCTTGGTCGCGGCAATGGCGTGGATCAGCGTGCGCCCCATACGTCCGCCGGCGCCTGCAATCACCACCCGCATGTCGGCCATGGCTTTGTCTCCGCTTTGGGTTTGTCTCCGGTTGCGGCCGGTATAACGGTTTTTCCTCCCCCTGAAAGGGGGAGGATTAGATGTCAGAACTTCGGGCCGTCGTAGCCCTCGACGACGACCAGATCGAACTCGGCCTTGCCGTCGCGCAGCTTTTTCGCCGCCTGGTAGCCGGGCGAGCGATAGCAGGCGAGCGCGGCGTCGTAGCTCGGGAATTCCAACACTACGGTGCGGCTGCGCGATTTGCCCTCCGGCGTTTCCTGCTTGCCGCCGCGGACCAGATAGCGTGCGCCGAATTCGCCGAACGGCGCTTGGTCGGCCACCATGTAGGGCTTGTAGCCCTCCGTATCGGTCACATCGATGTGGCCGATCCAGTAGCCTTTGTTGGCCGCGGGTGCGGGCGGCGCGCCTGAAAGCGGCGGCTGCGGGCCGTCGTAACCTTCGACGATGAGGAAATCGCATTGCGAATGCGGCAGCCGCAGCGGCCGCGCGCGCTGATATTCGTCCGAACGGTAGCAGGCGAGCGCGGTTAAGTAATCGGGAAATTCGCGCAAGACATTGCGCGAGCGGGCGCGGCCCTCGACCACTTCCGATTTACCGCCGCGCACCAGCGCAGTGCCGCGATACTTTTCATGGGCCGGCGGCGTCGCCGCCATATAGGCCTTGTAGCCTTCCGGATTGCTGACATCGATCTGCGGAATCCAATAGCCCTTCGCCATGACGTGCCTTCCTGTTACGGCTGCGGGCCGTCGTAGCCTTCGATGATGATGATATCGATCATCGCGTGCGGCTGCCGCACCTTGATGTTGGCCTGGTATTCGGGCGAGTTGTAGCAGGCCAGCGCAGTGGCATAATCGGGAAACTCGATGACGACATTGCGCGAGCGGCTGGAGCCTTCCGGATTTTCAAACTTGCCGGCGCGCACCACGAAGCGGCCGCCGAATTTCTTGAAGATCGCAGGGTTGGCCGCCGCGTAGGGCTTGTAGCCGTCCTCGTTGTTCACGTCGACGCGCCCGATCCAGTAGCCCTTGGCCATGACGGTTCTCCCTCTAGGTTTGTGCGCTTGAAATTTCCGCAACGATCGCTTCGGCCGCGGCCTTCGGATCGGCCGCAGCGATGATCGGCCGTCCGACAACGAGATAATCGGCGCCGGCGGCGATGGCGGCGGCCGGCGTGGCGATGCGCTTCTGCTCGCCGGGATCGCTGCCGGCCGGACGGATGCCTGGTGTCACCAGAGCAAGCTTGGGGCCGACGATGGCGCGCAGCTTGGCCACTTCTTCGCCCGAGCAGACCAGACCGTCGACGCCGATGGCGCGCGCCTGCTCGGCACGGCGCGCGACCAGGGCGGAGACGCTGGTGTTGTAGCCGGCCTCGGCGAGGTCGTTGTCGTCATGGGACGTCAGCACCGTGACGGCGAGAATGCGCAAGCCCGCTTCGCGTGCCGCGACGGCGGCTTTCATGGTCTGCGGATAGGCGTGCACGGTGAGGAATGCGGCGCCGAGCCGGGCCACGCTTTTGACGCCCTGCGCCACGGTGTTGTCGATGTCGTGAAGCTTGAGATCGACGAACACTTTCTTGCCGGCGCCGGTCAGGGTATGGGCGAAGGCGAGACCGCCCGCAAAGGCGAGCTGGTAGCCGATCTTGTAGAACGACACCGCGTCGCCGAGTTTTGCCACCATGGCCTGCGCCGCTTCGACCGAAGACAGATCGAGCGCCACGATCAAGCGGTCGCGCGGTTCAAGCTGCATCGATCGATCCCCTTGCGCGGTCATGACAGAGCGCCCGCCAACTCGACCAGCCGGCGCACCGCCGCTTTGAGGGCGGCGGCCAAAACCTCATCCTTCAGATTGTCCATGTCGTCAAACGCCTGATCGGCGCGCGGCACGGAAATCTGCTCCGGGATCACCAGCGCGCCGCAGCCGAGCTCGAGGATTTGCCGCAGCGCCATAAGCGAACGCATGCCGCCGCCGGAGCCGCTCGACGCCGCGCCGAGCGCGAAGACGCGGCCTTTGAAAGCTGTGTAGTTCGGCTCGCCGCGGTCGCGCCCGCCCCCGCGCGAAATCCAGTCGATGGTATTCTTCAAAAGCGGCGTCACCGACGCGCTGTATTCGGGGCTGGTGATGAAAACGCCCTGGTGCGCCGTCACCATGCGCTTGAGCTGCACCGCCGTGGCAGGCAGTCCGGAATCGGCAGCAAGATCGGCGTCGAACAGCGGCAGCGGATAGTCCGCCAACGAGATGCGCGTCACCTCGGCTTCGGTCAGCGCCAACTCCTTGGTCGCCAGCGCAGCCAGCCGCGCATTATGCGAGCCGGTACGCAGCGAGCCGGGGATGACCAGAATTTTCGGAGCAGACATGACGACCGGAGTTGGGATGACAGAGGACGGACGACGGAGGACAGATTAGCAATGTTCCGTCGTCTGTCGTCTGTCCTCCGTCGTCAGGCTTTCCGATAGACCCACACCCGCGCCGGCGGGATGTTCATCCAGATCCGTTCGGAGGCTTCGGAGGTGAAGCCGCCGAGCCGCTTCGGCAGCGGCGACGCCACCGAATAGGTGAACTGCACGAACGGCGCGCCGGGCACCATCAGGTCGAAGGCATCGCGAATGAGCCGCCAGCGTTCCCTGATCGGCTTGGTCACCAGCGGCAGGCCCGACACGACGGCGGAGGCCGGCTGGATGAGCAGCGTCTCGAGCAGCCGGCGCAGGCTATAGGCGTCGCCCTGCACCAAGGTGGCATCGGGATAGCGCTTTTGCAGCAGGCGGCAGAACGCCGGATTGAATTCGACCAGCACCAGGCGCGCCGGATCGACGCCGGCTGCGACCAGCGCCTCGGTGACCGGGCCGGTGCCCGGGCCGAGCTCGACCACAGGGCCGGAGCTGTTCGGGTCGACGTAGCGCGCCATGGTCCGGGCGAGATTTTTTCCCGACGGCGTCACCGCGCCGATGGAGAGCGGCCGTTCGATCCAGGAGCGGATAAAGCGCACCTCGTCGTCGATCCGGATGCCGCGCTTGAGCTCGAATTGCTTGATCTGCGCTTCGATCTTCTTGCCGATGCCGTCGCGCTTTTGCTCGAACAGCCGCATCTGACGCTCGATCTTGCGCTCGATGATGGTCTTCCTGAGCTCGAAGAGGCGAATATGCCGTCCGATCCGTTTTTCAAACTTTTGCAGCGCCGGCAGAGCCATAGCATCCCACACGACAAAATCCTGACACTTTTAAAACATCCAGGCGTCAAAGACCAGCGGCCCGGCCGGCCGCGCCCGACCCGGAATAAGGGCTCACTCAGAATTCGCCCGCGAGCCGAGCTCGTTGATGAAGTCCTTGACCTTGCCGAGGAATCCCGTGGATTCCGGCTGCGTCGAGGACGACGATAATCTGTCGAATTCCGCCAAAAGCTCGCGCTGCTTCTTGGTCAGGTTCTGCGGGGTCTCAACCATGACCTGCACATACATGTCGCCGCTTTGCCGGGCGCGCAGCACCGGCATGCCCTTGCCGGAAAGCCGGAAGCGCCGGCCGGGTTGGGTGCCTTCCGGGACCTTCACCCGGGTCTTGCCGCCGTCGATGGTCGGCACCTCGAACTCGCCGCCCATTGCCGCCGTGACCATGGAGACCGGCACCCGGCAATGCAGGTCGGCGCCTTCGCGCTGGAAGAACGGATGGGAGCCGATCGACAGGAAAATATAGAGGTCGCCGGGCGGGCCGCCGCGCACGCCGGCTTCGCCTTCGCTGGCCAACCGGATGCGGGTGCCGTCCTCGACGCCGGGCGGGATGTTGACCGACAAGGTGCGCTCGCGCGTGACCCGGCCGGAGCCTGAGCACGACGCACAAGGGCTGTCGATCGATTGGCCGCGGCCCTGGCAGTTCGGGCAGGTGCGCTCCAGCGTGAAGAAGCCCTGGGCGTGGCGGACTTTGCCCTGGCCGCCGCACATCTGGCAGGTTTTTGGCTTGGTGCCGGCCTTGGCGCCGGAGCCGGAGCAGGCCTCGCAGGTCACCGAGGTCGGGATGCGGATCTGCGCCGCCTTGCCGGCGTAAGCCTCCTGCAGCGAGATTTCCATGTTGTAGCGCAGGTCGGCGCCGCGCTCGCGGCCGCCGCCACGACCGCGCCGGCCGGCGCCCATGCCGAACAGGTCGTCGAAAATATCGGAGAACGTGGTGGCGAATTCGGTGCCGAAGCCGGCCGCCCCGCCGCCCATGCCGTGCTCGAAGGCGGCGTGGCCGTAGCGATCATAGGCGGCGCGCTTGTCCGGGTCTTTCAAGACCTCGTAGGCTTCGTTGATTTCCTTGAAGCGGTGCTCGGCGTTCTGGTCGCCGGGATTGCGGTCCGGATGGCACACCATCGCCTGCTTGCGGAAGGCGGCCTTGATGTCACCGTCGCTTGCGGTGCGCTCGACTGAGAGCGACTCGTAGTAGCAGCGCTTGGCCATCATTGCGTCCCTGATGATGTCCAATCAGCTTTGCGCAAAAAATCAGTTAAAAAAAATACGCACCCCCGTCTTGCGGGCGGGGGTGCGGATTTGCAGGCTCGTCGCAGCATCGAACGACCCAGTGCGATCAAGCCGATTTCTTGTTCTTCTTGTCGTCGTCGACTTCGGTGAACTCGGCGTCGACGACATCGTCCTTCTTGGCCTCGGCACCGCCGCCGCCTTCGCCGCCGCCGCCGCCGGGCTGCTGCTCGGCTTGCTTGTACATCGCCTCGCCGAGCTTCATCGACGCTTGGGCCAATGTGTTGGTCTTGGCCGCGATGGCCTCCGCATCGGAGCCTTTCAAGGCTTCCTTGAGGTCGGCCAAGGCGGTCTCGATAGCGCGCCGCTCGGTCTCGCCGACCTTCGCGCCGTGCTCGGCCAGCGTCTTCTCGGTGGTATGGACCAGGGCCTCGGCGTGGTTCTTCGCCTCGACCTCGGCCTTGCGTTTCTTGTCGTCCTCGGCGTGAGCCTCGGCGTCCTTGACCATCTTGTCGATGTCCGCTTCGCTCAAGCCGCCCGAGGCCTGGATGCGGATCTGCTGCTCCTTGCCGGTGCCCTTGTCCTTGGCCGAGACGTTGACGATGCCGTTGGCGTCGATGTCGAACGTGACCTCGATCTGCGGCACGCCGCGCGGCGCCGGCGGAATGCCGATGAGATCGAACTGGCCGAGAATCTTGTTGTCGGCCGCCATCTCGCGCTCGCCCTGGAACACGCGGATCGTCACCGCGGTCTGGCCGTCCTCGGCCGTGGAGAACACCTGGCTCTTCTTGGTCGGGATGGTGGTGTTGCGGTCGATCAGCCGGGTGAACACGCCGCCCAGCGTCTCGATGCCGAGCGACAGCGGCGTGACGTCGAGCAACAGCACGTCCTTGACGTCGCCTTGCAGCACGCCGGCCTGGATCGCCGCACCGACTGCGACGACTTCGTCGGGGTTCACACCCTTGTGGGGCTCCTTGCCGAACAATTGCTTCACGACCTCTTGCACTTTCGGCATGCGGGTCATGCCGCCGACCAGGACCACCTCGTTGATCTCGGCTGCGGACAGACCGGCGTCTTTGATGGCCTGCCGGCAGGGTTCAATTGTCTTCTGCACCAGATCATCGACCAGCGCCTCGAACTTGGCGCGGGTGAGCTTCATGGTCAGATGCTTCGGTCCCGCGGCGTCCGCCGTGATGAACGGCAGATTGATCTCGGTCTGGGTCGTGGACGACAGCTCGATCTTGGCTTTTTCCGCGGACTCTTTCAGCCTTTGCAGAGCAAGCTTATCCCGGCGCAGGTCGATGCCTTGTTCCTTCTGGAATTCGTCGGCCAGGTAGTTGACCAGCCGCATGTCGAAATCTTCGCCGCCGAGGAAGGTGTCGCCGTTGGTCGACTTCACCTCGAATACGCCGTCGCCGATTTCGAGAATGGAGATATCGAAGGTGCCGCCGCCGAGGTCATAGACCGCGATGGTGCCGGTCTTGCTCTTGTCGAGGCCGTAGGCCAGCGCGGCTGCCGTCGGCTCGTTGATGATACGCAACACTTCGAGGCCGGCGATCTTGCCGGCGTCCTTGGTGGCCTGGCGCTGCGCGTCGTTGAAGTAGGCCGGCACGGTGATGACCGCCTGGTCGACCTTGGCGCCCAGATAGGCTTCCGCGGTCTCCTTCATCTTTTGCAAAATGAAGGCGGAAATCTGCGACGGCGAATAGCTCTTGCCCTCGATCTCGACCCAGGCGTCGCCATTGGAGGCGCGCGCGATCTTGTAGGGAACGAGCTTCTTGTCCTTCTCCACCATCGGGTCGTCGTAGCGGCGGCCGATCAGGCGTTTGACGGCGAAAATGGTGCGTTCGGGATTGGTGACTGCTTGCCGTTTGGCCGGCTGGCCGACGAGCCGTTCGCCCTCGTCGGTGAAAGCGACGATGGATGGCGTGGTGCGCATCCCTTCCGCGTTCTCGATGACCTTCGGCGTCTTGCCTTCCATGACGGCGACGCAGGAATTCGTGGTCCCGAGATCGATACCGATGACCTTGCCCATGGTCCTAAATCCTCTCTCTTGCGGCAGGTCGGGCAGGCCCGATTGGCGCCCTTGGTCCGACCCCCTTATTCAACTCTAAATCGCCCCGGGCGCAGTCCAAGATTTAACCTGAAGACTGCTGCCGCGAGCCGATTTCCCTTGGCTCATATAGGAGGGCGGTATCGGGCCGCAAGACAGCGCAAGCAATTGGGTTATCGCGCGATCGGCCAAAACATCGAGCCGGCGGCGGCGGCCGGTGCCGCGGCCGATTGAGGGTCTCTTAACGGTGTCGCGCCGCACCGCGAATTCGCATGCTGGCGCTAGCCCGACATTAACAAAAGCCTGCCACGGATGACGCGGGGTATCGGGACAATGGCCAATGGCGAGCCGGAAACGGCGCCGGAGCGGCCGTCCGCCAGTGGAAGGCGTCATGGGTCGCAGCAATGTCGAGTTCGACGCGGCAATGGGCGAAATACCCGGCCATGCGAGCTCCGACCATGACCCGGTCCGCCGGTTTTTTGCGGTCTTGCCGCGGCCGCTGCGCTTTCTCGGCGTCGGCGGGCTCGGCCTGATCACCGATCTCGCGGTCTTCACCCTCATCATTGCCCAGACCCCCCACCCGCTGCTGGCGCGGCTCGTCTCGCTTGCCATCGCGACGCTGGTGACTTGGCGGCTCAACCGTGCCCTGACCTTCGACCACAGCGGCCGCCGCACCGCCGATGAAGCCATGCGTTACGCCGCCGTCGCCGCCTCGGCCCAGGCGGTCAGCTACGCCGTCTTCGCCGCCCTGATCGTCACCGTGCTGGCCGCACTGCCGCAGCTCGCCGTGATCGTCGGTGCCGCCTGTGGGGCGCTGGTCTCCTATAGCGGCCAGGCGCTGTTCGCCTTCCGGCCGCGCACCCCGCCGCCCCGCCAATCAACCCCCGTCTGAAAGCAGTCCTGATGAGCGTCGATGCCGAAGTGTTCGTGATCGGTGCCGGGCCCGCCGGCCTCACTGCCGCCTATTGCCTGACCAAGGAGGCGCGCTCCGTCATCATCATCGAGCGCGACCCGCTCTATGTCGGCGGCATCAGCCGCACCGTCCAATACAAGGATTTCCTGTTCGACATCGGCGGCCACCGCTTCTTCTCCAAGTCGAAGGAGATCGTGGCGCTGTGGCAGGAGATTTTGCCCGACGATTTCATCGCCCGGCCGCGGCTGTCGCGCATCTATTACAACGGCAAGTTCTTCTCCTACCCGCTCAAAGCCTTCGAAGCCCTGCTCAAGCTCGGCGTCTTCACCTCGACCGCCTGCATGGCGTCCTACGCCTATGCCAAGATGTTTCCCGTGGCGCCGGCGCGCACCTTCCACGAATGGGTGCGCAACCAGTTCGGCGAGCGGCTGTTCCAGATTTTCTTCAAGACCTACACCGAGAAGGTGTGGGGCATGTCGTGCGACGAGATTTCCGCCGACTGGGCGGCGCAGCGCATCAAGGGCCTCGACCTCATGACCGCCGTCATCAACGGGCTCAAGCGCTCGCTGCATATCGGCCGCAAGCCCAAGGCCAACGGCGACACCGTCAAGAGCCTGATCGAAAGCTTCCAATACCCGCGCAAGGGCCCGGGCATGATGTGGGACGCGGCAGCGCGCAAGATCAGGGCGCAAGGCGGCCGCCTGTTGATGGGGCGCGAATTGGTCTCGCTGGAATTCGACGCCGCCGCCAATCTCTGGCGCATCGAGGTCGAAACCGCGAAGGGCGAGCGCGAGAGTTTTACCGCGCGCCACGTCGTCAGCTCGGCGCCGGTGCGGGACCTCGTGCCGCGCATCAAGCCGGTGCCGATCTCGCTGTTGCATGCCCGCGCGCTGCGCTACCGCGACTTCCTTACCGTGGCGCTGATGGTGCGCAAGGCGGAGCTGTTCGACGACAACTGGATCTATATCCACGACCCGAGCGTAAAAGTCGGCCGGGTGCAGAACTACCGCTCCTGGTCGCCCGAGATGGTGCCCGAAGGCATGAGCTGCCTTGGGCTCGAATATTTCTGCTTCGAGGGCGACAATCTGTGGGACGCGTCCGACAGCGATCTCATCGCGCTCGCCAAAAAAGAAGTGGCGCAGATCGGCCTCATCGCCGCCGCAGACGTGGTCGACGCTCGCGTGGTGCGCCAGCCCAAGGCCTATCCGGTCTACGACGAAGAGTATCGCGACAACATCGCCGCCATCCGGCTCGACCTCGAGGGCAGCTATCCGACGCTGCACATGGTCGGCCGCAACGGCATGCACAAATACAACAACCAGGACCACGCGATGATGACGGCGATGCTCACCGCCCGCAACATCCTCGCCGGCGAGCGGCTCTACGACGTGTGGAACGTCAACGAGGACGCTCAGTATCACGAGGCCGGAGAGTCCGGCGCGCAGAGCGCGCTCGACAGCGTGCGGCTCGTTCCGGAGAAGGTGGCCAAGGATTCGGTCGCAGCATAAAGCACTAGAATTACCAGCCGCGGTAATCGGCCTCGCGTGCGCTGCTCAGGTCTCCAAAGGCTTGCCGTATCGCATCGTCCAGATCGGGATCTGGCCGGGTCCGTACTCATTTCCGCTCCACGGCGTACCGCAGATGTGCAGATAGGCGTAGGGCGTGCCGTCGAACATCACCCACGCGCCCGCGTCTCTCACGGTGTTGGGCAGGCCGCAACGTTTGGCATCGTAAGGCCAAATGATCATCCAGTGCGGACCGATCGGGATGCCTGGACTTGTTCTATCGAACGGATCGGTATTGCTGTGCTGCGTAGCGCCGCACAGCATGTAGATGAGACCCGGAGCCGTATTGGTGGGCTTGGGTTTCCTGGCCATGATGTCCATCATCCACTGCAGGCCCATGGGATCGGCGCACATCGGGACATTGCCGATCTGATTTTCATTTCCGGGAAAGCAGACCCAATCGTTGGTACCTTGGCGGAGGATGATGGGATTGCCGTCGGCGCCCATTTCGGCGATTGTTGCATCTTTGGTGATGTCGCGCGGGCCGGACAACATCGCCCTTGCGATCTTGATGCCCAGCACGCGCTCTTGCTCCGACGCGGGGAGCGCTTGTCCGGGCGGCATCATTGCGATCGCGCTGTTGCTGTAGGCGCCCGACGCTCCCGCCTGGTCGGGTGAACCGGGCGTGCGATCACGTTTTTCATCGCGGTCGATCGTTGCCATATGACGCTCCTTCGCTTCATTACACTTTCGCCCATAACATCATCCATGGCCGTTCGAAGGGCAAAGTCGATTGGACGACGGCGTTCCTGGTCGCGGTGCCCGCATACGCGCAGTTGAATTGCGGGTCGATTGTCTTTTTGGCGCAATCCCGCAATGATACGGCCCCTGATGGGTGCTCTCGCAAGGGGGCACTGTCGGTGGAGTGAGATTCCTTGGCCACGCCCGGCGCACAATCCGGCCTGCCTCCCGTGTCACAGACGGTGGTTGTGACTTTGACGCGTGCCGCGATCTTTCTCGTCGTAACGGTCAATTCTGGCGGCGCTGGTCGCGATGCAGTCCGGTCGTTTTGCGGCGACCTGCCGGGACTGTTACGTGCCGTCGGCTTCCGCGACATCGAAGGAGAACTCTCCTGCGTGATGGGGATCGGATCGGACGCGTGGGACAGGCTGTTTGGTCAGCCGCGGCCGGCGGAATTGCATCCTTTTCGCGAATTCAAAGCCGGCTCGCGCCATGCCGTCGCGACACCCGGCGATCTCCTCTTTCACATTCGTGCCAAGCGCATGGATCTCTGTTTCGAATTGGCAACGCAAATCATGGCCCGGCTCGGCGACGCCGTCTCCGTGGTCGATGAAGTGCATGGTTTTCGCTATTTCGACGACCGCGATATCATCGGCTTTGTCGACGGCACGGAGAACCCGACGGCGCAAACGGCGATCGATACCGCTTATCTGGGCGCCGAAGATGCTCTCTTCGCCGGCGGCAGCTATGTGATCGTGCAAAAATATTTGCACGATATGGCCGGTTGGAACGCGCTCTCCACCGAAGCCCAGGAGCGCATTATCGGGCGCACAAAACTTTCGGACATCGAGCTCGACGATGCGGTGAAGCCGACGTCCGCCCACAATGCACTGACGACCATCGTCGAGGATGGCAAGGAGATCAAGATCATCCGCGACAACATGCCGTTCGGCCGCGTCGGCGAGAAGGAATTCGGCACCTATTTCATCGGCTACGCGCGCTCGCCGCGAACCATCGAGCAGATGCTGGAAAACATGTTCATCGGCCGGCCGCCCGGCAATTACGACCGTTTGCTCGATTTCAGCATTGCGAAGACCGGCAACTTGTTCTTCGTGCCGTCCGCGACGTTTCTGGACAGCGTCGGCGGCGACGCTCCGCCGGCCGGGCAAAAACTCTCCGACACGCCCGCCCCCGCCCCCGCCCCAGCGGCGCCACAGCCGGCACCGAAACGCGACGGTTCGCTCGGCATCGGTTCGCTTAAAGGAGATCACGGCTCATGAACAACCTTCACCGCGAGCTTGCCCCGATATCCGACGCTGCCTGGTCCGAGATCGAGGAGGAAACGACGCGCACCATCAAACGCTACCTCGCCGGCAGGCGCGTCGTCGACGTGCAGGGCCCAAGCGGCGTCGCCACGCCGGCCATCGGCACCGGCCATTTGCGCAATGTCGCGGCGCCGGGAGACGGCATCCTGGCACGGCAGCGCGAGGTCAAGGCGCTGGTCGAGCTCCGTGTTCCGTTCGAGCTCGATCGCCAACAGATCGATGACGTGGAGCGTGGCGCCGACGATTCGGATTGGCAGCCCGCCAAAGACGCGGCAAAGCTTTTGGCCTTTGCCGAGGACCGGGCGATCTTCGAAGGCTATGCCGCCGCCGGCATCGGCGGCATCCGCGAGGGCACCAGCAATCCGGTGATGCCGCTTCCGGCCGACATCCGCGCCTATCCGGACGCCATCGCACAAGCGCTCACTCAATTGCGGCTCGTCGGCGTCAATGGTCCCTATTCGGTGTTGCTGAGTGCCGATGCCTATACGGGGCTGAGCGAGACCAGCGACAACGGCTATCCGGTCCTGGAGCACGTCAAGCGGCTGGTGGACGGACACATCCTCTGGGCGCCGGCGATTTCCGGCGCATTCGTGCTCACGACCCGCGGTGGCGATTTCGGCTTCTATATCGGTGAGGACGTGTCGATCGGCTACCTGAGCCATGACGACAAGACCGTCCGGCTTTACCTCGAGGAGAGTTTTACCTTCCTCCTGCTGACAACGGAGGCATCCGTTGCGCTCACTGCCCCCGAAGCCAAAGCCGGCACCAACACGCGAACATGATCGGCATGATCGACACCGGCGCAGTCCAGTCAGATCGTCTCCGCCAGGCGTTCGAAAAATTCCTCGACCAGACTCATATGATGGAACATCGCGGTGTGGGCCGTCGCGGCATCGCCCGCCAGAATGGCGTCGACGACTTTTTTGTGTTCGTCGTGCGAGCGCGGAAGGCGCCCTTGCGTGCGAAATTGCGCGCGGCGAAAGGGGGCAAGTCGCCGTCGCAGTCCGGCGGCAAAATCGGCAATGACGCTGTTATGAGCGCCCTGATAGATTTGCGTATGCAGCGTAAGGTTGGCGTCGGCGAATCCTTCCCCGTCATTTTGCCGGACGAACTTGACCATGGAGTCGTGAAAACTTGCCAGGCGGCGTCGCTCCAGCGGCGTCATGCTCAGGGCTGACAGGCGCGCGCAGGTCGCCTCGATCTCCGCCATGGCGCCAAAAAGCGTTTCCAGTTGCGCCGAGGTTGCCCGGACCACGGTTGCGCCGCGCCGCGGCTTGACGTCGATCAATCCGGTGGAAGCGAGTTGGCGGAGCGCTTCGCGGACCGGGGTGCGAGACACAGCGTAGCGCTTCGCCAACGTTTTTTCGTCAAGCCGAAGCCCCGGCCGAAATTCGCCGGACAACACCGAAGCGGCTATCTCGTCGGCGAGACGCTCTGCGCGGGTCGTACCGTCAAGCGCGCTGATTTTCATATCGAACCGATAGCACGGCCAAAGTCGTTCCTGCACAGATTTTGTGCATACAATGAAACATTATGAGCATGCATTTATTCCAAATTGCATGCAATATAAAGCAACGGCATGCTTGCCCGCCGGGTCGCCGCAGTAGGGTTTTGCAACTCGAGGCGGCGATGGCCGCGGACAGATGACAGGACTGCCGGAGTTTCACGGACCGGGTGGCGTTATCCGCGACGGAACCTTCGGCACACATCGGCGGTGAAGCATCGCTCGCGTAGTCGCGATCATGAAGACGGATTGGACACTCTCGACTTCTTTCGAGCATTTCGGTGCAGCTCGCTCGCGTCGGCACTTTGGTGGATCGGCGATCAGCGATGACGGAGGAACTGTCGTTGTGGCGATGTGGGAAGACGAGATTGTTCGTCAAGACAGTCGCGTCACGTATCAATCGCGATTTGGACCGCCGCTGCGCGGCAAGTCGCAAAAGGTAAGCCTGCAATGGATTACCAATCTCAAATGGGCGATTGCGCGTTGCGGCGGCCAGGTGCGCGTCGTCGTCCTGACGGCCGAAGACGCCGAGGCCAATCCCAGGATCGTCCGCTCTTGCTATCCGGACGATACGTTGATCATGCGGATCATTCGCTTCAATGCCAAGACCGGATGCTTCGAAGCCCGGACGCCATGAGCCCGCGTGCGTCTTCGAAGCGGTGAATGCACGGAGCCGATCGTTTTTCGAGGTGGAAAGAAATGCCGAGGTCAAGCCCGATCACCAGAGAACACATCCTCGACGCCATGACTTATGTGGGAGCCGACCCTTCGCAGTGGCCGTTCCGCTCGCGCTCGAAGCTCTACGTCGTGATCGATCCCAGAACCGGCGCTTCGCTGCCGCCGAAGCTGGTCTTGACCACGGCCGTTGAAATGGCCACCAGCGACCGACGCCACCCCATATTCAGCGGTGGTCAGCAAACCAATAAAAGATTACGGGAGCACGGTTTCCTGGTTGTAGAGAAAGCGTCCGTCGACAAACCGGATCCTTCACCGGCCGCCTCCTGATTCTGCGTGACCGACCGGTCGCGATCCGCTGGTGCCGCCAGTGATGACGACAATCTTGCTCGCGAAGCGGCTCGTGGCGCGTCTCCAACTATCGGCCGGCACCCGGACGGAATTGACGGAACCTACTGGCGATCTTGCTCACGCGGATCGTCGCCGGGATCCAGGTATTCGAGGCCCAGCGGGCCAATGGCCGTGACCTGGGTGACGTACTCGCCGGACTTTGCCCAGTGGAAGTGCCAGGTGTCGCCGGGCAGAACGACGACGCTGCCGGGCGGGTAAGCCTGTAGCTTATCGCCGTCGAAGCGTTCACCCAGGCCGATGTAGAAAACGCCGGACATCACCGTGTAGACCCGATCCTCCGGATGTTTGTGCGGCATCAGCTTCACGCCGATGGGCACTTTGACCCTGATCGTGTAGGGGCCGGGCTGCGACGGCTGGCCGACGACGACGGCGAGGCGGACTGAAGGTGGGAACGCCGGGAACGGCTTCCAGTCGATGTCTTCGGGCAGCACCGATCTGAAAACGGCTTCGCCCGGTTGGTGGGTTCGAGCCATGACGATCATCCTTATGCGGACGTGTCGCAAAACCGGTCGAGTTGCTCGAACAATCAGCCCGATCAAGTCCCGGTGAACTGAACTTGTTACTTCGGCACTTTGCCGACGAACCCTGGGCCGCGAAAGCCACCAGCAGCGTTCGTCTTATCAATTAAAGGTGACGACGGAGCGGCCCATCACCGGCCTCCCATTCCATGTTGGTTATGGACCATAAGAGGAAGCAAAATATTGGCGTCGCAAATTGCGCGTTTATTTTATGAGCGCACGCCGAAGTTATCTGGACACCAGTATGTCAGCTGGAAACAAGCACGGTCTGTTCCGGCAGCGCCCGAACTTCGCTTGTTTCGCCTTGCGCCAGACGCCGCAGCAGCCAACACGCAAACACGATCAGCACGACCGGCGCCAGCGGGATCCAGATCGCGCCGGCGAACATCATCGTCACCGGCAGCGACCAGACCGCGAGCAACAGCCAATGGTCGCGCATGGTGTTGTCGGCACGGTCGCGCAACAGCGCCACCACGAAGCCGAACATCACCATGTCGTAGTTGAGGATGTAGGGCGTGAACAGGAAGGTCGCGGTGACGAACAGCGAAAGCGACAGCGCCGGATCGCGACGCTTCCAATAAGTCCACACCACCGCGGCGACCGCGAATGCCGAGCCGGCGTATTGGATCGCCCAGGCAACGCCCAATGGCAGATGGATCAGGCGCGCGGCAAAAAACAACGACGACACCAGCGAGAACATCAAGCCGCCGGCGTTCTCGGTGAGCCACATCTGCTGCGGCACGATCTTATGCCAATAGTCGAGCCATACATCCCAACCGAACAGCATCGCGGTCGCGACAAACAGCACGGCCACCGTCGCCGCGGCCGACGCGATCGTCAGCCAGCGCCGCTCCAACAGCAGGATGATCGGCAGCAACAGCCCGAGCTGCGGCTTGATGGTGAGAATGCCGAACAGCACGCCGGCGAGTATCGGCCGGCGCTCGAGCGCGAGCAGGCCGCCGATCAAGAGCGCCGCGGTGTAGAAGCCGTTCTGGCCGAAGAAGACGCACACCGCGACGCCGGGCGCGACCGCAACGAACAACAGCCGCTCGCGCGGCAGCGCGCTGGAACAGGCGTAGAGATAAAGCGCGATGCCGACCACGCACCAGGCGATGTAGGCGAACAGATACGGCATCAGCCCGAGCGGCCAGACGAACAAAACGATGTGCGGCGGATACGACCAGTAGGTTTCCGGGTAGGTGGGGCCCAGCATGTCACGCAGCGCCGCCGCATAGGTGCGCGCATCGAACCACGCTGCCGGACCGCCGGAGAACATCGAGCGGCCGCCCATCCAGGTGTTGAGGAAATCGCGGCCGATGGCGAAATTGGTGTCGTCGGCCCACGGCTTGTCGACCGGCGGCAGGCCGGCCATCGACAGAAAAGCGATCTGCAGCACGACGAAGAACACCGCCGCGGCAATCATCCATTTGAAATAGAGCTCCTCGACCGGCGACCGGCCGGACCGGGTGGCGCGCGTCACAATCCCGACGTACGGAGAGAACAGAGACATGCGCGGAACTGTGATGGCGAGCGGTAAAAATCCGATGAAAATGACCGTCGAGTCGGGGTTCCCGGCACGGCAGGGCGCCATGGCGGCGGCGAGCGGACTGCGGTTTTTCCCGGGCTATCTCGATCGTGCCCGGCAAGAGGCGCTGCTGGCCGAGTTGCACCGGATTTTTGCCGTGGCACCGCTGTTTACGCCGCGCATGCCGCGATCGGGCCGGCCGTTTACGGTGCGCATGTCGAATTGTGGGCCGCTCGGCTGGGTCTCCGATGAGGCCGGCTACCGTTATCAGCCGACCCACCCGGTGACCGGCCGGCCTTGGCCGCCGATGCCCAATATGCTGATCGCCGCGTGGAACGATCTGGCCGGTTATGCGGCGCCGCCGGAAGCGTGTTTGATCAATTTCTATGGCCCGACCGCCAAAATGGGCCTGCATCAGGATCGCGACGAAGAGGATTTTGCCGCCCCGGTGGTCTCGCTGTCGCTCGGCGATTCCTGCCTGTTCCGCGTCGGCGGCGCAAAGCGCAGCGACCCGACCCGCTCGGTCCGGCTCAGCTCCGGCGACGCGGTCGTGCTCGGCGGCGATACCCGGCTGGCGTTTCACGGCGTCGACCGCATCGAGCCCGGCACATCGACCTTGCTCCGGGAGGGCGGACGGATCAATCTGACCATGCGCCGGGTGAACAGGTTTGACGCCGCAACCGCGGCCCCGGCCGGCTCCAGCACAGGCTTGGCATGACCAACGGTCGTAAACTCAATTCCGTCAGGACGGCGGCTGCCGTCGCCGCAGCCCTCGCCTGGCTTGTTTTGGCGCCCGCGGCGCAGGCCGCCGATCCGACTTTCCCTATCGCTTCCCGGATCGGCCTGGTGCCGCCCGCCGGCATGGTGGCGAGCAAGAGCTTCGTCGGCTTCGAAGACGTCGCCAAGGATTCCGCCATCCTGGTCGCGGCACAGCCGCCGGCGGCTTTTCCGGAAATCGAAAAGAGTCTCGCGACCGACGTGCTGAAGAAAAACGGCATCACCGTGGACAATCGCGAGGAGGTGAAGTTCGACTTCGGCAAAGGCACTTTGGTGATCGGCAAGCAGGCCGCCGACAAGACCCGTTATCGCAAGTGGCTTATGGTCGTGCAGGCAAACGATCTCACGGCGCTGGTCAACGTGCAGATCCCGGAACAGGAGACCGCCTATCCGGACGCCGTCATACGCGCGGCGCTGGCAACGCTCGCGGTGCGCGCGACCATACCGGACGCGGAGAAACTCAGCCTGCTGCCGTTCACGCTCGGCGATCTCGGCGGCTTCCATGTCGAAAACGTTCTGCCCGGCCGCGCCGTGATGTTGATCGACACGCCCGACGGCGCGCCGACCGACAAATTCGACGCGCGCATGTTCATCGCCGCCTTCGACGGCGGCCCCAACGAGAATGAAGACCGCGCCCAGTTCGCGCGCATGACGTTCGGCCAGATCGTCGGCATCAAGGATGTCCAACTCACGATGTCCGAGCCGTTGCGCATCGGCGGCCAGTCGGGCTTTCAGACCACGGCGCAAGCAAAGGACATGAAGACCGGCGACGACATCATGGTGGCGCAGTGGCTGCGCTTCGGTACCGGCGGCTTCATGCAGATGATCGGCATGGCCAAGGCCGACGCCTGGCCCGCCGCGCTGACGCGGCTGCGCGCCGTGCGCGACGGCATCCAGCTACGCTAGGCGCGCGGCGCGGTTGCCGGCCGGCGCGGCCACCTGTCGCCGGCGGCGAGGGGGCGCACTGCTCCCGATCTACAAAAAGCCGACACCGTTGTCGCTTGAGTTTGTGGATGACGAACCGAAATAGATCAATAACTCAAGCCAGCACTTCGCGTAACTTCTGGCCGAGCTGGTCGACGGTGAATGGCTTTGCGATAAAATTGACGCCCGGATCCAGCACACCGTTATGAACCACCGCGTTGCGCGTGTATCCCGTTGTGTAAAGCACTTTGAGATTTGGACGTAATTTGAGGGCTGCTTCCGCCAAACGGCGGCCATTCATGTCTGGCATGACGATATCGGTGAACAACAACCCGATTTCCGGACGCCTTTCCAGAATTTGTAACGCCTGTTTGCCGGACGCGGCGTGGAAGACGGTATAGCCGAGCTCGCGCAACGCCTCGGTCGTAACCTCCCTTATGCGATCCTCGTCTTCCACGACCAGGATTACCCCGGACTGTGTACCCTTTCGTTCAGGCTCTCGAAGCACGGCGGCGCCATCGACGGGTTGTTCCGATCCGTAATAGCGCGGCAGATAAATCTTGACGGCCGTTCCGTGGCCAATTTCCGAATAGAGTTTCAGATGGCCTTTCGATTGCTTGACGAAGCCATACACCTGACTCAGCCCGAGACCGGTGCCTTTGCCGACAGCCTTGGTCGTAAAGAAGGGATCAATGGCTCTTTCCATGATCTCCGGCGACATGCCCGTGCCCTCGTCGGACACCGCGATCATGACGTATTGGCCGGCGAGCAGATCGGGGTAATTGCTGACGTAGTCGTCATCGAGACAGCAATTGAGGGTCTCGATCGTCACTCTGCCGCCATCGGGCATGGCGTCCCGCGCGTTGATGGCGAGGTTCAATATCGCGTTTTCGAGTTGGCTGGCGTCTGCATGGGTTTTCCAAAGGCCGCCAGCCAGCACCGTTTCCAGCACCGTCGCTTCGCCAAGGGTCTGCCGCAACAACTCGGAGATGGATTTGACCATCTGATTGGCATCGAGCGCCGACGGCGCCAACGGTAATTGCCGCGAGAAAGCGAGCAAACGATGGGTCAATCCGGCGGCACGATAGGCAGCGTCTGAAATACCGTCGATGAGCCGTTTGACGTCCTCGCCCTTGGCAAGCCGGCGCTCGAGCAGACTGGTCCCGCTGATGATCACGGCCAACATGTTGTTGAAGTCATGCGCCACGCCGCCGGTGAGTTGGCCGATCGCCTCCATCTTCTGCGAATGCCGCAATAGCTCTTCGGCTTTGCGCCGGGCTTCGTTCTCGGCCTCCAATTGGCGCGTTCGATCCTTGACGGCCGCTTCCAGCGTTTCGGTAAAGGCGCGCATTTGCGCGGTGGCGCGCTTCTGGTCAGTGACGTCGATGCTGACGCCGACGACCCGAACCGGCTTTCCCCCTTCATCGTAAAAAACGAGACGCCGGGCCAGAATCCACCGCAGCTCGTTGTCGTTTGGCCGCACGATGCGAAAATCGAGCTCGAATTCGCGCTGTTTTGCCGCAAGGGCGTTTTGGATCGTAGCGCGCAGCCGGATCTGGTCTTCACGGTGAACGGTCGCGATCCAGCTGTCATAACGGCCATCGAATTCCGTAAGCCCGTACATCGCACGCGCGCTCGGCGACAGGCGTACGGTGCCCGCCTCGACCTGCCAGTCGATCACGCCAATGCGGCCGATCTGTTCGGCGAGTGCTAAAATCTCGGCACTTTCGCTGGGACTGAATACCGTAGGAGTATCCGTCACGACCTAGCCGCCGAGAATGCGCTTGGCGTCCGTCATCGCGCGCAACTTGCCGGCGGCGACGCTGCGGGGCAGATGGTTGAAGCCGCAGGAGCTGGTGATGATCGTCTGTTCCGGCGCGAGCCATTTGTATTTTGCAATGCGTGCCGCAACGGTCTCGCCACTTTCCACATCGGGGTCCTGCACGTCGACTGCTCCGACGCCGAGCTGCCGGTCCCCCAAAAGTCCCTCGTAGTGATGCGTCATGTCGTGCTCGATCAAATAAGAGGTTGTTTCGATCTTGCAGACGAGATCGGCCTTGTAGCGGCCCGAGTCGAAGTAGCGATGGCCGATCTGCGCGTCGTATTCCTTGCCGACCGCGTAGTTGCCCTGACAAACGTGCGTTGACGTATGAATGTCGTCAGGGAGGCCCTTGATCGCCATGTTGATTGTGTCGACCGCCGCGCTGACTTCCGCATCCTCCGCCATGGTGAAAAGCGGTTCATCGATCTGGATATGCTTGCAGCCGGCATCGGCCAGTATCTTGAAATTGTACCGCAATAGCTTGCCGATATCGCTCATCATCTTGGCGACGTCGCCGTAATGCTCGTCATAGGCCACTTTGGCCAGCATATGCGGCCCGGTCATGGTGATCTTGACCGGCTTGTCGGTCAGCGACGACACCGTCTTGAATTCCTCCGCCAGGCCGAGATCGATATTATCCAGGATCCGCGCCCTGCAGGTCGCCGCCGGATGAAATACGTTCGGGTCGTGCGGCGTGATCGGCTTCGGGCGCGTTGCGCCCTGAAACGCCGGAATCTGTTGCCAGAAATAATTGAGCATGGCGTTGGGCGGTGCATGGCGATTGTGCGTGCGCCGGTGCATTTCGCCGCCGGTGATAACGTCGATTCCCGCCCGTTCCTGGTCGTGGATCGCGGCCTCGCTGGCGCGATATTGTGCGTCGGTCATCGCCGACATCGATAGCTGACCCACCGCCATCAACCGGTCGAGCGGCTCATACCAATCCGGCACGCTGTAGGCGCCGATCACCGTGGTGGTGTATTTCGGATAGCGATTCACCGCCGCATGCCCCGCTCGATATCTTTACAATCGCAAGTGTAGCCTATTTCCAGGGAGGGAAGTAAAACCGCGCCGCGGCAGGGAACTTGGAATGAAAGAGGCCGCCAAATAAGGCGGCTTATGGGTGGGGCTTCCCGCGCTCTACCAAAATGGCGTCAGGCGCCGCCTCAATTCGACGCCCTCGACCAGCGCCTTCATGGCGGCTTGCTGCGATAAACGCGCGGCGAGCGGATCGCGGCGTCAAATTCAAGCAAATACGAGGAAAATCCGAGTGCGCGCGTTAGGCGGCGTGCAATCGTTATAGGGCAGATATTTTGACGCACGGGTGCCATCACCACTTGCTGGAAGCTTCGCCGCAACACGGAGCCGGGTCATGCTTGCGCTGCTGCCTCACGAGAGGCGCCGGGAGCCGCGCCGTCCGCTCTACCGTGCGGCGCGGATTCAACTCGGCAACGGCGCGTTGCCGCGCGAGTGTGTCGTCATAGACATTTCCGACAGCGGCGTGCGGCTCCATGTCGAGGGGTTCGACGTTCCCGATGAATTCGTGCTGCTGCTCTCCGGTCACCGCGTAACCCAGGAGAGCAAATACAAAGTGGTCTGGCGGTTCAACCAGGAACTCGGCGCCAGGTTCATTGGTATCGTCTGGCAGGGTATGGATTGATTTAAGCGTTCAGGCGTCGGCAGCGAGAAGACAGGCTATGGCTGAGCGTTGGCAGTCCGCGTCCTAGACCACGATCCGATCAAATTGAATCGGATCATGGTCTAGATTTTTCGTTGGAGCATGATCTTTTCGGAAAACCGGTATCCACTTTTCCGGATCATGCTCTAATCGCCCCGATCAGGAATCCTGAACGGCCTTGTTGTCATTGCCGGACCCCGAATTCGGCGCCGCCTTCGGACCGCCCTTCGCCACCGCGACCAGCGCCGGGCGCAGCACGCGCTCGCCGATCATGTAGCCGGGCTGCATCACCTGGACGATGCTGCCGGCCGGCACCGACGGATCGGGCACCTCGTACATGGCCTGGTGAACGTTGGGGTCGAACTTTTCGCCGTGCGGCGTGAACTGGCGCACGCCGTTCTTTTCCAGCGCCTTGAGCAATTCGCGCTCGGTCAGTTCGACGCCGTCGACCAGCGCCTTCATGCCGGCGTTGGCATGCGCCCGCGCCTCCGGCGGCACCGCGTCGAGCGCGCGACGGATATTGTCGGCGACGCCGAGCACATCGCGGGCAAACGAGGCGACGCCATAGAGCCGCGAATCAGTGACTTCGCGATCGGTCCGTTTGCGCAAATTCTCCATCTCGGCGAGCGTGCGCAGCAGCCGGTCTTTCATCTCGGCGAGTTCGCGGTCGAGCGACGTGGACGGCTTGGGGTCGCCCGCTGCCGCAGCAGCCGTCTCGGGCTGTGCAGCCGCCTCGTCCTCAGTGCGAGCGGTCTCTCCAGTCATATCTCATCCCTTAGCCTTGCTTGCCACGCATATCAGGGCGCGGGGGGTAAAAATCAAGCGCCCTCACCCCCCGAGCAGCTTGCTCACCACCTTGGCAGTGTAATCCACCATGGGGATAACGCGGGCGTAGTTGAGCCGCGTCGGACCGATCACGCCGAGCACGCCGACGATGCGGCCGGTGGCGTCATGATAGGGCGCGACGATGGTCGAGGAACCGGACAGCGAAAACAGCTTGTTCTCCGAGCCGATGAAGATACGGACCCCCTCGGCCTGCTCGGCGCGGCCGAGAAGATCGATGACCTCTCGGCGGGTCTCCAGATCATCGAATAGCAGTCGCACTCGCTCCAGATCTTCAAGCGCCCTGAGGTCCTCGAGCAGATGGGCCTGGCCGCGCACGATCAGCTTGCGCTCGCCGCTCTCGCCGCCCGACCAGCTGGCCAGCCCAGTGGCGACGATCTTCTGGGTGAGTTCGTCAAGCTCGGCTTGGCGCGCGCTCAGCGCCCGTTCGAGCTCGTCCCTCGCCTCGGCGATGGTCATGCCGCGGATATGGGCGTTGAGGAAATTCGAGGCCTCGGTCAGCGCCGAGGTCGGCAAGCCCACCGGGACGTTGAGCACACGGTTCTCGACCTGGCCGTCTTCGGCGACCAGCACGACGAGCGCCCGTTCGGGCTCAAGCCGCACGAATTCGACATGCTTGAGCCGCACGTTGGACTTCGCCGTCAGCACGACGCCGGCGGCGCGGGTGAGGCCGGACAACAGGCCAGAAGCCTCGGTCAGCACCGTCTCGACCGATTTGGCCTGGCCGGAGGCGGCGACCTGCGCCTCGATCGCCTTGCGGTCATTGTCGGTGAGATCGCCGATCTGCATCAGCGCATCGACGAAGAAGCGCAATCCCTTCTCGGTCGGCAGCCGCCCCGCCGACGTATGTGGCGCATAAACGAGACCGGCCTGTTCCAGATCCGACATCACGTTGCGCACCGAAGCCGGCGACAACGTCATCGGAATGATGCGCGACAGATTGCGCGAGCCGACCGGCTCGCCGGTCGCCAGATAGCTCTCGACCACCTGGCGAAAGATCTCGCGCGAGCGCTCGTTGAGCTGCGCGAGCCCGGCTTGGCTGGCGCTTATGGGAACGTCGTGGGTGGCCACGGAGAACTCCCTCTATGGCGAGAATTGGCCATTCCGGGCTGCCTTTCAAGCCGCTCCGCCGCCGGCTGATCTTTGCCCATCAAGACATGGACGTTTTGGCAACAAGACTTGCGTGTACTGGCACCGCCGAAAGCCAAGCAGGCACGCCATGAACATGGCTTTTCGCCCGGCCCGGCCCGAGGATTTCGACTATTGCGAGGCGCTCTATTTCCTCGCAATGGAGCGCATTGACCGTCTGTCAGCTTGATTGCGGCAGCTTAAGCGCAGCCAGTGGAATATCGAGCACGCAAACGACCCCTGAAGGCGCAAATGTCAGTTGCGCCTCGCCTTGCAATTGACGCACGAAACTATGCTCGATCAGACGCGAGCCAAAGCCGCGACGAGTGGGCACGACAACCGCTGGGCCGCCGCTTTCGGCCCATTTGAGACGAAATAGCTTTTGCGAGTCATCGATGAACGAGGTGATCGAGACGCGTCCCGTTGCGTTCGACAGCGCGCCATATTTGAGGGCGTTTGTGCACAGTTCATTCAGTACCATTGCAAGAGGGAGTACGGCTCCTGGGCTGACGTCAATGTTCGAACTCTGAATAATAAATCGGCTGCTGCCATTGCCTCTATCGAAGGGATCAGTGGCGGCTTTCAAGATTTCTGCAAGCTTGGCGCTCTCCCAATTCGATTGTAGGAGCAAGTCATGCACGCGCCCTAGCGCAACCAGCCGATGCTCGATCGCTTCCCTGCCCTCATCCACACTCTTGGCGGTTCGAAGGCTCTGCGTGGTAATCGCCATCACGATGGCAAGTGTGTTCTTTACCCGATGGTGTAGTTCCTCCAAGACTAGTCGCTGCAATCGTTGCGCGACAATTTGATCGGCGGCATCCAACCCGGCTTGCGCCAAAAGGCGACGCAAATCCGCGTTTTCGACCTCAAGCCGGAGGTCGTCGTCCGTAGCCATCAGCTCCCTCCGTTAACGATCCCGCTGCGTGGGAAGAAAAGCCCCTTTTGACCGAAAATATTCCTGCGCGGAGGGAACTAACGCATAAGTTGTGCGTTGAATTATTAGCACATGGGGTGGGGATATGACAAAACTCGTTTTCATTATTGCGGCGCTGACGATAGCTGCGGGTCCTGCATTCGCTCAGTCCCAAGAAGATCAAACAGCCTGCACGCCCGATGTTATGCGACTTTGTCAGCAAGATATTCCCGATCAAAGCCGCATCGTCGCCTGTCTTGTCAGAAGCAGACTGCAACTGAGCCCAGCCTGTTCCGGCGTATTCAATCGCGCGCGCACGGCGAGCGTTCCCAGGACGAAACTCTAATCGGCCTTATCCAGCATCCACGCCCAGGCCAATCTTATCGCCCGACCGAGCATGCCGCGCGCTGGTAAAAAATCTGCACGGAGTAAATCGTGACAAAAACAAACACCATTCTCAAATTCGCACAGCGAACATTTTGGCTTTATATTGCAGAAGCAGTCGTTATCCTTACAATTGCTATGATGATCAATCGCGTCCACACTTAGGCCAATTCATTACATCTCTGACCGCGCGGTCGAAGCGCCTCAGTCATCCGATGAGTGGCCTTAAGTTGTGCCGCCCACCGCAAGAATTTGCCCCCCATGCACTTCACCATTCGACTTGCTCGAAGGCGGCATGAGCGGGGTTGCCCGTCTCCAAGCGCTAATTCTTAGCACGGTGGGCGTGAATGTAGGTCAAAGCCTCAGCGAGCATTTTTCCGAGCCGGCGCCGAATTGCGGGATCGTCCGAATACTCCGGCAGCCCTATTGCGGGGCAATTCATCCAGGCGCGCAAATCCTCGCAAAACACGTCATTGTCGATTGTCATGGGGGTTCTCTTTCGATGAGACAACAACCCGTGAGGTGGTTGGTTCAAATTTGCACGTATTGGCAGCGCTGGTGGTTAATCAGAATCTCAAGTTCTTCGGATCAACGAACTGCTCCGACGACGTATCAAGGCCTCAGGCCCATTTTGGCTCGCGGATATTGCCCGCAGGACGATCAAAGGAATGTGGCGTTGGTACGCTTGCCCTTTGCGAGCAAGCAGGCGTGGTGCAGGCCCCGTTGCTGTTTAACGGAGAGCGATAATCCTGACTGTCGGCATGTCGGCCCAGGGCCGTCTCATATCGAATTGGCAGCGCGGTTCGTAATTCGGCCAATCGCGCGACGAGCAGGCTGCGCCCTTTTGCAGAGTAGGCAATCGGTCGCCTTTGCCGTGAGTTTGCTGAACCGCGACCTGCGTCACCGGTTTGGCCCTCGCATCCGGCACGCCGGAAATCAAAAAGGCCGCCAGGCCGCCGAGAAATGTGGCCGTCATAACCGCACTCACCGACGCTACCGTGGTGGTGAGCGGCGCGCTGAATGATCTGAACATTTGAAATCCCCGAGCCCCTTGGCTTCAGGGAAATAACGATCGTTCTAGTTATAAGTTCAAATAATTACGCCCTCACTCCAAAATATCTACATCGGCTATTCCATTTAAATCGAAATAGTCCAATGAAATCAGTCTACTTTTGCTATAATTATGAATATATAGCCTCTATAAATACTTGGATAATCTGAATAATTACTATTCGTGTGGAACTCTTTGCCCCATGAAGACCTTATCCCCGCAGCACTAGGGGGACTGTCATGAATATCCATAAAATCGCGTTCAAGTCGGCAAGCTTACTGACCGCGGCGACCGCGGCGCTCTGGGTCGCCTCGGCGGTCGCAGCCCCGCTGGCCCCGGCATACCGCAGCAACTCGGTTGCGGGGCTTACTTCGGTGATACAGGACCCGGCACCGGCGGATGAGATCGGCAGCAATGCCGGACTGGCGGCCGATCTGCAGCGCCAAGTGGTCGACTATCCGACCGCAGTGGCTCCCGGCACCATCGTCATCGATACGGCGCACACTTACCTCTACTACGTGCTGAGCGACGGCAAGGCGATCCGCTACGGCATCGGCGTCGGACGCGATGGCTTCGCTTGGTCTGGCTCGCAGGCGGTAACGCGCAAGGCCGAGTGGCCCGATTGGACGCCGCCGCAGGAGATGATCGCACGCCAACCCTATCTGCCGCGCTGGGTGGCCGGCGGCGAAGGCAATCCGCTCGGCGCCCGCGCCATGTATCTCGGCAGCACGGTTTACCGGATTCACGGCACCAACGCACCGGAGACGATCGGCACCAAAGTCTCCAGCGGCTGTATCCGCCTGCTCAACGCCGACGTGATCGATCTCTATAGCCGCGTGACCGTCGGCACCCAGGTCATCGTGCTTCCCAATCGCGGCCAAGTCGCCGGGACCGCAGCATCCGAGCCGGTGCGCATTGCCGCACCTCGCACTGCCGATCTGCGCGCGACCAGGATTTACTAACCCGTTTATCCACCGCGCCTTGTCACTCCGCCGCCGCCATGGCCCGCGGCACGACCCGCAGCACATCCATCAGCCGGCGCACCGAGCCGAAATCTTCCAGCCGCTCGACCGCCGCGATGACGTCGGCGATATGGGCGTCGGGCAGAAAGTCTTGCGCATAGGTGCGGAATTTCTGCTCGATCTGAGCGCGCGACACCGGATTTTCGAAGGCGCCGAGCGGGTGCTCGCACCGCGCCGAGAGCGCTGCGCCATCGGCCATCGCGATATCGACGGTGGCCTGCGAGCCGTTCACCGTGGGCTCGGCGCGGACCTCGATTTGTTTGGCCGCGAACGTCCGCAGTTTTGGGTCGTCGTAGCGGCCCGGCTCGAACTGCGCCAAAGTCAGCGTGCGGTCGTGCAAAATGACGGCTGCAGTGTAATGCGCCGACAGCAAGGCTTCGAATTTGGCCTTGTAGGTGTCGAAGCCGCCGTGCATCCCGCATGCCTGCTCGCTCAAGCCGATGCGCACCTTGGCGATGCGGGCCGGATCGATCTTGTGCTTGCCGAGCAGATCGAACAGCGCCGTGTTCATGCCTTGAATGAGGGTTGCCGACGGCCATAGCCGCATGGCGATGCGCTCGAGCTCCCAGCGGCTGCCGAGATCGGCCGTGGCAAGATCCGGTTTGCCGCCATCCACATAGGTGTTGTAGAGGCCGCCGTCCTTGGCGGTGAGGAACTCGCGCGTGGCGACGAATTTTTGCTGCGCCAACAGCGCCGCCATCAATCCCGACAGCGCGCCGCGGCACTGGTGGAATTTCACCGTCGGCGTGCCCCACGCGGCAAACGTGCCGGCGGCCTGGCTGCCGGCGAGCCCGAACGCGCGCGCCATGGTGTCGGCGTCAAATTTCAAAAGCGACCCGACCGCAGCAGCAGCGCCGAACGGCCCAAAAATGCCGGGGCCGTGCCAGCCCCGCGCGCGGAATTTTGGATAATCGGTGCCGATGCCGACCCGCGTCGTCACCTCGCACCCCGCCGCGATCGCGGTCAGCAGCGCGCGGCCGCTCAGCCCGTCGCGTTCGGCAATGGCGAGCGCCGGCGGCATGACTTCGGGCGTGATGTGGGTCATCGTCTCGCGATGCACGTCGCACATGGTGACCGCGGTGACGAGGTAGGCGTTGAGGAGCGTCGCGCCGGCGAGCGACAGATGGTCGCCGCCGATCACGCTCGATTCGGTGCCCTGCGCCAAGCCCGACGCCAGTGCCGCGACCTGTCCGGTCTCCTCGCCGAGCCGGCCGGCGACCGCGCAGGCCAGCGCATCGAGCAACAGCGTCTTGCAGTGCTCGCGGACGCGCGGCGGGATGTCGTCATAGCGTAACGCGGCGGCAAATTGCGCCAGTGCTTGGGTTGCTTCCGCTGCCATCTCGGCCTCCCGGTTGGTGGGGCTTTATGCAAAAAGGCCCAGAAAGCGGCCTTGATCGCTTGGACAGCACTCTGTTCGCGTTGATGACCTTGTCAAGGATCGTAGACCGTCCTTGACAAAGTCATCAACGCGAACAACCAGCATCCAAGCGATCAAGGCCGCCTCCCCGATCATTCATATTGATCCCCAAAACCGGGTTTCCCCTTCCTCGCATCATGCTCTAAAAGCAGCCCCAGCCGGCGCCTGGCGCCCGGCCGTGAGGAGAGCACAGATGCGGCCGAGCCGTCGACAGCCCGACGAATTGCGCCCGGTTTCGCTGGAACGCGGCGTGGTGAAATTCGCCGAGGGCTCGTGTTTCGTGAAATTCGGCGAGACCCATGTGCTGGTCACCGCCACCCTGGAAGATCGCCTGCCGCCGTGGCTCAAGGGCCAGGGCCGCGGCTGGATCACCGCCGAATACGGCATGCTGCCGCGGGCGACGCTGGAGCGCACGCGGCGCGAGGCGTCGGCCGGCAAGCAGAGCGGCCGCACCGTCGAAATCCAGCGGCTGATCGGGCGCAGCCTGCGATCCGTGGTCGACCTCAAGGCGCTCGGCGAGCGCCAGATCACCATCGATTGCGATGTGATCCAGGCCGACGGCGGCACCCGCACCGCCTCGATCACCGGCGCCTGGATCGCGCTTTACGACTGCCTCGCCTGGATGAGAACCCGCGACATGGTGCAGATGGACGTGCTGCGCGATCATATCGCGGCGATTTCCTGCGGCGTGTGCGGCGGCGCCGCGGTGCTCGATCTCGATTACGCCGAGGATTCGCAGGCCGACACCGACGCCAATTTCGTCCTCACCGGCACCGGCAATATCGTGGAAATCCAGGCCACCGCCGAGAAGACGCCGTTCTCCGAGGAGCAGTTTGCCGCGCTGTTGGCGCTGGCGCGCAAAGGCATCGCCAAGCTGGTCGACTTGCAGAAGATGGCTGTCGGATGACGAAAGACGGAGGACAGACGACGGACGACAGACGACAGATAGGGAGCTCACCGATCCATCGGAAAATCTGTCCTCCGTCGTCCGTCGTCTGTCGTCTGGTTATCGCCACCCACAACCCCGGCAAACTCGCCGAGATGCGTGAATTGCTTGCGCCTTACGGCATCGACGCCATATCGGCGGGTGAACTCGATCTGCCGGAACCGGACGAAGACGGCATGAGCTTTCGCGACAACGCGCGCATCAAGGCGCAAGCCGCAGCGCTTGCGACCGGCCTGCCCGCCTTCGCCGACGATTCCGGCCTGGTGGTCGATGCGCTCGACGGCGCGCCGGGCATTCATTCGGCGCGCTGGGCCGGGCCCGAGAAGAATTTCCGCCGCGCCATGGAGACGATCGAGGTCAAGCTTTACGAACGCGGCGCGACGGCGCCGGACAAGCGCAAGGCGCATTTCGTCTCGGCGCTGTGCGTGTCGTGGCCCGACGGCCATGTCGAGGATTTCGAGGCCAAGGTCGACGGCGCCCTGGTCTGGCCGCCGCGCGGCGACAAAGGATTCGGCTACGATCCGATGTTCCTGCCCGACGGCCATACGCGCACTTTTGGCGAAATGTCGAGCGACGAGAAACACGGCCTGCCGCCGCGCGGCAAAGGCCTGTCGCATCGGGCGCGCGCCTTCATAAAGCTCGCCGAGGCGTGCCTTGGCTGAGCAAGATTTACCCGCTGACGATTTGGCCAATAGCGAGCAGGCGGCCTTCGGCGTCTACATTCATTGGCCGTTCTGCCTGTCGAAATGCCCCTATTGCGACTTTAACAGCCATGTGCGCCGCGAGCCGATCGACGAGCCGCGTTTTGTGCGCGCTTTTGCCGCCGAAATCGCGGCGACCGCGGCGCGGGTGCCGGACCGGACCGTTTCGACGATCTTCTTCGGCGGCGGCACGCCCTCGCTGATGCAGCCGGCTACGGTTGGGTCGATCCTCGACGCCATTGCAAAACATTGGCAGGTCGCGCCCGACGTCGAGGTCAGCCTCGAAGCCAATCCGACCAGCGTCGAAGCCACCCGCTTCCGCGGCTACCGCACCGCCGGCGTCAACCGCGTCTCGCTCGGCGTCCAGGCGCTCGATGATAAGGTGCTTACCGAGCTTGGCCGCATGCACACCGCGGGCGAAGCGCTCGAAGCCGTCGCCATCGCGCGCAGCATTTTCGACCGCTACTCGTTCGATCTGATCTATGCCCGGCCGCGCCAGGATCCGAAGGATTGGGCGGGCGAACTCACCCGGGCGCTAGCCGAAGCCGGCGACCACCTTTCGCTCTATCAACTGACCATCGAGCAGGACACGCCGTTCGCCGCGCTCCATGCGGCCGGCAAGCTCGTCATTCCCGACGACGATCTTGGCCGCGAGCTTTACGACACGACCCTGGAGATTTGCTCAGCCCACGGCCTGCCGGCCTACGAGATTTCCAATCACGCCCGGCCCGGCGGCGAGTGCCGGCATAACCTCGTCTATTGGCGCGGCCAGGAATACGCCGGCATCGGGCCCGGCGCCCATGGTCGACTGAACATTGGCCGGCTCGATATCGACGGGACCCGCTACGCCACCGCCACCGAAAAGCGGCCGGAAACCTGGCTGATGCGGGTCGAGGCCAAAGGCCATGGCCTCATCACCGACGACCCGCTCACCCGGGCGGACATGGCCGACGAATTCCTGCTCATGGGACTCCGCCTCGCCGAAGGCATCGATATTGCGCGTTTCCGCGCGCTCGCCGGCCGCTCCCTCGACCCGGCGCGCATCGCCATGCTGCACGAGCACGGCCTGGTCGAGACGACGGCCGACGGCCGCCTGCGCGTTACCCTGCCCGGGTTCCCGGTGCTGGACGCGGTTGTTGCCGATTTGGCTGCCTAGGTGGAAAACCCAGGAGCCATTTATAAGCTGCCTTAGTATTTTAACCGGCCGCGATTGACTGAAGAACGGTCAGCAGGCATCGCCCGCGTTATCCCGCTGGGGGCGCGGCGACCACGCCAAGAAGAAGCAGGCTGGCTCCCACCAGGACGAAATCGTGCAACTCATCCCTGGTCACGGGCCGCATTATAGCAATACGGGCAGGATAGCCGATGGGTTAGCAGGTGAGTTTGCTAGCTGTCGATTGCAAACGAGGCAAATAAGCCTTCGAAATTTAATAAGCTAGCTTATGTTCCATTGCCGAAACTGCGCGGCGGCGGGGCAATGATCTGCGAACCCGAGGCCGTCACCCGCAAAACTGCGAGCCCGCGCTCGCAGGTGCCGTCGGCACGGAAGCGGAACAGGCCGTCGATGCCGGTAAAGCCCGATGGATTGGTCAGCACCGCCGTGCTGAAGCGCTGCGTGCCTTGCGTCTTCACCAGCGCCGCGATCAGCGCGACCGCATCGTAGGCCAGCGTCGCGGTGCGGCCCGGCTCCTGCTTGTAGCGCGTGCGGTAGCGGTCGGCGAAGCCGCGGTAGCCGGCGCCGTCCGGTGCCGCATACCAGCCGCCATCGAGCATCGGATTGGAGCTGATGCGCGGGTCGTCCCATAGCCCGGTGCCCAGAAGCTGGATCTTCTTGAGATTGACGCCAGCCCCGGACAGCGCCTGGACGATGTCCGGCACGGTGTCGCCGCCGTCGGGGATGAACAGCGCATCGATGCGGGCCGCGTTCTGGGCCACGTTCCTCACCGGCCCGGCGATGCCGGCCTTGTCATGGGGATAGTGCTCGAGCGCGATGATCTGGCCGTTGCGCCGCGCCACCGCCTGCTTGAAGGCGGCTTCGACCACGGTGCCGTACGGGTTATCCGGGATCAGGGCGGCGTAGGAGCGTTTCCCGGTCGAGGCGGCATATTGCACGATGCGATCGACGTCCGATTCCGGCAGGAAGCTCAGCAGATAGACGCCCGCGGACGCCACATTGGCGTCGGTCGAGAACGCGATCACTGGGATGTTGCGCGCCCGCGCCACCTGCCCGACGACGCTGACCGATTGCGCGAACAGCGGCCCGAGGATGATCTCGGCGCCTTCGTCGAGCGCCTGCTGGGCGCCGAGCCGCGCCGCCTCGGCGGTGCCGCCGTCGTCCTTCACCAGGAGCGTGATATTGGGGGAATTGAACTCGGCGATCGCCATTTCGGCGGCGTTACGCATCGATTGCCCGGCGACGCCGGCATTGCCGCCTGCCGACAGCGGCAGAATGAGGCCGGCCTTGACCTCGCCGGTGCCGATCGTGGCGCCCGGCGCCTGGGCGCTCTGCGGCGGCGCCGCTGGCGAGGTGAATGAATTGAGCAGGCTGGAATTGCCGGAACAGCCCGCCAAAAGTGCGCCCGCCGTGGTCAGCAGGCCTTGCAGGGCGCGGCGGCGCGACGACAGGACGACCGACGCATGGCGCGGCATCTGCGCAGACACGGCGGTTCTCCCTCGGCAGCCTGAAGCGTCCCCTAAGCGAATAGGGCAACGCTAATCTGTCATTCTGGGGGCGAATAGTTAACCGAATGGAAAGGATAATGAAATCCGACCGGTTGACCATGACGCCTGCGGGCAGCGGCGCTAGACTTGCCGCAATGAGCGAAATGCTGCGCAAAACGCCCGGCCGGGAGCAAATCCGGCGCTATGTCATTGACGGCCACCCGACCGACGTGGCGCGGCTCGCTCCGGGGCTGCACATCGTCGCCACCCCGATCGGCAATCTCGGCGACGTCACCTTGCGCGCGCTCGCGGCGCTGGCGGGCGCCGACCTGATCGCCTGCGAGGATACGCGGGTGACGCGAAAGCTCCTCGACCGCTACGCCATCGCCACGCCGCTGACGCCCTACCACGACCACAACGCGGCGCAGGCGCGGCCGGCGCTGCTGCGCCGGCTCGCCGACGGCGCGGCGATCGCACTGGTTTCCGACGCCGGCACGCCGCTGATCTCCGATCCCGGATTCAAACTGGTGCGCGCGGCCCATGAAGCTGGCCACACGGTCACGACGCTGCCCGGCGCCTCGTCGCTGCTGGCAGCGCTTTCCGTCGCCGGCTTGCCCACCGATCAGTTCTTGTTTGCCGGCTTCCTGCCGCCGAAGGCTGCCGCGCGCCGCGCCCGCATCGCCGAGCTCAGCCGCATTCCGGCGACGCTGGTCCTGTTCGAGACCGGGCCACGGTTGGCCGCAACGCTGGCCGATCTTGCCGCCGGCCTCGGGCCTCGAGAGGCAACTATCTGCCGCGAGCTGACAAAACTGCACGAGGAAATCCGGCGCGGCGATCTCGAGACGCTGGCGCAAAACTGCGCGGCGAGCGAACTGCGCGGCGAGATCGTGCTGGTGATCGGGCCGCCAGCGGCGCCGGTCGAAGTGAGCTTGAGCGACGCCGACGCCTTGCTGCGCCATGCGCTGGCCCGCGTCTCGCTCAAAGATGCCGTCGGCGAAGTGGCCGAAGTCACCGGCCTGCCGCGCCGCGAGCTCTATCAGCGCGCGCTCAAGCTTGCGAAAGAAGCCGATCATGGCGCGCCGCGCTGAGCCGCTCGGTCCGCCAAAATCCGCGCCGCGGCCGGAGCGCGTCGCGGCCTTCCGGCTTGGCCTTTCGGCGGAGAGCCGCGCCGCCATGCTGCTCGTCGCCAAGGGCTTTCGCATCGCGGTGCGGCGCTTCAAAACCCCGGTCGGCGAAATCGACATCGTAGCGCGACGCCGCCGCGATCTGGTCTTCGTCGAGGTCAAGGCGCGCGACGATCTCGACGCCGCGGCGGAAGCGGTCACCGAGCGCGCCAAGCAACGCATCATCGCCGCCGCCGAGTTCTGGCTCGCAAGCCATCCCGACGACGCGCAATGTTTTATCCGCTTCGACGTCATTCTGGTGGCGCCGGGCAAGCTGCCGCGGCACATCGCCAATGCGTTCGATGCGACGCGTTGATTGCCTGGACGGCGCTAGGCGGCGTGAAGCTTGCGGAAGAACTGATCGAGCTGGGCGCGGATTTGGCCGGCCGCGGCGGCGAGATCGTCGGCGAGGGTCTTGACCGAGGTGGCGCTGGCGCGGGTGTTCTCCGTCGCCTCGCCGACGCGCACGACCTCGTCCGTCGTGTCGTTGGTGCGGCGTGCCGCCACTTCAACGCTGCGGGCGATTTCCTGGGTGGCGGCGCCTTGCTGGGTGACGGCGCTGGCAATCGCCCCGGAAATCTCACCGATCTCGCGGATCGTCCTTTCGATGCCGGCGATGGCCTGGATCGAACGCCCGGTTGCGCTCTGCATCGCCGTGATCTGCGCGCCGATCTCCTCGGTCGCCTTCGCGGTCTGTGACGACAGCGCCTTGACCTCGCCGGCCACCACGGCAAAGCCGCGGCCGGCCTCGCCGGCGCGCGCCGCCTCGATGGTGGCGTTGAGCGCGAGCAGGTTGGTCTGCTCGGCGATGGCGGTGATCAGCTTGATCACGTCGCCGATGCGGCGGCCGACTTCGCTCAGCTCCTTGACCGAATCGCTGGTGCGCGCGGCCTCGCTCACCGCCTTGGTGGCGATGGCGTTGGATTGCACGACCTGGCGATTGATCTCCGACACCGCGACGGCGAGTTCCTCGGCCGCGGCGGCGATGTCGCGCACATTGGCGGACGCTTCGCCCGCTGCCGATGCGGCGCTGCCGGTCTTGTCCGACGCGAGATCCGCCGCGTCGGCCAGGAGCGAAGACGCCGACAGCATCTGTTGGAATAACCGGTCGAGCCGCGACAGGCTCGCCTCGATACTGGCGCCGAAGCGCGCCGTTTCGGCGGCAATCTGCTCCTGGCGCTGCACCTTCGCGTCGGCCTCGGCGAGCACCGTTTTGTTCAACTCGACATTGCGGCGCATCGCGTCCTGGAACACCGCGATCGAGCGGGCCAGCGCGCCGATCTCGTCGGGACGACCGCGAAACGGCACGGCAAGCGCGGCGTCGCCGTCGGCGACCGCCTCGGTGGCGCGGGTGACGGCGGCAAGAGGGCGCGCGATCGAGCGGTGGATCACCAGTGCGCCGAACATCGCCAGCATCAGCGCCGCCGCGCCGAGCAGCATCATCTCCAGCGCGGACGTCTCCATGCCGCTTTCGATCCGGCCGTAGATTTCTCGCGATCGTTTCGCATAAAGCCGCCCGAGCACGTCGAGATCGTTGGTCAGCGCGGTGCGGACCGTCCGGTTGGCGTCGTTGTTGCCCCATTCGCTGCCGGAGGCCGGACTGATTTCGGTACCGCGACGCACCAGCTCGCGGCGGAACTCCTGGAATTTCTTCACCCGCGCCGCGAATTGCGCGAACACATCGGCATCTTCGGGCCGCACCGACTTCTGCCATCCCTCCATCACGCCGCCGATCTGGTCGTTGAAGCGGGTGAGGCCTTCGGCAAATTTCTTCGCGGTGGCGATGTCCGGCGACATGTAGATGCCGCGCGACTCCATGACCACGGCGTAGACCAGGCTGTTGATGCGCTCGACATTCTCGGCGCCGACAAAGGCCGATTCGAACTCGTTGGTCAGGGCGACGTTCCGGTTGCTACTGAAAATCGCCACGGCCGCCAGCGCCCCCGTCATGGTAGCCAGCAGCGCAAAGATGACATAGAGCTTGGCAGCAATCGAAAGTTTCGCCAGTTTCATGCTTCGCCTCGAACCGTTCGATTTCCGCAGGTATTCTTGGCTATGTATTCTTGGCTATAAGATGCTAGGTCCAGGTTTACCTTCCCTTAACCGCCCACCTCATTGCTCATCGGCTTGGCCATGCGCTTGAACGTCGCCGTGCAAATGGATCCGATCGAGCGGATCAATATCCGGGGCGATTCGACCTTTGCGCTGCTGCTGGAAGCGCAAAAGCGCGCCCATCCGCTGTCCTATTACACGCCCGATCGCCTGAGCCTGCGCGACGGCAAAGTATCGGCCACGGTGCGACCGCTGGTGGTGCGCGACGTCGCCGGCGACCATGTCACGCTGGGCGAGCCGCGCCACGTCGACCTCGCCAGTTTCGACGTGGTGCTGCTGCGCCAGGACCCGCCGTTCGACCTCGCCTATATCTCCTCGACCCACATGCTCGAGCGTATCCATCCCAAAACCCTGGTGGTCAACGATCCGGCACAGGTGCGTAACGCACCGGAAAAAATCTTCGTCACAGAATTTCCCGACCTGATGCCGCCGACCTTGTTGACCCGCGACCTCGACGCGATCAAGGCGTTTCGCGCCGAGCAGGGCGACATCGTCATGAAGCCGCTTTACGGCAAAGGCGGCGAGGCGGTGTTCCGGCTTGAGCGCGAAGACCTCAATTTCGGTTCGCTCTACGAGTTGTTCGCCACCATGTTCCGCGAGCCGTGGGTGGTGCAAAAATTCCTTCCAGCGGTGCGGGCAGGCGACAAGCGCATCATCCTGGTCGACGGCGAATTCGCCGGTGCGGTCAACCGGGTGCCGGCGGCGGACGACCTGCGCTCCAACATGGTGCGCGGCGGCGTGCCGGCGGCGACCGAGCTCACCGACCGCGAGCGCGAAATCTGCGCGCGGCTCGGGCCGGCGCTGCGCGAGCGCGGCCTGATCTTCGTCGGCATCGACGTGATCGGCGATTTCCTGACGGAAATCAACGTCACCTCGCCCACCGGCATCCGTGCGGTGAAAAATCTCGGCGGCCCCGACATCGCGGCGCTGATCTGGGATGCGATCGAGGCGAAGCGAAGGTAGCGCGCCGGCAGATTTCAGCAACTCACGTAACGCGTGACATAGTGTTGCATCATGAGCGTCTCTAAAGAATAGAGATATTCATTGGATGTAATTTTTCAGAACGAGATAGAATGCGTAGTTTCCCAGCACAGATATTGCAATTGCTCCGAATACCGACCCTAGAAACTTTAGCCAATTTTCCTTGTCTTTTTTATATGCCTGGGCTCGCTTTTCTTGTGCTTTGGTGGTCAAGAGTACAAAGCTTGGTATCGCCTTCGAGGCAAATAGTCCAATAAGTATTGCGGATGTAACGGAAACGACAAGCGCAGCGACCGACAAATATATATCATAATTTGCAGCCGCAGAGCTTGGATTTTTCAATATCGCATCAAGGACTATACTCATTTCATTCGAGATTTGTTCCAGATTTACAGGACTCGAAACTTGAAATTTATAGCTTCCAAGCAATTGTGAGCTTAGCTCCGTAGTCAAAGTTCGTCCGTATACCGCAATAGAGATAAACAATATTATTCCAGAAATAATACCTATCCAAATAGATTTCCTTCTTACAAATTCCCTTGAGTTCGAGTCCACTCGAACTAAAGACCGAAGAAAGCCTTCCAGCAGAGATTCAATATCCGCGCCCCATGAACGGTCTGTATGGTTGATGCGAACAAGCATTCTTTCTCCGAATGAGCCCAGCAACATGCGGTCTATTAAGTCCTCTCCTTGGTGGACACGCTGGGCATCGCCAGTAAAAAAGCCAACCTCAATCTGCTGCTTCTCTGGGAAAGCCTTATTTTTAAATTTGACCAAATACGTCCACGATAGAAACACGCCCTGCGATACCAGTGGCTTAACCTCATTATAGGCCCCAAAATCAAAAAATGAATTCAGTAACACTGAGGAGTCGTCATCAAACAATATTCTCGCAGTAAATTGGATCAGCGTTGCATCGTTTTGCGATGAAATCCTCTGATCTATCAAATGATAGAGATTTTCAATATTATGGCGATCAACTTCAAAGCGACCCCTAATTATGCGTTCTATTGTTTGAGGTCTGCCGAGCAATCCTGCGATGAAATCACGGAAATGATCCGGCTCGCACGGGAGAACGACCGCACGCGAATCTAAAAGGGTTTGACTTTTATTCGAATCAGCCATTCCAACCCTCGTAAGTTGAATTATGAATCGTTACCACAGCACACAACTTAACGTCCCACAAGATTCGTTCTTGAAAGTTTGGAATCATCATGCTGGTGACCGGCAGCGAAAAACTGAAACGCATGCGCGACGGCCGCGTCGTTTATATCGGCGCCGAGCGGGTCGACGATGTCACCGCCCATCCCGCCTTCCGCAATGGCGCGCGCACGATCGCGGCGCTCTATGACCTCAAGGCCGATCCGGCGAAACGCGATCTCTTCACCTTCGAAGACAACGGCGAGCGCATCGGGCTGCAATGGCTGCGCTGCCGCACGCGCGAGGATTTGGCGCGGCGCATGCGCGCCATGAAGGCGATTGCCGATGCGTCCTACGGCCTGATCGGGCGCTCGCCCGATCACGTCGCCGGCCTCATCACCGGGCTGGCGATGCGGCCCGAACTGCTCAATCAGCTGACGCCCGGCTTCGGCGACAACCTCATGAGTTTCTATGAGCGCGCCCGCAAGGACGACCTCTATCTGTCGTTTGCGGTGACGCCGCCATCAGGCATCCGCGACCGCGAAATCTATACCGGCGTGGTGCGCGACGATCCGACCTTGCAGGTGGTGAGCGAGGACGATTCCGGCGTCGTCGTCTCGGGCATGAAGATGCTGGCGACCGGCGCGATTTTCGGCGACGAGGTCTATATCGGCAATCTCACCGCCATCGACGACAAGCGCCAGAGCGAGAGCATCACCGCGGCGATCCCCAACAACGCGCCCGGCGTCTCGTTCTGGGCGCGCGAGCCCTATGAGCGCCATGCCCGGCAGGAGGCCGACTATCCGCTCAGCTATCGATTCGACGAGAACGACGCGGTGCTGGTATGCGACCGCGTCAAGATTCCGTGGCAGCGGGTTTTCCTGCACAACAACGGCGCCTGGTCGCGCCGCATCTATATCGAGACGCCGGCCAATGTTTATCAGAACCAGCAGTCCAACATCCGCTTCTGGGCCAAGATGGGCCTGATCGTTGGGCTGGCGAGCCGCATGTGCCAGGCCAACGGCGTCGACAAGGTGCCGGCGGTGCGCGAGACGCTCGGCCGCCTCGCAGCCCTCGAAGCCACCATCGCCGGCCTGGTCAACGGCCAGATCGAAGCCTGCGAGAACTGGCCGGAGGGATTTGTGACGCCGAACCGGCGCATGGTCTATGCCACGCTCAACTGGTGCCAAGAGCACCACACCGAAATCATCGACACGCTGCGGACGCTGGCGGGCGCAGCGCCGCTGCAGATGCCGGCCTCTATCGACCTCGTCGCCGATCCGCAGCTCAGAGATCGCTTCGAGCGCTGGTGGGGCACAGCCAGCATGCCGGCCGGCGCACGCTACAAGCTTTACAAGCTGGTCTGGGACCTGATCGGCTCGGAATTCGCTGGCCGCCACATGCTCTACGAGAAATTCTACGCCGGCAATTCGATTATCGTGCGCAACCAGAGCGACCGCGAAGCGCCGTGGGAGAAGTTTCACGGCATTGTCGATGGCCTGCTGGACGACATCGCGATGCCGGAGGCTCCTTAGCGCGCCGGCACCGCCGCGGGCGCGCCGATGATCGCGCCGGACGATTTCCGCACCGTAAGAATCGCCAGCGCCGCGACGATGCACAGCGCGCCGGCGACGAAGAACGCCGGCAGATAGGTGTCGAACAGCGTCCGCGTCAGGCCGGCGCCAAACGCCGCACTGGCCGCGCCGAGCTGGTGGCCGGCAAAAATCCAGCCGAACACCATGCCGGCCTTTTCCCGCCCGAAGCGATCGGCGGTGAGTTTCACCGTCGGCGGCACGGTAGCAATCCAGTCGAGGCCGTAGAACACCGCGAACAGCGACAGGCCGTAGAACGTGAAATCGGTGAACGGCAGGTAGAGCAGCGACAGCCCGCGCAGGCCGTAATACCAGAACAGCAGCCAGCGATTATCGAACCGGTCGGACAGCCAGCCGGAACCGATGGTGCCGATGAAATCGAAAATGCCCATCATCGCCAGCACGCTCGCCGCGCTGACGGCCGGCAGCCCGTAATCGTGGCACAGCGTGACGAAATGGGTCTGGATCAGGCCGTTGGTGCTGCAGCCGCAGACGAAAAACGTGCCGAACAGCACCCAGAAGATCGGCGTGCGGGCGGCTTCCTTCAGCACGAGCAGCGGCGACATGAGCAGCGAGACGAGGCCGACGCCCACGGCGGGCGGCGGCGATACGGCGCTCTCGCCGTAGAGCGGCAGGCCGAGATCGCTCGGCCGGTCGCGCATCAGGCTGAAGGCGACGACACCGGCGAACGCCAACATGCAGCAGACGCAGACCAGCGCGATCCGCCAGCCGTAAGCCGTCGTGATTTGCGCGATCAGGGGCAGGAACACCAGTTGCCCGGTGGCGTTGCTGGCGGCGAACAGGCCCATGACCAGGCCGCGGCGGTGATTGAACCAGCGCGTCGCTACCGTCACGGCGAGCACCATGGCGGTGAGCCCGGTGCCGATGCCGACGACGATGCCCCACAGCAGAATGAGCTGCCACACCTGCGTCATCGCCAGCGACGCCAGCATGCCGGCCGAAATCAGGATCACGGCCGAGACCATTACGGCGCGCACGCCGAACCGGTTCATGAAGGCGGCGGCGAACGGGCCGAACAATCCGAACAGCATGAGACGCAGCGCCAGCGCCGAGGAAATCTGCTCGGTATCCCAGCCGAACTCTTGCTGCAGCGGCACGATGAGCACGCCGGGCGTGCTCATCGCCGCGGCGGTGACGATCGTGGTCAGGAAAGTGACGGCGACGATGACCCAGCCGTAATGGATGTTGCGGCGCTCGAGCGCCGCGGCGAGGGCGGAGGACACCATGGCTCGGTTCCAATCGTCGATTTCGGACGTTGTGTTATTGGACACGCGGTTAGATGACAACCATCATCTAACGCTTGCCTATTGATGACGATCGTCATATAATTTGTCAAGCGGTCGAGGCCGCTGCATAGCTGAGGTGCTTCATGCGGGTGAGCCGGGAAAAAGCCGCCGAACATCGCGACCGTATCATCGACGCCGCCGGCGCCCTGTTTCGCGCCAAAGGATTTGGCGGCATCGGCGTTGCCGACATCATGAAAGCGGCCGATCTGACCCACGGCGGTTTTTACGGCCATTTCGCCTCCAAGGACGATCTCGTCGCCCAGGCCAGCCGCCGCACCATGGCGCGGGCCGCGGCGAACTGGACCAAGCTGGTCGAGGCCGCGCCCGATGATCCCTACGCGGCGCTGCTCGCGCATTACCTGTCGCCAAAACATCGCGACGACCCCGGCAAGGGCTGCGCCTTTGCCGCGTTGGGCAACGATGCGGCGCGCAGCGGCAAGATCGTGCGCAAGGCTTTTGCCGATGGTTTGGCGCCACTTATCGACATTTTGGCGCAGTCCATCCCCGGCAAATCGAAGGCGGCGCGGCGCCGCAAGGCTGTCGCCGCCATGGCGACTCTGGTCGGCGCCTTGACCATGGCGCGCGCCGTCGACGGCACGCCGCTGTCCGATGAGATGCTGGACGCCGCCCACCGCGAGCTTGCCGCCGCAGCGCGCCTCTGACCCCTGCCGGCTCGGCTGCATTTTGTTCTCTAAACGTTCTTGATCGGATCGCCGAGTTCCGTTAGACTGCGGGCAGGACAGGGGCTGCCATGGTCCAGCGCGTCTCAACGGTTGCGTTCGAAGGCATCGAGGTGCGCCCCGTCGATGTTCAGGTGCAAGTGGCGCCGGGGCTGCCGGCGTTCAACGTCGTCGGCCTGCCCGACAAAGCGGTTTCCGAAGCGCGCGAGCGGGTGCGCTCGGCCTTGACCGCCTCGGGCCTGGCGCTGCCGTCGCGCCGCATCACCATCAATCTGGCGCCGGCCGACCTGCCCAAGGAAGGCAGTCACTACGACCTGCCGATCGCGCTCGGCCTGATGGCTGCCATCGGCGCCATCCCGCACGATGCGCTAGCGGGCTTTACCGTGCTCGGCGAACTCGGCCTCGACGGCTCCATTGCGCCGGTCGCCGGCGTGCTGCCCGCCGCCATCGGCGCCAATGCGCGCGACGAAGGCTTGATGTGCCCGGCGGCGTGCGGGCCGGAAGCCGCCTGGGCGAGCCCCGAGATCGAAATCATCGCGGCGTCGTCGCTGATCCAGCTCGCCAACCATTTCAAAGGCACCCAAGTGCTGTCGCGGCCACAGCCGAAGATCCTCGAAGTGGATGGGCCGGCGCTCGACCTCGCCGACATCAAGGGCCAGGAAAGCGCCAAACGCGCGCTCGAAGTCGCCGCCGCCGGCGGCCACAATCTCCTGATGGTCGGACCGCCCGGCGCGGGAAAATCGATGCTGGCGGCGCGGCTGCCGACCATTCTGCCGCCGTTGGCGCCGTCCGAATTGCTCGAAGTCTCCATGGTGGCTTCGATCGCCGGCGAGATCAAAGGCGGCGCGTTGACCAACCGCCGCCCGTTCCGGGCCCCGCATCATTCCGCCAGCATGCCGGCGCTGGTCGGCGGCGGCTTGCATGCGCGGCCCGGCGAAGTCTCGCTGGCGCACCATGGCGTGCTGTTTTTGGACGAGCTGCCGGAATTCCAGCCGCAGGCGCTCGACTCGCTGCGCCAGCCATTGGAGACCGGCGAAGTGTCCATTGCGCGGGCCAATCACCGCGTCACCTACCCGGCGCGCTTCATGCTGGTCGCGGCGATGAATCCGTGCCGCTGCGGCCGCGCCAGCGAGCCCGGCTTTACCTGCAGCCGCAGGCCCAACGCGCGCTGCATCGCCGATTATCAGACGCGGATTTCCGGCCCGCTGATCGACCGCATCGACCTGCATATCGAAGTGCCGGCGGTGACCGCTGCCGATCTCATCCTGCCGCCGCCCGCCGAAGGCAGCCGCGAAGTGGCCGAGCGCGTCGCGCTCGCCCGCGAGCGGCAGATCGCCCGCTACGCCGCGATCGGCCTGCCTCACGTTCGCAGCAATGCGGCGGTGTCCAGCGCGGTGCTGGAAGACGTGGCGCGGCCCGATGCCAGCGGCATGACGCTGTTGCGCGATGCCGCCGACGCCATGCGGCTTTCGGCCCGCGGCTATCATCGCGTGCTACGCGTAGCGCGCACGCTGGCCGATCTCGACGGCGCCGACAAAGTCGGGCGTGTGCATCTTGCCGAGGCGTTGTCGTATCGGGCGCTGGCGGATGAGATCCGGCGCGCGGCATGAGCTTTCGGCTAGCGTGAATGCCCACGCCAAGTCTGAGATTACGACCAGACAACATGTGAGAGGCCTTAGAAAGCGGCCTTGATCGCATGGACAGCACTCTGTTCGTGTTTGCAATCTTGTCAAGGATCGAAGACCGCCGGCGGCGGCGGCGCTTCGCGCCGTCCTTGACAAGATTGCAAACACGAACAACCGGCATCCATGCGATCAAGGCCGCCATCCGCTCAACGGAAAGCTACTGATCGGAGCCTTACCATTGACTGCGAATCTCGAACCGCAAACTCTCCCCTGATTCGCGACCCCCTGTTTGCGCGTCCGGCGTCGCGTGCGGCCGCCATGCCCAAACCGCCCCGCAAGCTCGCCTTCGTCACTGCCGCGACCGATCACGGCACCTTCATCGTGAACCGGTTCGATCAGATGATCGTCAACGGCAATGAAGGTTTTGGCGTCGGCCTCCAGCTTTTGGAGAACGCCCACTACGATCCGGACGAAGTCAATTTGTTGCTGCGCGCGCTGGATTTGCGCCGGCAATGCTACGGCGACGGCGTGGTGGCGATCGATTGCGGCGCCAATGTCGGGGTCCATACCGTCGAATGGGCGAAACATATGACCGCCTGGGGCACCGTGCTGGCGATCGAAGCCCAGGAGCGCATCTACTACGCGCTGGCCGGCAATGTCGCGATCAACAATTGCTTCAACGCCCGCGCCATTCACGCCGCCGTAGCGGAACGCGCCGGTACGATGAAAATACCGGTGCCGAATTATGTCGCCGCCGCCAGTTTTGGCAGTCTTGAGCTCAAGCCGCGCGACGGCACCGAGTTCATCGGCCAGGCCATCGATTACTCCGAGAGCAAGATGGTCGAGGTGCCGACGGTCAGTCTCGACTCGCTCAACCTCGCTCGAATCGATCTGATAAAAATCGATATCGAGGGAATGGAAATGGATGCCTTGGCGGGCGCCGCGCAGTGCATCGGCAAGCTCCGCCCGATCCTGCTGATCGAGATCATCAAGAGCGACAAGAACGCCATCGCCGCCTGGCTGAACAATCTCGGTTACACGGTGCTGGACATCGGCATCAATTTTTTTGCCATCCACGCTGACGACAAATGCCTGCCCCACATCAAGATGGCGAACCCTGCGGCGGCGTGAGTCTCAGCCGCCGCCGTTGACGACGCTGATGCCGCCGCGCATGCCGATCGCGGACAGAAATTCCTGCCGGGTCTCGGCGTGATCGCGGAACACGCCGAGCATGCGGCTGGTCACCATGGTGACGCCGGGCTTGTGCACGCCGCGCGTCGTCATGCATTGGTGCGTGCCTTCGGCAACCACGGCGACGCCATGAGGCTTTAGGACGGCATCCAGGCAGGCCGCGATCTCGGCCGTCATCTTCTCCTGGATCTGCAGCCGCCGCGCGTAGACTTCGACCAGCCGCACCAGCTTGGAAATGCCGACCACCCGATTGCGCGGCAGATAGCCGATATGCACGCGGCCGATGATCGGCGCGAGGTGGTGCTCGCAATGGGACTCGAAGCGGATGTCGCGCAGCACGACGACCTCGTCGTAACCGCCGGTCTCCTCGAAGGTGCGCTTGAGGTATTCGCGCGGATCGTCCTTGTAGCCGGCGAACCATTCTTCGTAGGCGCGTGCTACCCGCGCCGGCGTGGCACGCAGCCCTTCGCGGTCGGGATCGTCGCCGGCCCAGCGGATCAGGGTGCGGATCGCGGTCTCGGCCTCGGCGCGCGATGGCCGGGTCGGCCCGGCCGGCTTGGTGCGGGCAGGTTTGGAACTCGTCACTTTAGCCATTCTGTCATCTCCGGCCGCGATCCATACACGGACTAAGTCTATTGCACCAACCTGATGGGTCGAAATTCATAGGTCCAAGCCGATGTTAACAAAGCATCAACCCTCCCTCCAATCGCCTTGAACCCGCCTTGCCGCCGGCAAGGGATGCGCAACATTCATAGGCCAGATTGCCCATGCCACGTCGATAAAGTCACATCGATAAACCAGGCCTGAGCACGGCGGCGCCTTGAGCCGTGACCAACAGGCCGAGCGGGGATAGGGACCATGCTCCCGCGCGTCACGCTGCTGAAACCCGCCATCATCACCCGCCGGCTGTTCACCCTCGTCGTCCGCGCCATTGTGGTGACGACGATGTCGTTCGGCATCGCTTTCGGCTTCCTGTCGGGGACGATGTCGCAGGGCGCGCACTACGATCCGAACGCCTTTGCCATCGGCGTCGCCGCCTTGTTCGGCGCCGCCTGCGGCGCCATGGGCCTCTTCATTTCCCGCATCCGCCAGATGAAGGCCGAACTGCGCCGCCTCGAAGCGCATCTCGAGGAAGCCTCCGACCGCAATTGGGAGATCAGCGAAGCGCAGGAGCGCGCCAAGAGCTTCTTCGAGGCGCAGGGCGACGTCATCGTGCGCCGCGACGGCGTCGGCACCATCACCTATGCCAATGATGCGTTCTGCGCACTGGCCGGACGGCCTCGCGAAGATTTGCTGGCGACCACCTTTGCGCTGCCGGTGGAAATCCAAGGCGACATTGCCAATCTCGCCGACGGCACCCGCGTGCACGACCAGAAGATCGCAGCTCCAGGCGGCGCGCGCTGGATCGCCTGGCGCGAGGTCGCGGTGCGCGTCGACGGCGGCAGCGAGGTGCAGAGCGTCGGCCGCGACATGACCGACCGCGTCATGGCGGAGCGCGCGCTCGCCGACGCGCGCGATCAGGCGGAAGCCGCGAGCCGCGCCAAATCGCGGTTCCTGGCCATGGTCTCGCACGAGATCCGCACGCCGCTCAACGGCATCCTCGGCATGGCCGACCTGCTCGGCGACACGCCGCTGTCGCCGGAGCAGACGACTTACCTCAACGCGATGAAGACGTCGGGCGACACGCTATTGTCCTTCATCGAGGAGATGCTCGATCTCGCCAAGATCGAAGCCGGCCGGCTCGATCTCGAGGCGCGGCCTTTTGCACTCGCCGCCTTCGTCGAAGAGGCCGTCGAACTGCTCGGCCCGCGCGCCCAGGCCAAGGGGCTGGAAATCTGCTGCTATGTCGACGAGCGGCTGCCGGCGCGCGTGGTCGGCGACGCGGCGCGGCTGCGCCAAGTGCTGTTCAATCTCGCCGGCAACGCCATCAAGTTCACGGAAGCGGGCGGCGTCTCGATCATCGTCGAGCCGGACGCGCAGCCGGACGCGATCGCGATCTCGGTGCGCGACACCGGCATCGGCATTTCGGCACAAGACCAGGCGCGCATCTTCCTCGAATTCGAGCAGGCCGACGGTGGCTCGACGCGCAAATTCGGCGGCACCGGGCTGGGGCTCACCATTTCGAAACGCATCGTCGAGCGCATGGCCGGCGCCATCGCGGTCGAGAGCGCGCCCGGAGAAGGCTCGACGTTCCGCGTCAGCCTGCCGCTGCCGCGCGTCGACGACAGCGACGAAGCCGCGGTCAAGATCCCCGATCTCGCCGGCAACGATATTCTGATCGTCGCGCCGGCGGCGATCGAAGCGTTGCTGCTGGCGCGGCGCCTGCAGCGCTGGGGCGCACGGACCACTATCGTTCCCGATGAGCGCGTGGCGGCGGCCATTTTGCCGGAGCAGGCCTGGAGCGCTGTGCTGGTCGATCACACGCTCGGTACCACGGCGAGCGAAGCGCTAGCCCGCATGGCTGCCGTCATCCCGCGCCGCGTCGTGCTGGTGACGCCGGCCATGCGCACTGAGCTTGCCGGCCTCAAGGACGCGGGTTTTACCGGCTATTTGATCAAGCCGGTGCGCGCCGCTTCGCTCGCCGCGCGCTTCGCGCCCGACGATGCCTTCGATCCCGGCGCCGCAAACGAGATCACGGACACGCCGCGCGAAGCGCGTTCCGGTCACGGGCTTTCGATCCTGGTCGCCGAGGACAACGAGATCAACGCGCTGTTGGCGCGCGCGCTTCTGGTCAGGCTCGGCCACCGCCCGACCATGGCGGAGAGCGGCGCCGCGGCGATCGAGAGCTGGCTTGCCGCGCGGGCCGGCGGCGCTGCTTACGATTGCGTGCTGATGGATCTGCACATGCCGGGCATGGATGGGCTGGAAGCAACCCGCCGTATCCGCGCCATCGAGGCCGCGCACAACGGCATGCGCACGCCGATCATCGCGCTCACCGCCAACGTCTCCGCCGAGGACCGCGACGCCTGCCTTGCCGCCGGCATGGATGGTTTTCTGGTCAAGCCGCTCGACCGCGAGCGGCTGGCGGCCGTGCTTGCCGCTTCGAGCGCATCGGCGCTTGCTGCCTGACAACTACAGCCGCCGCAGCGCCACTTCCTCGACCTGGTGGCTTTCGCCCTTCTTCAGGATCAAGTGCGCGCGCTGCCGCGTCGGCAAAATGTTCTCGTGCAGATTGACGAGATTGATGCGATTCCAGATCGAGGTCGCGGTGGCGGCCGCCTCTTTGTCGGAGAGCCGCGCATAGCGGTGGAAATAGGATTTCGGATCGGCGAAGGCGGTGCCGCGCAAGGTCAGAAAGCGGCTGACATACCACGACAGCAGCACATCCTCCGCGGCGTCGAGATAGATCGAGAAATCGAAAAAGTCGGAGACGAACGGCACCGCCTTGCCGTCCTTGGGCAGGCGCCCGGCCTGCAGCACGTTGAGGCCTTCGACGATGAGAATGTCCGGCCGCTCGATCTCGATCCACTGGTTCGGGATCACGTCGTAGATCAGATGCGAATAGACCGGCGCGCGAACCGGATGCAGCCCGGCCTTGATGTCGGAAAGAAAGCGTAAGAGCGCCGGCAGGTCGTAGCTTTCCGGAAAGCCTTTTTTCTCCATCAAACCTTCGCGGTCGAGCACGGCGTTCGGATAGAGAAAGCCATCGGTGGTGATGAGGTCGACCTTCGGCACGTTCGGCCAGCGCGCAAGAAGCGCCTGCAGCACACGTGCCGTAGTCGATTTGCCGACGGCGACGGAACCGCCGACGCCGATGATGAAAGGCACTTTGGCGTCTTCGGTGCCGAGAAATCCCTGCTGCGCGCGAAACAGATTTTGCGTCGCGGCGACATAGAGCGACAGCAGGCGCGACAGCGGCAGGTAGATGTCGACGACCTCCGACATGTCGAGCCGGTCGTGCATCGAGCGCAGGCGCGCGACTTCCGCCGGCTCCATCGTCATCGGCGTATCGCGGCGCAGCGTCGCCCATTCGGCGCGGGAGAACACGCGGTAGGGTGAGACGTCCTGCTCGGTGCGCTGCTCCATTGTGCCTAGCCGCTCTTGCGCGCCGCCTTCTCGTCGAGGCCGGACTGCAGCGTGCGCGCGCCGAGCTCGGCCTCGACTTCCGCGAGCGTAATACCGCGGGCATGGAGAACGACCAGGAGATGGTAGAGCACGTCCGCGGCCTCGCCGATCACGCGCTCGCGGTCCTCGCCGACCGCGGCAATGGCCGCCTCGACCGCCTCTTCGCCGAGCTTTTTGGCGCAATGGGCCACACCGCGGTCCAGCAGCTTGCGCGTATAGGATACGTCGGCGCTGGCCTGAGCACGCGCCTGGACGCGTTTTTCGAGGTCGTTGAGGGTGAATGTTTGGGCCATGGAGCGTTTTTTATCACCTCTTGTCAAAATATTCTCTAGTCATTGCGGCAAGAACGATGCCTGCGAAACCGGCTGGCAAACGTACCTCGGCGTCCCTATCTTCTTGCACCGGCGGCGAGGGGCCTTTTAGCCGGCCGCCCCGCATCTTTGGTGCGCTCACACAGGGAGTGGACCATGCTGAATTGGCCAGAAGTCATTGTTGGTTTGCTCATTGTTTTCGGCCTGGCGGGGCTGCGAATCGCCGACCAATACGTGCGCGGTGTCGTTTTCCGGCTCGGACGCTACCGAACAATCAAAGGGCCCGGACTTTACTGGATCATCCCCCTGATCGAATGGCAACGCAGAGTCGATCTGCGCATCAACACGGCGGCCGTCGAAGAACAGGAGACGATCACCAAGGACAACGTTCCGATCAAGGTCAACGCGGTCGTCTGGTACCGGATCGTCGATCCCATGGCCTCGGTGCTCGAGGTCAAGAACATCGACACGGCGGTGATTCAGGTCGCGCTGACCACGCTGCGCAACGGCATCGGACGGCATTCGCTCGACGAAGTCCTCAAGGAGCAGGAGACGGTTGCCAAGGTCATTCAGGAGAAGATCGATGCGGTGACCGAGCCGTGGGGCGTCAAAGTCGAGCGCGTGGAGATGAAGAACGTCGAAATTCCGCAATCCATGCAGCGCGTCATGGCGCAGGAAGCGGAAGCGCTGCGCGAGAAACGCGCACGCATCATCAAGGCGCAGGCCGAATTCGAGGCGGCGGAACAACTCCGTAACGCGGCCGAGATCATCATGCAGAATCCCGCCGGGCTCGAATTGCGGCGCATGCAGATGATTACCGAGGTCGGCGCCGAACAGAACACCATGACGATCATCATGATGCCGAGCGAGTTCGTTACCATGGCGAAGACTCTGGTGAATTTGGGCAAGCCCGTGTCCTGACCGGCAACGTCAGGGATCGAGCCGCACCGGCAGGCCGGCCCGGGCCATGTGGTCCTTGGCCTGGCGCACGGAATATTCGCCGAAATGGAAGATCGACGCCGCCAGCACGGCGCTGGCATGGCCGTCGCGGATACCCTCGACCAGGTGATCGAGATTGCCGACGCCGCCCGAGGCGATGACCGGCACGGTGACCGCGTCGGCAATGGCGCGGGTCAGCGCGATGTCAAAGCCCCGCCGCGTGCCGTCGCGGTCCATCGAAGTGAGCAATATTTCGCCGGCGCCGAGCGCCACCACCTCGCGGGCATAATCGACGGCGTCGATGCCGGTCGGATTGCGGCCGCCATGGGTGAAAATCTCCCAGCGGCTCGCCTCGCCCGGCTGCGACACTTTCTTGGCGTCGATCGCCACCACGATGCACTGGTCGCCGAATTTCTCCGCCGCTTCCTTGACGAAAGCGCTGCGCGACACCGCCGCGGTGTTGATCGACACCTTGTCGGCGCCCGAGCTCAGCAATGCGCGGATGTCATCGATGGTGCGCACGCCGCCGCCGACCGTGAGCGGCATGAAGCAGGCTTCCGCCGTGCGCCGCACCACGTCGAGCATGATGCCGCGGTTCTCGTGGCTTGCCGTGATGTCGAGGAAGGTGAGCTCGTCGGCGCCGGCTTCGTCATAGGCGATCGAGGCCGCGACCGGATCGCCGGCATCGCGCAGATTGACGAAATTGACGCCCTTGACGACACGGCCGTCCTTGACGTCGAGGCAGGGGATGACGCGGACCTTGAACATGTCAGACTGTTGCCCGCGCGGCGCGCAGCAAGGCGAGTGCCTCCGCCGCATCGAGCCGGCCGTCGTAGAGCGCACGGCCGGCAATGGCGCCTGCGAGTTTTTGCGCACGCGGCTCCAGCAACGCCCGTATGTCGTCGATCGAGGCCAGACCGCCCGAGGCGATGACCGGGACGGACACTGCGTCAGCAAGCGCGATGGTGGCGTCGAGGTTCAAACCCTTGAGCATGCCGTCGCGCGCCACGTCGGTGTAGACGATCGCGGCGACGCCGGCGTCCTCGAAACGCCGCGCGATGTCGAGCGCCGACAGTTCCGACGTTGCGGCCCAACCCTCGACCGCGACTTTGCCGTCGCGCGCGTCGAGACCGACGGCGACGCGGCCGGGATAAGCGCGCGCGGCTTCCTTGACCAGCGCCGGGTCGCGCACCGCCGCGGTACCGATGATGACGCGGGCTACGCCCTTACCGAGCCAGCCATCGATGGTGGCGCGGTCGCGAATGCCGCCGCCGAGCTGCAGCGGAATTTTCACGGCGCCGAGAATGCCCTCGACCGCCGAAACATTCATCGGCTTGCCGGCAAAGGCGCCGTCGAGATCGACCAAATGCAGATATTCAAAGCCCTGCCGCTCGAACGCTTGCGCCTGCGCCGCCGGATCGCGGTTGAACACAGTCGCCCGCGCCATGTCGCCTTGTTGCAGGCGCACGGCAAGGCCGTCTTTGAGATCGATGGCGGGAAACAGGATCACGGCGCGGATATAATCACGGATTCCATTGCAGAAAGTTCGCAATCAGCGCCAGCCCAAGCTTTTGGCTCTTTTCGGGATGGAATTGGGTGCCGAAAATGTTGTCGCGCGCCACGATCGCGGTGACGGCGCCGCCGTAGTCGGCATCGGCCACCAGATCGGCGCGGCGCTCCGGATTGAGCTGATACGAGTGCACGAAATAGGCGTGCCGGCCCTCGGCACCGAATTTCAGGCCGACGAGCACCGGGTGCGGTCGCACCACATTGAGCGTATTCCAGCCCATATGCGGAATTTTCAGGTTCGGATCGCGCGGCACGATGCGATCGACCTCGCCGGCGATCCAGCCCAAGCCCTCGGTGACTTCGTATTCGCGGCCGCGCTCGGCCAGCAATTGCATGCCAACGCAGATGCCGAAGAACGGCCGGCCTTTTTGGCGCACCGCCTCGTCCAGCGCGTCGACCATGCCGGCCACCGCGTCGAGGCCGCGCCGGCAATCGGCGAAGGCGCCGACGCCCGGCAGTACGACACGGTCCGCCTTCGCCACCACCGCGGGATCGTTGGTCACCACGATGGGCTGGCCGCGGCCGGCCTCGTGCGCAGCGCGTTCGAACGCTTTCGCGGCCGAGTGCAAATTGCCGGAGCCGTAATCGACGATCGCCACGCTCATCGCGGCGCCCCCGGCTCGGGAAAAAGCCCGATCACATCGTTCCCGAGCGGCCCACGCCGGTTCGGCGCCGCAGGCGGCGGCGATGGGGGCGTTGGCGCGTGTGGTGCGCCGGACGGCAAATTCGGCCGCCGCAGCCAGGCGTCGAAGAAGCGCCGCTCGGCGTCTTCGAGATCGTCGCCGCTGACGACGCCGAGATTTTTCCAGCCGCGCCGGTTCAGCGTGAAACGGCGCAAGGTGCCGGCCTCGAGCCCGACCAGGAGGCCAAGGAGAATGCCGATGAAGCTCGCTGCGAAAGCCGGCGCACCGGACATCCGCACCGGGATTTCGATCGCGCCAACGACCACGAGATAGCCGATCAGCACCAGCCACATCCGGTGCCGCAGCATCCACAGCGGCGCGAACAGGAAAGCCCACCACGAGAAGCCGTCGCGCACGAAGGCGAAACGCTCCACGTCGGACGCGGCGGCGCCGGCCCGCGTGGGCGGCTCGTGCACGGTGTAGACGGACATAGCCGGTTCTCGTTCTTTTCAGCCTCGCCTTCACGTAAGGCGAAAGACGCCACAATCAATTGCCGAGCGTGCCTTTGGTCGAGGGCACCTCGTTGGCGGCACGCGGATCGATGGCTACCGCGGCCCGCAGCGCCCGCGCCAGACCCTTGAAGCAGGATTCGGCGATATGATGGTCGTTGCTGCCATAGAGGGTGGCGACGTGAAGCGTCACGCCCGCGTTCATGGCGAAGGCCTGAAACCACTCCTGCACCAGCGCGGTGTCGAACGCGCCGATCTTGGCGCGCACGAATTCGACCTGAAACACCAGGAACGGCCGGCCGGAAATGTCGATGGCGACCCGGGTCAGCGCCTCGTCCATCGGCAAGTGGACGTCGGCATAACGCGTGATGCCCTTCATATCACCCAGCGCCTGCTTCACCGCCTGGCCGAGCGCGATACCGACGTCTTCGGTGGTGTGATGCTGGTCGATGTGCAGATCGCCCTTGGCTTTGATCGTGAGGTCGATGCGCGAATGCCGCGCCAACAGGTCCAGCATGTGATCGAGGAAGCCGATGCCGGTCGCGATCGACGACGCGCCGGGGCCGTCGAGATCGACCGCGACCTCGACGTCGGTTTCCTTGGTGGTCCGTTTCACGGACGCCTTGCGCATGACAGTCCTCGTAATTTGCGCGCCTTTTATCAGGGCTTGGTCCGCCGCGCCAATGTCCCGTGCATTTGCATTGCTCCCCGCCAATTCCTAAATCATGCCTGGACCGAGGGTTTCCATCGCATGCAGTCCCCTGAAACCGGCCAATCCGGCCTCTGGCACGGCACCACCATCCTGACCGTCCGCAAGGGTGGCGTGGTGGCGGTCGGCGGCGACGGCCAGGTCACGATCGGCCAGACCATCGTCAAGGCCAATGCCAAGAAAGTGCGCCGGCTCGGCAAGGGCGAGGTCATCGGCGGCTTCGCCGGCGCCACCGCCGACGCCTTCACGCTCTTCGAGCGGCTGGAATCGAAGCTCGAGCAATATCCCGGCCAGCTGACCCGCGCCGCGGTCGAGCTCGCCAAGGACTGGCGCACCGATCGATATTTGCGGCGCCTCGAAGCCATGATGATCGTCGCCGACAAGGACGTGTCGCTGGTGCTCACCGGCACCGGCGACGTGCTCGAGCCGGAGGCCGGCATCGTCGGCATCGGCTCCGGCGGCAATTATGCGCTGGCCGCGGCGCGTGCGCTGGCCGACGGGCCGCTCGATGCCGAGGCGATCGTGCGCAAATCGCTCGACATCGCCGCCGAAATTTGCGTTTACACCAATCGCAATGTCACCATCGAGACTTTGAAGGGCGCCTGAGCAATGGCGTCGCCGTATCAATTTCGTCCGATGTCAGCCGCAGATTTGCCGATGGTACGCCGGTGGCTCGAGGCGCCCCATGTCGCGCAATGGTGGCACGATCCGGATGAGCAGTTCGCATTGGTGAGCGAAGATCTCGACCATCCCGCGATGGTTCAGTTCATTGTTGCCGCGCACGACCGCCCGTTCGCCTATCTGCAATGCTACGATCCCAACGTTTGGCCGGAAGGCGGCCTTGGTATGCATCCGGACGGCACGCGCGGCATCGATCAATTCATCGGCGAGCCGGACATGGTCGACCGCGGTCACGGCGCGGCGCTGATCCGCAGCTTTGTCGATGGCCTGCTGAAAACGGGGACGCCGCGCGTGGTCACCGACCCCGATCCCGAGAACATTCGCGCGGTGCGGGCCTATGAAAAAGCCGGATTCCAAAAAGCCCGCCTGGTGAATACGCCCGATGGCCGCGCCCTCTTGATGGTACGCAACGCATGACCGACTTTTCCCCCCGCGAGATTGTTTCCGAGCTCGACCGCTTCATCGTCGGCCAGGGCGACGCCAAGCGCGCCGTGGCGATCGCGTTGCGCAACCGCTGGCGCCGGCTGCAGCTCGACGAGCGCCTGCGCGAGGAAGTGCAGCCGAAGAATATTTTGATGATCGGGCCGACCGGCGTCGGCAAGACCGAAATATCCCGCCGCCTCGCCAAGCTCGCCGGCGCGCCGTTCCTCAAGGTCGAGGCGACCAAATTCACCGAGGTCGGCTATGTCGGCCGCGACGTCGAGCAGATCGTGCGCGACCTCGTCGAAGTCGCCATCACGCTGACGCGCGAGCGCAAACGCAAGGACGTCCAGGCCCGCGCCCAACAGGCCGCCGAAGACCGCGTGCTCGACGCGCTGGTCGGCGCCAATGCCAGCGCCTCGACCAAGGAAGCGTTCCGCAAGAAGCTGCGCTCGGGCGAGCTCAACGACAAGGAGATCGAAATCGAAGTGCAGGCCGCCGGCGGCGGCATGCCGCTGTTCGACATTCCCGGCATGCCCGGAGCGCAGATGGGCGCGGTCTCGATCGGCGACATTTTCGGCAAGCTCGGCGGCGGCCGCACCAAGACGCGCAGAGTCACCGTGCACGAATCCTACGATATCCTGATCAATGAGGAATCCGACAAGCTGCTCGACACCGATCAGCTCACCCAGGAAGCGATCAAGACGGTCGAGAACAACGGCATCGTGTTCCTCGACGAGATCGACAAGATCTGCGCCCGCGAAGGCCGCATGGGCGCCGACGTGTCGCGCGAGGGCGTGCAGCGCGATCTATTGCCGCTGATCGAAGGCACCACGGTAGCCACCAAGCACGGCTCGGTGAAGACCGACCATATTCTTTTTATCGCCTCGGGCGCTTTCCATATCTCAAAACCATCGGACCTGTTGCCGGAGCTGCAAGGCCGCTTGCCGATCCGCGTCGAGCTCAAGCCGCTGAGCCGCGACGACATGCGGCGCATTCTCACCGAGCCGGAAGCGTCCCTGATCAAGCAATATATCGCGCTGCTGGCGACCGAAGGCGTGACGCTCGAATTCTCCGAGGATGCCATCGACGCCGTCGCTGACGTGGCGGTGGCGGTAAATTCGAGCGTGGAGAATATCGGCGCCCGCCGCCTGCAGACGGTGATGGAACGCGTCCTCGACGAAGTCTCGTTCGCCGCGCCGGACCGCTCCGGCGAGACCATGAAAATCGACGCCGCCTATGTGCACAAGCATGTCGGTGATCTCGCCAAGAACGCGGATTTGAGCCGGTTCATTCTCTGACGCCCGCCTTTCGCACAATGTCCCCCGGTCAGCGTGACGCAGCCCGACGACGTGGCATGAGCGGGAAATCGCGGCTAATCTTGATGCGGATGGACCGGGAGTGAGGCCGTGCTCACACGTCGCCGGCTGATGGCATTTTCCACCGCAGCGGTACTTGCGCCGAACGTGATCCGCTCGGCGCAAGCCGATGCGTGGCCCAATCGCGCGGTCCGCATGATCGTGCCGCTGGCGGCGGGCGGGCCGACCGATTCCGTCGCCCGCGTGCTGTCCGAACAGCTGTCGAAACGCTGGGGCCAGCAGGTCGTCATCGAGAACAAATCCGGCGGCGGCACCAACATCGGCAATGCCTACGTCGCCCATGCCGATCCCGACGGCTATACGGTACTTTACGGCACCTCGTCGGTTGCGGTGAACGCAACACTTTACCATGCGCTCGACTACGATCCGATCGCCGATCTGGCGACGGTCTCGCTGGTGGCGAAATTTCCGTTCTTCATGTTCGTGCCAAACTCCTCGCCGGCCAAGACCGTGATGGAGTTCGTCGCCTATGTGAAATCGCGGCCGGGCAAGCTCATCATGGGCTCGCCCGGCACCGGCAGCGCGCCGCATCTCGCCGAAGAGTTTTTTCTGCAGAAGGCCGGAATCCAGATGACGCACGCGCCCTATCGCGGCGCGGCGCCGGCGTTCATCGACCTCATTCCCGGCCGCATCGACTGCTATTTCGGCAGCGGCGAGTTGTTGACCTATTCGCGCTCGGGCCAGGTGCGCGCGCTGGGCACCACCGGCAGCAACAGAGCGCCGGCGGAACCGGACTTGCCGACCATCGCCGAGGCCGGCGTTGCAGGATATGTGGTCGATTCCTGGCAAGGCGTGTTCGTGCCGAAAAATACGCCGCCGGACATCGTCAGGAAAATGAGCGCCGATATCGTCGCCGCTCTGGCCGATCCGGCGACCGCCGAGCAGCTCGCGCGTTCGGCCTATACGGCGCGCGGCTCGTCGCCCGAGGAGCTGCGGGATTTTCTCAATGCCGATGCCGAAAAGTGGAACGCCGTGATCAAGACGGCGGGATTGAAGATAGACTAATTCTTTGCCGGCTCGCGGCTGATCTCGCGGATCATTTCCATCCACTTCTCGACCTGATCGAGGGTACGCTTATCTTTGGAATTATCGCGCACCGGCTTTGGCTTGGTTTGGATATCGGCGGTCTCGGACATGATCTGTCGCACTCCGATTACTGCTTAGTGGAGCATGATCTTTCCGGAAAACCGATACCCATCCTCGGATCAAGTCCGAGGACAGGCTTTTTCCGGATCATGCTCTGGCATTCCGATCGCGAACGCCGTTGTCGCAGACGACATTGACCGATTCTTGCCCGCCGTATGAAAATCCAATGGTTAAGGTTAACAGCGCGGCCTATCTGCCGCGTCGAAGGCGTACATAAAGCGCGCCTTCGCCGCCATGGCCGACATGAGCGTCGTCGAAGCCGACGACAAGCAGGCGGAATTCCGGCAAGGCGAGCCACATTGGCACTTGGCGCTTGAGCACGCCGGGCCTGCTGTCGGCGTTGCGCCCGCCTTTGCCGGTGACGACGAGCGCCGTCTTGGCGCCGCTGGCTTGCGCGCGATGCAGGAAGTGCAGCAGCTCGGCGTGCGCCTCTCGTTGCGTCATGCCGTGCAGGTCGAGGCGTGCGTCGATCGGCTCGCGGCCGCGCGCGACGCGCTGCTTGAGCCGCCGGCCTAGCGGCGCCAGCGGCGGTGATGGTGCAGGTGACATTTCACGCGACGTGACCGAATGGCTTCGCGGCTGCGATGACGCTGGAGGGCTTGCGACTGACGGTGTTGCGGAAGACTTCAGATTCGTTTTCGCGGTCCGCTTCGTCGACTTCAACGGCTTGATCGAGCGTGTGAAGCCGGCCCACAAGGCCTCTTCTTCATCGCTCAATTGCCGGCGACGGCTCATGGCTTTGGCCGCGGTTTTCGCTTCGGCGCGGCGGCAGCCGCGGCCGCGGCGGCGGATTTTGGCGCCGGTTCGATGGTTGGTTTCGGTTCCGGCAGCGGCACATCCACTGCCGTGGGATCTTCCATGGTGGTGACGTTGAGACTGAACGAGCTCGGCCGCTCCGGCGGCAACGGCGTGTCGCGGCCGGCTTCGACCGGATCGAGCGCGTGCGGCAAGAGCATGACGAAATTGCCGGCATTCTTGATCCGGCCGGCCATGCGCGCCGCCTCGTCGCCGGCGCCGAAATAGATATCGGCGCGCGCCGGTCCGACGATCGCCGAACCGGTATCCTGCCCCACCATCAGGCGGCGGAATTTGGTCGCCGCCTTTTCGCTGGTGAGCGGCAAATCGGCGGCGATGAAGAACGGCGTGCCATAGACGTGCAAGGCGTGATCGACCGCGATCGAGCGGCCCGGAACCAACGGCGCGCCCTCGGCACCGGTCGCCTCGTCCTCGGTGGCGAGGTCGGTGATGCGGAAGAAAACGTAGGATTTGTTCTGCGCCCGCAGCTCCTTGGCCTGATCCGGATTGGCGGCCATCCACTCGCGGATGCGCTGCATGGACATTTCGTCCTTCGGGACAACTTTGCGGTCGATCAGCACGCGGCCGACCGGCGTGTAGGGCCAGCCGTTATGGGAATCGTAGTTGACGCGCAGGATGGTGCCGTCCTCCAGCCTGATCCGCGCCGAGCCCTGGATCTGCGCGAACAGCACGTCGACCGGATCGTGCAGCCAGCAGATTTCCAGGTGCCAGCCGTCGAGCGCGCCGTTCTCGATCTCGCCGCGGTCGTAATACGGCACGATCTTGCGGCGGCCGACACGGCGGCCGACTTTGACTCCCTTCGACGGGAAGGCGTCGCCAAGCTTGCGCCGCCCGGCCACGACCAGATTGGGCGGCCGGCGATAAAGCGGCGCCGTGAACTGATCCGTCGGCACGCTGGAGCCTTCGATAATGGGCTCGTAGTAGCCGGTGAGAAAGCCGGTAATGTCACCGAGCTTGTTGATGCGTAGCGGCGTGAAATTATCCTCGAAGAATTTTTTCGCGCCATTGTCGTCGAGCGGAATCGCCGCAAGCGCGCGCGTACAGACATCCTTGAGCGCGTCGCCGACCGGGCCGGCGTCGCGGCCCGTGCGCTGCCTGGTGGTGGTGAGCACGCGGCAGCTGGCGAGAAACGTCGAAAACGCCGCGGCGTGATCGTCGTTCGCCCAGCCGTCGATGTCGGTCCATCCGGCCGGTTCGTATTGCGTGTCGGGAAATTTGATCGGCTCGGTTTCCGCAGCACGCGTCGCGGGCGATTGGCCGGCGAAACCGATGAGCAGCACGAACAAACAAAAAACCCGGCAATAGGCCGCCATCGGCGTTATTGTCCGGCTTCCGTCGCGACTACTTTCCAATTGGGATCGCGCGAGGTGACGTCGCGCGCGAACGTCCACACGTCCGTTACGTCGGTGACCTTCTCGGCGTTACCGTCGATCACGGTGCCGTTGCGGTCGCGCGTCGAGGAGACGAGTTTCGAAATGAAGCGGACGGTGATCTGCGCCGTGCTTTTGCGCAGCTCCGCCGCCGTGATGGTCGAGCCGTCGACCGAGACAAAGCGCGTCTCGGCGGTCTCGCCGCGGTTTTCCCGCTCGGTGATCGCGGCGTCGAAACCATCGAACACCTCGCGCGACAACAGATTGCGCAGCTGGCGGCGATCGCCCTCGGCAAAGGTGGTGACGATCATCTCGTAGGCGGCGCGCGCGCCGGTGATGAAATGCTGCGCGTCGAAACTGGTATCCGCCGCCGCGATCGCATCGAGCCCGGCGGCGACGGCAGAGCCGGTTTCGGCGATGCCCTTCCAGCGCTCGCCGGCCGCTTGAGCCGGCTCGGCCGGTCGCGGCGGCGTTTCCGCCGGAGCTGTCGGCAGCGTCACAACCTTGTCGGTCGTCGGGCTGCGCACCACGTCGCGCGCCGAATACGGGTCGTAGGGCGGCCGTTCACGCCCGGTGCGTTGGCCCAACACGCTGCGAAGCCGCAGGAAAATGAATACTGCGAGCGCCAGAAAGATGATGGTGTAGATGTCGAACACGTTTGACATTCTCTTGGCATCGCAATTGGCGGAACGATGCGTTCCTTGAAAGACAGCCCAAAGCCACGATTAGCCGTGGGAACCCGGTTCCCACTCGTTATGTAGGCACGCGCGGGGTGCCATCCAGGGGCCGCTCGGCATGACGACAGCGCGCCCGTGCGAAAGTCTAAACGATTGCCGCCGCCACGCCAACAATGCAGGCGCCGGTATCTTGAGCGCGACCGCCCCACCCCTTGAGGCAATGTTGGCCGCCATTTGAGCAGGCGCGCCGAAATTCGCGGCAATATCGCCTCTGGCGGCAGCCCGCCGGCCGCCATTGTTCGCTCCCCAACCCTGTGTTAGCCAAGCCGGCAACGCCCGCGTGCGCGCCGGAGATCAGGATGTCGACGACAAATGGCGGCCCCCAGCCACAGATGGCGATGCCTCAAATCGCCGTCCTCGCACAATATGTGAAGGATTTGTCGTTCGAGAACCCGCACGCGCCCCGCTCGCTGGCGCCGAGCACGCAACAGCCGACGATCAACATCCAGGTCAACGTCGAAGCCGCGCCGGCGAGCGAGACCGACTTCGAGGTGACGTTGCGCCTGGAGGGCAAGGCCGAATCCGACGGCCTGGTGCTGTACAGCTTTGAACTGGTCTTTGCCGGCATGTTTCGCGTCGTGAACGTGCCGTCGGACAGCCTGCAGCCGTTCGTCTTGATCGAATGCCCGCGCCTGTTGTTTCCATTCGCGCGCGAAATCGTCGCCACGTCGGTGCGCAACGGCGGCTTCCAGCCGTTGCTGCTCAACCCGATCGATTTCGTCGATCTCTATCGCCAGCGTCTGGCGGCGGCGCCGGCAGCACCGCCGCTCAATCCAACGTGATATAATCGCGCCAGATCGCGTCGGCGCCGAGAGTTTCGACGAAACGCCGGTGTGCGGCGCGCTCTTCGTCCGTCACTGCTATGGCAAGCGGCTCGGCGCGCTCGCGCACCACGATCGCCACGCCGGCCGCCGCGGTCGGCGCCGCCGTCTGCGACAGTACCAGCGACGCTTGGCGCGCGCCGATCAACTCGACATAGACCTCGGCCAGCAATTCGGCGTCGAGCAGCGCGCCGTGCTTGGCGCGGCGTGAATTGTCGATCGCATAGCGCACGCATAAATCGTCGAGCCGGTTCGAGCCGCCCGGATGCTTGCGGCGCGCGATGACCAGCGTGTCGACCATGCGATCGCGGTTCACCGCGGAACGGCCGGCGCGCTCCAATTCGGCGTTGAGGAAGCCCAGGTCGAACATCGCATTATGCGCGACAAGCTGGGCGTCGCCGAAAAAGGCGATGATTTCGTCAACCTTGTCGGCGAACAGCGACTTATCCTTGAGGAAATCGATCGACAGCCCGTGAACCTTGAAAGCTCCCTCCGGCATGTCGCGCTGCGGATTGAAGTAGCAATGAAAAACTTTGCCGGTTGGAAAACGATTGACCAGCTCGATGCAGCCGATCTCGACCAGCCGATCGCCCTGCAGCGGATCGAGGCCGGTAGTCTCGGTATCGAACACGATTTCGCGCATCACATCTCCCACGGCGGGATCGGGCCGGCTGGACCGCCGCAACGAATCACGGCTTTCGCGGCATTTTAGCGACCGCCTTGAGAATGTCGTGCACCTGGGCACGGGCGTGATCGAAGCTTTGCGAACTGTCCACGATAAAATCGGCGCGGGCGCGCTTTTTCGCGTCCGGCATCTGCTTGGCCAACAAACTTGCGAATTTCTCCTCGGTCATGCCCGGCCGCGCCATCGCGCGGTTGCGTTGGATTTCGGCGGACGCCGAGACCACGACGGCGGCATCGCAACGGTCGCTGCCGCCGATCTCGAACAGCAGCGGGATATCGAGCACGACGATGGGTGCGCCGCTGGCCTGCGCGTCGGCGAGGAACTTTTCCCTGGCCTTGGCGACCAGCGGATGCACGATGGCTTCCAGCCGCGCCAGCGCCGCTTTGTCATCGATGACCTTGGTCGCAAGCTTGCCGCGGTCAACCTTGCCGCCAGACGTGGTGCCGGGAAACGCCGCCTCGATGGCGGCCACCGCTTCGCCTTCGTAGAGCGCGTGCACCACGGCATCCGAATCGTGCACCGGCACGCCGGCCTCGGCGAAGAATTTCGCCGCCGTCGATTTGCCCATGCCGAGCGAGCCGGTCAGGCATAGCACGAAGGGTTTTACGTCGCTCATTGTGCCAGGCATCCGTGGCGGCGCAGAAAATCCAGCGCCGTTAACAACGGCAGGCCGAGGACGGTAAAATAGTCGCCATCGAGCCGCTCGAACAGCTGAATGCCAAGACCTTCGAGCTGATAGGCGCCGACACTCGCGGTCGCGGCTTCGCCAACAGCGTCGAGATAGTCGTCGAGGAACCGATCCGAAACCGCACGCATGGTCAGCCGGGCGACGCCGACATGTTCGAACAGCACGGCACCATCCAGGACAAACGCGATCGCCGAATAAAGCTCATGGGTGCGGCCGGCGAGCGCCCGCAGTTGCGCCCGGGCCGCCGTCCGGTCGGCCGGTTTGCTAAATCGCCGGCCGTCGAGCGACAGCGTCTGATCGGCGCCGAGCACGAGGCGCCCGTGATTACGCCCGGCGATGACGGCGGCTTTTTCGCGGGCCAACAGCGCTGCGATCGCCACCGGCGCCTGTAACGGCGCCCCCGCTTCCACGCCGCGTTCGTCGATGTCGGCCGGGCTTATTTCGACCGGAACGCCGGCGGCTTCCAACAGCGTTCGGCGCACCGCACTCCGGGAAGCCAGCACCAGCGGCGCCGCGGCGAGCCACAGCGGCATCGGTCACGACGCCTTGTGCCGGCGGCGCTCGCCGAGCAGCGCCATAACCGCGGCCGCGGTTTCTTCGATCGAGCGCCGCGTCACGTCGATCAGCGGCCAATTGTGCTTGGCACACAGCCGTCGCGAGGCAGCGATCTCCTCGGTGACCGCCTGACGATCGATATACTGGTCATCGTCGCGCTCCACCTTGAGGCCGAGCAGCCGGTTTTGCCGGATTTGCACGATGCGCTCGGGGGTGGCGAACAAGCCGACGACCAGCGGCCGCGACAGCCGCTCGACGTGGGGCGGCAGGGAAACACCCGGCACCAGCGGCACATTCGCGGTCTTCACGCCGCGATTGGCGAGGTAGATCGAAGTCGGCGTTTTCGACGTCCGCGATACCCCGACCAGCACGACGTCGGCCTCCTCCAGATCGTCGCTCTGCTGGCCGTCGTCATGCAGCATGGTGTAGTTGAGCGCGTCAATTCTGCGGAAATATTCGGCATTGAGCGTGTGCTGCGCGCCGACCTTATGGGTGGTCTCGGCGCCCAGATAGGCCTGGAACAGGTGCAGGACCGGCCCGAGGATCGACAGGCAGGGCAGGCCGAGGTCGCGGCACTTGGTCTCCAGCCGTTCAACCAGGTTTTCCTCAAGCAACGTATAGAGCACGATACCCGGCGATTCTTCGAGATCGGCGAGCGCCCGGTCGAGCTGCTTCTGCGTCCGCACCAAGGGGTGCACGTGCTCCACCGGCAAGACTTTGGCGTATTGCGCCGCCGCGGCGCGGGCGACGGTGATCAAGGTCTCGCCGGTCGCGTCCGAAATCAGGTGCAGATGAAAGTAACCCGGTGCTTGGGCCATAGCAGGCTTGGGCCTAGCGAAAATGGAATAACCTGTCGACGACTGGGGAGAAGGCCATGGCTTGGCGTAGCGCGCAAGCACAATACGGGGGAGGCCCGCAATTCCATCCACATTCATCCCGCTGTGGTCTCGTATGGCGGCGACGAAGCTCGTAACTGATGGATTGTGGATGGCCGCCTCACAGCTTGTCGAAAACGGCCGTTCCAGGCCGATAAACGTGCAAACACGACACCGTCACCGTTGTTAAGAGAAACCGGGATATGTGGGTAGAGTGTGGATGACGCATGCATAGAAATGTATGAGTTTAATCAACGGTCAAACCACTACAACAGATTCTATTAAACTTAGTTTGGGTAAGGGCTGGAGCGTGCCGGATAGTCCTGTGATGAACTCTCTGCTGCGTACGCTGGCAGGCGAACGAAGTGCCGTGCCGCCGATTTGGCTGATGCGGCAGGCGGGACGCTATCTTCCGGAATATCGAGCGATCCGCGAGAAGACGAATAATTTTCTTGACTTGTGCTTCAATCCGAAGCTCGCCACGGAAGTGACGTTGCAGCCGATTCGCCGCTTTGGTTTTGACGCCGCCATATTGTTTTCCGATATTTTGGTGGTGCCGCATGCGCTCGGTCAGCATGTGACGTTTGCGGCCGGCGAAGGACCGCAGCTCGACGCTCTCGCGGAGCCCGCAGCGTTGCAACGATTGCGGACTGAGATCGATCACGGCGAGCTTGCACCGGTCTACGAGACAATTGAACGCGTCAAACCGGAATTGTCGTCTTCGGTTGCACTGTTGGGTTTTTGTGGCGCGCCGTGGACGGTGGCAACCTATATGATCGCCGGCCACGGTACGGCGGATCAATTGCCGGCGCGGCTGTTTGCCTATCGGCACGCGGAAGCCTTCGCGGAGCTTATCGATTTATTGACCGAGGCCTCGGCGAGCTACCTGATCCGGCAGTTTGCAGCCGGTGTTGATGCCGTGCAGATCTTCGATACCTGGGCGGGCGTGCTGCCGGCTGATGAATTCCATAAATGGTGCATCGAGCCGGTGGCGCGGATCGTGGCCAGCGTGCGTGAACATGTTCCAGCGGCGCGGATTATCGGTTTTCCGCGTGGCGCCGGCACGCAGTTGCAACGCTATCTGGATGCCGTGCCGGTTGACGTGGTGGGACTCGACTGGATGACGGAATTGAATTTTGCGCGCGACTATATTCAGCCGCTGCGGACCATTCAGGGCAATCTCGACCCGTTGGCGTTACTCGCCGGCGGCGCGGCGCTCGATCATGCGATCGACGCCATCCTCGAGGCGTTCGGACATCGCCCGTTCATTTTCAATCTCGGCCACGGCATCTTGCCGAATACGCCCATCGCCCATGTGGAGCGGTTGATCGCACGGGTTCGCGGCCATGTATGAGTGGATCAAGGCTTTCCACATCATCGCCGTCATCGCCTGGATGGCGGGGATGCTCTATCTGCCGCGGCTGTTCGTCTATCACTGCTCCGCCGAGACGGGCTCGGTGCAGTCCGAGACCTTCAAGGTGATGGAGCGGCGCCTGCTGCACGCCATCATCAATCCGGCGATGATCGCGACCTGGGTCTTGGGCCTTTGGCTGGCCTGGCTCGGCCCTGATTCTCGCTACGGCTGGTTCGCCTCCGGCTGGCTTTGGGTCAAGATCATCCTCGTTCTGGCGCTCTCGGCGGTGCACGGTTTGTTGGCCCGGTGGAGAAAAGATTTTGCCCAGGACCGCAACCGGCATTCGCAGAAATTCTATAGGATAATCAATGAAATACCTACCCTATTGATGATCCTCATCGTGCTCTTGGTGGTGTTGAAACCGTTCTGAAATTCACGCGTTCTTAGGGCAAAGTCACACTCGCCTCTTGCTAGAACCGCGGTCTTTTCTTATCTTTGCGAAATCCCACCCGACGTAGGCGGATGCAGCTGAGTTCTGGCTCCAGTGGACTGGAGCCGATTGATGCATCGGGGTCCGGGGCCCAAAGCTCCTCACAACCCAAGACCTACGATCTTCCTGCCTGCCCGCCGGCGAAGCTGCATCCAACCCTGCCGCCGGCTTAATTTCCATAGGACATTCTGAATGCGCGAAATGAAACTCCAAGAGCTCAAGACCAAATCTCCGGCTGAGCTCGTCACCTTTGCCGAAGAGCTCGAAGTCGAGAACGCCTCGACCATGCGCAAGCAAGAGCTGATGTTCGGCATCCTCAAACAACTCTCGGCGCGCGAAACCGATATTGTCGGCGAAGGTGTGGTCGAAGTGCTGCCGGACGGCTTTGGCTTCCTGCGCTCGCCGGAAGCGAACTATCTGCCGGGCCCCGACGATATTTACGTCTCGCCCTCGCAAATCCGCCGCTTCGGGCTACGCACCGGCGACACCATCGACGGCCACATCCGCAGCCCCAAGGAAGGCGAACGCTACTTCGCCTTGCTCAAGGTCAACTCGCTCAATTTCGAGGACCCGGAGAAAGCCCGCCACAAGGTCAATTTCGATAACCTGACGCCGCTCTATCCCGACGAGTGGCTGAAGATGGAATTCGAGGATCCGACCAAGAAAGATCTCTCGGCCCGGGTCATCGACATCGTCGCGCCGGTCGGCAAGGGCCAGCGCGCGCTGATCGTGTCGCCGCCGCGCACCGGCAAGACGGTGCTGCTGCAGAATATCGCCCACTCGATCACTCACAATCACCCGGAATGCTATCTGATTGTGCTTTTGATCGACGAGCGGCCGGAGGAAGTCACCGACATGCAGCGCTCGGTCAAGGGCGAGGTGGTTTCCTCGACCTTCGACGAGCCGGCGGTGCGCCACGTCCAGGTCGCCGAGATGGTGATCGAGAAGGCCAAGCGCCTGGTCGAGCACGGCCGCGACGTGGTGATTTTGCTGGACTCGATCACCCGGCTCGGCCGCGCCTACAACACCGTGGTGCCGTCCTCGGGCAAGGTGCTCACCGGTGGCGTCGACGCCAACGCGCTGCAGCGACCGAAGCGCTTTTTCGGCGCCGCGCGCAATATCGAAGAAGGCGGCTCGCTGACCATCATCGCCACCGCGCTGATCGATACCGGCAGCCGCATGGACGAAGTGATCTTCGAAGAGTTCAAGGGCACCGGCAATTCGGAATTGATCCTCGACCGCAAAGTCGCCGACAAGCGCACCTTCCCGGCCATGGACATCACCCGCTCCGGCACCCGCAAGGAAGAGCTTCTGGTGCCGCCCGATCAACTCAAGAAAATGTATGTCTTACGTCGGATTCTCAATCCGATGGGCACCATGGACGCCATCGACTTCCTGCTCGACAAGCTGCGCAATACCAAGAACAACGGCGAGTTCTTCGACTCGATGAATACGTAAGCGCGGTCTTCGCCGCAGCGCCGACCAGCAGTCATCGTCGAACCTTGATGCTTCGCGGCTGAAGTCAGGCCCGCGCCGGTAACGGCCCGTTGACCGTTGTGATCCTCGAAGATTGCGCGAGGGGTGCGTTTATTCTACTATTCCGGGTGGGGGAGACTTTTCTAGAGCGTGTTGCTGGGGGCACCATGAAAAAGCTCCTTACCGGAATTGCGGCATTTGTCATGGCCGCTGGACTGAGCTCGGCGTTTGCCGCGGACCTGCCGCCTGCCCCGCAGGTCTATGCGCCGCGGCCGGCATTGGTGCCGCCGATTTATAGCTGGACCGGCTGTTATCTCGGCATCGAAGGTGGCGGCGCGTGGGGGGAAAGCCAGCATAGCCAGGCTGGTCCTGTGCCAAATCCGGCTAACGAAGGCCGTTCCATCACCGGCGACTTCACCGTCAGCGGTGGTCTTTTCGGTGGCACGGTCGGGTGCAACTACCAGGTCAACAATGTGGCGTTCGGGATCGAGAACGATTTGTCCTGGACAAACATCAACGGGATTGCGAGCGATATCCCGCCATTCAACACGGCCGCAACGAGCTCCACGCACGAGACCTGGCTCGACACTCTGCGCGGCCGCGCCGGCCTCGCATGGGATCGAGTCTTTTTCTACGGTACAGGTGGCGCCGCTTTTGCGAATGTTGGTGTACAAATCTGCGCGCCAATGATTTGCGTCAGCAACTCGCAGATTAGAACCGGATGGGTTGCCGGTGTCGGCGCCGAGTGGGCGGCCTGGACCGGAGCCGCAGGGAGCTTGACGCTCAAATTAGAATACTTGCACGTCGATCTCGGCTCGGGTCGTTTCATTGATTCACCCGTGCCGACCCCAGCCGGCGGCACGATCGTCACCCGAGACGTCAGGCTCAGCGACGAAATCTTCCGCGGCGGCGTCAATTGGAAGTTCAATGGCTGGTAGTTCGCGTCAATGCGGCTGAGTGCGGCGCGGCGCGAATTCGTAAAGCCCTCACCGCGCGGGCGAAAAATTGACCGGCTGCAGCGCCGCGGGGCGCTTGGTCTTGAGCGCGTATTCCGGATCGACAAAGCATATGCCGCCCTTGCCGACGGCATTCTCGCATTGGGCAACGCTCGAATAACCGCATTCGATGGGCGCCTTGTCGCCTGTGGCATAGCCGCACCATTCGTCGTCGGCGCGGGCACTGGTCGTGGACATGGCGGCCAGGGCGGCGGCCAAGATGAGTCCGTATCGCATCGTTGGGTTTTCCTTGCTGCGCCCCGGCAGCGCCAATAGAGCACAAATCGCTATCGAATGAAGCGCCGCGTCAAGAATGTCGCACCGCATCGATGGCGGCAGTGAGGCCGGCCGGATCGGTGACGGGCAGCGAGCAGGTTTCGCCGACGCAGACGAAAGCGGCTGGCTCTCCCATGGCGGCGACCTTCGCCCGCGCCGGGTGTCGAGCCGGCAGCGCCTGCGCCGAGCCGGCATGAAGCACGATGCGGTTGAGCGGTGGCCAGGCGCGCGCGGTCGCCAGCAGAGCTTGGGCCGCAGCGCCCTCCCCGGTCACCACGATCTCCGCCGCGCGCAGCCGCAGATCAATCGCATTGAGCAGCGCCATGTGCATGTAGAGGTTCTCGACCGCCTGCGGCGCGATCGCCGCGATCAGCCGGTCGGCTTGCTCAAGAAAGCGATTCTCGCCGGCGAGCACTGCCAGGCGGATCAGATTTTGCGCGGCAACGGCGTTGTGGTTCGGCGTCGCTTCGTCGGCGGTCGACGCCGGGCGGATGACGAGGCCTTCGGCGTCGGCGGCGGTGAGGTAATAGGTCCCAGTCGCAGCATCGGCGTAGTCGCGATCGAGCGCATGCTGCCAGGCCAGCGCCTGGTCGAGGTAAGGTTTTTGGCCTGTCGCCTCGTAGAGCGCGAGCGCGGCGCGGATCATCGCGGCGAAATCCGACGCGAGCCCTGGAAATTTGAGCTGGCCTTGGCGCCATGAATGGCCGAGCCGATCGCCGCGCGTCATGGCGCGGGCGACAAACTCGAAAGCGCGCGCCGCCAAGTCGAGCCATGGCGGCTCGTCGAACATCAGGCTCGCATTGGCGAGCGCTGCGATCATCAAGCCGTTCCAGTCGGCCAGCACTTTGTCGTCGAGGCCCGGACGCACCCGTGTGCCGCGGACCGCGAGAAGTTTTGTCCGCAAGCCGGCGAGCCGCGCTTCATCGGGTTCGCTGTGTTCTATCGGCTTGAGGCGGTTGAGGATGTTGTGGCCCTCGAAATTGCCGCCCAAGGTCACGTCATAGTGCCGGGCAAAAAACTCGCCGTCCTCGTTGCCGAGTGCGCCCATCACCTCGGCGAGTGACCAGACATAAAATTTGCCCTCCTCGCCTTCGGAATCGGCATCGAGCGAAGCCGAGAACGCCCCTTCCGCCGTCGTCATTTCGCGCTCGAGCCACGCCACTGTTTCCTGGGCGCGCCGGCGATAAAGCGGCTTGCCGCTGCGCCGGTGCGCGATGGCGAGCAGCTCGAGCAACTGCGCATTGTCGTAGAGCATCTTTTCGAAATGCGGCACCAGCCATCGCTCATCCACCGAATAGCGCGAAAAACCGCCGCCGAGATGGTCGTAGATGCCGCCCTCGCAAATATGGTCGAGGGTTATGTCGACGGCGGCAAAATAGCGCTTCTCGCCGGTCCGCAATCCGCCGCGCCAGAGCAGCTCGAACAGCGCGGCTTGCGGAAATTTCGGCGCGCCGCGGGTGCCGCCATTGACCGGGTCGATGATGCCGCCAAGCTGCCGCGCCGCGTTATCGAGTTCGACGACGCCGATCGTCACGGTGCCAGGCTTGCGCGCCGTCGCGGCGAGCTGCTGCATCAGCGCGGCGCGGTTGGTCTCGATCTTTTGCGGCTCCTCGCGGAACAGCCGCGCGATTTCGCGCAGCACGTCGACGAAGGCCGGCTTGCCGTATCGCGACGTTTTCGGAAAATAGGTGCCGCCCCAGATCGGCTCGCCGGCGGGCGTCAGGAACATGGTCAGCGGCCAGCCGCCATGTTCGCCAAGATGGTGCAGCGCCGCCATGTAGATCTGATCGATGTCCGGCCGCTCCTCGCGATCGACTTTGATGTTGACGAACAGCTCGTTCATGACGGCCGCGGTGGCGGCATCCTCAAAACTCTCGTGCGCCATGACGTGGCACCAGTGGCAGGCCGCATAGCCCACCGAGAGCAGGATCGGCCTGCCGGTGCGCTTGGCTTCCGCGAGCGCCTCAGGACCCCAGGCCCACCAGTCGACCGGATTGTGCTGGTGTTGAAGGAGATACGGGCTCGTCTCTTGGGCGAGACGGTTTTCGTGCGAAGCTTGCGGCGATGCTGACGTGGGTGCAGTAGACATGGCCGCACCGTAGCAATTAGCCCTCGGGTGGCGATAGCACCGAACCGCCGATTGCTTTCAACAGAGCGTTATGCCGGATCGTTCCACCATCTTCGCGCTGTCGTCGGGCCGGCCGCCGGCGGCGATTGCCGTGGTGCGCGTTTCTGGGCCGTGCGCGGGTGTTGCGCTTGAGAAGTTGGTTGGCCGGCTGCCCGAGCCGCGCAAGGCGGCGCTGGCGCGGGTACGCGATCCGGCGAGCGGCGAAATCATCGACGAAGCGCTGGCGCTGTGGTTTCCGGCGCCGCGCAGCGAGACCGGCGAAGACGTGGCGGAGCTGCAGCTGCACGGCGGCCAGGCGGTGATTGCCGGCGTGCTCGACGCGCTTTCAATGATCGAGGGGTGCCGGCCCGCCGAGGCCGGCGAGTTCACCCGCCGCGCTTTCGAAAATGGCCGGCTCGATCTGACTGCGGTCGAGGGTTTGGCCGATCTCATTGCTGCGGAAACGCCGGCGCAGCGTCGCCTCGCTTTTCGTCAGCTCAAAGGTTTGATCGGCGACCGCGCCGAGGCTTGGCGGCGGCAGTTGATCGAGGTGCTGGCCTTGGTCGAGGCGCGGATCGATTTTTCCGACGAAGCCGATGTACCGGAGGATTTGCTCGGTCCCGCGCTTCATGCTGCGCAACAATTGCGTGACGAGATCGCCGGCGTCCTGGCCGACGGCCGCCGCGGCGAACGGCTGCGCGATGGCCTCGTGGTCGCCATTGCGGGCCCGCCCAATGCCGGGAAATCGACTTTGCTCAATAGGCTGGCGCGGCGTGAGGCGGCGATCGTTTCGCCTTATGCCGGCACCACGCGCGACGTCATCGAGGTGCATTTGGATCTCGACGGCTATCCGGTGACGTTGCTCGACACTGCGGGTATCCGCGACAGCCGTGAGCCGGTGGAGCGGGAGGGCGTCCGGCGAGCGCGCGAGCGAGCAGCAGCGGCCGACCTGGTGCTGTGGGTCATTGACCCATCGGCTGGTGGCTTAGCGGCCAATGGATACCCCGAAAATCTGCCGAATGGAGAGATTTGGCTGGTTCAGAACAAGATCGATCTGGCTGACCCAACCGCGGGCGCGACAACGTCTACGCCTATTAGTAATGAACTACAGTTCACTTTATCAATTTCTGCACTCACGGGTGTTGGGGTGAGCGCTCTAACGGGAGCTCTTTCAGCCTATGCCAAAAATTACTTCGCCGCGACCGAATCGGCCGTCATCACGCGAGCCCGGCATCGCCATGCGCTGGAGGAAACCGTGGCGGCGCTCGATCGGGCGCTGGCGCGCGATCATTCGTCCGATGAGGAGCTGATTGCCGAGGAATTACGCGCTGCCGCGACGACGCTCGGCCAACTCACTGGCCGAGTCGATGTCGAGGATATTTTGGACGTCATCTTTCGCGATTTTTGTATTGGTAAATGAAACGTTAACGGCCACATCGCGAAGTGCTCTGGCTGCGTATGTTTCACGTGAAACATCGCCAGGAGACATCGCAAGTCGCATTTTTGACCGTCAACCCGGCGTTGGCTACAAGGCCAGCGTGTTGGAGAAGTTTTAGATGGATGCCCGCTTCGACGTGATTGTTGTCGGTGGCGGCCACGCCGGTTGTGAGGCGGCGGCTGCAGCCGCCCGCATGGGTGCGCGCACAGCGCTGATCACCCATCGCTTTGCCACCGTCGGCGCGATGTCGTGCAATCCTTCCATCGGCGGACTCGGCAAGGGTCACTTGGTGCGCGAGATCGATGCGCTCGACGGCCTCATGGGCAGGGTCGCCGATGCCGGCGGCATCCAGTTTCGGGTGCTCAATCGCCGCAAGGGACCGGCGGTGCGCGGCCCGCGCGCCCAGGCCGACCGCAAACTTTATGCGGCTGCGATGCAGCGGGCGATCCGCGAGACTGCGAATTTGACCGTGATCGAAGCTGAAGTGGATGATTTTGTCGTTGAGCAGCGCATCACCGGCGTCCGACTTGCCGATGGCCGCATTGTTGCGGCTGGCGCTGTCGTGCTGACGACAGGCACGTTCTTGCGCGGCTTGATCCATATCGGCGAGCGGCAAATTCCGGCTGGCCGGGTAGGTGAGGCGCCGGCTTTGGGACTGTCGCGGACGCTTGAGGACGCGGGCTTTGCCCTCGGTCGGCTCAAGACCGGTACGCCGCCGCGACTTGATGGCACGACGATCGACTGGGCTTCGGTACAGATGCAGCCTGGTGACCAGCCGCCGGAGCCGTTTTCGGTGCTCACCGAGTACATCGTTACCCCACAAATCGAGTGCGGCATCACCCGGACGACGCCGGCCACCCACGACATCATCCGTGCCAATGTGCATCGTTCGCCGATGTATTCCGGCCAGATCAAGAGCCGCGGCCCGCGCTATTGCCCGTCGATCGAGGACAAGATCGTTCGCTTCGGCGAGCGCGACGGGCACCAGATTTTTCTCGAGCCGGAGGGGCTCGACGACACGACCGTGTACCCAAATGGCATCTCGACATCGCTGCCCGAGGACGTTCAGACGGCGCTGGTGGCATCGATTCCCGGCCTGGAGCGGGCTCGGATCGTGCGGCCAGGCTACGCCATCGAATACGATTACGTCGATCCGCGCGAACTGACGGCCGCGCTGGAGACCAAGCGTCTGCCGGGACTGTTCCTCGCCGGCCAGATCAACGGTACCACGGGCTACGAAGAGGCTGCCGCGCAGGGTCTTGTGGCCGGCCTCAACGCCGCTGCGCGCGCCGGTGGCGGCGCGCCGATCGTGTTCGACCGCGCCGAAGGCTATCTCGGCGTCATGATCGATGATCTCGTCACCCGTGGCGTCACTGAGCCCTACCGCATGTTCACGTCGCGCGCCGAATATCGGCTGACTTTGCGGGCGGACAACGCCGACCAGCGCCTGACCGATAAAGGTGTTGCGCTCGGCTGCGTTGGCCCAGAGCGGGCGAGGGCGCATCGCGCCAAAATGGCGGGGCTCGATGCAGCGCGGGCGATGGCGCGGGAGCTCGTGGTCACGCCAAGCGAGGCCGGGCGCCATGGCCTTGCCTTGCGCAAGGATGGCCAGCGCCGCTCCGCTTTCGAGCTGCTGTCCTATCCGGACATCGGCATCGGCGACCTCGCGCGGATCTGGCCGAGCCTCGGAGAACTGCCGGCAAAGATCGCCGAGCAGCTCGAGATCGATGCCAAATACGAGGTCTATCTCAGCCGCCAGGCCGCCGACGTTGAATCCTATCGCCGCGATGAAAGCGTCACCCTGCCCGATGACCTCGACTATGCGGGGCTGCCGGGACTGTCCAACGAGGTCCGCCACAAGCTGCAAACGCACCGGCCGCGCACCATCGGGCACGCCGGCCGCATCGATGGCATCACGCCAGCGGCGCTGACGCTCCTGGTCGCGCATTTGCGCCGGCAAGGCAGGAAGCGTGGCGCTGTCGCCTGAACTTGCCGCGGATCGCAGCCGCGCCTTGGCGCTCACGCCTGTTTCACGTGAAACATTGGACCGGCTCGACCGCTTTGTCGCCGTACTGCTGGAATGGCAGCAGCGGATGAACTTGATAGCGTCGTCCACCGAGCCGAAGATTTGGACTCGCCACATCGCCGATTCGCTTCAGCTTTTGGCGCTGGCACCGCAGGCGCGAATCTGGGTCGATCTCGGCTCGGGGGCAGGGTTTCCGGGTGTTGTGCTCGCCTGCGCGCTGGCGGACAAGGCGGGAGCGCGCGTGCATCTGGTCGAACGCAGCACCAAGAAGGCGGCCTTCTTGCGCGAAGCAGTCCACGCCACAGGCGCTCCCGCCGAGGTCCACGCGGTCAAGCTTGAAGATTTTGTCGAAAACCTTGCTGCGCCTGTGGACGTTGTGACGGCACGGGCGCTGGCGCCCCTTGCCGGGCTGCTGACCGCCACGTATCCGTTGTTGAAAAGAGGGACACTAGGCCTGTTTCCCAAGGGTCAAGATGTTGATGCCGAATTGACCCAAGCCGCTAAATGTTGGAGCATCCAGTCATCTTTGGTGCCGAGTCTTACCGATCCCAAAGCCAGGATCGTCCGCATAACGGGAATTAAAAAACTTTCTCAACCGGTACGAGAGCCAAGCCGACGCCGTCGTTGAGACACTCGCAAAGCGAATTGGAATTGCCGGTCATGTCAGACGAACCGTTATCAGAGCCAACAGTGGTCCCTTTTGCTGCGCCCGATCGCGCGCCACAGGTGCAGCTCGCCAAGCCGCCCCGGGTGCTTGCGGTCGCCAACCAGAAGGGCGGCGTCGGCAAGACCACGACGGCAATCAATCTCGGCACCGCGCTCGCCGCCATCGGCGAGGAAGTTTTGATCATCGATCTCGATCCGCAAGGCAACGCCTCGACCGGTCTCGGCATCGATCGCCGCAATCGGCAGCACTCGACCTACGATATTCTGATTGGCGAAGCGACGCTGCGCGACGCCATCGTCGCGACCGCGGTGCCGCGGCTGCATCTGGCGCCTTCGACCCTCGACCTCTCCGGGCTCGAGCTCGAAATCGGCCAGGCGCGCGACCGCGCCTTCCGTTTGCGCAATGCGCTGGCGCCGCTGAGCACCGTCGCGGCCGGTCAGGTGAAATTCACTTACGTGCTGGTCGATTGTCCGCCGTCGCTCAATCTCCTGACCATCAACGCCATGGCGGCGGCCAACGCCATTCTGGTGCCGCTGCAATGCGAGTTCTTCGCGCTCGAAGGTCTGTCGCAATTGCTCAAGACGGTCGAACAGGTGCGCGCGCAACTCAATCCGGATCTCACCATCCACGGCATCGTGCTGACCATGTATGACGCGCGCAACAATTTGTCGGGTCAAGTCGTCGCCGACGTGCGCGAGTTCATGGGCCGGAAAGTTTACGACACCATCATTCCGCGCAATGTGCGCGTCTCGGAAGCGCCGTCCTATGGCAAGCCGGTGCTGGTCTACGATCTCAAATGCAGCGGCAGCGAAGCCTATCTGCGGCTCGCCACCGAGATCATCCAGCGCGAAAAAGAACTGCTCGCCAGTTGAGAGTGATCGGCAATTGCCGGCGGCGACCAAGGAACGTGCAACAGTAAACGCGGAATAGTCGTGTGAGTGAAACTCCAGGGAAGGCGGCGATGGCCGAGGATGCAGCGCGATCGCGATTGGGCCGCGGACTTGCCGCGCTGATCGGTGACGTCGGCACCGAGAGCTCGGCCGAGCGCCCGCGCGGCCAACGCCGCGTGGCGACCAGTTCGCTGCGGCCGAATGCGCGCAATCCGCGGCGCATCTTCGCCGAGGCGGAGCTGGATGAACTGACCGCTTCGCTGCGCGAGCGCGGCATGATTCAGCCGATCGTGGCGCGGCCGGTGCGCGGCGCGCCCGACGCTTTTGAGATCATCGCTGGCGAGCGGCGCTGGCGCGCGGCGCAACGTGCCGGGCTGCACGAGGTGCCGGTCGTCATCGTCGAGGCGACCGACGAGGAGTCGCTGCAGCTTGCGATCATCGAGAATGTGCAGCGCGCCGATCTTAATCCGCTCGAGGAGGCGGAGGGCTACCGTGCGCTGATCCGCGATTTCAGCCACAGCCAGGACGACGTTGCCCGCATGGTCGGCAAGAGCCGCAGCCACGTTGCCAATACACTGAGGCTGCAAACGCTGCCCGATCGGGTCAAGGAACATATCCGGTCGGGCCGGCTGGACGCCGGTCACGCCCGCGCCCTGGTGGGTCATCACGATGCGGAGCGGCTCGCGGAAGAAATTGTCACGCGCGGGCTCAACGTCCGCCAGGTCGAGGAGATCGCGCGCCAGGAATCCGGCCGCAACGGCAAGTCGCATTCCCGCAGACCATCGGTGGAAAAAAGCGCCGACACGCTGGCGTTGGAAAAGCGCATGTCCGATGCGCTCGGCCTGGTTGTCAGCATCGATGCGCGCGGCGAAAGCGGTGTCGTCAGCATCCGCTACCGCAATCTCGATCAGCTCGACGATCTGGCGCAGCGGTTAGGTAAGAACCACTAAACGTGCCGGGATGGCACGCGCCAGAAATCAGCAGTCATTGGGATCGGCGCGCCCGGCGAAACGATCGGCTATCCAACCGACCGCTGCATCCGCGCTGTCATACCCGGCAAAGCCGTGGCTGACATTCGGCATGTCGAGCATTTTGACGATGCTGCCCGCCGTACATAGCCGCCGCATGTAGGCGTGCGTCACGGCGGGACGAACGAGTTCGTCTTTCAATCCCTGGGACAGAAACACCGGAATCTCAGTCGGCAGTACCCCGGCCGTGTTCCGCTCAAGTAGCGTGCGATAGGGTTCAACGGTCGCGGGGTTCTTGACCGACAGGAAAGTCTGCGCCAAAGGCGCCGACATCTTTTCACGAACGTAGAGATCGAAAGCGCCTTCGATGCATTGTTCGGCGAGCGCGTTGACTGTCGGGATCGCGGCGGGCGCAACGACCTCCTCCATTGCGGCACCATAAACCTTCGACCACGACCAAATGGTCATCGCAGTCAGGTTGCGGCCACCCGACGTGTTGAGGTCATCGGTCATCAGCGTCGCGAGATCGGTCGCCGGCGCGGCGGCGGCGACGCCGACCAGGTGAAGCTCGGGCGCATAACTTTTCGCGATCATGCCGGTGAACAAGGACGCCTGGCCGCCCTGGGAATGTCCCCACACTGCAAACCGATCGGAATTTTCCAGTCCGGGAAAAGACCGCGCCGCTCTCACGGAATCTATGACCGCTCGCGCTTCACTTTCGCCGACAAGATAAGGATGCGGCCCGGGAGTGCCGAGACCCGGATAGTCGGTCGCAGCGATGGCGTAACCACCTTCCAATAGGCGCCGGCTGCCTGCGATTTGCTGGAAGAGAAAGATGGCAAGTGACGGTGCGCACCGCGGCACAACGCCGGTCGTCGGATGAGCCCACGCGACGACAGGCCAGCCGCCGGCCGGAGCCTGTCCGGCCGGAACGATGACGATGCCGGACACGGCGATTGGAGTGCCGTCAGGCTTGGTCGAGCGATAAAGGACTTTGTGTGCGGTGGCGCCGGCGGCCGCGCCTGCGCGCGCCTCCTCTCGAATGAGACTACCAACCGGACCCGCAATGTCGTTTTCGGATGCTTGGTAGAACGCGCTTTGTGCCGCCGCGGGTAAAGGTCCTAGCGCACAGACTGTGTTTGCGACAATGACGACGCACGCCCAAAGCTTCATGGCGCCGCGCGCATCTGCCACGCCGCCTTGAACGCCTTGCGTTTTTCCGGATCGTACAGGCTCGCATAATCGTATTTCAGCGGCTTCGACGGCTCGACGTGGAGCGTGGCGAAGACCGGCCCTTCTTGTTCAAGCACATGCGCGATCTGCTGTTCGAACATGCGCAGGTCGGAAAAGTCGTAAGTCGCCGCGTAGCCCGCCGACCGCGCGATGTTGGCGAAATCCACCTTTGGATTTGGAATCGGGTGGCCGCCATTGGCTTCGTAGGTGTCGTTGTGGGCGACGAAGTGCACGAGATTTTTCGGCGCCGCGGCCGCGATGGTCACCAGGCTGCCGAGATTCATCAAAAGACTGCCGTCGCCTTGCAGCACCACGACGCGCCGGTCCGGCCGGCCGAGCGCCAAGCCAAGGCCGTGCGATGAATCGAGCCCCATGGCGCCGATCGACAGATAGTTGAGCGGACGCGGACTGACCTCGACCCAGTCGACGGCGGAACTGTAGGTGGCGATCACCGCTTCGTCCTTGATGTGGCGAGCCAGGATGCGAAAACATTCGTCGCGTTTCATCATGATACTTTGGGGCTCCGCCCGACCAGGAACGCCACCGGCTGCGACTCGGCATAGGCCTTGTCGATCGCCGGCTTGATCTTGGCGATGTCGCCGTCGATGCTGATGAGGTGATGCGCGATGCCCATGTCGTCGAGGATCGGCTCGACGATGCGCACGCCGTAGCGCGGCGATTCCTTCGGCGCCTTTTCGGGATCGTGTTGCAACAGCCCGATCATCATGCAGATCGGCTGCTTGTACTCCACCGCGACGCCGCGGATGGCGTTGATCGAGTCGAGGAAGCCGGTGTGCTGGATCAGGACCAGCGCGCGCTTGTCGCTATAGGCGAGCCCGGTGGCGATGCCGATGCACTCGTCTTCCTTGCAGACACGGACGAGGCGAAGGTCCTTGTCCTTGGCGATCGGCGCCAACAGCCCGGCGCTGGTGACGATGTCGGGCACCGAGAGGATATATTCGATCCCACTCGCCTTGATCGCGGCAATGATGCCGGCGCCACTGAGTTCTCGCGCCGTAGTGCTGGCACGTGTCGCTGTCGCATCCATCCAACTCTCCCAGCCCGCCGCGAAAGGCCGTCAGCGTAGCTGGGATCGGGGATTGGTCAATCCAGCCTTGCGGTTGTCGCTGGTCTGGATTGACAGCGCTCGTGGGCGGCCCGCTTAATCCCGGCCGCCTGCTTGATTGAATTGGACGCACCGATGGCCGCCACACCGCCGCATTACGAAATCCTCGCCGTGCGCTACGGCACTTCCAGCGCCCGCCCGGCGAGCCAGAATTTCATCATGTCCGACGGCCACGACGGCCCGATGCCGATGGATTTCTATATCTGGGTCATTCGCGGCGAGGGCCGCACCATCGTGGTCGATACCGGATTTTCCACGGGCGCTTCGGAAAGGCGCAACCGGCGCTTCGTGCATGCACCGGCCGAGGCGTTGGCGCAGGCCGGCGTCGATCCCGCGGCGGTGCAGGACGTGGTGATCACGCACCTGCATTGGGACCATTCCGGCAATATGGATCTGTTTCCCAACGCCACGTTCCACGTCCAGGACGCCGAGATGGCGCAGGCCACCGGCCGCTGCATCTGCCACAAATGGTTTCGCCGCCAATCCGAGGTCGATGACGTGGTGGCGTTGGTGAAAAATCTCTACGCCGGGCGCGTCAAATTCCACGACGGCGAAGGCGCCGTGGCGCCCGGCGTCACCGTGCATCTCGTCGGCGGCCACACCGGCGGCTTGCAGATCGTGCGCGTCGACACCGCGCGCGGCGCCGTGGTGCTGGCGAGCGACGCGGTGCACTACTGGCAAAATCTCGCCGAACAGAATCCGTTTCCGCCGGCCAACGTCATGGACGCGCTGGAAGCATTCCGCATCGTCGAAGAGATGGTCGGCGACCGCGACCACATCATTCCCGGCCACGATCCCCTGGTGCTCAGCCGTTTTCCGCCGCTGCGCGGCAATCTCGATATCGTGCGGGTCGATCTGGCGCCAACGAACTAAAGCCTTCCAGGAATTATTCCGCCGCTGTCTGGCGCGCGCCCGTGCCGAACCGCCGCTCGATGTACTCGATAACGATCTTTTGGAAATCGGCGGAGACGGTTGGGCCACGTAGCGTCATGGCTTTCTTGCCATCGATGAAGACCGGTGCGGTCGGCGTTTCGCCGGTGCCGGGCAATGAGATGCCGATGTCGGCGTGCTTGGATTCGCCGGGGCCGTTGACGATGCAGCCCATGACCGCGACGTTGAGGCCTTCGACGCCGGGGTAGCGTGTTTTCCATTCCGGCATCGAGTCGCGGATGAAGTTCTGGATGCTGGAAGCAAGCTCCTGGAACGTGGTCGAGGTGGTGCGGCCGCAACCAGGGCAGGCGGCGACCAGCGGCACGAAGGTGCGCAGGCCCACTGTCTGCAAAAGTTCCTGCGCGACTTTCACTTCAAGCGTGCGGTCGCCATTCGGCTCGGGCGTCAGCGAGATGCGGATCGTGTCGCCAATACCTTGCTGCAGCAGCACGCCCATGGCAGCCGATGACGCGACTATGCCTTTCGAGCCCATGCCGGCCTCGGTGAGGCCGAGGTGCAACGCGTAATCGCAGCGCCGGGCCAGTTCGCCATAGACTCCGATCAGATCCTGAACGGCGGACACTTTTGCGGACAGAATGATGTGGTCCTTCGGCAGGCCGATCTCTTCGGCGCGCTCGGCCGACAGCATCGCCGATTGGATCATGGCCTCACGGGTCACGTCGCGGGCGTCGACCGGCTGGTTCGACTTGGCGTTCTGGTCCATCAGATGCGTGAGCAGCTCCTGGTCGAGCGAGCCCCAATTGGCGCCGATGCGTACCGGCTTGTTGTGCTTGATCGCGGTCTCGACGATGGCGCCGAACTGCCGGTCCTTCTTTTCCTTGAAACCCACATTGCCGGGATTGATGCGATATTTGTCGAGCGCTTCGGCGCAGGCCGGGTGATCGGCCAGGAGCTTGTGGCCGATGTAATGGAAATCGCCGACGATCGGCACGTCGACGTTCATCTTCAGGAGCCGCTCCTTGATGTGCGGCACGGCGGCTGCCGCTTCGTCGCGGTCGACGGTGATGCGGACGATCTCGGAACCAGCCCGCGCCAGCGCCGCAACTTGCCTTGCCGTCCCGTCGATATCGGCGGTGTCGGTGTTGGTCATCGACTGCACCACGATGGGTGCGCCGCCGCCCACGGTCACCTTGCCAACCTTGACGGCGACCGTTTGATGCCTTGCGGTCGGACCGGAAAATTCCATCATAATCAGTACCTTGAGCTAATGCTGCGGTCCTTGGCCCAGTCACGATGTAGGGTCCGGACCCCCTGCATATAGCCTCACCGCGGCCAGTTGACGAGGACGATGCCAGCCGCGACCAAAGCCACCGCCAGGGCGAAAGCCAGCGTGAGGGGCTCATTCAATACCAGACGGCCGGCCGCCACGCCAAAGAGCGGCGCCAGGAAGGTGAATACCGACAGGCGGGCGGCCGAGTAGCGCACGATGAGCGCAAACCAGACCGCAAAGGTGACGCTCACCACCCAGATCGTCTGATAGGCAAAGGCGCCGATGGCGACGGCTGATGGGATGGCATCCATGCGCTCGCCGAAGATCAGCGCGCCCGCGCCAAGCAGTGGCGCCGAGACCACGAGCTGGTAGAGCAGCGTTTTCTCGGCGCTGATGCGATTGAGCGCGCTCGCCTTGATCACCAGCGTCGTCGCCGCCCAGGCGGCGCCGGCGCCGACAAACATGATATCGCCGAGCGCCTGGTGCGGATCGGTCGCCGGCGTCGGCAGGCCGAAGGCGATGACGATGCCGGCAAACGACAGCAACAGACCGAGCCATTGCGACGGCGAGAAATGATCGCCTGGAACCAGCCAGCGCGATCCGATCACGACGAAGAACGGCGCCAGGTAGAGGAACAACACGCCGCGCGTCGCGGTGGTCCACACCAGGCCGCGATAGATCAGCACGAATTCGAGTGCGAACAGAACGCCGGCCCAAACACCCGCGGCCAATGTGCCGTCGCGTTTGAATAGCGGCATGCCGCGGACTTGCGTCCAGGCAAAAACGATGATCGCCGCAAGCGCCGACCGCGACGAGGATTGGATCAGCGGCGGGATATCGTGGATGGCGAGCTTGATCGTGACGTTATTGAACCCCCAGCTCAGGCACAGCCCGATCGTGACCGTGATCGCGAGCGCGTCGAGCGGGCGGGACGATGGAGCAGGGGGCACGGGCGTCCTTCTGTTCGGCCAAAGTGCCGTGGATTATGCTCGCGTGTCCAGTGACGCAAGTGCGGGACGGCTAGGGGTTTTGGCGATGGATCAGGCCAATCAGATGACGCTGACGTTCCGCTGCCCGGCGCAGCTGGACAAACTGCTGCCGCGGCCGATCCCGGCCGTGCTCGGCCTGCCCGACTGGTTCAAGGCTTTGCCGCACAAGGCCGCCAACTCGATCACCGGCGAGGACAACGAGACGGTGAAGAAATGTCCGCCTTTCATTGACGCCATGACATTCGGATTTCTCATTCCGCTGGCCGCCGATCTCCAAGTGCGCGACGGCGAATTCAGCTGGAATTTCGAACTGCCCGAGGGCGCCCCTGGCGAGTACTCGCACTCACCGATCGATTACCACGATCCGAGCCAGATCGCCGGCACGCCATTTCACGATGACGATCGCTTCATCATCAAGTTCAACAATTTCTGGACCATCGAGGCGCCCGAAGGGTACTCGTTGCTGTTCACCCATCCGGTCAACCGCACCGACCTGCCGTTCACCACGATCACCGGGCTGGTCGACAGCGACTCTTTCTATCAGAGCCCGGTCAATTTCCCGGCGCGCTGGCATGACTTGGATTTCAACGGCATTCTGCCCAAAGGCACGCCGATCGCTCAATGCCTGCCGGTCAGGCGCGAAGCCTGGGCCGCTCGTTTCGATGTGCTGTCCGGCGACGCCACCGACGAAATGATCAGTACACGCCGGGCGATCGGGCTCGAGACCGGCATTTATCGCCGGCAGTTTCGCGCGCCAAAACGCTAGCTGTTCGTCCCGCGCAGAAATCGCGCGGCATCGCTGGGCTTGACCCAGAACCGGCCGCGGCTCGACTTCACCAACGACGACAGCGCGCTGCCAAATCCCTTGGCATCGCGGCGTGCGACGGTGCGGAAGCAGTCGTGGCCGGCATCGCGCTGACCGAGTGCCAAGAGACAAAGTCCAAGCCTGACCCAGGCGGTCTGGTCGCCGGGATTGACGATGAGGTAACGGCGAAAATAATCGGCCGCCGCTTGGCTTTCGCCATTCTCCTGAAGCGCTTGTGCGATGCCGAACAGCGCGTCGGGTGAGTCGGGCACGATGGCGAGCGCCCGTGCAAAGGCTGATTTGGCGTCGTCGAAACGTCGCCGCCGCAGCACAACATAGCCAAGCTGGACCGACATTTCCGGCATCATCGGCGCCACGTCGAGGCCGCGCATGAGCGCCTCGGCAGCCTCGTCATGGCGTTCCATCGATGCCAACACGCGGCCGAGCTCGAGGAAGGCCGCGGCGTAGGGCGGTTGCCGTTTGGTCGTGCGTTTGAGTTTTGAATAGGCGTCTTCCACCCTGCCGGCCTGACGCAGGGCGATCGCCAGCATGGTGTCGCTCTGCGCATCGTGCCGGCCGCGGGCGGCGTCTTCCAGCGGCGCAATAGCGTCGTGCGGCCTGCCCTGCATCAAGAGCGCGGATCCGAGCACGTACAGCGCCTTGGCGTTGCGCCGGTCGGCGTCGAGCACGCTGCGGGCGATTTGCTCGGCTTCGTTGAGACGATTGCCGTTGAGCGCCCGCATCGCCCTTTGCAGCGCATCGTCGTTGCCGACAGCGCCGGGATGGCCGGGCCGGTTCGTCGTCATCTCACATCATCGTTCGCGGCAATGCGAGCAGATGCCGGCGATTTCGATCAACGGACTTTTCGGCGTAAATCCCGCGGCGCGCGACGATGCCTTGAGCGCCTCGGCGGCAGCGCCGCCCGGCGCCTCGCCGACCGCGCCGCAACGCTCGCAGATCAGAAAGACGACGAGATCCTCGCCGGCGTGATTGTGCACGCAGGCGACGAAGGCATTGCGGCTCTCGATGCGGTGGACGAGGCCGTTGTCGCGTAGAAAATCGAGCGCGCGATAAACCGTGATCGGCGCCGGGCGGGTGTCGCCGGCCAAATGGTCGATGATCTCGTAAGCGCCGAGCGGCTTGTGGCTGGCGAGCAGCGCTTCGAGCACTTGGCGCCGGATTGGCGTCAGCCGTTGCGCCCGCGCCGCGCATTGCGCTTCGGCATGCGCGATGGCGCTGCTCGCGCAGCGGTCGTGGTCGTGATCGGGTGCGGGAAAAATCGCGCGCGCCATAGCGGTCATGTCTCGGCGGTCATGTCTCGGCGGTCATGTCTCGGTCACGGTAACGGGCGAACCTACCTCAAAGTGCGGCGACGGCCCATTCCGCTTCCAGTGTAGCGGCTTGAGCCAAAATCGCGAAAACGTGACGCTGCCCCTGATATTTATGTTGCACCGCAGCAAAAAGCGTCCCACATTCCCAGCAGTTCACGACAGTTCAGGCCCATAAGGCGCCATTTTAACGCGGCGCCGCATTGAATTGGGGATTGCTATGCTGAAAGGAAAGTCCGCCCTGGTGACCGGCTCGACCTCGGGCATTGGTCTTGCCATTGCGCGCGCCATGGCCGCTCAGGGCGCCAACGTCACCATCAATGGTTTTGGCGACAAGGCGGCGATCGAAAAAGAGCGCAGCGGCATCGAGAAGGATTTTGGCGTCAAGGCGGTCTATTCGCCGGCCGACATGACCAAGCCCGCCGAAATCGCCGACATGGTGAAGACGGCGGAGAAGACTTTCGGCTCCCTCGACGTGCTGGTGAATAATGCCGGCATCCAATTCGTCTCGCCGATCGAAGACTTTCCGATCGACAAGTGGGATCAGATCATCGCCATCAATTTGTCGGCGGCCTTCCACGCCATTCGCGCCGCGGTGCCCGGCATGAAATCGCGCAAATGGGGCCGCATCATCTCGACCGCCTCGGCCCATTCGCTGGTCGCCTCGCCGTTCAAGTCCGCCTATGTCACCGCCAAGCACGGCATCGCCGGTTTGACCAAGACTGTCGCGCTCGAGCTTGCCACCTTCGGCGTGACCTGCAACTGCATCAGCCCCGGTTATGTGTGGACGCCGTTGGTCGAGAAGCAAATACCGGATACCGCGAAAGCGCGCGGCATAACCGAAGAACAAGTCAAGCGCGACGTGATTTTGGCGGCGCAGCCGACCAAGGAATTCGTCACCGTCGAAGAGGTGGCGAGCCTCGCCGTCTATCTTTGCTCCGACATGGCGAAGTCGATCACCGGCGCCAATCTCTCGATCGACGGCGGCTGGACCGCAGAGTAAGCGAGTCCCGGCGACCGCATGATAAAAATATTATCGTCGCTGCTGCCCGGCCGTGCGCCGGAGCAAAATGCCGTGCCGAAGCCGAAGCGCATCAATCTGGCGCTGCAAGGCGGCGGCGCCCATGGTGCCTTCACCTGGGGCGTGCTGGAACAGCTTTTGAGCGACGACCGGCTCGCTATCGAGGGTATTTCCGGCACGTCGGCGGGTGCGGTGAATGCGGTGATGCTGGCCGATGGCCTCACCCGCGGCGGCCGTGATGAGGCGCAGAAACGGCTCGCCGAGTTCTGGCGCGCAGCCTCCTCCAGCGGCAGCCTGCCGACCTTGCAGCGCACCGTGATGGAGCGACTGTTGTCGTTCACGCCGCTCGAAGGCACGCCGGTGCAGGCCTGGTTCGACGCGCTATCGCGTTATTTCTCGCCGTACGACGTCAATCCGCTCAATATCAATCCGCTCAGGGATTTGTTCGAGCGGTTCGTCGATTTCGAAGCGCTGCGCGCCAATGCCGACCTGCAGATTTTTATCTCGGCGACCAATGTGCAGACCGGCCGGGTGCGCATCTTTCCGCGTGACAAGATCACCGCCGATGCGGTGATGGCCTCGGCCTGCCTGCCGCTGCTGTTCCGCGCCGTCGAGATCGACGGCGTGCCCTATTGGGATGGCGGCTATCTCGGCAATCCGGTCATCTTTCCGTTTTTCCGCACCACTACCGCCGAGGACGTGCTGGTGGTGCAGATCAATCCGCTGATGCGCCAGGCGACGCCGACGTCGTCCAGCGAGATCATGAATCGCATCAACGAGATCACGTTCAATTCCTCGCTGATCGGCGAATACCGCGCCATCGATTTCGTCGCCCGCCTGATCGACCAGGGCAAGCTGCCGCACGGCACCGGGCCCGGGCAATACCGCCGCATCAATGTCCATCGCATCGTGCTCGACCGGTTCGGCACGCATTTCGACGCCTTCAGCAAGCTTTCGACCGACTACGATTTCTTCGACATGCTGCATGTCAGCGGCATACGTGCCGCCCGCCGCTTCCTCGACGAGCATTTCGACGATATCGGCGTGAAGAGCACGGTGGACTTGCAGGCCGAGGCGCAGGCCGAATGGGCGTGATAAACTTACTTTGATGCCGGACGTTCCCGCACTGCTCATCGCCGAAGTCAGCGCCGCGCGAATGGAGATTTGCGTGGCCGATATCACGACGCTCGCGGTCGACGCCATCGTCAATGCCGCCAACCGGAGCTTGCTCGGCGGTGGCGGTGTCGACGGCGCGATTCACCGCGCCGCAGGGCCGGGGCTGTACGAGGAATGTAAAACGCTAGGTCGTTGCGCGACGGGGGCAGCGAAAATTACTCGCGGCTATCGGCTGCCGGCGAAGCACGTCATTCACGCCGTTGGTCCAGTCTGGAATGGCGGCGGCGAGGGTGAGGAGGAGCTGCTGGCCTCCTGCTATCGCACGGCGCTGGATTTGGCCGTGACGCATCGCCTGACCTCGATCGCATTTCCGGCGATCTCGACCGGCGTCTATCGCTTTCCGCCCGACCACGCCGCCCGCATCGCCGTGGGCACGGTGGCCGCGGAATTGGCGGCATCACCCCGCGGCATCGCGCGCGTCGTGTTTTGCTGCTTCGCGCAGGTCGCGGCCGACCACCACAGCGCCGCTTTCGCCGATCTAGGCTTGGCCTGAGAACTGCAGGCCGCCCTCTTCCTTGCATGGCTGACCCGGGCCAAAATGGCTAGACAATATCGTAAGGTTCCTCATATTATGCGAGCGCTTCTTAAGCAGCCATATTGCTGTGAGTCCGGGGGATCGTTATGCTGCCACGCTCGCTCAATAGAGAATTTGCCTTTATTATCAACGACGTCGCCCGTATGTTGCGAACCTATGCGGATTACCGGGGCGCCCAGTTTGGCGTTACCAGGGCGCAATGGGCGGTGCTGGTGCGGCTCGATCGCTTCGAGGGGCTGAAGCAATCGGAGCTCGCCGAAATGCTCGACCTGCAGCCGATCACCCTGACCCGCCTGCTCGATCGGCTGTGCGACTCAGGCTTGATCGAGCGCCGCTCGGATCCCAACGACCGCCGCGCCAAGCGGCTGTTTTTGACGGCGGCGGCGCGGCCGATGCTCGAGCAGCTCGGCGCGCTTGGCGAAGACATGATGACGACGGCTTTGGCCGGCGTTTCGCGCGAGAGCGTCGAGCAGATCGTCGCCCAGCTGGCGGTGGTGAAGGAAAATTTGCGCCAGGCGATCCAGCAGCGGCCTCCCGCCGGTGCAGCGGGAGAGCGCCGCTATGGCTGAACCTGTCCTCAAACTTGCGCCGAGTCTGAAGCCGCCAAAACCGCGCGCGACAACGCTCACCGATGCGCTGCGCAAGCGCATGCGTTTCATTCTCCTGGTCGTCTTGCCGGCCATCGCCGTGGTCACGGGATTTGTGTTCTACATGATGGGCGGCCGTTACGTTTCGACCGACGACGCCTATGTCCACGCCGCCAAGCTGATGGTGTCGACCGACGTTTCCGGCCTCGTCAGCGAGGTCGATGTGCATGAAGGCCAGACGGTCAAGGCCGGCGATGTGCTGTTCCGCGTCGACCCGCGGCAGTTCCAGATCGCGCTGGACAATGCCAAAGCCAATATGGCCCAGACCGCGTTGTCGCTGCAGGCGATGAAAGAGGACTACGGGCGCATGCAGCAAGACATTGCTGCCGAGCAGTCGCTGGTCGATCTCGATCAGACCACATTCGACCGCGATGCGCAGCTTTTGAAGACCAACGCCGTCGCCCAATCCACTTACGACCAGGCCCGCTTCACCCTCGAGGGCGACAAACGCAAGCTCGATTCATTGCGCAAGCTGTCGGAAGTCCAACTTGCCCGGCTCGGCGGCAATGCGAATTTCGACGTCACCCAGCATCCGCAATATCTGCAGGCCGCGGCGCAGGTCGAAGAGGCGCAGCGCCAGCTCGATCACACCGTGGTGCGCGCGCCGTTCGACGGCGTGGCGACCCAGGTCGATGCGTTGCAGCCCGGCACCTATCTGGTCGCCCAGACCGCGGCGCTGACCAATACCGGCGCGGTGGCGCTTGTCGCCATCAACGACCTGTGGATCGACGCCAACATGAAGGAAACCGATCTCACCCATGTCAAGATCGGCGACCCGGTGAGGTTCAACGTCGATACCTATCCGGCGCACGTTTTCACCGGAACCGTGGGAAGCATCGCGCCCGCTGCCGGCTCGGAATTCTCGATCCTGCCGGCGCAGAATTCGAGCGGCAATTGGGTCAAGGTGGTGCAGCGCATTCCGGTGCGCATCCGCGTCAACCCGACGCCGGAGGCGCTCAAGCTGCGCGCCGGGATGAGCGTCACCGTCTCGATCGATACCGGCCATCGCCGCACGCTTGCCGAGATGCTGTTTTGACGGCGGTGTGAGCCTTCGCCATGACGATAAGCGCAGCGAGCAGCAGCCAGTCCGCGGATTCGCATCGCGGCATCGTCACCGCATGCACGGTGCTGGCGACGCTGATGCAGGCGCTCGACACCACGATCGCCAATGTGGCGCTGCCCTATATGCAAGGCACGTTCGGCGCCGCGCCCGATCAGATCACCTGGGTGCTGACCTCATACATCGTTGCCGCCGCGATCATGACCGCGCCGGTCGGCTGGCTGTCGGCGCGCTACGGACGCAAGACGTTGTTCGTCACCTGCCTCTCCGGCTTCACGGTCGCGTCCATGCTGTGCGGGCTGGCCAACAGCCTCGATCAGATGGTGCTGTTCCGTTTGCTGCAAGGTGCGTTCGGCGCCGGCCTGGTGCCGTTGTCGCAAGCCACCATGCTGGATCTCTATCCGCTGGAAAAGCGCGGCCAGGCCATGGCGCTGTGGGGTGTCGGCGTGATGGTCGGGCCGGTGATCGGCCCGACGCTCGGCGGCTACCTCACCGACGTCTACAACTGGCGCTGGGTGTTCTTCATCAACCTGCCGTTCGGCCTGCTCGGCATCGCCGGCCTGGTCATTTTCCTCAAAGACCGCGGCCGCAACGCTGCGCTGCGGTTCGATTGGATCGGTTTTGGCGCGCTCAGTCTCGGGCTCGGCGCGCTGCAACTCGTGCTCGATCGCGGCGAGCTGAAGGACTGGTTCAGCTCGATGGAAATCATCGTCGAGGCGGCGCTGGCCATGCTCGGCCTCTATCTTTTTCTCGTTCAGATCAGCACCGCGAAGCGGCCGTTCATTCCGCCGCGCATCTTCCGCGACGTCAATTTCACCGCCGGCCTTCTGGTCATGTTCTCCATCGGTATGGTGCTCTTGGCGAGTTCCGCCTTGTTGGCACCCTATCTGGAAACCCTTGCACCCTATTCGGTCGCCCAGGCAGGCCTCCTGATGGCGCCGCGCGGGGTGGGAACCATGGTCGCCATGATGGCCGCTGGCCGCTTGGCCAATCGCATGGATCCGCGGCTCATGATGCTGGTCGGCTTCGTCATGATGGCGGAATCGGCGCGCGAGATGGTGGGCTGGACGCCGGATATCGACGCCTGGTCGCTCGCTTATACGACCATGCTGCAGGGCGCCGGCCTCGGCCTCGTGTTCACGCCGCTGCAAGTGATTGCATTCTCGACGCTGCCGGCGGATCTGCGCACCGACGGCACATCGCTATTCAGCCTGGTGCGCAATGTCGGCTCCTCCATCGGCGTTTCGGTCGCGGCCTTCCTGCTGACGCAGAACACCCAAATCATGCATGCGCAGCTTGCCGAACGCGTGACGCCGTTCAATCACGCGCTGCAGACCGGCGGTGCCTATCTGCTCTGGAACAGCGCCACCAGTGCCGGCTTAAGCAACCTCAATGCCGAGATCACCCGGCAGGCTACGATCATCGCCTATATGAACGATTTCAAGTTGATGCTGCTGGTCGCGCTGCCGCCGGTGCTCTTGCTGTTGTTGATGCGCAAGCCGCGCGCCGCGCCGGCATCGAGCGATCATGTCGCGGTGATCGACTGACGCAAAACGACATTGATGTAAAACGACAAAGGCGGCCCTGCGGCCGCCTTTGCGAATAACTCTCGACAACAAATCTAGCGGTTATTCCGCAGCGCCGCCGGCTGCTGCCTCGCGTTGCGGCTCGCCCTCGGCCTTTTGCTTGGCTTCGAGGTCTTCGCCGGTTTCCTGATCGACGACCTTCATCGACAGCCGCGTCTTGCCGCGTTCGTCGAAGCCCAAGAGCTTGACCTTGACCTTGTCGCCTTCCTTGACGACGTCGGAGGTTTTTTGCACCCGCCGTTGCGCCAGCTGGCTGATGTGGACCAGGCCGTCCTTGGCGCCAAAGAAGTTCACGAAAGCGCCGAAGTCCATGACTTTGACGACAGTGCCCTCGTAGATGTGGCCGACCTCCGGCTCCGACGCGATCGACTTGATCCAGTTGATCGCCGCCCTGATCTGCTCGCCGTTGGCGGAGGCCACCTTCACCGTGCCGTCGTCCTCGATGTTGATCTTGGCGCCGGTCTTTTCGACGATCTCGCGGATCACCTTGCCGCCGGTGCCGATCACTTCGCGGATCTTGTCGGTCGGGATCTTGAAGGTCTCGATGCGCGGCGCGTATTCGCCGAGCTCGGCGCGGGCGCTGGTCAGGGCTTTCGACATTTCGTTCAAGATATGCAGGCGGCCGTCCTTGGCTTGGGCCAGGGCGACCTTCATGATCTCCTCGGTGATGCCGGCGATCTTGATGTCCATTTGCAGCGAGGTGACGCCGCCTTCGGTGCCGGCGACCTTGAAGTCCATGTCGCCGAGATGATCCTCGTCGCCGAGGATGTCGGAAAGCACGGCAAAGCGCTTGTCCTCGAGAATGAGGCCCATGGCGATGCCCGCGGTCGGCCGCTTCAGCGGCACGCCGGCATCCATCAGCGCCAGCGAGGAGCCGCACACCGTCGCCATCGATGACGAGCCGTTCGATTCCGTGATCTCGGAGACGATGCGGATGGTGTAGGGGAATTCTTCCTTCGCCGGCAGCATCGGATGGATGGCGCGCCAGGCGAGCTTGCCGTGGCCGATCTCGCGGCGGCCCGGCGCACCGGTGCGGCCGGTTTCGCCAACCGAATAATGCGGGAAATTGTAGTGCAGCAGGAACGTCTCTTTGTAGGTCCCCTGCAGCGCGTCGATGAACTGCTCGTCCTCGGAGGTGCCGAGCGTGGCGACCACCAGGGCCTGGGTCTCACCGCGGGTGAACAGCGCCGAGCCGTGGGTTCGCGGCAGCACGCCGACTTCCGCTACGATCTGCCGGACGGTTTTCACGTCGCGGCCGTCGATACGCAAGCCGGTGTCGAGGATGTTCCAGCGCACGATCTTGGCTTCGAGCTCCTTGAACACGCCGGCGACCGCCTGCTTGTCGTAGGTCGGCTCGGCGCCTTCCGGGAAGAAATGCGCCATCACCTTCTGCTTGACGGCGGCGACGGCATCCTGGCGGTCCTGCTTGCGCACGATCGCGTAGGCCGCGCGCAAATCCTTCTCGGCGATGCCGAGGATTTCCTTTTCCAGCGCCTTGTTGTCGGCGACGACAAGCTCGCGCGGCTCTTTGGCGGCTTTCTCGGCGAGCTTGATGATCGCCCCGATCACCGGCTGGAAATGCCGGTGGCCGAACATCACGGCGCCGAGCATGATCTCCTCGGACAGCTCCTTGGCTTCCGATTCCACCATCATCACGGCGTCCTGGGTGCCGGCGATGACGAGATCGAGCTGGCTCTCCTTCATCTCGTCGAGGGTGGGATTGAGCACGTATTCGTTGTTGATGAAGCCGACGCGGGCGCCGCCGATCGGGCCCATGAACGGCGCGCCGGACAGCGTCAGCGCCGCGGACGCCGCCACCATGGCGACGATGTCGGGATCGTTCTCCTGGTCGTGCGACAGCACGGTGATGGTCACTTGCGTATCGCAGCGCCAGCCGTCGGCGAACAGCGGACGGATCGGGCGGTCGATCAGGCGCGAGGTGAGCGTGTCCTTTTCGGTCGGACCGCGCTCGCGCTTGAAATAGCCGCCGGGAATCCGGCCGGCCGCATAATATTTCTCGGTGTAGTTGACGGTGAGCGGAAGGAAATCGATGCCTTCCTTCGGTTGCTTGGCGGCGACGACGGCGGCGAGCACGCTGGTCTCGCCATAAGTGGCAAGCACGGCTCCGTCGGCTTGACGCGCGATCCTGCCGGTTTCCAGCGTTAGGTTGCGGCCACCCCAGTCAAGTTGGACACGGTGTATATCGAACATTGCGATTGTCTTTCATGGTTTTCGGACCGGCGCGAAAGCCATGAGCAAGACGGCGAGACGCTGTCGTTCGCAAAGCCTTTGCGAATCCAAACAGCATCCGGCGATCCTGCCATGGCCATCGGGCCTTCCAGTGATGCGGACGGGCATCGGCCCGTCGCTTTTAAATCGGCAGCCCTTGGCTGCCGGGCAAACGGCGGACGCATTTTGCGATCCGCCACGACACGCGCGAGTTTTCCCGCGCGCAAACTTTTCAGCGGCGAATACCCAGCCGCTCAATCAACTCCTTGTAACGCCCCTCATTGGTACGCCGCAGATAGTCGAGAATCTGGCGCCGCTGCGACACGAGCTTGAGCAAGCCCCGCCGCGAGTGGTTGTCCTTGATGTGCGACTTGAAGTGATCTTGCAGGTTGTTGATCCGCTCCGAAAGCAGCGCAACCTGGACTTCGGGCGAACCGGTATCATTGGACTTGACGGCGTAAGTCTTAATGACTTCCGCCTTACGCGCGGTCGTAATCGACATCGTCACTAACCTCTTTTTCTTACGGCGCGACCTGTCACGCCGGTTAAATTAAAGACGCGTCGGGGAATGATTTCACCGCGATCAACCTCGGCAATGGCCACGAGCTGGCCGCTCGAAGCGACCTGGACCATACCGCGGAAGATGGTGGCATCCCGTCCGCGCAACAAGACGGCTTGGCCTCTTGCGAGCCTTGCCGCGTCTGCCGGGCTTACGGCCAGCGCCGGGATGTCGTCCAGCGCGGTCTCAATCGGCAGGAGCACGTCAGCGAGGTGTCCCTCGCCAGCGGCTGCTCTATGGCACAAAGATTCCAGGGGTTCCAGCGAAATCATGTCCATTTCGCCAAAGGACCCGACCCGGCTGCGGCGCAGCGCCGAGACATGGCCGAATACGCCCAGCAGGCGGCCCAGATCGCGCGCCAGCGAGCGGACATAGGTGCCTTTGCCGCATTCTGCCGCAAACATGGCATGGTCGGGATCGGGCGTTTCGACGAGTTCCAGGCGATGGATCGACACCGATCGGGCGGCAAGCTCGACGGTTTCGCCGTCGCGGGCCAGATCGTAGGCTCGCTCGCCGTCTATCTTGATTGCCGAAAAGCGCGGCGGCACCTGCTCGATGGTGCCGGTGAAGCGGGGCAGCTCGGCCCTGATCGCCGCCGCATCGGGCCGGTTTTCGCTCTCGGCGACGACGCGGCCTTCGGCATCGTCGGTGTCGCGTTCCTCGCCCCAGCGCACGGTAAACAGATAGGTTTTGCGGCTGTCGACCACGAACGGCACCGTCTTGGTCGCTTCGCCAAGCGCAATCGGCAGGCAGCCCGACGCCAGCGGATCGAGCGTGCCGGCGTGACCGGCACGCTTGGCCGAGAATAGCCGCTTGATGACCGCCACCGCGTGGGTCGAGGTCATGCCGATCGGCTTGTCGAGCACGATCCAGCCGTGCACGTCGCGCTTCTTGAATTTTTGTTGCTTCGGCCCCGGTTGGGACGGCTCGCCGCCGTCCTGCGGCGGCGAATCGGGGAGCGGAATGAACGTCTGGCCGGACATTATTCGTCCTTCTCGCCGTCGAGGTCGCGTTGGACTGCAGGCGTTCGCAAAAGCTTCTCGATCCGTTCTGCTTCGTCGAATCGCTCGTCGACGCGGAATCGAATTTCAGGTGCGAATTTTAGGTTAACGCGCTTGGCGATCTCGCCGCGTACGTAGCGCTTGTTGCGCTCGAGCGCGCCGATCACCGCCTCGACGTCGCGGCCGCCGAGCGGCATGACGTAGATCGTCGCCAGCCGCAAGTCGGGGCTCATGCGCACCTCGGGCACCGTGATCATGTGGGCCTGGATCACCGGATCGTGGATGTCGCCGCGCGCGAGCATCTCGGCGAGCTCGTGGCGGATCAGCTCGCCGACGCGAAGCTGGCGCTGCGAGCCGCCGCTGGCCTGATCGTTACGTTGATGACGTGGCATTGTCTTTCTATTTCGTCGTGAAGCCGGGCTTGGACCGCGCATTCACATCTTGAAATGGTGGTTGCAATCGAAGCGTGGGAGGCCGGAATGAATCCGGCCACGACGGTCACAGCGTCCGCTGCACTGTCTCCACGCGGTAGCACTCGATAATGTCGCCGGCTTTCATGTCCTGGTAGTTCTCGAACGCCATGCCGCATTCCTGGCCGGCGACGACTTCGCGCGCGTCGTCCTTGAAGCGCTTGAGCTGCGACAGCTTGCCCTGGTGGACCACAACGCTCTCGCGGATCAGCCGGACATTGGCGCCGCGCTCGACGACGCCGTCGGTGACGCGGCAGCCGGCGACGTTGCCGACCTTCGAGACCTTGAAGACTTCGAGAATGACGGCGTTGCCGAGCATGGTCTCGCGCAGCGTCGGCGCCAACAGGCCCGACATCGCCTTCTTCACGTCGTCGACCAGGGCGTAGATGATGTCGTAGTAGCGGATTTCGATGCCGGCCTGCTCGGCGGCCTCGCGCGCTTCCTTGTGGGCGCGAACGTTGAAGCCGATGACGGCGGCGCCCGAAGCTTCCGCCAGCGTGATGTCGGACTCGGTAATGCCGCCGGCGCCGGAATAGATCACGCGCGCCAGCACTTCATCGGTGGACATTTTGTCCAGCGCGCCGACGATGGCTTCGATCGAGCCCTGGACATCGCCCTTGATCACCAGCGGGAATTCCTTGCGGCCGGTGGTTTTGAGCTGACTCATCATCTGCTCGAGCGAGCCGCGCATGCCGGTCTGCCGTGCCGCCATTTTTTCGCGCTTTTGCCGGACGCGATAATCGGTGATCTCGCGGGCGCGGGCTTCGGTATCGACAACCGCAAGCCGGTCGCTGGCTTCGGGCGTGCCGTTGAAGCCCAGCACCTCGACCGGCATCGACGGACCGGCGGCGACCACGGAATGGCCGGTGTCGGACATCAGCGCGCGCACGCGGCCCCATTCGGAGCCGGCCACGACGATGTCGCCGGGCTTGAGCGTGCCGCGTTGCACCAGAACCGTCGCCACCGGGCCGCGGCCGCGATCGAGCCGTGCTTCAATCACCGTGCCCTCAGCCGGGCGGTTCGGATCGGCTTTCAGTTCGAGCACTTCGGCTTGCAGCGCGATCATGTCGAGCAGCTTGTCGAGATTGGTTTTCGCCTTGGCCGAGACTTCGATTTCCAAAGTGTCGCCGCCGAGCGACTCGACCTGGATTTCATGCTGCAGCAATTCGGTGCGCACGCGCTCGGGCCTGGCGTCGGGTTTGTCGATCTTGTTGATGGCGACGATGATCGGCACCTTCGCCGCCTTGGCGTGCTGGATCGCTTCCACCGTTTGCGGCATGACGCCGTCGTCGGCGGCCACGACCAGCACGACGATGTCGGTGATCTTGGCGCCGCGAGCGCGCATCGCCGTGAACGCGGCGTGGCCGGGCGTGTCGATGAAGGTGATGCGGCCGCCCGACGGCGACGTCACCTGATAGGCGCCGATATGCTGGGTGATGCCGCCGGCTTCGCCGGCCGCGACTTCGGTCGAGCGGATGGCGTCGAGCAGCGACGTCTTGCCGTGATCGACGTGGCCCATGATGGTGACGACCGGCGCGCGCGACTGCAGGTTCGCGGCGTCATCGGGCACGTCGAACATGCCTTCTTCGACGTCGGATTCGGCGACACGGCGCACGGTGTGGCCGAGTTCCTCGGCGATGAGCTGGGCGGTGTCGGCGTCGATCGTATCGGTGATCTTCGCCATGTGACCCTGCTGCATCAGGATGCGCACCACGTCGACCGAGCGCTCGGCCATGCGGTTGGCCAGTTCCTGGATGGTGATCGTCTCCGGAAGCGTCACTTCGCGGGCGATCTTCTCTTTGGGCTCGCTGTCGCGGTGGCCGCTGATGCGCTGCACGCGGCGGCGGAACGAGGCGACCGAGCGCTCGCGCACCTCGTCGGCGGTCAGCGCGGTCACGACGGTGAGGCGGCCGCGGCGCTTTTCGCCGACGCTGCGCGTCGGCTTCGGCGCCGGTGCCGGACGCACCGCCACGCCGCCACGGCGCGGGCGGGGCGCTTCGTCCTCGTCGGCCTCGAGCGCGGGACGCGCGCCGGGCTTTGCCGCCGTGGTCGCATCGGTGCCGAAGCGCTTTTTGGCGACTTCGTCGGCCTTGCGCTTGGTTTCCTCGTCGTGCTTGCGGCGGCTTTCTTCGTTGAGCTTGCGGGCTTCGGATGCCGCGCGCTCGGCGCGCTCGGATTCCTCACGGGTGCGGCGGACGCGGGCCTCTTCCTCGGCGCGCGAGCGCTCTTCGTGTTCGCGCAATTGCGCCCCGGCGAGCGCTTGCGCGCGCGCGCTGCGTTCCTCCTCGGTGAGTGTACGCAGCACGACACCGGAAGTTTTCGGCGCGGGCGCAGCAGCAGCCGGAGCAGCCGTCACCGGCGCCCTTGCGGTCGCAGGCGCGGCGGCTTGTCTCGGTGCCGCGCTGCGCTCGGGAGCCACGGGCTCCGCTTTGCCCTCGCCCGGGCCGATGCGGCGTTTGACCTTTTCGACGACGACGGCCTTGCTGCGGCCATGGCTGAAGCTTTGGCGCACGACGCCTTGCTCGACGCCGCCGCGCTTGAGCGTCAGCGTCTTCGTCGAGCTTACGCTCAGCTTGTCGCCGCTATTCTTGGTCGTCTCGGTCATCCGTATCCATTTCTAAACGCGTCGATTTTCCGGGCCGGCTTGGCTCGCCGCCGCGAAACCGCTCCAGGCGCTGCAAACGCGCCAAAACCGTGTCGCTCGGGGGGCCGGCAAGCAGGGCTGCATGTACCACATTTGGGCGCCCCAATGCCAAATCCAATTGCGCCGAGGTCAGGAGGCCGATGGTAACGATCGGGCCGTGCTCCGTCCGTCGTCGCCGCTGCGCCGCATCGAGCTTGCGGACGCCGTCGGCAGCGGCCTCGGCCGCATGGAGGAGGGCGATAACCTTTTCCTGGGCCACAGCCGCCTCGACCCGGGTGAATCCCGTTGCGACCAGCCCGGCTTTGCCCGCCATGGCAAGCGCATCGAGGGCGGAACGTTCGAGCAGGCGCTCGGTCCGGGCGACCAGGTCCGCCGGCAGGCGGACGTCGCGCTTGAAACCGCGGGCGAGCGCCTTGCGTTTGACCGCGTCGGACAGCGCATCCTGGGTTGCCGTTACCCAGACGCCGCGTCCGGGCAGCTTGCGCTTGAGATCCGGGACCGCCTCGCCATCGGGCCCGACGACGAAGCGGATCATGTCGGCGACCGGCCGCACCGTGCGTGTTGCCACGCACATCCGTTCGAGCTCTTGGGCTCGTGGTCCGGCATCGAGATCGATATCGGGGGACGGTGCGATCATGCGTGCGGGGCGTCCTTACGGCTGCGCCTCGACCGCAGGCGCTTCGGCAGCGGGCGGCGGCGCCAGATCGGCCTCGGTGACCCAACCGGCCTTCAGCCGCGCCTGCATGATGATCGCTTCGGCGTCCTCGCGGGACATTTCGAAGCCGTCGAGGATGCCGGGCTCGCGCTTTGACTCGCCGTCCTTGCGTTCGGTCCAGCCGGCCAGGTCGTCGGTGGCGCAGCCGGCCAAATCCTCGACCGTCTTGACGCCGTTTTCGCCGAAGCGGACCAACATGGCGGTGGTGACGCCCGGGATGTCCCTGAGCGCATCCTCGACGCCAAGCTCGACGCGCTTGGCATCGAGCTCGCCCTCGATCTTGGCCAAATATTCGCTGGCGCGGTTTTGCAGCTCGGCCGCGGTGTCCTCGTCAAAACCTTCGATGTTGGCGATTTCCTTGACGTCGACCATGGCGAGCTCTTCCACTGAATTGAAACCTTCCGACGCCAGCAATTGGCCGATGACCTCGTCGACGTTCAGCGCATCGATGAACATGCGGGTGCGGTTCTCGAATTCGGCCTGGCGGCGCTCGGACTCTTCCTGTTCGGTCAAGATGTCGATGTCCCAGCCGGTGAGCTGCGACGCCAGCCGCACGTTCTGGCCACGCCTTCCGATGGCCAGCGACAGCTGCTGGTCGGGCACCACCACCTCGATGCGCTCGCGCTCTTCGTCGAGCACCACCTTGGCGACTTCGGCCGGCGCCAAGGCGTTGACGACGAACGTCGCGATATCTTGCGACCAGGGAATGATGTCGATCTTCTCGCCCTGCAATTCGTTGACCACCGCCTGCACGCGCGAACCGCGCATGCCGACGCAGGCGCCGACCGGATCGACCGATGAATCGCGCGAAACCACCGCGATCTTGGCGCGCGAGCCCGGATCGCGGGCGACCGACTTGACCTCGACGATGCCGTCGTAGATTTCCGGCACCTCCTGGGCGAACAGCTTCGCCATGAATTGCGGATGGGTGCGCGAGAGGAAAATCTGCGGCCCGCGCTGCTCGCGCCGCACGTCGTAGATATAGGCGCGGATGCGGTCGCCGTTGCGGAACACTTCGCGCGGCAGCATTTCGTCGCGCCGCACGATGGCTTCGCCGCGGCCGAGATCGACCACCACGTTGCCGTATTCGACGCGCTTGACGATGCCGTTGACGATGTCGCCGATGCGATCCTTGTATTCGTCGTATTGCCGGTCGCGCTCGGCCTCGCGCACTTTCTGCACGATCACCTGCTTGGCCGATTGCGCGGCGATGCGGCCATATTCAAGCGGCGGCAGCGGATCGGCGATGGTGTCGCCGATCTGGGCCGCAGGATGGCGCCGGCGCGCGTCTTCGAGGCTGATCTGCATCGCCGGATTTTCCACCGTCTCGACCACCAGCATGTGGCGCGACAGATGCAGCTCGCCGCTCTTGGGATCAATCTCGGCACGCACTTCGGTCTCGCTGCCATAGCGCGAGCGGGCGGCCTTGGCGATCGCGTCCTCCATGGCGCCGAGCACGATCTTGCGATCGATGGCTTTTTCGCGCGCGACCGCATCGGCGATCTGCAAGAGCTCGAGTTTGTTGGCGCTTACGGTCGCCATAAGTCAGTCTCCCTTGAATTGGCTTGCAGGCTGGTCGTGTTCCGACGCTGCGTGGCCATGCCGTGTTTGATGTCCAGTGTTTGCTTGATGTTTACGTCTTTTTTGATGGTTATATTTCTTATGCGGCGCGTGGTTGCCGTTGCCCGGCTTGTGCGTTTCGCGTTCGCCGCGTTTACTCCGCCGCAATGATTGCGAAATCAGCGCGTCGGTCAGCACCAGCTTGGCTTCCATCATGTCGTCGATCCGCAACACGTCGTCGGCGCCGTCGGGCGTCGCGTCGTTGCGGCGGATGCGGACACTGTCGCCCTCGGTGCCGAGGAGCTGGCCGCGGAAGCGCCGCCGGCCGTCGACCGGAACGGTCATCTCCACCTGGGCGACATGGCCGGCATAACGGTCGAAATCCGAACGCCGTACCAGCGGCCGGTCGATGCCGGGCGACGAAATCTCCAGCTGGTACGCTCCCTCGATCGGGTCGGCGACATCGAGCACCGGCGACAATGCGCGCGAAGCGGCCTCGCAATCCTCGATCGCCATGGTGCCGTCCGGCCGCTCGGCCATGATCTGCACCGTACAACCGGCGGCGCCGGAAACGCGCACCCGCACCAGCCGATAGCCGAGCCCGGCAAGTACCGGCTCGGCGAGCGCGGCGACACGCGCCGCGCGCCCCGGCTCGGTGATGAGCCGCGGCTCGTCGGCAAAACTCGTGTTGGCAAAAGCCCTGGGCGCGTCGTTCATGCTCGTTACGGCCGTGAATTCCTGCAACATGCGTCCTGCTAGTGAACCGCCTGGCCTCAGGTAACAAATCGGTTTCAGGTAACAAAAAAGAGCGGGTCCCGGGGGAACCCACTCTCAAAACCGTTCGGTTATGAGGTATCCATAACGGACAGCGGGAATATAGCGCTTTATCAGGCCGTTGCAAGGGCCTTTCAGGGTCAGCCTTTCAGGGATCGGTAATCAGTAATCGGCTATTAAGACTATGTCGAAGCTTGAGTCTTGATCCTTGATTACTGATTTCTGATCCCTGAAATGTTGATCCCCGAGCTTGAGGACGTCATCCGACACGGCACGCGTGAAAAGCGTGCCGACGCGCTGCAGCGTATTACGGCGCTGTTCCTTGACGGCGCCAAGAGCTACAGCGACGCCCACGTCGACGTGTTCGACGACGTCTTTGGCCTGCTGATCGAGGAGATCGAGACCAAGGCGCGTGCCGAGCTGTCGCGCCATCTCGCTCCCGTCGATAACGCGCCGGTCAAGGTGCTGCGCACGCTGGCCAACGACGACGATATCGCCGTCGCCGGGCCGGTGCTCAAATATGCGCCGCGGCTTGGCGAAAGCGATCTGGTCGGTGTCGCAACGACCAAAAGCCAGGCCCATCTGCAGGCCATCTCGACGCGGCCTGCGCTCGGCGTGGCGGTGACCGATGTGCTGGTGCGCCGCGGCGATCGCGAGGTCGTGCGCTGCGTCGCCGACAATCGTGGGGCTCGGATTTCGCAAGATGGTTTTGTCAGCCTGGTCAGGCGCGCCGAAAACGACGGTATCCTGGCCGAGAAGGTCGGCCTGCGGCCGGACATCCCCGAGCCGATGTTCCGGGAACTGCTGATCAAAGCAACCGCGGTGGTGCGCAATCGTCTGCTGGTCGCGTCGACCGCCGACGGCAAGGCGGAGATTCACCGCGTGCTGGCGAAAGTCTCCAGGGAGGTCGGCGCCCGTGTCGGTCCGCGCGACTACGGAGCCGCGCAACGCGTCGTGCTCAGTCTCGATCGTGCCGGCAGGCTCAACGAGGCGGCGCTGGCGGCGTTCTGCGCCGAGAACAAATTCGAAGAGACGGTGGTGGCGCTGGCGACGCTGGCCAAGGTGCCGGTCAACGTTGCCGACCGGCTCCTGGGCGGCGAGCGCCCCGATCCGGTGCTGATCCTATGCCGGGCCATCGGCCTGAACTGGTCCACGGTGAAGGCGATCATCATGCTGCGGCCCGATGCGAAAAGCACGTCGCACGATTCCGCCTTTGCCAACTACGAACGGCTTTCGAATTCGACGGCGCGCCGCGTGGTGCGCTTTTGGCAGGTTCGGCAGGCCGGTTAGCGTTCATACTTTCCGGAAAACCAGAAAGCATGATGCGCGCTCTTCGCGCGCGGCCTTGGCGTGATAGCGCGTGTGGATGAAGCCCGGCCAAGGGTTGCGCCAATCGTTGGCACACTGCGCCGTCCATTCGAAATCCGGCGAGCGCAACAGGCGCTGCAAGGTCCATGCGGCATAATCGGCGATGTCGGTCACAAAACGGAATTCGCCGCCGGGCCGCAGGATGCGGGCGAGCCGCGACACCATCGCGTCCTGCACGAAGCGCCGCTTCCAGTGCCGCCGTTTCGGCCATGGATCGGGATGAATCAGGTCGATCCGCGCCAACGAATTTTGCGGCAGCCATACAAGCAAGCTCACAACGTCATCGAAATGCAGCCGGATGTTTTGCAGCTTGCCGCTTTCGATGGCCGCGAGCGCCTTGGCCATGCCGTTGACGAAAGGCTCGACACCTATGAAGCCGGTGCGCGGCCGCGCTTGCGCCTGGGCGATCAAATATTCGCCGCCGCCGAAGCCGATCTCGAGCTGAACGTCGTCGGTGGGGAACGGAAACAGCGTTCCGAGCGCGGCGGGAGGGGGGCGGCTGAGATCGATGGCGAGCCGCGGCAGTAGCGTTTCGATCAGCCGCGCGTGGTGCGGGCGCAGCTTGTGACCCTTGCGCCGGCCGAAGAAGGCGCGATCCTGATGCTGTTCCGGACTCATGAATCGTCGTGGCCGCGCTTGTCGAGGCCACGACTATAGAGGTGAAGCGCGATCAGCGCAGCGCGCGCTTGAGCGCGTCGGCGAGATCGGCGCGTTCCCACGAGAAACCACCGTCTTTTTCCGGCGCCCGGCCGAAATGGCCGTAAGCCGCGGTGCGCTTATAGATCGGCCGATTGAGCTTGAGCGCGCGCCGGATATTGGTCGGCCGCAGCGGGAAGATTTCCTGCAGCGTCTTGGCGAGCTTTTTTTCGTCCGCCTTGCCGGTGCCGTGGGTGTCGACATAGAGCGACATCGGATCGGCCACGCCGATCGCATAGGCAACCTGGATGGTGCACTGGTCGGCGAGACCGGCCGCGACCACGTTCTTGGCGAGATAGCGCGCCGCGTAGGCTGCCGAACGATCGACCTTGGTCGGATCCTTGCCGGAAAACGCGCCGCCGCCATGGGGCGCATAGCCGCCGTAGGTGTCGACGATGATCTTGCGCCCGGTCAGGCCACAATCCCCGTCGGGTCCTCCAACCACGAAGTTACCAGTGGGATTCACGAGAAAGTCGGAATCCTTCTTCGGCATCCAGCCCTTTGGCAGCGCGGACGCCACCGCGTCACCGATCAAATCCTTGACCATGCCCGGGGTGTATTTCTTGCCGTTGCGGTTCTGCGCATTGTGCTGGGTCGAGACCACGACCTTGGTGCAGCCGACCGGCTTGCCGTCGACATATTGCACTGTCACCTGGCTCTTGGCGTCCGGCTGCAGGTCGAACAGTTGCTTGGCGCGGCGCTTTTCCGACAGCACTTTGAGAATCTTGTGCGCGAAATAGATCGGCGCCGGCATGAACGAGCCCTTCTCGTAGACCTCGCTCTCGGTGCAGGCGTAGCCGAACATCATGCCCTGGTCGCCGGCGCCTTCGTTTTCCTCGCCCTTCTTTTTCTTGGCGTCGACACCCATGGCGATGTCGGGCGACTGGCCGTGCAGCAGCACTTCGACGTCGGCGCCGTGATAGGAAAAGCCGTTCTGGTCGTAGCCGATATCCTTGACCACGCCGCGCGCGATTTCGGTGATCAGCTCGCGGTCGACGACGGCCATGCCGTCGATTTTGCGGAATAGCTGCCCCCGGCCTTCACCGGCGACGATGATCTTATTGGTCGTGCACAGCGTCTCGCAGCCGAGCCGGGTGTTGATCAGGCTGTCATCGGCGATGCCGAGCTTGACGTCCCGTTCGATGAAGGCGTCGAGAATGGCGTCAGAGATCTGGTCGCAGACCTTGTCCGGATGGCCTTCCGACACCAACTCGCTGGTGAACAGGTAATTTGTACGTGACACTGCGAAAAACTCCCCTCGTGAGGCGGCCCCGATCGCCGTGAACCTTATCTGATTTGACGGCCAGATCTGTTTTAACGGCTAGGGCTGCCGGCGCCGGTGAACTGCCGCGCCGATCCATAGGGGGTTTTTGCAGCGTCGCCCTGCGCGGTCAAGATGTGGGCTGCGAGTGGGCGGCCGTGGGCACCGCGCCGCGCATCAGGGCATGATCCGGAAAATGCCTGTCACCGGACTTGATCCGGTGATGGATACCGGATTTCCGAAAAGATCATGCTCCACTAAAATACCAGCGGCAAAAGCCGCTTCAGTGCTTCTCGTCGGCGATTTGCTCGACCAGATCGACAATGCGCCGTCGCAGCTTGGAATCATTGATGCGCGTAAATGCCTTGGTGAGCGCCAACCCGTCCGAGGTGGCGAGAAAATCGGAGACGTAGGCGGGCGACGGCGCTTCACCCACATGCTCATGACGCGTTGCCGACGGAACATGCGGCGCGCCCTCGAAGAAGAACGCGACCGGCACCTGAAGGATATTCGAGATCTGCTGCAGCCGGCTGGCACCGATGCGATTGGTGCCTTTCTCGTATTTCTGGACTTGCTGAAAGGTCAGGCCGAGAGCGTCGCCGAGTTTTTCCTGGCTCATCGACAACATCATCCGGCGCATGCGCACGCGGCTGCCGACATGTTTGTCGATCGGGTTCGGCGCCTTTTTGGCGATCATAATCATCCGCTCCTCTATCACCCCTATTTATGGGCAAAGGCCGTCGATAGTAATTCCGTTACAATCGATAGCAACTCCTACGCGATCTATATTCCGATGGTTCGGCATCAGGTCATGCGAAAATGTGATAATCTTCGCTTCTTGCGTGCGATGCCACGGCGAGGTGCCCGCGACAGTTGCGGCGAAGGCCCGATGCGGACGACCCATAACGTTTATTTATGGGTGCCCATAAGCCTCCGCCTCGTCTTTTATTCCGCGATGCCGGATTGGAAGCGGCGGCGCACGACGAGAAAGAGCGCGACCGCGACCACGGCAAAGGCCGGCGCATCGCCGACGCGGGCATAGAGCGGCGCCCGCACCGGTCGCGGCAACGGCGAGTCGATCACGCCTTCGCGGCCGAGCGGCAATGAATTGACGATGCGGCCGAGCGGATCGATGACCGCGGAGATGCCGGTATTGGCGGCGCGCACAACGGGCAGGCCTTCCTCGATGGCGCGCATGCGCGCCTGCTGCAAATGCTGATAGGGACCGGTGCTGTTGCCGAACCAGCCGTCATTGGTGACATTGACGATCCAGCCGGGTCGCTGGCCGCGCGCCACGACGTCGCCCGGAAAAATGATCTCGTAGCAGATCAACGGCAGCGCAATCGGCGCGCCCGGAATAGCGATCGGCCGGCGCCGATCGCCGGCAAGGAAACCGCCGCGCTGTTTGGTGAGTTCCTGAAAGCCGAGCCGCGCCAGGATCTTTTCGAACGGCAAATATTCGCCGAACGGTACCAGATGGACTTTGTCGTAGAGCGCGACGATCGAGCCTGAATGGTCGATGGCGTAAATCGAATTATAGACGGCCGGCGCCGAGGGATTGACCGGCTCGGCGACGCGCACCGCGCCGGTGATCAGTATGGCGTTCGGCGGCAGCAGCTGGGTGATTTGGGCGAGCGCATCGGCTTCGCGCGCGAGAAAGAACGGAAACGCCGATTCCGGCCAGATCAGATGCGTCACGTCTTTCATGCCGGGAGCATCCGGACCTGACGCGCGATTGGAGAGCGCGATGTAGCGGTCCATCACCTCGTACCTGGCCGCGTAATTGAATTTCACGTCTTGCTGCAGATTCGGCTGCATGAGACGCAAATGCACTTTGTCGACGAGCTGCGTCGGCAGGCGCAACAGCCGCAAGCTCCCCCAGCCGCCAAGTCCAACGAGCACGGCGATGCCGAGCACGACCGGCAGCCACGGCCGCGGGTTTTCAGCGCGGTCGTCGGCGAGCGTGGCGGGGCTGGCAAATACGACGATGGCGATGAAGGTGAGACCCCACAGCCCGATCAGCGACGCGCTTTGCGCCAACGGCAGCGGCGCGGCCAGCGCGTAGCCGAACGCGTTCCACGGAAATCCCGTCAAGGCGTGGCCGCGCAGCCATTCCGCTGCCGTCAGTGTCACGCCCAAGGCGAGGATGCGCAGTGCGCCACGCGTCCAGAGAACGCGCGCGAGCGCAACGCCGATCGCCGTATAGACGGCGAGCAGTGCCGGCAGGCCGATCACCGCAAACGGCAACAGCCAGCCGAATGTCGGCGCATCGACCAAAAAGGCGTAGCCGACCCAATACAGGCCGGCGACGAAATAGCCGAAGCCAAAGCACCAGCCGGTCGCGGCCGCGACACCCACGCCGCCCCAGCGGCCGACGCCGGCGCCATCGATCAGCCAGACCAGCGTCGGGAAGGTCAGAAACAGTATCGGCCAGAAATTGAACGGCGCCATCGCCAATGCCGACAGCGCGCCGGCGACGAATGCGATCAAGCCGCGCCGCCAACCCCAGGTCAGCACGATCGAATTGTGCAGTCCCTTCAGCGTCACGGCGTGCGTTGCGCGTTCGGATTCGGCCGATTGGCCTCTGGCGATGGTGCCGCTGGACGCGCCGCCGGCGTCTTCGCCACGGCCGGCTGTTCACGCGCTGCGGCGGGCCGGCGGTCCTTGCGGCGGTAAATCCTGGCCCGCTTGACCCGGCGCGGATCGGCATCGAGCACTTCGGCCTCGAACGTCTCCGGTCCGGGCACCAATTCGCCGCGCACCGGAACATGGCCGGCGCGGATGACCAGATAACCGCCCAGCGTGTCGACCTCCTTTGCGGCGTCGCCGACGTCGAACTCATCGCCGATGACGGCGCGGACGTCGTCGAGGCTGGCGCGGCCGTTGGCGAGAAACGAGCCGTCGCTTTGCCGCGTGACCGCCGGCATCTCGCGCTCGTCATGCTCGTCGGCGATATCGCCGACGATCATTTCGACCAGGTCTTCCATCGACACCAGGCCGTCGGTGCCGCCGTATTCGTCGATGATCAGCGCCAAGTGGATGCGGGTCGCCTGCATCTTGGCGAGCAGGTCGAGCACCGGCATGGACGGCGGCGCGTAGAGGATTTCGCGCACGATCTTCGCCGCCGACAGCGGCATCGCCAGATCGACATTGCCGAGGTTGAGACCGGCTGGTTGCGGCGTCTCACCTTCCGGAGCCGTCGCCGGATTTTTGGTCGAAGCCCGCGCCGCCATGAACGCAATCAGGTCGCGGATATGGATCATGCCGGTCGGATCGTCGAGCGTATCGTTATAGACCACGAGCCGCGAATGGGCGGCGACCTCGAACACGCGAACCAGCTCGCCGATCGCAATATCCTGCTGCACGGCGACGATGTCGGCGCGCGGCACCATGACGCTCTCGATGCGGCATTCGCGCAGCCCGAGAATATTCTTGAGCATGGCGGCTTCTTCCGGCGAGAAACCGGACTGCGGCTGCTCGCCAGTGAGAACCTGTTCGAGATCGGCGCGCGTCGCTGCGGCTTTCCAGCCGAACAGGATGCGCATGACGCGCGTCAGCCAGCCTTCCTGCGGCTCGTCCGGCTGCGCCACGACCATCGGCAGACCGCGATGCTCGCTATCGGGCGGGTCGCTGCGCGTCGGGGTTTGCGACATGGTTTGGCTTTGGCTCTGGACTTTGAACTTGGGTCGGAATTCGCGCCGGATATTAGCGCCTGCTTCCAGCCTTTTTCACGGCTTTGTCCGGATGCCGATAGGGGTCCGGAATGTTGAGGCGCTGCAGTATCTTACGCTCGGTTTGCTCCATCGCTTCCGCGGCGGCGTCTTTCTCGTGATCGTAGCCGATGAGGTGCAAAAAACCATGCACGACAAGATGGGCGAGACGATGCGCGAACGGCTTGCCCTCGGCAGTGGCCTCCCGTGCGATGGTCTCGTAGGCCAAAACGATGTCGCCGAGATGCGGCGGCTCGTCCGCGGTTCGCTTGCTCGGAAACGACAGCACATTGGTGGCGGCGTCGATGCCGCGCCAAAGCCGGTTGAGCTGACGGATCGCCGAATCATCGGTCAGGACGATAGCAAGCTCCGTCCCGGTTGTTGACGCCGTAGCGGCGGCCTGTGCGACGGCACGCCGCACCAGCGCTCGCGCCTTGGCGGGCTCCTTCCAGCGGTCGGAATCGACCAGCACGTCGATCTTGAGTTTTGCCCGCGGCGCGGGTGTCATTCCGACCGCTCGCGCTTGCGCGCCGAGGCTTTGTCATAGGCCTCGACGATGCGCGCGACGAGCTCGTGGCGGATCACGTCGGCCGACGTGAAGCTGACGTGGCCGATGCCCTCGATACCCTCGAGGAGCCGCACCGCGTCGGCGAGCCCGGAGGTTTGGCCCGGCGGCAAATCGACTTGGCTCGGATCGCCGGTCACGATCATGCGGCTGTTTTCGCCAAGCCGCGTCAGCAGCATTTTCATCTGCATCGCGGTCGTGTTCTGCGCTTCATCGAGGATCACGGCGGCGTTCGCCAGGGTGCGGCCGCGCATGAAAGCCAGCGGCGCGATTTCGATCTCGCCGCTTTGCATCGCGCGCTCGACGATGCGCGCATCCATCAGGTCATAGAGCGCGTCGTAGATCGGGCGCAGATAAGGATCGACCTTCTCGCGCATGTCGCCGGGCAAAAAACCGAGCCGCTCGCCGGCCTCGACCGCCGGTCGCGACAGCACGATGCGATCGACGTCCTTGCGCTCGAACAGTTGCACGGCATACGCGACCGCAAGCCAGGTCTTGCCGGTGCCGGCCGGGCCGGTGGAGAACACCAGCGGATGGCGCTTGAGCGCCCGCACATAGGCGTCTTGCGCGGGCGTGCGGGCACGGACGCGGCGCTTACGAAGATTGATTTCCTCAAAGCTGTCGCGCGCCGCCGAAGGATCGAAATCGAACAGCGAGCCTTGCGACAGCGCCAGCCGGACCGCGCCGTCGACGTCGCCGCGCACCAATTCGTCGCCGCGCTTGAGCCGCTCGTAAAGAGTTTCGAGCACGCGGCGCGCCAGCTCGCAGGCCTCGTGGGTGCCTTCCAGCGTGACATGGTTGCCGCGCGAATTGGCGACGACGCCGAGCCGGCGTTCGATCAAAGCGAGGTTCTGGCCGTATTGGCCGAACAAGGTGGAGGCGAGGCGATTGTCGTCGAAGGTCAGCGCGATTTGGGTCGCGTTGTTCTGCGCGACGATGACCGATTCGTCCGTTCCTGGTGTTCGCAATTCAGGCTCCTGCGCCAAGCAAGGCTGGTTGTTGCTGATGTTCAGGTTTTGGCACGAGCACGCCGAACAGACTGTTGCTGGACAGTTCGGTGACGGCGACCGGCGCAATGGTGCCGATCAGTGATGACGGTGCCGTGACTTGCACCGGCTGCAGATAAGGCGACCGTCCGACCAGCTGGCCGTCGTGGCGGCCGGGGCGCTCGAACAGCACGTCCATCGTGCGGCCGATACAGCCGCGATTGAACGCCGCCTGATTGCGATCGATGGCGTCCTGCAGGCGTTGCAGGCGCTCGGATTTCACGTCGTCTGCCACCTGATCGTCCATGTCGGCGCCGGGCGTGCCGGGCCGCGGCGAATATTTGAAGGAGAACGCGCCGGCATAGCCGATGTCGTTGACGAGGCTAAGCGTGGCAGCAAAGTCCGCTTCGGTTTCGCCGGGAAAGCCGACGATGAAATCGGAGGTAAGTGACAGATCGGGCCGCGCGTCGCGCAGGCGATCGATGATTGCAAGATAATCGGCGCGGCTGTGACGGCGGTTCATGGCCGCGAGCACGCGGTCGGAGCCGGATTGCACCGGCAGATGCAATTGCGGCATCAGTTGCGGCAGATCGCGATGGGCGGCGATGAGATCGTCGTCCATGTCGCGCGGATGGCTGGTGGTGTAACGCAGCCGGTCGATGCCCGTCAGTTCGGCGACCCGTTCGAGCAGCCGCGCCAACGACCACGGCCGCCCGTCCGGCCCTTCGCCGTGATAGGCATTGACGTTTTGGCCGATGAGCGTGACTTCGCGCACGCCAGCGTCCGCCAGCCGCTCGATCTCGGCGAGGATTTTGTTCGCCGGGCGCGACGTTTCCATGCCGCGCGTGTAAGGCACGACACAGAAGGTGCAGAACTTGTCGCAGCCTTCTTGCACGGTGACGAAGGCGCAGACGCCGCGGCGGCGGATCGCAGCGCGGTCCGGCGCGGCCAGGTGATTGAATTTGTCGTCGACCGGAAATTCGGTATCGATCGCGTTGCCGTCGCGCGCGGCGCGGGCCAGCAAATCGGGCAGGCGGTGATAGCTCTGCGGACCCACAACGAGATCGACCGACGGCACGCGGCGAATGATCTCGTCACCTTCGGCCTGGGCGACGCAGCCGGCGACCGCGATGGTGACGCGCCGGCCGGCAGCCGCTGCGGCGTCCTTCATGCGGCGGACGCGGCCGAGCTCGGAATAAACTTTCTCCGCCGCCTTTTCGCGGATGTGGCAGGTGTTGAGGATGACCAGATCGGCGTCGTCGGCGCTTGCGGTCTCGACATAGCCTTCCGGCGCCAAAGTGTCCGCCATACGCTGCGAGTCGTAGACGTTCATCTGGCAGCCGAACGACTTGATGTAGAGTTTTTTCGCTCCGTTCATGCCGGGTGGTCGGCCTAAGCCCCTATATCAGCACACAAATTCCGCTCGGTGGCGACGCCGTCCCTATGGTCTAGCCGGATTCCCGGCAAAAAGGAATTGGCAGGTTTTGGTTCAGTCCATCGGCTGGATATTGGCGTCCTTGATCACTTTCGACCACTTGGCGATTTCCGACTTGATATAGGCATCGAGTTCCTCGGGGCTACTGCCGCCATTGGTCATGCCGAGGTCGGCGAAACGCTTTTTGGTGTCGTCGTCGGCCAGCGCTTTAAGCGCCGCGGCGTTGAGTTTGGCCAGAACGGCGTGCGGTGTTCCGGCCGGCACCACGATGCCCCACCAGGTTTCCGCTTCGAAACCGGGCAGCGCCGTTTCCGCCACCGTCGGAATGTCGGGCGCTGATGGCGAACGATGCGCGCCGGTGACCGCGAGTGCCCGCACCGTGCCGGCCTTGAGGTTGCCCATCATGGCGGAGAGGTTGGCGAACATCAGCGGGATTTGCCCGGCGAGCAGGTCGTTGATGGCCGGCGCTTCGCCCCGATAGGCGACGTGCACCATCTTGATGCCGGCGGTGTATTGAAACAGCTCGGCGGTCATGTGCGGCGTGGTGCCGAGCCCGCCGGTGCCGAAATTGATCTTGCCCGGATCGGCTTTGGCCATGGCGATGACGTCTTTCACCGAATGCGCGGCAAACGACCGATTGACCACCAGCACCAAAGGCGACGCGCCGGTCATCGCCACGCCGGCGAAATCTTTCGCCGCATCGAGCGTCACCTTGCGATAAAGGTTCGGCGCCACCGCATACGTGGTCTGGCTGCCCATCATCAGCGTGTAGCCGTCGGCTGCCGATTTCGCTTCGTCTTCGGCCGCGATCATGCCGCTGGCGCCGGTGCGGTTCTCGACCACGATCGACTGGCCGAGGATTTCCGACATTTTTTGCGCCATGATGCGCGCGGCGATGTCGGTGCCGCCGCCGGCGCCGAAGCCGACCAGCATCTTCATCGGCCGGTTGGGATAGGCCGCATCCTGGGCGTACGCGGCGATTTGGCAGAAGCTCAACGCCAGCGCGGCAGCAAGCGCGCCGCGCAAAAATCGCGTGGTCGTCATGACGTTCCTCCCGCCCTCTGCGAATGCATCAGCCGAGTTCGCGCCCTAGTCCATCGGCTGGATGTTGGCATCGGCGATGACCTTCGACCACTTGGCAATCTCGGACTTGATGTAGGCGTCGAGCTGTCCGGGCGTCGAGCCGCCGGCTCCGGTCGAGGCCATGCCGAGATCGGCATAACGCTTTTTGGTGTCGTCGCTGGCGAGCGCCTTCTGCGCCGCGGCGTTGAGCTTATCGATCACGGCGCGCGGCGTAGCGGCTGGCGCGACGATGCCGAACCAGGTATCGGCAGCGAAGCCCGGCAAGGTCTCGGCCACGGTCGGAACGTTCGGCGCCGATGGCGCGCGCTGCGGGCTGGTGACGGCAAGCGCGCGCACCGTGCCGGCCTGGATCTGGCCGCTGATCGCCGAGAGGTTGGCGAACATCGCCGGAATTTGCCCGGCGACCAGATCGTTGATGGCGCCGGCTTCGCCGCGGTAGGGCACGTGGGACATCTTGATGCCGGCGACGAACTGGAACATTTCCGAAGCGATGTGCGGTGTGGTGCCGACGCCGCCGGTGCCGAAAATGATTTTTCCTGGCTCGGCCTTGGCCAGCGCGATCATTTCCGCCGTGGTGTGCGCCGGAAACGACGGATTGACCACCAGCACGAGGGGCGAGGCACCGCAGTAAGCAATTGGCGCAAAATCCTTGATCGGGTCGAACATCACCTTGCGATAAAGTCTTGGCGCCACGGCGAGCACGGTCTGGCTCGCCATCATCAGCGTGTAACCGTCCGGCGGCGATTTCGTCACGTCTTCGGCGGCGATCATGCCGCTGGCCCCGGTGCGGTTCTCAACCAGGATGGTCTGGCCGAGGATTTCCGACATCTTCTGCGCCATGATACGCGCCGCCACATCGGTGCTGCCGCCGGCGCCGAAGCCGACCACCATTTTGATCGGCCGGTTGGGATAGGCGTCGTCCTGGGCATGGGCGGTGATTTGACTAAAGCCCAATGCCAGCGCAATGGCGAGCGCGCCGCGCAACGATCGCGTGGCCGTCATGACCTTCCTCCCGCCCTGTGTGAATGCATCAGCCGAGATCGCGGCGCAGCACCAGCGCCGAGGCGCCGCTTTGATAATAGCTCCGGCGCCTCCCGACGTCGCGGAAGCCGGCGCGGCGATACAGCGCACGCGCGGGGGTGTTGTTCTCATCGACTTCGAGAAACACCGCCCGGATGCCGAACCCGGCGAGGCGCCGCAGGTGCAGATCGAGCAGCGGCCGGGCAAATCCCCGCCCGCGTTGGCGCTGAGCGATGGCGATCGAGAGAATTTCCGCTTCGCCCGCCGCCATCCGCGACAGGATGAAACCGGTCATGGTCGTGCCGCTCATGGCGCGATGGGCGACGACGGTTTTTTCGATCAGCAGCCGATAGACTTCGTCCTCGCCCCAGCCGCGCTGGAACGACGCTGTGTGCAGGGCGGAAATCGCTGCGGCATCGTTCGGCCGCGCTTCGGATAATGCCGGCGCGGACCGGCCGAACAGGCGAGCAATGAAGCGCATCATCGGCGCGGCAATTGCGCGGCATTTTGCGGCTGCGCATCGGGGGCGCGCAGATATTGCGGTTTTGGCGGCGACTGGCCTTCCCGCAGCGCGGCGCCCATTCGCGCCACCCAATCGATATTCGGCGCGCCGCCCGCGTCGACGCGCAGCGGCTGCGCGTCGGTGACGGCAAGGCCATCGGCGACCAGTTGCGCGGCCGAGCCGACGATGCGCGCCGGCGCCGCGGCAGTCGCGCGCACCGCTTCGTTCAACGGCGCCAGTCGCGGACCGGTGATGGTGCGGCCACCGGCGGCGAAAACTTGGAGATAGACATGGCTGTGCCGCGCATCGATGGCGACGACCACCGGTGCTTTTTCATCATCGGCCAGATAAGGCGCCGCGTAAGCGGACAGCGTCGACAGGCCCACGGCTGGTTTGTTGATCGCGAGCGCAATACCGCGCGCCGCCGCAATGCCGACCCGCAATCCGGTGAAGCTGCCGGGCCCCGTCGTCACCACCACGCGGTCGAGATTGCCAAAGGCCGCGCCCGCGTCGTCCATGACCCGGCGGATCAGCGGCATCAGCGCTTCGGCGTGCCCGCGCAGCATCGGCAAGCTCTCGCGCGCGATGATGCCGCCTTGGTCGGTGTCGAGAATGGCCGCGGAGCAGGCCCCTAGCGCCGTATCGATCGCGAGTACGCGCATGGGCGCATTCAATCGTCGCGCGCCGCCCGCGTTACATCGGCCGGACTTCGGTGACGTCGGGCACGAAATGCTTCAGCAGATTCTGGATGCCGTGGCGCAGCGTCGCCGTCGAAGACGGGCAGCCCGAGCAGGCGCCTTTCATGTTGAGATAGACGACGCCGTCCTTAAAACCCTTGAAGGTGATATCGCCGCCGTCGTTCGCCACCGCCGGCCGCACCCGCGTCTCGATCAGATCCTTGATGGTGGCGACGGTGTCGGCATCGGCCGCGTCGAAAAACTCCTCGCCCTCACTCGGCGCGCCACCGCCGGAGGCAAGCAAGGGTGCGCCCGACATGAAATGTTCCATGATGGCGCCGAGGATCATCGGCTTGAGCTGCTGCCACTCGCCGTCGCTCTTGGTCACGGTGATGAAATCGGAGCCGAAGAACACCCCGCTGATGCCCGTGATGCCGAACAGCCGTTCGGCCAGCGGCGACTGCGCCGCCTGCTCGGCGTCGCGCAGGTCGAGCGTGCCGCCTTCCAGCACCGCCCGTCCGGGCAGGAATTTCAGGGTCGCCGGGTTCGGCGTCGCTTCGGTCTGGATGAACATTTTTGTTTGTCCTCAGTCACTTGGCGCCGGCCCACTCCGTCTGCGCCAGGACTCGCGTAACACCACACTAGCACACTATTACGTGGCGAATTGCCTAGGAAATTCAAGGGCGGGCATGGCCGGCCAAGTCGCTCAAGAGCGCACGAAACCGACGATATCCTTGACCGCCTTCATGGTTTCGCCGGCAAGCTTTTGCGCCCGGGTTGAGCCGTCCGCGAGTATGGCATCGATCGCTGCGGGGTCGTTGAGGAGCCGCTTCATTTCCGAATTGATCGGGCTGAGCTTGGCGACGGCGAGGTCGGTGAGTGCCGCCTTGAAGGTCGAAAACTGCGCATTGCCGAATTGCTTGAGCACCCCGGCGCGGGTCGTGCCTTCGAGCGCAGCATAGATGCCGACAAGGTTGTCGGCTTCGGGCCGGGTCTCGAGACCCTTCTCCTCGCTGGGCAGCGGTTCCGGATCGGTCTTGGCGCGGCGGACTTTTTGCGCGATGGCGTCGGCGTCGTCGGTGAGATTGATACGCGACTGGTCGGAAGGGTCCGACTTCGACATTTTCTTGGTGCCGTCGCGCAGCGACATGACCCGCGTCGCTTCGCCGGTGATCAGCGGCTCCGGCTGCGGGAAGAAAGCGTCGCCAAAGCCCTTGTCCCTGATCGACTGGCCGAAATCGTTGTTGAATTTCTGCGCGATGTCGCGTGACAGTTCGAGATGCTGCTTCTGGTCCTCGCCGACCGGCACGTGGGTGGCGCGATAGACCAGGATGTCGGCCGCCATCAATGTCGGATAGGCATACAGGCCGACCGACGCATTCTCACGGTCCTTGCCGGCTTTCTCCTTGAACTGGGTCATGCGGTTGAGCCAGCCGAGGCGGGCGACGCAGTTGAACACCCAGGCCAGCTCGGCGTGCTCGGCGACCTGGCTCTGGTTGAACACGATGTGCTTCTTGGGATCGATCCCACAGGCGATGAAGGCCGCGGTGACCTCGCGAATAGCTTTCGGCAGCTCGATGGGATCCTGCCACACCGTGATCGCATGCAGATCGACGACGCAATAGATGCATTCGTAGCGGTCCTGCAGCTCGACGAAGCGCTTGATGGCGCCGAGATAATTGCCGAGGTGCAGATTGCCGGTGGGCTGCACGCCTGAAAAAACCAGTTCTTTAAACGCCATTGACGGTCTCCGGGGCGGACCAGCGTCAATTGCCACGGCGTCGGCTTGCCCTGCAAGGCCCGGCCGTTATAGTGCCGCGTCCCAGCGCGAGATTTCTCATGGTTTCAGCCCGTTACGACGTTCTCGGCATCGGCAATGCGATCGTCGATGTGATCGCCCGCACCGAGGAAGACTTCCTGCTCAAACAGGGCATGACCAAAGGCACCATGGCGCTGATCGACGAGGCGCGCGCCGAGCAGATTTACGATGCGATGGGTCCGGCGGTGGAAATCTCCGGCGGCTCGGCGGCCAATACCATCGTCGGGCTTGCGAGCCTCGGCGGGCGCGGCGCGTTCGTCGGCAAGGTCAAGGATGATGAGCTCGGCCGCGCGTTCAGCCACGATATCCGCGCCGCCGGCGTGACCTTTGCGACGCCGCCGGCGTCCGACGGCGCCTCGACCGGGCGCTGCTACGTGCTGGTGACGCCCGACGGCGAGCGCACCATGAACACTTATCTCGGCGCCGCGCAGGATTTGCATCCGGCCGATATCGACGAGGACATGATCGCGTCGAGCCGCATCATCTATCTCGAAGGCTATCTGTGGGATCCCAAGCACGCCAAGGATGCGTTTCTCAAGGCGGCGAAGATCGCGCACGCGGCGGAACGCACGGTGGCGCTGTCGCTGTCGGACGCGTTCTGCGTCGACCGCTGGCGCGACGAGTTTTTGCAATTGATGCGCTCGCGTACCGTCGATCTCATCTTCGCCAACGAGGCCGAACTGGGGAGCCTTTATCAAACCGCGGATTTCGACACCGCGATTAGGGCGCTGCGCGCCGACATCGATACCGCGGTGGTCACGCGCAGCGAAAAGGGTTGCCTGGTGGTCGGTCCCGACGGCATCGAGGCGGTGCCGGCTTTTCCGGTTGAGCGTGTCGTCGATACCACCGGCGCCGGCGACCTGTTCGCCGCCGGCTTCCTCTCCGGCCTCGCCCGCGGCGCCGACGATCGCACCTGCGGCCGCCTCGGCGCGCTCGCCGCCGGCGAAGTGATCCAGCATATCGGCGCGCGCCCGGAAACCTCGCTCAAGGACCTCGCCAACGATAATGGCTTGGCGGATTGAAGGCTTGGCGGATTGAGGGTCGCTCATCGCGGCGCGTGGCGGGCCGCGGTAACCAATTCCTAACGATAATTCGTTAACGACGGATCAACCGCAAAGCGGAGGATCCGATATGGGCGAGCGCGCGGACGAACCCGACAAGATCGAAAAACCCGAGGCGTCGAATTCGCAAGCGGGCGAGCCGTCCGCGGCTACGGGCGACTCGACCGAGCACAAATTGCCCGTCGTATGGTCGCCAAAACTCGATGCCGGCGGCGGCATCGAGGACGATTTTTTTGATGCCGACCCCGCACCACCGCCGCCGGATGATGAGGCGGTTTACGGCGAAGCGGCAAAAGAAGAGCCGAGCGCGGCCACCGCTCCCGCCGCGCAACCGCGCTCATGGCGGTTTGCGATGCTGGCGGCAACGATCGCAATCGCCGCGGCTGTCGGCTCGTTCGTCGGATCGTTGACCGGCGCCGGCGTTGGGCGGCTGGTGCCCGAAGCGGCGCCGATCACCAATACGGCGGATGCGGGCAGCATTTTGCGCGCGGTGAAATCGGAGCTCGCCGAACTCTCCGCCATGAAATCCAACCTCGACGGCTCGATCCGCAACGCCAATACCCAGTTCGTCGCGATCGCCGAGCGGCTCGACCGGGTCGAGCGCGCGGCGACCAATCCTGCCGCGCAGCTCGCCCACATCGCCGATGCCGTCGACCGGCTCAACAAGATCAATGCCGCGCCGGAGACCACGGGCTCGATCGCACCCGTGGCCACACCGCCGGCAGAAGCGAAGATCGTCGACCGCATCGTCGAAGACTGGGTCGTGCAGGATGTGCGCGGCGACCGTGCGCTGGTTGAAGGCCGCAACGGCAGCCTGTTCGAAGTCGGCGCCGGCAGCATCCTTCCCGGTGTCGGCAGGGTCGAAGCGGTGAAGCGGCAGGACGGCCAATGGGTCGTCGTCACCGCGCGCGGCGTGATCACGTCGGGCCGCTGATCGCCGGCGCTGCCGCCATCCGTCATAGTTTGACGCCGCATTCCGTGGCAAATTCTCCCCGCTGACGGCGCTACGGCCGCGCCGCGGATGGGAGTTGTTGCAGTGACGCGATTGAGTATTTTTGCCGGCGTCCGGGGCGTCGTCGTCGCGGTGCTCTTAAGTCTGGCATTTCCCGCCATTGCCTTGGCCCAGGCTGCGGAGCAGCCGGCGCCGAAACCGGCGGCGCCGCCGGACGTGGCGCAGAATTGTCCGGGCCTGGTCGCGGCCGATCGGCCGCGCGTCATTCCCGCCGCATTCGATCTCGCCGCGCTCAGCGCCGACCAGGTGCGGCTTACATTCATCGGCCACGCCACGTTCCTGATCGAGAGCCCGCAGCTGGTGCGCATCGCGACCGACTACAACGACTATGTGCGGCCGCCGGTGCTGCCGGACATCATCACCATGAACCACGCCCACGACACCCATTACACGGATCATCCCGACCCGGCGATCAAATACGTGCTGCGCGGCTGGGGGCCGAGCGAGACCGAGCCGGCGGTCTGGGATTTAAAATATCGCGACGTGCGCGTGCGCAACGTGCCGACCAATATCCGCGGTTTTGGCGGCGGCACCGAGCGCTACGGCAATTCGATCTTCGTCTTCGAGATCGCCAATCTGTGCATCGCCCATCTCGGCCATTTGCACCACACGCTGTCGCAAGCGCAGCTCAACGAGATCGGCAAAGTCGACGTGGTGATGGCGCCGGTCGACGGCAGCTATACGCTGGATCTCGACGGCATGATGGAGGTGCTGACCGCGCTGAAGGCGCAAATCATCATCCCGATGCACTTTTTCAGCCCATACACGCTGGCGCGCTTCCTCGACCGGGCGCGCCAGCTTTGGCCGGTCGAGCAGGCCGACATCCCCTCCGTCGTGCTGTCGAAATCGACGCTGCCGGAGAGCCCGAAGGTCTTGGTGCTGCCGGGGCATTGATAAGTTATGCTAGTTTCCCGGATGCGGTGCAGCGCGAAGCGGTGCACCGCTGATCCGGGATCGTTCCGGACTCAGAGTTTGTGACGATCCCGGGTCTGCAGCGCACCACTTCGTGCTGCGCTGCGCCCGGGAAACGATCATCGTTATGTACGACGAGGATTTTTGCCGATGCTGAGCGCGGAACAGAACGATCTCATCACGCGCACTGCGCCGGGCACCACGGCCGGCAATTTGATGCGCCGCTACTGGCAGCCTGCCGCGCTGGTCGATGAGCTTGCCGGCAACCGGCCGGTAAAGCCGGTGCGGCTTCTCGGCGAGGACCTCGTCGCCTTCAAGGACGACAAAGGCCGCTACGGCCTGATCGGGCGGCATTGTCCGCATCGCGGCACCGACCTGGCCTATGGCCGGCTCGAAGACGGCGGCTTGCGCTGCGCCTTTCACGGCTGGCTGTTCGACGTCGACGGCAAATGCCTGCAGACACCCGCCGAGCCGGACAACAGCAATCTGTGCGCCAACATCAAGCAGAAATCCTATTCCGTCGTGGAGAAGAGCGGCATCCTGTGGGCCTATCTCGGCCCCGGCGAGCCGCCGGCGTTTCCGCAATTCGACTGCTTCGTCGCGCCGTCGACCCACACCTTCGCGTTCAAGGGCATGATCGATTGCAACTGGCTGCAATCGCTCGAAGTCGGCATCGACCCAGTGCACACCTCGTTCCTGCACCGCTTCTTCGAGGACGAGGATCCGGACAAAGGCTACGGCCGCATGTTCCGCGACACCTCCAAAGACTCCGACATGCCGATGACAAAAATCATGCGCGAATTTCCGCGGCCGCGCATCGAGATCGAGCCGACCGATTACGGATTCCGCCTGATCACGCTGCGCCAGATTTCGAACGCCAACGCGCACGTGCGCGTGACCAACCTGATCTTTCCCAACGCCTTCATCATTCCGATGAGCCGCGAGATGACGATCTCGCAATGGCACGTGCCGATCGACGACGTGCGGCACTATTGGTATGCGATCTTCACCTCGTTCGGCGCACCGGTGAACAAGGACGAGATGCGCCGCCAGCGCCTCGAGCTCTACGAATTGCCGGATTACGTGCCGCGCAAGAACAAGAGCAACGATTACGGCTTTGACGCCCACGAGCAGGAGCACGCGACCTTTACCGGCATGGGCGCCGACATCAACGTGCACGACCAATGGGCCTGCGAATCCATGGGCGCGATCCAGGACCGCACGGCGGAGCATCTCGGGACGTCCGACAAGGCGATCAGCGCCTATCGGCGGCTGTTGCGCCAGGCGCTCGACCAATCCGGCAATGGTACGAGGCCGATGATGGTGCTCGATGCCGCGGCGGCGCAAAAAATCACCGGCCCGGCCTGCGTCGACGGCATCGGCCCGGCCGGCGATTGGCAAGGCTATTGGCAGCGCACCGACTTAAGCCGGCAAGAGACCAAAAGCTGGGCCAACGGGCACTGAATGGCCCGACGTCGCGCGGCGATGAGTTTTGTCGAGCGGCACCGCCTGTGGAGCGGCGACCAAGCACGCGCCGCCAGGGCGGCAGTGCAGGCGATCAAGAAACACAAGCTCGAACTGGTGCGCTTTTCGTTCGCCGATCAGCACGGCGTGTTGCGCGGCAAGACCGTGCTGGCCGAGGATGCGCCCGGCCTGATGCAAGCCGGCGTCACCATGACGACGACGCTGTTGGCCAAGGACACCGCGCACAAGACCGCGTTTCCGGTGTTCACGCCCGGCGGCGGCTTCGACATGGCGGAGATGCAGGGCGCTGGCGATTTCGTCATGGTGCCCGACCCGGCGACGTTCCAGGTTTTGCCGTGGGCGTCGAACAATGGGGCGCCGAATACCGGCTGGTTTCTCTGCGATATGTTTTTCCCAAACGGCAAGCCGGTGCCGTTCTCGACGCGGCAGATTCTTCGCGACGCGATTGCGCGGCTGCAGACCGCCGGGTTCGATTACCTCGCCGGCCTGGAAGTCGAATTCCATCTGTTCAAGCTGGAAAATCCACGGCTGACGCCGGAAGACGCCACCTGGCCGCCGCGGGCGCCCGAAGTGAGCCTGCTCAACCAGGGCTACCAGTATCTCACCGAGAGCCGCTTCGATCAGATCGACGCCGCGCTCGAGCCGATCCGCCGCGGCATCACGGCGCTCGGCATGCCGCTGCGCTCAGTGGAAGTCGAGCTCGGCCCGAGCCAATGCGAATTCACCTTCCGCCCGCAGATGGGCCTCGACGCCGCCGACACCATGATCCTGTTCCGCGCCGCCACCAAACAGATCGCGCGGCGCCACGGTTTGCTGGCAAGCTTCATGTGCCGGCCGGCACAGCAAAATCTTTTTTCAAGCGGCTGGCACCTGCATCAGTCGTTGATTGAGCGCAAACGCGGCAGCAACGCCTTTGCCGGCAACGAACGCGAAGGACTTTCCGCAACGGGCCTGCATTTCCTCGCCGGCCTCCTGACCCATGCCCACGCCGCCGCCGCGTTCTCGACGCCGACCATCAACGGTTACAAGCGCTACCGCGCCTATACGCTGGCGCCTGACCGCGCCATCTGGGCGCGCGACAATCGCGGCGTCATGGTGCGCGTGCTCGGCCAACCCGGCGATCCGTCAACGCATCTGGAAAACCGCATCGGCGAGCCGGCGGCGAACCCGTATCTCTACATGGCGTCGCAAATTTACGCCGGCCTCGACGGCATGGCGCACAAGCGCGATCCCGGGCCGTCGGCGGATACGCCGTACGAGACGAAGGCGCCGCTGTTGCCGAAAGACCTCGGCGAAGCGCTCGCGGCGCTACGGGCAAGCGAGATATTCCGCAATAATTTCGGTGAAAGCTTCATCGCCTACTACGCCCACATCAAAGAGACCGAGTTGGCGCGCTTTAAAACTGAGGCAGGCGGCGAGGCCGAAGTGACGGCGTGGGAGCAGAACGAGTATTTCGATCTGTTCTAGGTGTCATCATCCGCGAAGGCGGGTGATCCAGTACTCACCGAGCGCGCAGCGTTTACTGGATGCCCGCCGGAGCCTGTCATCGGGCCGGCCACTTCGGGCCGGACCCGTTGGCGGGCATGACAGGCCTACACATCCACGCTCGCCACCAGCGCATTGGCCTCGATAAACACCCGTCGCGGCTCCACCTTGTCGCCCATCAGCTCGTCGAAGATCGTGTTGGCCTCGTCGATCTCTTTGACGTTGACCTGCAGCATGGTGCGGGCGTTGGTGTCGAGCGTGGTTTCCCACAATTGCTGCGGGTTCATCTCGCCCAGCCCTTTGTAGCGCTGCAGCGCGATGCCTTTGCGGCCGGCCGCCATCACCGCCTCGAACAGGCTGACGGGGCCATGGATGGGCGTCTCTTCGTCCTTGCGGCGAAGCATCGCCGGCGGGGTCGGGCGTGGGAAGACTTTTTGCAGCGACGGCGCAAACTCGTCGAGCTTGCGCGCGTCGGCCGAGCCGAGCAGCGCCTGATCGATCACGGCGACCTCTTTGACGCCGCGCACGGTGCGCTCGAACTGGAAGCCCGCGCCTTCGGTGAATTGGCCTTGCCAGCCGCGTTCGGTTTCCTCCGACAGCGCGTCGAGCCGCTTGGCGATATAGGGCACCGCGGCCATGGCCTTCTGCGGGTCGCCGAAAATGTCGCGATTGAGCACACTCATGATCGCCGCCTGTTCGACGACCTGGCGATTGTACCGGCTGTGCAGGCCGCGCAGCAGATTGCGGATCACGCGCGCGTCCTCGACGAGCTGGCGCAGGTCGTTGCCGGCGCGCACTTCGCCCGATGACAGCCGCAGTGAGGTGTCTTCGAGCCCGGTGTCGATCAGATAATTCTCCAGCGCGTGCTCGTCCTTGAGATATTGCTCGGACTTGCCGCGCGAGACTTTGTAGAGCGGCGGCTGGGCGATGTAGAGATGGCCGCGGTCGATGATGTCGCGCATCTGCCGGTAGAAGAACGTCAGCAACAAGGTGCGGATATGGGCGCCATCGACGTCGGCGTCGGTCATGATGATGATCTTGTGGTAGCGCAGCTTGTCGGCAGTGAATTCGTCGGCGCCGATGCCGGTGCCGAGCGCGGTGATCAGTGTGCCGATCTGCTCAGACGACAGCATCTTGTCCATGCGCGCCCGTTCGACGTTCAAAATCTTGCCGCGCAATGGCAGCACCGCTTGGAATTCGCGGTTGCGGCCCTGCTTGGCGCTGCCGCCGGCGCTGTCGCCCTCGACGATGAACAGCTCGGATTTGGCCGGATCGCGCTCCTGGCAGTCGGCGAGTTTTCCCGGCAGTGAGGTAATGCCGAGCGCGCTCTTGCGCGTCATCTCGCGTGCTTTGCGCGCGGCTTCGCGGGCGGCCGCGGCCTGGATCACCTTGCCGACGATGATCTTGGCTTCGCTCGGGTGCTCTTCTAGCCAGGCCTTGAGCATGTCGTTGACGATGCCCTCGACCGCCGGCCGCACTTCGGAGGACACGAGCTTGTCCTTGGTCTGCGACGAGAATTTTGGATCGGCGACTTTGACGGACAGCACAGCCGTCAAGCCTTCCCGGCAGTCGTCGCCGGTCAGCGCCACCTTCTCCTTGCGCGCGGCACCGCCGGATTCGGCATAGCCGGTGATCTGGCGCGTCAGCGCGCCGCGGAAGCCGGCCAAATGCGTGCCGCCGTCGCGCTGCGGGATATTGTTGGTGAAGCAGAGCACGCTCTCGTGGTAGCCGTCGTTCCACCACATCGCGCAATCGACGCTGACGCCCTCGCGCTCGGCCTTGATGACGATCGGCTGCGGCACCAGCGGCGTCTTGTTGCGGTCGAGATATTTGACGAAGGCCTCGACGCCGCCCTCGTAGCGCAGCTCCTCGCGCTTCTCGACGGCGTGGCGCATGTCGGACAGCACGATGGTGACGCCGGAATTGAGGAACGCGAGCTCGCGCAGCCGGTGCTCCAGCGTGGCGAAATCGAACTCCGTCATGGTGAAGGTTTTCTTAGACGGCAAAAACGTCACTTCGGTGCCGCGCTTGTCCTGGGCGTCGCCGACCACGGCGAGCGGAGCGACCGCGTCGCCGTCATGGAACTCCATGAAATGCGCCTTGCCGTCGCGCCAGATGGTGAGCTTGAGCCACTCCGACAGCGCGTTGACCACCGAAACGCCGACGCCGTGCAGGCCGCCCGAAACCTTGTAGGAATTCTGGTCGAACTTTCCGCCGGCGTGCAGCTGGGTCATGATGACCTCGGCGGCGGAAATGCCCTCACCCTTGTGGATGTCGACCGGGATGCCGCGGCCGTCGTCGCGCACGGTGCAGGAGCCGTCGGGGTTGAGCGTGACCACGACGTCCTTGGCGTAGCCGGCCAGCGCCTCGTCGATGGCGTTGTCGACCACCTCGTAGACCATGTGATGCAGGCCGGAACCGTCGTCGGTGTCGCCGATATACATGCCCGGCCGCTTGCGCACAGCATCGAGCCCCTTGAGCACCTTGATCGACTCGGCGTCGTAATCGGAGGGTGCAGCAGGGGTCGGTTTGCGGGCGGGTTCGGCCATGCCAAAGGTCTTTCAGATGGGCTTTCGAAGCGCTTGCGAAAAGCGCGAAAGAATCGCCTTTCGTTGTACACGAAAACGGGGTGGGATACAGCACAAAGTGGGTGCCGGTAAGATATTGCCAAATCGCCATTTTTCAAGGATTCCGCGTGGCGATTCTGGGGCTCGAATCGGGCCCCTAAAATGGCCATCGCGGCGGCGGTAAAATGACGGTGTCGGGGCGCCTTTTGGCGGCGATAAATTTGTGCCCGGAAGCAGCCTTCGATTTGCAGCTAGACCGGAGCATCCCGGCGCTGCGGCCGGGTCGGCAAAAGATAACGCTCGCCCGATTGATAATCGGGGACCGGACGCTGAAAGCAGTTCAGCGCCGCAGTCCAAAGTTCCACGCGATCCAAATCCTCGTGCAGGCGCTCAATGGCCTTGGCGAGATTGCGAACGATCTGGTCTTCTGCCGGTTCCGGCATGGTGTTGGGCCCTGTCCTGCAATCGACGTTTCCGCTTTCTTTGAGAGGTTAAGAGCCTCCTTGGCACTCTGGTTCCGGTACTGCTGGGTACGCATAACAGATTGGCAAACAAATCTTCGTGGAACCGCATCCGGTTCCAGCGTCAGCCGTTCGGTCGCCGCGGTTCCAACCGGCCTGACGCCACGTCGATGATCATCGCGTCATCGCCGACTTCGGCAAACAGCGCCGGATCGGCGCCCGTCATCCAAACCTGCCCGCCAAGTTGCGCCAGCTCGACATGCAGCGCGGCGCGTCGGGCGGGATCAAGATGGGCGACGATTTCGTCGAGCAGCAGGATCGGCGCGAAACCCGTCATCTCGGCGATCAAGCGCCCGTGGGCCAGCACGAGGCCGATGAGAAGCGCTTTCTGCTCGCCGGTGGAAGCGTCCGCGGCGGCGATGCCCTTGTGGGCGTAGGTCACTTTGAGATCGGTCAGATGCGGGCCGTCGCTGGTCCGTCCCGCAGCGGCGTCGCGAGCGCGATTGTCGCGCAGCACCGCGCGATAGCGCTCCTCGATCTCGATGGCCGGATGCTCCGGGATCAGCTTTTCCATCCAGCCGTCGAGTGCGATCTCCGCTGGCGGAAATGCGGAAGCCCGGCGGCTTGCCAGCACGCCGTCGAGCCGGCGTACCGTTTCCACCCGTTGTCCCGCGACCGCGACGGCGAGCTCCGCGGTCTCGTGCTCGACGGCGTCCAGCCAATGGGCATCGGGCCGCGGCTCCTCGAGCAGCCGGTTGCGCGAACGCAGCGAGCGTTCGAGCGCGTTGACCCTGCTGCCGTGCTCGGCATCGACCGCGAGCGCAAGCCGGTCGAGAAAACGCCGGCGCTCGGACGGGGCGCCGACAAACAGCGTGTCCATGGCCGGCACCAGCCAGACCACGCGCAGATGATCGGCGAAGGCTGCGGCCGACCCGACCGGCTCGCGGTCGATCCGACATTTGCGCAAGATTGCCGCGCCGTCTTCGGGCGGCCGCTCGATGCCGGTGCCCAGCGTGGCGAGGCCCAGCGCCCCTTCGATCTCGGCCGCGGCCGCCCATGAGCCGTCGCCTTCGCTGAACGCCACCTCGTCGAGATTGGCGCGGCGCAGGCCGCGGCCCGGCGCGAAGAAGGAAATGGCCTCGATCAAATTGGTCTTGCCGGCGCCGTTCGGCCCGACCAGCACGATGGTCTTGGCGCCGGTTTCAAGCGAAGCCGCGTGATAGTTGCGGAAATTGTTGAGCGTGAGGCGAAGGACTGTCATTACCCGTCATCATCCGCGAAGGCGGATGATCCAGTAATCGCTTTAATCCGAAACAGCTACGGATGCCGGAGTATACTGGATGCTCCGCCTTCGCGGAGCATGACAAGGCTGTCAAACCCGCATCGGCATCAGCACATAGAGCGCACCGTGCGGATCCTTATCCTGGATCAACGTCGGCGAGCCTGGATCGGCGAGCTTGAGGACGGCGGCCTCGCTCTCGATCTGCGCGGCGATGTCGAGCAGGTAGCGCGAGTTGAAGCCGATATCGATCGGGTCGGACGCGTATTCGACCTCGAGCTCCTCGTTGGCGCTGCCGGAATCCGGGTTGGTCACGGACAACAGCAGCTTGCCGCCGGTGATCGACAGCTTTACGGCGCGACCGCGCTCGCTCGACACCGTAGAGACGCGATCGACCGCCGCCTCGAATTCCTTCTTGTCGACCACCAGCTCCTTGTCGTTGGCCAGTGGGATGACGCGGGCATAGTCGGGGAACGTGCCGTCGATCAGTTTTGAGGTCAGGATGGCGTCGCCGACCGTGAAGCGAATTTTTCCAGACGACAATTCGATCGCGACCTCGGCTTCGTTGTCCTCCATCAGGCGCAACACCTCGCTCACCGTCTTGCGCGGCACGATGATGCCGGGCATGCCGGCGGCGCCTTTCGGCAAGTCGAGCTCCATCTGCGCCAGCCGATGGCCGTCGGTCGCCACCGCGCGCAAGGTTTGCGCTTTGTTGGAGCTGGCGGCGTGCAGGTAGATGCCGTTGAGGTAGTAGCGCGTCTCCTCGGTCGAGATGGCGAACTGGGTCTTGTCGATCAGGCGCTTGAGGTCGGCAGCCTTGAGCGTGAACTTGTGCGTCATCTCGCCCGGCGCCAGATCGGGAAAATCGCTCTCCGGCAAGGTCTGCAAGGTGAAGCGCGAGCGGCCGGCGCGGATCGCCAGCGCCGCGCGGTCGCCCGAGGATTCCAGAACGATCTGTGCCCCCTCGGGCAGCTTGCGCACGATGTCGAAGAACATGTGGGCCGGCACCGTGGTCGATCCGCTGGGGCCCACCTCGGCCGCGATGGTATCGGTGACTTCGACGTCGAGGTCGGTGGCTTTAAGGCTCAGCTTCGAACGGTCGGCGCGCAAGAGCACATTGGCGAGGATCGGAATGGTGTTGCGGCGCTCGACCACGCGGTGGACGTGGCCCAGCGACTTCAACAATTCGGAACGCTCGACGGTGATCTTCATCGCGAAATCCGTTTACGCGCCGGATGATGGGCGGATGACAAAAGTGACATGGCGACGAAAGTGACCCGGCAAGCGGCATTGCGCAAGGCCGGCCCGTCGCCGCGCCGGCCTTTTCCCTGCCTTTCACCGGTTTTGCAGGCGATTCCCATCAGTCCTGAAGCTGGCGTTTGAGCCCCTCGATCTCTTCGGCGAAGGTGGTGTCGTTGCCGGCCAGCGCCTCGATCTTGCGCACGGCGTGCAGCACCGTTGTGTGGTCGCGGCCGCCGAACCGGCGCCCGATCTCCGGCAGCGAGCGTAGCGTCAGGATTTTGGCGAGGTACATCGCCACCTGCCGTGGGCGTACCACGTTGGCGGTGCGCCGGGACGACAACAGATCGGCGCGGCTGACATTGTATTGGCGGGCGACGACGCGCTGGATGTCCTCGATCCGCACCCGCTTCGGCTCCTGCGGGCGGATCAGGTCGCGCATCTCGCGCTCGGCCATTTCCAGCGTCACCGCCTGGCCGGTGAGCTTGTTGTGGGCGAGCAGCCGATTGACGGCGCCCTCGAGGTCGCGGCCGTTATGGGTCACCGCCTTGGCGATGTAGGCAAGCACCGGCGCCGGCACTTCGAAGCCGGGATGATAGAGGCGCGCGGCGGCGGTCCGGCTCTTGAGGATTTCGAGCCGCAATTCTTCGCCGAGCGAACCGATCTCCACCACCAGCCCGCCGGCGAGCCGGGAGCGGACGCGGTCGTCGAGGCTTTCCAGGTCCGACGGCGGCCGGTCGCTGGCGATCACGACCTGGCGGCCGGCGTCGATGAGCGTATTGAGCGTGTGGCAGAACTCGGCCTGGGTCGAGCGCCCTTGCAGGAATTGCAGGTCGTCGATCACCAGTACGTCGATGGCGCGCACCGCCTCCTTGAAGGCGAGCGTCGTCTGGGTCTTGAGCGCCGAGACGAAGCCGTACATGAAGCGCTCGGCGGTCAGATAGAGCACTTTACGGTCGGCGCCGTTGCCGGCCCAGGTGATCGCCTGCAGCAGGTGGGTTTTGCCCAACCCCACGGCGGCGTGGATATAGAGCGGGTTGAACATCAGCTGTTCGCCGCGCCGGCTGGTCGCCACCTGCTTTGCCGCGGCATGCGCCAGCGTGTTGGAGCGGCCGACGATGAAATTCTCGAAGGTCAGGCGCGGATCGAGCGGCGAGCCGCCGAGCGCTTCGTGCACGCTCATGAACGGCACGCTGGTGCGGGTTTCGGCACCGTTCATTTCGTGCAGTTCGCGCGTCATCGTCGGCTCTGCCGGCTTGGGCTTCACCACCGGCGGCCGGATCGCCGCCGAGCGAACGCTCAGCTCCAGGCGGGTGATGGTCGAATCCTCGGCCTGCCATCTGGCGAGCACATGCTCGCTGTAGTGCGCCTGGATCCAGGTCCGCAGGAATCGCGTCGGCACCGACAGCCGCACCGTTCCATTATCCGCGGCGTCCAGCTCCATGCGGCCGAACCAGCTGCTGAAGACATCCTCGCCGAGTTGTTTACGGAGCTGGTCCTTGACCCGCTGCCAGCGCTCCCGGTCCGTGCTCGTCATTTTTGGCCTGCTTTTTTTCTTTGGAGGTCAGAGTTCAACCGAGCAACTCAGGCGAGGCAGGCCCCACCATGCCGGTACCGGCAAACGCAACTGACATAGTGAAAGGGTGATGCTGGAGCGGGTGGGATCAATCGATCGCAGCCGCCGATCCGTGGAGGGGCGCGTTCAGCCGCTGGGCTTGGCGGTGCCGGGCTGGAACGCGAAGACAAAAGGCCAACAGACTCTGGGCCAACATACCCTGGGCAAAGACGCGCCCGCTGCCGTTGCCAATGGATGGATTGTCGTCATCATGCCCCACCTCCATCGCTCCCAGTTCGATGGTTGTCACTGACTGCCGCGCCGGAAGTTTTGCGCCACCGTCAGAAGCTGCCTGCGTGTTTCACCTGCTTCACGACGCCCATAAGCAGGTTTTCTCATTGAGAATTCTCGACTATGGTGACGTCAGAGCTCCACGCAGTCGGACACAGCTCCCCCGCACCCATTTTTCCGATGAGTTTCCGCTCAACCGTTGATGATGACCTTCGAAACCGAAGGGAAGAAAAACGTAGCACGCGGTTTTCGGCTCGCAACAAGAAAACCGCGCCAACATTGGGTTTCTGACAAATGCGCGCGGCGGCGTTCAGCGCCGATGACCGGCACAAGACATTGACTCGACGGGCTGATTACAGTCCGATGACAAGTGAAACCGGCCTGAAAACGGCTGCGACCAAACAACGAATCAAATAAAACCCAACTCAAGCGAATCGGCGATGATTCCAACCCCCGAATTTCGCCTTGTGAATAAGTCTTTCATCGCTCAACAGTTCTCCGAACCGGAATCTTGAGGTAACCCTCATGGCGGGTCTGCGGAGCAAATAAAAACCGATGGGGCAAAGGCGGAAAATAGCCGCGCACGGAATTTTGCGGCATTTTCACGGGCTTAGGTGACGATTCTGCAACAGATTCGTGGCAATCCACGGCAAATTTTGCGAGCGCACTGCCGCAAAGCGGCGGCCGCGTCGATGCGGCGGCGTCGGGTCAATGTCTGACGCTGCGGTGAGTGGCGCGTCGACTTGATCAGTCTAACGGCTATTTGCCGAGTTTGGCAATGCGGTGGGCGAGCCGCGAGACTTTCCGGCGTGCTGCATTGCGATGGACGATGCCGGTGCGCGCGGCACGCACGAGAGCCGGCTCGGCTTCCGCCATGGCGGCGGCGGCCGCGGTGCGGTCGCCGGCCGTGATCGCCTCTTCGACCTTGCGCACGGCACTGCGCATGCGGGTGCGCCGCGACTTGTTGATCACGGTGCGGCGGGCGATTTGACGGGCGGCCTTCTTGGCGGATTTTGTATTAGCCATGGCGTATTGGACGAGAACCTGCTGAATCGGTGTGTCTTGAGGAAGCGCAGGCCAATTGCCTGACGCCTTGGGTCGCGCTTATAGGGGGATGGGACGGCGGCGTCAACGCAGGGCTATTTTTCCTACTATGCCACGCGCTTGGCGCGTACCGCCTCGTAGCCGGCAATGACGGCCGTGCGGTCGGCCGGCGGGAAGGCCGACAGCGGTGGCGCCATGCGGGCCCATTGCGGCTCGTCATGGATATGAGCGACCAGCGCCTTGATGCCGGACACCAGCGCCTTGCCGTCGAACAGCTTGCGGATCGCGACCGCTTCGGCGAGCGCCGCGGCGTCGCCCGAGCGATAGGCGCGGGCGCACAGATCGGCGTTGAGATTGGCGGTCGCCGAGACGCAGCCGGCGAACGGGCCGGAACGGGCTTCCGGCAGCGCCGCCTCGGTCGAGGGGAAGACCTTGAAGCGCGGCGAGACGCTGGCCGCCTCGCGGGCATACGCCATGTCGCCCGACGAATCCTTCAGGCCGACGATACGCTCGCCGTGGCGGTCGAGCAGGCGCCGGATCAGCGCGACATGCCAATGCAGGCCCGACTGGGCCGGGAAATGATAGAGGTAGATCGGGATCGGACGCGCCGCGGTCGCGGCGACGATCGCGTCGATATAGGCGACCAGTCCGTCGTCGGGCACGCCCTTGTAATAGAACGGCGGCAGCACCAGCGCGCCGGCAAAGCCGAGTTCGGCGGCATGCCTGGTCAGCGCGATGGCGTCGGCCAGCGCGGCGGCGCCGGTGCCGACCATCATCCGATCGAGCGGCAGGCCGCTTGCCGCGTAAGCGCTCATCACGCGTTTACGCTGATCCAGCGAGAACGAAGTTGCTTCGCCGGTGGTGCCGAGCACATTGAGCCCGTCGCAGCCATTGCCGAGCAGGAAGCGGGCCAGCGTGGTCGAGCGCGCGCTGTCGGGCTCGCCCTGGTCGTCGATGGCGGTGGTGATGGCGGCGATCACGCCGCCGAGCGTCTTTGAGGTCATGGCTGCTCCGTGGGCGCCCTTTTTAGCCGCCACCGCCGGGCCGGTCGATAGACAATCGGCTGGGGTCGCTAGTGCACCACGATCGTGGTGCGGGCCATGCCTTCGCGCTCGACCAGCTCGAACAGCGTGGCGGCGTGATCCGGATCGAGGCGGACGCAGCCGTGCGAGGCCGGCCCGCCGAGCCGCGCGATGTCATAGGTGCCGTGAATGGCGTAGCCGCCATGGAAGAAGATCGAATGCGGCATCGGCGAATTGTAGTACAGCCGCGAGAACCAGCTCCGCGCCATCATCTGCGGGTGATAGGTGCCGGGCGGCGTGATGTAGCCATGCCGTGCGGTCGAGACCCGCCACTGATAGCGCGCCATGCCGTCGACGCTGACCTCCATGGTCTGGCTCGGGCGGTCGATCTGCACCAGGACGGCGGCGTCGGCGCGCCCGCAGGGCAGCAAGACCAAACACCATGCGGCGATGAAAGCCGCGCACAATAATCGGCGCATGCAACCCTCCAGCACCTTCCTCCACGCCGACGGGTAGCATCGTAGCGGCGCCGGGCCTTGTAAAGCGGTCATGGCGGCGAGGGTTAATCCTGTCGCGCCGCCGAACGCCGCCTTGCTGCCGAAATTTTTGAGATAGAATTTCCCTTAATGTCCACCTTCGACCTGTTCAGCATCGGCCACTCGAACATTCCAGCCGCGCGCTTCATCGCGCTGTTGCGGGATACCGGCGTCGAGGCGATGGCCGACGTCCGTTCGACGCCGTTCTCGCGCCGCTTCCCGTGGTTCTCGGGCAAGAATTTGGCAGCGACCCTGGCGCAGCACGGCTTGGCCTATCTGGCGTATGGCGACGCGCTCGGCGGCCGGCCGCGCGATGCCGCGCTCTATCGCGATGGCGTCGCGGACTATGAGGCGATGGCGCGGTCGCCGGAATTCCAAATGGGCCTCGACCGCCTGCTCGCCGATGCGGCGCGGGCTCGCGTCTGTCTCATGTGCGCGGAACGCGAGCCGCTCGATTGTCATCGTTGCCTCTTGGTGGCGCGCGCGCTCGCTGAACGCGGGCTCACCATCGGGCACATCCTGCACGACGGCACGGTCGAGCCGCATGCGGCGACGGAACAGCGGCTATTGGCGCTGACCGGCGCCGGCGATGACTTGTTCGTAACTGGACAGGACGAACAACTCGCGTCAGCGTATCGCCACCGTGCCCGTGCGGTGGCGTACCGGGCGACGGCGGGGGCGAAGTCCGTCGTGGAGATGAAATGATGCTCGCTCCGGTACGCGCCCTCGCCGTGCTGCTCTTTCTCGGCGCCGGTTCGGCGCTGGCCCAAGAGCCAGCCAAAGATGCCGGCACGCAGAACCGAGCCGCCAGCACCGTCGATACGACACCGCCAGGCACGCTCGAGAAGGTGACGCTGCCGCCGCTCGCCAATCCCGACGCCCCGAACATCCCGGCCAAAGAATTGTTTGCCCGCAAGCTGACACCGCTGGCCGGCCCGGCGCGCGCCATCGGCGGTTACGCCAAGGGCTGCATGGCCGGCGCCGAGGAGCTGCCGATCACGGGCCCGACCTGGCAGGTGATGCGGCTGTCGCGCAATCGCAATTGGGGCAACCCGGAGCTGATCGAATTCATCAAAAGGTTTGGTGACAACGCCAAGAAGGCCGGATGGAACGGGCTTCTGATCGGCGACATGGCGCAACCCCGCGGCGGCCCGATGCTGAGCGGCCATGCCAGCCACCAGATCGGGCTCGATGCCGATATCTGGTTCAGCCCGATGCCCGACCACGTGCTCAGCCGCGAAGAGCGCGAGATGACCGGCGCCGTCAACATGGTGGCGCCGAGCGGTCTCGACGTCGACCACAGCCTCTGGACGCCGGTCCACACCGCGCTGGTCAAGGCCGCCGCCGAGGATCCCGAGATCGCGCGCATTTTCGTCAACGCGGCGATCAAGAAGGCCATGTGCAGCGAAGCCGGTTCGGATCGCGCTTGGCTTGCCAAAGTGCGGCCATGGTGGGGGCATGCCGAGCACTTCCACATTCGGCTCAACTGCCCGCCCGACAGCCCGCAATGCGAGTCGCAGCCGCCGGTGCCGGCCGGCGACGGTTGCGGCCATGCGCTCAATTACTGGTTCACCGCCGGCGTGCTGCATCCAAAGCCGCCGGAAAAGCCGCCGGGACCGCGCACCGGACCGTCGCTCGCCGCGTTGCCGGCGGCCTGTAAACAGGTCGTGAAGGCGCCGTAAGCCTCTGTCTAGAAGGCGGTGTTGAACACCGCGCGCTGCGCTGCAGCGGCGCCTAGCGTGAGCGCCGTGGCGCAAACCACGACGACGAGGGCGTAAAGGTAGGACTTCTGCTCCGGCGCTTTCATCAGTCGCGGCAGGCCGAGCAGCAGCACATAGGCGCCGTAGAAGCTGAGCAAGATCAAAAAGCGCAGGCCCGGCAGCAGCAGGAAAATTCCAGCGAGCCACACCGGCGTAAAGGAATAGGCCGCAAGCTTGAATGCGTTGTCGAAATCCTTCTGCGCACCGAACAGCGGCGCCGACAGATTGATGATCAGCGCCAACGCCAGCACGATGGCAAACGCCGTCGCGTAGGCGAAGATCGCGCCGAAGCCGCCATTGAAAAGCGACGCCCGCACCAGGCCGGTTCCCGGGGCGACCATGCCGATCAGATTCGAGCCGATGAGGCCGAACACCGCGGGAATAAGCGCCAGCACCGCAACATAACGGCTCAACAGATAAGCGGGATCGCCGGACTCGCGCGCGATCGCCGCCCATTCGGCCGCCGGGTCGATCAGCATCGCCTTGGCGCGCGCCGCGGGATTCATGGCGGTTTAAGCCCCGGCATCGGCGCGGATCAGGGCGGCGCCTTTTTCCGCGATCATCATGGTCGGCGCATTGGTGTTGCCCGAGGTGATCGTCGGCATCACCGAGGCATCGACGACGCGCAGCCGCTCGATGCCGGCGACGCGCAGGCGGTCGTCGACCACCGTCATCGGATCGCTCGGCAATCCCATCTTGGCGGTGCCGATGGGATGAAAGATGGTGGTGCCGATATCGCCCGCGGCCTTGATCAAAGCCTGCTCGTCGTCATCGCGCAGCTGCGGCCCCGGCAGATATTCGTCTGGATGGAAATTCTTCAGCGCCGGCTGCGCCACGATCCGCCGCGTCAATCGGATCGCGTTGGCGGCGATGCGGCGGTCCTCGTCGGTGGCGAGATAATTCGGTTTTATGCGCGGTGCGTCGATCGCATTGCGCGAGCGCAGCCGCACAAAACCGCGGCTGGTCGGCCGTACATTGCACACGCTCGCGGTGAAGGCCGGGAACGTGTGCAGCGGCTCGCCGAAACGGTCGAGCGACAGCGGCTGGACGTGATACTGCAGATTGGCGCGGTCCTGGTCGCGGTCGGAACGGGTGAAGAGCCCAAGCTGCGACGGCGCCATGGTCAGTGGGCCGCGCCGCAACAGCGCAAATTCGGCGAGCATGCGCGTCATGCCGAATCGCGCGTGATAGCGCTCGTTGAGTGTGGTGATGCCGTCGACCTTGTAGATCATGCGCAGCTGCAAATGATCCTGCAGATTGGCGCCGACGCCCGGACGGTCGAGCACGACGGGGATGCCGAGCTCCTGCAATTGCTGCGCCGGCCCGATGCCGGACAGCATCATGATCTGCGGCGAGCCGATCGAGCCTGAGGCGAGAATGACTTCGCCGCGACAGCGCGCCGTCCGCGCTTGTCCGCCTTGCGTCCAGCGTACGCCGGCGGCGCGCCGGCCGTCGAGCACGATGCCTTCGACCAGACAGCCGGTCTCGAGCCGCAAATTGGCGCGCTTGAGCGCCGGCTTGAGAAAGGCGCTGGCCGCCGACCAGCGCCGGCCGCGCTTCTGGTTGACGTGGAAAGCGCAGATGCCTTCGTTGTCGCCACGGTTGAAGTCGGGGATGGATTTGATGCCGGCCTGTTCGGCGGCGGCGCGGAAGGCGTCGAGCAGATCCCAGCGCACCCGCGGCGCCGCGACGTGCCATTCGCCGCCGACCGCATGCACCTCGCTCGCGCCGAGGAAATGGTCTTCGTGGCGCTTGAAATACGGCAACACGTCATCCCATCCCCAGCCGCTCAAGCCGAGTTGCCGCCAGTGATCGTAGTCTGCGGCCTGGCCGCGCATATAGATCATGGCGTTGATCGACGATGAGCCGCCGATCACCTTGCCGCGCGGATAATTGAGGCTGCGGCCGTTGAGGCCCTCTTCGGGCTCGGTCTTGAAACACCAGTCGGAGCGCGGATTGCCGATGGCGAACAGATAGCCGACCGGAATGTGAAACCAGATCCAGTTGTCGCGGCCTCCGGCTTCGAGAATGAGTACGCGCTTGCCGGCATCGGCCGAGAGCCGATTGGCGAGAATGCAGCCGGACGAGCCGGCGCCGGCGATGATGTAGTCGTAGTCGCCGTCGATCGGCTCTGCCGCGCTCATAGGCCCTCGCTCCTACGCGAAAGGATAGCACGGCTCTCGGCCGGCGGGGCGAGGGCGGCCGTTTGCGGTGCGACAGCGGCGTCGCTTGTCCGCTTCCGGCTGGCGGCCTATTGTTCCGGCATGACCGACGGTGCGCTGAGCGCGCCCCGTAAATGCCCGGAACGACGGTTCCCCGAGGCGGTCGTATCGATTTGATCTCACGGGTCATGTCTTTGATCCGGCGCGCAGTGTTGGCGCGCCAATAGCTGTTGGAGAACCGTCGTGCTCACAAGACAATCCATCCTGGCGGCTTTTGCCGCGATGATCGCTATTGCGACCGTGCCGTTCGCCGCCCAGGCGCAGGACAAATCCATCACGGTCTTTGCCGCGGCCTCGATGAAGAACGCGCTCGACGACGTCGATGCCGCCTTCACCAAGCAAAGCGGCATCAAGGTCGTCGCCAGCTATGACGCCAGCTCGGCGCTGATGAAGCAGATCGAAGGCGGCGCGCCGGCCGACGTGTTCGTGTCCGCCGACCTGAAATGGATGGACTACGGCTCACAGAAGAAACTCATCAAGGACGACACGCGGGTGAATTTGCTCGGCAACACGCTGGTGCTGATCGCGCCCAAGGACTCTAAGATCGACAAGGTCACGATCGCGCCGGGGTTCGATCTCGCAAAACTTGCCGGCGACGGGCGGATCGCGACCGGAGACGTCAAAGCCGTGCCGGTCGGGATATACGCCCAGGCCGCGCTGGAAAAACTCGGCGTCTGGTCGTCGGTCGAGCCGAAGATGGCGATGACCGCGAACGTCCGCGCCGCGCTGGTGCTGGTGGCGCGCGGCGAGGCGCCGCTCGGCATCGTTTATTCGACCGACGCCAAGGTCGAGCCGGGCGTGAAAGTCGTCGGCGTGTTTCCCGAAGATTCCCACGACCCGATCATCTATCCGGTTGCGGCAACCGCAAATGCCAAGCCCGATGCGACGCCTTACCTCGCGTTCCTGCGCTCGCAGGTGGCGAAGACGATTTTCGAGTCCTACGGCTTTGCCGTCCTGATGAAGCCGACCTCGTGAGCGCTCTTGTGTCCCACCTCCCCCTGCAGGGGGGAGGTCGCCGGCCGCAGGCCGGCGGGTGGGGGCCTTGCTATCTGATTTCACGTTTCGGCCCCACCCCGACCGCTTCGCGCACAGCCGATGCAAAGCATCGGCGTACTCTACAGACGGCGGCCAGCGGCCGCCTGCGCCTCCCCCTGCAGGGGAGGGTTAAGTAACATGTTCGACCTCACGCCGGCTGAGTGGACGGCAGTCGCGCTGTCATTGCGTATTGCGGTGGTTGCGACGGCGTTCGCGCTGCCGTTCGGCATCGGCATCGGCTGGCTGCTGGCGCGCACGAATTTTTGGGGTAAGAGCGTGCTCGACGGTATCGTCTTCCTGCCGCTGGTGATGCCGCCGGTCGTTACCGGCTATCTCCTGCTCATCTGGTTCGGCCGCAAGGCGCCGATCGGCGCCTTTCTGGACAGTCATTTCGGCATCGTGTTTTCGTTTCGCTGGATCGGGGCGGCGCTGGCCTGCGGCATCATGGGCTTTCCCCTGATGGTGCGCCCGATCCGGCTGGCGCTGGAGGCGATCGATCGCAAGTTGGAAGATGCCGCAGCGACGCTTGGCGCCAACCGGCCTTGGGTGTTCCTCACCGTCACGTTGCCGCTGGCGTTGCCGGGCATCATCGCCGGCGTGGTGCTGTGCTTTGCCCGCGCTTTGGGCGAGTTCGGCGCGACGATCACGTTTGTGTCGAATATTCCCGGCGAGACGCAGACGATCTCGGCACTGATCTACACCTTGACCCAGGTCCCCGGCGGCGACGCGGCCGCGGGGCGCCTGGTCTTGATCGCGATCGTGTTGGCATTTGTGGCGCTGCTCGCCTCGGAATGGCTGGCGCGGCGCGCCGCCATCCGCTTCCACGGGGAGTGATCGTGCTCGCCGTCGACGTGCAGAAGCAACTTGGCGCGCTGAAACTTGCCGTGCGCTTCGAGGCGGCCGGCGGCGTGACGGCGTTGTTCGGACCATCGGGTGCTGGAAAGACGTCGGTCGTCAATATGATCGCCGGCCTGCTCACGCCGGATCGCGGCTCGATCGCTATCGACGCCACGGTGCTGTTCGACGCCGCTCGCGGCATCGACGTGCCGCCGCATCGGCGCCGCATCGGCTATGTGTTCCAGGAGGGCCGGCTGTTTCCGCATCTCAGCGTGCGGCAAAACCTCGACTATGGCCGGCGCATGAGCGGCCGGCCGCGCGAGGCATCCGAATTCGAGCGCATCGTCGCGCTGCTCGCCATCGGGCATTTGCTCGATCGCCGGCCGCGCATGCTGTCGGGCGGCGAGCGCCAGCGCGTCGCCGTCGGCCGCGCGCTGTTGACGGCTCCGCGCCTGTTGTTGCTCGACGAGCCGCTGGCCTCGCTCGACGTCGCGCACAAGCGCGAAATCCTGCCCTATCTGGTGCGGCTGCGCGACGACGCCGGTATCCCGATGGTTTATGTCAGCCACACCGCCGCCGAGGTGCGCCGCATCGCCACCACGGTGGTGCGGCTCGATGCCGGGCACGTGGTGGCAACGGGCGGGCTCGAGCTGCTCAACGACGCCGACATCGATGGGTTGGACTGAATTCGGCTTCGCATTTGGCGAAGCCAGCCGCGAATTTTCATGCGCTGTTGTCCAAAGCCGCAACGGACTATGATTCGCGGCTGAATGACCCTTGCTCCATCTCTGGCGGTTAAGCACGCGACGGCGTTGGGCGTGTTGTGCGGCGCCGGCTCGGCCTTGTTCTGGGCTTTTGGCTTCGTTGCCGCGCGCCACGGCGTCCTCGTGGGACTGTCGCCATTGGTGCTGTCGCTGCATCGGTTCGTCTGGTCCGGCCTCATATTGCTCCCCTTCATGGCGGCCAGCGGCTTGCGCGATCTCGGCGGTGTCGGCTGGCGGCACGGCATTCTGCTGACTGCATTCGGCGGCCTGCCGCTCGCGCTGTGGAGCTATTTTGGCTACGTGTTCGTGCCGCTCGGCCACGGCGCCATCATCCAGCCGTCCTGCGCTGCCGTCGGCGGCCTGTTCCTGGCCCGGATCGTGCTCAAGGAGGCCCTGCCCTGGCGCCGCGTCGCCGGCGCGCTGACCATCGTGCTCGGGCTGTGCGTCATCGGCGTCGAAGCGCTGAGCACCATGGGCGCGCAGGGCATCACCGGCGACTTGTTGTTCGTGGCCGCGGGAATTTCGTTTGCGTTTTTCGGCATGCTGCTGCGGCGTTTCCGGATTGCGCCAATGCGGGCGGCCGCCGTCACCAGCATCCTGTCGCTCTCAGGCCTGCCGCTCTTGCTGTTGTGCTTCGACAACATGGTGGCGGCCGGATTTTGGGAAAATTTCATGCAGGCCATGGTGCAGGGCATTTTCGCCGGCGCCGGCGGCATTTATCTGTTCACCCGCGCAGTCGAGCTGCTCGGCGTCAGCCGCGCGTCGCTCTATCCGTCGCTGGTGCCGGTGTTTGCGCTCGTGGTCGGCGCCGTCACGGTGGGCGAGCTGCCGAGCGTCTGGCAGCTCGTCGGGCTTGCCATTGTGATCGCCGGCTTCCGCCTGACGCAGAGGGCTTAAGCCTCCGGCCCGGCATATTTGCCGGCGGTGTGCGGAAACATCGACTTCACGATCTTGAATTTTGAAATATCGACGGTGGCGTCCATGTGCAGAAAGATCGCGGCGTCGCGGAAAATCTTCTCGACGCCGAAATCGAGCATGACGCCGTTGCCGCCGTGCAGTTCGAGCGCATGCTGGGCGACCTTGAGGATTTCCTCCGAGGCGAACACTTTTGCCATGTTGCACAAAGTGTCGGCGTCCGGCGCATTGTCGTCGACGGCCTTCGATGCGCGCGCCAGCAGCGCGCGCACGGCTTCGATCCGCGTCGCCATGTCGGCAAGCCGCAGCGCCACCGCCTGATGCTTGATCAGGATGCGGCCGCCCTGGACGTAGTTCTGCGTGTAATCGGCGGCGAGCTCGAAGGCACGCACGCCGACGCCGAGATTTTTTGCCGCCTGAATGATTTTTCCAGGCCGGAAATAGACCGCGGCCTTGCCCAGCGCGTCGCCCTCGACCAACAGGTGGTCCGCCGGCACCCGCATGTCCTCGAATACCAATTCGCCGTTGTTCATGTAGCGGCAGCCGAGGGTCTCGTTGCAGCGCGCGATGGTCAGCCCCGGCGTGCCGCGCGGTACCAGAAAACTGGACGTGCCCTGCATCATGCCGACTTGCGGATTGGTGTTGGCGTAGACCACGAACAGGCCGGCATCGTAGCCGTTCGAAATGAATTGCTTGCGGCCGTTGATCACCCATTCGCCGTTTTGCTTCACCGCGCGGGTCTGCATCGCGGCTTCCGGTACGTTGTAGGGCAGCCAACGGTCGGAGGCGCCGCGCGGCTCGGTCAGGCAATGGGCCAGCAGGAACTGCGGCTCGGCCATCAGCCGCGCGAACCATTTTTCCTGTAGGTGTCGCGGCGCCAGGTTGCGCAACAGCACCGACACTTTCCAGTTCTGCACCAGCTTGTCGGCGAGGCCGGAATCGCCGCGCGCGATCTCCTCGGCGATCAGCGCAAAGGTCTGCACCTCGCTCGCCCGGTCGAGCTCGATGCCGCCGAACTCTTCGGGCACGCCGAGCGTGCGGATGCCGACCTTCTCGGCGCCTTGCAGGATTTCCGGCGGCAGCCGGTCCTCCGGCGTCATCGACCATTCGCGCTGCCAATTGCCGCGGATGAAGGGAATGATGACGTCGTCGACGAAATCGCGGCAGCTCTGCCGCATCAGGCGCTGTTCTTCGGAAAGTTGAGACATTGAAGCATCCTCGTCATGCCCGGCGTCATGCCGGGCATCTACGTCTGTCGCGATGGTGAACGTAAAGACATGGATGGCCGGGACAAGCCCGGCCATGACGGCGAGGAAGGATCACGCCGCCTTGCGGCTCGCCAGGAAATCACCCATGCGGTCGAGCGCCTTGAGGATGTTCTCGGTCGAATTGGCATAGGACACGCGCATATAGCCTTCGCCGAGCACGCCGAAATCCGGGCCGCCGATCAGCGCGACGCCGGCGTCTTCGAGCAGCGCGTTGGCGAGCGGCTTTGCCTTCCAGCCGGTGCGTTTGATGTTGGGGAAGGCGTAGAACGCGCCCTTCGGCGTGGCGCAGGACGTGCCGGGAAGCTTGTTGAGCCCGGCGACGACGATTTTGCGGCGCTTGTCGAACTCGGCGACCATTTTCGCCGCTTCGTCCTGCGGGCCGGTTAGCGCCGCCAGCCCGGCATATTGCGCCGAGGCGTTGACGCAGGAATGCAGATTGACTGCGAGTTTTCTCGCGTAGTCGTAGAGTTTCCCAGGCCAGATAGCATAGCCGAGCCGCCAGCCAGTCATCGCATAGGTCTTCGACCAGCCGTTGAGCAGGATCAACCGGCCGCGGATCGATGGGTATGACAAGAGACACACATGAGTCTCGCCGTCATAGACCATGTGGTCGTAGATCTCGTCTGACATGATGGCGACGTCGGGAAAGCGCTCGAGCCCGGCGATGAGCTTGTCGACTTCCGCTTTCGGCGTCACGCCGCCGGTCGGATTGGCCGGCGAGTTGAGGATGAGAAGCCGCGTCTGCGGCGTGATCAGGCTCAGGGTTTCTTCCGCCGAGAACGCAAATTCATTTTCTTCGCGGATCGGCACCGGGATCGGCCGCGCGCCGGTATATTCGATCATCGAGCGATAAATAGGAAAGCCGGGATCCGGATAAAGAATGTCCACGCCCGGCTCGCCGAACATCAGGATCGACATGAACATGGTCGGCTTGCCGCCCGGCATGATCATGACGGCGTCCGGTGACACGCTAACCTTGAAACGCTTATGCAGGTCGGCGGCCACCGCTTCGCGCAGCGGCGCAATGCCGACCGCGGGCGTGTAGCCGTGATGGCCATCGCGCAACGCCTTGATCGCCGCCTCGACGATGAAATCGGGCGTGCGGAAATCGGGCTGGCCGATGCCGAGATTGATGATGTCGCGGCCTTGCGACATCAGCAGCATCGCCCGCGCCAGCACGGCGAAGGCATTCTCCTCGCCGATCCGGTCGAAGGCAGCGATGGTCTTCAGCATGGCGTTTCCCCGCGCGTCTTGTCTGCGGGGCAGTTCAACAAAATCGGCCACCAAATGCAAACGCGACGAACGCCAGCAAAAAGCAAGAGCCCCGGACATATGTCCGGGGCTCCACGCATTTCAGTTCAGTTTACGCCAGAAGGAACCGAGCGGACCACGTTGTCATCCGCGCCGGACTCGCGCGAATAAGCGCTGCCGCTGCGGGTCGCGCCGTTCGGGTAGGTGCCGATATCGGTGGTGGGCGCAGGCGCGCCCGCGGCCGAGTTCTGCAGGCCCTGATACGAAGCCGGATGATGCTTCGCGGCAAAAGCCGGCGTGGCGAGCAACGCAACGCCCAGCGCGGACAGAATCAGCTTGGTGCTGAGGGATTTCATTTCTTCAGTCTCCGATTACGGTCACCCTTGGCCGTCTACCTACTCCGGATTTTGCATTGCACAAGTCTCCTACGGTCACCGGCCTGTCACGATATTGTTAGCTAAATTCAGTTAGTTAACGGGAATATTACGGCCGCGATGAGCCTGTTTATATTGCGGTGCAATATGTGCAAAAACGAGGCGGATAAATTCTTGAGTCTGCACAAAGGATTGCGCGCAAATCCGCAGCTTTTGCCTCTATCCGCGGCGTTCAACGCTCGCGCCAGCGTAAAGTCGCTATATCTACCGGAAGGAAATTCCTGGATTTGCGGAAATCGCATTGCAGGTATTTGGACGCCCAAGGGAATAAATCGCGGAGACGATGATGGCGAAAAATGGCAAGCCGCAAGAACAACAATCGCGCCGTCTGCGCTCGCAATTGTGGTTCGACAATCCGGACAATCCGGGCATGACCGCGCTCTATCTCGAGCGCTATCTCAATTACGGCCTCACCCGCGAGGAGCTCGCCTCCGGCCGGCCGATCATCGGCATCGCGCAAACCGGCTCCGATCTCAGCCCGTGCAATCGCCATCATCTCGAGCTTGCCGAGCGGGTGCGCGCCGGCATCCGCGACGCTGGCGGCATCGCGCTGGAATTTCCGGTGCATCCCATCCAGGAGACCGGCAAGCGGCCGACCGCGGCGCTCGACCGCAACCTCGCTTATCTCGGCCTGGTCGAAGTGCTGTACGGCTATCCGCTCGACGGCGCCGTGCTGATGACCGGCTGCGACAAGACCACGCCGGCATGTTTGATGGCGGCCGCCACCGTCAACACACCGGCGATCGTGCTCTCCGGCGGCCCGATGCTGGATCATTATCTCAACGGCAAGCGCATGGGCTCCGGCACCTTGATCTGGCAAGCGCGCCAGGATCAGGCCGCGGGCAAGATCGACTACAAGGAATTCATGGAGATTGTCGCCCAGTCGGCGCCGTCGATCGGCCACTGCAACACCATGGGCACCGCCTCGACCATGAATGCGCTGGCCGAAGCGCTCGGCATGTCGCTGCCCGGCTGCGCCGCAATCCCGGCGCCATATCGCGAACGCGCGCAGATCGCCTATTTGACCGGCAAGCGCGCCGTGGAGATCGTGCGCGAGGATCTCAAACCCTCTGATATTTTGACGCGCGCCGCGTTCGAGAACGCCATCGTCGCCTGCTCGGCGATCGGCGGCTCGACCAATGCGCCGATTCATATCAACGCCATCGCCCGGCACGTCGGCGTCGAGCTCAAAATCGAGGATTGGGAGAAGCTCGGCTACGACGTACCGCTCCTGGTCAACATGCAGCCGGCGGGTGAATATCTCGGCGAGGAATATTTTCGCGCCGGCGGCCTGCCGGCGGTGATGCACGAATTGTTGCAGGCCAAGCGCCTGCATGGCGATGCGCTCACCATCAACGGCAAGACCTATGCGGAGAATGTGGCGCGGGCGAAATCGAGCGATGCCGACGTCATCCGGCCTTATGACAAGCCGCTGAAACCCCATGCCGGCTTCAAGGTGCTGCACGGCAATCTGTTCGATTCCGCGATCATGAAGACGAGCGTGATCTCGGACGAATTCCGCAAGCGCTACCTGAGCAATGCCAAAGATCCGAATGCATTCGAGGGCCGCGCCGTGGTGTTCGACGGGCCGGAGGACTATCACCACCGCATCGACGATCCGGCGCTGGGCATCGACGAGCACAGCGTTTTGTTCATGCGCGGCGTCGGCGCCATCGGCTATCCGGGCTCCGCCGAGGTGGTGAACATGCAGCCGCCCGCGGCACTGATCAAAAAAGGCGTCACGTCGCTCGCCTGCATCGGCGACGGCCGCCAGTCCGGCACATCGGGCTCGCCGTCGATCCTCAACGCCTCGCCGGAGGCGGCGGCCGGCGGTGGGCTGGCGCTGCTCAAGACCGGGGACAAAGTGCGCGTCGATCTCAACAAAGGCACCGCCGATATTTTGATCTCCGCCGAAGAATTGTCGCAACGGCGTATGCTATTGCAGAAAGACGGCGGCTATCACTACCCGGCGAGCCAGACGCCATGGCAGGAAATCCAGCGCGCCATGGTCGATCAGCTCGCCGACGGCATGGTTTTGCAGCCTGCGGTAAAATATCAGCGCGTGGCGCAGAAATTCGTGCCGCGGGACAATCACTGATTTAAGCGAGGGTTTTCATGGCCAGCTCACGTCCGTCCACCGCCGACAAGCGCAAGACTTTTCATAAGCTGCACGAGGCCGGTTGCTTCGTCATTCCCAATCCGTGGAACGTCGGCAGCGCGCGCTATCTGCAAGGCCTGGGCTTCAAGGCGCTGGCAACAACCAGCTCCGGCCATGCGCATTCGGAAGGTTACGCCGATGGCGCCCAGAGCCGCGACGACGTACTCGCCCATTATCGCGAACTGGCGGCGGCGACCGACATTCCGCTCAACGCCGATTTCGAAAATGGCTTTGCCGACGATCCCGCAGGCGTGGCCGACAACGTGACTCTCTGCATCGCGACCGGCGTCGCCGGGCTCTCGATCGAGGATTCGCCGAATAATTCCGCCACGCCGCTCTATGACTTCGATCTGTCCGTTGCGCGCGTCAAAGCGGCGCGCGCGGCGGTCGACCGCGCCGGCGGCGACGTGGTGTTCACCGCGCGGGCGGAAAATTTCATCCGCGGCGTGCCCGATCTCGACGACGCCATCCGCCGGCTCAAAGCCTATGCGGCGGCCGGCGCCGATTGCCTCTATGCGCCCGGCATCAAGACCCGGGAGCAGATCGAGGCGGTGGTCAAAGCAGTGGCGCCGAAGCCGGTGAACTTTCTTAACAGCGGCGCGTACGGCTTTACGGTCGACGATATCGCCGCCATGGGCGTGCGCCGCATCAGCGTCGGCGGCTCGCTCGCCCGCGTGGCGATGCACGCCTTCATCCGCGTCGCCACCGAGATCGCCAAGGATGGCAAGTTCGACGGCTTCGCCGGGCTCATTTCCAATCCCGAGCTGAACAAGTTCTTCAGCGAGGATCGCAAGAAATTTTCGTCATGACCGCTTCGGAACCGCATCCGCAAACCGGCCAACCGGTCGGCTTGCCGGTCGACGACCCAACGCCGGCGCCGCGGCCGGGACCGGTGACGTTGAAAGGCCGCTATGGCCGCCTCGAAAAGCTTAGAGCCGATCACGCTGGCGATCTGTGGAAGGTCTTTGCCGGGCAAGATCAGGTCTGGACTTACATCGCTACCAGCGGTCCATTCGCGAGCTTCGACGAGTTTGCGCCATTCATTGCGGCGCGAGCGGGCGCGAATGACCCTTACGCTTACGCGATCGTCGATGCTTCCGATCGCGCGATCGGCTATTTCACGCTGATGCGGATCGAGCCGGAGATGCGAGTCATCGAAGTCGGCCACGTGCTCTATTCGCCACGGCTGCAGCGCACGCCGCTCGGCACCGAAGTGCAGTATTTGCTCGCCTGCTATGCGTTCGAGACGCTCCGCTATCGGCGCTACGAATGGAAATGTGACGCGCTGAACGCGGCCTCACGGCGTGCAGCGCTGCGCTACGGCTTCATCTACGAGGGCACGTTTCGCCAGAATATCATCGCCAAGGGTCGCAATCGCGACAACGCCTGGTTTTCCATGCTCGACAGCGAATGGCCGGCACGCAAGCGGAACTTTGAACGCTGGCTGGCACCGGAAAATTTTGATGGCGAAGGGCGGCAAAAACTCAGCCTCACGGCGTTGAATAAAGTAGGGTGAGGGCGAGAAACGCGAGATGATCATGAGCAATCGATTGCAGAATAAAGTCGCGCTGGTGACCGCTGCCGGCCAAGGTATTGGCCGCGCGATTGCCGAGACTTTTATCGCCGAAGGTGCAGCCGTCATCGCAACCGATGTCGTCGAGGACAAGCTCCAAGGCCTGAAAGCCAAGAAGAGCATCAAGCTCGACGTGCGCGCGCAGGACAATATCGACGCGCTCGCCGCGGACGTTGCGCGCGAATTCGGCGCGCTCGACATCTTGGTCAACTGCGCCGGCTATGTGCACCAGGGCACGATCTTCGATTGCTCCGACAAGGACTGGGATTTTTCGTTCGATCTCAACGTCAAATCCATGCATCGCATGATCAAGGCGTTTCTCCCGGCGATGCTGGAGAAGAAGAAATCCGGCTCGATCGTCAATATCTCGTCGGCAGTGTCGTCGATCCGCGGCGTACCAAATCGTTACGCCTATGGCGCCACCAAGGCGGCGGTGATCGGACTGACCAAGGCGGTCGCCGCCGATTTCATCCGGCAGGGCATCCGCTGCAACGCCATCTGTCCCGGCACGATCGAATCTCCGTCGCTCGATGACCGCATCGCGACGCTGTCGAAGGAGACGGGAAAATCATCGGAGGTGGTGCGCCAGGCCTTCGTCGACCGCCAGCCGATGGGCCGGCTCGGCACCGCCAAGGAGGTCGCCTTGCTCGCCCTCTTTCTTGCCAGCGACGAGGCAAGCTACATTACCGGCCAGACCCATCTCGTCGACGGCGGGATGGCGCTTTAGGGCGTGTCATCATCCGCGAAGGCGGATGATCCAGTACTCACGGAATATCCGGGAACGGTACGGAGTACTGGATGCTCCGCCTTCGCGGAGCATGACAGGTTATAGAAGATGCACATTCTCATCACCGGCGCCGCCGGAATGATCGGCCGCAAGCTCGTGGCGCGGCTGGTCGCCGCCGGCGGGCTCAACGGCAAGCCGATCGACAAGCTCACGCTGATCGACGTCAGCGCGCCGCAAGAGCCGCAGGGTTTTACCGGCAGCGTCGTGACCAGCGCTGCCGATATAGCCGATGCCGCGGCGGCGCGCGCCGCCGTCGCCGGCCGGCCCGACGTGATCTTCCATCTCGCCGCGGTGGTGTCCGGCGAGGCGGAGCTCGATTTCGAAAAAGGCGTCCACGTCAATCTCGACGGCTCGCGCGCGCTCATCGAAGCGATCCGCGCCACGGGCGACGGCTATCGCCCGCGCCTGGTTTTCACCTCTTCGATCGCGGTGTTCGGCGCGCCGTTCCCGGAATCCATCGCCGACGACTTTCACCTCACGCCGCTGACCTCCTACGGCACCCAGAAGGCCATCGTCGAGCTTCTGCTCGCCGATTACACCCGGCGCGGGTTTTTGGATGCCATCGGCATCCGGTTGCCGAGTATCGTGGTGCGGCCGGGCCGACCCAACAAGGCGGCGTCCGGTTTCTTCTCGTCGATCATCCGCGAGCCATTGGCCGGCGAGGAGGCCGTGCTGCCGGTCGAGGACAGCGTGCTGCATTGGCATGCCAGCCCGCGCGCCGCGGTCGGCTTTCTCATCCACGCCGCCGGCGTCGACCGCGAACAGCTCGGCGCCCGCGTCAATCTCACCATGCCGGGCGTGTGCTGCACGGTGGCCGAGCAGATCGCCGCGCTGCGCCGCATTGCCGGCGACAAGGTGGCGGCCCGCATCCGCGGCGAGCCGGACCCGCTGGTGGCGCGGATCGTCGCCGGCTGGCCGAGCCGGTTCGATCCCCGCCGCGCGCTGGCGCTGGGTTTCAAGGCGGAAGCCTCGTTCGACGAGATCATCCGCGTCCATATCGCGGATGAATTGGACGGCAAGATCGCGTCTTGACGCCCGCACAAAACCCTTCCCACGGCTTGGAGGGAGGGCTTATTTGCGGCCATGCGTTTCCCCTCCGTGCTCATCCCGGCCACGCTGGCCCGCCGCTACAAGCGGTTCCTCGCCGACGTGGTGCTGGAAAACGGCGACATGCTTACCGTCCATGTCGCCAATCCGGGCGCCATGACCGGCCTCGACCGGCCATTTTCGCGGGTCTGGCTGTCCAATTCGGAAAATCCGATGCGCAAGCTTCCCTTCAACTGGGAGCTTGTCGAAGCTGATTTCGGCAACGGTGTTGAGCTCGTCGGCGTCAATACCAGCCACCCGAACGCGCTGGTCGCCGAGATCCTCGAGAACGGACTGATCCCGCAATTGCGCGGCTACGCGTCGGTCCGGCGCGAAGTGAAATATGGCGCAAATTCGCGGTTCGATTTTCTGCTCGAAGAGCCAACCCGGCCGCCGTGCTACCTGGAAGTCAAGAACGTCCATCTGATGCGCAAGCCGGGCCTGGCGGAATTTCCCGACAGCGTGACCGCCCGCGGCGCCAAGCATCTCGGCGAATTGGCGGCGGCGGTGAGGGGCGGCGCGCGCGCCGTGCTGCTCTTTGTCATCCAGATTCCGTCGGCGGAACGCTTCGCTGTCGCCCGTGACATCGATCCGGCCTACGCGGCGGCGTTCGACCGGGCGCGCGCGGCCGGCGTCGAGACGCTGGCGTGGCGCTGCGCGATCACGGTCGACGGCATCGAGATCGTGGCGCCGGTTCCGATCGTGACCGGCTAGCGGGGCTTCCGGATTGCTTGCGTTGGCCGCGCGTATGCTTACATTGCGGGCAAATAACCACGGGCATTTCTTCTCCAATCGCCATGACCTATGTCGACGCGGCCTGCGCGCCGCTCCGCAAGACCGGCCAGATCAAGATCCACGGCGCCGACGCGTTCGAGGGCATGCGCAAGGCCGGCCGGCTGGCGGCCGAGTGCCTCGACATGCTGGTGCCCGAGATAAAACCCGGCGTCTCGACCGAGCGCATCGACCGGCTGGTCTACGAGTTCGGCCTGGATCACGGCGCCATGCCGGCGACGCTGATGTATCGCGGCTATCGCAAGGCGACCTGCACCTCGGTCAATCACGTGGTCTGCCACGGCATTCCCAGCGAGAAGCCGTTGCGCGAAGGCGACATCGTCAATGTCGACGTGACGCTCATCCTCGACCATTGGCATGGCGATTCCAGCCGCATGTATGCGGTCGGCGAAATTCCCCGCCGCGCCGAGCGGCTGATCGAAGTCACCTATGAGGGCATGATGCGCGGCATTGCCGCGATCAAGCCCGGCGCCACCACCGGCGATATCGGCCACGCCATCCAGACTTATGTCGAAGCCCAGCACATGAGCGTGGTGCGCGATTTCTGCGGCCACGGCTTGGGCCGGCTGTTCCACGACGAGCCGAACATCGTCCATGTCGGCCGGCCGGGCGAGGGCATCGTGCTCAAGCCGGGCATGTTCTTCACCGTCGAGCCGATGATCAATCTCGGCCGCGCCCACGTGAAGGTGCTGTCCGACGGCTGGACCGCGGTGACCCGCGACCGCTCGCTGTCGGCGCAATTCGAGCACAGCGTCGGCGTCACCGACACCCGCGTCGAGATTTTCACGCTGTCGCCGCACGGCCTCGATAAGCCGCCGTATCCGGCCTGACGGCGGCCCGGCCGCCGCAAGGCGATTGCAAAAATTCCTGATCCGGTCATCCTTGGCGGCGACCCGCAGGGGCGAGAGTTGCGTCCAAAATCCCATGCTGGAAAAGAAGCGCGACAGCAAAGCCGGCCTCGCCGAGGCCACGCCGCACTATCACGGCCACCGCGAACGGCTGCGCCAGCGCTTTCGCGAGGCCGGCACCGACGCTTTGTCCGATTATGAGCTGCTGGAATTGTTGTTGTTCCGGGCGCTGCCGCGACGCGACGTCAAGCCGCTGGCCAAATCGCTGTTGGAAAAATTCGGCTCGTTCGCCGAGGTCATTGCGGCGCCGCAGGCACGGCTGCGCGAGGTGAAAGGCCTCGGCGACGCCGGCATCACCGAGCTCAAAATCGTGCAGGCGGCGGCCAGCCGGCTCCTGCGCGGCGCGGTGAAAAAGCGGCCGGTGCTGTCATCGTGGTCGAGCGTGCTCGACTATTGCCGCACCGCGCAGGCCTTCGCCGACCGCGAGCAGTTCCGCGTGCTGTTCCTCGACAAGCGCAACCAGCTCATCGCCGACGAAGTGCAGCAGACCGGCACCGTCGATCACGCCCCGGTCTATCCGCGCGAAGTGGTCAAGCGCGCGCTCGAGCTGTCGGCCACCGCGATCGTGCTTGTGCACAACCACCCTTCCGGCGATCCGACGCCCTCGCACGCCGACGTGCAGATGACGCAGCAGATCATCGCCGTGGCGCAGCCGCTTGGCATTGCCGTGCACGATCACATTATCGTCGGCAAGGAGGGACACGCGAGCCTGAAAGGATTAAAATTGATCTGAACAGGCCGGCATCGGCCTGTTGGATAAACCTAACAACAAAACAATCTGTAACGGGAGGAAACACCATGAAGCGCTGGGCAATCATCGCAGCATCGTTGTTTATTTGCAGTATCGGCCTGTTATCCGTGCCGGCGTCGCGCGACGCCGCCGCGCAGGCCGACGCCGGTTGGATCACGTTGTTCGACGGCAAGAACCTCGACAATTGGAGCCCGATCGGCACCGCCAATTGGAAGCTGGAAGACGGCGCCTTGGTCGCCGACAACGGCAACGGCTTCATGGTGTCGAAGAATGACTACAAGGATTTCCAGCTCCGGGTCGAATTCTGGATAGAGGACAAGACCAACAGCGGCGTTTTCATCCGCTGCACCGATCCCAACAGCGTGACCGGAAAGACCGCCTATGAGGTCAATATCTGGGATACGCGGCCCGAGCCGAAATACGGCACCGGTGCAATCGTCGACGTCGCCGCGGTCGATCCGATGCCGAAAGCCGGCGGCAGATGGAACATCTATGAGATCATGGCGAAGGGCGACACGTTCACCGTGATCCTCAACGGGCAAAAGACCGTCGACGGCGCCAAATCCGACAAATTCGCCTCAGGCCGCATCGCGCTCCAGCACGGCAAGGGCGTGACCGACGAGAGCGGCGTCGTCAAATTCCGCAAGGTCGAGATCAAGCCGCTTTGATCGGCCGCTGTTGAACGTCAGGCCGCGCCGCTTTGCGGCGGCTCGTCATTGGCGGCGCTGTGGCTGGCGCCGTTGCCGTTCTTTGGCGGCCGGGCCTCTTTCGCCTTGTCGGCGTCGAAAGCCTCCTCGGGGGCGCTGCGCCGCCGCAGCGAGCGCTCGGCTGATATTTCGCGTTGCAGCCGGGCGTAGTCGGAGCGGGTCGCCTCCAAAGCGCCTTCGGCAACGGCGCGCTCGGCACGTTCGCGTTCGATCGCCGAATTGAGTTGCTCGATGCGCTTTTCCGCCTTGGCGTGGCTGGCCGCGGCTTCGGCCTTGAGCAACTCGACCCGGTCGGTCAGCGACTTGATCTTGTCCTGGGCGTTGGAGAGTGCGCTGTCGCGCGCCTTGACGGTTTCCGACAACACATTGCTGCGGTCGGTGAGCGACAAACGCGTTTGCTCGAGTTTCTTGTTTTGGCGGTCATGGGCTTCGTTGGCGGCGGTGAGTTGCTCGGCCTTTTTCTCCGCGCCGCTGCGGCCAAGCACCGCTTCGACCAATTTGGCTTCGGTGGCCCGGATCTCCTCGGTGCGCGCCACCAGGCTTTGGCGCATTTCGCCGAGCAGCTTTTCCGCCGCGGTGGAGCGCGAGCGCATGGCATCGAGTTTCAGGGTCAGTGCATAGACTTCCGATTGCCGCCGCTCGTTGGCTTCGTCCAAGGTGGTGGACAGCTTTTTGCGCTCGTCCTCGGCCGCGGCCAGGCTGTGCTCCATCTGCTGCAGGCGCGAGCGCGCCTCGGACAGGGCATTCTCGATCTCGGCGAGGCGGCGCGAGGTCCGCGACGATTGGGTCAGGGTCTGATCGAGCGCCGTTTGCAGGGAGTCCTTTTCGTTCTCCAGAAGCGACAGCTTTTCGCGCGCCAGGTTGGCCGCCGATTCCGATTCGATAATCCGCTTGTCCGCCGTGTCGGCGCGTTCCTGCAACAGCCGCTTCTCGTCGCCCAGCGACCGGCCGTTGCTGGTCTCTTCGCCCAATTGCTTTTCGAGATTGGCCAAGGCGACGCGCATCGCCGCGATCTCGCTGCTCAGCCTGGTCTTGTCGCCTTCCAGCTCCTGCGCCGACTGCTGCGCCGCCGTCAATTCGCGGGTCAGGCGGTGATTGTCGCCTTCGAGCTCCGACGACTTGTTTGCCAGCCCTTCGAATTCGTTGCGCAGCGTCTCGTGGTTCGAGCGCAGCTCGGTCAGCGCGCCGCGCAAGCTCGCATTGTCGAATTTTGACTGTTCCAGCGTGCCGAGCAGCTTGTGCAACGGATCGACCAGCTTGCCGAACGTTTCCTTCAGCTCGTCGAGCGCGCTGAACTGAAGCCCGGTGTCGATCAGCAAATGCCGCAGCGCTTGGTTGTCTTCGCCTATGCGCTCGCCGATATGGGTGAACGGCGATTTGTCGTCTTCGGGACGGTCCGGGCTGCGCGGCTTGGCCGGCAACACCGTCAATGTCTCAGATGTCGATGAAACGCCGGCGCGCGACAGAAAGTCGGATACTTTACGCATCGACCAAACCCCACAATTTACGCATGTTTAACCATAGCGGTTATCGTACCGTGGGACAACCGGAATGCCGTGCGCGACGGCGCAACGTTCGCAAACATCGTAAACAACCGGCGGGCCGGCCAGCGGCTGTTAGTTTCATTGTGACGGTTTCAAGTATCTGAATGCCGCCAACGAGATAGCAAGCGCGGGAACTTCTGGCGACACCGCCGGCAGCTAAGCGCGGCCGACCGCTTTGCCGAGAATTGCCGCCGCGTCGGCAGGCGCGCTGACCGCGGACCAGGCGATGTAACGGTCCGGGCGAACCAGGATCAGGCTTGCTTCATAGGCCTTGCGACCGTCGCGATAGCTGTCGCGAACGACCTTCAGCGGAACATTGAGCGCCTTGGCCGCGTCGATGAACGCTTGGACCGTGCGGTCATCGGCGTCGAAGGCAAGCAAAGTGAAATCCGCGCCAAGCTCCTCGAACACGTTGCGGCCGGAGCCCAGAAGCTGCGGCGGCAGGTGGTGGCCGGCGCGCGCCGTAAAAGTGTGCGAGCCATGGGCGCTGCTCATGCCGCCCGGCGGTCCGAACACGATCGGCGACCCTTCGTAGTTCGGCTCATAGGTCAAGACCCGCGGCGCCGCCGCGTTGGCGTGTTCCTTCCAGGCGCTTTCGAATTCCGCGCGATCGCGCTTGGGGCTATAGCGGTCGAGAAATTCCTTGTCTCTTTGGATGCCGGCTTCGATGAAATCCTCGGCGGTTTCCTTGAAGATGGGGCGTCGTTCTTCGGTGTAGGTCCCCAGCAAGGCATCGCTGCCCCAGCCTTTGAGCCTTGCGGCGATCTTCCAGCCGAGATTGACCACGTCGTCGAGGCCGTTGTTGAGGCCGTAGGCGCCGTAAGGCGGATGCGAATGGGCGGCGTCGCCGGCAATGAAGACGCGGCCGACCTGATATTTCTCGGCCACCGCAATGCGCAGATCCCAGAAGCCCACATAGTCGAAGTCGCAGGCGAACGGGAAGCCGGCGACTTTCTGCAGGAGGCCGTGGAAGTCGTAATTGTCCCGCGTCGTATCGGCCGGCACCGGGGAGTGGAAGAACCAGCTCTCGCCGACGTCGACCCGGCCGAAGAACTGCCAATAGCCGCCCAAATCGGGATGGATGACGCGATAAGTGGAGCGCGGCGGAAAGCGCTTGAGCTTTTCGTGCAGCTCGCGCGACCGGAACAGCGCCAGCACCATCAGCTCGTTGAAATCGGCGCCGCCGCGTTCGATGCCGATCTGCTGGCGCACGGTGGAATGACCGCCGTCACAACCGACGACGTAGTCCGCTTGCAGAACCTCGCGCTCGGCGCCGCCGTCTTTGGCGATGGTCACGCGCACGCCATCGGCATCCTGCTCGATCGTCTCCGCGATCCAGCCGAAACGGGCTTCGACGCTCGGTAGCTGCGCCATCCTCGCCCGCAAGACATATTCGCTCTGGTACTGCGGCAGGCGTTCGTTGTTCTGGAAGTAAAAGGAATTGACGATCTCGCGCAGCGGCGGCGCGTACCAATATTCGTTGTTGAGGTCGCTGTAGGCGACGATGCCGCTCATGGGAAATTCCGGCGGCAAGAGGCGCGCGGCGCGCAGTTCCTCGGCGACGCCCCAGAAATAAAAATGCTCCACCGAGCGCTGGGTCAGGTTCTGCCCTTTGGGGATGCGCTGCGGCTCAAGGCGGCGCTCGACCAGGGCGCAATCGATGCCGCGCTGCCCCAGCTCGACCGCAAGCGCGACGCCCACGGGTCCTCCACCGACAATGACGACCTGATGCCGTTTGCTCATTGGCTGATCTGATGCGCTGATCTGATGATGTTTGAAGATTTGTCCGTTACTGCCGCACCAGCAATATCGGATCGGCGCTCTCCGGCAGGCGCTGCCAGGTATTGGCGTCGTTCTCCTCAAAACGCCAAGTCTGTCCGCGCACCGATTGCAGGATCAGTTCGCCGTTGTCCATATGCCAGGACGTCGGGCCGAAACGGGTGATCAGGACATCGCAGCCGGGCTTGACCCTCAATGCCAGATTATCGGAGCCGGCCGCGGCGGCGGTGTTGGCGAGCGTGAGCGTGCAGATCGGCTTGCCGGTGCTGCGCGCGATTCCCCAATCGCCGGTCATGTCATCGGCGGAGCGGACCGGCGCCGCCGCCGCGGACTGCATGACATAGCGGCCTTCTTCCGGCGTGAAACCGTCGTACATGCCGCTTTCGACCTCTGTCAGCTCGATCACCGCGTCGCCCTGGGCATTGAGCAGCCGCAAGCTGCCGTAATTGTCGACCGTCCAGGCGGTGATGTCCTTGGTCGATGGAAAAACGTTTGGGCAGTTCTTGTCGACGTCGACTTTATTGCCGCCAGGCGCGGCGTCGGCGCGGAAATTGAGGCGGCACGTCTTGTCATGGTCGGCGTTGGAAAGCTCCCAGGCGCCGACCACCGCGGCGACCGGATCGGATGGCGGATTATTTTGCGGCGGCGGGGCCGGTTGCTGCGCTGGCTGCTGTGTATCTTGCGCCAGCGCGGCGCCGCCGAAGAGGCTCGCCGTAATGGCCACGACAACGATACGACTCATGTCGAAACTGCTCACGGTCACGTTGGCAAGGCTAGCACGCACATCCGGTGCCGTCATGCCGGGGGCTGGCATGGCACTGATGCAATTTATTGCAAGTTTTCATTTGAGCATGATCTTATCCGAAAACCGGGTTCCACCCTCGGATCAAGTCCGAGGGCAAGCTTTTTCGGGATCATGCTCTAGCTCTTCCAGGCACGCCACGGCGTTTCCGCGACCGGCGTCAGCGGCGGCTTGCCCGCGGCCCAGGCGGCGATGTTGTCGACGACGAGCTGATCCATCTTCTCGCGGGTATAGACCGACGCCGAGCCGAGATGTGGGAACAGCACCACGTTATCCATCGCGATCAATTCCTGCGGCACGTCGGGCTCCTTGGCGAAGACATCGAGGCCCGCCGCCATGATGCGCTTGTCTTGAAGCGCCTTGATCAGCGCCGGCTCGTCGACCACCGAGCCGCGCGCCATGTTGATCAAAATGCCCTCGGGGCCGAGCGCCTCGAGCACTTCGGCGTTGATCAGGTTCTGTGTCCCCGGGCCGCCCGGTACGATGACCATCAAAATATCGACCGCGCGCGCCATTTCGAGCAGGCTCGGGCAATGCAGATAGCTGACGTCGCGGCGCGGCTTGCGCGTGTGATAGACCACCGGCACGCCGAAGGCGTCAAGCCGCCGCGCGATCGCCTGGCCGATGGCGCCCATGCCGACCATGCCGACGGTGCGGTTGCGCAGCGTCGCTTTGGTGAGCGGGTAGTTACGCTCGCACCATTGGCCGGCGCGCAAATATCGCTCGGCCTGGGGAAATTCGCGCACGGTGCACAGCAACAATCCGAGCGCGGTATCGGCGACCTCTTCAGTCAACACGTCGGGCGTATTGGTCAGCACCACGTTGTGCGCGGCGGCCCATTTGACGTCCATGTGGTCGTAGCCGACGCCGAAGCTCGCGACGAGTTCGAGGTTCGGGAAGCGCGCCATCAGGTCGCCGGGGATTTTGCAGGCCGTGTCGCTGCAGGCGATGGCGCGAACGTGCGAATGTCCGGCGATGAAGGCGTCAGGGTCTTGCGCCGCGGCGATCCTATGAACCGTGCAGATCGCGTCGAGGCCCTTCACGACGACCGGCTTGAGCGGACCGATCAGCAAAACCTCAGGCTTGTCGGTGGTCATACTTTATCCTCTCGTCACACGAGCATGGTCACCGGCATTTCGACAAAGGCTTTGAACGCGGCCAGCAGCTCGGCGCCGACGGCGCCGTCGAGCACGCGGTGGTCGCAAGACAGCGTGACGGCGAGGAAGCTGGCGAAGGCAACGCCGCCGTCCGGTTTCTCGACCGCCTGCCGCCGCGCGGCGCCGACCGCGAGGATCGTGGCGTGCGGCGGATTGATGATGGCCGAGAACTCGCGCACGCCGTACATGCCGAGATTGGAGATCGCCGCCGAGCCACCCTGGTAATCCGAAGGCTTGAGCTTCTTGTCGCGGGCGCGGGCGGAGAGGTCCTTCATCTCCGCCGAAATGGCGCTGACCGATTTGGTCTCGGCGCTGCGCACGATCGGCGTGATCAGGCCGCCGTCGAGCGCGACCGCGACGCCGATGTCGGCATGCTTGAAGCGCAGGATGCGGTCGCCGGCCCAGGCCGCATTCGCGGCCGGCACGCGCTGCAGCGCCAGCGCCAGCGCGCGGATGATGAAATCGTTGAGCGAGAGCTTGAATGCCGGATTGCCGTCCTTGTCCTTCGGCGCGCCGAAATTTGCTTCTTCGCGCAGTTTGATCAGGCGATCGATCTCGACGTCGGCGGTGAGATAAAAATGCGGGATGGTCTGGATCGCCTGCGTCAGCCGCGCCGCGATGGTGCTCCTCATGGCGTCGAGGCGCACTTCCTCGTAGCTGTCGGGTGCATAGAGCGCTTTCACTTGCGTTGCCGTCGCGTCGCTCTGAAGGGCAGTTATCACGGTCGCTCGAGCCAACGCAGTCAGCGAAGGTTGTGCCAGTCTGATACCCTGCTCGACGTCCCGCCCGACAATGCGGCCGTGCGGTCCGGAGCCGCTTAGCGTTGAAAGGTCAATTTCCCATCCGGCGGCAAGCCGGCGCGCCAGCGGCGTAACCGAGACGCCGCCAGTCAGCCGCGCCGGGCCGTAGTTGCGTTCCGGCGTGCGCACCTCGAAGAATGGATCGAGTTTGATTGGGCGAGCATCTTGCGGCGCATGTGCAGCTGGCGCCGCTGCCGCGATCGCTGCTGGCGCGGCCGCTTTTGTCGACGGTGCCGCGGCAGGCGTAGCTGGTCGACCAGGCTGCGCAGCCGAGCCGTCCGCGATCACGGCGACGATGGCGCCGACCGGCGCGACGTCGCCGGCAGGAACGCGGATTTCGGCCAGCACGCCGGTCGTGGTCGAAGGCACTTCCATCGAAACCTTGTCGGTCTCGATCTCGAACAGATTGTCGCCCGGCTTGACCTGTTCGCCGGCCGCCTTGAACCATTTGGTGATCTTGCCCTCGGCGACGGTCTCGCCGAGTTGCGGCATCAGGACGTCCATGGCTTCTCTCGCGCTGTCATCATCCGCGCAGGCGGATGATCCAGTAGCCACGGACTTAGAGTTTTGGCGCAGTGTGCGATCATGGAATGGCGCAGCGATTACTGGGTGCCCCGCCTTCGCGGGGCATGACAATGGAGGGGTGCCGCCTCACTTGATCCGTTCCCACAAAACTTCGGTCGTGGTGCCGATGGGGCGCAGGATCAGCCGGTCGCCGGCGAATTCGTAGCCGCGCACCAGGTCGCCCTTGTCGCCCGGCTGCACGCTGCCGTGGCGATGGTGGGTGACGGTGTGGGCATCCTCGTCGACCGAATATTTGCCGAAATAGGCGACGACACCGTCGAGTGCGGCTTTCGCTTCGTCACCGGTCGGCTTGTCGCCGGCCCGGGTGATTTCGCGATCGGGCGCGACCTGGCAGGCCATGTAGCCGTGCGCATCGTAGATGATGATGCCCTTGGGATTGGCGCCCTGTCCCTGCCGCGGCTTGCCGTCGACCGTCGAGCCGATATGGCGCCACGAGCCGATCAGGCGCTCTTTGTCCGTTTGTGCGTTCATTTGATGCGTTCCCAAACCTTACTTTATTCGCTCCCATGTTACTTCCATGGTCGAATTCGGCGGCCGCAATACCAGGCGGTCGCCGGCGAACTCATAACGGCGCACCAGATCGCCACCCTCGCCCGGCTGCAGATTATCGTGGCGATGATGGATCACCGTGCCGGCGGTCTCGTCGACCGTGTAGGTGCCGAAATAGGCGATGTAATCCTTCAGCGCGACGAAAGCCTCTTCCGGCGTCATCACCGCGCCGGCGCGCTTGCGCTCGATGTCGGGAGCGATCTGCACCGCCATCTCGCCGTGCGGGCCGTAATAGATCATGCCCTTCGGGTTCTTGCCGCGATCCCAGTTGCCGCCGTTGATGCGCGTGCCGACATAGCGCCAGGCGCCGATCAACCGCTGCGCGGCCGATTGAGGCTCTCCGCTCACCACGTCACCGAGATGTATTGCGTCTCCAGGAATTCCAGCATGCCTTCGTGGGCGCCTTCGCGGCCGAGCCCGCTCTGCTTGGTGCCGCCGAACGGCGCCGCGGGATCGGAGACGAGGCCGCGATTGAGCCCGATCATGCCGAAGTCGAGCTGCTCGGAAACGCGCATGCCGCGGCTCAAATCCTTGGTGTAGAGATAGGCGACGAGGCCGTATTCGGTGTCGTTGGCGCGCGTGATGACTTCGTCCTCGGACTTGAAAGTCTGGATCGACGCGACCGGGCCAAAAATTTCCTCGTTGAGCATTTTTGCATCGTTGGACACGTTGTCGAGCACCGTCGCCGGATAGAAATAACCGGGCCCATCCGATGTCTTGCCGCCGGTGAGGATTTTCGCGCCCTTCTTCACCGCGTCATCGACCAGCTCGATCACCTTGTCGCGGCCTTCCTTGTTGACCAGCGGGCCGAGCGCGACGCCGTCGTCGAGGCCGTTGCCCATTTTCAGCCCGGCCATCTTGGCGGTGAGTTTTTTGGTGAATTCGTCGTGCACCTTCTCGTGCACATAGAAGCGGTTGGCCGCGGTGCAGGCCTCGCCCATGTTGCGCATTTTGGCGATCATGGCGCCCTCGATCGCCGAATCGACATCGGCGTCCTCGAACACGATGAAGGGTGCGTTGCCGCCGAGCTCCATCGCCGGCTTGACCACGCAATCGGCCGCCTCGTGCAAAAGCTTGCGGCCGACTTCGGTCGAGCCGGTGAACGACACCACGCGCACGCGCGGATCATGCAGCATCGTGCTCACGACCTTGCCCGACGAGCGCGACGGAATGACGTTGACGACGCCCGCCGGTACGCCGGCTTCCTCCAGGATCGGCATCAAAGCCAGCATGGTCAGCGGCGTGTCGGAGGCGGGCTTGAGCACGACCGGGCAGCCGGCGGCGAGCGCCGGGCCGATCTTGCGCGTCGCCATGGCGGCCGGGAAATTCCACGGCGTCACCAGCACGGCGATGCCGGCCGGCTTGTGCTGCACGAAGATGCGCGCGCCGGAGGAGGGCGCGCGGGAGTTCTGGCCGATATTGCGCACCGCCTCTTCGGCGTACCAGCGGAAGAATTCGGCGGCATAAGCGACCTCGCCGCGGGAGTCCGACAATGCCTTGCCGTTCTCGATGGTGATCAGCTTCGCCAGCCGCTCGGCGTCGCGCATGATCAGGTCGTAAGCCTTGCGCAAAATCTCGGCGCGCTCGCGCGGCTTCTTGGCGGCCCAGCCGGGGAACGCGGCGCTCGCGGCATCGACCGCGGCTTTGGCGTCCTCGACCGTCGCGCTCGCCACCGAGGCGACCTTGTTCTCGGTGGCCGGATCGATCACGTCGAAGCGGCCGCCATCGGAGGATTTGCGCCATTTGCCGCCGATCCACAGATCGGTCGGAACGTTGGCGAGAAGATTGTCGTACATGGCCATGATGCACCTATCGGGCGGCTATGATGAAAGCGAGCGCCGCACGCGATCGGCGATGCGATCGGCGGTCGGCAGCGCGATGTCTTCGAGAATATCTGCGGCCGGCAGCGGGATGTGCGGCGTCGTGATCCGCACCGGCGGCCCGTCGAGCTCGTAGAACGCCTCGTCGGCGACGATCGAAACGATCTCCGCGCCCCAGCCGCACAGCCGCGGATTTTCCTCCACGGTGAACAGGCGATGGGTGCGCGCCACCGAGCCGAGAATGGTTTGCGTGTCGAGCGGCACCAGCGAGCGCACGTCGACGACTTCGCAGTCGATGCCGTGTTCGCTTTTCAGCTTGTCCGCCGCCGCCAGCGCCCGCGGCACCATCAAGGCCAGCGCCAGAATGGTGGCGTCCTTGCCGGGCCGCACGATCTTCGCCGTGCCGAGCGTATCGACGATCTCGCCGTCGGGCACTTCGCCCTTGGTCGCATAGAGCGATTTATGCTCGAAGAAGATCACCGGATCGGGATCGCGCACCGCAGCCGCCATCAAGCCGATGACGTCGCGCGGGCTCGACGGCGCCACCACCTTCAGCCCGGGAATCATCATGCACCAGTTCTCGACGCTCTGCGAATGTTGCGCGCCGAAACGGGAGCCGGCGCCATTGCCGGTGCGCACCACCAGCGGGCATTTGACCTGGCCGTTCGACATGTAACGGCTCTTGGCGAATTCGTTGGCGATGTAGTCGAAGCACACCGCGAAAAAATCCGAGAACATGATCTCGGCGATCGGTTTGAGGCCGGTCATCGCCGCGCCCATGGCGGCGCCGAGGATGGCCTGCTCGGAGATCGGCGTGTCGCGCACCCGCAGCGGCCCGAATTGCTCGTACAGCCCGACGGTCGCCTTGAACACGCCACCGGCCTTGCCGACGTCTTCGCCCAGAGAAGACCACGTCCGGGATCGCGCGTCATTTCCTGGGCGATGCCGCGGGCGACGGCGTCGCGATATGTCAGTTCCGCCATGCCCAGCCTCCATCGGCATAGACGTCGGTGGTGAGGATATCGAGCGGCGGCATCGGCGCCGCCTTGCATTTTTCGGTCGCCTCGTCGACTTGTTGCTTCACATCAGCGTCGATGCCGGCGATGACGCTGTCGGCGATGCCGAATTGCTGGAGCCGCTCGCGATAGATTTTTATCGGATCGCGCTCCTTCCATTTTTCCAGTTCGCCCTCGGGGCGATACTTGGCCGGGTCGGCGCGCGAATGGCCGCTGTGCCGATAGGTCATGCACTCGATCAGCGACGGGCCATCGCCGGCGCGCGCTTTCTCATAGGCCGCGGCGGCGGCGCGATAAACCTCATCGGCATCGTTGCCGTCGACGACGATGCGCGGCAGCCCATAGGCTGAGGCGCGGTCGGCGGCCGGATGCTGCACGGCGGTGACGTCGCCGATCGGCGTATATTCCATGTACAGATTGTTCTCGCAGACGAAGATCACCGGCAGCTTCCACACCGCGGCGAAATTCAGCGCTTCGTGGAACGCGCCGATATTGGTGGTGCCGTCGCCGAAGAAGCACACCGAGACGTCCTTCGCGCCTTTGTACTGGGCGCGCCAGGCGGCGCCGCAGGCGATCGGCAGGTGCGCGCCGATGATGGCGTAGGAGCCCATGACGCCGTGATCGGTCGAGGTCAGATGCATCGAGCCGCCTTTGCCGCGCATCAGCCCGTTGTCGCGCTGCATCAACTCGCCCAACACCTTCTCGACCGGCACGCCGCGCGCCAGCGTATGGGCGTGGCCGCGATAGGTGCAGAACGACAGATCGCCGGGCTTCATGGCGACGGCAAAGCCGGCCGCGACCGCTTCCTGGCCGAGCGACAGGTGGCTCGTGCCCTTGACCAGGTTTTGCAGGAACAGATCGAAGGCGCGCTGCTCGGCCTCGCGGATCTCGACCTGGACGCGATACAGGCGAAGCCGCGTCTCCTCGCCGATATCGTCATTGAGGCTCGTCTTCGACGCGAGCGCGCGATCCTCGACAGTGGCCATGGAATAAATATCCTCGGAATGCCCAAAATAGCTTTGGGGCGGGGGCAACTTAGCGCCACTTGCGAAGGCGAGGCAATGTCACTGGTAGGCGGTTTGGGTGGGCGGCTTGCGCGGGGCAGGATAAGTTCCTAATTGACGCTGACGGGAGATTTCGATGAGCCAACAATCCCTGGAATCGCAGAAACCCCACGACTACGTTCACCGCTTCTTCGGCGGCCGGCCGCTGGCGGTGGTCGGCCGGCTGATCCTGCTGTCGATTTTGGTCGGCGTCATCCTGGCGGCGATTGGGCTGGACCCGTGGAATATCATCGACTCGGTTCGCCGGCTGATCGTGCACATCTGGAATATGGGTTTTGATGCGGTGCGCTGGCTCTGGCAGTATTTCCTGCTCGGCGCCGTGATCGTGCTGCCGATCTGGTTCCTGATGCGGCTGGCCAAGGCCCCGCGCGGCAGCTAAGCAGCCCTTTCGTCATTCCGGGGCGCCGTCAAACGGCGAACCCGGAATCCATAATCACAGTCGGTGCAGAAACTGCTCCAACCGTGATTATGGATTCCGGGCTCCTCGCTGGCGCCCGGCCCCGCAATGACGGGTCATCAATCTTCGATTTGGGGGCCGCCGGGCGGCATCGGCGCGTCGCCCTCATTGGACATGTGGTCGCGCGGCCCGCGATGACGCCGGCGCCGGCGATGCAGCGGGAAGCGATCCGGCGAACCGTCGTAGCCGTTCTGGCCGTTTTGATTGTTCGGCCCATTCGGGCCGTTCGGCCCATTGGGCGCTTGCCCCTGTTGCGGCGACGGCTGCGGCTGGCCGCCGGTGATGAAGGACGGCAGCCGTTCGACGTCTTCGTCGTTGGTCGGCTGGAAGTGTTGTTGCCGGGGCTGGTAGTGCGGCTGCTGCTGCGGTTGCGGGTATTGCTGCGGCTGTTGGTTGTGCTGCGGCTGCTGATTGTGAGACTGTTGGTGCTGCTGCGGCTGCTGTTGCTCGCGCGGATAGTAGGACTGCTGCTGCGGCGCGAACGGCTCGCCGCTGATCGGCGGCTGGTCATTGTCGCCGTCGTCAAACGAGTCGTCAGAGTCATTGCCGCCGCCTTGCTGCGGCTGCTGCTGATAGAAGGAAGGCTGGGTCTGCCTAAAGTGTTCCTGCGCGGCGGCGATCAGGCGGAAATAATGCTCGGCGTGCTGGTAGTAGTTTTCGGCCGCGATCGGATCGCCGGAACTTTGCGCGTCGCGGGCCAGCTGCAGGTATTTCTCGGCAATGTGAGAGGCATTGCCCCTGATCTTCAGGTCCGGTCCATTGGACTCGTACATGCGCGACAATGGATTTTGGTGATGGTGATGATGATGACCGCCGCCACCACCTTTACCGCGGTTGCGACCCCGCATGCGCTTGTTCTGACCGTTTCTCATGACTTGCTGTTCCGCCAACCCTCGTTTGCGGCGGCGCTGATGCCGCCGTTTCTTTTCATAGGTGCACTGCTCTTAAGCTTACCGCTCTCACCATGCGTCGCTCCTGCCGCCGATTCACCGCCATCGATTGGCGCGAGTGAATCGCCGGCAAGCGCATTCGCCTAGCCCTCACAAAACCTCAGCAATTGTTGCCCTCACCCTCGGCCTGACCGCGGTGTTGCAAACCCCCGTTATGCGCGCGACTGCTCCGTACAAATGCGCGCCAACCGATGAACGTCTCGGTATGAATGGTGGCGATCCCGTCTGCCGTCTGTTCCGGCTTTCGCTTTCCGGCTTTCGCTCTTTGCTGGGCCTGCGCTGCCAACCTCTGGGAGCCGAACTCTTAAAAAGCCTGCTCCGGGTATTCGAGGCGGCGCGGCACCATCATCTCGGGCCGATTCCGTGGCCGCAAGCTAGTCGGTTCCGGCCGATATTCCAAGTGCTTTTTTGCCGGGGGCAAAGCGCTTTTTTGCCGGGGTCCAATGCTTCGCGCTCATGCCCGTTTTCTTGCAACGAGGGCGCGTGGCGTCCCATTAAGGTCGGGGCGCGGCGGTGACGGCGCAAGCCCCGCCGCTGCAAATAAATGACCGACAAGTTCCGCTTGGCCGACGCCAAGCTCGACGACCAAAACCCCGCCGGGCACGAGCAGGGCGGGCGCCGCCGCGGCGATGGCGCGATAGAAGTAGAGCCCATCGGGTCCGCCATCGAGCGCCAGATGCGGATCGAAATCGCGCACGTCCGGCGCGAGCGTGGCGATGTCGCCGGAGGCGATGTAAGGCGGATTGGACACGATCGCATCGAACGGTCCGCGCAGCGCCGCCGCCATGTCGCAGGCGACGAATCTTGCCCGTCTCTGGGCGAGACGGCGGGCATTGTCGCGCGCCACCACAAGCGCCTTCGTACTCGAGTCGGTACCGACGCCGAAGGCGTTCGGCAGTTCGGACAAGAGTGCCAGAATGAGCGCGCCGCTGCCGGTGCCGAGATCGGCGATGCGCAGTTTTCGCGCGCGCGGTCCGCCGGTATCGAGCGCCGCGAGCGCCGCCTCGACGACAGTTTCGGTTTCCGGTCTTGGCACCAGCGTCGCGGCATCGACGCGCAGCGGCAGGCTCCAGAATTCCTTGAAGCCGAGAATGCGCGCGACCGGCTCGCCGGTGAGACGGCGGCTCGCCAAAGCCGCGATGGCGTTTTCCTCGTCGGCGCCGAGCCTGCGTGTAGCCGCCGCAGCAAGCGCCCCATGATCGAGGCCAAGCGCGTGGCCGACAAGGATACGGGCGTCGAGGTCGGGCGTGTCGAGCCCGCCGGCGCGAAATTTTGCCGCCAGAGCGCGGCGCGCCTCGGCAATAGTGCGCGTATCCATGCCATCAGGTTTTGCAAAAGCAGCATCGCCGCGCGGCCGCATCAATTCACATCCTCGGCCGCAAGCAGCGCCGCCTGGTTCTCGGCGACAAGCGCGTTGATGATCTCGCCCAGCGCTTCGCCTTCGAGAATCTGCGGCAGCTTGTAGAGCGTGAGATTGATGCGGTGGTCCGACACGCGCGCTTGCGGATAATTGTAGGTGCGGATGCGCTCGGAGCGATCGCCGGTGCCGACCTGGCCGCGCCGTTCGGCGGCGCGCGCGGCGTCCTGCTTCTGCCGCTCGAAATCGTAGAGCCGCGTCCGCAGCACCGCCATCGCCTTGGCGCGGTTGCGATGCTGCGAGCGGTCCTCCTGCATCGTCACCACGATGCCCGATGGAATATGCGTCACCCGCACCGCCGACTCGGTCTTGTTGACGTGCTGGCCGCCGGCGCCGCTCGAGCGCAGCGTGTCGATCTTGAGATCGGCGTCGTTGATGGCGATGTCGAGATCCTCCGCCTCGGGCAACACCGCGACGGTCGCGGCCGAGGTGTGGATGCGGCCGGACGCTTCGGTGTCGGGCACGCGCTGCACCCGGTGCACGCCGGATTCGTATTTGAGCTTGGCGAAGGCGCCGCGGCCGCGGATCTCGGCGATGATTTCCTTGTAGCCGCCCATCGAGCCTTCGCTGGCGGTCACGATCTCGACCTTCCAGCCTTGGCTGATGGCGTAGCGCTCGTACATGCGGAACAGATTGCCGGCAAACAACGCCGCCTCGTCGCCGCCGGTGCCGGCGCGGATTTCGAGAATGACGTTGCGCTCGTCCATCGCGTCTTTGGGGATGAGCGCGACGCGCAATTTCTCCTCGAGCGCCGCGCGCCGCGCCTCGAGCTCGGGGCGTTCCTGTTCGGCGATGGCGCGCATCTCGGCGTCGGTCGATGGATCCTCGATCAGGCTTGCCAGCCCCTCGAGCTCGCGCTGCGCGTCGCGATAGGCTTTTACCGCCTCGACCACCGGGGCAAGCTCGGCGAACTCCCGCGACATCTTCACAAAGGTCTCCGGCGGCTGCGGCGCCGAGAGGTCGCGTTCGAGCCCGGCATGACGGGTAACGAGGGCCGTGAGTTTCTGATCAGGCAACATCGTGTGACTTAAATCTGCAGCGCTTCGCGGGCGGCGAACTGTTTCAACTGCTCGCGGATCGGGGCGCCGCCGTTTTGCTTGTCGATGAGCGGGCGAAGAAACGCCGCCGCCTTGCGGCAGTCAAGATCGAGCAGCATGGCCTTGACCGGGCCCACCGCGGACGGCGTCAGCGACAGCGAGCGATAGCCGATGGCCGCCAGCGCCAGCGCGCCGATCGGCTGCGAGGCGAGCTCGCCGCACAACGTCACCGGCTTTTTGTGTTCGCGGCACTTGTCGGCGATGTCCCTGAGTGCGCGGAGTACCGGCGCAGACAACGCATCGAACCGGCCGGAAACCCGCGGATTGCCGCGGTCGACCGCATAGAGGAATTGCACCAGATCGTTCGAGCCGACCGAAAGGAAATCGACCCGTTCGAGCAATTCGTCGAGCTGATAGAGCAGCGATGGCACCTCCACCATGCTGCCGACCTCGACTTCGTCGGGCAGCTTGTGGCCGTGGCGGCGCAGATGCGTCAGCTCGCGTTCGACGAGGTCCTTGGCCTGATCGAATTCATCGACGGTGGCGATCATCGGGAACATGATCTTCAGCGCGCGGCTGCCGGCGGCGCGTAACAGCGCGCGCAGCTGCGTGCGCAACAGCCCCGGCCGGTCGAGCCCGAGCCGGATGGCGCGCCAGCCCAGCGCCGGATTTTCCTCCTCGACGTTGCGCATATAGGGCAGCACCTTGTCGCCGCCGATGTCGAGGGTGCGGAACGTCACCGGCTTGTCACCGGCGGCGTCGAGCACGGCGCGGTAGAGCGTGTACTGCTCGCTGGTGCGCGGAAAATTCGGCGCCACCATGAATTGCAGCTCGGTGCGGAACAGGCCGATGCCGGCGGCGCCGGTGTCGGCGATGTGCGGCAGGTCGACGCTCAAGCCGGCGTTGAGCATCAAGCTGAACGCTTGGCCGTCCTTGCTGACGCACGGCTTGTCGCGCAGCGCGAGATATTGCTGCTGGCGCCGCGCGCCGAGCCGCACCCGCTCCGCATAGGCCGCTTCCATGTCCGGCAGCGGCCGCACGTGCAGATCGCCGGCCGCGCCGTCGACGATGATGGCGTCACCCGGATCGACGACGCCGGTGGCGTTATCGACGTCGCCGACCGCCGGGATGCCGAGCGCGCGGGCGACGATCGCGACATGGGAATGCGGCCCGCCTTCCTCCAACACCAGGCCGCGCAGCCGCTTCCTGTCGTAGTCGAGCAGCGCCGCCGGACCCATGGAGCGGGCAACCAGGATCGCATTCTCCGGCAGGCTTTCGCGCGACGGCGCGTGATCGCGGCCGGTGAGCTGGCGCATCAGCCGGTTGGCGAGATCGTCGAGATCGTGCAGCCGCTCGCGCAGGAACGGATCGGTCTGCCGCAGCATGCGGGCGCGGGTGTCGGACTGCACCCGCTCGACGGCGGCCTCCGCGGTGAGGCCGGTCATCACCGCCTCTTCGAGCTTGTGCACCCAGCCGCGGTCATAGGCGAACATGCGATAGGCTTCGAGAATGTCGCGGTGCTCGCCGCCTTCGACCACGTCGCCGTGCTCGAGTAACTCGTCGAGATTGGCGCGCAGCGTCTCGACCGCAGTTTGGAGATGCTTCAATTCCTTTGGGATGTCGTCGGCGATAAAATTGGTGACGACGACGCGCGGCTCGTGCAGCACGACGTGCCCCAATGCGATGCCGTCGCTCAAGGCCGAGCCTTTGATGTGGACCGTGCGCCGCGCCGCCGGCTCGGCGCCGGGCAGCGCCATCGCCGAGAGCTCGCCCGAGGCGATCATCTCGGCCAGCACCATGGCGGTGGTCTGCAGCGCTTCGACTTCTTCTTCCGAATAGGTGCGCCGCGCGCGGTTCTGCACCACCAGCACGCCGAGCGTGTTGCCGGCGCGCAGCACCGGCACGCCGAGGAAGGAGTGATAGATTTCTTCGCCGGTCTCCGGCCGGAAGGAGAAGGCCGGATGCGCCTGCGCGTTCGACAGATTGATGGCGCTGGCCTGGCTCGAGACCAGGCCGACCAGGCCCTCGTCCGAACGCAGCACGGTCTGGTGCACGGCGTCGCGTTTGAGGCCTTCGGTGGCGTAGAGCTCCAGCGTCGAATCGACGCGCAGCACATAGACCGAGCAGACCTCCGCAACCATGTTGGCGGCGATCAGCACCACGATCTTGTCCAGGCGTTCCTGCGCGCTGACCGGCTCCGCCATCACTTCGCGAAGCCGGCGCAACAGCACGCGCGGACCGCCGAGTGCGCCACGCATGGGTCCCTCGGGCTATGCCTTGACCGAACGCAGCCAGCGTCGCGCCGGTCCTATTCAAAGAGAAGTCCGCCCGGGTCCCAGTCCCGCGGCGACCATCCTCTCGCCTATATCGAATGCGGTATGCAAACCGCAAGCCAGAGACGGCGCTATGACGGCGGCTAAATTTGTGCGCTGCAACGAAAAATCGCGAAAACCGCGGTTTATGGCGCCGTTTTATCGAGGCCGTAGAGCGAATGCAGCGTGCGCACCGCAAGCTCCGTAAACGCCGCGTCAATCAGCAGCGAAAACTTGATCTCGGAGGTGGTGATGGCGCGGATATTGATCGAACGCTCGGCCAGCGCGCTGAACGCCTGCGCGGCGACGCCGGCGTGGCTGCGCATGCCGATGCCGATGACGGAGATTTTGGCCACGTCGGTGGCGCCGTCGAGGCGCGCATAGCCGATCGCCGCTTTGGCCTTGGCGATGGTGTCCAGCGACCGCTGATAGTCCGCCGCCGGCACCGTGAACGTCAGGTCGGTGGTCTTGCCGTCGGCCGAGACGTTCTGGACGATCATGTCGACGTTGATGTTGGCTTCCGAGAGCGGACCGAAAATCGCCGCCGCCACGCCTGGCTTGTCCTGCACCTGACGGATGGAAATTTGCGCCTCGTCGCGGGAGAAGGCGATGCCGGTGACGGTTTGCTGTTCCATGATCTCGTCCTCTTCGCAGATGAGGGTTCCGGGCGGATTCTTGTGCGGGTCGATGTCCTCGGGCCGGTCAAAACTCGAGCGCACGAAGATGCGCACATTGTGCACCATGCCGAGCTCGACCGAGCGCACCTGCATCACCTTGGCGCCGAGCGAAGCGAGCTCCAGCATTTCCTCGTAGGCGATCTTGTCGAGCCGCTGCGCGCGCGGCACCACGCGCGGATCGGTGGTGTAGACGCCGTCGACGTCGGTGTAGATATCGCAGCGGTCGGCGCGGATCGCGGCGGCGATCGCGACGGCCGAAGTGTCCGATCCGCCGCGGCCGAGCGTGGTGATGCGGCCGGTCTCCTTGTGCAAGCCCTGGAAGCCGGCAACGACCGCCACTTCCTTGCGCTCCTTGAAACGCTGGATCAGTTCGGCGCCATCGATGCCGAGAATGCGCGCCGAGCCGTGCACATTCGAGGTCAGGATCGGAATCTGCCAGCCCTGCCAGGAGCGCGCGTTGACGCCAATTCCCTCCAGCGCAATCGCCAGCAAGCCGGCGGTGACCTGTTCGCCGGAAGCGACGACCGCGTCATACTCGCGCGTGTCGTGCAGGGTCGAGGCCTCGCGACACCATTCGACCAGTCGGTTCGTCGTGCCGGCCATGGCCGAGACCACGACCGCGACCTCATGGCCGGCGTCGACCTCGCGCTTGACGTGGCGCGCGACGTTGCGGATGCGGTCGATGTCGGCGACCGACGTTCCGCCGAATTTCATCACCAGACGGGCCATAATTTCCGTTATTAGTCTTTAGTTCGCAGCCTTCAAAGACGGACGCGCCGGCGGCGCCGGCGCATACATACCGGCGGGGTCAGGCGGCTGCAACCTGACGAATCCCGGGCGCAGCGCAGCACCATTAGCGCGTTCACGCGCGTCTTGCGCGCGCTATGGTGATGCGCTGCAGACCCGGGACCTTCGCATACTCAGATTGTAACGGTCCCGGATCTGCGGTGCACCACTTCGTGCTGCACCGCGTCCGGGATACAGCGCTTAATTCTTGACGTATTCCTTGACGTCGGTGTCGGCGGTGAAGCCGCCGAACACGTGGCCGTCCTTGTCGACGGTGACGCCTTCCGGCATTTCCGCCTTCGGATCGGTCGCTGCGATAAAGGCCGTCACCTTGCCGTCCTTGACGCTGCCGATGCGGATGCCCTGCCGGAACGGCGCGTTCACTTTGTCGCTCGATTGCGAGTCGGCGACGTAAAGGATGTCGTCGCGGATGGCGACGCCGCTCGGCCGGCCAAACTGTTTCCATTCGGCGACGAAATTGCCGTCGGAATCGAAAATCTGGATACGGTTGTTGGCCCGGTCGGCGACGTAAAGCCGGCCGGCGGAATCCATGGCGAGCCCATGCGGCACGTCGAATTCGCCCTGCGCCGATCCGTGATGGCCCCATGCTTTGATGAAGGTGCCGTCCTTGGTGAATTTGACGATGCGGTCGTTGGTGCCTTTGACCGGGAAATCGCCGTGGCCGTCGGCGACGAAGATGTCGCCAGAGGGCGCGATGAGCACGTCCGATGGCGAGTTGAAGGTGTCGGGGCCATTGCCGGCGACGCCCGGCTTGCCCAGCGTCTTCAGCAGTTTTCCGTCGGCGGAGAATTGCATCACCGTCTGGTTCTTGCCGTCGGTGACCCATACCGTTCCGTCCGATGCCGCGGCCAAGCCGTGGGGCCAGGCGAACTGGCCCGCCCCGAAGCTTGCGACCAGCTTGCCCGTCGCGTCGAATTTCTGGATCGGCGCGACATTCGAGCCTTCACAGGTTTTGCCCGCGCAACGGTCGAACACCCAGAGGCTGGTGCCGTCGCGGTCGATGTCGACGCCGATCGCCTGGCCCCAGACGCGGCCCTCGGGCAACTTCGCCCAATGGTCGACGACATGATACGGATTCGGTGCGCTGTTCGGATCGTCGGCCTGGACCTGGCTGCCGGAGACGGCAATGGTGCCGCCGATGGCCGTGCCGATGAGGCACGCATACAGCATGAGTCCTGCGCGTTTGCGCATGGCGATTCCTCCCTCGAATTTTTGCGCTGTACTTGCGACAGCTCAACGGCAGCGTGCGCCGTTTCGCGTGACGCCGCAAGCGCCTCGCGACACCGTCGCGGCAATTGTCACGTCGTATTGGGGCATGATACAGACAGCCGAAATTTGCGAAGCAATTCAGCCGCAGCGTTGCGTCGTGTGAGGGTGTGAAATGCCGGCCGTGATCGACCCCGTGAGTGGGCTCGAGCTTTACGAGCTCAGCCATCGCTGGGGCATGTATACGCCGATCTTCCCGGGCTACGAGGAGATCAAGCTCGAACGCATCACCCATCACGCCAAGCAAGGCGTGATGACGCACAAGATCACCACGATCTTCCACACCTCGACGCATCTCAATGCACCGATCCATCTGGTGCCCGGCGCGCCGGCAGTCGGCGATCTCGCGCTGCAAAAGTTTTTCGGCACCGGCGTCGTGCTGTCGCTTCCCAAAAAGAAATGGGGCCTGATCGAGCCGTCCGATCTGGAGCGCGCCAAGCCGGCGATCAAGGCCGGTGACATCGTCCTGATCAACACCGGCTGGCACCGCAAATATGCCGACAGCAAGGAATATTTCGGCTATGCGCCGGGCCTGAGCAAGCACGCTGCGGAATGGCTCGTCAAAAAGCGCGTCAAGCTCGTCGGCATCGACACCGCTTGCATCGATCATCCGCTGGCGACGTCGCTCGGGCCGCATCGCAACGGCCCGCAGATCAAATATCTGCTCCCCGAATACCAGGAAGCCACCGGCCGTGAGGCGATCAAGGATTTTCCGGAATGGAACGCGGCGCACCGCACGCTGCTCGAAGCCGGCATTCCAACGATCGAGAATGTCGGCGGCGATCTCGATGCGCTCAGCGGCAAGCGCTGCACGTTCCAGGGCTTTCCGTGGAAATGGCATGAGGGCGACGCCTGCGTGATCCGGCTGGTCGCCATGCTCGATCCGAAGGGCACCTGCCGGCTGGAGCGCGGCGCGGGGCGCAAGACTTCTGCGGTAAAGCCGGCGGCGGCAAAAAAATCACCGTCCATCAAATCGGCGCGCGGAGCCGGCAGCTTGCAATTCTTCGATCTCAGCCATCCCTGGGGCCAGGGCATGCCGCAATGGCCGTCGCGCGCCAATCTCAATGTCCGGGTCGTGGAGTTTCACGCCAAGGACGGTCTTCTGGTACAGCAGTTCGAAGGCATCATGCATCGCGGCACGCACATGGATGCGCCGATCCATGTGGCGGAGAACCAGCCGACATTGACCGGCTATCCGCTGTGGCGCTTCTTCGGCACCGGCGTCGCGGTTTCGATCCCGAAAGGCAAGTGGGGCGTCGTCACGCCGAAGGATCTGGAACGCGCCGAGCCGAAAATCCAGAAGAACGACATCGTGATGATCAACACCGGGAGCCACAAAAACTACGGCGACAATCCCGATTACTTCGCCTATTCGCCCGGCCTCTACAAGGAAGCTGCGGAGTGGCTGGTGGAGCGCGGCGTCAAGCTCGTCGGCATCGACGTGCAGGCGCTCGATCATCCGCTCGGCACCTTCCTCGGGCCGCACGGACCGGGGCCGGCGCAGCCGCATCTCGACGTCGAATACAAGGCGGAGACCGGCCGGCACATCATCGAGGATTTTCCGTACTGGGAGCCGGCGCACAAGATCATGATGACCAACGGCATTCCCGGCATCGAGAATATCGGCGGCGATATCGACGCCATCACCGGCCGCCGCTGCACCTTTCTCGCATTTCCCTGGCGCTGGCCGGAAGGCGAGGGCTGCGCGCTGCGCGTCGTCGCCGTGCTCGATCCGAAGCAGGCATTTCGTTTCGAAACCGGGCGGTAGGCAAAATGATCTCCGAACCGCTGCGCAATCCGCTGTCGCTGTTCGACGTCAAAGGGAAAGTCGCCATCGTCACCGGCGCCTCGGGGACGTTCGGCCGCGCCACCGCGCTGGCGCTGACCGCGCTCGGCGGCAAGGTGCTGCTCGCGTCCGGCACCAAAGGCGAGCTTGACGAGGTTGCCGCCGAGGTCCGTGAGCTGGGCGGCGATCCGGCCGTAATCGTTCGTCGCCCCGACAGCCTCGCCGACGCCCAGGCGATGCTCGACGGCGCGCTGCAAAAATTCGGGCGTGTCGATCAGCTCGTCGTCGCCTCGGGCTTCAACAAGCCGGGCTTCATTCAGGACTTGGAATACGAGGACTGGCAGGCGGTGATGGATGCCAATGTGCGCGGCATCTGGTTCATGGCCAAGGCGGTCGGCACCTATTGGATCGAGAAGAAAGTCAAAGGCAAAGTGCTGACGATGTCCTCGGTGCGCGGGCGACACGGCAATATTTCCGGCTATACCGGCTATTGTACGTCGAAGGGCGCCACCGATTCGCTGACGCGCGTGCTGGCGACCGAATGGGCCAAGCACGGCATCACGGTGAACGCGATCGCGCCGACAGTGTTCCGCTCCAAGCTGACGGCCTGGATGTACGGCGACAACGAGCTCGGCCAGCAGACTCGGGCGCGCTCGCTGTCGCGCATTCCGCTCGGCCGCCTTGGCGAGGTGGAGGATCTGGTCGGGATGGCAATCTATCTGCTGTCGCCGGCGTCCGATTTCTGTACCGGCCAGATCATGTATGTGGACGGCGGTTATACCGCGGGCTAGTCGGCACGCGATGGATCGCTTTTCTTCGGCGCAATCGGTTTCGGCATTTCGCCAAAACAACTGGCAGTCGCCATCATCGACGACCAGAATGCAACCCACAGCAAAGCAGGCATGACCATTTCTCCTGTATGGTTTGGTCAATCAAAACCGGCGGTGCAATAACGTTTATGTTGCAGTGCAGTTCCATGAATATCGGCGTGAGGAAAACGTGAGCGAACCGAGAAAACAAAAAATCGGCGTCATCGGTGGCGGCTTGATGGGCCACGGCATCGCCTATCTGTTTGCCGCGGCCGGGCATCCGGTCGGCCTGTTCGAGCCGATGGCGGACATCCGCAACTCCTTGCCGCAGCGGTTGGCGGCGATCGTCGCGCTTTTCGGTGACGATCCGGCGCTCTTGCAACGGATTGAAACGTACGAGCAGCTTGCGCCTGCCGTGCAGGGCGCGGCTTTCGTGTTCGAAGCGGCGCCGGAAAAACTGCGGCTGAAGCAGAAGATTTTTGCCGAGCTCGAAAGCGTGGTCGCACCGGATACGATTCTCGCCAGCAACAGCTCGGCCATTCCGTCAACCGACATCGGCCGCGATCTCAAACATCGCGAGCGCGTCGTCGGCACGCATTTCTGGAATCCGCCTCACTTGGTGCCTTTGGTCGAGGTCATTCAGAACGACAAGACCAGCGATGCCGTGGTGCGCGCAACCATGGACTTGTTACGCAGTGCCGGAAAAGTCCCCGTCCACGTGCGGCGCGATATCCCGGGCTTTGTCGGCAATCGCTTACAGCACGCCATGAAGCGCGAAGCGATCGCGCTGGTCGCCGCCGGCGTCTGCGATGCCGAGACCATCGACACCGTCGTCAAGGAAGGATTTGGCGCGCGCACGGCGGTGCTCGGGCCGATGGAGCAATCCGATCTGGTCGGGCTGAACCTCACCCTCGATATAGCCGAAGTGTTGATTGCCGACCTCGACCGCACCGCGGGCCCGCATCCGTTCCTCCGCGAAAAAGTCGCCGCCGGCAAGCTCGGCATGAAGACCGGCGAGGGGTTGCGGAAGTGGGGACCGGGCGAGGCCGACGCGGTGCGGCAGCGGCTGTCGCGTTTTTTGGTCGAGCAGGCCAGGGCACGGAAAAAGAATTTGGCTCAGCCCTCGTAAGGCAGCCCGACATATTGCTCCGCCAGCGACGCCTGGGCGTTCTCGGATGACAGCAGGTAGTCGAACTGATTGAGCCGCATCTGCTGTTCGAACGGCGTCTCGTCGGGGAAACGGTGCAGCAGCATGGTCAGCCACCACGACATCCGCGCGGCGCCCCAGACGCGGCGCAATGCCATGTCGGAATAGCCGTCGAGGTAGTCGGTCTTGTTGCGGCGATAGGCTTCGGTCAGCGCGCGCGACAGATAGAACACATCCGAGACCGCGAGGTTGAGGCCCTTGGCGCCGGTCGGCGGCACGATATGGGCGGCATCGCCGGCCAGGAACAACGCGCCGTAGCGCATCGGCTCGGAGACAAAGCTGCGCAGCGGCGCGATGGATTTTTCGATCGACGGGCCGGTGACGATGCTGTCCGCCATGTCTTGGGGACAGCGCGCCTTGAATTCTTCCCAGAAGCGGTCGTCCGGCCAGTCTTCGAGCCTGGTATCGAGATCGCACTGGATGTAGTAGCGGCTGAGCATCGGATTGCGCTGCGAGGCGAGCGCAAAACCGCGGCTGTGCTGGCAATAGCAAATCTCCGGATAGGGCGGCGTCTCCGACATGATGCCGAGCCAGCCGAACGGATAGCTCTTCTCGTAGGTCTTTGCCAAAGCAGCCGGAATCGATGCGCGGCTGATGCCGTGCGAGCCGTCGCAGCCGGCGACGTAGTCGCAGTCGATCCGCTGCGTCGTGCCCGATTTTTCGAAGGTCACATAAGGCTTGCCCGACGTCAGGTCGTGCAGCTGCACATCGGCGGCTTCGTCGATCACTTGACCGCCGGCGGCGTCGCGGGCGGCGTAGAGGTCTTCGGTGATATTGGTCTGGCCGTAAGCCATCATCGGCTTGCCGGTGTATTTTTTGGTGTCGATGAGGAAGTGCGGCCGGTCTTCCCAGACGATGGTCGAGCCGTCATGGGGCGCACCTTCGCGGTCCATGCGTTCGCCAAGCCCAACCTCGCGCAAGAGCGCAACAGTGCCGGCCTCGAGCACGCCGGCGCGAATCCGTTCCAGCACGTATGCGCGGGTTTGGCGCTCCAGCACGATGCTGTCGATGCCGTTGCGGTCGAGAATATGGGAGAGCAGCAAGCCCGCCGGCCCGCCGCCGATGATGGCGACTTGTGTTCGCATCAACCCGCGATTCCCATCGCCTCGACAAATTCCCGCCGCACCTCGGCCGGCTGGCCGTAATGGTGGCGGAATTCCTTCAGCCGCTGGCGCAGGATCGGGTCCTTGTCGAACTCCGCAAGCGTGAGCCCTTCGGTATTGAACTCGCGCGCCATGTTGGGCAGCGCGATGCACTGCGCCTCATTGGCGCTGCGGATGATGCCGCCGGGCTCCTTGCCCGCCGCCATGGCCTCGAGCTCCGCGAAGAAACGTCCGCGCATCATGGTGATGCCGATGTCGCTCGAACGCAGGTGCTCCTTGGTGCGGTCGGCGATGCGGCCCTGGCCGGCCCAGGCGACGATGTCCTGGTTGATGACGTGGCTGGTGATGAAACGGCCGCTTTCGTCCTGCAGCGGGCTGACCCAGGTCGGCACGCGCTCCTGCACGTAAGGCTCGCGGCCCTTCGGCACGCGCATGAAGAACCAGGCGACGCTAAGCGTGTTCTCGTCGTCGACCGGCACGCGCCATTCGAAATGGCTGCCGAGATAAAAACTGTTCGGCCACAGCGCGACGCGCCCGACGGTCCAGTAGCGGTCTTCCTCGCTCTGGCCTTCCCGCACGCGCTTATAGATGAAGCCGTGGTCGAAGGCCTCGAATTTCAGCTTGAGGTGTTTCGGCGCGACGTTGGCATCGGCGCCGCGCATGCGGGCGCCCCAATTGTCGTGCATCCACTCGAAATGCACCGGGTCGATGGAGTTCTCCTGGCATTGAAACCAGTTGCACGGCACGTCGGCAAGCACGATCTCGCGAAAGCCGTTGCGCCAGGTGAACGGCTCCCACACCGGCAGTTCCGGCGCCGGCAGCGGACCCAGATAGGCGAACAACAGGCCGGCGCATTCCTTGACCGGATAGGCTTTGGTTTCGCAGCCGGCCTTCGACGGCTTTGGACTGGTGGTGTCTTCGTAAGGCTGTTCGAGGCAGCGGCCGCTCTGGTCCACCAGCCAGCCGTGATAGCTGCAGCGGATGCCGGTCTCCTCGACCCAGCCATAGGCCATATCGGCGCGGCGGTGCGGACAGTGGCGGTCGATCAGGCCGTAGCGGCCGCCGCGGTCGCGGTACAGCACGAGGTCCTCGCCCATCAGGCGGACGGTCTTGATCGGATTGGTATCGAGCTCGCTGGCGCCGGCGATCGGCTGCCAATAGCGGCGCAGTAATTCGCCCATCGGCGTGCCGGGTCCGACGCGGGTGAGCATCTCGTTGCGGGCGGCGGTGAGCAAGCGTTCCTCGCTGGTTGGCCGGTGTCGGCTGGCGATTATTTCACCACTGGGCGCGGATCGGGAAGGGGATAGCGTTAACAGCGCCGATGGCGGTGGAATTGCAACCGAATCAGCCATTTTGCCGCGCAGTGCGGCATTTCGATTCAAATCCAAAATGTTTTTTTATCGGCGATCCAACGGGTTTTATCGTTCAATAGCGGCATGAGCGCAGCCGAGAAAGTAAGCCGAGACGCCGGCGCATGGTTCGTCGAGGCGGATCATGTCAGCGTCACCGCCATGGCGCGGCGGCGCTCGCGCGCCCGCATGGACGAGGAACGCACCAAATCCGGGCGCGTCGTCATCGTTTCCACGCTTTTTCTCGTGCTTTTTACCGCGGCCCTGCTGATCGGCGGCCATGCCGCGATCGATCCGCTCTTGCAGTCGGCGGTGGATGCGCGGGAGACCAAGGGCACCGGCGACGTCGTCGTCACCATGCCGGACGGGATATTTTGCCGGCACATGTCCTTTGACAACGTGACGGCGGAAATCGTCGAAGGCGGCATCGAGCGCTGCACCAAGGACATTGCCAACCGCCCGCATACCGGCCGGGGTTTTGCCTGGGCCGTCCATTGAACCTGCGGCCATAGGCCGGCCGGTCAGCCAAAATTCTTCGCCTGGACCGTCGACGGCGGGTCCGCTACTTTCGCCCCGCGATGAGAGTTCCTCTCAAGACCGGGATAGGACAGATGCGAACCACGCTTTTCGTTTGCCGGCTGGTATTGCCGGTCTGCGCCGTGCTTTTTTGCAGCCTTTACCACGCCGATGCCCAGGGCACGACCCCCGTCGATGTCCAACAGGCTTGCACGCCGGACGCCATGCGGCTGTGCAACGACACCATCCCGGACGTGGCAAAGACCACCGCCTGCATGAAAGCCAAGCGCGCCCAGGTCAGCAAAGAGTGCCGCGTGGCCATGGCCGGCGGCGGGGGTGGTGGCGGCGGAGGCAGGGTGCGCCACTATTACCACCATCGCCACGCGCATTAATTAAGCAAACATCGCGGCTGGTCATTTTTCACGCTGAAATCGCCGGCGCGACTTTAGCTGCGGCGCGGCGTCGCGTGGCCGGCGCCTTGAGCGCTCTCGCCTGAAAATGCCATGGTCAGCCGCTAGCGGTTCGTGAAGACCGGCACGGCGTCGGGGCGGAGTTTTTCCAGGAGGGTTGATGCGTAGCGCCACGCAGCGATGGTGGCTCGGCCTATTCGTCGCCGCCGCGCTGATCGCGGTTCTCGCCGAATTGCGGGCGCAAACCGCGCCGAGCGAGGACGCCCTGGTGCTCGGAGCCGATCAAGCGCTCGGCGCCGCCATGCGTGGCGACGACAAATCGGTCGCCCGCAAGCTGCTTTCCCTGCAATTCACCTTCGTCGACGCTGATGGCAAGGTTCACGAGCGCAAGGATTTCCTCGCCGATCTGAAAACCGCTTCGGCTGCCGCGCCGAGCGATCCGGCGGTGAAGATTTACGGCCGCATCGGCATGGTCACCGGCCACCGCAAATCAGCCGATGGGCGCGACGTATTCTTTCTCGACATCTGGGCCAAGCAGAAACGCGCCTGGCGCGCGCTGGTGAGTCAGGAGGTGGCGCTGGCCGAAGCGCAGCGTGGGACACCGATCAAGCCAGATGCCGCCGAGCTGAAGAAGCGCGGCGAGATGGTGAAGTTCGTGGATTGCAAGAATCCATGCGAGACGATCCCGTATCGTGTGCGCTCGCCGGTCGAGCAGGACATCGTCAATACATTTCAGGTGATCGAGAAAGCCACTTTTGCGCATGATGCCGCAGAATATGCAAAACACATGGCCGACGAGTTCGTCCATTACCGGTCGGACAGCCCGCCGATATCGAAATCGGAACGTGTCGCCATTATCGAGGATCAAAAGAAACAAAACATTCCGCCGCTTCTTACCGCGATCCAATCCATGCGCCTCTGGGTCTACGGTGATGGCGCTGCAATGATTTCGGACAATGGCGTGCCGGACGATACACAACCATTGCTGCGGATCGCGCGCGTTTGGGCGAAACGCAACGGTCAGTGGCAAATGGTTATTAGCGTGCAGACCGATATCAAATAAATAACGGCTCACTGCAGCGGTTTGATGCCGAGATCCCTGGCGAAGGCGGCGACCGTGGCGCGCTGCTCCTCGATCGATCTGCCGAATTCGTCTGGGCCGCCGATGTTCATCAGTTGACCCGTGATCGCCAGCCGCTCGGCGATGGTTGAATCGGCAACGGCGCGGATGTCTGCGGTGATGCGCTCGCGCAATTCAAGCGGCATTCCCGGCGGACCGAACAGACCGACCAATCCGTCGAGGGCGAGCGCGGGATAACCCGCTTCGCCGACGGTCGGGACGTTGGGCTCACTCGGCGCGCGCACGGTGTTGGCCATGGCGAGAAGCTTGATCCTGCCGGCTTGGAGTTGCGGCCGCACGATGGCGAGCGCGGACGAATAGACCTGCACCCGGTTCTCGGCGAGGTCGTTCGCGGCGTCGACCGGGTTGCGATAGGGCACCTCGACCATGTTCAGGCCGAGTTGCTTCAGCCAGCCGGCAAATACGAATTCGTGAGCCCCCGTCACGCCGGCCCAATCGAGTTTTCCCGGCTCCGCGCGGGCCAAGGCGATGAGGTCGTCGAGCGAAGCGACAGTCATTGCGGCGGGGACCGAAATGGCGATCAGCGTGTTCGAGAACCGCGTGATCGGAACGAGGTCGCTCGGCTTGTACGGCAGGTTGTCGTGCAGGAATGGATGCGCCGTGAACGACGACGACGGCGCGAACAGCAGCACGTGATCGTCATGGGCGCTGACAAAGGCATTGATGGCGACAAGGCCATCGCCACCGGGGCGGTTATCGACGATGACCGGCTGTCCCCAGCGCCGGGTGAGCCGGTCCGCCAACAGGCGCGCGCCGATATCGGTTCCGCTGCCCGGGCCAAGGGTGAGAATGAGGCGGACCGGGCGCATCGGCCAGTCCGTGGCGGCCGGCGCTTTGCCCGGTCCGGCCAGCACGGCAAGCGCGCTGAAGATAAGCGCTGTCAGCGCCGGCAGCCGCAAGGACATGATGGATCAGCTCTCCAGCCCCGTCGGCACGTTTTTATTCTCGCTTTCAAGTTTCATGCCGGCGGCCAGCGCCATGGTTTCGGCCAGCGCCGCGAAATCCTTCTCCAGATATTCCTTCGGGTTCTTCTGCAGCATGGCGGCGCCGAAATGGCCTTGCAGCACCTCGCGCGTTGCCGCGGTTATCGGCATGGGCACGTCCATTTCGCGGGCGAGCTCGAGCCCGAGGTCGAGGTCCTTGCGCAGCAGCTCCGGCGTGAAGGTGGTGGTCCAGTCGAGATTGACCAGAGCCGGCGATTTGTAGGCCGTGAACATCGAGCCCATCACGCCGTTGTTGAGGAAGGCGAGGAAGGCGTGGCGCGGCACGCCCATCTTGTTGGTCAGCAGCAAGATCTCGATCAGATTCTCGATGACGACGCCGAGCATGACATTGTGGGCGATCTTGCAGACACGCGCGAGCTCGCCGTCGCCCACATAGGACACGCCGCGCGGCGCGAACACTTCGATCAAGGGAATAGCGGTCTTGCAGGCGGCCTCCGGACCGGAGACGACCGCGGACAGCTTGCCGGCCTTGATCACCTTGGCATTGCCGCTCACCGGAGAGGCGACGAAATCGGCGCCGAGCTGCTTGAGCTTGTCGCGGATCGTTGCCGATTCCTCGACCGCGATGGTCGAGCAATCGACCACGACCGGCGGCATCTTGCCGCCTTGGCTGCACACGCCGTTCTTGCCGTACAGCACGTCCTGCACGTCCTTGCCGGTGGCGACGATCGAGAACAGCACGTCGACGTCTTTCAGCTCGTGCAGATGATCGACCACCTTGCCGCCGATCGCAGCCAGCGGCTCGGCCTTGGCGCGGGTGCGATTCCAGATCGTGACGTCATGGCCGGCCTTGATGAGCCGCTCGGCCATCGGGAAACCCATGCGGCCCATGCCGATCCAGCCGATTTTCTGCGTGTTTTTCGTGGCCATGTTCTTGACTCCTGTGCTGTCGGGCGCTGTCCTATCACAGGGCGCGGACACTGCAACGGCTGGCGGAATTAGCCACCTGGGGCCCAGAAAGCGGCCTTGATCGCGTGGAAAGCACTCTGTTCGTGTTGCCGATGTTGTCAAGGATCGAAGACCGCCGGAGGCGGCGGCGCTTCGCGCCGTCCTTGACAACATCGGCAACACGAACAACTGGCATCCATGCGATCAAGGCCGCCACCCGATCAGTCATAATGTATTGATCCCGGGCAACGGCTTGTCCGGACGTCAGCGGCCGCACTATCCTTGAAACTCCATGGCACACGACTTCGCTCAAGCTTCCGAAACCGCGATCGCCACGCGCGAGGACGGCCCGTTGCGCCGCGTGTGGCGCAACCTGTTCCCCTTCATCGTGGTCGGCGCGATCTGGGAGGCGGTGGCCCATGCCGGCCTGTTTCCGCCGCGGTTCTTCCCGCCGTTGGAAGCCATTGCGGCGGTGTTCGCGCGGCTGACGATCAGCGGCGTGCTGCCGCATCACGCGCTCGACACGCTGGCGCGGCTGATGGCCGGCTTCACGCTTGCGGCCTTGGTCGGCGTGACCATCGGCATCCTGATGGGCCGCTCGCGGCGCGCTGAGGATATTTTGCTGCCGCTGGTCAGCATCGGGGCGCCGATTCCGGGTCTCGCTTATGCGCCGCTGTTTTTGTTGTGGTTCGGGCCCGGCAATGTCTCGGCGATCGCCTTGGTGGCGTTCGTTTCGACGTTTCCGATCATCTACAACTCCTGGACCGGCGTGAAAGCAGTCAAGGATATTTGGGTGCGCTCCGCGCAGGCGATGGGTGCCAATGATCGTCGCTTGTTTCGCCACGTCATTTTGCCCGGCGCGTTGCCCTACATCATGACCGGCCTACGCCTCGGTCTGGCGCAGGCTTGGCGCATCCTGGTCGGCATCGAAATGCTCGCCGCCGTGTCGTGGGGCCTGGGCTGGCTCATCTTCGGCGCCCAGGAATTCCTCAATACCGACGTGATGCTGGCCGGCATCGTGGTGATCGCGCTGATCGGGCTGACGCTGGAGAAACTCGTCTTCGAGCGGCTCGAAGAAGTCACCGTGGTGCGCTGGGGGATGTTGACGTCATGACGGCGGATCGGGTGCGTTCGTGGCGTCGTGGCGCCATCACCATCATCGCGGTGCTGGCGCTCTACCAAGCGGTCGCGCGCAGCGGCCATTTCGCGCCGGCCTTGATGCCGCCGCTCGGCGCGGAGGCGCGCACGCTGTGGGATTCGCTGCTCGACGGCACGATGGTCGAGCACGCAGCCTTCACGCTCTATCGCGTGCTGTGCGGCTTCGGGCTTGCGGTGTTTATCGGCCTGCCGCTCGGCGTGCTGATGGGCCGGTTTCGGCCGGTGGAGAATTTCGTGCTGCCGCTCGCCAGCGCGCTAATGCCGATCCCGTCGCTGGCCTGGATTCCGATTCTGATCCTCTGGTTCGGCCTCGGCAATCCGGTGACGATCCTGGTCGTGTTCTACGCCGCGCTGTTTCCGATGCTGCTCAATACCTGGTCGGGCGTGCGCGCGGTCAATCCGCTCTGGCTGCGTGCTGCCGGCGCCATGGGCGCCAACGAGCATGCGCTGTTCTGGAAGGTGATCATTCCCGGCGCCTCGCCGTTCATCATCGCCGGTTTGCGGCAATCCTTCCTGCGCGCCTGGGTGGCGGTGATCGGCGCCGAAATGCTGGCGGCGTCGGATTGGGGATTGGGCTGGGTGATCTTCGACGCCAAGGAATTCCTCAACACCGATGTGATGCTCTCTTCGCTCGTCGTCATCGGCTTCATCGGCTTCGTCAGCGAGCGGTTCGTGTTCGGCTCGATCGAGCGCGCCACCATCTATCGCTGGGGCATGGCGCGGGCGGCCAAGACCTGAGCCAAGACCTGAAGCCAAGAGCTGAGCGCCATCGCTGCGCCGGCGCAGCGACAAGGCCCGCCGTTTATGCTTGAAAGAGCCGGGAAACGTCCTTTGGCAGTGCCGCAAGAACAATCGATGCCCCATATCGAGGCGCGCGATATCTCGCTGATTTACGATACGCCGAGCGGCTCCGTGCCGGGGGTCCGCGGCGTGAGCTTCGCGATGGAGGCGTCGGAATTCGTCTGCATTGTCGGGCCGAGCGGCTGCGGCAAATCAACGCTGCTCAACATCATCGCCGGATTCATCACGCCGAATTCGGGCGAGATCCGCATCGCCGGCCAGCCGGTCAAAGGCTACGGCATGGACCGCGGCATCGTGTTTCAGGATTTCGCCCAGCTGTTTCCCTGGCGTACCGCGCTCGGCAACGTCGCCTTCGGCCTGGAAATGAAAGGCATGGCGAAAGCGGAGCGCGAAACCATCGCGCTCGAGCAGCTTCGCCTGGTGAAGCTGGAAAATTTTGCCCGCTCCTATCCGCATCATTTGTCCGGCGGCATGCAGCAACGGGTCGCGATCGCCCGCGCGCTGGCCTACAATCCGGCGGTGCTGTTGATGGACGAGCCGTTCGCGGCGCTCGACGCCTTGACCCGCGACGACATGCAACGGCTGCTCGCCGAGGTATGGCGCACGACGCGCAAGACGGTGATCTACGTGACTCACAATGTCGCCGAGGCGGTTTATCTCGCCGACCGGGTCGTGGTGATGACGCCGCATCCGGGCACGGTGAAGACCGAAGTGCCGATCCGGCTGCCGCGGCCGCGCGATCCGCTCAGCGTCGAATTCCTCGATCATCAGAAGGAGCTGTTGCGCCTTCTCGGTCATGACGCGCGAGGCAACTGATATGACGCGCCGCGTTGCGGTCAGGCGATGGGTGCTCGCACTGCCGCTGACGGCGTTGGTGTGGGCGCTGCCGGCGCAGGCCGCGGACACTTATCCGAGCCGGCCGATACGCCTCGTCGTCGGCTTCGGCGCCGGCGGACCGACCGATATTCCGGCCCGCTACATCGCCGACAAGCTGGGCGCGGCGCTCGGCCAGCCGGTCGTCGTCGAGAACAAGCCGGCCGTGGGCGGCATCGTGGCGACACGCGACGTGCTGGCGCAGCCGCGCGACGGTTACACGCTCCTGCTGTGCACGCATTTCGATGCGACCAACACCGCGGTCTATCGCAATGCCGGCTATCAGCTCGGCGACATCGCGCCGATTTCGCTCATCGCCAAATATTATTACGGCCTGGCGCTGGCCAACGTCGTCCCGGTGGACGACTTCAAATCCTTCGTCGCCTACGCCAAGGCGCATCCGGGCGACGTCACTTACGCCACGGTCGGCGCCGGCTCGGCGCAGGAAATCGTGACGCGCCAGATCGCCAAGCTGACCGGCATCGAGCTCAACCGGATTCCGTTCCGCGGCGGCCTCGGCGTGGTGCAGGAGCTGGTCGCCGGGCGGGTCGACCTTTATCCGTCGCCGACGCTCGCCATCATGTCGCAATATCAGGCCAAGCAGCTCAAAATCATCGCCACCACCAGTCCGGAGCGCCTGAGCGCCATGCCCGAGGTGCCGACGCTCAAGGAGCAGGGTTTTGACTTCATCCGCTTCGGCTGGCTCGGCGTTTGCGCCGGTGCCGGCACGCCGGAGCCGATCGTCAAGACGCTCAACGAGGATGTCGCCCAGATCGTGGCGACGCCCGGCTACCGCGCGCTGATCGAGAACGCCGGTTCGATCCCGGTGTCGGCGACGCCGCAGGAGTTTGCCGCCATCATCCAGAAGACCTTGGACGACGCAGTGCCGACCATCCGTGAGTTCGGCCTGCAGCAGGACCAATAAGCCCGCGACGCTTGGAGGACAGCACAATGATCAAGCAGCCATCACTGACGCGACGGCACTATCTCGCGGCCTCCGGCGCCGGCGTCTTGGCGCTCGGCCTTGGCTCGACGCGCGGCATCGCGGCGCCCGAGACCATCAGGCAGGGCTACCAGACCAACATCTGGGGCATGCCGACCTATTATCTGATGAAGTCCGGCTATCTGGAAAAGCACAATCTCGCGGCGGAAGAGTTCGCCGTACCGTCCGGCAATCTCACCATGCAGCAGATGGTGGCGCGGCAGGTCGATCTCGGCACCTATGCCGGGCAATCCTTCATCATCGGCAGCGCCAAGGGCGGGCTCATCGCCATCGCCCTGATCGAGCATGTCGGCAAGACCGCGCGCATCACCACGCGCAAGGATTTGAATATCACCAAGGTCGAAGAGCTGCGCGGACTGAAGATCGCCAACCAGACCGGCTCCTCGGTCGGCAACGTCTTCGTCGATACCATCATGCCGCAGCACGGCTTGAAAAAGGGCGACTACCAGGAAGTCCGCATGGACGTGAACAACATGGTGGCCGCGCTCGCCGCCAAGACGGTCGACGCCATGGTGAACGTCGAGCCGTACAACGTCATCGCCGTCGCCGACGGCATCGGCTCCGACCTGATCGAATTTTCCGGTGTCGATCCGATGCCGGTGTTCATGGCGGCGACGCCCGAGTTCGTGCAGCAGAAGCCCGACACCGTGATCGCCTATCTCAAGGCCTGGCTCGACGTGGCGCAGGATTTCAAGACCAATCCGAAAAAGGTCGCCGACGTCATCTACGGGTTTTATGCCGACAAGGGCTATAAGATTTCGCTCGACGTGTTCGCCACGGCGCTGTCGCGGGTCGAGGTCAATCCCGGCTTTCCCGGCGACCTCAAGCCCTATATGCAGGAACAGGCGGAAATCCTGCTCAAGGACAAGAAGATCGACGCCATCCCGGACTGGAGCACGGCACTGCGCCCCGATCTCATGGCAAAAGCCAAAATGGGAGCGTAATATCGGCCCATGAAACGCGACGAAATCATCGCAAAGTTACGCGCACATGAGCCGGAGCTTCGCGCTGCCGGCGTGAGGAGCCTAGCGCTATTCGGGTCGGTCGCACGCGGCGAACAACGCGACGATTCCGATATCGATGTTGTCGTGCAACTAACGGACGAAGCAGGCGGGGGCGGGTTTGCCTATTTCGGGCGGCTTGATGATCTAAGCCGGCGGATACAAGCAATTCTGCAAAGACCGGTAGACGTTATCGCCGAGCCCGTTCGCAAGGACCGTCTCCGCCGCCGGATCGAGGAGGATCGAGTCATTGCCTTCTGAGAACACGATCCTTCGCCTCGAAGACATCCTGGAAAACATCGGCCTGATCCAAGAATACACGCGAGACTATTCACATCAAAGCTTCGTCCAGGATCGCAAAACCCAGGACGCGGTGGAACGGTGCCTGTTGCGGATATCGGAAGCCGCAAAAAAGCTTGAAGGGTCGGTCGATGCCATAATGCCGGATCAACCCTGGTCAGCAATTCGTGCAATAGGAAACGTCTTGCGGCACGAATATGATCGCGTCGATCCCGAAATCATCTGGCGCATCGTCAGCAAAGATTTGAGCTCACTCAAGCGCGCCGTCGAGGCGACAACCACCAAGCTTCGATGAGAATTCAAAAAGCTTCTTAAAGTTTCATCCCAGAGTTCAAGAGGAGATCCCGAATGGCCGCCGCCGACAACAAAAGCCCGATCACCAAGAGCTATCAACCGATCACCTGGAACTTCAAGCTATTGGCCAATGACATGCTCGGCGGCTTCGGTGGCATGGGCGAGGGCATGTCGGTGCAGATCGCACCCGACGGACGCCGCATCATCTGGCTGGCGCATGAGAGCGCGCCGAAGAATTTCACCGCCGTCGACGTCTCCGATCCGCGCAAGCCGAAGGTGGTGTGCCAGACCGATCTGCCGCACGCCAACATGCGCTCGAACTCGTTGGAAACCTGCGGCAACATGATGGCGGTGGCCTATCAGACCTCGAAGAAGGATTTGCAGCCGGCCGGCTTCGAGCTGTTCGATATTTCGAAACCGGAAAATCCCAAATCGATTTCGTTCTTCGATTGCTCCGGACCGCATTCGCGCGGCGTGCACCAGCTGTGGTTCTGCGATGGCGAATACGTGCACTGCGCGTCGGGCTCGCGCGATTTCACGCCGACCAGTCCGGGCGACGACCAGTTCTATCGCTGCGTCGACGTGCGCAATCCGTCCAAGCCCGTCGAGGTCGGCCGCTGGTGGATGCCCGGCACGCGGCAGGGCGACAACGTCAGGCCGCCGACGCGGCATCCGATCGACAAAGGTTTCCGCGCCCACAACACCAACGTCTATCCGCAGCGGCCGGACCGCTGCTATCTCGCCTATATCGACGGCGGCATGTTCGTGCTCGACATTTCGGATAAAGCGAATCCGAAGAAGGTCTCGCAGTGGACCAATTCGCCGCCCTACACCGGCTTCATGCACACCATCGTGCCGCTGTTCGATCGCGGCTTGATGCTGGTGACTGACGAATTGACCGAGAACAACGCCAAGGACTGGCCGAAGCTGATCTGGGTGCTGGACGCGCGCGACGAATCCAATCTGGTGCCGATCTCGACCTGCCCGTTGCCCGATCACACCGTCTACGCCCAGGCCGGCCGGTTCGGCGCCCATAACATCCACGAGAACGTGCCGTTGCCGACGGCGTGGCAATCCGACCAGATCGTGCTCGGCACCTTCTTCAACGGCGGACTGCGCGCCTATGACATTTCCAATCCGTACCAGCCGAAGGAAGTCGGCATTTTCCAGCCGCCGGCGCCCCCCGGCGCGCCGACCGGCACCATCCAGATGAACGATGTCTTTGTCGACGAGCGCGCCGTGGTTTACGCCGTCGACCGCCACATCGGCGGGCTCTACACGCTGGAAATGGATTTCTGATGTCGAGCCGGCCCCATCTCCTTCTCCCCGCGTGCGGGGAGAGGGAGTCGCACGCTGCGGCTCACCGCTAGGACCATGCTCGACCTCTTCCCCTCGCGCGAGGCCGGCCCGTTCGGGCGCCGGCTTAAGCGCGAGCGCGGCGCCAAAATTCCGGTGACTGTCGTCACCGGATTCCTCGGCAGCGGCAAGACGACGCTGCTGCAGCGCTTTCTCTCCTCTCCGGAGGGGCAGGGCACCGCCGTCATCATCAACGAGTTCGGTGCTGTCGGCATCGACGACGCGCTGGTGCGCGACAGCGCCGAGGAGACCGTGCTGCTCGGCAACGGCTGCGTCTGCTGCATCACGCGCACCGATCTGCAGGCAGCGCTGCGCCGCCTGATATTCGATCGCGAGCACGGTGCGGTGCCGCCGTTCCGCCGCATCGTGATCGAGACCTCTGGCCTCGCCGATCCCGGACCGATCCTGCAGACCTTCGCCACCGATCGCGCGCTCGGCGGCGAATTTCATATCGACCTGGTGCTGACCGTGGTCGATGCCGTCAACGGCGAAACCGCGCTCGACAGCGCCGCCGAGGCGCGCAAGCAGGCGATCCTGGCCGATCGCCTCGTGATTTCGAAGACCGATCTCGCGGATGCCGCCGCGGTCGAGCGGCTGACGCGGCGCCTGCAAAAGCTCAACCCGCGCGCAACCATCGACATCGCGGTCAAGGGCGCGCTCGATCCGCATCGCGTCATCGAGCCGGCCGCCGGCGAACGCTCCGGCTTCGTCGCCGAGGCCGCGCACAGCGACGGCATCGCGAGCTTCGTCATCGCGCAGCAAACGCCGATCGAATGGCTCGCCTTCGCGCGCGCCATGGAAACTTTGATCGGGTTGCGCGGCGCCGACCTGTTGCGGGTGAAGGGGATTCTCAACGTCGCCGGCTGCCGCGGGCCGGTCGTGGTGCAATATGTCCAACACCTCGCCCATCCGCCGGTCGAGCTCGAATCCTGGCCGGATAGCAACCGCGACAGCCGCGTCGTGTTCATCACGCGGAATATTGCAGAGCGCGACGCGCGAACTTTGTTCGCGACCGTGCAAGCGCTGGCGAAGAGCTAGCTCTCGTCGCCGAAGTTCCACGCCCCGAACCGTGTTCCCATGCCGCAGATTTGGGAATAATCTCCGTGCCAGCGGATGCAGCGGCTTGGGACGTACCGGCACATGGCCGGCCCCGATAAGAACAGCCGTTGCGCATATGGAGGACGCTCGCGCGATGACCCAGAAGTATTCCCTCAACGTCAATGGAAAGGTGAGCACCGTAGAGGCGGACGACGACATGCCGTTGCTCTACGCGCTACGCAACGATCTCGGCCTGAACAATCCGCATTTCGGCTGCGGGCTCGCCCAGTGCGGCGCCTGCACCGTGCATCTCGACGGCCAGCCGATCCGCTCCTGCATCACGCCGGTCTCGACGGTGGGCGACAGCAAGATCGTCACGCTTGCCGGCCTCGGCACGCCGGACAAGCCGCATCCGCTGCAAACGGCTTACGTCGAGGAAGAAGTGCCGCAATGCGCCTATTGCATCAACGGCTGGATCATGACCGCGGCGGCGTTTCTGCGCGACAAGAAGAAGCCGACCGACGCCGAAATCCGCGAGGCGCTGACTGGGCTGAAATGCCGCTGCGGCACGCATATGGCCATCCTGCGCGCGGTGAAGCGCGCGGCCGCGATGATGGGTTGAGGGAGGGCGCCATGACCAGACAAGACAAATCCGGAATCTTTTCGCGCCGCGCCGTTCTCAAGGCCGGCGGTGCGCTCGTCATCTCGTTCGGCGCGCCCGCGACGCTCGCGCACGCCGCCAATGACGCCATGGCGGTCGCCGCCAAGCCGCCACTCACGCCCGACCAGCTGTCCTCGTACATCGCCGTCAATGGCGACGGCACCGTCGCCGCCTATTTCGGCAAGATGGATATGGGACAGGGACTGTTCACCGCCGTCGGACAGATCGTCGCCGAAGAGCTCGATGTGCCGTTCAAGGCCGTCAAGGTGTTCATGGGTGACACCGCGACCAGCGTCAATCAAGGCGGCGCGTCCGGTTCGACCGGCCTGCAGGAGGGCGGCAAGCAGATGCGCGTGGCCGCGGCCGAAGCGCGGCGCGTGCTGGTCGCCATGGCGGCCGACAAGCTCAGCGTGCCGGTCGACCAATTGACGGTGACCGACGGTGTCGTCCATGCCGCGAGCGATGCCACCAAGACGGTGAGTTACGCCGAGCTCATCGGCGGGCGCTATTTCAACGTCCACCTCGACTGGAACGGCAAATACGGCAATCCGCTCTACGCGCCCGGCAAGGCGCAGCCGAAGGATCCCAAGGATCACAAGATCGTCGGCCAGCCGATCAAGCGCGAAGACATTGCTCCGAAAGTTTTTGCGCAAGAGAATTTCTGCACCGACGTGACAGTGCCCGGCATGGTCCATGCCCGCATGATCCGTCCGGCGATCGCCGGTGCCGTGCCGGTGAGCGTCGACGAAAGCTCGATCAAAAATATCCCGACCGCCAAAGTGGTCTGGGACAAGGGCTTCCTCGGCGTCGTCGCCGACAAGGAGTGGGACGCCATCAAGGCGTCGCAGCAGCTCAAGGTGGTCTGGTCGGACACGGCTCCGCCATTCCCCGACCAGGCTGCGCTCTACGATCACATCCGCAGGGCAACGCCGCGCAAGCGTTCGGTGGAGCCTGCGGAAACCGGCAATGTCGACGAGGCGTTCAAGTCGGCGGCGCGCGTGATCGAGGCCGAATACGAGTGGCCGTTCCAATCGCATTCGAGCATGGGGCCCGCTTGCTCTCTGGTCGAGATCAAGGACGGCAAGGTCACCTGCTGGAGCGGCACGCAGAAATCGCATTTCGTGCGCTCGGGCCTCGCCGCCATCCTGGAAATGCCGGAGGACGCCGTCCACGTGATCTGGACGCCGGGGCCAGGCTCGTATGGCCGCAACGATGCCGACGACGCCGCGATGGATGCCGCCGTGCTCGCCAAAACCGTCGGCAAGCCGGTGCGCGTGCAATATATGCGCAACCAGGGCACCGGCTGGGATCCGAAGGGCCCGGCTTCGATCCATCACGCCCGCGCTGCGCTCGATGCCCAGGGCAACGTCATCGCCTACGACTTCGTCAGCAAGGGCTTCTCCCGCGTCGATGTCGATACCAACGGCAGCAAGCCGTTCGACACCTTGGCCGGGCAGACGCTCGGCGTCGCGTTGAAATCCGGCGACGGTTTCGGCGTGCCGGCGGAGTCTTATCGTTTCGACAACAAGCGCACCGCCTGGGAGACGATCCCGCCGCTGCTCGACCGCGCCTCGCCGCTGCGCTCGTCGCACCTGCGCGATCCGGTCGGGCCGCAGATTCACTTCGCCAGCGAATCGTTCATGGACGAAGTGGCCGCGGCGCTGAACGTCGACGCAGTCGAATTCCGCCTGCGCTACGTCAAGGATGCGCGCGACATCGCCGTCATCAAGGCGGCGGCGGAGAAGGCGAACTGGCAGATGCGGCCGTCGCCGCGCAAGGACCAGACCGGTGACAACGTCTCCGGCCGCGGCATGGCTTACGCGCAGCGCAACGGCACGCGGGTCGCCATGGTGGCCGAGGTCGACATCGATCGCCGCAGCGGCAAGATCTGGGTGCGCAAGTTCACCGTCGCCCACGATTGCGGCCAGATCATCAATCCCGACGGCATCCGCATGGCCGTCGAGGGCAATGTGGTGCAAGGCATCAGCCGCACCCTGTGGGAAGAGGTGAAGTTCGACCACAAGACCGTGACCAGCGTCGATTGGTTGACCTATCCGATCCTCGACATCACCGAGACGCCCGAACAGGTCGACGTGGTGCTGATCGACCATCCGGAGATCGCGCCCTCGGGCGCCGGCGAACCGTCGAGCCGGCCGGTCGCGGCGGCCATCGCCAACGCCATCTTCGACGCCACCGGCGTGCGCATCCGCCGGGTGCCGTTCTCGCCCAGCAACGTCAAATCGGCGCTCTCGTAGGGTGGGCATCGCGCCTGCCCTGCGTCCGCGTGGGCAAAATCGTGCGTGCGCGATGCCCACGCGGAAGCGCAAAGCAGACGATTTTGCCCACCCTACGAGGCGGTGTAATCTGGCTTTATGCCGATCATCGCCCGCACGCTCGATGACGCGATCGAGCCGATTACCGACGGCTGCACGCTCGCCGTGCCGCGCGAGACTTCGGGCGCGGCCATGGCGGCGACGCGGGCGCTGATCCGGCGCGGCGTCAAACGGCTTCATCTCGTCGCGCTGCCGACCTCGACCTTGCAAGCCGATCTCCTGATCGGCGCCGGTTGTGTCGAGACGCTGGAGACCTCTGCGGTCAGCCTCGGCGAATTCGGCCCGGCGCCGCGCTTCACCGCCGCGATCCTTGCGGGCGCCATCCGCATGATGGACGCCACGTGCCCGGCGCTGCATGCGCAGTTTCAGGCCGCCGAGAAGGGCGTGCCATTCATGCCGCTGCGCGGGCTGATCGGTTCCGACGTGCTGGCGCACCGGCCGGACTGGAAAGTTCTGGACAATCCGTTCGGCAACAACGATCCGATCGTGCTGCTGCCGGCGCTCAAGCCCGATGTCGTTCTGTTCCACGCGCCGATGGCCGATCGCGCCGGCAATGTTTTTGTCGGCATCCAGCGCGAGTTCTTCGCCATGGCGCATGCCGCGCGAAAGACCATAGTCACCGTGGAGAAAATTCACGACGGCGATCTGTTGCGCGATCCGCTGCTCGCCGCCGGTACGCTGCCCGGCTTCTATGTCGAGGCGGTTGCGGTCGAGCCGCGCGGCGCCTGGCCGCTGCCGCTGCCCGATCATTACGGCATCGATGCCGCGCATATGACCGAATACGCCCGGCTCGCCGCCACGCCCGAAGGTTTTGCCGATTACCTGCAACGGTATGTGCATGAGCGGCGTGCCGCCTGAAAAAACTTTCCGCGACGAGGAGTTGCTCGCCGACGTGATCTGCCGGCTGATCGGCGACGTGCGCCACGTCGCGGTCGGCGCCGCGTCGCCGATACCGGCAACCGCGGCTTTGCTGGCGCGCGAACGCGGCGGCGGCAGGCCTTACGTGTCGCTGCTCGGCAGCCGCGCCCACACCTTCTTCACCGACGGCGCGCGCGAATTGTTCGACTGCGCCGGCCAGGGCCGCATCGACGTGTTCTTTCTCTCCGGCGGCCAGATCGACGGCGAGGGCAACATCAACCTGGTCAGCGTCGGCGATTACGATCATCCGAAGGCGCGCTTTCCCGGCTCGTTCGGCGCGGCCTATCTCTATTACGTCGTGCCGAAGGTGATCCTGTTCCGCCTCGAGCATTCGCGCCGCACGCTGGTGCCGAAAGTCGATTTCATCAGCGCGCCGGGCGGCAGCCCCGACAACGTCTTCCGCCCCGGCGGTCCGATCGCGCTCGTCACCAACCGCTGCCTGTTCGACTTCGACCGCGCGCGTCGCCGCTTCCGCCTCGCGAGCGTGCATCCCGGCCACAGCGTTGCCGAGGTGGTCGAGAACACCGGTTTCGATTTCGACCGGCCAGCCGAGGTGCCGACCACGCCGGCGCCGGCGCCGGAGACGCTGGACCTGATGCGCAACGTCGTCGCTCCGCAATTGGCCGAGGTCTATCCGCAATTCGCCAAAAGCGTATTTAACATTGTCATGCCCCGCGAAAGCGGGGCACCCAGTATCCACAATCGCCAGTAATCCTCACTCATCGCCTGCGATTACTGGATCGTCCGCCTGCGCGGACGATGACAATGTCGGTTCATGGAAAGCCGACATCCAGTCATGTGCCCGAAAACGACCTAAAGCGAACACCGGCAGCGAAATTTGCTGTGATGCACAACACCGCTCCAGTCTCGATCATGGTCGCGAAAATCTCGAATTGTGTGTGAAATCCGCAACAACAATCGAGCCGCAGATAATGTAAGCTCGGCCTGGATTTTACGGGGATTTGATCGCTGACAGGTACGCTGGACATCCCGCGAAAAAATCCCGCAAAGGCGCATCGGGGAAAGTCATGAAAGCATTAAAGGGCCTGTTGCTTGGCTCAGGGGCCGGCCTGATTGCAGTGACCGCGGGACAAGCCGCTGATCTTCCCGTCAAGGCGAAGCCGATCGAATACGTGAGGATCTGCAGCCTCTACGGGCAAGGATTTTACTACATGCCCGGCACCGACCTGTGCATCAAAGTCGGCGGCTGGGTCCGTGCCGAAGAGACTTGGGGCTCGAACGGCAACCTGGCCTGGGGTCCGTTCAATGGCAACGTCAACAACCGCCTGACCAACAACGAAACGCTGCGCGCCCGCGGTTACATCACCGCCGACGTTCGCAACCAGACCGAATACGGCACGGTCCGCGGCTATATTTCGATCGGCCTGAGCACCAACGACACTGGCTTGCAGGTCGCCAGCCTCGTGGACAGCGCCAATCGCGCGTACGTCCAGTGGGCGGGCATGACGGCGGGCCTCGCGCAGTCGCAATACGACTTTTATAACTCGCTGAAGTATCAGTATCGCGCCGACTATCTGCCGGCGTCCGATACCGGTGACACCGGCTGGTGGATATGGGCCTACACCGCTCAGTTCGGTGCTGGCTTCTCCGGCACGATTTCGACTGAAGCGCGCCGTACGACGCAGATCATCGACGCCAACGGACTTCCTGGTCCGGCAGGCACGCAGGCTCTCGCTGGCGCTGGCACCATCATTCCTGGTGGCTATCCCTGCGCAGCGACGGTGACCGGTAATACCGGCGTCGGCGGCACCGCGGTTGGCGGTTGCGGCGCGCTGCTCCCGGGCAACGGCGCCTACGGCGGCTTCCAGACGCCCGACATCGTCGCCAATCTGCGCGTCGACCAGGCCTGGGGCGCGGCCCAGATCATGGGCGCCCTGCACCAGGTCAATGCCAGCTACTACAGCGCCGCCAACGCGCTGCAGTCCGCTCCGAGCACCACCGGTGCCGGCGGCGTCGGCCACCCCGGCGACAAGTGGGGATGGGTGGCTGGCGCGGGTCTCTCGATCAATACCCCGTTCATCTCGCAGGGCGACTCCTTCATGGCGCAGGCGAACTACACTCAGGGCGCTCTGCGTTACCTCTTCCAATACCCCAACTCCAACTGGGGCAAGGTTGAGACCGGCAAGGAAGCCTATGGCGTGCTCAGCGACTGCGTGTACGCGGGCGTGGTTGCCATCGGCAACAACACCGGCTGCATGCTGACCAGCGCATGGGGTGTCAACGCCGCCTACGAGCATTACTGGACCCCGGCTTGGCACACCTCTGTGTTCGGCGCCTACTCGGCGGTGTCGTATGGCAAGGGTACTGGCTCGGCCAACTCCAACCTGTGCTCGGCGGCGGGCTTCGGCAACACGCTTGCGGGTACGCTGGCGGTCGCCGGCGCGGGCTGCGACAACGACTGGCAGACCTGGGGCATCGGCTCCCGCACTCAGTGGGACGTGACCAAGACGTTCTATCTGGGCGTGGAAGTGCTGTACCAGAACCTGCACAGCGCGCAGACCGGAACCGGCTCGGTCATCGGTCCAGCCGGCTTCGCCTCCTACGCCTTCGGCGGCGCCACCGTGAACGAAGCCAATGCGTCGAACTGGGCGGTGACTCTCCGCGCCCACCGCGACTTCCTGCCCTGATCGTCTGATCGCGGCGCAAAATCGCGAGTCCTCCGGCGACGATTTTCGCCGTCGGTTTCGAATGACTGCCCGGTCGGCGGAAAATCAGTTGAGATGGGCAACGCTCCCAGATCCCATCGCAACAGACTTTCCAGCACACGTCCGGGCGAGGGCTGTGACTGAAAAGGCTGCGATCCAAAGCCCCGGACCGAGCAGGCCCGGCCACCATGGTGCGTATCCGGGGATCAAGACAAACAGAATGAAAGGAATGTCGGCGATGCCGACCATGACCCCGTTCAACCAGAAGCCAAGCCGGTCGTTGCGCCAATTCAGCGCGAGTGCGAGCACGATCGCGGTCGCGGCAAACGCCGTCAAATAAAACGCCGTCTGCATCAGGCGCCCTTGAGCCATGGTTGGCGGCGCGTTCTGCGCCAACCTGTAAACGCCGTAGGCCGCGGTGAAGTGCAGGAGGCCCCAACACACGTAAAGCACTGCGCCAAGTTTAGCGGTTATCTTTTCCATGGTGTGCTCCTGCGAAAGCGGCAAGCCTTAAAGCGGCAAGTCTTAAAGCGGCAAGTCTTAAAGAAGTCAGTCTTAAGAGGCCGGTCTCGAGCGGCCAGTCTCGCGCAAATGCGGAAAGCGCTCGGTCAGCAGCGACCCCGGATAATAGGTCGGGGCGAAGGCCGCATGGGCGGCGATTGCCTCGTACCAGCGTTCAACGCGCGGCAGATCGCGCCAGTCGCCGGCACGGCCGAGATCCGCCATGCGAACGATCGCCGGCATGAGCATGACGTCGGCTAACGAAAGATCGGCACCGAGAAGCCATGGTCCACCACTCTTGGCAATTTCGGCATCCATGCGCTCGTAAGTGCGGCGCAGCCGTGCCAGTGCTTCATCCATGTCCTTCTGCGGGAATCCCGTCCGGCCCATTGCCAGCATGAATTCGCGCCGCAGCGGCTTCGACTCGGCGAAGGTTTTGAACGCGTCCTCGCTCATGGCTGCAAACCGCGGCAGAAAGGCGAGATTGAACGTCGGCACCCGCACCGCAGCCGCTGCCATCTCATCGATGAAATGCATGAGCGCCCGCATCTTGGCCCGCAACACGGGATGCTCCGGCGTGAATTTCACCGGCTCGGCCGCAACTTCGTCGAGATATTCGATGATGACCGAAGAATCGATGACGATCGCGCCGTTATGATCGAGGGTGGGCACCACGCCATTCGGGTTCAATGCGAGATAATCCGGCTTGAGTTGATCGCCGGCGAGCAGGTCGAGCTTGATCTCGTCGAACGCAATAGTCTTGGCGTTCAGCACGAAGCGTACGCGCTGGCTGCAGGTCGATTGCGGTGCGTTGTAAAGTGTAAACGTCATGATGCATGACGCCCAAAAATCTTGGTCAAAGTCCAGCGCCCATTAAGCCTACTCGCATGATGGCGCTCTCTCCTTGACGGCGCAGGCGCGCCGTCACGCGGCGATGGCTGGCGCGGCAACCGCGGCCGACCTCACGGCGGCGCCGAACTGCTCGACTGCCGTTTCACCGGTGGCGCCGGCACGCGCGCGCCCGGCCAGGATGAATTCGACGTCCTTGATCCCGATCCAGGCCAGCACCTGGCGAAGATAGCCGCTGGCCTGATTGTATTTCTCTACCGGCGAACCCGGGCTGAAGTCACCGCCGCTTGCCAGGATAACGGTCGCTTTCTTGCCGGTCAGCAGGCCGACATTATTCGGCGACACCGTCACGCCGACCCGAACGATCTGGTCGATATAGGCCTTGAGGACCGCCGGGATGGAGAAGTTGAACATCGGCGTGCCGATGATGATCTCGTCGGCGGCCTTGATCTCGGCGACGAGCTCGTCCGAGATCTTTATGGCGGCGGCGTTTTCCGGCGAATGCTGCTCACGCGGCGTGAAGGCACCGGCGATCCAGGCATGATCGACGAACGGCGGCGGCGTTTTCATCAGATCGCGGACGACGACGGTTGAGCCGGGGTGCGCGGCTTGCCACGCGTCGATGAAATGCGCGGTGAGCCTGCGGGACGTGGAGAACCCATGGCGAGGACTGACCTCGATAGCGAGCAGGGTGGGCATTTGAGGCTCCTGTGCAACTGGTTTCCCGCAATACCTAGGAGATACGGCTTATCTAAAAAAGAGATGAAGTTTCGATAGAGATGATATATTTATCTGATTATGATCGACTCGCTGACGCTCGACCAAATTCGGCTATTCCTCGCGGTCGCCGACGCCGGAAGCTTCTCGAAGGCTGCGAAACAGCTGAACCGAGCCCAGTCGGCGGTGACCTACGGAATTCAGAAGCTCGAGGCGCAGTTGGGGATTGCGGTGTTCGACCGCACCGCCTATCGGCCCGCGCTGACGGAAGCGGGGCGAGCGCTGCTGTCGCGGGCGCGCCGGATCGCCGAGGAGACAAATGCCTTTCGCGATACGGCGCGAAGTCTGGCCAGCGGATTGGAAGCAGAGCTGACGATCGTGCTCGATTCCATGTTCCCGATGCGCGCGGTCGTGGAAACGTTGCGCGCTTTCACCGCGAAGTTTCCAACGGTGACGCCGCGTATCTACGTGCAGTCGCTCGGCGCCGCCGCGGAACTGGTCCTCGACGGCACCTGCATGATTGGATTGCTGCCGCTTTATTTCAGCGACATGGCGCTCCTGAAGCGCTTCCCGCTGCTGACCGTCGATCTCATCCCGGTGGCGGCACCCGATCATCCGCTGGCGGCGCTCGACGGCCCGATCGATCCGCACACGCTGCAGCAGCATGTCCAGCTTGTGCTCACCGATCGCTCGTCGCTGACCGCAGGGCGCGACTACGGCGTGTTGTCTGGCCGCACCTGGCGCCTGGCGGATCTCGGCGCCAAGCACGCGATGCTGCTGGCGGGTCTCGGCTGGGGCAACATGCCCTCGCATCTGGTGCAAAACGATGTCGCGCAAGGACGACTAAAAGTCATTCAACCGATGGAGTTCGACTCGAGAATTGCCCAACTCGTGATGTGCGGCGCCTACCTCGCCGATCATCGGCTCGGTCCCTCAGGCGCGTGGCTTGTCGAACATTTGTCGGCCGTTGTCGGCGGCTAGGCGCTAACGGGTAAGCGCGCCAAGCCGTAGGGCGGATTAGCGCAGCGTAATCCGCCATTTTTCACCACCGAAAGACGGCGGATTACGCCTTCGGCTGATCCGCCCTACGGCTACGGGCCTCGTTCGCCGAACGAACCGCTCGGCGCGACCTCGCCCGCCCAGTCGAGCGGGAATAGGCCGTGGCGAACGTCGCGATGAAACGATGAATGTGACCAATCTTGCGCGCGGCGCGCGTGACCGTGCTTGATTGGGTTGAAATAACAATATTCGACATGACGCGCATAATCGGCGTCGTCACGAATCAAGTGTTCCCAAAATCGGCGTTGCCAGATGCCGCGTTCGCCACGCGCCTTGCGGACTGCTGAACGCCGCTCGCGCCGCGGCAGTGATTTTGCAAACCGTGTTTTTATCAGCCGCCATCGCGTCGAAAAGTCGGCGTCATCTGGTGGCAAGGCCAGATTGCGTGCAGATGATCCGGAAGCACGACAATGGCGGCAATGTCGACTGGGTATTTCTTTTGCGTTTCTTCGAATGCCTGCCGCAGCGCATCGATGTGATCGACGAGCAACGTCTGTCGCCGATCCAGCAGATTGTGGGTGAAAAACCAACATCCGTTGGGGACAAATGCGCGGCGATAATTAGGCATGCGTCAGAATAACATTATTCCGTAGGGCGGATTAGCCGAAGGCGTAATCCGTCGTCTTTTGTCACCGCAAGCGGCGGATTACGCTGCGCTAATCCGCCCTACGGGCTGACATAGAGGCTAAAGCTGAATAGGCGGGAAGTGCGCCGCTCAGTCACGACGCCTCGAATGGCGGTCCATAAGCTTCCGACATTTGCTATAAATGTTCGTCCGACGGTTGGGATCTGCACGACCGCGTTGCTATGTAGATCGATTGAGACAAAGAGAGAGTACGTGGCAGGCAATGCAACATTCCTAAAATCCGACTCCACGCTCGCGTGGTTAGGGCAATTTGCTCCCGACGACCAGTTGGCCGCCGCAAGCTTGCTGCGTGCAATGGCTTTGGTTTCACGCGATCAATTTGCTGAGAATCTCAGTCGCGCCGTGCTCCACCGCGTCGAAAGCGGGAAGACGCCTGTCGGGTTATACGTTGAACGCGAACTCCGACATCGCAAGGGTGTACCTCACAGACTATTCAAACAGAGCACCGGAAAGGTAAAGCGCGCATACGGGGCAGGACCACCGCCCGTTCAACCCACAAAAGCTTATGATCCTAGTGTGGGAAGTGAGGGACTAGTTGCGCACATCGTTAGCGAGTTGTGCCGCCAGCATCCGAAGAAAATCTTTATTCAGCCTGGACCCGATCAGATTCGCAAATATGCGATTCGCCGTTTCATCCTGGTCACCGACTATATTGGCTCCGGCAATCGCGCGTGGCGATACATCGAAGCCGCCTGGCGCGTTCGATCAGTACGGAGTTGGTGGTCCGCACGAGCTACGAAAGGCCTTGCTTTCGAGGTTGTGGCGTATGCCGCATCACCGAGCGGCCGAAGCAAGGTCGAGCGTCATCCCTCGCATCCAACCGTTCGAGCAGCGGTGGCCGGCCCAACCGTCGGCATAGCCTTCGGCAGCGGTCAAAGAAGCGCAATTCGCTCGCTTTGCATTAGATACTCACCCATGGCGAAGGAAGACGCGATGGGTTATGGCTCAGTCGGCGCATTGATTGCATTTGCGCACGGTATTCCTAACAACGCCCCTCTCATCCTTCACAAGAAAGGCGCGAATTGGCAGCCGTTGTTTCCGGCCCGCATTACATCAGCAAGCCGAGCGGACTTTGGCATAGACGACAATAAGGAAGAGACGATCAGGGAGCGACTTCTGGCGATGCGGCAAAAAAAACTGGCAGAGGCGGGTTGGGTCACGCGGCTCAAACCGCAGCTCCGGACCACGCTCTTTGTCATGGCAGCCTTGAGCCAGCGCCCACGAGACGCTCTCGCGGTGTCCAGTCGCACCGGACTTGTGATTATGGAAGTCGAACAGGCGTTGTGCCGCGCTCTTTCATACGGTTGGGTGGACGGACGAAACCGGCTGACGGACGAAGGACACCAGCAGCTAGTGCATGCCCGAAAAGGAGGCGGAGCCCAATCGCCGCTTCCGTCGGAACCAGAAGAGTTTTATTATCCTTCCTTGCTGAGGGCGCCAGCGGGCGTGTCTAGATGATGCCGGCTCATGGCCGGCACCAGGCGGGTGGTCTTCGGGCTGTCCGTCTTCGGGAAGCAGACTTCTGCTCTCCTATGACCAAGCGTCCGCTTGAGGCTAAGGCATGTCACGCAGCGCCGCCTGCGGCGGATCGTGACGAGGTCTTACTTCACTGCGCGACATGTCTCACCCCGTGGGTGTCGAAGTAGATGTCTCGCTGGCGTCCTCAGCTCTACAAGAACGAAGGCCTTGAGAAGCATATCTCAGAAGAGCTGCTAACTCACGCGCTTGCGGTCGCGGAAGTGACGGTGAAGAACAACCCGAAGCTACCGCCAGTCTTCACTCTGAGGCACCTCGCATATCTTTCCAATGTGGATTACGGCCTGCTGCGCGCCATTGTTTCGCGAAAGAATTTGAGCCCTTACCGAATTTTTCGCATCCGAAAACGCTCAACGGGTCGAGCCGCACAGCGCTACCGAATTATCGCGGTCCCAAATCCGGGCTTGCTCAAAGCTCAACAATGGATCACACAGAAAATACTGAGCCAAGCGGACCCACATTCCGCAAGCGTTGCGTTCTCGAAAGGCGACAATCTTATTGACGCCGCCGCGCCGCACTGTCGATGCCGTTGGCTTATCAAGCTCGACGTAAGAAATTTCTTTGAATCGGTGAGCGAAATCACCGTTTATCGAGTCTTCCTATCGTTAGGCTACCAGCCTCTGGTGTCAATGGAGTTAGCACGATTGTGTACACGTCTGCGCTCATCGGATCACGGCCAAAGGGGGAGATGGCTAGTGCGATGGTGGCAGTGGCGAGTGATAAAGGCATACCAAGTGTGGCGACCTGACCTTGGGGACAGGATGGGCCATTTGCCTCAAGGTGCTCCGACGAGCCCGATGTTAGCCAATTTAGCTATGCGAGACTTCGACAAGGTTGTTAGCGAGATGGCGAGCGAATTGGGCCTGATGTACACACGTTATGCGGACGATCTGACGCTCTCTACCCGAAGTAAGGACTACACTCGCGAAAAATGCAGTCGGGCGATCGGGAAAGTGTACGCGGCGATGGCGTTGTTCGGGCTTTCGCCTAATGCTACAAAAACAAAAATCCTAACGCCGGGCGGCCGGAAAGTGGTTCTGGGGCTTCTCGTGGACGGACCGAAGCCGAAGCTGCTGCGGCACTTCAAGGCGACGATGCGTCAGCACCTCTATTACCTTCATCACCCTGCTATCGGACCTGTTGCCCACGCACGAACCCGGGGATTCACGTCAACTGTCGGACTGCGAAATCATCTCTTCGGCCTTGCAAGCTTCGCGAAACAGATTGAGCCCACTTACGGTGCTTGTGTGCAAAGGGATTTGGAAGCCGTCGACTGGCCATTGTAACCTGCTTCGATGGTCGGCGAGCGCGAGTGTGTAGAAAAGCGCTCCGCCCGATGGCAACGCCGATCCCGGATTTCACTTCGTTCGATCCGGGCTACAGAGCTGCCGGCTCCCCTTCAAAATCGCCTCATAGGCATCGAGCCAAAACCGCACCGCCTTTGCGTCATGATCTTGTTCAGCGAGGAAGGCGCGGAACAACGCCTGCGATCCTGCCACCGTGCCAAAGTCAGCCAATAGGACGGCGCCGACGTCCTGCGGGTCGAATGAGGCCAAAGGGTGCGCGGTCATAGGACGATGAGCGTTCCCGAAGGTTGCGAGTTTTTCGGCTCGCGATCATACGTTATAACGTATGGATGCGCAATGGACGATTGGAAACGCGATCCACGTCCTAGTTGCTATCGTCTACGGACGGCGGGGGGCGCGAAAAGCTCGCCAACCGACACGCCGAGCGCGCCGGCGATGGATTCCAGCGTGGTCAAGGTTGGATTGGCTTTGCCGAGCTCGATGTCGGACATCAAGCCTTGCCGAAGATCCCCGGCCTCGGCGGCAAGCCGTTCCTGGGACCAATCGCGGTCTTGGCGTAGCCTGCGCACGTTGTGTGCGAGCGCCTTCCGATCCGATCGCGCGGTGCCCCTTGCCATCGATGATGATGAATCATCGGGCGCGCGCTTTATCTATGCGTTTTAACGTATAGGCTAGCATTGTATAACTTACAGAAGTACTCTTGCGTGCGGGCATATACTTTGAAACCGAAAGTAACGAGGGTCGGCACCGCAACATTACCTAGTAGCAGCACTAGATACGACTATCCGAGAATTGCGAGCGGCCGCGTTAGCATCTGACGGCTGTGGGGCATCGTTCCGCGGTGAGGCGCAGTCGCAACCTGCACGCTGCGTCCCTTCTCCCCAGAGGGGAGAAGGACAGGATGAGGGGGTTCGGACGGTGGAGTTTGATTCTGAAGCTCCGAACCCCCCTCACCCCCGCCCTCTCCCCTTTGGGGAGAGGGAGATTGAGATCGTCGCCCGGTCGTCACTTTTTCATTGACACAGGTCTCTGCGTCAGTTACACCGCAATCCTCGCTCATTGAAGGACATGGCGCGGAGGCACATCGCGTCATGGGAGCGAGGGCGGTGCCCGCGGGTGGATTTGCAGTTCGCTCCCGGGCGGCTTGGGCATCATGTCTCCCGGCATTATGACCGGGGTGGGAGGTGCATCCCTGGACTGGGACAGGCGAAGGCGGGTAACGCCCGTGCAGACCACGTCCCAGGAAGCCTGGCCTGAAGCTGAGCCTTTGGGATGGAATAATTCCCTTAGGTGAGAGCCGTGGTGGAACGCCGTCAGATGAGCGCGCCTTCATGAGGCGCGAGCCGCATCGCAAGATGCGGAGGATACGGATCAGCGTCTGCCGGCGTTCCGCTTCCTTTATTTCTTTGTTTATTTTCTGGCTTTGGCGAGACGGGCGTAGCGAATAAGGAAGCAGAGGCACCACCCCTCTCTTTCCATATCCTCCCCGGTCTCGCGCTTCACGTGGCAGGGTTTTGCAACGCTCGGGCGAAGAGGCACGCCGCGAGAACGATGCCCGCTTGCGATTCGCGATATTTGACGTTGTCATGCCCCGCGAAGGCGGGGCACCCAGTATCCACAATTGCGAGTAATCCTCACTCGTCGCCTGCGATTACTGGATCGTCCGCCTGCGCGGACGATGACAATATTGGTTGATTTCGGCCCGTTGCGTCCCTCATCCGGGCATGGTCTTTATGCGCCCGCAACAAGACGAGGAAACACGCGGTGAGGACCGTTGAAGTGGGGGTGATCGGTGTCGGCTGGATCGGCGGCTTGCGTGCTGACACGCTGTCGCGCACGGCGCTGGTCGACAGATTGCACCTGTGCGACATCAAGCCGGACCGGCTCGCCGAGGTGACGAAACTCTACAAGCCCGCGACTTCGACGCTCGACTATCAGGACATCATCAAGAACGAAAGAATCTCGGTGGTCTATGTCTCGACCACGCCGGAAGCCAACCACTATCCGATCGCGCGCGATTGTCTGAAAGCCGGCAAGAACGTCATGCTGGAAAAGCCGATCGCGCTGGAGCTTTGGGAAGCCGACGAACTGATCCAGCTGGCGCGCCGCAACAATCTGAAATTCACCATCGGCTATTCGCAGCGCTTCAATCCGAAAGTGGCCTACGCCAAGAAGAAGATCGTCGACGGCACCCTCGGCAAGGTCGTCTCCGTGCTGGTCAGCCGCCATCTGTCGCGCGAGCTCGGCAAGAAGATCGCAAGCCGGGTGCGGCTGTCGCCCGTCGTCATGGAATCGACCCACGATCTCGATTTCGTGTTCTGGCTGCTGGAGCCGGCCAAGCCGGTGCGCGTCTATAGTCAGGGCGCCTATGGCTACATGCAGCCGGTGAACGGCTCCCACGACATCATGTTCACCACCGTGACCATGGATAACGGCGTCGTGGTGATGATCGGCGGCGGCTGGAATTTTCCGCCGAGCTTTCCGAATTATTGCTCGACCTGGATCGAAATCACCGGCACCGACGGCGCGCTCACGCTCGACGACACCCAGCGCGACAACTGGCTCAATACCGAAAAACGCGGCCAGGAATTTCCGATGTCGACCATGCCGGGCGAGTGGGTCGATCACGTCTTCGCCGGCGGCATCGGGCCCGAGACCATCCATTTCCTCGAAGCCTGCATCCGCGACACCGCGGTGATGGTGACGCCGGAAAGCGCGCGGCGGGTGATGGAGACCTACAGCGCTGCGGACTTGTCGGCCGACCGCAACGAGCCCATCGATCTGCCGCTCACCAACGAGACGATTTCCGGCATCGCCGAGCTCAAGCAAAAGAACCGCGCGGGGCTGAACGTATGAAGAAGAACGCCAAGGGCATCGGGCTCGCCATCATCGGCGCCGGCCGGGTCGGCCTGTTCCGCGGCGAGGTGGCGGCGCGGCATCCGGCGGTGGAATGGATCGGCATCGCCGAGCTCAACCACAATCGCGGCGGCGACGTCGCCGCCCGTATCGGCGCCGATTTCGTCACCACCAGTCACCGCGAGCTGTTGGCGCGGCCGGAAGTCAACGCGGTGCTGATCTCGACCGACGAGCATCTGCACGTCGAGCCGATCCTGGCGGCGGTCGAGCGCGGCCTGCCGATGCTGATCGAAAAGCCGCTCGCCACCGATCTCACCCAGTCCGCCCGCGTGCTGAAAGCGATCACCGACGCAAAACTCGACGCCATCGTCGGCTATACCCAGCGCTTCCGCCGCAAATGGCTCGCCGGCAAGGAGAAGGTGCGCAGCGGCGCGCTCGGCGACGTCACCATGGTGACCTCGCGCGCCTTCATGAACCGCCTGGTCGCCATCGACAATTACAAGCGCACCGACGATCCGAGCACGATCTCGCCCATGGTGATCTCCGGCACCCACGCGCTCGACATCGTCATGTGGTACCTCGAAGGCAAGCAGCCGGTCGAATGCTACGCGCGCTCGGTCGACAAGGTGTTGGGGCCGCTCTACCAGGGCATCGACGCCACCGCCGGCATGATCATGTGCGCCGACGGCACCCTCTATCACCTCAACATTTCATGGGCGCTGCCGGTGACCTGGCCGGGCGCGGTCTACAGTTTGGAAGTCGGCATCAACGGCACCCACGGTGTGCTCACCATCGACGACACCCATCGCGATATGGTGCTGGCGGTCTCAAAGCCGCAGGGCGAAGGCTATGCGCCCGACCAAAGCCGCCTGGTCGATTTCCTCGGCTCCTATCCGCCGGGCGATATGGCGCTCGGCGAATTGCGCGGCCCGATGCGCGAGGAAACCAATTCCTGGCTCAACCGCGTCTCGCTCGGCCTGCCGACCCAGGCCGCCACCGCCGCCGAGGCGCATAACCGGCTGATGCTGACCAAGGCGCTCGACCTGTCGGCAAAACTCAAGCAGCCGGTCAAGCTGCCGCTCGATCCGGAAAAGGGACTGGCGGCGGCGTGACACGGATCCTGGTTGCACTGCTCGCGTTCCTGCTCTGCGCGCCGGCCCACGCGCAGGAGGATGCGGCATCGTTCTTCAAGGGCAAGACGCTGCGCATCGTCGTCGGCTCCGGCGTCGGCTCCGGCTACGACATCACCGCGCGGACCTTGGCGCGCCACATGGGCGCGCACATTCCCGGCAATCCGACCGTCATCGTGCAGAACCAACCCGGCGCCGGCGGCGCCATCATGACCAATTCGCTCTACGCCACAGGCCCGTTCGACGGCACGGTGATCGGTGCGCCGTTCAACGGCACGCCGACCATGCCGCTGCTGTCGCCGCAGAGCGCGCGCTTCGACGCCGAGAAGCTCGCCTATCTCGGCAGCACCAACCGCGAAACGCAGGTGATGTATGTCTGGTCGACGGTGCCGGTGCAGACGCTCGATGACGTCAAGACCACTGAGCTGGTGATGGGCGCGCAGGCGCCCGGCTCGACGCAATACGATTACCCGGTGCTGCTCGATCGGCTGTTCGGCTACAAATTCAAGGTCGTCACCGGCTACGAGAGCACGCCGAAAATTCATCTGGCGCTGGAGCGCGGCGAGGTGCAGGGCACCGTCGCCAACTGGTCGACGCTCAAGGCGCTCAATTCCAATTGGCTTGCCGACAACAAGATCCGGCTGCTCGCGCAATGGGGACTGAAGAAGCTGCCGGGGATCGGCAACGTTCCCTCGATCTTCGATTTCATCAAGACCGATGCGGATCGTGCCGCCATCAAGCTCGTGGTGGCGCGGCTCGAATACGGCCGGCCGTTCTTTGTGCCGCCGGGCGTGCCGCCGGAACGCGTCGAGGCGCTGCGGCGCGCCTTCGACGCCACGATGAAGGATCCGGCTTTTCTCGGCGAGGCCACCATGGCGCGGATCGACATCGATCCACTCAGCGGCGAGGAGGTGCAGACCTTGGTTGAAGAAGTCTCGCGGACGCCGCCCGACGTCGTCACGCGGGTTCGCGACGCGCTCGAGAACAAATAAATTGAGCATGATCCCGAAAAGTGGATACCGGTTTTCGGAAAAGATCATGCTCCGCTCTAGCGCAGCGCGACGAGCAGGACGACGATCTCGCACACTTGCTCGACCGCGCCGATCACGTCGCCGGTCTGGCCATCGATCTGCACGATGCTCAGCCACGCCATCAGCACGATGGCGACGAGCAGCAGGATCAGCGCGGCGATGCCGAGCGTGGGTCCGAGCCCGATCGCAAGGATCAGAATGCCCAGCACGCTCGCGGTGACGACGCGACCGCCCGACGGCCGGCCGGCCGCATATGCCAGGCCGTCGCTGCGCGCCGGCGGCACCAGCGCCATGAACACCGGCATCGCCGCCCGCGCCGCGCCGTGAGCCGCGACGAGCGCCCACAGCACCACGATCGGATTGCCGAGCGATGCGATCGCGCTCACGCGCAACAGGATCGACAGCGTCAAGGCGCAGACGCCATAGGTGCCGATGCGGCTGTCGCGCATGATGTCGAGCTTGCGCTCCCGCGTATCGCCGCCGCCGAAACCGTCCGCGGTGTCGGCGAGGCCGTCTTCGTGCAGGCAGCCGGTCACGGCCAGCGTCGCCGCGACCGCAAGCGCCGCCGCGACCCAAGGCGGCGATCCGATCTTGTGGGCGACCGCGTAGATCGCCGCGGCAATGAGCGCGACGAGGACGCCGGCGAGCGGGAAGGCCCAGGCCGCGCGCGCAATATCGGCGCCGGAGGCCGGCGTCGCGCGCCCGACCGGCAGCCGCGTCAAAAAGGCGACGCTTGCCTTGAGATCATTGGCGCAATCCGCAAGCCAGCCGTCGGGTATCGTCATGGCGAGTTAGGCCGCATCCGTTGTTGCGATGGCATGGAAGAACGTGCCGGTGACACGGCCGCGCCGGCCGCCGGCGTTGCCGAGTTCGCGGCCTTCGCCGTCGCGCAGCTCGGCAAAAGATTCATCGTCGCCGGCCGACATCAGCGACGCGTAATGGAATTCGTGGCCGCGCACGATCGCGCCTTGGCGTCCGAGGATATTGTCCGACAACAGCCGTGCGGTGCGGTAGCCGAGATGCAGCTTGCGCTTGGCGAAGCTGGTGGCGTGGCCGAGCAGGCCGGTCATGGCATGCGCGCGCCCGGCGGCATCCTCCAGGCTTTGACCCAGAACCATGTAGCCGCCGCACTCGCCATGCACCGGCCGCGTCTGCGCGAAGTTTCGCAGGCCATCGCTGAAGCGCTGTGCCGCGGCGAGCGTTTCCGCATGAAGCTCCGGATAGCCGCCCGGCAGCCAGCAGCTGTCGGCGCCGTCCGGCGGCGGCTCGTCGGCGAGCGGCGAGAACGGCAGAATTTCGGCGCCGGCCTTGCGCCACGCCGCGAGCAGATGCGGATAGACGAAACTGAAAGCCCGATCATGCGCCAGCGCGATGCGCTGGCCGGGCGGCGGGATGGCGGCGTCGCCTGTCGCGGCATTGAGCGTCAATGGCGCGGCGCTCGCCATGATGGCGTCGAGATCGAGATGACGTTCCGCCATATCGGAGAGCCGCTCGATCAGCGCCATCAGATCGGGATGTTCGCCGGCTTGCACGAGACCGAGATGGCGCTCAGGCAAGGCCAGCGCCGCCTCGCGCGGCACGGCGCCGAGGATTGGCACGCCGAGCGCCGAGATGGCGTCGGCGACGACGGCGCGATGGCGTTCGCTGGCGACACGATTCAAGATCACGCCGGCGATGCGCACGGCCGGATCGTGGGCGGCAAAACCCCGTACCACGGCTGCCGCCGATTGCGCTTGGCGCGACACATCGAGCACGAGCAACACCGGCAACTTGAAATGCGCGGCAAGATCGGCGGTCGCGCCGCGTTGCCCGGCGACGCCATTGGTGCCGTCGAACAGCCCCATGACGCCTTCGATCACGAAAATGTCGGCGCCGGTTGCGGCCTGCGCCGCCATGGCGTCGAGCAGCGGGCGCGACATCGCCCAGGAATCGAGATTGACGCTCGGCGAGCGGGTCGCCGCGGCATGGAACGCCGGATCGATATAGTCGGGGCCGGCCTTGGCGGCGCGCACGGCGACGCCGCGCTGCCGCAACGCGGCCAGGATCGCCAGCGTCACCGTAGTCTTGCCGGCGCCCGAATGGGCCGCGGCGATGATGAGGCCGCGCGCCGTCACGGCAACTCCTTTTCAGCTGCGGCAGTTTCGCCGAGCAACTGCGAACGCATCGCGACGATGTCGCCGATCACGACGATGGCGGGTGGCTCGAATTTTTGTTCGCGCGCATCGGCGGCGAGTTTTTCCAGCGTCGAGACCAGGACACGCTGCTTCGGCGTTGTCGCCGAGGCGATCACCGCCGCCGGTGTTTGCGCAGCGAGACCGGCTTTCATCAACTGGGCCGCGATCCGCTCCAGATTGTGCATCACCATGTAGAGCACGATCGGCTGTCCGGTGCGCGCG
>CAVWOI010000011.1:0-25279 GCA_963756245.1 uncultured Alphaproteobacteria bacterium
GGTGCCGCCGATCTTGCAGCCGTGGCGGACTTGCCAATCAACACCGCTATCACGACCTTGGTTACGTGCCGGCCGGCACCGGCGCTCGGTTCGGCACCAGGAGTTGGTCATGCCTGTATCGGCCTATATCCAGGCAGCGTTGTTTGTCGTGCTCAACGCGGTCGCCCTGTTCGCCGCGGCCGGCACCATCGAAATTCTTGGCTTCTGGGTCTATGTGGCGATTTTCGCTGGCGTGATGGTGGCGTCGTTCGCCTGCCTCGACCCCGGGCTGCTGCGTGAGCGGATGCGGCCGGGCGGTCAACGGCCGCCGCTGGGGCTGCGTCTGTTCAGCCTGGTCCTGATTCTGCATTGGATCGTCGCCGGGCTCGACCGCGGCCGTTTCCATTGGAGCGATGACGTGCCGGCCTGGCTGCGCGCGGCCGGCCTCATCGCCGTGGCGGCCGGCTACGGGCTGGCGCTGTGGGCCATGCTGGTCAACCGCTTCTTCTCGTCGGTGGTGCGCATCCAGTCCGACCGCGGCCAGTACGTGATCACGTCGGGGCCTTATCGCTGGATACGCCACCCGGGCTATCTCGCTGGCATCGTCATCATGGTGGCCAGCGGTATCGCGCTTGGCTCATGGCTGGCGACGGCGATCCTGATCGTGCTCAGCCTGCCGTTCCTGTTGTACCGGGCGATCACCGAAGACCGCGTGCTGCAAGCCGAGCTGCCAGGCTACCGCGACTACGCGGCCCGGGTGCGCTGGCGGGTGCTGCCGGGGATTTGGTGAGACGAAGCAGGGATTTGCCGCGGGCCGTCAATCCGGCTCCTCAATACCTGATTCGCATAAGACATATTATGGAATATATCATGGCTGCGCTGGATTTCGCGTATATTTGTAATCGCCCGTTTCCAGGCCGGCGTTCTTACGAGACCCAATTGTGGTCAGGCCAAGTCCCACAGCTTGAGTGTCTTGTCCGCGCTTCCCGACAGCGCGGTACGGCCGTCTGGCACGATGGCAACGGCCTCGACCGCACCGGTGTGCCCCTCGAGCGTGCGGATCGTGCTGCCGCTGGCCAGATCCCACAATATGAGGGTCTTGTCGTAGCTTGCCGACAGCGCGGTGCGGCCATCCGGCGCAATAGCAACCGAGGTAACGGTATCGGCGTGCCCCGAGAATGTGCGGATCGCGTTGCCGTTCACCAAGTCCCACTGCCGCAGCGTCTTGTCCGCGCTTCCCGACAGCGCGGTGCGGCCGTCCGGCGCAATAGCAACTGAATAAACCGCACCAGTATGTCCCGCGAACGTGCGTATCGTGCTGCCGCTTGCCAGGTCCCACAGTCGCAGCGTCTGGTCCACGTGTCCCGACAGCGCGGTGCGGCCATCCGGCACAACAGCAACCGAAAAAGCCTCATTGGCCCCCGTAAGCGTGCGGACCATGCTGCCGCTCGCCAGATTCCACAGCCGCACAGTCTTATCATTGCTTCCCGACAGCGCGGTGCGGCCGTCGGGCGAAATCGCAACTGAAAAAACTATGTCAGTGTGCCCCGTGAGCGTGCGGATCGTGCTGCCACTGGTTAAGTCCCACAGCCGCAGCGTCTTGTCTTCGCTTCCCGACAGGGCGGTGCGGCCGTCCGGGGCAATTGCCACAGAGAAAACCCGGCCGGTGTGCCCGTTGAGCGTGCGGATTATGCTGCCGCTTGCCAGGTCCCACAGCCGCAGCGTCTTGTCGTAGCTTCCCGACAGGGCGGTGCGGCCGTCCGGCGCAATCGCAAGCGCGTAAATCGTGTCCGTATGCCCGGTGAGTGTGCGGAGCAAGAAAGTTCTCGTCGGTGTAACGGACGACGGAGTAGCCGGCGACCCGTCAATTGTCTGGCGGCTCGGCTCTTTTGGATGGAGCATGATCGCGGCCCAGGTCGCCAGCGCTCCGGTTCCCAGCACGGCGCCCCCGATTACCAGCGCACGCCGCGACGGTTTAGCTTCAACCTTGCTGCTGCGGCGCGTCTTCTCCGCTTGCTGCCGGGCCTCCGCCTCCGCGCGTCTCTGGCTCTCCACTTCCCGCGCGCGCCGTTCGGCTTCAGCCTCCTGTCGCCGGCGCTCCTCCGCGAGGCTTTGCGCTTCGGCCTCGTCCTTCCTGCTGCGTGCTGCTTCCTCGGCTCTCCGCGTCGCTTCGGCTTCTTCACGGCGGCGCTCGTGGTGCGCTCGCTCACGTGCTTCGACGTCCTCCTGCCGTCGCTGCTCTTCCGGCGACATCCATGACCGGTGCAACGCCTCGACAATCTTGCTGCAAAAGCGCTCGACCGCCTCACGCACAGCAGTAGTCTGAACGTCGAGATGACGGAACGACCGCCAATCGACGTATTGGCGCTTGCCAATGGTCGAAAGCACGGGATGGTCGCGCCATTGCGCCTCGTTTTCGAGAGCCGGAACCGTGATATAAAGGATCGGAAAAACGAGGTCAGTGCGGCCAAGCGCACGTTCGCGTGCCAGAAACGCCTCGAATTCGAAGTGGCAATAGTTGCTGTTGACCGCGCGCGGCGTGACGATGGGAATAAAAAATACTGCTTGCTCGACCGCGGTCTTGATCTCGGATTCCCACAATCTGCCCGGCGCGATCGCCTCCTGGTCCTGCCATAACCGGAATGTTCTCTTGGAGCGGCCGAGCTGCGCGCTCAACTCGCGCTGGATGCCGTCCCTAAGCGCCGATAACGTTCCCTTGAAGGCCTCGTCATCCTCTCGGGAATAGCTGAAGAAGCCGATAATTTCGGGAAGATCCGCGAGGGACGACATTTGGGACGCCGTAAACCGTGCGAGTGACTGCGTACTTCAATGAAAACTATCACAAAATTTGGGCCTGCAACGTGAGAGTCGCGACGGGGCTCAATTCGGGGTCGTGTCGGCAACTTCAAACCTCATCCCGTCATAGGCGGGTTCGACGTTCGGCGGCAGCTTCGCGTAGAGCTCCTCGTAATCGAGATCGGCGTGCAGATTGGTCAGGATGGCGCGCCGCGGTTTCAGGCGGCCGATCCAGGCCAGCGCGTCGTCGAGCGAGAAATGGCTCGGGTGCGGCCGGTAGCGCAGCGCGTCGACGATCCAGACGTCGAGGCCGGTGAGCGCGGCCGCGCTTTCCGGCGGCATGCCGGACAGATCGCAGGAATAGGCGATGTTGCCGAAGCGGAAGCCGAACGAAGCGATATCGCCGTGCTGCTGCAGGATCGGCAGCGCGGTGAGGGGACCGCCCTTCCCTGCCACGGTGATCGGCTCGCCGGCGGTCAAACGGTGCTCGCGGACGATCGGCGGATATTCGCTGCCGGGCGGCGCGCGAAAACAATAGTCGAAGCGCATGTGCATCGACTTCGACGTATAGTCGTCGAGATAGACGTCGATCGGGCGGCGCTGCTTGATGTAGAACGCGCGCAGATCGTCGACGCCGTGGGTGTGGTCGGCGTGCTCGTGGGTGTAGAGCACGGCGTCGAGCGAATCGACTGCGGCATCCAACATCTGCTCGCGCAGGTCGGGCGAGGTGTCCACAAGAATGCGCGTGACGCCGTCGCCACCGTCGCTCCGCTCGACCAGGAGCGAGGTGCGCCGGCGCCGGTTCTTCGGATTGTTCGGATCGCAATCACCCCAGCCCAGAGCCGGCCGCGGCACGCCGCCCGATGAGCCGCAGCCCAAAATGGTGAACTTTTGCGTCATGCCGCCGCTTGCGCCGGTCGCGGCACCTTGCCGAACAGGCGGAAGAAATTGTCGGTGGTCTGCCGCGCGATGGTGTCGAACGACACGCCGCGGGTTTCGGCCAGCACGTTAGCAGTCTCGATGACAAAAGCCGGCTCGTTGCGTTTGCCGCGATGCTTGCCGGGCGCCAGATAAGGCGCGTCGGTCTCGACCAGGATGCGGTCGGCCGGCAAAGAGGCCGCGATATCGCGCAGCGCAGCGGAATTCTTGAACGTCAAAATGCCAGTGAAGGAGATGAAATGCCCGAGCGCGATCGCGCGGCGGGCGAGGTCGGGACCGCCGGTAAAGCAATGCAGCACAGCGGGGAAGGCGCCCTTCCCTGTTTCCTCTTCCAGAATGCGCGCCATGTCGTCGTCGGCGTCGCGCGAATGGATCACCAGCGGCAGCCCGGTTTCGCGCGCCGCCGCGATGTGGCTGCGAAAGCCGCGCTCCTGGGCGTCGCGCGGCGAGTTGTCGTAGTGATAATCGAGGCCGGCCTCGCCGATGGCCACGATTTTGGGGTGCCGCGTGCGCGCGACCAAATCGCCCGCCGTCACATGCAATTCCTCGTGCGCGTAATGGGGATGAGTGCCGACCGAGCAAAAGACATCGGGAAAGCGCTCGGCGATCGCCAGCACCTGGGCATGGCGCGCAACTCGCGTCGAGATGGTAACTAGGCGGGCAATACCGGCTGCACGCGCGCGGTCGACCACGCCGTCGAGCTCGGTGGCAAAATCCGGGAAATCGAGATGGCAATGGCTGTCGATCAGCATGGTCACTGGGCCGCTTTTTCGCCAGGCTCGATATAACGCGGAAACACCGCCGCCGGCGCCGGCAGCTTTGCGCCCGGAACGAGGCGGTGTTTGGCGCCGAGATCAGCGAACGAGCGCTCGCCATCCGGCACGGCCAGAAGATCGAGCAGTTTTCCCGCCAATTCCGGCATGAACGGCTGCGCCAAAATCGCGATCTGCCGCAGCACCTCGGCGGTGACATAGAGCACGGTGCCCTGCCGCGCCGGATCGGTCTTGGCCAGCACCCACGGCGCCTCGCCGGCGAAATAGCGGTTGGTATCGGCCACCACCGTCCACACCGCGTTGAGCACCTGATGCAGCTGCTGCGTCGCCATGGCGTCGCGCGCCTTGCCGATCATGGCGTCGGCGGACGCCAGGATCGCCTGGTCGTTGTCGCTGAATACACCCGGCGCCGGCAGCACGCTGCCGAGATTTCGCGCCACCATGGTCAGCGAGCGCTGCGCCAGATTGCCGAGATCGTTGGCGAGATCGGCATTGATGCGGTTGACGATGGCCTCGTGGCTGTAATTGCCGTCCTGGCCGAACGGCACTTCGCGCAACAGGAAAAAGCGCAGCGGATCGACGCCGTAGGCGTCGGCCAGCGCGAACGGATCGATCACGTTGCCGACCGATTTCGACATTTTCTCGCCGCGGTTGAACAGAAAGCCGTGGGAGAAGATGCGGCGCGGCACCGCGACGCCGGCCGACATCAGGAACGCCGGCCAGTACACCGCGTGGAAGCGCACGATGTCCTTGCCAATGACGTGCAAATCGGCGGGCCAGTATTTCTTGAACATGGCGCTGTCGGTATCGGGATAGCCGACGGCGGTGATGTAATTGGTCAGCGCATCGACCCAGACATACATGATGTGCTTGGGGTTTTCCGGCACCTTGATGCCCCAGTCGAAGGTCGTGCGCGACAGCGACAGATCCTTCAGGCCGCCGCGCACAAAACTTGCGACTTCGTTCATGCGCTCGCGCGGCAGCACGAAATCGGGCACGCGTTTGTAGAGATCGAGCAGTTTGTCGGCGAAGGCGGAGAGCTTGAAGAAATAGCTCTCCTCCTCGACCCACTCGACCGGCGTGCCCTGCGGACCGAGCCGCACACCCTTGTCGTCGAGGCGGGTTTCGCTCTCGTCGTAATAGGCCTCGTCGCGCACCGAGTACCAGCCGGAATATTTGTCGAGATAGATGTCGCCGGCCGCCTGCATGCGCTGCCAGATCGCCTCCGAGGAGCGGTGATGGCGCGGCTCGGTGGTGCGGATGAATTCGTCGTTGGAGCAATTGAACCGCTTCACCATGGCCTGGAAGCGCGGCACGTTGCGCTCGACCAGCTCGCGCGGCGTCACGTTCTCCTTGGCCGCCGTCTGCAGCATCTTGATGCCGTGCTCGTCGGTGCCGGTGAGAAAGAACACGTCGCGGCCATCGAGCCGCTGGAAACGGGCGATGGCGTCGGTGGCGATGGCCTCGTAGGCGTGGCCGATATGCGGCGCGCCGTTCGGATAGGCGATCGCGGTGGTGATGTAATAGGGCTTGCCGGACAAGTCTTGTTTGGCTGACATGAGGGTTGGTATCAACCGCGCGTGGCCTCGGCAAGCAAGCCGAAGACGCCGAAAACCAGCGGCTTGCGCTCGAGATTGTAGATTTCGGCGTCGCGCGCGGCGGCGTTGATGCGCTCGGAGGCGTCGGCGAGCCGCGCCAGCCGGGCGATCTCGCCCTGCTCCCGATCCAGGCGAAGCGACAGCCAGGCATTGATGGTGTCGAGGAAGGCGGCCAACGGCAGCGGATCGGTGCCGGCGATGGCTTCGCCGAGCGCGTGGAGCGCGCCGGTATCGAGCGTGGGCAATTTGTCGAGGAGATCGAGCGCGCGCTGGCGCAGCTCCAGCGCGTCGCCGTCGAGGAACGCGAGGGCGCGGGAGACACTGCCGTCGGCCGCTGCGGCTGCGGCAACAACTTCTGGATCGGTCGCCGGCGATCCTGTCGCCACGGCAACAGCCGCCGCGACGTCGGTCTCGACAAGGGGCCGCAAGGTGAGGATACGGCAACGTGAGCGCAAGGTCGCCGGCACCCGCGCCGCCGAATGGCTCACCAGCAGCAGCAACGCGCGCTGCGGCGGCTCTTCGAGCACTTTGAGGAGCGCATTGGCGCTCGACTTGTTGAGCTCGTCGACGGCGTCGACGATGGCGATGCGCCAGCCGCCCTCGCGCGCGGTCGAGCCGAAAAACGCCACGGTACGGCGGATGTCGTCGACGGCGATTTGTTTGTGCAGCACGCCCTTGTCGTTGAGCGTGCGCTCGAGGATGAGGAGATCGGGCTGGCCTTGGGCCGCAATCCGGCGCGCCACCGGATGGTCCGGATCGACAGCGAGCGATGTCGCCGCCGCAACCTCGCGCGCCGCCGGGTCGGGATGCGCCAGCACGAAGCGCGCCAGGCGATAGGCCAGCGTCGCCTTGCCGATGCCTTTTGGGCCGGCGATCAGGAAGGCATGGGGAATGCGGCCGCTGCGATAGGCGGCGAGCAGCGCGGTCTCGGCGCCGGCGTGGCCGAACAACGCGGCGGTGGTGCGCGGATGCGGCGTTTCGGCGTCTTCGCTTTTCTGCGGGCTCATGATGCGGGCTTCACGAGACAAGGTTCTCCGGCGCCGGCTCTTGCAGTTCGAGCGGCGCAGTGGCCGGATCGAGCCTCGTCTGCACGGTATCCCAAATATCCTGGGCGACCTGCACGCGCGGCACGCTGGCATCGATGATGACGCAACGCTCGGGCTCGTCGGCGGCGAGCGCGCGGAACGCCTCGCGGAGCTTTTGGTGAAATTCGATATTTTCCGCTTCGAACCGGTCGGGGGCGGCGTCACCACGACGCAGTGCCCGGCGTTCCAGCGCCACATCCACCGGCACATCCAGAATGAGCGTGAGGTCGGGCAAGAGGTCCCCAATGGAAACCCGTTCAAGCCCCTTGATCAGGCGCCGGTCGACCTGGCCGAGCGCGCCCTGATAGACGCGGGTGGAATCGGCGAAGCGGTCGCACACCACCCATTTGCCGGCGGCCAGCGCCGGCGCGATGGTGCAGCGGACATGGTCGTCGCGCGCGGCCGCGAACAGCATGGCTTCGGCATCCGCGCCAAGGGGCTTTGCCGCGCCCGACAGCAGCACGTGGCGGATGATCTCCGCGCCCGGCGAGCCGCCCGGCTCCCGGGTCACCAGAACGCCAACGCCAAGCAACTCGAGCTTGTGCGCCAAAAGCCCGGCTTGCGTCGACTTGCCGGTGCCCTCGCCGCCCTCGAACGTGATGAACTTGCCTCGCATCTTCAGCCGTTTGGTCGGACTCGCCGCGGTCGCCGTTCAGACGCCGCACTATACATTCCGGATCAGTAGTTTACGCGCATTCTTGGATATATGAAATGAAGCATGGTCGCGCCAATCAAGGGCTATATAGGCCGCTCCGGCACGCTGCGCACCAAATCCGGGCAAAAAATGGTAAAGCTCACAGCTTATTCACGCCGGCCTTGAACAGCCCGATCATCAGCTCGGTGGCGCCGTCCATGGCCCGTTGCGACATGCTGCCGGGGCCGACGTCCTCGGCCGCGGCCAGCGGCACTTCGAGGGCCAAATTCTCGCCGCGCCATACCAGGAGCTTGCCGATCGGCTGGCCCTTGGTGATCGGCGCCGGCACCGGGCCGGTATAGACGATGCGCGCCAACAGCCGCTCGTTGCTGTTGCGCGGCATCATCACCTTGACGATGCCGGGCGCCAGCAGCGGCACGTAGCTGCGGTCGCCGCCAAAAACCTTGGCGCCGCCGATATTCTGGCCTTCGGCGAACAGCACGCGTGCCTCGAAACCGTGAAAGCCCATTTCGAGCATTTTCTTGGCTTCATCGCCGCGCTCTTTGTCGGACTTGGCGCCGGTGACCACGACGATGAGGCGGAAATTGTCCTGCACCGCGGTGCCGACCAGGTTGAAGCCGGCCTCCGCGGTTTCGCCGGTCTTCATGCCGTCGGCGCCAATACCCATGGCGAGCAGCGGATTGCGATTCTGCTGACGGATATTGTTCCAGGTGAATTCGCGCTCCGCGAAATAGGGAAAGAAATCCGGATAAGTCTGCATGATATGGCGGGCAAGCTCGGCCATCTCGCGCGCGGTCACGCGCAGATTGGGATCGGGAAATCCTTCGGCGTTGGTGAAGGTCGATTTTTCCAGGCCGATCTCACGGGCGCGCTTGGTCAACAGCGCGCCGAACGCGGTCTCGTTGCCGGCCATGCCTTCGGCAATGGCGATGCAAGCGTCGTTGGCGGAATCGACGATGATGCCGTGGATGAGGTCGTCGACTTTCACATCGCTATGGATCGCGGCGAACATGGTCGAGCCGTGGGACGGCGCGCCGCCCTTGCGCCAGGCGTTCTCGCTGATCTTGAAGGTGTCGTCGAGCTTGAGCCGGCCCTGCTTGATCTCGTTGAACACGTATTCGAGCGTCATCAGCTTGGCGAGGCTCGCCGGCGCCACCAGCTGATCGCCGTTCTTCTCGAACAACAGGCTGTCGCTTTCGGGGTCGAGCAGGACGGCGGCGGGAATGCTGGTCTGGAATGCTTCGTCCTTCTTGGTCGCCATCGCGGCCGGCGCGGCGTGCGCGGCGTAAAGGCCCGCGGCCACGGCGGCGGTGAGCAGCGCGGCAACCGCGATCCGCACTCCCCTCCCCGGCAACAAGCTTTTGCACAATCGCCGCACGCCCACGCCGACCTCCACCCTGACGCACCTCAATTGCACCCGACCATGTCGCGCGCAATAGGGCGCGCGCAAGTCTGGCGATGCGGCAAATTGGGCGGTTCTCAGCGGGTCAGGCGTGAGCGCGGATCAATCAATAAAGCCCGCGGCCGTTCAAAAGATCGACGCCGTCGACGCTGGACGGCGTCGCGGCAAACGACATGGCGGACGCCTTTGGCGGACCGGACGATGCGGTGGTGGCTGGTCCCCCTAGAAAGCGGGGACCGGCCACCGGCGCCGGCTGGGCCGGGAACGGCGGCATGATGGACGTCGAGGCGAGCCGCAAATTCCACGGCGCCGGCGCCGGCTCATGGTCGCGCAAGGTCGCTTCGAGGATGCGGTCGTCGGAGCCTTCCACCGGCGCGCGGCCGACATATTCGACACGCACCGGCACGGTGCCACGACTGTAGAAGCCGAGCAGATGCGCCGCCCGTGTCGACACGTCGATGATGCGGTTGTGGGCATAGGGCCCGCGGTCGTTGACGCGCACGATCAGCGATTTGCCGTTGGTCAGGTTGGTCACCCGCACATAGCTCGGCAGCGGCAAGGTGGTATGGGCGGCGGTGATGCCGTCCTTGTCAAAGATCTCGCCGTTGGCGGTGAAGCGGCCGTGGAAATCGTCGCCGTACCACGACGCCAGCCCTTCGGCGCGATAATTCGGGTCGTCCTGCGGGACGTAAGTCTGGCCGGCGACCACATAGGGCGAGCCGACCCGAAAGGTGCCACCGCCCTTGGGCACCGGCTCGCCGGGGCCGACCACGCGGTCGCTGGCGGACACGCCGTAGCGCGCATCGACCCGTGACGAACTGCTGCAATGGGCGAGCAAAAGGCTCAAGCCGGCGCAAGCGCCGACCGCCGCAAACCGCCGCACTGCCGCGCGAAGTCGCATCGTCCCCGTACCCGTCGGAAAGGTATCGGGGGCTAGCGTGGTTACATTGTGGCGGAAATCAGCGAGCCGCCGCCCATAGTGAACGGACCATTGCGAACGGGCTATTGACCATCGTCATTGCGAGCGCAGCGAAGCAATCCAGGCGGCTCGCTCGGCGCTGGATTGCTTCGCTTCGCTCGCAATGACGGGGCGGTTATTCGTACAGCGGCTTGGCCTGCGCAACGATCGCAGGCGGCACATCGACCAGTTCGTTGACGATTTTCTCGGCCTCGTCGCCGGTCAAAGGATGGACCGGAAGCTGCTGCTTCGCCATCTCGGCGAGGAACGCCGGATCCGTCATGGTGTCGTCGAACGCCTTGCGGATGATCGCCAGATGATCCGCCGGCACCTCCTTCGACATGATGAAAGGCCGGCCGACCTCGTCGCCGCCGTTGAGAAGATTGAGCAGCTTTTGCTGGTCGTCGCCCTTGGCAAAGCTGCCGATATAGACGGCGCTCTCGGGGATTTCGTCGACGCGCTTGCGAGTGAAGCGCACGAACGCATGGACGAGCTTCTTGTCGATCCATTCGAGCGGAATGCTGCTGTAGGAGCCGCAATCGCCGTCGAGCGCGCCCTGCTCGATCGCCAGCCGCTGCTCGGCGCTGCCCGGATAGCCCATGATCTGTCGGACCGGCGCGTGGAACACCTCGCGCAAGGTCGCGCCGTTGATGTAGTTGCCGGAGGATTTTCCGGTCGAGCCGAGGATGAACTCCTTGCGGTGCATCATCTCGTCCCAGGTTTTCGGCCCCGCCTCGCCATAGCTGTAGCAAACCCGATAATCCGGCGTGACGACGCCGACCCAGGCGTATTTGCGGAAATCGAGATTGATCTTGTCGGGCTGGACGATGGACTGGGTCACCATGCCCGGATTGAAGATGCCCATGACGGTGCCGTCCTTCGGCGCGGTCAGGTTGAGATAGCGCACCGAGGTGAGGCTCCCCGCCCCCGGCATGTTCTGCACGATGACGGTCGGATTGCCGGGAATGTGGCTGCCGATATAGCGCGACAGGACCCGCGCGTAATTGTCGTAGCCGCCGGCCGGCGAGAAGCCAACGACGATGGTGAAGAGCTTGCCCTTGTAGAAATCGTCGGCGCGCGCTTGCGGCACAAGCGCCAGCACGGCCATCAGTATCGCCGAAAAACCAAACGTCCGGCTCTTGACCATCGCCATCCCTATCGCCGTTGTCGCCGTTTTTGCGGCCTCGTTGCGGTGACCGATACTAGCGCGCCTCTTGGCGCCATCTGCTGCGACATAACGCTGCCGATCTCAAGCAAAATCAAACAGCTGCGAGGAAACGTTGGATTTTCACACGACGCGCAACACATTCGCGGTCGAGGCGACGCAGCGTGCCACGCCGCGAGCACCGGTTTCGTTGAAGATTTGCCGGCAAACGCGGTGCATTCAATATGCCGATCTTGGAATGGTGGCCAAATATCAATCCAAGGCCAAGTATCAGCCCAAGCCGATCAAGGTTGAAGGGGCCTGATCGCCGATCCTGCAGATTGCATGGACCAAAATCACGCCGCTCAAGCGGTGTGACGCACGGCACAGTTGCGGAACGCCGACCCTGCCACAATACCTTGTCCAGGCATTTTTTAGTTCTGCTTTCCGTATCGATTTTTTAGGTCAGTGATGATTACTGGATTGAGCACGATCAGCTTGCTGCTCGGGACAGCCATTGCGTACATGGCAACTCGCTATCCCAAGCATCGAGCAGTTATGGAGACTGTGGGCGGCGTTCTAATAATTGGCGGACTGGGATTGATGGGATACGGCCTCGGATGCGTTCTAGGGCCGCGCTAGCGGCGACCGATCGGGACGATTGAGCGCCGTCGTGCCGCCTAAATATCATTCGCAATGGCGATAAGTTGCTCTTGCGGAATCAAGCAACAATATTAGCCAATACGACGGCCGGGTCAGATAGAGAGGCGGGAATGCGCGCCTATATCATGATCGCGGCCTTTGCAGCCATCGCAATGATTGCAGTCGCTCATTCGGCGAGTACCGAGGATCGAGTCATTGGTGCCCCTGACTGCACCGTCGATTGCTCGGGGCAGGCCGCGGATGCCGATAACGGCATCGGAACAAGTTTGCCCGTTGACCCGAATAACTATGACGACGGCAGCGCTAACTGAGGCGGTCCGAGCCGAACAAGTTTTTCGCCGCACGTCGCCTTCGCAACGCCGTCACCCCAAGCACCGGACGGCCCGGCACGTATCATGTCGGCAACGATGTTTTGCAGCAAGGAAGCCCATCCGGCTACGACGGTCACGATCCGCGCCGACGCCGTGATCGTGGATGAGATCGGCGCAATATCGAAAGCTGCGCTACAGTGAGCCTAAGCGCCCAAATCGGGCCCGGCGCCTACGCGGTTGCCAAGGCGTTCACAGATTATATATCGGTCAATGCTTGATGTTGCTGCATTGGAAGGGTGGCCGAGTGGTTTAAGGCACCAGTCTTGAAAACTGGCAGACCTGCAAGGGTCTCGTGGGTTCGAATCCCACCCCTTCCGCCAAACCATCTCGACAAAGGGACAGCGTCCGGGCAATTTTTCACGCGATCTGGGACGGTTATCTCGTTTCGGATTATCTTCGCTCAACTGCAATCCAGTCGCCACTACTGTTTTTCATTTCTCGAAGTGAAACACCAGTATCCCAGTCGGTACATGTTCGCACGTCTCCAAATTCATTGAACACGCAAACGTTTCGGCCAGTAATTTTTTCATTAAGGTCTTCGGATAGTCTTACCATCATCGCTACGCCATCCTTACCTTTAAAAAATATCGCTGTGTTGCACTCTTTGATTTCTGGCTGGCACACTCTAGCCGAACGCGCCCGACCTCCATTTTGGCGAGCAGACAATGCAATTGCATCATCCACAACTTCCTTCCATGTGGGTACATCTTTGGTAGCTGAAGGAATTACTGCCCTACTTGAGGGGGCAAGCTGCATTGGCGTCTGCGGTGTGGCTGCTTGATCCGGCGGAACTTGTGCCGGCTTCCCAGTCATTGTTGCCCCCATGGAACGCAAATCGTCTGGCGTTAGCCAAACTATCGAGTTGGGGGGCGTCACCACCATTTTTCCAATGATCGGGGCAGGCACCCCAAGGTCCTTGACGATGCGTGCCATCGAAACAGTCGCCGCTCCTGCTTCAATCGTCTCGCGGCCACCTTCGTCCGATGCTCCATGTACGCCCACCGACGCATTGTAATTCGCGTACTTTGGGTTACCTGCTGCAAACACGATGAAACAAGCGGAAGCGCATGTAGCTCCGCTAATCACGGAAGTCGCAATTTTTCCAAATCGAACAATTCCAGAAAGATTTGACCCCTCCAATAGGTTTCCGCCAGGCGAGTTTAAGCGGATCGCTGAAACGATATGTCCGCTATCGTTCGCAGATTTGATGATGGATTTCAGAGTATCTGAGTCTCCATCCGAAATCTCACCGACGAGTGTGACAATCACTTTTCCGTCTTTGGAAACCATACTTGTAATTGACGCTGCGCTCGCGATCGAATGAAGGAGCACAAACACACTAAAGGCAAAGATCCAACCAATCGCCCGCATCGCCGTCACTCGTTGCAGTCACGTCTGTTGTTTTAGCCTCGGACCGATCGTGTTGGCTATGTCCTGGGCAGGAAACGCACCCGAAGGCGGAGTTTCGCTCGGTTTCAATCTCAGCACTCGGATCATCATCGCCTCGCCCGGCTTCACAATGTTGTAATTGACGCCGGGGGAATAGGTTGTGAAGGCGCTATGACCGATAACGCTGGTTTGCACCGTTCCAGGCGTTTGGCCATTGATAACGTTCGTTCGATCCTTTTCGTCCACCACTACGAAGTAGTTGCCGCCAGCAGCAAGAGTCGTTTCGGCGGCTTTCAAGAGTACAAAGTCCTGGACTCGATCCGCAGACGTGTAACCGTTTCCGCGTGCAATTATTCTGTAAACGTCGGTCATCACGGGTTCGGCCGCAACGCCGCCGGTAAATCCCATGTCCTGATATTTCGTGGCGCAGCTGACGAGCGAAGCCGCGCATGCAATTATCGCGATGTAACGCAACACAACATCCCCCCAGACGCCGCGAAGTTAGTATCCAGCAACCATGGCGGGAGTGCAAGAGGGCGGTTGCATAGCATGCACTGGTCAGTGTTTGGCGTATAAATGAAGTTGATCGCCGATCGCATGAGGGATGACAGCCATGAGCGATACGATGGACCGTCTCGGCCAGACCGACGACGATATTTTTGTCCCAAAATATTCCGACGAGGATTTGGAAGCCGCGGTAGGCAGCAGCCCGCAGGCATTTCCAACCTTCACCTGTTCGGTACCGATGTGCGCCACAGGCGGCGGCTGCGGCACCTGGCCCGGGAACTGAAGGCGGCAGCCGCCAGCAAATAGCCGCGACGCGGGACAATTTCTCGCGAATCCGATAACGTCTTGATTCGTCGAATCACTTCGCTCCGGTCTGGGCGGGAGGGCGTCGAGTGATGAGCACGATCATCACGGTTGCCACCATGAAAGGTGGCAGTGGCAAGAGTACGCTGGCAAGCTGCCTCGCGGTGCATTGGCACTTACGTGGGCGCCATCCGACATTGATCGACGCCGATCCGCAGCGCTCGATCATGCGGCTTGCGGCGCGCGAACGGGCGCTTGGTGGCGTCGCGGTGATCGAGGACGCGACCGAAGACGCGTCGAAGACGGCGCGGCGCATCGCCGGCGCCGGCAGCCTGGTGATCATCGACACGCCGGGCTTTCGCTCCAAGACGACGTTGGATTGCCTTGTGGCCGCGGACTTCCTGCTGGTCCCCGTAAAACCGTCGCCGTTCGACGTCGACCGCATGCTCGACACGCTGAGCATCCTCACCGAGCGGCCCGATGGCAAACGGCCGCTGTTCCGTTGCCTGTTGACGCAGACCACCCGCGATTCCGTCATCGCCAAACACATCCGCGCCGAGCTCGCCGACGCCGGCTTGCCGGTGCTGCAGAGCGAGATGTCGAACCGGGTCGCCTATCCGGAAGCCGCGCTGTGGGGCGCGACGCCGAGCCTCATCAGCTGGAAAGGCCCGGCGGCGAAAGAGATCGCCACGATCGCCGACGAGGTCGACATGGTGCTCGGCGCCCAGCAGGCCGCCGCATGACCCGAAAGCCGCTGCCGAAAGCCATTGTGCGGCCGCTCGACAGCCTCCGCGTCGCCAGAGGCGCTACGCGGGACGAAACGCCCCTGCCCGCGCGGCCATCGGCTTTGCCGCACGATGCCGTCGAGCCGGAGCCCGCGCTCCAGGTATCCTCGGCGCCGATCGCCAACGACGCAGCGCCCGCGATCTCGCCGGCCGCGCAACAATTCGCGACGAAGCGCCGGGCGGTAGCGCGCAAAATCGTCGAGCGCCATCGCAACTATGCGGCGGTGGGCGGTCTGTTGCCGCTGCCGATCGTCACCGTCGCCGGCATCACCGCGATCAATCTGCGCATGGTGAAGCAGCTCAGCGATCTCTATGGCGTGCCGTTCCAGCGCGACCGCAGCCGCGCCATCATCGTCGGACTGATCGGCGGCGCCGTGCCGACCGGGCTCGGCGTGACCACCGCGGCAACGCTCGCCTTCGCGATCCCGGGACCGGCGCTGGTGGGGCTCGCGGTCTCCGCCGTCACCGCCGGCGCCATGACTCGCGGCATCGGCCTGGTCTTTGTCGAGCATTTTGAGAACGGCGCCATGCCGCTCGGTGCCGGGTAATAACTCAGTTTGAAATCAGGCGACGCGGCGGTATCCGTAAAGCCAAGCTGCGATGTATGTCCCGAGCACCCCAAGGGCGAACCCGGCGGAAAACACATTCAGGCTGTGCAACCGAGGCTGAGGCATGCCTGCTTGCCATGCCGTGCCGTTCAGAACAGCAAGAACGATAACGACGCCGATCCCGTGAGCGGTAAGCGTGCGCATTTGGCAACCTCTCTTTCTGGTCGCCCCCGCACATGCTTCGATCATAAATGCATTTTCAAACTGAGGCACCAGCCGGCGCCACTCACGGAATTTCATAAACCGTCGTATCGTCGGCAATGCCGCGCAGCGCCGCAACCTGCATGTTCGGCTGCAAGCCCGCGGCTTCCAGTATCTTTGCCGATTTCGGATCCTCGACCACCGGCTTGGTGACGAAAATGGCGCGCGACGAGGCCAGTCCCTGCACGCGCGCGGCCATGTTCACGGTGCGGCCGAAATAATCCTGGCTGTTGTTGAGCGTCACCGCCAGGCACGGGCCCTCGTGAATGCCGATCTTGAGCAACAAATCCTCGTTGCAGCGCTCGGCATTGATGCGGGTCATTTCCTCGCGCATGCGCAATGCCGCGGCCAGCGCCCGGTCCGGCGTCGAGAACGTCGCCATCACCGCGTCGCCGATGGTTTTGACCACCGCGCCGGCTTCCGCCGCGACGATCTCGTGCAGCACGTGAAAATGCTGGCGCACCAGATCGTAGGCGACCAGATCCCCGACCCGCTCATAGAGCGCGGTCGAGCCCTTCAGATCGGTGAACAGGAACGTCAGGCTCGTGATCTTCAAGCGCTGGTCGACGTCGAGCGTATCGGTGCGATAGATGTCGCGGAACGTCTGGTTGGTGAGAAGCCGCTTGGCGGTGATAAAAGCTTTGCGCTTGCCAAGCAGATCATGGAGGTGGTCGCCGGCAATCCATAGCGCCGGCAGCACGCGGCGGTCGGTGCGGTTCTCCAGCGACAGCCGCAGCGGGCCCGGCTGCATCTCCACGGTGCCGACTGGCGCCATCACCCTGTTGAAGACCATGGACAGCGTCTGCCGCTCGCGCGTCGGCTCGCCCTTGACGTCGATGAATTGCGTGCCGTGGGTCACCGGATCGAACGCGATGACGAAATCGTTCGGCAATTGCACCGACAGCACCGCCTTCTCGCCGGGTGGCAATTCGATGGAGTCGATGGTGAATTCGGCAAGGCTCTCGCCCAATGTCTCCGGCAGGTCGACGCCCGAGCTCCAAAAAATCTGCCGGTAATATTCGGTTTCGGGCAAGGTGTCGGGATCGTGGGCGGCGATGCGGCGTACGCGCGGGCTCACGGTGAAGGTGACCTCGACCATCTCGTCGAGCGTCGGCTTATAGCCCGAGGCGCAAAGCCCGCAGGCATATTCCTCGTGATCGATGGTCTTGAGCGTGGTGCCGGCATCGAGCACGCCGCCGCAGCCGGGGCACAGCACGTTCCACGACAGTTCGAACAGGCCGAGGCGGGCGGCATGCAGAAACGCGGCCAGTGCCTTCTCCTCATCGAGGCCGTGCGTGGCGGCGAAATCGAGCACATTGATGCGGCAGAGCTTGCGATCGGGCGCGTCGCGAACCATCTGCTCGATGGCGGCCACGCAACCGGGATCGGCCGATTGCCGCAGCACGTTGAAAAGAGCTTCCGATTCGCTCACTTGTCGCTCGCTTGCCGCCCCTATGCCGGGCTCGATGCCGAGGTGCATGAGGTAGGTAGGTCTGCGCTCCCATCCCTTCAAGGCGCGGCGCCGCGAGCGCGCGCGGCCGCGGCCTCACAGCGAATTGATGTTTGTTTGGAAAGTTTGAGTAAACGGCTCTAGGCTGCGCGGCAGGTTGGCCGTCTCCGGTGGCGGCGAAACCATCGAAGACATTTGACGTATTTGTGATGGCGAAGTTGCGCCAGCGGCGACGAAAACATGACGATCTATCGCTACCGCAAAGAGACGCATTTCACGCAGCCGCCCGAGGCGGTCTGGCCGTTCCTCGCCGATAGCGCGCGGCTGAACGAAATGACCGGCTCGCCGGCCTATCGGGTCGCGGATCGGATCGACGATGACGGCCGCGTCCATCGTGCCGCGACCGCCAAGGCCGGTCCTCTGCGATTGCAGTGGGACGAGCGGTTCGGCGAGTGGCAGGAGAACCGCTGGCTCACCCAGGAGCGCCAATTCAAGAACGGCCCGTTCCGGCACTTCAAGATTTACGCCAAGCTCGATCCCGACGGCACCGGCAGCCGGCTGGTTTTTTCGGCCGAGATCGAATGCGCCGGTATGCTGGGATTGCTGGCAAAGCTATCCGGCAAATTGGATGGCGAGTTCGATAAACGCATCGCGGCCGTGGCGAGGCTCGTCGCCGAGGCCAACATGCCGGATCGGATTCTCGGCGCGTATGCGCACGAGGCGGCGACGCCGGCGGGCCAGCGCCGGTTCGATGCGTTGATGGCCGATCTCGCGCGCGATCCGGCGAGCCACGGGCTGGCGCCAAAGCTCGCCGCGTACCTGCAGCAAGCGCCAAGCGTGACGCTGCGCGGCATCCGGCCGCTGACCTTGGCGCGGCAATGGCGCGCGGCGCCGGCCGACACCGTGGAGCTGTTTCTCGCCGCGCAGCATCGCGGCATTCTGGCGATGAGCTGGGATTTGCTCTGCCCGCGCTGCCGCGGCGCCAAATCGCGGGTCGAGCGTCTGCACGAATTGCCGCAAGGCGCGCACTGCTCGTCATGCAATATCGACTACAAACGCGATTTCACCCGCAACGTCGAGCTCACCTTTCGTCCCGAGCCGTGGTTTCGTCCGCTGCCCGAGGGCGAGTTGTGCATGCTCGGCCAAGCGTCCACGCCGCACGTCACGCTCCAGGCCGAGGTGGCGGCACGGGCGCACAAAAGTTTTGCGCTGACATTGGCGCCCGGTGACTATCGCTTTCGCACCGTCGAGGCCGGCGGTGAAGCCGATGCCAATATCGGCGCCGATGGCGTCATCCCGCAGGTCATGGCGGGCGATACTGATATTTCGCTTGCGCCCAACGGCCATGCGGACGAGCTCGTGGTGCGCAACGACACCGACCGGCCGCTGTTTTTCGTCGTCGAGAACCGCAACTGGGCGCGGGACGCTCTGACCGGCGAGCGGGTCATCGCCATGCCGGCATTCCGGCGGCTCTGTCCCGAGCAGCTGTTGCGTCCCGGCGACGATGTCGAAATCGGCCGCGTCGCGATCATGTTCACCGACCTGCAAGGCTCGACAAAGCTTTACGACGAGCTCGGCGACGCCACCGCCTATCGCCTGGTGCGCGATCATTTCGCCTTCCTGTCGGAGCGGGTGCAGCGCCACAACGGTTTTGTCGTCAAGACCGTCGGCGACGCGGTGATGGCGGCATTCGGCGATCCCGCCGACGCGGTGCGCGCGGTGCTGTCGATCCAGGACGAGGTCGCAAACTTTAATCGCGGGCGCAGCGACGCCGGCATCGTGCTGAAGCTCGGCTTGCATCAGGGCGCGTGCATCGCCGTCACCGTCGGCGGCGTGCTCGATTATTTCGGCTCGGCGGTGAACACGGCGGCGCGGCTCGAGCACCAATGCCGCGGTGGCGAAGTGATCGTATCGCAAGCCGTCATTGCCGACCCCGAAGCGCGCGAAGTTTTGGCCGGGCGGACGCTGACTCAAGACAGCGCCAGCTTGCGGGGCTTGAGCGAGCCGGTGCGTTTCGTGCGCATCGGCGCTGCCGTCTCGCCGTGAGCAAAATTTATTGTCGCGTCAATTCGCCTGCTCGAACCAGCGCAAGAAGCGGCCGCCGGCAACGCCGCGCGTCAGCGCCAAATTATATTCCTGAAAGATTTCGGCGGTGTGCCAGCCGCCGGCGGGCCAGGTCTTGATCGCGCGCTCCAGCCGCTCGAGGTCGATGACCCGGCGCACCAAAGCGGACTGCGAAAGCTCGGCGATTTGTTGCGCGAGCGCGCCGCGCTGGTTGCCGAGCTTTTCGTACCAATCCGCCGCCTGCAGGCCGCTCATGCGGTTGGTCAGAATTTTGTCCGGCAGCAGTCCCCACATGGCGCGGCGGATCAGCGAGCGGTCGATGCCTTCGGCGAGATACTGCTCCTGCGGGATGCCGAAGCAATATGAGACCACGTCGATGTCTGCGGTCGGATCGCGCACTTCGACGCCGGTGACGGCTTTCTCCGCGGCGTGCCAGTCGCCGACATAATCGACCTGGGCGAGCGCGCTCACCCTTTCGTCCTGGCGCAGCCGATAGAGAAAATCATGGCCGTTCTTTTGCGCGCGATCATCGACCGCCATGGAAGCGGCGAAATCCGGCCGGATCGTTGCGTGATCGCGCCAGGCCGCGAGGCGCCCCGGATGGCGGCGGCGTTCGGCCCAATTGCCCAACCGTTCCGGCAACAGCGGCTCGACAAAAAGTTTTTGCAGCGCCGTCCAGCGTGAATAAGGTGAATGGCGATAGAACATTTGCCATTGGCGCAGCGCGGTGAGCAGCCGGCCGCGCTTGAGGTGCGTGACGGCCTGCGACCAGCCGTTCCAGCTTATGGTGCAATTGCCGTGAAAGCCGCCGAGCAGCACGCGCCGGCCTTGCGCGCGCGCCAGCCGGAGCGTCGCCAACATCCAACCAAAATTGACCGGATTGCGCACCGGTCCTTCCAACGCGATGAAGAAGCGCTCGAGCTCGGCAAAATCGTTGCAGCGGTCGTTTTCGACAAAAGTGACATCGATATTGCCGGCCGCGCGCGCGATGGCCTCGACGTAAGGCGTCTCGTCGGCATAGTGGCCGGCCGGCACCGCGCCGGCAAAACCGCGCCGCGGCACGCCGGTAAAAGCCGCGAGCCGTTCGTTCTTCTCGGCCAACGCGCGGGCGGCGAGTGCGGAAATCGACGAAGAATCCAGCCCGCCGCTGAGCAGGCAGCCGACCGGATGGACGCTGCGCATTTGCCGGCGCACCGCGACATCGAGGCGCTCGCGCAAACCCTCGGCGTAAGCCTGATCGGAGGAGAGTTTTATCGGCGCAATTTCGGCCGGCGACCAATAACGGAACTGCTGCACCGAACCGTCGGCCTCGATCCGCATGACATGCGCCGGCGGCAGGCGAAAAACATCGCGGTAGATGGTCGTTGCGTGATCGGCGTGATTGAGCACCAAAAAATCGGCGAATTTTTCTTCGCTCAATTGGCGCGGCACGTCGGCGAGCGCGAACAGCCCGTTGGGCATGGTGGCGAAGGCAAAAAATCGCGCGCTCTTGTGCCACATCACCACGTTGAGCCCGAGATGATCGCGCGCCAAGGTCAAGGCGCGGCGGCGCGGGTCCCAGATCGCGGCCGCGAACGGCCCGCGCAATATCGGCCACAGCGCATCGCCAAGTTTTTCCCAGCCGGCAAGCAGCACGCGCGAATCCGGCCACGCTCGCGCCTCTCCCGCTTTGATGCCGATCCGCTCCAGCACCTCGTCGCGATTGTCGAGCCGCGCGTCGGCGGTGATCAGCGTCCCGCTCGCGCCTTGCCACGGCTGGCGATCGAACTGGTCTTCCGGCGTCATGCGCATCAGCACGTGCACGAGACCGATGCCGTCCCCGACTGTCATGTCGGCGCGATCGGGGCCGTATTGACGCAGCGCATTGGCCGCGCGTTCGAGGCCATGCCGGGTCACGGGTCCGCCGTCGAAGCGCAGCAACCCGGCAATCGCGCTCACGGCAAAACTCCCCCGAACGAGGCGAGCCGCGTAAAACCGGCGGCCTCGGCGCCGCCGACGATCTTGTCATCGCCGATCTCGACCCAGGCGTGGGCGCTCAAGACCTCGCGGTCGCGCGCGACGCCGAGACACAGTCGGCTGGCGATGCCGCGCCGGCGCAACATGGCATGCGCCGCCAATGCGCGCGGCAGACACAGCGCATTCATCCACGGTTTGGCGCCGAGATTTTCGACGGCCCACGAGACCCAGGCGATTTCGTCCGTGGCGAAGCGGCGAATGCGCCGCGGCGGCCGCTCCGCCCAGGCAAAGATACGCGCCGGCGCAACAAACCGCACGGCGAGCCGCGCCAGGACAAGCATGACGGCCGCCTCGCGCCAATAAACGCGTCGCATCGTCCGCGGCGTCATTGCGCGTCGCTCATCGTCGCGTGGTTCAGAACGCTGTGAATTGTGACGTTCAAAGCCGTCAGGCTCCACTGCTACGTGGATCTGAATCTATCTTTCGAAGCGAGAGGACAGCGGAAACGCCCACTCCAGGGAAAACCCGAGTTTGGTCGCCGGCGCGGCCGGCGGTTGCGGCTCTGTTGGGCTGGAACCGGACGATTGCGTTGCGTTGCGATGGGACGATCTTGTTTCGCGACCGATCGCCAGCACGGTCAGTGCCGGAGGCTGCCACGGGCGCCGCTTTGCGGCATCGTCTGATTTCGTCGGTTGCATCGCCTGCCCCCGCAACAATCCGCGCCTGGAGCGTTCTATGGGATCGCTTTGGGCATGGCAAGACCGTCACGAAATCATGCCAAAGTGGCCGCCGACACGTCCTCTTTGATCCACTACCGCGGGCCTTGCCGCGTGCGCCGAAAGACTTGCGTCTTACCGGCAAAATCGTGCACGCTGCATCGATACGACGACGGAGCGGAGACGGCTTTTGAGCCCGTTGCCAAATAAATCCTTGTTGGGGAGCGTCCAGTGAATTGCCGATCTCTGCTCACATCCGCAGCGCTCGCACTCGTCGCGCGCCAGTTACCGCTGCCGGCATGGACAACGCGCGCGGTTGCGGAAGCCGCGGGTCGGGTCTGGCGGCACGGCGCTTCGCCGTTTGGCGACCTGAAATATCCGGCCGGCTTTGCGCGGTTCGACTATGTCAACGCCAAAGCGCCCAAAGGCGGCTCGGCGCGGCAGATCGCGCTCGGCACGTTCGACAATTTCAATCCCGTCGTCGGCATGGTCAAAGGCGCTCTGGTGCAGGGCACCGAGCTCCTTTACGACACGCTGTTGGCGCAGGCCCAAGACGAAGTCTCGGCAGGGTACGGCCTCTTGGCCGACGCATTGAGCTATCCGAGCGATTTTTCCTCGGTGTCCTTTCGGCTGCGGCCGGAAGCGAAATGGCACGACGGCACGCCGGTCACGCCTGACGACGTCATTTTCTCGTTCACCGCGCTCAAGAAATCGAATCCGCAGGCGATGTCCAACTACCACCAGGTGGTGAAGGCGGAAAAAACCGGCGACCGCGAGGTCACCTTCACCTTCGACGGCCCCGGCCATCGCACCCTGCCGCAGATCATCGGGCAGCTCACGGTTTTTCCCAAAGCCTGGTGGGAGGGCACCGACAAGGACGGCAAGGCCCGCGACATCGGCTCGACCACGCTCGAGCCGCCGCTCGGCTCCGGCCCCTATCGCATCAAGGAATTCCAGCCCGGGCGCAACATGGTCTACGAACGCGTGCCGGACTATTGGGCGAGCGCGCTCAACGTCAATCTCGGCAGCTACAATTTCGACGAGCTGCGCTTCGACTATTTCCGCGACGCCACCATCGCCATCGAGGCATTCAAGGCCGGCACTGTGGACTGGCGCATCGAGAACAGCGCCAAGAATTGGGCCACGGCCTACGATTTCCCCGCGGTCGCCGACAAGCGGGTCATTCTCGAGGAATTTCCCATCAACAATGTCGCCATGATGCAGGCCTTCACTTTCAACCTGCGGCGGCCGAAATTTCAGGATCCGCGGCTGCGGCTCGCTTTCAATTATGCGTTCGATTTCGAGAGCATGAACAAGGAGATTTTCTTCGGCCAATACAAGCGCACCTCGAGCTTTTTCGAGGGCACCGATCTGGCGGCCAACGGCCTGCCCTCGGCCGCGGAGGTCGAGCTGCTCGAGCCGTTTCGCGACAAAATTCCGCCCGAGGTGTTCAGGAAGGCCTACGCCAATCCGGTCAGCGCAAATCCGGGCGAGGTCAGGGACAATCTGCGCGAGGCGCTCCGCCTGCTCAAGGCGGCAGGCTACGAGATCCGCGATCAAGTGCTCACTGACATCAAGACCGGCGAGCCTTTCACCGTCGAGCTTTTGAGCAACGTCCCGCTCTTCGAGCGCGTGTTCTTGTTCTACAAGCCTTCGCTGGAGCGCCTCGGCATCGAGGTCACGGTGCGCACCGTCGACGAGGCGCAGTACGAGAACCGGCTGCGCACCTGGGATTTCGACATCATCATTTATGCGTGGGGAAATACGCTATTGCCCGGCAACGAGCTGCGCGACGATTGGAACTCGGCGGCAGCCGACCAGCCCGGCTCGGAAAATATCGGCGGCATCAAGGATCCGGCGGTCGATGCCATGATCGACCGCGTCGTATCGGCAAAGAACCGCGCCGACCTGGTTACCGCCGCGCGCGCGCTCGACCGCGTCCTGTTGTGGAACCATTATGTCGTGCCGCAGTGGAACTACAGCAAGCGGCGCACCGCGCGCTGGGATCGCTTCGGCCATCCCGATCCGATGCCGAAATACGGCGTCGACGCGTTCCCATCCGTATGGTGGTGGGATGCCGACAAAGCGGCCAAAGTGGGATCGCGCTCTTAAGCGATAATGCGGCCATGCATCGATACGTAAGTGCGGCTAAACTCACAGCTATTGCAAGCGCTTGGCACCGGCCAACCGCCGTGATAGCGTCGATTATCCGTCGTCGGACAAGCGCATAATTCAATTGCAATCGGCTCGACAGAGTGGCGGGCACGAGCGGAACTGGCGAGAGAGGATCTGCTATGTCACAGCAATCGACAGAAAGTCCCGAGACCGGCCAAGCCACGGCGGAGACGCCCGAGCCGCGCCATGAGACGGCTGCGAAACTGGTCGACCGCTTCTCGGTATGGTCCGGCGTCGCCGGCTTGATACCGCTGCCCTTCGTCGACGTGCTCGCCGTCGGCGGACTGCAGGTGCAGATGCTACGTCGCGTCTCGCAAATCTATGACGTCCAGTTCTCCGAAAACCGCGGCAAGGCGCTGATCGCAAGCCTCGCCGGCACCATGATTCCGGTGACCAGCGGCATGGGTGCCGCGAGTGCGCTCAAAAGCGTGCCGCTGCTCGGCATGGTGGCGTCGGCCTTCGTGATGCCGGTGCTGTCCGCCGGCGCCACCTACGCCATCGGCAAGGCGTTCATCCAGCACTTCGAGTCCGGCGGCACGCTGCTCGATTTCAATCCGCCGGACTATAAGGAATTCATCAAGTCGCAAAAGGAAATGTGGGATTCGCGAACCAAACGTTCGAGCGTCGACGCGCAGACGTCTCATCCCGCCTCATGACTTGCTGGCTCAAGACTTGCTGGCTCAAGACTTGCCGGCTACTCAAGACTCGCACGGGCGGATGCCTGCCAATCGAGGAGCGGTTCCACCCACAAAAGCGCGGCTG
>CAVWOI010000012.1:0-132358 GCA_963756245.1 uncultured Alphaproteobacteria bacterium
TCAACGACGAACTCACCGAACTCGGCGAGCTTACGTTGCGGCCCGAGGCCAACATCATCAAGCTGCCCAACATCTCCGCCTCGATCCCGCAGCTCAAGGCCGCGATCAAGGAACTGCAAGGCAAGGGCTACGGCGTTCCGGACTATCCGGACAATCCGACGACGCAAGCCGAGAAGGACATCAAGTCTCGCTACGGCAAGGTGTTCGGCAGCGTCGTCAACCCGGTCTTGCGCGAGGGCAATTCCGACCGCCGCGCCGCCGGCGCGGTCAAGCAATACGCCCGCGACAATCCGCACAAGATGGGCGCCTGGAGTCCCAGCTCCAAATCGCATGTCGCATACATGTCGGGCGGCGATTACTACGGCTCGGAAATCGCGACCACCGTCGCGTCGGCGACCAACGCCCGCATCGAGCTGGTCGGCGCCGACGGCGCCGTCACGGTGCTGAAGGCGAAGACGCCGCTTGCGGCCGGCGAGATCATCGACGCCGCGGTGATGAGCCGCAAGGCGCTGCGCGCCTTCTTTGCCGATGAGATCGAAGCCGCAAAGAAGGAAGGCGTGCTGTTCTCACTGCAGGTGAAGGCGACCATGATGAAGATCGCCGATCCGATCGTGTTCGGCCATGCCGTGTCCGTGTTCTTCGCCGATGTGATCGAAAAGCACGCCGCCACGCTGAAGCGTCTCGGCGTCAATCTCAATAACGGCTTCGGCGATCTCTTGACGAAGATCGAGACGCTGCCGGAAGCCGAAAAAGCAGCGATCAAGGCCGACATCAAGGCCGAGTACGCGAAACGGCCGGGCCTCGCCATGGTCAACTCCGACAAGGGGATCACTGGCCTCGACGTGCCCAGCGATGTGATCATCGACGCTTCGATGCCGGCGATGATCCGTGAATCCGGCCGCATGTGGGGCGCCGACGGCAAGCTGCACGACGTCATCGCCGCGATCCCGGACCGCAGCTACGCCAGGATGTATCAGGCGGCCATCGAGGACTGTAAGGCCCACGGCGCGTTCGACCCCAAGACCATGGGCTCGGTTCCCAACGTCGGGTTGATGGCGCAGCAAGCCGAGGAATACGGCTCGCACGACAAGACGTTCGAAGTTCCCGCGGGCGGAACGGTCCGCGTCGTCGCCGATGACGGCAAGGTGCTGCTGGAGCGTCCGGTCGAGACTGGCGACATCTTCCGCATGTGCGAGCTCAAGGATGCGCCGATCCAGGACTGGGTCAAGCTCGGCGTGCGCCGCGCGCGCCTCACCAACACGCCTGCAGTGTTCTGGCTTGACTCAAAGCGCGCGCATGACGCGCAAGTCATCGCCAAGGTCGAGAAATATCTGAAGGATCAGGACACCGCGGGGCTCGACATCCGTATTCTGCCGCCGGTCGAAGCGATCAAGTTTTCGCTCGAGCGCATCCGCAAGGGTCAGGACACGATCTCGGTCACCGGCAACGTGCTGCGCGATTATCTGACCGACCTGTTTCCGATCATGGAGCTCGGCACCTCGGCCAAGATGCTGTCGATCGTTCCGCTGTTGGCGGGCGGCGGTCTTTTCGAGACCGGTGCCGGCGGCTCGGCGCCCAAGCACGTGGAGCAGTTCCAGGAAGAGGGTTATCTGCGCTGGGATTCGCTCGGCGAATTTTTGGCGCTGGGCGCGTCGCTCGAACATCTGGCGCAGACCTACAAGAACGGCAGGGCGCAGGTTCTCGCCGAGACGCTCGACACCGCCATCGGCAAGATCCTCGCGTTCAACCGCTCTCCTGCGCGCAAGGTCGGCGAACTCGACAATCGCGGCAGCCATTTCTACCTCGCTTTGTACTGGGCTCAGGCGCTGGCTGCACAGACCAAGGACGCGGAACTGCAAGCCCGCTTCAAACCGCTGGCCGAGACGCTCGCCAAGAGCGAAGCTAAGATCAACGGCGAACTGATCGGCGCGCAAGGCCATCCGGTCGACATCGGCGGCTACTATTTGCCCGATCCCGCCAAAACAGCGGCCGCGATGCGGCCGAGCGCCACGCTGAATGCCGCGCTCGCCGCGCTCTGACGCAACCCACCGCGCCGCAACGGGATCGAAGTTTTATGGCGAAAATCAAGGTCACCAATCCTGTCGTCGAGATGGACGGCGACGAGATGACCCGGATCATCTGGCAGGAGATCAAGAACAAGCTCATTCATCCCTATCTCGACATCGACCTGATGTATTTCGACCTCGGCATCCGCAAGCGCGACGAGACCCGCGATCAGATCACCATCGATGCCGCGGAAGCGACCAAGAAGGTCGGGGTCGCGGTGAAATGCGCCACCATCACGCCGGACGAGGCCCGGGTGAAAGAATTCAATCTGCACGAGATGTACCGTTCGCCGAACGGCACCATCCGCAACATTTTGGGCGGCGTCATTTTCCGCGAGCCGATCCTGTGCAAGAACGTGCCGCGGCTGGTGCCGGGCTGGACCAAGCCGATCATCATCGGCCGCCACGCTTACGGCGACCAATACCGCGCCACCGACTTCAAGGTGCCGGGCAAGGGCAAGCTTTACCTGACCTTCGTCGGCGACGACGGGGCGGAGATCAAGCGCGAGGTATTCCAGTTCCCCGGCGGCGGCGTCGCCATGGCGATGTACAATCTCGACAACTCGATCCGTGACTTCGCCCGCGCCTCGATGAATTACGCCTATAACCGCGGCTATCCGCTCTATCTGTCGACCAAGAACACCATCGTCAAAGTCTATGACGGCCGCTTCAAGGACATCTTCCAGGAGACCTTCGAGAACGAGTTCAAAGAAAAATTCGCCGAGAAGAAGATCACCTACGAGCACCGCCTGATCGACGACATGGTAGCGTCTTCGCTGAAATGGTCGGGCGGCTATGTGTGGGCGTGCAAGAATTACGACGGTGACGTGCAATCCGATACGGTGGCGCAGGGCTACGGCTCGCTCGGCCTGATGACGTCGGTGCTCACTTCCCCGGATGGAAAAGTGGTCGAGGCCGAGGCCGCCCACGGCACGGTGACGCGGCATTATCGCGAGTACCAGAAGGGCCGCGAAACCTCGACCAATTCCATCGCCTCGATTTTTGCCTGGACCCGCGGGCTCGCCCACCGCGCCAAGCTCGACAACAATCCGGAACTGGCGAAATTCGCCGCCACCCTGGAAAAGGTCACCGTCGGCACCGTCGAATCCGGTTTCATGACCAAGGACCTCGCGCTGCTCGTCGGTCCCGATCAGAAATGGCTGTCGACCGGCGGCTTCCTCGACAAGGTCGACGCCAACCTCAAGGCCGCGATGGCGTAAATCGAGGTGTGGCGAAGTTTTGCCCCGATTGGCGTTCGGCACGCCAAGGCATATGTTGGCGCCAGGGTTAAGTTGAACATGGCAACACCGAACGCCAAGCTGAGCATTCTGAGTATCGTCGCGATCGCCGCGCCGCTGTTCGCCATACTGGGCGCGGCGATGTGGTTTGCGGCGCGCACCTGGATTTCGCTCGACGGGACGCCGATGCCGCCGGCCGGCTATATCGCCATGACGCTCGGCATCGTATTTTCGGTCGTGGTCGGGTGCGGGCTGATGGCGCTGGTGTTCTACTCGAGCCGCCACGGCTACGACGAGCCGCCGCAAACCGACCGCGATTGAGAGGCCTTGCAATGAAGAGGACCCGATGACCAAGACCATCCGTCTGCAAAGCGACAGCAACGCCCATGACCGGCCCTGGCGGGTCGCCGTCGAGCAGGGTTTTTTTGCCGCCGAGGGGTTGAACGTCGAATATCACGAGGACAATCCCAAGGGCGCCGCGGGCCGGGTCGAGGATTTTTCTCAGCGCTGGAAGGAATCGCAGCTGCAAAAGGGCGCGCTCGAAGTCTATCCGGTGTGCGAGTGGGGCGCGATCGAGCGGGTGCAGGCGCTCGGCGGCGGCAAGATCATCGGGCTGGACACCACGGTGCGCACCGGCGCGCTGATGGTGCGAAAGGATTCGAAAATTCAGTCGCTGGCGGAATTGCGCAACGTGCCGATCGCGGTGACCTGGCATGCCGGCACGTTCTATGCCGCGATCGAAGTGCTGGAAGCCGCCGGCGTGCCGTTCGACGCGATCACGCTGGTGCATGCCAACGACCGGCTCGAAGCGCTGCTTGACGGCACCACCGAGGCCGCCGCCCTGATGGAGCCGCTGGTGAGCCGCGCGCTCGCCGCCGGCGCCCGCAAGATCGCCGACCTGCGCTGGCGCGGCGGCATCGTCGCCGGCAACGACGTCGACGAGGAGACCGCGGCAAAACTGCGCCGCGCGCTCAACCGCGCCATCGCCTGGCTGCGCGAGAACGAAGACCGCTCGCGCCAGGAGGTGTTGCGCGATTTGACGCCTGAGCAGCGCGCCAACGGCCTGATGCCGGAACTGGTCGGCGTCAAGACCTATCGCGCCGAGGAGTTCCAGGAAAAGGTCGATTGGATGCTCGACCGCGGCTTCCTCAAGGACGCCCCCGACTATGCCCAGGTGGTGCGCAGCAAATAGCGCCGTAGTCGCTTGCACTGAAACCGCGATTATAAATTCTCTATAAATTTCCGACGCGACGCGGCCTGCCATTAACGATTGCGGCGGGGCCGATTACGAAAAATTGTACGCCTTTGCGTGCTGCGCGGGGCGTTGATACCGGAAAACGATGGCTGCCAAGGCGGCAGCGGCCTATTGTCCGGCCAAGGGTAGACTCAGACGTTTTTGGACGACGCTTCAGGGTGCGAATAAATCTCATGGTGGCGACGCTGCGGCGCGAAATGCGCGGCATAGTTATTGCCCTTTTGTACGTCGCGGCGACGACCGTGCTTGGTCTGTTTCTGCGCCACTATATCGGCATCCTGCGCGGCGCGGTGCTCTATCTCGTGCCGGTGATGCTGGCCGGCTACCGTTTTGGCGTCATTCCGGCGCTGGTGGCCGCCATCGCCGGTGTGCTGCTCTCGGGCTATGTCTATTTCGCACAGCTCTACAGTTTCCAGGTCGCCTCGCCCCAGGAAGCGCTCAATCTTTTGCTGTTCATGGTCGTCGCCGTGGTGGTCTCGCACCTGTCCAGCCAGGCCAAGCAACACATCATCATTGCCAGAAAGCGCGAACGCGAGATGAGCGATCTCTACGCGTTCTCGCGCCGGCTTGCCATGGCGCCCAGCGCGGCGGAGATTTTCGTCGCCATCCAAGATCATCTCGCCCATCTGGTGCAGCGCAAGGTGGTGCTGCTCGGCGCCGCCGACGCCGGCACCGCCGGCGACGTGCCGGATACGGTGCGCGCCGCGGTGACCCGGGTCGAGCACGACGAAGGCCTTGAGCGCACCGTCGACGACGGCAAGGGCAATATCTGGCTCATTCGCCGCGTCTCGCCGAAGACGCCCGATTTCGGCCTGGTCGCCGTCGATCTCGGCAATGTCTCGGGCCAGCCGCTTGCCGACATGCGCCAGCGCATCGACGACGCGCTGGCCGACGCCGCGGCAACGCTGGAGCGACTCGACGTCGCGCGCGCGCTGAACGAGGCCAAGATGCGCTCGGAGACCGAGCTGTTGCGCGAAGCGCTGATCGGCTCGGTGTCACACGAATTGCGCACGCCGCTGGCCTCGATCCTCGGCGCCGCCACCATCCTGCACAACGCGCCGGCATTGGCCGGCGACCCGCGGCTGCAGGCTTTGGCCGCCGTGGTGCGCGACGAAGCTGAACGGCTCAATATCGACATCCAGAACCTGCTCGATGCCACCACCATCACCCGCCAGCAGGTGCGGCCGAAATTGCAATGGGTCGAGCCGGTCGACATCGTCAATGCCGCGTTCGAGCACCGCCGCCGGCGCCTGAGCGGCTATCCGGTGACCTTCGATCTTCATTCCAACCTGCCCATCGTCCATGTCGATCCGGCGCAGGTCGAGCAGGCGCTGGTGCAGATCATCGACAATGCCGCCAAATATTCGCCGGCCGGCTCGCCGATCCGCGTCGCCGCCCATCCCAACGGCCAGACCGTGATGCTCTCGGTGCACGATGCCGGCTCGGGGCTGACGTCCGAGGAAAGGCGCCAGGTCGGCGGCCGCTTCTTCCGTGGGCCGCGCCACAAGGTGACCACGTCCGGCTCGGGTCTTGGCTTGTGGATCGCCAACGCCTTCGTCACCGCCAACGGCGGCAAGGTCGAGGTCGAAAGCGACGGCGCCGACCGCGGCACCACGGTCACCATCCATTTGCCGATGTCGCCCGAGGCCGAACCATTGGAGACCACTATCGATGAGTGAAACGCCCGCTTCCGTCCTCGTCGTCGACGACGAGGTCCAGATCCGCCGCTTCCTGCGCACCGGTTTCGAACTCGACGGCTTCATGGTGCATGAGGCCGAGACCGGCGCCGAAGCGCTGCGCGCGGCGACGCTGCAGCCGTCCGATCTGGTGATCCTCGATCTCGGCCTGCCGGACATGGACGGCGCCGACGTGCTGGAGCGGCTGCGGTCATGGTCGAGCGTGCCGCTGATCGTGCTGTCGGTGCGCGGCGGCGAAAGCGAGAAAGTGCGGCTCTTGGAGGCCGGCGCCGACGACTATGTGGTCAAGCCGTTCGGCATGGCCGAGCTGTTGGCGCGGGCGCATTCGGCGATGCGGCGCCAGCTGCGCGCCTCGCGCGGCGAGCCGGTGATGAAATTCGGCCCGCTGGCGATCGATTTCGCCGCCCGCGCCGTGTTCATCAACGACCGGCGCGTCACGCTCACCCCGAAGGAATACCGCCTCTTACAGATTCTCGCCCAGCACTCCGGCAACGTGGTCACCCACCAGTTCCTGCTGCGCGAGGTCTGGGGCAACGATCACATCGACGACACCCATTATCTGCGCATTTTCGTGCGCAAGCTGCGGCGCAAGATCGAGGCCGATCCGACCCAGCCACGCATTCTGCTCACCGAGCTTGGCGTCGGCTATCGCCTGGTTTCGGCCGACGAGCCGTCTGCGGCCCAACCGGCCCCGGTGGGGGCGCAATAGCCGCCGCTCCCGCTGCTTTGGCCGGCCCCTGATCAGCAGCAAAAGTGCCGTCTGCCGCAAATTTGGCTTAAGCTTTAAAACAAACTGAATCCCGTATCTATATGTAATATATATAGTTTTTACGGCCGCGCGCCATTTGGGGCCGGCATTAAAGCATTTTTGTGATGCGTATCAACTCGATTGGAACCTTTGTTCGTTAGAACGTGTTTGCGTGTCGCAGCGACAAAGGGGATGCGGGGTAAGAACCAAGCTTGCGTGCCTCATCGCTTCACGATCGCCAGTAAAAGCGGGCTTACCGCGTTATAGACAGAACAGGGATGGCTGCTATGACCAACTTCAAGACTTTCGGCCGGGGCGCAATTTTCGCACTCGTGGCCGGCTGCGCCACCGTCGCCACCACCAGCTCCTACGCTGTGCCGGGATATGATGGCCTGTGGAGCGTGTCGATCGTCACCGAGAAAGGCACCTGCGACCGCGGCTATCGCTATCCGATCCGCATTTCCAACGGCGTGCTGGCCAATGCCGGCGACGTCGCCGTGAACATCGCCGGCAAGGTCATGCCGACCGGCGCCATCACCGTGATGGTCAGCGCCGCCGGCAAGAACGCCAACGGCACCGGCCGGCTCTCCGGCAATCTCGGCGAAGGCTCCTGGAGCGGCGGCGACTGCTCGGGCACCTGGACCGCGGAACGCCGCTCGTCCTAGATTTTCCGTCCATCGGCCGTCTGACAATGCAAATCCCGGGCGCGGCCGCGCCCGGGATTTGTTTTTGCAAGCCCAACCCATTCCCCTGTCATCATCCGCGCCCTGTCATCATCCGCGCCCTGTCATCATCCGCGCAAGCGGATGATCCAGTAATCCCCGTAGGTAGGCGTTTACTGGATGCTCCGCTTTCGCGGAGCATGACAGACCAAGAAGTATCGCGTTGGCGTTAGGAGATTTGGGGAAAAAGTTAGGAGCGGGGGCCAGAAAGCTTACGCACTACAATATAGCCTACGCAGTACCGCGACCCCCGTCCCTGCCCGTCCTCGCATGGAGGACGGGACTATGCGGATTCAACAGAATGCCGGCTTGGGCGAACGCCAGAGCAAAGCTTGCGCTTCTAGCCTTCCGCCGCGTCGTCGTCATCGGCGGCCTCGCCCTGCTCGCCGGCCAGAATCTTTTCGGCGATGACGCCGGAATTCTGCCGGATCGCCGTTTCGATTTTTTCCGCGATGTCGGGATTGGCCTTGAGGAAGCTTTTGGCATTCTCGCGGCCCTGGCCGATGCGCTGGCTGTCATAGGAGAACCAGGAGCCGGATTTTTCCACGACGCCGGCCTTGACGCCGAGATCGATCAATTCGCCGTTCTTGGAGACACCCTCGCCGTACATGATGTCGAACTCGACCTGCTTGAACGGCGGCGCCAGCTTGTTTTTGACCACCTTGACGCGGGTCTGGTTGCCGACCACCTCGTCGCGCTCCTTGATGGCGCCGATGCGGCGGATGTCGAGGCGGACGGACGCGTAGAATTTCAGCGCGTGGCCGCCGGTGGTGGTTTCCGGTGAACCGTACATGACGCCGATCTTCATGCGGATCTGGTTGATGAAGATCACCATCGTATTGGAGCGGTTGATCGAGGCGGTGAGTTTCCGCAGCGCCTGGCTCATCAAGCGGGCTTGCAGCCCGGGCTGGCTGTCACCCATCTCGCCTTCGAGTTCGGCGCGGGGCACCAAAGCCGCCACCGAATCGATGACCAGCACGTCGACCGCGCCTGAGCGCACCAAAGTGTCGGCGATTTCAAGCGCCTGCTCGCCGGCGTCGGGCTGCGAGATCAGAAGATCGTCGACATTGACGCCGAGTTTTCGCGCATAGATCGGATCGAGCGCATGTTCGGCATCGATGAAAGCGCAGATGCCGCCCTTTTTCTGGGCTTCGGCCAGGCAGTGCAGCGCCAGCGTGGTCTTGCCCGACGATTCGGGCCCATAGATTTCGACGACGCGGCCGCGCGGCAGCCCGCCGATGCCGAGCGCGATATCGAGGCCGAGCGAACCGGTGGAGACAACGTCGATGTCCATCGACTTGTCGTTTTTGCCGAGCCGCATGATCGAGCCCTTGCCAAAGCTGCGCTCGATCTGGGAGAGCGCCGCATCAAGGGCTTTCGATTTGTCCATGGACGATCCTTCAACGAGACGAAGCGCCGCTGCACCTGCACTCATGATCCGTGCTCCTTATGGCCGGGATTCGGAAGGCCAGCAACGAAGCGGCCCCTGCCCGGCAATGCTAAGACAGCACTGTACATGATCTGTTCTCCGTTCGCAATATGTTCTGCGATTTTCCCGCATAAAATATCCCCCGCGGGGATGGGCAAATGGAACTGGTATGCTCCACATGTGCCACGTACCAGCCCTAGAATTGGGCTGAAACGCGCATGCTCATCGAAATTCGCGGGTTTGGACTATCGGCGATCCGTTGGACGCGGCATTTCCTGCCAAGCCCCTAAGCCCACTCCTACCGCGCCGGATCGGCGGCGGCAGTTCCGGGTAATCGAAGGGGGGTCGCAAATGATGAACTTACTGTGTGCTCCAAACGCCATCCCCACCTTCGCACTCTCCGGCATGCTGGTTGATACTGACCGCTACTGTCGGATCAACAATCAATCTGACATTGCGCGCAGGCGCTTGACGCTCATGCACAGCGCGCTTCAGCGCCGGCCACAAAGCAAAAGCCCCGGGTATTCCCGGGGCTTTCGGCGACAGCAACGGGAAGTCAGTTCAGCTTGTAGGCCACGCCCAGGAGGGCCGTATCGGTATGTTGCGAGCTAAAGGTCGCGTTGACCGTATCGAGCCCGGGAATCAAACCACCGGTGAAGAAGGACGTGCTCCAGCTCTTGTACCAAACATGGCGGTATTCGGCGCGAAGCAGCCACTTGGCGGCCACCTTCCACTCGGCACCGGCGCCAAGCTCGGAGCCGGCCGAGGTGTGGCTGACAGTCTGCGTCGCTCCGATGTTGGCTGCGTTGCCGCACCAGCTAAACGGGAACCCAACCGCGCCGCAGCTCGCAAACGCTTCCTGACCGAGCCAGGAAATGCCGGCCGTTCCGAACAGCAGCACGTCCGGCGCAACTAGTGCGCCGAGGCGAGCGCGGATGCCCGCATCCCACTTGTCGCGCACGCCGGCCGCGTCGACCGTTCCAGTGGGAAAACCGCCGAAGCCGGCAGTGCCGACCGTGCCCGGAATTGAGACTTGGGAGGCTGTCCTGTTTCCCCCCGTCCAGTCGCCTTCCAGGCCGACAACCCACATTGACGAGACTTGCCAGTTGTAACCGAGGTAGAGGCCGCCACGGAAACCATTCGGATTGAATGAGACGATATTGCCCGGACCCGGAGCAAGCGGCGGGATCGGAGCACTCTCGAGGCTCGTGGTGTTCCAGTCCGTATGATCGCTGCGATAGCCAAGCTCGCCGCCGATGTAGAAGCCGGTCCATGTTTGAGCGATCACCGCGGGCACCGCAGGGGGAGCCTTGAGCGGCATGTCTGCCGCAAAGGTCGGCGTATTGATCAACGCCGCGAGCGCACCAACTGACATTACCAACTTGTACATGACCAACCCCCGTTCTTGTCCGTCGCCATTCGCTGCGAAAGCTAACACCTCGGATGCGTGTCAGATGTAGTGGCAGAGCCACAGTCAGTGAAAATACGGAGAGTCTTCGTTTTGCCGCGCCACGTCTTTTGACACTCGACTCTGCGCTTAAAACAATCCCACCTATACTATATTGCCTACAGCAACCTCCGGTCTGGCGTCGGCGACTGAGAGTTCGGTAACGCTCGGCCTGAGATAGGGAGCTGCAATGCCGGGTACGTCAGCATGCAACCTGCCCGAAATTTTCGATGCAGATGGAGTTGGCGCGGACAGCGCCATTCAAGGGTTTTGATGAGATAGAAGACCGCACCTATGCGTGTCCGAAATGCGGGCACGCCGAAGCTTGGGTCGTCAATGTGCTTCAGGCCGCCTCAGTTGGCGTCCTCACTTTTAGCGCCCAACGCCGCAATCGCGCCGCAGGCGTTGCTGGAGAATCCGGTTTCTCGCAGTTCCCCGCAACCTGCCCGCTGGCCCCTTTTGCCGGGGGCGGCCGGTCCCTTTTGAAATCCACAATATCCCTTTTGGCCACCGCTACAGCCGGTAGCGGTGGCCAAAGAATTGTCGTACAATGAGCCGTTCATTCGTCATAGGGAGGCAACGATGTCCAAGCTCGTTTCGGCAGTTGCATTACTGAGTTTCGTTGTTTGGTCGGTTCCGGCGTTGGCTTTCGATCCCGCCATCTGCAAACAACACTGCGCCGAAAGCTGCTCGGGAAAAAGCAGCATGTGCCTGAGCAATTGCACGCACCGCTGCGATAACGGCGGTCGACATTGATCGATCGGAGGCCGCCTCAATACGCGGCCTCCCTCATTCCGACCCCCGGATCAACGGCAGCGAGATCCGGGAATGGCCTTTCGGGATGTCGCAGACTACGTCTTACGGCGAGATTTGCGTGATCTTGAAAGGGCCGCCCCTTTCACCCATCACGGCGGCCTCCATTACAGCTCCCGTCAATCCCAACGCCGCCCGGGCCAGGGGGCGCGATATATCGGTGCGCGGCGACAGCTGGAATGCATAGGTCTTACCGGCCACGGCATCGAAGCGAAGTACGTAATTGCCGACGTCCATCATGCCGGTGACGGTTATGGCGGTGGGGCCGGGCGCCACCCCGCCGACATAGGTTTGCCCTGGGGCGAGATTGCCGATGTGAGTTTCGTTGATGTCGATCAGGGCCGGCGGGGCTTCAGCGGGATGAGGGCCGTCGATGCTGTCGACCATGGCCGGCGGGCCCGGCGGCAACGGGTCGCGCGTGATGGTGATCTTGGCCTGGCCGGGCGCCACGGCATTGACCAGCTGGGCCGGCGGCTGCGCGGCGGAGCAGCCGGCGCACCAGACGGCCAGAAACAGCGATATCCAGATTCGCACGCGCATGACGCGTGCAGCTTATGCGTGCAGGGCAAAACGCGCAACCGTTCCGATGGGCGGCGACGTGTTGCATGGGACTCCCGGTGGCCTAAACTGACGTCATGAAGAGCGCACTGATATTGGCCGCGGCCGGATTGGCTTTCAGCGCTTGCGCCGCTCACGCCGGCACCGTCGGCAATGCGCCGTGGTGCGCGGTGCAAAATCTCGGCGCCGGCGACGTGGTGTGGGATTGCGAATTTCGCACCGTCGAGGAATGCGTGCCCCATGTGATCACCGGCAATCGCGGCTTCTGCAACATCAATCCGAGCTTCGTGCCGCCGGTTTCGGTGGCGCCGATCAGACATCGTAAGCGGCACTCTTGAATGCCGTAGCCGAACGCTGCGCGGATCAGACAAATATTGGAAGGCCGCTCCTCCGATGGCGCAAAATGTTTTTAACCGGACATTCGATTGACTCCGCCATGCCGCAATGAAACGTTTTTCGCCGGTCATCGGCTTTAAGGAATTTCCATGCGCGTATCACTGACAATTGTCGCTCTCCTTGCGGCGTTCACGCTCGCCGGGTGTTTCGAAGGCTCGCAAGGTCCACCCGGGCCGAAAGGCGATGCCGGGCCGCAGGGGCCGCAAGGCGTCAAGGGCGAGACCGGGCCGATCGGTCCTTCAGGTCCCCCCGGCGCCCCCGGCTCGAGCGGCCTGCACGCGCTGCGCCAGGAAGGCTGCGGCCAGGGCGGCAACTGCGACCTCAGCTGCAGCCCGGGCGAGAAACTGATCTCGGTGACTTGCCCCGGCGGCGCCATCGCCATCACCAGGAACGCCGACATCGAAGCCGCCACCTGCTCGAGCGCGACCGGACCGGCGTTGGCGCTGTGCATGAAGCCGTGACCACACCCTCCCCTGCAGGGGGAGGGTTGGCCGCGAAGCGGCCGGGTGGGGCCGCAGGTGTGCGAGGCATTGCCCCCACCCGCCGCGCTTCGCGCGGCGTCCTCCCCCCTGCAAGGGGAGGTAAAGCATGACGCACGACATCCTGATCCGCGGCGGAATTTTGTACGACGGCGCCGGCAATCCCGGCGCCAACGGCGATCTCGCCATCACCGACGGCCGCATCGCCGCAATTGGGCCGCGCATCACCGATGGCGCGCGAAAAATCATCGATGCCCAAAACCTCGCGGTCGCGCCGGGCTTTATCGACATCAAGACGCATTCGGATTTCACCCTGCCGATCAATCCGAAGGCCGAAAGCAAGGTGCGCCAGGGCGTCACCACCGAGATCATCGGCCATTGCGGCTTTTCGGTCGCGCCGGCGCTGCCCGGCAAGGTCGAGCTGCTGAAAGATTATCTCAGCCCGAGCGCGCCGTGGCTGCCGTTTCGCGAATTAAGCTTCCCGGATTATCTACGAACTTTTCCGCCGACCGCCGTGAATGCCGGCATGCTGGTCGGCCACAACACGCTGCGCCTGATGGTGATGGGCATGGCGGAGCGGGCACCGAGCGCGGCCGAGCTCGAGCAGATGATCGCGCTGCTCGAAGACGCGCTCGCTGCCGGCGCGCTCGGCCTATCGTCGGGACTGTTCACGCCACCCGGCTCTTACGCAGAACCCGCCGAAATGATCGCGTTCGGCCGTGTGCTCAGCCGCCACAATGCCGGCTATTTCACCCACCTGCGCGATGAGTCCAACAAAGTGATCGAGGCGGTAGCGGAAGCGATCGAAGTCGGCGAGCAATGCGGCGTACATGTCGAGATCGTGCATTTCAAATGCTCCGGCATGGACAATTGGGGCAAGGCGGCGCAGGCGCTGGCCATGATCGCCGACGCCAAGGCGCGCGGCGTCGACATCGATTGCGATTCCTATCCTTATGCCGCGGGCTCGAACCCGCTGAAGAACATCTTGCCGCCATGGGTGCAGGCCGGCGGTGTCGAGGCGATGATCGCGCGGCTTGCCATGCCCGAAACGCGGCAAAAAATCCGCGCCGACATCGCCCGCGACGGATTGAACAATTGGGGCCGCATTCCGTCGTGGGATTGCGTGCAGATCTCGATCTCGCCGCACTTGCCGCAATTTTCCGGCCGCACCATTGCGTCGCTCGCCGCCGAGCGCGGCGCCGACCCGATCGACACATTGTGCGATTATCTCGCCGACGACCAAGGCGCGACCCGCGTGCTGGTGACGTCGATTGCGGAAGCCGACATCCGCACCATCGTCGCCTCGCCGCTCGCCTTGGTTGGCTCCGACGGCAATTGCGTCGCGCCCTATGGCACCGTGGGCAAGGGCATGCCGCATCCGCGCTTCTACGGCACCTTCCCGCGCATCCTGTCGCGCTACGTGCGCGACGAGAACGTCCTGCCGCTGCCGCTTGCTATCCAAAAAATGACCGGCGCCACGGCGCGGGCGTTGAAACTCAAGGACCGCGGCCTGTTGCGCGAAGGTTTTTGCGCCGACGTGGTGATTTTCGATCCGGAAGATTTCGTCGATCGCGCGACTTACGCCGATCCGCACCAATTTCCGTCAGGCGCGCGCACCACCGTCATCGTCAACGGCACGCTGGTGGTCGAGAACGCGACCCATACCGGGGCGCTGCCGGGGAAAGTGCTGCGGCGCGACGCGGCGGGTGTGGTGGGCTAGCGGCGTTCGGCTTCCCAATGGCCCGAACATTGGTCGCTCGCCGAGCGGCCACTCCAGGTGCCTTCGCCATAATCGCGCGACAGCCGGCCGGTGCCGGACGCGCTTTGGCCGCCGGCCCCTACCGTGACGCTGACCTGGCCGCGAGCGTTGACCACGCCGTTCACGTTGAAACTCGGATTGTCGTAGTAAATTCTGCCGTCCGCGATGCGCAGCGCGTAGCGGTAGCCGCGGTCGCAACTTCCGGAATCGGTGATGATCGAAACACTCCAATTGCCGTCGAATTGCGCGACGGAAGCCGTCGCGGCCGGCGCCGGTCGCACTGGTCGCGCCGCACGGGCGGCAGCTTCCTGCCACGACGGCATCGCCACCAACGCCGCGGCAAGTAGAAGGCTGGGTTTGAACATGGCCATTCCCTGTATCGAGCGTCCCATCCCCGGACGTCCACCCATCAGTTAAGCACTGCGGCGCGTGACCACAATCACCGTCGACCACCGCCGTCTTGCTCAGGCGGCGCCTAGCCGTGGCGCGGTGCCACCCCGTTGATTCCCGCGGCGCCAGGGCACAAAATCCGTCCATCGCGCTTGGGGGCGTGCCATTCGACACGATCAATCCATTATCAGCGCCATCAGCCGCTTGGCGGCAATGCTGCTGGCATTGGCCGCAGTCACCGGCTGTTTGGTCGCCGCCACCGCGGCCAAAGATTTGCGCTATCCGGAGCGCGGGCCAGTCGCGTTCCTGCTTCATGTGCCGGATGCCTGGACCGCCAGAGAAGGCAATGGCGGAAGCATGCAAATATTCGCGCCCGACGGTTTTGCGGCAATATCGTTGATGCTCATGGAAGAGAACGCAGTGACGCTGGCGAAGACGCCGGACGAGTTGGCCAATACGCTTTTCTTCGCCGCCAAGGCCGAACCGTTCAACAAACACGAAAAGGGCGTCATCGGCGGCGTTGCCGCGGATAGTTACTACAGTCGCAGGGTCAGCGCCACGAGCGGATCGCGGTTGATGAAGATCAATATGATCAAGTCGGTGCACGGTTACATTGTCCTGGAAACGATTCTGACCGACGTCACCATCGACAGCTTCCAGCGGACGGCGCTGGCCGCTGTGCTCAAGGGCATCAGCCTGACCGGCGCCGCGCCAAGTCCCGCTCCCCCTAAAGGACCGCCGGATTCGTCTCACACCGAAGTATCGTCAAATCCAGCCCGCTCAGACGGTCTATCAAATCCAGCTCTCGCTGCAGCCCCATCGAACGCGGCGCGCATCGAAGTTCCATTAAAGCCCCTTGGCGGCGCCTTTGTCGTACCTGTATTCATAAACGGCGCTATTACGCTGAATTTCGTCGTCGATAGCGGCGCCTCCGACGTCTCGGTACCCGCCGACGTGGTCGGCACCTTGATCCGAGCAGGCACCATCGAAAAATCCGATATTACCGGGAAACAGAAGTACATGCTTGCTGACGGCTCGATTTCGCCCACCGTGACTTTCATTATCAGGTCTTTGAAGGTCGGCGATGTGCTGATCGAAAACGTCAAAGGCAGCGTTTCACCCGCTGCCGGAAGCCTATTGCTTGGCCAATCGTTTCTTCAGCGATTCAAATCGTGGTCGATGGACAACAACAAGCACGTGCTGGTCCTCGAACAATAAGTTGCCAAAGCTCCGCAACAGTCGCTGCATCAAAATCAGCGCAGGACTAGGCCTCGATCACGATCTTCGGCGCCGGGCGGCTTGCGACCTGCAAGCCGTCGCGCACGCGCGCGGCGATGTCGCGATAGGCTTTCGCGTGCGGGCCGTCCGGTACGGTGGCGACCACCGGCTGCCCGGAATCCGACTTCTCGCGAATATCCATATGCAGCGGCACTTCGCCGAGGAACGGCACGCCGAGGCGTTCGGCTTCGGCGCGCGCGCCGCCGTGGCCGAAAATATCGGAGCGCTCACCGCAATGCGGGCAGATGAAAGTGCTCATGTTCTCGACGATGCCGAGCACCGGCACGTTGACCCGGCGGAACATGGCGATGCCGCGCCGCGCATCGATCAAGGCCAGATCCTGCGGGGTGGAGACGATGACGGCGCCCTTGAGCGGCACCTGCTGCGCCATGGTGAGCTGGGCGTCGCCGGTGCCGGGCGGCATGTCGACCACCATGACGTCGAGCGTGCCCCACTCGACTTCGCGCAGCATCTGGGTCAGCGCCGACATCACCATCGGCCCGCGCCAGATCATCGGCGTCTCTTCCTCGATCAAAAAGCCGATCGACATCACCGGCATGCCGTGGCGCTCGATCGGTTTCAAACGGTTGCCGCCGATGGTCTGCGGCTTCTCGCGGATGGCCAAAAGTTTTGGCATCGACGGCCCGTAAATGTCGGCGTCCAAAATGCCGACCTTCAGGCCGAGGTCGCGCAGGCCGAGCGCCAGATTGACCGCCGTGGTCGATTTGCCGACGCCGCCTTTGCCCGACGCCACCGCGATGATCGAGGCGACGCCGGGAATGCCGGCCGGCGACGGCGCCGTTCCTTCGCGCGGCCGCCCTGCCCCTGGCTGCATTTGCGGGCGCCGTTGTGGCGCGGTACCGCCCACGCCGCTGGCGCGCTCGGCGGTGAGCGCCACCAGCACGGAATTGACGCCCGGCACGGCGCGGGTCGCGGCTTCGGCGCGGGCGCGGACGGATTCCCATTCCTTCACCGCGCCGGCATCGACGCTGATGGAGAAAAACACCTTGCCGTCGGTGACGACGACGTCGGACAGCGTACCGGTCTCGGTGAGCGGCTGGCCCTGCGGGCTCGCGACTTTGCCAAGTGCGGCCAAAACGTCGTCTTTCACGGTCGCCATGCAGACAGTCTCCAGGCACGTTGACAGTCTACATAGGCCCTCGACCGGCCCGGTCAACGCCTATCCCGATTGACATGGTCCGGAGGAATGCATTCACCTTCTCAGCGCGCCCCGAGGATTGATCGATGCTCGCTTACATCTTTTGGCACCGGCCTTATCCGCAGATCGAGCAAAAATCCTATGAAGCGGCGATCGTGCGCTTCCAGCGCGATCTGGCCGGCCATCCCCCGCCTGGATTTATCTCTGCGGCGTCATTCCAGATCGAGCCGGTACCGTGGCTGGACGACCAGCCCGGCTATGAGGATTGGTGTGTGCTCGACGGCTCCTGGGCGCTCGACCCGCTCAACGGCTTTGCGGTGACCGGTCCGCGGCAGCCGTCCCACGACGCCGTCGCAGCCTACATGGAGCAAGGCCAGGGCGGACTTTACGCCCATGCCGGCGGCGAAGCTCTGCAGGGGGCACAGTCTACGGTCTACTGGTTGACGCGGCCGCGCGGCATCTCCTGGCAGGCCGCCCTCGAACCGCTTCGTACAAAATACCCCAAGCTCAATATCTGGCGCCGGCAGATGGTGCTGGGGCCGGCCGCGGAGTTTGCCGTCGAGGTCCCCGATGACACGGCGATCGAGGCGCCGCCCGGCTGGCAGGCGCGCCGCGTCAAGCGCCTGCGGCTGCCGCCATAGAGGTTGACGCGAGCGCACTCGGCGGCGCAAAGACCGTAACGATCTGTAGCCCGGATTGAGCAGCGCGAAATCCGGGATCTCCGTTGAGACCGGCAAGTCGCTCCCGGATTTCGCTCCGCTCAATCCGGGCTACTGGAGGGAACAATGGCAAAGGTGGCGTTTGTCGGGCTCGGCGTCATGGGTTACCCGATGGCAGGGCATCTCAAGACCAAGGGCGGCCACGAGGTCACGGTCTATAACCGCACCGCGGCGAAGGCGGAAAAATGGGTCGCCCAGTACGGCGGCAAGAGCGCGCCGACGCCTAAGGCCGCGGCTGCCGGCCAAGACTTTGTCATGGCCTGCGTCGGCAACGATAACGACTTGCGTCAGGTGATGCTCGGCACGGACGGCGTCTTTGCCGGCACGGGTAAAGGATCGATCGTGGTCGATCACACCACCGCATCGGCCGCGATCGCGCGCGAGCTTCATACGGAAGCGAAACAACGCGGTTTTGATTTCGTCGATGCCCCGGTATCCGGCGGCCAGGCCGGCGCCGAGAACGGCGTACTCACGGTGATGTGCGGCGGCGACGACGGCCCGTTCGCCAAGGCCGAGAAAGTGATCGCCGCCTACGCGCGCGCCTGCAATCTGTTGGGCGCATCAGGCTCCGGTCAATTGGCGAAAATGGTCAACCAGATCTGCATCGCCGGCCTCGTCCAAGGCCTCGCCGAAGGCCTGCATTTCGCCATGAAAGCCGGCCTCGACATCGAAAAGCTGATCGCGACGATTTCAAAAGGCGCGGCGCAGTCGTGGCAGATGGAAAACCGCTACAAGACCATGGTCGCCGGCAAATTCGATTTCGGTTTTGCCGTGGACTGGATGCGCAAGGACCTCAACATCTGCCTCGACGAAGCCCGCCGCAACGGCGCCCACCTGCCGACCTCGGCGCTGATCGACCAGTTCTATTCGCAGGTGCAGACGATGGGCGGCAAGCGCTGGGACACGTCGAGCCTGATCGCGCTGCTGAATAGATAAACGCCTGTTTCCCGGATGCGGTGCAGCACGAAGTGGTGCACCGCTGATCCGGGATCGTTACAAACTCCGCGTATGCGAAGGTCCCGGGTCTGCAGCGCACCACTGCGTGCTGCGCTGCGCCCGGGAAACAATACCTGGCTTAATCCACCGGCTCGATATGGGCGTCCTTGGCGAGCTGAACGGTCGCCGCCAGATCGTCTTTGAAGAATTTATTGAACGCGTCGACGCCCATCAGGTTCGGTTCGACGCCGAGCTTGGCCAGCTTTTCGACCATCGCCGGATCCTGCAGCGCCTTTTCGGTCGCGGCGTGCAGCTTGTCGATGACCGCCCGCGGCGTCTTGGCCGGCGCCGATAGTCCCACCCAAAAATTGAACTCGGCATTCGGATAGCCGGCTTCGGCGATCGACGGTACGTCGGGCAATAGCGCGATGCGCTTGAGCGAGCTCACCGCAAGAATGCTGAGCTTGCCTGAGTTGAGCGCGGAGGCCGCCGCCGCGAGCGGAATGAAATAATAATCGATGCGTCCGGCCATCACCTCGGTCAGACCCTGATCGCGGAACGGCACGTGGCGGGCAGCACGGCGCCGGTACCGAGCGAGGTCGAACTGGTGACCACCGTGTAGCCATCCGGATCGGCCTTGGCGACGTCGGCGAAACCGACGATGCCGCCGGCGCCAGGTTTTGTCTCGATCACCATGGGCTGGCCGATGATTTGCGACACCTGGTCGAGCACGACACGGCTGACGGTGTCGGAGGCGCTGCCGGCGGGGAACGGACTGATCACGCGGATCGGCCGCGTCGGATAGTCGTCGGCCGCGGCGGCCGCATTGGCCACGAGCATCGTAGCGGCGATTGCGCAGAGCGTTGCGCGAAGTGACACTTTGGGCCTCCCTGAAAGTTCCACCACCGGCCGTGCACGCCGCTTCGCTGGCGCTGGCGTTTTACGGACGCGCCTATAGCAGCTTTGCCGCAGTCATTCGCAACGCAGCGGGCATTTGTCGCAGCGCCGAGCGCAGCCGCCTTATTGCTTGCCGTTGCGGGTGTTGGAATCGCCGTCGCACACCGAGGTGACGACCTTGCAGAAACTGCCGCGATCGCCGGCGGTCGCCAGGCAATTCATCATCGCCATTTTTTCCGCGGCCGCCTTGTCGGCGGCAACGGCCCAGCCGGCGCCCGGCGTGCCAGGCTGTGGATCTTCGGCCTCGGCGGCGCATTGGTCGCGGAAGGTGGCAAAAATCTCGCATTTGGCGCGCGCCACGTCGCTGCCGTGCGACTGGCAATATTTGAGCGCCGAGTTGCGGGCCTCCGCTTCGCTGCCGCTATTGACGTTGATGCCGATGGCGTAGCCGTCTTTGGTGATGTTGCCGGTCACGCCGAGCGCCATGGCGCCTTCCGCCGCGGCGCCATGCGGCCAAGCGGCAATGAAGAACGCGCAACAAGCCACCGCCAACGACACCGATCCTTTGAGCATCGCCCCCTCCTCCGCTGTCAGTCGAAGCTTAGCACGCGCATGCGGGCGCAACGAGTCCGTCGGCAAATTTTCAAGCCTTCGCGCTCGGCCGCGCCGACACGGCGTCATGCCAGCGTCGCACATGGACGAGATCGTCCGGCACGGCGAGTTTCGACACGCGCATGAAATCGACCGCGATCATGGCGGTGATATCGGCGACGGTGTAGGCGGCGCCGGCCACATAAGCGCGGGTTTTGAGCTCGCCGTCGAGGAACTGCAGGAACTGCGTGACCCGCGGCTTGTTGGCCTCGCCCCAGGCCGCGACCTGTGGATCGACCATGATCTTCATCGCCGGATGCAGATGCTGGAACACGGTCGAGACCGGGAGGAACAGGTGCAGCTCGACGCGCCGGCTCCACATTTCGACCAGCGCCACGTCGAGCGCGCCGCGGCCGAACAGCGGCGGATCGGGATGCAGCGCCTCGAAATAGCGGCAGATAGCGATCGATTCGGTGATCACGGTGCCGTCGTCGAGCACCAGCGCCGGCACCCGCTGCATCGGATTGATCGCCGTATAGGCGTCGCTGCGCTGCTGCAATTGGCCGAGATCGACCTGTTCGGTGGGAACCGTGATGCCCTTCTCGGCCAGGAAGATGCGCACGCGGCGCGGGTTCGGGGCGCGACCACCATCGTAGAGCTTCATTACAGGTTCCCTCTCTATCCCGTTGAGGCGGCGAGATTATCCCGCCCGGCCCGGCACCGCCAGCCCGCCGTGGCGCGACCGCCGCCGCCGCTATCCATCGAAGCGTAGACCACTGCTATTTTCGCCCCGCGGGTTAACCACTTTAAGCCTCGTCTTAAGGAATTTGGGCCACTTTTGTCGCGATTCATCGCCAGCCCCGCAACCGGACGGCAATGCCCAATACGATCAGCGAAGCGCACGAGCTTGCGTCCCCCGCCGCCGCGCCAAAGACCAAGCGGCGGCTGGCGTCGCAGCACGTGCGCGAGGCGCGCGATCGGCTGACCTCGACCAGCGGCACGCGGCCGGTATTCGATTACGAATTGCTCCGCCAATTCGCCCAGAACCGCATCTCGGCGTCGCCGGTGATCCTGCTTCTGGTCGTCACCATCGGGCTGTTGTCGGGCTTGTGGACCGGCGCGCTGACGTCCGGGGTGTGGACCGGCGGCGCGCTGCTGATCCATCTCGTCATCATCCGCAAGTGCAAGCTGTTCCTCGACGAGACGCCGAGCACCGCGAACCTGCGCTCCTGGCGGATGCGCTTCATCCTGCTCGACTTGTTCTTCGGCATGGCCTGGACCTTCATCCTGATCAATCCGGTCGGGCTGGACGAGCAGGCGTCCACCTTCATGCTGTTTGTCATGCTGCTCGTGGTGGCGATCTCGAGCATGCTGGCATCGAGCCTGCCGGTCGCGGTATTTGCGCTCACACTGCCGGTCACCATTGCGATCGCGATCGATTTCGCCGCCAAGGGAACGCTGCACGATTACATCCTCGCCGCCATGGCGCTGACCGCCGAAGGCTATTTCTCGCTGCTGGCCTACCGGCTCTATTCGACCACGCTCGCGACGCTGGAAGCGCGCGCCGAGAAGGACGCGCTGATCGGCGAGCTCGAGCAGTCGAAGTCGGTCTCCGACGAAGCGCGCCGCCGCGCCGAGGCCGCCAATATCGCCAAATCGCGCTTCCTCGCCCAGATGAGCCACGAGCTGCGCACGCCGCTCAACGCCATTCTCGGTTTTTCCGAGGTGATGAAGGCGGAAATTTTTGGGCCGCACGGCGTGGCGGCGTACAAGGATTATTCCGGCGACATCCATAATTCCGGCGTGCACCTTTTGAACCTCATCAACGAGATCCTCGATCTGTCGCGCATCGAGGCCGGCCGCTACGAGCTCAACGAGGAAGCGGTGTCGCTCAACCGCGTCGTCGAGGATTGCCATCATCTGTTAAAACTGCGCGCCGGCAATCGCGGCATCACCATCCACGAAATGTTCGAGCCCGATCTGCCAAAACTGTGGGGCGACGAACGCGCGGTGCGGCAGATCTGCCTCAACCTTTTGTCCAACGCCATCAAGTTCACGCCGCAGGGCGGCGAGATCTGGCTGAAGGTGGGCTGGACCGCCTCGGGCGGCCAATACATGAGCGTCAAGGACACCGGCCCCGGCATCCCCGAGGAAGAAATTCCGATCGTGCTGGCGTCGTTCGGCCAGGGCTCGAACTCGATCAAATCCGCCGAACAGGGCGCCGGCCTTGGCCTGCCGATCGCCAAAAACCTGATCGACCTGCATGGCGGCACGTTCTCGCTCAAATCAAAACTGCGCATCGGCACCGAAGTGATCGTCACCTTCCCGCCCGAGCGCGTGATGTCGGCGCTGGCGCCGATCGCCGACGCTGCGCCGCCGATCCAGCCCCAGGCGGAGATGTCGTCGGCCGCCGAAGACGGCGCCGGCCGCGCCCGACGGGCGCTGTTCGCCGGCGGGTAGCGCTTTGCCGCAAGCCAATTGCTGTTTATGGTGCCGCGCGAATCCCGTGAAGACCGTGCATGGCCGACGCCACAACCAACATCGAGTCACCTTGCAATAGGGTTTGTGTCGTGCATCCGGCGCTGAGCCTCTGCATCGGCTGCGGCCGCTCGCTCGACGAGATCGGGCGCTGGAGCGATTTCACGCCGGCCGAGCGCGTGCGGATCATGGCGCAATTGCCGGCGCGCCTCGCGGCGCTGTCCGGCGCCGGGACCGGCGCGCAAAAAACCACATCTGCCACGCCGTAGAAGGTCAGTCGCCGTGCGCAACCGCTTCCTGCTGCTGCTCCTGATCGGCCTCCTGATCGCCGTTCTCATCGTCCTGGCGAAGAACGGCGAAGGCACGGTCGGCCCGCTGGCGACCGGCGATTTCGGTTCGCTGGCCTACAAAATCCTGCTCCTGGTGTTCCTCGGCGGCGCGGTGCTGACCATGTTCCGCGAACGTTTTTCGCAAGCCATCACCGCGGCGCTGCTGTGGGTGGTGGTTGGTCTCGTCCTGGTGGTGGCCTATTCGTATCGCTTCGAGCTGCATGACGTTGCCGACCGCGTGCTGGTCGTGCTGGTGCCCGGCCACGTGGTGTCGCACGGCCGCAGCGTCGAAATCGGCCGCGGCAATGGCGGCGATTTCGCCATCACCGCACAAATCAACGGCGCCCGCGTCGCCATGGTGCTCGATACCGGCGCAAGCTCGGTGGTGCTCACCCGCGACGACGCCAAGGCGGCGGGCCTGCCGCTCGAAGTGCTCAACTACACGGTCAATATCGACACCGCCAACGGACGCGCGCGAGCAGCGCCGGTGACGCTCGATCGCATCGCCATCGGCGGCCTGGTCGAACGCTCGGTGGAGGCGCTGGTGGCCCAGCCCGGCCAGCTCAGGATGAGTCTCTTGGGCATGAGCTTCCTCAACCGGCTGCAAAGCTGGCAAGTCAGCGGCGACCGCCTGGTGCTGCAAGGCTATCCCTAAAAAGGGCTATCCCTAAAAAGGGCTATCCGTAAAAAAGCTATCCGTAAAATATGCTGACCAGAAAGCGCGCGGAGATCAGCAGCAAGAAACTACTGAAAGCGATTTCCAGCGTGCGCCGCGACAGCCGGTGCGCCAGCCGCGCGCCGTAAGGCGCGGCGAAACTCGACACCGGCGCCATGATCACGACGCCGATCAGCGAGACGAAGCCGAGCGACAACGGCGGCAACAGTGCGCGGTCGTGCAGGCCGGCCAAAATATAGCCGAGCGTGCCGACGATGGTGATCGGCACGCCGAGGCCGGCCGAGGTCGCCACCGCCTGATGGATCGATTTGCCGTAAAGCGTGAGCGCGATGTTGGAAAGCGAGCCGCCGCTCACTCCCATCAGCGAGCTGGTGAGCCCGATGATGAAGCCGAAAATCCGCATCGGCACCGGGCCGGGCAGATCGGTGCCGAGATTCCAGCGGTCGCCGGCGAACATAAATTTTGTCGCGATGAAGGTTGCGATCACCACGAAGGCGATCTTGAACACCGCGGCCGGCGCGAAATACGCAATCGCCGCACCGCACACGACGCCGATCACCGCCGGCAGCGCCCATAGCCGCAGCACGCCCGGCACGACCAACCCCTTGGCGCGGTGGGTGAGATAGGACTGGATCGTGGTCGGCACGATGATCGCCAGCGAAGTGCCGACGCAAAGCTGCATGCGCACCGCGTCGGGCACGTCGAGGATGCGAAACACCTCGTAGAGCACCGGCACGATGACCGCGCCGCCGCCGATGCCGAACAGGCCGGCGAGCAATCCGGTGATGACGCCGCCGACGATGATGGCCAGCGCGAGCCAGAGCAACTCGCTCAAAGGAACGCCGAGAATCATTCTTTGCCGCTTACCCGGGCGTGACGGCTGAACTTACGCGGCGATGTGCGCCAATTCCCGGTTCGTGTCCAGGCCCTGGTCCGCAACAAGCGCGAGTGCCGCGGCGAGGAATTCGGCGCCGGCTTGCGGCGACGCCGCGGCACCGGCGAGATGCCGGCGGTAAGCGCGCGCGCCGGGCACGGCGTGGAACAAGCCATGCAGATGCCGCGTAATCGCGTGCAGCCGCGTGCCGTTCGCGGTTTCGCGTTCGATATAAGGGGCGAGTGCTGCGGCGGCCTGTCTCGGTGACGCAAAGCGCGCTTCCTCGCCGAACACCAGCGGATCGACCGCGATCAGCCGCCACGGCTCCTGATAGGCGGCGCGGCCCATCATGACGCCGTCGACGTGTTGCAGATGCGCCAGCGCTTGCTCGACGCCGGCGACGCCGCCATTGATCACGACGGTGAGTTGCGGATGCGCGGTTTTGAGCCGGTAGACGCGCGCGTGATCGAGCGGCGGCACTTCGCGGTTCTCTTTCGGCGACAGGCCTTTCAGCCAGGCCTTGCGCGCATGCACGATCAGCGCGTCGGCACCGGCCTGCTCCACACTCTGGGCAAAAGCTTCCAGCGCCGCTTCAGAATCCTGCTCGTCGATGCCGATGCGGCATTTCACCGTGACGGGAACAGACACCGCCGCTTTCATTGCCGCCACGCAGTCGCCGACCAGCGCCGGCTCCGCCATCAGGCAGGCGCCGAAGCGGCCGTCCTGGACGCGGTCGGACGGACAACCGGCGTTGAGATTGATCTCGTCGAAACCGAGCTCCGCACCGATCCGCGCGCAAGCCGCAAGCGCCCGCGGCTCGGAACCGCCGAGCTGCAGCGCCAACGGATGCTCGGCTGCATCGAAACGCAACAGCCGCGCCCGGTCGCCGTGCAGCACCGCGCCGGTGGTGAGCATCTCGGTATAGAGCAGCGCGCGCCGCGTCAGCAGGCGATGGAAGAACCGGCAATGCCGGTCGGTCCATTCCATCATCGGTGCAACGCAAAATCGCCAAGGGCTTGATTTGCTGACTTCCTGCGATGGCAACGCCACTTCTGCCCTATCCATCGGCCTTCCCGTTTCCTGCCATTTCCGCTTGTTTCCGGCCGTTTCGTCCGTTAGGGTGCAGCAATGCTGCACTTAAAACGGAATGCTGCACCATGGGAACGATTGTAGCCCGCAAACGTAACGACGGATCAACCGGCTATATGGCCCAAGTCCGCGTCAAGCAAAAGGGTAAGGTGGTTCACGCCGAGACTAGGACATTCGACCGAAAGCAGGCGGCCAATGCCTGGGTTGCGCGTCGCGAGACCGAGCTACGTGAGCCCGGCGCCATCGAACGACTCCACGTCGAGGACCCTCCCCTTGCCGCAGTAATCGACCGTTACATTGACGAATCCAGGCGCGACATCGGCCGCACCAAGGCGCAGGTGCTGCGCACCATCAAGGCACACGACATTGCCGCCATGCGGTGCAGCGAAATTACGAGCGCTGACATTGTCAGCTTCGCACGCTCGCTGCCGGTGGCACCCCAGACAGTACAGAACTATCTCAGTCACCTTGGCGCGATCTTCGCCGTCGCAAGGCCGATGTGGAAATATCCACTCGATCAAGGGGAGATGAAGGCGGCGTTTGTAGTCGCCAAGCAGATGGGCCTTATCAGAAAGGGTGCAGAGCGCGAACGGCGCCCAACGCTGGATGAACTCGACAAGCTGATGGACCACTTCGGTACGGTGAAAGCGCGACGGCCCGAACTCGATCCCGATGCAGCGCATCATCCCGTTCGCGATCTTCTCGACGCGTCGCCAAGAGGAAATAACGCGCATCCGTTGGGAAGATTTAGACGGCAATCGCGTCATGGTCAGGGATATGAAACATCCCGGCGACAAGGCCGGCAACGATATTTGGTGCGACCTGACGCCAGAGTCCGAGGCCTACATCGGCGCGATGCCAAGGGTTGATGAGCGAATTTTTCCGTTCACGACCGATGCTATCAGCGCCGCTTTCACACGGGCTTGTCAGCTACTCGAAATCGAGGATTTGCACTTTCACGACCTTCGCCATGAAGGTGTCAGCCGATTGTTTGAAATGGGCCGGACCATTCCCCAAGTTGCAATCGTGTCCGGTCATCGAAGCTGGTCGAGTCTGAAACGCTACAGTCACATCCGGCAGACCGGCGACAAATATGCTTCCTGGAAATGGCGCACGCCGTAACGGCAACGCGCCTGAATGAAAGAGGCCGCCAACTGAGGCGCGCCCTCTTATCGGTTCCGTTGCTCAACGATCACGTTCGGCGCTGGCTGCAAGTTATAATTGGCAAGAGCCGGATCATTCGGCAGGAGACATTTGAACGTAACGCTGTAACCCGTCGGCCCGTAGGGATTAGGAGGTCCTGCGGCGTTTCCCATCATGGCCGGAACAAATTGACGACCTTTATCAGCGCAAAATTGATTTGCTTTGCTCAGCGCATCTGCCTCCGCCGCATCACCGCCGCCTCGAATGGGAGCGAGGCGCTCGGTAAGCGTATAGGTGTCCGGGCCAGCCGGAAGTATGCCGGTGCTAGATGCACACGCGCATAAAAGAAGCCCAACAACAGGCGCTATGTTACGCATCATTCCCCCCACCAGACGCGCACCTTAAATTAAGACGACGCGGCCTGCAAATTAGGACGCCCCAATTCCCCCAAAACCGGAAAGGCGCAAGTCACGATGGCTGTCCGCGCAGCCTAGTGGGAGATTTTCCGCCTCCGCGCTTGACGTAGTCGCCGCCCGTCGACGATGATTGTTCGCAGCGCAACCCGCCTGAGCGACCAAATTTGGCGCTGTTACGGACAACGCCACTGACTCCAACATCGTCATTTGTTCACGTCGCCGTGTTGGGAATAAATTGATATTCCGGGTCAGGCCGCGACAAACGGCCCAAAGTGTGTCATAATCCTTTTTCAGGTTGCGATTGAGCGCAGCGACCGCGCCGCACCCCTCATGGCCCCATCCATCGCCGGTCGCACCAAACCGTTCACCCGGACCCAGGTGAAATCTTTCCCAGCGGCCGATGTCGACCGTCTCGGAAATTTTCCTTTCGATACACGAACCTTTGGAGAATCCAAATGCAGACGCGCATTCGGATGCCTGTCGATGTTGCCGACCGGGTCAAATCATTCGCCGCACGCGACCGGCGCAGCTTCAATTCTGCCGCATCCAAGTTGATCGAGATCGGCCTCGAAGCGCTCAACGCATCGCAGCGCTCAGCTCAGGCGCCAACTCCGTGAAGCGACATTGCCAACAACTTTGCGAGCGCGATAGCGCATAAGCGCAAAACAGTTTCCCGGCCTCTCTGTCGACTGCCGCGGCGGTAAAACGCCGCGGCGCCTTTTCCTCGCGGAGGGTCCGAAGCAAAAAAGCGCCGAAATGAATCGGCCATTTTGACAGGGATTTTTTATGACAGTTTCTTCAAGTGATGGACACGCGCGTTTCAAGGAACGTCGCCGCCGCTGGGTATGCGGCATCATGCGCGACAAGTCGTTGCCGATCTCGACGCGTTGCGTCGGCTACACAATCGGGCTGCGCCTTAATCGCGACCATGACGCCGGATGCGTCGGCTCGTTCGGTGCGACGCTCGCGCACCCTTCAACGCTGGCACGCGACCTGGGCATCAAGTTCGCGCAAGCGCGCGACGACGTTGAGCTATTGGAGCACTCCGGCTACCTGCGAAGGGCGAAGCGCGGAGCGCACAACTACACCTGTGCCATCTGGCGCGATGACCTACCGCTCCCGCTCATGCGCGGCGGAAGCAAGGAATTTGCGCGGCGGCGCGGCGAATGGATTGATGCGGTGATGCTCGATGCCGGCCGCCCACTGGCGCAGCGGGTTATCGCCTACGCCATCGCCATGCTTGTCGACCCGGTGACCGCAGCCTGCGATGCAAGCGGTCGCGACATCGCAAGCTTGTTCGGAGTCTCGGCGCGCTCGGTGGACTACGCGGTAAGGGCGCTTGCCGGCGATGGGCTGGTGCGCCGGCATGGCCGCGAAATCACCCTTTTGCGCAAAGACTGCGCAAATGCTGCGCAAACGCTGCGCAAAGGCCCAAACGATCATCCAACTGAATCAAATGCTTGCCGTCATAACCCTGTTGACTCTGTGAACCCTGTGAACATTCCAAGTCCTACGGACTCGGCCCCCAGCGCTGCGCGCCGGGGGCACGGGGAGGCGATTGATTGGGATCGGTTTGCCGAGGTGGCCGCGTTCCTTACCGGCCACCACCACAAGACGGTAGGCGGGATCATCTCTGCCACGGGCGGCGTGGACTCTGTTGGAGCGTATGCGGGGTTGGATTTTTCGGCGTCGGAAATTCAAAAGTTTGTCCGCGCCGGTCTGCTCTGGCGCGATGGCCAACACGTCGGCGTCACCGCCCACGGCTGGCGTTGCGTCGAACACTTCGAGAAACACGATCACAAGGAGGCAGCGTAAATGTCCAATCGCGGAGTCAGCATCAGTATCGACGATCTCGCGCGCGCAACCGGCAACGATCCCAACGCGCTGCACCGCGCGCTTGATGAGGTCGCGCCGCAGCCATCAGCCGAGATTGTCCCGTTTCCGTTCCGGCGCCAGCACGGACTGGCAAAGAAGCTGCGCGCTGCCGCGCCGGTGCATCGCCATGACGCATGGCTGAAAGGCCAGATCGAAACATACCGCGCTCGTTTCGTTGCGCTGGGAGTCAACTCAGCAATTATCGAACGCGAGATTCGCGATCTCACTGCAATGTTGCTCCCCCGCGGGCCGAAGCCGGAGCCAGAGAGGATGCGCGCATGACGACTCAGCCCAATCAATCGACTGGCGTCGTCAAAACTTACGGCGCTGGTGGCAAGCAGTACGGATTCATCACCGACGACCGCATGAAGCAAGATTTGTTTGTCCACGGCGGTGAATTGCGCTTGTGCGGCATTCGCGCATTGCGGCCCGGAGACCGCGTCAAATACACGATTCAGTGTGGCGCGCTCGGCACCCTACGCGCAATCGACATTGAACTTCTTGCCGCCTGATTGGCGGGAGCAAACAAACAACTCTTGGGAACATCTAACACTATGAATCAAGGTGCAGTTAAAATTTTCTACGGGGCGCGCGGATTCGGGTTCGTAAAGCCCGACGATGGCGGCGCCGATGTGTTCTTTCACGTCACGCAACTTGTCAACCCAGACATCGCCGCAACTCTCAGCGTCGGCACGCGACTCGCGTACGACACCGCAGAGGATCGTAACGGCCGCGGGTTGCGTGCCGTGCGCGTGCGCCTGGCCAAGGAAGCCGCGTGATGTCATCGGCGGCCAATCGAGCGCGCCGCTCCAATAATCCGCTAGCAGGTTTAAACTTGAGGACCGCGAACGGACGCCTTGTTCGCGACCTCTACCGCGAGCGTATGGCGGCATTCGATGATGACGCCGAAGCCGACGCGACCATAACATTAGCAGTGCGCCGCGTCGTCGAATTGCAGGTTATCGCAAACGGTCTGCGTGCCGACCTGCTCGCGGCGCCGACTTACAAAAAGGCCGACGTTGGAGAGTTGGTTCGGGTCGAGAACCTTGTGCGACGTGCCGAAGCCGAACTCGCCAAGCTGGTGGCCGAGATGACGAAGGAAGAGTCTTGGTACGAAAGGGCGCAGCGTGAGCGCAATAATCAAACGTCGTAGCGCACCCGACAACGCGCCGCCGATTCCTGACGACATCGTTGAAGCGATGGATACGGTATTTGCGCCTTGGTTCGTGGGCGGCGAAAGCTGGGACCCTTGGCGCGCCGTTTTGCGTGCGGTGTACGGCCTGCCCACGACCGATCAAGGGCGCGCGTTTTTGCGAACGATTGCTGAGCGCGATGCACCGGCCGGGCGTGTTAAGGAATTTTGGTCGTGCGCGGGACGACGTAGCGGCAAGGATAGCATTGCATCTTTGATTGTGTCTCATTCTGCCGCACGCTTCAACCCGGCGCCGCTACGGCGCGGCGAACGCGCGCTCGGTTTGTGTCTCGCGTGTGATCGCGACCAAGCGCGGATCATCCTTGGCTACTGCCGTTCGTACTTTGAGGAAATCCCGGCTCTCCGCAAAATGGTGAAGCGGGAGACCAAAGACGGCTTCGCGTTGAACAACGGAGTGGACATCGTCATCGGGACGAACTCCTTTCGCGCCGTTCGTGGTCGCGCGATCTTGTGCGCGGTGCTCGACGAACTTGCGTTCTATTTGGACGACAATTCGGCGCGGCCCGATACCGAGCTTTACAACGCATTGAGGCCCGGCATGGCGACGCTGCCCGGATCGATGTTGATTGGCATCTCGTCGCCATATCGTCGAAGCGGCTTGTTGTTCGAAAAGTTCAAGTCTTTGTTTGGTCGCAACGACAACGACGGTCTGTTCATCAAGGCGCCGACGGTCGCGCTTAACCCGACCATTGACCGCGCGATTATCGAGAAGGCGTATGCGGACGATCCGGCCGCAGCGGCGGCCGAATGGGGCGCCGAATTCCGCAGCGACATCGCGAATTTCATTGATCCGGCGATCCTTGATTCCGCAGTCGTTGGCGGTCGCCATGAACTGCCGGGCGTTGACGGCGTCCAGTACGTCGGGTTTGTCGATCCGAGCGGTGGTAGCTCGGACTCGATGACGCTTGCCATCGCGCACGCGGAAGGTGACCGCGCGATCCTTGATTGCGTGCGCGAAATCAGGCCGCCGTTTTCGCCTGACGATGCGACGCGAGAGTTTGCCGAAACATTGCGCGGCTACGGCATCGCTGAGATTCGCGGCGACCGCTATGGCGGCCAGTGGCCAACGGAACGCTTCGCTGCGCACGACATCACATACCTGCCGGCGGGTAAGGCGAAAAGCGATCTTTATCTCGCAACGCTGCCGTTGCTGAATGCCGGCCGCGTCGAACTCTTAGACAACCCGCGCCTCGTTGCGCAACTTACAAGCCTTGAGCGTCGCACCGCGCGCGGCGGACGTGACTCTGTCGACCATCCGCCGCGACAACATGATGACTTAGCAAACGCTGTCGCCGGCGCACTGGTGCTGGCGAGCGAAAAGCCCACAACAGGCTACAACTTCATCGGCGTGCCGAGCAGGTTTTCCGAGGCGTTCATTGACGACGACGAAGGCAGAGACCGCCTCGCTATCGCCATCTGCGGCAGGACTTGGGATGGAAAAACAATCGACGATCTGATGAGTAAGGGTGCCATCCGAAAACTGAAAGACGCGCCGACGCAAAGTCCCGTCGGCCGCCAAATTCTTGAAAAGCTGGGCCGCGGAGGTGCGCACGAAAGCGACCGTCCGGGGGATTGCCGCGAGATCGATTTGACCTCCTTGATGACTCCCGAAAGAAATTGAACGCCCGAGCAACAAAATGAAGCTTCATCGCATCGCGTGGATTCGCGCCGTTGTCGATACGTCTCAACCCAGAAAGGATTCTGAAATGAAAGTTCATCACATCATCGCTTCGTTAAGGAAGCACGTTCCCTACATTGCCGACGCGGAGCATCAAAAGATTGCAGCCGGCCTGGTCGAAGATGGCCTGGCCGAACGCGAAGGTGATGCCGTACACGCCAGAGAGTCTCCAACGACGTTAGCCGCCGCTGAGGCTGTGCCGGAATATCGCGCCCGCGTTAAGCGCGTCGTCGCCATGGCCAAAAATATTTGTGGCGCCGACCTCGACTTGACGCGTCCACTGACCGCCCATGGTGTCTCCATGGCCCTCAAGGCCGGCGGGCGTGGAGATGTTTCTGACCGCGCCGGGATCAAGAATGAACTTTTTTCTCTTAATCTGATTACAGCGTAACGCATCGCGAATTGTTTGGCGCTGCGAAATCCTTCTGCGCAGCGCTGTGAAACGGCGGCGATTTTCGTTTTTGAATTCAGTCGCGACTTCGCCGCCGTTTCTTTTTTTCTCGCAACATGAGATTTGCAATGCCGGTTGTCTCCTACGATGTCGCCACGGTTTTCAAAGTGGTCGACCAGGCGAGCAAGGTCATCGCCAAGATCAGCAAGGCGGTCACCGAGCTTAACGATCAGATCGAGTGGGCGCAGCTTAACCTCTCCAAACTTGGCACCAAGAATTTCGACAAGACCTCCGCGAACCTGAAAAAGGTTCAGGATCAGGTCGCGGCGCTGACTACTGCGGTTGACACCAGCATCGCCAGCATGACCGGCGTCGCCGACGCCTCGGCGGCGGTTGCACGCAACATGGCGGCGGCCGCTGCCAGTGCTCAAATCATGCAGCGCGCCGCCTCTGGCGCGATTCCGCTTGGCGGTATTCGTCGTGGCGGCGGCGGCGGGGGTGGTGGCGGCGGCTACGGCGGATTTCATTTGCGCGGCCCCGGTGGCACCTCGCTCGGCGGCGGCTTTCACGTCAACCATGGCAGCATGGTCGGGCAAGGCTTGTTGGCTGCGCTCGGTTACGGCATCTACGAGCAGTCTCAACTGGAAGATTTCGCCTATCGCGGCACCTTTACCGCTGGCGTGCCTGCCAATCAGATGAAGGCGATTGAGGACACCATCAAGCGAGTGTCCTCCAAGACCGGTTTCGGCATCAACGATCTTGGCGAAGCGGCCCTTGACGAGGTTCGCCAGCTTGGCGGCACGGGTCTGTCCTGGCAGCAAAAACTGAATGTGCTTGGACCGCTCCTGACTTTTGGCGCAGCGGAAGGTCGCCTCAAAGGGACGACCGCCAAGGAAGGCGTCAACTCGATCATCGGCCTTGCGCACATGCTCAAGGTCTATGAGCCCGAGAAGATCGCCGCCATGGCGGACAAGTTCGCCTACTTGTCGACCATCAATCCTGCCAAATTGCAGCAGATGGAGCGCGCGTCCGGTTACGCGGTGCCGTTCCTTGGAGAGATCGGGTTCGATCCGTTCCAAGTCATGATGCTGCAAACCGCGATGATGCGCGGTGGCATTCTCAACACCAAGTCCGGCACGTGGCTGCGCGAGTTGGGCAAGCGGGCGCTGCCCGGCACCAATGCCTTGTCGCGCACGGCGTTCGCCAAGCACGAGGGCGCGTTGCGTGCGCTCGGTCTGGTCGACGCCAAAAATCAGCCGACATGGTTCACCAACGGCGCACCTGACATGGTGAAGCTGTTGGAAATGTCCAGTTCGCATCTACAGCAGATGCCGATTGCGCAGCGCGCTGGCATCATGCAGCAGTTGTTCGGTTCGCAGGGCGCTGGCGCGATGGCGTTCTTGAGTGATCCGCTCATTCTGAAAATGCTGCCGGCGCTCAAAGAGGACATGGACAGTTTCCGCAGCGGCTCTGCGGCGTTCGCCAATTACGGCGCAAACTCTCCGGTGCAGCAATTCCGCGAGGCATGGGCCGATCTGCGCAACGTGCTGATGGACATTGGCGGCGAGACTTTGCCGCTGCTCAGCCGCGCACTGCGAAACGTCGACGCCGTTTTGAAGGGAGCGAACATTTTTGCGGCGCTGGAAAAACTGGCGCCGATGTTCGCTGGCGCCATTGCCGGCGGACGCATCGCCGGTGCGCCTGGTGCTGTGGTTGGTGGCATCCTCGGCGCAGCCGTGCCAAATCCAGCCACGCCTGGCGCGACGGTGCCGTGGGGTGATTGGTGGAGCAATCTCAAGCAACACCCCTGGAATGCGTTCGGCAATCCGTTCGGTCTCGGTCTTGGACCGTCGTCGTCTGACGATCAGAAAAAAGTCATTAAGGAAGGCACTGAGGATGGCGCCCGGAAGGGCGTCGAGGACGCGCTTAAACACAAGATCGCGTTCTTTGGTATGGGTGGCGGCGGTGGCAGCGGAGTCATTCCCGCTGCGTTCACGACCTATGGCGGCACACCGTCGTTTGGCGGCATTGGCGGCCTGCATGGCGGCGCCGGTTTTTCAGTCATGCCGAACGGCCGGCAACTGCCGACGACCACCAATCCAGGCGTTAACCCCATGGGTTCGCTTGGCGGCGGTCATGCCAATTTCATGCACGGCCAGTTCGGCGGTCCCGGTCAGAACATCGTGCCGTTGACGGTTGACGGTCACCGTGTCGCCGGCGGCATCAACGCGGCAGCGTCCCCAGCATTCGGTGAATTCATTCACGATCTGCTCGCGGCTGGTGCGCCGATACACGACATCGGCGGCTACAACAAACGCATGATAAATGGTACGCATACCTGGTCGCAACATGCGTTCGGCAACGCCATCGACATCGATCAGTCTCGGAAAAATGTGGTCAGCCCGGCATTCGGTCAATGGGCTCAATCGCATCAACCTGAGCTTCGTGCTGCACTGAAAAAGTGGAACATGATCTCTGGCGGCGATTGGCGTAGTCCAGATTTTGGTCATTTCGAGTGGAGCGGCGGCAGCGGCGCTGCCGCCGTGGCGCAGGCGCTGCAAAGCACCGGCAATCCGAATGTCGATGCGGCGCTCCGGGCCGGCGCCGCGGCCGCTGGCATGGACCTCCCGCATTTCAAGGCGATGGCCTCGATTGAAAGCAGCTTCAATCCTAACAGCAACTATAACAAGGCGACCCAGTACAAGGGTCTGTTCCAGATCGGCCGCGACGAGTGGGCCAAGTACGGCAAGGGCAACATCTATAACGCTAGCGACAACGCCATGGCGATGGCCTCAATGGTCAACGACCATCGTGCGCAGTTCCGTAAGATGTTCGGTCGCGACCCGACGCCAGGCGAACTCTACATGATCCATCAGCAGGGCATGGGGTTCTACACGCGCGGCGCCATGACCAACATCGGCGGCAACCCGTATCCTGGAATGCACGGTCCTCAGACGCACGATATGTTTGAGCATGGGTGGACTACCGAGCTTGAGCATCGCGCTCATGGCTTCGGTGACCACGACAATGCGTCAAGCGCCATTCCTCCTGTCGGCGCGGGCAAGGCCATCGTCATCCAGCACACTACCAAGCTGGACGGTCGCACGGTCGCCAAGAACACGACCAAGCACCAAGCCCGCATGGCCAACATGCCGGCGCACAGCGGACGCTTGCCGGACTATATGGCTTCGCGCCCGCCGCTGCATCTTACCACCTAAAAACACGGCTGACCGAATGCTAAGCAAAACAGAAAATCGCAACGTTGTCCGCGAAACGCAAGCCGCAATGATTCGGACGATGCGCGCTGAAAGCTGCCTTGATCGGCGTATTCCGCTCGCTTATCCGCCTCGGCAAAATCCGCGCGATATTGAATGCGGCGTGACAGTCCAAACTTATTTTGCGGCCAAGCACAAACGCGGAGAACGCGGCAAGTTCTGGCCGCTCCACATCCTTGCCGCGCCCAACTGGCGGCAGCGCGACGCGCGCGACGATCTTGATTTGCGGCGGGCCGCATGACGCGCAACGTGGGGCGCAAGAACTAGCCATGGCGGCGTGGCGGCAACTCCCGCTCAATTGGTAGCGGCTGGAACGATTGCCTCGCCGCATTATGTTTTGAAGGATGAGCGGAGAGCCGGCCGACTTTGACGACAGGGATATGGCGCGCTGGATTTCCCAGCGGCGCCCGACAAGGCGGCAACCGCCCGGCCCGCGCCCGACGCTCGCACAAATGCACAAAAGCCATCCCTGGCTATGGGTGTGGTGCGACCGTTGCCACCACCACGCGCCAATGGCAGTCACGCCACTTATCATCCGATGGGGACCAGACGCGTCAAGCGACAAGCTACGCCAGTGTGCGCGCTGTACGGCCTGCGGTGGGCAAGGGCGCGACAATTCAGGCTCCGGGATGGGCGGGTTCGCAAATTGGCTTTGCACCCTTCCCGACGCCACCGAGCACGTCATGACCTGCAAGCTTTGCGATGACACCGGGTGGGTTTGTGAGGATCACGGCGACCGGCCGGTGAAGGCCGACAGCGAGCGGTCAGACGCTTGCGATTGCCCTGCCGCGATGCCCTGCCCGGCCTGCAATGCCGATGATCCGCCGCGCCCGCCTCGCGGAATGACGGTGACCATAGGCAGCGATGGCCCGCGGCACTGATTTTCAAAGCCGGCCGCGCCTCGCAAGTTGCTCAGGCCATTGACCGCGCCCATTGCGAGTGCTGAATTAGCCGCGGGAAAGGGGGCTTTGCCGTGCAGATGAAGCTCAAGGAATGTCTAATCATTGTCGGCACATTCTGGCCGATAGCTGCATTCTCTGCCGGTGATAGCTTTTACACTGGCAACCGGCTGTATGACTTTTGTCGAGAAAAATCCTCGTCCTGCACCGATTATATCGCGGGCATAGTGGACACCTTGATGGTGATGAACCACTCGACCAAATGGATTTGCCCCCCAAACAACATGGAGCTTGGTCAAGCGGTGGATGTGACTGTGGACTACTTGCGCGCTCATCCAGAGAAGCGGCAAGTCAGTGCGGCAAGTATGGCCTTCGTCGCTCTGACGAAGGCATTCCCCTGCAACAATTGACGCGCGAAACGGGCGGCGCCCGAGAATGTCCATCATGATCGAAGGGAAGGATGAATTTGACGCTCTTATGCGTCTTAACGAATTTCGCTTCAACCGATGGCAAAATCGACGGACATACGAGTGGCGCGTATCCTTGGCGCTGTGGGCGTGGATGGTTGCCGCGACCTACTATCTACAGGTCTCGAAGGACAAGCCCGATCTACCCCCTCATTCAATTTGCGTTTCAGTAATCGTTTCGTTTGTCGTCGTGCTGTTGCACATTATTTGGGTGCGAAGCAATTGGCTCCGAAACATGAAAGATATAAATTGCGCGTTCTACTATTGGGATCGAGCACGGGTTCTACTGCCCGGTGAACTTGGACTCGATCCACAGCCGGATGAGGATCAGGGCCCAAGATCAAAAAGAGACGGCTTAAAAGAAAATCAGACTACGTGGTGTTATTTTCTTTCCGATGCTCTCCCGGTGTCGGAAATCCTCGTCACCGTCGTCTTAGCTTTCAGCTATGTTACTTGAGCTGCTGCGGTGACGCATCGACGTATCAAGAGGGCCTCAGTTGTGCGGATCATTACGGCGTGCATTCTCACGTTGTTGGCTATCCCCACTGCTCGCGGTGAAACCAATGTGTTCATGCGCGCCGTTGGTTTCGCGCTCACCGGCAGCGATGATGCGGAACCTAAAGTCATTGATCGTGCCAATTGCGTCTTTGCGGTCAAGAACGACGTTTATCGATTGAACAATGTGCACGTCGATAGGATCAAGGTCCAAGGGTGGCAACAGCAAAAGCCGTGGGGCCTAGATCAATGGGTTACGGTCGAGTTGCACGGCGACGATATTGTATTTGAAGAAACAACCGATCCGATGAAAGATGACGGGTCAGAATTCACACGGCAATTGCGCGTGGCAAGTCCCGACATGTTCAAGTCGCATCACAACACCTACAAAGAACATGAATTGCATTTGGACACGAACGACCAGGACAGAGTGACCCGTGCTTGGACGTACATCTACGGCCACGGGTGCACCGGGAAGCAAAGTCCATTTTAGGATCGCTAATGAGCGCGCGTTTGCGGCAATGTTCGCAGCAACGTTCGCAGCAACGTTCGCGGCAATGTGCGCGGCAACGTGCACCCTTAGTCACTTGAAATTTATTATTCTCTTCTCACAATCAGCACTAGGATACAGCGTCAAATAAAATGGAGTGACCAAATGGCAATTAAGTTTGACATGGAAGGCCCCAACATTTTTCCAACCGTGACTTTTTTAGATGCTCAAAAGGAAGGATCGGGAGTCGGCTTGATCTTCGGCACCAAGGTTGAAGGTCAAGAAACCCGCGCCCTTGTCCGGTTGACTCGCAAGCAATGGGACGCGCTGAAAATCATTGCCGATGGCTCCGCAGCATAATGAAAGTTCGTCAGCCTCCGCGCTCACTTAACTTGCCGCCTCAGTCCGAAGTGCAAGATGAGCTTTTGCGTCAGCTGAATGCGCGCTCGCGACCGGCCGCACCAAAAGATTTATATGAGCCAATCGCGGATCACTTCAATCTCTCGACGCTACAGCGGAGCGCCGGGGCGCCGAACGATCCTTACTGGCATTACCTTGTCCGACAGGCGCGACGACGGCTCGTGGATGAAGGTTTGATCGACAAGTCACAGCATAATCTATGGAGCCTAACCGCTACCGGCCGCAAAAGAGCCGAGTGGGTTGAAGCGGGGGAGCCTCAGACAATTTCCGAGAACCTTTGGGACGATGATCCGGGGGCGGCTTAACCCTATCGTCCCAGGCCTCTCTCTGTCTGAATTTTTTTGCGCCCGCCTCTCCGCTGCGTCTTGCGCATAAATTTTCGTTCCGGCGCGTTCTTTTGCAATCATAAATATCTCGATACCCCCTCGGAACGCCGGGAGATGTTGGCCATTTCGCCCATGGTTAGCGGCTTCATCGCAGGCCGATCCGAGGGCGGTTTGATTTCCCTGCCACTGGCGGGTTTCCGCCGCTGACCGGCGCTGCATTTTTTCCGCTTGCCCTACTGTCCGTAATGTGCGTAGATTACGGACAGTCGGATTGCAAAAGCGAGAAAAGGCCCAATGAACGCGACCGTTCACAAGCTGGCGCCCCGGCGAGTAAACCGGACAGTTGGCACCCTTACCCGCGTTCCGAACGCCGAAATGCGCCCAGCCGGTGAGGACCTGAGCGACGCCCAGGTAAGCAAGCTGATTAAAGCCGCCCGCGCCGGCCGCTACGGGGCCAGAGATGCCCTCATGATCGATTTGGCGTGGCAGCATGGCCTTCGCGCCTCGGAGTTGTGTGGCCTAACTTGGGACGACATTCGACCGGGGCGATTGCCGACGATCTACATTCGGCGGGCCAAGGGCGGTGCGAGCGGGGTGAACCCGCTGTCTGCCGAACACTTGCGCGCCCTTAACGCTCTACGGCCGGCTGAGCCAGGCCCTACGATCTTTGTAAGCGAGCGTGGCGACGCCTTCACCACGGCCGGCTTTGCCAAGATGGTTGACCGTGCCGGCCGCAAGGCCGGCATCAAATTCAAGGTGCATCCACACCAACTGCGCCATGCTTGCGCCAGTCATCTGGCGCCGAAGATCGGTCAGCTTGAATTGGCAGCGCACCTTGGAATGAGGGACCCGCGCACGCTGGGGCACTACTATTCTGGCGATCCCGAGCGGCGCCGGCACAAGTGGTAAGGTGCGCCAGCACGCCGACATTACGCCGCCGTAACCAACGGCCCGCTTAAACGAACGCAGGCGCGCGCGGACGCGCACCCGCTGTCTTTCATCGCCCCGGCGCGGAAAACGCACCACAGCGATGCGCTGCGGCCGGACGCGCCGAGATTTTCCGTGCCAGCGGTTGACGCTCCCCTGCACGCATCGAGTATGTTGCCGCTAGCAGCATCCCTGCCGCGATAACTCGATCACAATAAACCATCTTCGATTGGCGCCGTTTACCTCATTGGCGGCGCCATGGTCGGCAACTCGGGGGCGCCGATTCGCCGGCCCGCGACCCGTCAGTGCATTCCGGGTCGCGGCCGGCACTCACTCCCCCGCGCGGTGTCCATGCCGTCGCGGACTTCGGCGCTCTTTTCGTTCATTCAGGCGCCGACGCGACAAGACGGCAAGTGTCGTGACCCAAAAACACCGTCAGCCGGCGGGCACGCATCCTCGTGCCGCGGCCGGCAACCATTCGCGCGCGCAATGCGCATCACCATTGAGGAAGCCATGCCCAAGCAAAAATCCGCCACTACCGACCAGCCCGACCGCGCCTCAGCTTCCCCGGTGAAGCCCGATTTGTTCGAGTTCTACGAGAGCAACGGCGCAGCCAGGTACAATCAACGGTACGGCGTCGGCACCCAAGACGAAGCGGCGATGTATTTGGACGTTCTCAATCGTCATAAGGTTTTGAGCAACTTCGGAATGTGGCCGTGTTCCGACGCTGGCCGGCGCTCTGACGCTTTCTCAATCGCTGCCGCACTGGCGCAATACCGCGTCACGCATCAAGGATTTTCGAAATGAAATCAACCGCGCCTCAACCGGAATTCGATCTCGCCGCCGCCATTCGTGGCGAAATTCCTTTTGACCGCTCGAAAACCGTGGCGCCTCAGAAGCCGCGTTCGTTTCTGTCGGCGGTGGCATCCCTGTTCAAAAAGGAACCCGAAGAAGGCGTTGGGGCCATTGCCGCCGCGCTTGCGGCCGAACGGCAGTTTGAACAGGCTGTCTGGGACGCGATGACGGAGAATGGCCTGAGCAAGCGTTGCGCTTGCCGCATCCTCGAAGGTGTTTGCCAAAGCATTCGTTCTCAATGGGCGATGTCAGCACCGCTCGATGGCCACCGCTTTTAAATGCAGAGGGCGGCTCTTGCGAGCCGCCCTCCCTCGCAGGCAGGGGTTTATGTGTTTTTGTTCACGCCGCCAAGGCAGCGCATGGCACGTCGTCGCGGTGGCGTCGCCTCATAACGATGCCGACTGACTCCGGGTCGCCGCTGGCGAGCGCCGTTTCCTCGATTTCCCAGCGGGCATCGCTCGCGGCATCAACCTCGATGGATTCGGGCCACGCGCTTTCATCCGGCGGCACGCCATCACGCGCGACCCGTTGCGCGTAAGCTTCGCTAGCCCGGAGAAACCGCGCATCCGCGGCGACCAATTCGGCCGCCAGTGTGTTATGTTGATCGTTGGTCATGGTCAGCACCTCTGTTGCTGGTTGTGGCAAGTCGGCGCCGGTCGCTCAAACGGCCGGCGTCGGCGCCTTTATCACCATCAAAATTCGGTGCGGGCAAGCGGATAGGTGCGGATAACGTTCCGCATTTCAACCGCACCTAACCGCGCGGACGAGCGGCTGTTTCCGAGATTTTCCGGTTCGCGAGTTGATGGCTCGCGCGTGCGCCGAGTATAAGGGACTCTATGAAAACAGCGTTCCTCCTCATGGCGCAGTACGACGGCTTGGCCGTGATCCCGGTAGAGATGGTTTGCCGTGATTACTTTCGCCACCTCACCGTCGAAAAGTTCTTGCGCAAAGTTTTGGCTGGCGAAATCAGCATTCCGATAGTCAGGATGGAGGGCAGTCAGAAAGCTGCCAAGGGCGTTCACGTCAACGATCTCGCCGCGTATCTCGACAAGCAGACCGCGGCGGCTAGGAAGGAATGCGAACAACTAAAACGCGATGCAGCCTGAATTGATGTCAGTGCAGCAAGCGGTGCAGCACGCAATTCAGGATGGCTCAAAAACCCTTGTCAAATCGCGCTTCTCCGACTCAGTCGGTAACATCCATCATCGGGGCGACGGAGAAGCGCCACGACCGACTGGACGGCGATTTTTCTTTTATTTCCGTCATTTGTCTACTTTTCATCGTTTTAGTGTCGTACCGATTTCCAGCTCAATTTGACCTTACCCCACGTCAGCCGCGACGGTCGAGAAGGGCCAATATCGACCGAACTGCAGCGCGGCAAAAGGCAGCCTATTCGATCACCTCGTCGGCGCGCGCAAGGAGTGTCGGGGGAACGTCGAGGCCCAGCGAACGTGCAGTTTGCAAATTGATGATGAATTCGAACTTAGTCGATTGCAAAACTGGAAGCTCAGCCGGGTTGACTCCTTTGAGGATACTGCCGGCATAGACGCCAACCTGGCGAAACACATCGGCAACGCTGGTTCCGTAACTCATCAGAAGGCCGGCTGTGACCATATCGCTCGAGAATTCGCTGGCGGGTATCCGGTCGCGCGCCGCCAGCGTGATCAATTGCGGCCCTCGGCTGGCGAGAAAACCGTCTGGTGCTATGAACAGGGCGTCTGCCCGTGCGTCGGCGATCGCGGAAAACGCTGCATCGATTTCAACAGGGGTGCTCGCTTTGAAAAAGATCAGTTCCAACCCAAGAGCGGGCGCCGCTTCCTTTAGAGCTTTTGTAGTCGCCTCGGAGGTCACCGGGTTGGCGGGATTGATCAGCACGGCAAAGCGCTTCGCCTTGGGCAACAGCTCATGCATCAGACCAAGCCGCTTGGCGTCGATCTCGCTCGCGAAAAAATTGATCCCCGTTATGTTAGCGCCAGGTCGCGCCAGGCTCGCGACCAGCCCGAGCGCTACTGGATCCGCGCCCACGCCGAACACGATCGGGATGGTCGAAGTGGCTGCTTTGGCGGCGAGCGTGGCGGGAGTGTTGCCTGGGGTCGCGATTACCGCCGCGTGGCGCCGGATGGCATCGTTGAGGATTTCGGGAATCTCTTCGTAATGACCGTCCAGCCAATGATATTCGACAAGAACGTCCTTGCCTTCGGTGAGGCCCGTCTGGCTCAGGCCTTTTCGAAACTCGGCGGCCAACGCGTCGCCCGCGTCCGCCCTTCTGGCATTGATGAGCGTGACCACCGGCACGTTCGCCGCCGGCTGCTGCGCGCGTGCCGTGACTGGCCACGCAGCCGTCGCGCTGGCGAGACCGGCAATAAAATTGCGTCGCCTCATGGACATTGCCTCCGGGCCAAGGGCAACACACTAGCACAACAGTGTATCGCACCAATTTTGGGCGGGCGATGTCGCTTATGGGTCACAAGCGACCGTTTTATGGTGGTCGCTCGACGCTATGCCCCCCAACAGCGACCGGATCACTGCGTTACCGCAAGCGTCCCTAGGTCCAGACCTGCCGATCGGTGCGTGATATTCTTCGGCAAATTGCATCCGGAATGATCCCGTTGGAGCGGGGCGAATTGCAGTAGGCATCGGAAGACGGCAATTCATATCGGCGCTCGGTGGCTCGGCGTTCGCTTGGCCGTTTGCGGCTCGCGCGCAGCAGGCGGGCAAGATACCGATCACTGGGTTCTTGGGCGCAGATGCTTCGGCATTTAGACCTTGGACGGATGCACTCCGGATTGAACAAAAGCGCAGCACGGCTGAGATGCGGCACGACTTCCTTCAGCAACTCAACCCACTTGCCGCTCAACGACAATTCGACATTTATGAATCCCGTAATACTGCCGCCCGGGCGCGGAAGGCTGTTGACGAATCCGCTGCCGACGGGGTCGGCAACCACAACGAAGACGATCGGAATGGTATTTGTTTCCCGACGCAAAGCTTCGACGACGGGAGTGGTCGAGGCAACGATCAAATCGGGCTTAAGAGCAACAAGCTCTTTCGCAAACGTCGTCATGCGTTCCAGATCGGCGGCGGCCCAGCGGTAATCTATCGTAATGTTGTGGCCGACGATCCAACCGAGGTCCTGCAGCGCTTTGCTGAACTTGGCCAGGCCCACCTGCGTTTGCGCGTCGCTCTCGGCATTTCCCACCAGCACGCCGATCCGGCGCATACCGCTGGGCTGTTGCGCGCGCGCGGCGAGCGGCCACGTCGCCGCGCTGCCGAGAAGCGTGATGAACTCCCGCCGCTTCATATTATGCCGCTCCGCTCGCGCCGGCTTTGCCGTTCGCCCAAGAAAAACGTTTCCATCGTTCCCTTGCCTTTGACTTCGATGCTGCCGCGCGCTTCGAAATCGAAGCGGTCGTCTAGCAAGGCGCGCGTCGCGGCCGAGATTTGGACGCGGCCGGGCACGGAATGGGATTCCATGCGGCTTGCGGTATTGACCGTGTCGCCCCAGACGTCATAGGCAAATTTGTGCGTGCCGATGACGCCGGCGACGATGGGACCGGAGTGAACGCCGATCCGGGCCTGCAGCTTCAGGCCGGTCGCTGAGGCGATGGCATTAACCTCATCGAGCATGCGCAGCGACAGCGCGGCTATGCGTGTCGCATGGTCGGGCTGCGCTTCAGGAATTCCCGCCGCCACCATATAGGAGTCGCCGATGGTCTTGATCTTTTCCACGCCCTGCTCGGCGGCCAGGCGGTCGAAGCCGGAAAAGATCTTGCTGAGGAAATCGATCACTCGGTCGGCCGATAATTCGTGGCTGAGCGCGGTGAATCCGACCAGGTCGCAAAACAGGATGGTGGCTTCCGCGACACGGTCGGCGATTACCACCTCGCCGCTGCGCATGCGATCGACGATGCTTTGCGGCAGGATGTTCAGAAGCAGCGTCTCGGAGCGGCGCTTTTCCTGTTCGAGCTCGGTAATGAATTTCTTTTCGCGGTCGCGCAGCCACTTTTTCTCCAGCGAGGCGCCGACTCGCGCCTGCAACAGCGTCGGGTTGAACGGCTTGCTCAGATAGTCCTCGGCGCCGGCCTCGATGCAGCGCACGACGCTGTCGATTTCGTCGAGCGCGGAAATGACGATCACCGGTATGTCCTTAGTTTGCTCCGTCGCCTTGAGCCGGCGCAAAACCTCAAAGCCGCTCATTTCCGGCATGATGAGATCGAGCAGGACGAGGTCGAATTCCCGTTCGGCGACGAGCGCAAGCGCCGCCGCGCCGGTCGCGGCGGGGACCACGGTGTGGCCTTCCCGGATCAGCCGACGTTCCAGCACGTCGCGGTTGGCGGCGTTGTCATCGACGACGAGGATCGCGCTCGCCTGCATCGTCTCGCGCAATTCACCGCCCAGCGGCAGCGGCGCTACTGTGCGCAACACGTCGGCGACGATGTCGAGCTCCTTGGCGCGGCCATCAGCGCCGTCCGCTCCGTCACCCTGCTGCCGCGCCAGCGCGACCATGGCGTCGATCTGGCCCAGCAGCTGGTCGGCGGATTCCTTGAGCTTGGCGAGATCTGCGCGCAGCGGATGTTCGCCGTCCTCCATATCCTCGATCAACAGCTCGCTGTAGCCCTTGATGGCGTTGAGCGGGGTGCGCAAGTCATGCCGCAGCCGCCGGTGAAACGCCTCCGCGGTCTCGTCCTCCTGGCGATCTGCGGTCGAGTCCCTGATAATGCCTTTGACGAAGGTGTTCAGCTGCAGGCTGGCGCCGCGCATGCGGTCGAGGTCGGCCAACACGGCATCGAGCTGCAGCCGGCGCGCGTCCTCGATGATCATGTCGAGGAATTCGGTGACGGCGGTCGCCGGCGCCTGCACCTCCTGGCGCAGGAACGCCGTCAAGGCCCGATTAAGGCGCTCGTCCGATGTCGTGCTCGACAAGGCGGCTCCGTAAATGCGGTTGAAAGCCTAGCCTTTCGCCGCGCCGATCAGGCGCTCGATCTTGCCGATGAGGCGGTCGAGCTCCACCGGCTTGGTGTCGTAGTCGTCGCAGCCGGCCTCAATAGCCTTTTCGCGATCCCCGGCCATGGCATGGGCCGTCAGCCCGATCACCGGCACGCTGCGGGTCGCATCATCGGCCTTGACACGGCGGGTCGCCTCCCAGCCATCGATGACCGGTAGGCTCATATCCATCAGAATGATGTCGGGCTGCTCGCTGCGCGCAAGATCGACGCCCTGCTGCCCGTCCATCGCGAATACCACCTGAAAGCCGCGGCGGATGAGACGCCGCGAAAGCATGTCGCGGTTCATCTCGTTGTCTTCGACCAACAAAACTTTTGCCATTTGCCGCCCTCTTCTACTTTTTGTACCTAAGCGTTCGCGCTGACCGCCGCGCGCACCGGCCGCCGCCGCACCGCCTCGTTAATGGCCGCGACGATATCCAACCTCGACGCGCCGCCCTTCTCGATCACCTTGCGCGCCTGACCGAGCAGGCGTTCCCGCTCGGCAGCCGTAAGCTGTTTTGCTGTAATGACGATGACAGGGATTTCCCGCCATTGCGCATGCGCAGCCAGCGCATCGAGCACCTCGAAACCGTCCATTTCCGGCATCATCAGGTCGAGCAAAATCACTGCCGGCATCGGATGTTTACCGAGCCAGCCCAGTGCCTGAACACCATTGTCGGCCTCGGCGACCGGCAAGCTCATCTTTTCGATGGTCTGTCGGATCATCTCGCGGGCGCCGGCATCGTCTTCGACCACTAGGACGGGACCTTCGCGCCGCACCAGGTTATGGATCAATGCCGTCAGCTGCGCGCGCTCGACCGGCTTGGTCAGCACCTCGACGGCGCCGAGCGACAGCCCGATGCCGCGGTCCGACAGCATGGTGACGATGACGACGGGAATGTCGCGCAGATCGGCGTCGGCCTTGAGCGCGCTGAGCACGTCCCAGCCGTCCGGCTTGGGCATCATCACGTCGAGCGTGATGGCATCCGGGCGCGTCGAACGCGCCAGACTTAGAGCCTCGTCGCCGCTCGAGGCCTGCAGCAGACGATAGCCGGCGCCTTTCAGGTTGGCACTGAGCAACTCGCGCGCGGTAGGGTCGTCATCGACGACAAGGACCGTTGGTGCAGAGTCCACCTCGACCGACAGCGGCGGGGCATCGGTGGCCTTGGCCGGTGCCGGCGCAACGGGGCTATCCGGGAGCACGATGGTAAAGGTCGAACCTTCGCCGGGCTTGCTGGTGACGGTGACGTTGCCGCCGAGCAATTGGCAGAAATTCCGCGTGATCGCGAGCCCGAGCCCAGTGCCGCCGTATTTCTTGGTGGTCGAAGCATCGGCCTGGTTGAACGCCTGGAACAGCCGGCCGAGTTGCTCCTCGGTCATGCCGATGCCCGTATCGGAGATGGCGAAGCTTACCATCGGCCTGTCGGTTTCGAAGCGCTGCACGTCGAGCGTCAAGCGGCCGTTCTGGGTAAACTTGCTGCCGTTGCTGAATAGATTGAGCAGGCTCTGCTTGAGCTTGGTGCGGTCAGTGTGCATGCTGCCGAGATTATCGGCCAAGCGGTACTCGAGCACATTGGCATTCTTCTCGGCCATCGGCACGATGATCGAGCGCACCTCTTCGAGCAGCGGCACGATCTCGACGTCTTCGAGATAGATATCCATCTTGCCGGCTTCGATCTTCGACAGATCGAGAATGTCGTTGATCAGGCCGAGCAAATGCCGGCCGGCGCTCTCGATCTTCTTGAGATCGGCAACGAGATTGTCCTGGCCGAGATCGACCGCGTCTTCCTGCAGAATTTCGCTATAGCCGATGATGGCGTTGAGCGGCGTGCGCAGCTCGTGGCTCATATTGGCGAGGAACTGCGACTTGTGCTGGCTCGCCTGCTCAAGCTGCCGGCTCTTGTCCTGGATCTCGTCGAACAGGCTGACATTGGCGATGGCGATCACCGCCTGGTCGGCAAAGGTGGTGATCAGGTCGATCTGCTGCTGCGTGAACGGCTGGACCTCCGACCGGGTCAACAGCACGGCGCCGATCGCCGCTCCTTCACGCAGCAGCGGCACGCCGAGCACGGTGCGGAAGCCGCCGACCCGCTGGGTCTCATATTTGGCATATTCGGGATCGGCCAACACGTCCGCAACCTGGACGATGCGGCCTTCGAGCGCCGCTCTGCCGGTCACCGACGACCGGTCGAGGGCGATCGGATGGCTCTGCATGTAGTGCTTGAACTCGTCGGATCCATGCACGGCGATGATATGAAACTGGCCATCCATCATCCGCAGGATGGCCGCCTGGTCGGCGCGGCATAGCCGGGCCGCCAACTCGACGAGCGTTTCAAAAACCGTCTGCAGGTCGAAAGTCGAACGGCTGATGATCTTGAGCACGTCCGCAGTGGCGGTCTGCTGCTGCAGCGATTGCCGCAGCTCGTGCAGCAGGCGCGTATTTTCGATGGCGATTACGGCCTGTGCGGCGAAGTTCGTCAGCAATTCAACTTGCTTGTCATCGAACGGCCGAACCTCTTGGCGGAAAATAGCAGAGGTTCCGATGACTTCGTTTTCCTTCAGCATCGGGACAAGAATGATGCTGCGCGCTCCTGTCGTCGCGCCGAAGGCGCGATCCAGCGGGTCATCCCTGTATTCGGCGAAATCGGCAAGCTGGACCGCCCGCTTCATGGTGATCGCCTGGGCCATCAGGTCGCCCATATGACCGGTAGGTTTGAAAACCGGCTCGCGCTCTCTCAATTCGGCGTAGGCCGGCGGTGCATCGTGCATCGCGACGACGCGGAAAGCGTCGCCTTCTCGCAGTGAAAGTACGCCGAACTTCGCCTCGCAGATGCGCGTCGCGTTCTTCAGCATGGCGCTGAATACCGGCTGCAACGAACCGGGCGACGAACTGATGACTTGCAGGATCTCCGATGTCGCGGTCTGCTGATCGAGCGCCTGGCTCAGCTCGTGAGTGCGGTCTTCGACTTTCTGCTCGAGGTCGGAATAGGATTCCTCGAGCTTGCCTGCCATGTCGTTGAACTGGTCGGCCAGCGCCTCGACCTCGTCGCCGGTCTTGATGTTGATGCGTTGGCTGAGATCGCCCGAACCGATCCGCGCCGCGCCCGCGCGCAGCGCCTGGATCGGCACCACCATTCGCCTTGCCAGGAACATGCCGGCGATGAAGGCGAGCAGAAGCGCGCCGAACAGCACATAGCCGGTGCGTTGGATCGACGCGTAAAGCGGCGCATAGGCTTCGGCGACCGGCGTCTCGACAAACACCAGCCAGCCGAGCGGCGTCACCTGCGCATAGGCGGTCAACACCCGGTTGCCGGTAATATCCTCGGCTTCCTGCACCGCCTGGCCCGAACCGGCCGAACGGGCGCTGCGGACCTGGGCCAGCTTCGACATATCGGTATTGCGCAACACCAAACTGATGTCGGGATGCGCGATGAGGCGGCCGTCGGCATCCACCACATAGGCGCGGCCGCGCTGGCCGACCTTAATCTTCGACACCACGTCCCAGATCAGCTTGAGATTGACTTGGGCGATGCTCACCCCGGTATCGCGCCGCGTGCCGGCGAGGGAGAGCGTCATATAGGGCTCGGACTCGCGGCGGAAATAGACCGGCCCGTAATAGACCTTGTGCGCCACAGCCTGGGTGAATTCCGGCTTGGTCGAATAGTCGACGCCGCTGCCGACCACGTCCATGGTCAGCCGCGAGACGCGCAGCTGCTCATGGCCGGAGGCGTCGATCTGGGCGAGCTCGGTGATGGCCGGCACCTGCCGCAACAACCGCAGCGCGTCGAAGCGGCGCTGATCCAGCGTGGAGTCCGACCAGGGCAATTGCGTCGTCCAGCCGACCTGACTGTTGATCTCGGTGATGAACTGCTCGATTTTCGACGCGGCGCCCTCGGCCTGCTCGCGCTGGATGCCGATCAGCGAAGCCTTGTGCTCCTGGTATGAAAACCAGATCTCGAAAGCGCCGTTGGCAAGCAGCGCAAGAACGACCACGGCGACCAGCAGCGCCACATATTTGATGAACAGGCGGCTGCGCACGATCGAAGCGCCGACCGCCGGCCCGGCCTTGCCGAGACGGCTTGCGAGGCCCATCGGACCGGGGCGCTGATCGGTATCCGCTTTCATTTCATTATCTTAGCACAACATCGGGAACCTGCCCGCTGCCTTTATTCGAGGACTTCGTCAGCCGTCGCCTGGAGCGTCTGCGGGAGGGCCAGATTGAGCGATTTGGCGGTCTTGAGATTGATGACTAGCTGGTACTTGCTCGCCACCTGGACCGGCAAATTCGCCGGTTTTTCACCCCTCAGGACGCGGTCGACATAGCCGCCGGCCTGCCGGTACTCCTCGGCGACGTCGGGTCCATAGGAGGCGAGCCCCCCGGCCGTCGCGAAGGTTCGCAGCGGATAAATCGCCGGCAATCGATACTGGGCCGCCAAGGCGATGAGCGAATCGCGGAGCGAAATATTCTCCCCTATCCGCAGCGCGAGCAGTCCGCCATTCGGCGAACTTGCGAAGGTCGCGACGGTCTGCTCGATCGCGGACTTATCGGCCGTATCGATCACACTGATCTCGAGGCCAAGCGAGGGCGCCGCCGCTTGAACGACGGCGAATTGCGACACCGAGCCGGAATTGGTCGGGCTGTGAAAAACGCCAACCCGCGTCAAGGCGGGCGCCATCTCTTTGAGGACCTGCAGCCATTTTGCCCCCAAGCCGAGTTCGGCTGGTGAAAAACCCGTGGTGTTGCCGCCCGGCCGCGCCAGACTCTCGACAAGGCCGAGCGCAACCGGGTCGGTCACCGCGACGAATATGATCGGCACCTTGCGCGTCGCTTGCTGCAGCGCGAGAACCGCCGGCGCCGAAGCCGCCACGATGACGTCCGGATTGAGTGCAACCAGCTCTTCGGCATTTTTGCGAACATGCTCGGCATCGGCGCCCCATCGCAGTTCGAACCGGATATCGCGGCCTTCCGTCCAGCCGAACTCGTCGAGCGATTTCAGCAAAGCGGCAATCCAACGCGTCGCATCGGGGTCGCCTTCGGGCAAATTCATGAAGACACCGATATGGCGCACGCGATTGTCCTGCTGCGCGCGAGCAGCAAGCGGCCACGCCGGCAGGCCGCCGGCGAGCGCGATGAAATCCCGCCGCCTCACTCGATCACCTCGTCGGCGCGCGTAATCAGCGACTGCGGCAAGGCGAGCCCGATTGCCGCGGCAGCCTTGAGATTGACCGAGAGCGTGAATTTGGCCGGCTCCTGGACCGGCAGATCGCCCGGGCGGGTCCCGCGCAGGATGCGGTCGACATAGTCCGCCGCGCGGCGGAAAATATCCGGATAATCGGACGCATAAGACATCAGCCCGCCGCTCGGCGCGAAAATCTGGCTGCCGTAGATCGCCGGCAACCGATAGCGTATGGCCAGCGAGACGAGAAAATCACGATGCTCGGCAAGGAAGGTGTCGAACATCGCGACGATCCCACCGCCGGGCGTCGTTGCAGCAGCCGCAACCGCGCTTTCAAGTCCCGCCGTGCTCGTGGACGGCGCAGGCGCCACGGTAACGCCAAGGGTTTGCGCCGCGGCTTGCATCGCATGCAGATAGGTCTCGGCGAACGGCGCGGTCTGCGGATTGAACAACAGCGTAACGTGCGTGACGCTCGGCGCGGCTTCTTTGAGAAGCTCGAGCCACTTGCTGCCGACCGAGGCTTCGAAATTGGTAAATCCGGTGACGTTGCCGCCGGGATGTGCCAGGTTTTGCACGAAGCCCGAACGGATCGGATCGGCGACCAGCAGGAAAACCGTCGGCAGGCCGGCGCTCATCAGCGCCGACGTGGCCGGCGTGGTCCGGCTAACGACCAGCTCGGGCTGGCTGGCGGCGATTTCGCTTGCGGCCGCACGCACCGCATCGAGCTCGGCGCCGGGCCAGCGATAGCTGAGCTCGATGTTGCCGCCTTGGCGCCAGCCGCGCTCCTGCAAAGCATCCTCGAGCGCGCCGGCTTCAGCCTGTCCATTGGCGTCGCCGGATAAAAGCCCGCCCATCAGCACTGCAACCCGCCGCTTTTGCTCGCGCTGCGCCTGCGCGGCGAGCGGCCACGCGGCCGCCGCGCCGCCGAATAGAGCAATGAATTCGCGCCGTTGCATGCTCGACCTAACCTGCAAGTCATGCACTCTACCGTTGAAACCAAGGCGGTCGAAAGGGCAATCTGGGCCAGAACCGGCATGATGGCAGCCCTCTCGTTCGCCGGCGCTGCCATCGGCCGGGGCGTGCCGCCGACACTGCTAGCCGTCGCCGCGAGGTAATCGAATAGGCACCGTCACGGTCACAGACCTCTATTTCGAGGCGTGATAACATTCCCCACACTGCACGGGCATGATCCAAGCGTGGGGCGGGGCAAATGACCTCCGGCATTGGAAGACGGCGATTTATATCCGCACTAGGCGCCGCGTTCGCATGGCCGCGCGCGGTGCGCGCGCAGCAGCCGGCGCTGCCGGTGGTGGCGTTTATCCATGCCGGATCGCCCACCAACTCCGCCTCCCGTGCGGCCGCATTCGGCAAAGGCCTCTCCGAAACCGGCTATGTCGAGGGCCAAAACGTGACGATCGAGTATCATTGGCGGGCGGCAACGCCACAGGTGTGGATATCCTGACTACGAGCCTGGACGCAAAGCGGCTTGGACTGTTGCGAGAGCTGATTCCACGTGCGGAGACGATCGGCGTATTGGCGAATCCCAAATTTCCATACGCCAAAGACATTCTCAGCCAGCTTCAGGCGGCGGCGGACACGCTCGGCCAACGTATCCAAATCTTTCACGCCAGCAATCCCTCCGAGATCGACAGCGCCTTCGATGCGATCTCCGGCGCGCATATCGCTGCGGTATCGGTAACCGCCGATCCGTTCTTCGATACGCGTCGCGACCAGCTCGTGGGGCTCGCGGCGCGGCACGCGGTGCCGGTGATTTATCAATTCCGCCAATATCCTGCCGCCAGCGAACTCATGAGCTATGGCGTCGATCTGCCCGACGCCTATCGCCACGCCGGAGACTATGCCGGCCGCATTCTTAAGGGAGAAAAACCCACCGACCTTCCGGTTTTGGAGCCGACCAAATTCGAACTGGTCATCAACCTGAAGACCGCGAAGGCGCTCGGTCTCAGCATGCCCCCAGGCGTCCTCGCGATCGCCGACGAGGTGATTGAATAAGACGTGGCGAAGCTGCCGCAATTGATGGTGGAAAATGACACCAAGGATCAAAGGCGGACATTGCGACAACTGCGCGCGACGTCCGCTTCACTCTGAATCCGTACATTCAGTGCATGGCAGCAAATGTCCGCCTTGGGCCAACAGACGCCGCCGCCGTTCCGGCGCTCTGAGGCGAGTCACAGCACTCCATTTCTAAGTCGTGATATTCCTCTTATGATCGCAGCGGGCTTGATCCCATGGCGGGCGGGTCAAATGGCAATCGGCATTGGACGGCGGCAATTCATATCCTCGCTCGGCGCCGCGGCGGCTTGGCCGCTTGCGGCACGAGCGCAACAGCCGATGACGGTCATCGGATTGCTCGGTGGCACTTCAATCGAAGCAATGCAACCACAACTTGGGGCATTCCGAAAGGCGCTCGGGGACGCCGGTTACGTCGAGGGCCAAACTCTTCGGATCGAATATCGTTGGGCGCAAGGACAATACGATCGGCTTCCGGCGCTGGCGGCCGACCTCGTCGCGCAGCGCGTTGCGCTGATCGCAACCGGAGCTGGAGAGCCGGCGGCATTCGCGGCCAAGGGTGCAACGTCCAAAATTCCCATCGTGATGGTTTTGGGCGGCGATCCCGTCAAGGAAGGCTTTGTCGCCAGCCTGAGCCGGCCGGGCGCCAATATCACCGGCGCCACCCTCTTTGCCTACGAGATGGAATCCAAGCGCCTTGGCCTGCTACACGAAGCAGTACCCGCGGCCAAAAACATCGCCGTCCTCGTCAATCCGGGCAACCCGAATGTGGAATTGCAGTTGCGCGACGTGCGCGAAACGGCCTCGCGGCTCGGCGTGGAAGTCATCCCCTTCAATGCGGGTACCCAAGAAGAGTTCGAGGGTATTTTTTCCGCTATGGCACAACGACAGGTGGGCGCGTTGCTCGTCGCGGGCGATCCGTTCTTCTTTAGCCGCCACACCAACCTGATCGCACTGGCTGCGCAGCATCGGCTACCGGCGATCTACGAATGGCGTGAATTCGCGCTCGATGGCGGCCTGATGAGCTATGGAACGGTGCTGACGGGCGCTTATAGTCAAGCGGGTACCTACGTCAGCCGCATCCTCAACGGCGAAAAACCCGGCGACCTTCCGTTTGTGCTGCCCACCAACTATCAGTTCGTTATCAACCTGAAGGCTGCGAAGGAGCTGGGGCTGGATATTTCACCCACATTGTCAGCTCGCGCCGACGAAGTGATCGAATAAGGAACCGCAGCCGCTCTGGGTCTATTCCTGCCGCGCCATCTCATGGAACGCGCGGCTGCTTTACCCCACAAAGCTGCCGCGCCGACTGTTCGCCATCGAGGCGGCTACGGGCCACGAGTGGACTTATGCGCCGCAACATCATTGGACTATGAAGCAGGTCGCAGACCTGGCGATTGGGGTGTGATATTCTTCGCATATTGCAGTCGGCATAACCCGTTTGGGGATGGGTCAAATGGCTATCGGAAGACGCCAATTCATATCCGCCCTCGGCGGCGCAGCGGCTTGGCCGTTCGCGGCGCACGCGCAGCAACCCGCCAAGCTCCCGACCATCGGGCTCCTGACCCCTGACGCTTCGAGTTGGCGTGCATGGACCGCCGCTTTTGCGGAGCGACTGAGTGAGCTCGGCTGGATCGAGGGTCGCACCGTCGCGATCGAGTATCGCTGGACGGAGGGACGTCCCGAGCACGTGGCCGAGATTGCGGTCGAGTTCGTGCAGCAAAAGGTCGACGTCATTGTCACGTATGGAGGTGCGGTCGCTGCAGTAAAGCAGGCGACAGCTTCCATCCCCATCGTCTTTGCGATCGCGGGCGATCCGGTAGGCAGTGGCTTCGTCGCGAGCCTTGCCCACCCGGGCGGCAACGTCACTGGAATGTCGCTTGCACAGAACGACATTGCCGGTAAGCGCCTCGAACTCTTGCGTGATGTGGTCCCTAATCTTCGCCGGTTGGCAATCATATTTAATGCCGACTATCCCTCAAGCGTGCGGGAGACCGGCGAGGTTCAGGCCGCGGCTCGTACGCTAGGCCTCGAAGTCGCGCCACACGAAATCCGGCGCGCGGAGGATATCGCGCCCGTGTTGGAGACTCTTAAGTCCCAAGCGGATGCACTTTACGTCGTGGAAGACACTCTCATTTTCGTCAACAAAACGCCAATCATCACGCTTGCGCTCGGCGCGCGGCTGCCGACGATCTCCGGTAACCGCGATTTTGTCCAAGCCGGGGCTCTCATGTCTTACGGGCCAAACTATCCGGCTCTGTTCCAGCGCGCTGCCGATTTTGTCGACAAGATTTTGCGCGGAACGAAGCCCGGCGAGATCCCGGTCGAGCAGCCGACCAAATTCGATCTCGTCATAAACCTGAAAACGGCTAAAGCCCTCGGCCTCACCGTTCCCGAAAGAATACAGGCGCTCGCCGACGACGTGATCGAATAATCCTTTCGAATTGCGGGAATTGATGGTGGCGGAATGACAAGCCGACATCCGGCCTTAGCGTCCAAATCGACGCGATTGACCCACAGCGGTCATCACGGCGGCTGTCAATTTGCACTGCACAAGCCCTGGGACGCTTACTCAATGATCTCATCGGCGGCCACAAGCAGGCTTTGTGGCACTTCGATGCCGAGCGCCTTTGCGGTCTTGAGGTTTATGACGAGCTCGAACTTGGTCGACTGCACGACCGGGAGGTCGGCGGCTTTAGCGCCCTTGAGGATGTTGCCAGTGTAGATGCCGACTTGATGAAACGCGTCCGACAGGTCGGTTCCGTAGCTCATCAGACCGCCAACTTCAGGATAGGACCGCGTCAAATTGATCGCGGGGACTTTGTAGCGCGCCGCCAGCTGAGCCAACTGCACTCGCCGGTTAGTAAAGAACGGGCCGCTGCTGATGAAGAGCGCATCAGGCCGCTCGTTTGCAAACGTTGCGAAGGCGGTATCGATATCGGCGATGGTGCTGGCGTTGAGAACCCGAAGTTGCAGTCCCATCGTGTCAGCAGCGGCTTCCACGGCTCGCAGGTTTGTGGCGGCAATGTTCGGTTCCGCCGGATTGAACAATGCAGCCACGCGCGTGGCTGTTGGTACCATCGTGCGAAGAAGTTCCAGCCGCTTAGCGGCCAACTCGGACGCAAAGATATTGACCCCGGTCATGTTACCGCCCGGCCGGGAGAGGCTCGTGACCAGACCAAGCCTGACCGGGTCTTCGGGAACGAGGAACACGATAGGAACCGTCGTGGTCGCCTTGGCCGCGATCACTGCCACTGGGGCGCTTATCGCAACGATCACATTGACGCCCCTGCGAACGAGATCGGCCGCCAGCACGGGCAGCCGGTTACTCTCGTTCTCGGCCCAGCGAAACTCGATCATCACGTTGCGGCTCTCGACATAGCCGGTCTGGCTCAGCCCTGTGCGGAATGCTGCTACGAGATCTGCGTCTGGTTCAGGCGTGCCAGGGGAGAGATATCCAATGACCGGTACTGGAGACTGCTGTGCCCGCGCCATGAGCGGCCACGCGGTCGCCGCGCCGCCGAGTGCTGATATGAATTGCCGCCTTCCAATGCCGAATTGCATGTGACCCAGTCTAACGAGATCATGCCCCTGCGATGAGAAGAGTACCACGTCCCGACCGGCGGGTCTGCGATCGCCTTCACTGTGTCCGCTCGCTACTTTTGCTGCGGGTGCGTGCGGCAGAAATTGGCCCATAGCGGACATTCGCCGCGATAAAATGAATGTCCGTTTTTTTGGGGGGTAAAGCGGACATTGAGCGCCACGTTTTTTCAACGAAAGGATTTTGTCGAACACCCCGCTCCGCCAAACCAACTCGTCCTTTTCAGCCATGCCGCACCGTACGGTGCACTTCGGCACCAAGTACGACGAGCGGTACATCCGCCAGAAAAGCCCTCTCCTCCAACCCTCAGAGACTAAAAGCATTTCGCCAGAAGCTCTCACTCCATCATCGGAGCGACGGAGAAGCGATGAGCGCCGATTTTGTCGGCTTTCTTCGATTCTAACGTCACTTCTGCACTCTTCATGGGCCTTTCTAATACCTCTCGTTTCGGCTCATTTCCAGCCATTTTACACTCGGCCGATCTCAATCTAATAAGAAGTCGTTCTTATAAGCTGCACGCCGTGCGCAACAGGGGAATATGCAATGGTGAAATACCAGTTCTGCGGGATCAGCGGTGGGACGGGAGGCGCCAGCTTCGACGACCGCTGGTTCCTCAACTCGCCCAACGCGCCGGCCGTGAGGACCATCCTCGCCTTTGCCGACGAGAACTATGTCCACTCGATCCAAATGACCTGGGATGGCAATGTTGTCAGCGGCATGCACGGTGGGCCGGGCGGCGCTGAATATCTCATCCAGCTCGACTCTGACGAATACATCGACTCGATAGATGGCACCCACGATACTTACGTGAAATGGATGGGGATCACCACCAACAAGAAACTTTACATTATCGGCAAGCCCGAACAGAGCACCCAAAAATTTCTCTACATGTCGTGTCCCGGCAAGCAACGTATCGTCGGGTTCTGGGGGCGTTGCGGCGACCTGGTCGACGCGATCGGCGTCCATTTCATGTCGGACTTCTGAGTCCTCTCGCGAGGCGCGAACTTTGGTGCTGAATTAATGAAACTCGCGGGCGGACGTAGGCTCCGCTCGCGGAAAACCGAAGCAAAGCGGCGCGTGTGTCCGGCATCGACTCCGCCTCTCGCCACACGACCCCCTACTCCCAGTTGCGTTGCGGCAGAGTGCAAAATACGTGACTATTTGTTCGCATAGCAACAATTCCGGGGATCAGGAGGGGTCATGAAGAGAGTTCTTGTCGCGGCGGTATTTGCCGCCGGCGTGTTCGCCGCAGCCTGCACGAATGTGTCTGCCGCGACCGTGCAGTTTCCCAAAAATAGTGCGGTCACCTTTACCGTGCAGGTGCCCGCCGGGTGGACGGCGAGCGACGATGGCAAGGGCAATCTCTCGCTGTCCGCTCCGGGCCAGCCATTGGCAGTATCTCTGACCGTGCTCGATAACGCGACCGCGGTATCGCAGTTGTCCGTCGCCGAATTTGCCCAAGCGGTGCTCAAGCCGACCAATGCCACGGCGATCTATAAGCAAGTTCCCGCGAACATCGCCGGAATCGACGGCACGACGTTCTTCTCCAGCTCCCAAGACGGCAATGGCGGCACGGTGGATCTCAAGCTCACGGTTCTGTTCGTCAATGGTCGGTATATCGTTATGGAAACAGTCGGCACGCCGACGGTCATGACGTCGGCGCTGGAGGCGACGCTCAAATCGGTCATGAAGGGAATCTCGCTCAAAGTCGCGAAATAGCGCCGGCGTCGCCACCGCGCTGCAAACTCGAGCGGTGGTGCCCGAAATTCTCAAAATCGCGGCAGATGAGCCCGGTGCCGCGATCGACGTCGGTGTGCTCGACCTTGGTGCGGGCGGGGCGCCAGCCGCGGCTCGGCGTGCGGCGCTTGAACCGGCTCGACGTCCAAACCTTGTTCGACGCCCTGACATTGTTCGACGCCCAGACCTTGTTCGACGCCCAGGTGCCGTTTTGCGGCTTGGCGAATGGCCGCGCGCAAGAACAGGATCATGCGTTTCATGACAGGCCTCCTCGAGGTCCTCACACCAATGGGTCGTGGCGGAGGCTGCCGTCGGTTCGCCGTCGCGCGATTACAAATTGGCAATGGGCCTCGGCTGGCCAATGTTCGCTTATCGCATGGCCATGCGCTTTCCGTGGGCAATTGCGAAAGCTAGAGTGCGAGGCGAATGCTTGCAGCTTCACAAAAGGCAAGCCGGAGGAGCGCACCATGAGACGCGGACTGGTTTTATGCTTTGTCACCGCAATCCTGCTGGCTTCGCGGATTGCGGACGCCCAGCAATCCGCCTACCCGACCCGACAAGTGCGCATCGTCGTTCCCTATCCGGCGGGCGGTCCGACCGACCTGATCGCGCGACTGGTGGCGCAAAAACTCGGCGAGCGGCTCGGGCAATCGTTTTTCGTGGAAAACGTGGCGGGCGCCAGCGGTGCCGTCGGCGCGGGCCAGGTCGCCCACGCGGCGCCAGACGGTTACACGCTCCTGGTCTCGACCAACGACTTTGCCGTCGCTTCGGTGACGAACACCAACCTGCCGTACGATCCGGTGAAGAATTTCTCGCCGATCAGCCTCATCGCCACGTCGCCGCAGGTGGTGGCGGTCAATCCGTCTGTGCCGGCCAAAACCATGAAAGAGCTGGTCGACCTCATCAAGGCGGCGCCGGAAAAATATAACTATGCCGCGATCGGCATTGGTTTCGGCCAATTGACCTCGGAGCGCCTGTTCAAGCTCGCGCTCAAGCTCGACGGCCTGGTGCGCGTGCCGTTCAACGGCGCCGCGCCCGCGGTCAATGCGACGCTGGCGGGCGACACCCAGATCATTTTCCTCGCGCTGCCGCCGATCGCGCCATATTTGAGCTCGGAGAAATTGCGCGCGCTGGCCGTGACCAGCCCGGCGCGGACACCGGCTTTCCCGCAAATTCCGACCTTGCGCGAATCCGGCATCCCGGATCAGGAGGCCGACCTGATCAACGGCATGGTCGCGCCGGCAGGCACGCCGCCGGAGATCATCGCGCTCCTGCAAAAACAGATCGCCGAGATCGTGCAACTGCCCGACTTCAAGGCGACGCTGGACAAATTGAGCTTCCAGCCGGTCGGCAGCACGGCGGCGGCATTTGAGAACCAGATCAAGAACGACATCGTGGTCTGGAGCAAGGTGATGAAAGACGCCAACATCCCGGTCAATTGATTGAACGGCGTCCGGCGATCGTCCCCGGCACGATACTCGTGCAAGAAGAACGACAATGCCGCGGCCGCCGCTGCGGCTCCGCACATCCATGGCCGCCATGCGCCGACGCGTGCCGCCGCGTGCCGCCGCGTGCCGCAACGCTTACGCACGGTAAGGGCGGTCAATTGAGGCCGCCAAAGAGACCAAAAAACTCACCGCCGGCCAGAAATCCCCCAATATTTACTTCTTCTTTATGCAGAATTTACATTCCATTTATACTTTGCAATACTATTGTTATACTGTGTTTATCGACCCTGCGAGAGATGAATTTTCATAACTGCCCTGCACTTTAATTGCACGCCCCATTCTCAATATTATTTATTATATATCAACTATTTAACTCGTCTGCCGCGGGCCCTTTCCACAGCGCGCTCAAGCAAAACTATATTCAATCATCGCGAGTCCTGCTAAATATTACTCCGGGTTCGGTCGATGGTCTTTTGGGGATTGAGGACGATTTATTCTGCGATACGACAAGACTAGTCGCTTTCTACTGAAGCGAGCGATCGGTCCAATGCTTGCGGAATGCTTCAATCCTCATTTTGACCGCCGCCAAACCGGGTGCTACGAAAGATCGTAATTTACGATCTTTTTATGTCAGTGTCAGTGATATGCCAAAGGTGGTGCTTACGTCATCTCTGGTCCGGTGCGGGGTTTGCCCGCCCGGTGCTCGCCGCATCGATTATTTCGACACCACATTCCCGGGATTCTTCCTCGAAGTGCGAGCCTCCGGCGGCAAAACGTTCTATCAACGCTATCGCGACGAGCGCGGGCGCGAGCGCCAGTTCAAGATCGGCTCGGCGCGCGTGCTGACGGTTTCGCAAGCCCGCCGCAAAGCCAAAGCGGTGTTGGCCAGAGCCATTCTCGGCAACGATCCGCAGCAGGAGCGCAAGGAGCTGCGGGCGATACCGACGCTGAGCGAATTCGTTCGCGACTCCTACCTGCCTTTCGTCAAGAACGCGAAGCGGAGCTGGCGAACCGACGAGACCGTGCTGCGCATTCACATCCTGCCGAAGCTCGGCCATCTGCCGTTGGATCAGATCTCCGATGAAAACGTCGCCGATCTCTTACGCCGGCTTCGCGATGCGGGTTATGCCAGCGGGACGACAAACCGAGCCCTGATCCTCATCCGCTTCATCTACAATCTGGGCCGCAAATGGGGCGTGGCCGGCTGCGGCAAAAATCCGGCGACCGGGCTGAAAACGGTGCCCGACGTTTGCCGCGAGCGCTTTCTGACCAATCAGGAAGCGCAGCGGCTATTGTCCGCGCTCGAGGCGGACGAAAATCGCGTGGCGGCCCGCGCCATCAAGCTGTTGTTGCTCACCGGCGGCCGGCGCAACGAGATCACGCAGGCGAAATGGGATTATGTGAACTGGGAGCACCGCACCTTGCTGGTGCCGATCGCCAAGTCGGGCAAAGCGAGATTGATCAGGCTCAACTCGGCGGCGCTGGAATTGCTGCGATCGGTGCCCCGCCTCGAGAATAATCCTCACATATTTCCCTCGCCGGTGACCGGACGGCCTTCGACGTCGCTGCACTTCCCGTGGACGCGCATTCGCAAAAGATCCGGTCTTACGGACGTCCGGCTGCACGATTTGCGACACTCCTTTGCGAGCTTTCTCGTCAACAAGGGGGTGTCGCTCTATGTGGTGCAGGGGCTTCTCGGCCATAGCCTGGTGCGCACGACGCAACGCTACGCCCATTTGGCCAACGACACTTTGGCCGACGCCGCCGAAATGATTCGCGGCGCTATCGCGCCTCCCGGCGAGGCGGAGATAGTTTTGGATGACCCGGCGTTCGGCCAGCACCCGCAACCCGAACAAACATTGTAAAGCCGCCGGTCTGCAATTTCTTGAATTCAACGCCGGCGTCGCCGAAGGCTTTTTCGATTCGCAGCCGCGTCAATTGTCGCGGCCGTGTCGCGCCGTCTTCGATCCGATAGATCGCACGCTGAGTGACGCCGGTCCTTTCGCCGAGGTCGGTTTGGCTCCAGCCCAGCACCGCCCGGCCGGCACGGATCTGGGCGGCAAAGAGCTGCCGCTCGTCTTGAGCGCCGCGAGACGGCACATCTATTTTCGCGTGTTTGTTCATGACGACCTCACCAACAAAAAATCCCCGGCGAGAGGTCCCGCCGGGGATCATCGAATTCATACCTCGATCAAGCGATCAGGGCAGGAAGTCGCGGTGAGCGCGGAGGCTGATCGACCAGTTGGAAGCGTTGGCTTCGTTCACGGTCGCGCCGCCGAAGGCGTAGGAGGCGAAGCCGGCCGGGCCGATAACAGAGCCGGTTCCGGTCTGCGCGCTGTGCAGATCCTGGTACAGCACTTCCACGCCCAGATAGAACGTCTTGGTCACGTCCCATTGGGTGCGGGAGCCGATGCCCCAGGTCGACCAGTTGTTGTCGCAGCCTGCGCCAGCAACCGCCAGCGTACCTGCAAGCGTGTTGCCGAAGCCCGCCGCCGAGCACAGGTTGGAGTTGGCCGAGCCGGTACCCTTGCCATACGACACCGCATAGTAGGCGCCGTACAGAGAGGTGTGCCAAGCCGGGGTCCAGTAATGCTCGTAGCCGGCGTTGATGCCCCATGCGCTGGTCAGCATGCAGCCCGTCTGGTTGCCGATCGCAGTCGTGCCGGCATACACGCAGTCGCTGAGCACGCCATAGGCTTCCTTACCTGTCTCAACCTTGCCCCAGTTCGAGTTCGGGGTGTTGAACAGATAGCGGAGCGCGCCTTGGGTCACGTTCGCCTGAGCCTGGAAGTAGTCGCCCTGAGTGATGAAGGGCGCATTGAGCTTCAAGCCCACGCCCGCAGCCCAGCCCCACTTGTCGCTGGGGTGTCCGGCGATGCCGGTGCCGGCCGTGGGTGCCGACTGCAGCGCATTGGCGGCGCTGTAGTAGCTGGCATTGACCTCGTGCAGAGCGCCCATGACCTGGGCACCGCCCCACGCCTGGTCGACGCGCAGGTTGGCGACGAGGTCGGGGGCCTGGAAGCCGCCGTAGGCGCCGTTGCCCGGGAACAGCGAGCCACAACCGCCAACCGCGGTGCCGCCGACGCCGGTATTGCCAGTCACTGTCGCTGCGCAGGGGAAGCCACCAGGAATGATGGTGCCGCCGCCAGCGAGAGCTTGCGTGCCCGCAGGACCAGGCAGCGCGTTGGCGTCGATGATCTGCGTCGTCCGGCGCGCTTCCGAAGAGATCGTGCCGGAGAAGCCACCACCGAACTGTGCCGTATAGGCCCACACCCACCAGCCACCGTCGCCGGTGTCGGAAGCGGGCAGATAGCCACCGCGATACTGCATCGCCGGCACACTGTAGAAGTCGAAGAACGACTGTGACAGACCGGCCGTCATGCCCGCCCACTGGACGAAGGCGCGGTTGGCGCTGTCCACGAGGGAGGCCACTTGCAGGCCGACGTCGTTGGTGTTGAGGCCGACGGCGATGTAACCGCGGACCGTACCGTATTCGGTCTGGTTACGAACGTCAGCCGTGATGTAACCGCGGGCGCGCAGCGCTTCGTTGCTGGTCGCACGGTTATTCGCGTTGCCGTTGAACGGACCCCAGGTCATCGAGCCGTTGGCGCCCCAAGTCTCTTCGGCACGGACCCAGCCGCCGACCTTAATGCACAGGTCGGTGCCGGGCATATAGTAGAATCCTGCCCCGTAGAGGCTGCAGACCTTCACGTACTCGACCGGCTTGGCCTTGACGGGAAGATCAGCTGCTTGCCCCGCAGTTACCGCAACCAAACCGGCTGCGGAGCCGAGGAGGAGGCTTTTCACCATCTTCATTTGAACCTCCAATTGTTTGCCGTGGGAGGGTTCCGTCTCCGCCGGGTGCTTGTGCCCCCTGGAAGGTCCCCTTCAGTCCCCTTTCCCCTCCGGATTTTCTAACCCCGATCTTCCGGCTGGGACGACTTGGGGTTCCCCCCTCCGTCGCATCGCCACCTTAGCCAGGGAGTTCCGACATGCAATGAAGAACAGCCCGAATCCCAGGCTCCAGGTGCCGTTTTCGGGAAGGTGTTGCGCAAAAAACACGCAATTGGTGCCGCTGCCGTGTGCGGCCGGCGTTGCATTGGCCAGCCGGCACGCCCGCAATTCTCTCTTTTAAACAATGGCTTAGGGAGGCGTTTGAGCGCTCCGATCGGGACCCTCACGAAAAGCTCACGATAATGCCGTCGCCGCAGGGTGAGCCGTCGCAACCAGCATGCAAGACGACAAAGCAGCAGCTTTTCGCGTTGTGTGGAGGCAGCCGAGGCGAATCTTCGTTGCTGTTTTTTCGCTGCACCCACAATGAAGCGTTGAATTCAGTGCGCGTCGAAACATCTGATGCGCGAATCGCGTGCGCACGAACTTTTTGCGCGATCGGAAATTTCAGCCGACGAAAAATTTCAACGGCAAGCGCATCGACGCCGCCGCGACATCAAATTCCTTCGCCGGCGCTTGCGGATTTCGTCACCGTCACATGGACGCGTTCGCGCCGCTTGTGACCATTCGGCAAGCTGATTTCCAATTCAAAATCATCAGCGCCGCTGTAATCCGCCGCGGCACGATAAAACGCGACAAATGCCGGCACCTCGATCGCAAGGCATTGTTTGATGTTGGTCGCTTTCAGCGTGCCGCGCTTGACGGTGACGCTGCCGTGCGCCGGCGGCGTGGCGAGCCTGATCGCCGGCAGCGGCCCGGACGTGCAATCCGGACGGATGTCGGTGAACACGCCGGCGCGCTGGTCGCGGCCCGGCGCCGCCTTGAGCTGACGTTCGCTGACATCGTCTTGCGCATAAGCCGCGAGCGCGCCGATACACAAGATCATCGCCGCAGCGAACGCGTGTCGGCTCAGCCTATTATGAGACATGGCGGAACCTTAAGGGGAAGCCCGGTACCGGCGTTTGACGTTGCAGGGCTGGGAGCATAGGTATTTCGCAGTTCGGAGAGGTGGCCGAGTGGCTGAAGGCGGCGGTTTGCTAAACCGTTATACGGTCTAAAGCCGTATCATGGGTTCGAATCCCATCCTCTCCGCCACCATTACGAAGTCTACGCCTTTCGCCAAGCTCCGGGAACACCAGTAAAGCCGTCGACACCGTCATGAGCCGCAAGCAAAGGCGAGCCGCAGGACCGCCCGGCGCCAATTCGCCCGCTGCATTGTTCAATGCCGCCGTCGCCCATCATCGCACCGGCGCGCTGATCGAAGCCGAGCGGCAGTACCGGCACATTCTCAACCTCGTGCCGAACCATGCCGACAGCCTGCACAATCTCGGTCTCATCACGTTGCAGCGCGGCGACGCGGCAGCCGCGGTGGAGCTGTTCGACAAAGCAATCAAGATCAACAACACGGTTGCCGAATATCACTACAATGTCGCGTTGGCGTGGCGCGCGCTCAACCGCAACGATCACGTGGCAACACATCTGGAGCGCGCGGTGGCGCTGCGCGCCGATCATGCGCTCGCGCACCTCAATCTCGGCAATGTGCGCCGCGAGCAGGGCCGCTTCGCCGACGCGGTCGCGTGTTACGAGCGCGCCATTGCGGTGAGCCCGAATCTGGCCGTGGCCCGCTTCAACCTTGCCAATGTTTTGGCCGAGCAAGGCCGGCCGGATGCTGCGGTGGCGCAATATAATCAGGTGCTGGCGCTTGATCCGAACCATGCCGACACCCACGGCAATCTCGGCACCGCCTTGATGGCGCTCGGCCGCCCCGCCGACGCCATCGCCCATTTCGAGCGGGCAGCCGCGCTGAAGCCCGATCTGTTCGAGGCCTTCGAAAATCTCGGCCAAGCCTATATGGCGACGGGCGACGTCAGGTCGGCGATCCTGGCCGCCGCCCGTGCGCTCGAGCTCAAAGATACGGTGGCGGGCAGGATCTTTTTCGCCCAATGCCTGCGCTACGGCAGGTTCACCGCCGACAATGGCCGGTTTCGCCAGTTGGCGCTGCGCGCGCTTGCGGAGGGTTGGACGCATCCACGCGAGCTGGTCGCGGTGTGCATCAGCCTGATCGCGCTCAACGGTGCGATCGTCGCGTGTGTCGCCCGCGCCAATAAAGCGTGGCCCGCACGCCTTGCCGCGGTGGACCTGTTCGGCGCATCGGGGCTCGATGCGCTGGTGCAAGACGAGCTGCTGCGCTGCCTTTTGCAAAGCGCGCCGCTCACCGAAGTCGGCTTCGAACGGCTGTTGGCAAACATACGCTCCGTCATACTCACAGCCGCCGAGACCGGCGGCGCCGGTGACGAAGGGGTGCTCGACTTTTACTGTGCCGTGGCCCGGCAATGTTACGAGAACGATTACGTTTATTCGCTGGCGGATGGCGAAGCCGAGCGCGCGGGGCGCTTGCGTGCAGCGCTCGAACAGGCGCTGGCATCGGGACAGGAATGCCCGCCGCTGTGGCCGGTGGCGGTCGGCACCTATGTTCCGTTGCACACGCTCGCCAATGCGCAGGCGCTGTTGCAGCGCTCCTGGCCGCCATCGTTACGCGCCTTGCTCGTCCAGCAAATCGATGAACCGGCGGAAGAACGCCGGCTGGCAAAGGAAATACCGGCGCTGACGGCGATCGACGGCGAGGTGTCGCGCTCGGTCCGCCAGCAATATGAGGAAAACCCCTACCCGCGCTGGGTCAAGCCGGCGCTGCCGCAACAGCACACGCTGCTTGCCGGCCGCCAGCCCGGGCAAATTCCCGACGTGCTGATCGCCGGCTGCGGCACCGGGCTATCCGCCATCACATTCGCCCAACAAGCACCCGACGCGCGCATCCTCGCCATCGATCTGAGTTTTGCCAGCCTCGGCTATGCCAAGCGCATGGCCGGCGCGCTCGGCTTTCACAACATCGCGTTCGCCCAGGCCGACATCACCAAGGCCGCCGCGATCGGCCGCAGTTTCGATTTCATCGACGTGTCCGGCGTGCTGCACCATCTCGGCGATCCGTGGCTGGGCTGGCGGGCGCTGCTGACGCTATTGCGGCCCGGCGGCGTGATGCAGGTCGGCCTCTACAGCAAATTGGCGCGGCAGAATGTCGTTGCCGCCCGCGCGCTGATCGCCGAGCGCGGCTACCGGCCGATTGCGGAAGACATCCGACGCTGTCGCGAGGAGATTTTGGCGGCGGCAGACGGGTCGCTCTTGAAGTCGGCGAGCACGTTCAGCGATTTCTTCACCACCAACGAATGCCGCGACCTGATCTTCCACGTCCAGGAACATCAGATGACGCTGCCACAGATCAAGGCGTTCCTGGACGAAAACGGCCTGCAATTCACCGGCTTCGTACTGGATCCGGCGACCGTGCAGCAGTTCGCGGCGCGCTTTCCGGAAACCGCGGCGATGCTTGACCTCGATCGCTGGCACGCCTTCGAGACGGCAGCGCCCGCGACCTTCGCCAAGATGTACCAGTTCTTCGTCCGCAAGCCGTAGAGCATGATCCCGAAAAAGCCTGCCCTCGGACTTGATCCGAGGGTGGATACCGGTTTTCGGAAAAGATCATGCTCCACTAAAATGCACGCCGCGCTGGCGTCAGGCCGCCATCGCGGGCGCCGGCGCCGGCGTTGCGGCATTGCCGCGCAGCCAATCGCGCGCGGCGCGTTGCGCCACGGCGATTTCGGCATCCGACATCTGGTTGGCGATTTCGCGCCGCAGCCGGATCGCCTCGGTGTTGCCCTTCACCGCCGCGAGATTGAACCACTTGTGCGCCGAGATGAGATCGACCGGCACGTCGCGGCCGACCGAATACATCATGCCGAGCTCGAACAGCATGTCCTCCGACACCGGGCCTTCGCCGAGCGGTGCCATGGTACTGTCGAGAATTTCAAAACGAGCCATAACAATCCCCTGTCTACGCCTTGTTCCTGTCCGCTTTCGTCGGCCCTTATTCCCCCGGGCCGACACGCCGATAATCCTTGGAAGATTTGAATGGTGGTTTAAGTAATGCGATGAATCGAATCTGAACCGCGCGGCGTGGGCTTGCGTTGTTTGCGGCAAGACTGCGTTAAGCAAGGTCGCGCCGGCCGGCCGCAGGAATCGAGAAAAGCCCGCCAACTAGGCAATTCGCGCCGCCTCGATTATGGTCCCGGCCGCGCGGCGCACAGGAACAGAGGTTTTGGATGAAAACGTTTCGTTTGGCATTTTGGCTTTCGACCATGGTGCTGTCGGCGATCGCGCTCACCGCGAGCGGCCCGGCGCGCGCCGCCGATCCGCTCGGCACCTGGTACACCGCGGACAAGGACAGCCAGGTGCGCATTACCAATTGCGGCGGCGCGCTGTGCGGCGCGCTGATCTGGCTCAAGGAGCCGAACGATCCGTCCACCGGCCGGCCGAAAACCGACAAGAACAATGCCGATGCCAGCAAGCAGAACCGGCCGCTGCTTGGCGTGCAGATTGTGCTCGGCATGAAGCCGAGCGGCACGCCCGATCAATGGAGCGGCAACGTCTACAATGCCTCCGACGGCAAGACCTATACCGGTTCCTTCACCATGACCGGGCCGAACACCGCCGAGCTCAAAGGCTGCGTGATGAGCATCATCTGCAAGACGCAGACCTGGACGCGGGCGAATTGATCACGACGGCGGGTGGCGCGCGCCCTACCGCGCTCGCTGACTGAACAGCACCGCGCGCACCTTCGGATCGTTGACATCGACCTTCGACGCCGCTTCGACGCGGATGGCGAAGGCGCGCTTGACCGCAGGGCGAGCGCGGATGGATTCGAACCAGCGCATAAGATGCGGAAACTGCGCCAGGTCCTGGCCCTGGCGCTCGGCGAGGCGGACCCAGCCGACGCAGGCGATGTCGGCAATCGAATAGCGGCCGGCCAGAAATTCGCGCTTGGCGAGGCGCGTGTTCATGACGCCGTAGAGCCGGTTGACCTCGTCGGTGTAGCGCGCAAGCGCGTAGGGGATTTGCTCGGGCGCGTAGCGGCGGAAGTGGACCGCCTGCCCCGCCATCGGGCCGAGCCCGCCCATCTGCCAGAACAGCCACGCGTCGACCGCGACGCGGGCACGCTCGTCACGCGGATAGAACTTTCCGGTCTTGCGGCCGAGATATTGCAGGATGGCGCCGGACTCGAACACCGCGACCGGCCGGCCGCCGGGGCCGTTCGGATCGACGATGGCGGGAATGCGGTTGTTCGGCGAGATGGCGAGAAAGTGCTGAGTGAACTGCTCGCCCTTGGAGATGTCGACCGGATGCACGACGTAAGGCAGCGCGCACTCTTCGAGCATGATGGAAATCTTCCAGCCGTTCGGCGTCGGCCAGTAATAGAGCGCGATTGGCGCGTCGCGGTGCCGGCTCGATTTCGTCCCTCGCTTGACGGCGTGCTTCATGCGATGCGTCGGCGCGATGCCGGAAAGAAAAACGGCGCCATGGAATTGCTCCACAGCGCCGATGAAAGTATGAGAGGACACCGCCAACAAACCGAGGGCGTCGGCGAGGCCTGAGGATCAAGCCATCGGCTGTGCCGAGGTGAGGTTCGGATTTTGCCGTCCCCGTCTTCGCTACCGCGCGATGCGCGCGCTCGCGAAGTTCAAACCCCCGTCACGCCGACGCCCTCCGTCGATCACTTGGCCGGCCCGTCTTGGGCTGATGTCGATCCACCGTCGACGTTGGCCGGCCCGTGTGACGCGATCTTCGAGTGTCGTCGAAGACCGATAACGGCGTAGACTACTTCTTCTTCCGACGCTTCTTCGCCGGTTTCTTCGCCGCTGCTTTCTTTCTCTTCTTCGCCATTGCTGCCCTCCTAGCTTGAGTGGGTGGCGACTTAGTGCAGTGCCGTCGCGAATCGACGGGCACTACGACCGGATTACTACAGCCGGGAAAAAAGAACAGTCACTGCACTAGATTTTGTGTGTAACTGCGCCGTCCGGCGTTCGCAGGCGATGCGCGACTGCATCGCGCGCGCGACGCCGCCGCGACAAATTTCTCGCGCGCGCAATTTTTCGCGCAAAACGGCATGCAACGCAGAAATGCCGATGAATGAAGGGTTTCTGCGCCACCATGAATTTTACGGCGGCGAGAAAATTCGCCGCGGCCGCGATCGATTGCGGCGAATTTTTTCGCGCACGACGACGCCCGCGCCGCCAACTTCACAATGCAAAAATTTTTTCGCGCGGAATGCGTTTTCGGGCGTGTTGAAGCGCCGCATGAGGCGCAAAACGCGCGAATCAGTGCAAGTGATTCGCTGCGACGGCACGTTTGCCGACCGCGTTCGGCGATGTTGCGCGCCAGATTTCGGTTCCGATTCGAGTTGCGAGGAGCGCGCGAAGCGTTCGCGCGCATGCGCCGGCGGCAGCGACACGCCGCTCCGCTCAGATGCCGATCTTCTTCTTGAGCAGGTCGTTGACGGCCTGCGGGTTGGCCTTGCCGCCCGACGCCTTCATCACCTGGCCGACGAACCAGCCGATCGCTTTCGGGTTCGCTTTGGCGTCGGCGACCTTGTCGGCGTTCTTTCCGACAATGTCGTCGACGATCTTTTCGAGCGCGGAGAGGTCGGTCACCTGCTTCAGGCCGCGCTGTTCGACGATTGTTCGCGGCTCGCCGCCTTCGTTCCAGACGATCTCGAACACGTCCTTGGCGATCTTGCCGGAGATCGTTCCATCGGCCATCAAATCGAGCATCGAGCCGAGCTGCGCCGCGGAGACCGGCGCCGCGGCAATATCCTTGCCTTCCTTGTTGAGGCGCCCGGTCAGCTCGTTGATCACCCAATTGGCGGCGAGTTTCGGATCGCGCCCCTTGGCGCCGCCTTTGACGACCGCTTCGAAATATTCCGCGCCATCGCGCTCCGCCACCAGCACGTCGGCGTCGTAAACGGACAACGCATAGTCCCGTATGAACCGCGTCTTCTTCTCGTCCGGCAATTCCGGCAGGTTTTGGCGCAAATCCTCGACCAGCGAAGGCGCAAGCTCGAGCGGCAGCAGATCGGGATCGGGGAAGTAGCGATAATCGTGCGCCTCCTCCTTACTGCGCATCGAGCGCGTCTCGCCCTTGTCCGGATCGAACAGCCGCGTCTCCTGCACGATCGTGCCGCCGTCCTCGATGATCTCGATCTGGCGGCGCGCCTCGTGCTCGACCGCCTGGCCGATGAAGCGGATCGAGTTGACGTTCTTGATCTCGCAGCGGGTGTTGTAAGGCGCGCCGGGCTTGCGCACCGAGACGTTGACGTCGGCGCGCAGACTGCCCTTCTCCATGTCGCCGTCGCAGGTGCCGAGGTAGCGCAGGATGGCCCGCAGTTTTGCCACATAGGCCTTGGCCTCGTCGGCCGAGCGCAGATCAGGCTTCGACACGATCTCCATCAGCGCCACGCCGGCGCGGTTGAGATCGACCAGCGACATCGACGGGTTCTGGTCGTGCAGCGACTTGCCGGCGTCCTGCTCCAGATGCAGCCGCTCGATGCCGACCCGCACGGTCTCGCCGTCGGGCATGTCGACGACGACCTCGCCCTCGCCGACGATCGGCGATTTGTACTGGCTGATCTGGTAGCCAGGCGGCAGGTCCGGATAAAAATAGTTTTTACGGTCGAACACCGATTTGAGATTGATCTGGGCCTTGAGCCCAAGCCCGGTGCGCACCGCTTGCCGCACGCACTCTTCGTTGATCACCGGCAGCATGCCCGGCATCGCGGCATCGACCAGCGAGACATGCGAATTGGGCTCGCCGCCGAATGCGGTCGAGGCGCCGGAGAACAATTTGGCCTGCGAGGTGACCTGGGCATGCACCTCCAAGCCGATCACGACTTCCCAGTCGCCGGTCGCGCCCTTGATCAGCTTCGATTTTTTGGCCGGTGCGTCCATCGCCAATTCGCGTCCTGTTCGGCTTGCTCGCGGTTCCCGCCCGCGCGCTTTGCAATATATACTGACGAAAAGCCGTCAAGGGAGGACCCGATGAAGCGCCTGCTGCTCGTCGTTTTCGCGCTGCTCAGCCCGGCCGCCATCGCCCAGCAGGCGGCGCAACCGACGGCCCCGCTGATCCCCTACGAGTCAGTGCCGAATTTCCTCAAGCTGCCGGCCGACCTCAATATGGGCGAGGCCGCGGGCGTCGCGGTCAATTCCAAGGGCCACATTTTCGTCTTCCACCGCGGCGGCTCGAGCCACGGGCCGGCCTTCGCCAACACGGCGGCGCAACTGTGGGAGTTCGATGCCGACGGCCGCTTCATCCGCGAGGTCGGCAAGAACCTTTATGCTTGGTCGTTTGCGCATGCCGTGCGCGTCGACAAGGACGACAACATCTGGGTGATCGACAAGGGCTCCGACATGATCGTCCGCTTCAATCCGGAGGGTCACGTCACCATGGTGATCGGGCGCAAGCCGGAAGCCTCCGATGCCGACGCCAAGCCCTATGAGCACGTCAATCCGCCGCAGCCGCCGCAGAACGGCCGCTTCCGCCAGCCGACCGACGTCACCTGGGATCCGGCGGGCAACATCTTCATCAGCGACGGCTACATCAATTCCCGCGTCGCCAAGCTCAACAAGGACGGCGATTGGGTGGCGTCCTGGGGCTCGCCCGGCAAAGGCGACGGCCAGTTCAACACGGTCCACAACATCGCCGCCGACGCCAAGGGCACCATCTACGTCGCCGACCGCGGCAACCGGCGCATCCAGGTGTTCGACAGCGACGGCAAATTGCAGCGCATCACGACCATCGACATTCCGCCGGAGCCAGACGCGCAGCCGGCGATCGGCAACAAGCCGGACCTGACCAATTACCTGCAGAACGGCGGCACCATGACGCCCGGAGCGCCGTGGACGCTGTGCATCACGCCGCCGCCGAACCAGGTGCTCTATGTCTCCGACGCCTTCCCCGGCCGCATCTACAAGCTGAGCCTCGACGGCAAGGTTTTGGGCATGCTCGGCCGCTCCGGCAAGCAGCTCAAGCAGTTCGGCTGGATCCACGCCATCGCCTGCCCGAACGAGAACATGCTCTATGTCGCCGAGCTGCTGAATTGGCGCGTGCAGAAGCTGATTCTGCATCCGGAGCAACCGCGCGCGTCGGACCACTGATAGAGCGCTGGCGCGAGGTCAACACTTGTCGCATTCGGATCAAGGCGCCATCGCGCGGCTCGCGGCATGGCTTACCGCGTTGCGCGCCGAGGACTTCTCGCAACGCGCCATCGAACGGGCCAAGCTATTGCTGCTCGATACGCTCGGCTGCGGTTTTGCCGCGCTGGATGACGACGGCGCGCGTGCGGTGCTGGCGACGCTCGACGCGCTCGACGAGAAGCCGCACTGCACGGTGCTCGGTCATCCGCGCGGCATGAGCGCGCCGAGCGCGGTGCTCGCCAACGGCACGCTGATCCGCGTCCTCGATCTCAACGACTATGTGGTCGGCGCGCACCCGCACAGCGGCGCCCGCGGCGGCCATCCGAGCGACAATATCCCGGTCGCGCTGGCCGCCGCCGAGCTGGCGCACTCACGCGGACGCGATCTCCTCGCGGCGATCGTGCTCGCTTACGAAATCTACGGCCGCGGCAAAGCATTGATGGACGCGGACTCGATATGGGACGGCATCACCATTTCGGGCCTGGTCGCGCCGGCCGTCGCCGGCTGGCTGCTGCGGCTGCCGCAGCACAAGCTCGCTCACGCGATTGCGTTGAGTGCGGCACGCGCGCCGACGCCGGTCGCGGTGCGCGAGGGCGGCATCTCGGCTGCGAAGAACATCGCCAACGCGCTGATCGCCCAGAACGGCATGCTGGCGACGCTGCTTGCGCAACGCGGCGTCACCGGCCCGCTCGACCTGTTCGAAGCCGAGCGCGGGCTCAAAACGGTGTTCCCGCGCGGGCCCGCGGGCGACATTTTCGCCGCGCCGTTGCCGGATGAAAGCTTCATCATGCGCAGCGCGATAAAGGTCTATCCGTGCTTTGCCGGCGGACAGAGCGCGGTCGCGGCGGGCATCGCCTTGCATCGTCTCGCCGCCGGCAATGTTGACCAGCTCAAAACCATCCGCGTCGCACTGGCCGACCTGCCCATCGTGCGCCGCTGGCTTGCCGATCCCGGCCGCATCGCACCGCGATCCCGCGAGGCCGCCGACCACAGCCTGCATTTCCTCATTGCCGTTGCGCTCAACGACGGCACGTTCGGTCTGCGCCAGTTCGACAATGAGCGCTGGACCGACCCAAAAGTGCGCGCGCTGATGGCGATGCTCGACATCACCACCGATGCCGAGCTGACCCGCCGCGCCGGCGCGGCCTATCCGTGCGCGCTCCACGCCACCGGCCGTGACGGCAGGCCTTACGACGTGGAAATCCGGGAGCCGCCGGGCTTTTCACCGGACGGCCTCGACACGCAAACGGTGCTGGACAAATTCGCCGGCGTCACCGAGCGTCATCTCGCCCCAGGCAGCCGAAACCGTATTGTCGACGCGGTCATGGCGCTTGATAAGGCGACATCTTGCGACGACTTGATGCGGCTCTTGGTCCCGAAACAGACGGTCCTATGAGAACACTCGCGACGCTTGCATTGGCTGCGACGGCTCTGATCGCCACGGCGGCCGCTCCCGCATCCGCGCAAGACTGGCCGACGCGCTCCGTGAAGATCATCGTCGCCTTCTCGCCGGGCGGCAGCGCCGATCAGTTCGGCCGGCTGATCGCGGAGGAGCTGTCGCAAACATTCGGCCAGCAATTTTATATCGAGTATCATCCGGGCTCCAGCGGCACCATCGGCGCGGCGCTCACCGCGCGCGCGACGCCCGACGGTTATACGCTGATGATCGGCGGCTCCGGGCCGCACATCACCAGCCCCGCGATCAATCCCAATGTCGGCTACGACCCGATCAAGGATTTTTCCCACATCGCCATGATCGGTGCCGACGGATTTGTGCTGATCGCCAATCCGACCCTCGGCATCAATAATCTCGCCGGCCTGGTCAAAACCGCGCGCGCCCGGCAGACGCCGCTGACCTTCTCGTCGCCCGGCCCGGGCTCGCTCGGGCAATTGATGATGGAGCAGTTCAAACGCAAGGCAGGCATCGAGCTCGTGCATGTGCCGGCGCCCAATTCCGGCCTGATGGACGTGCTCGGCAACCATATCGCGCTGTCGATGACCGGGCTTTTGACCTCGGGCGAGCAGATCAAGGCCGGCGGGGTCACCGCGGTCGCCTTGACCTCGATCGAGCGCAATCCGGTGTACAAGGACATTCCAACTTTCACCGAACAGGGCTATCCCGAGGTGCACGGCGACACTTGGTTCTGGCTGACCGGCCCCAAAAACCTGCCGCCGGAGATCGTCGAAAAGCTCAATCGCGAGGTGCGGCGTATTGTGAAGACCCCAAAAGTCCGCGATTACTTCGAGCGGCAGGCCGCCTTGGCGATGGATGTGGACGTCGCCGGCCTCAACACCTTCCTGGCCGAGGAAGTGGCTTATTGGGGCGCCTTGGCCAAAAGCGTCGGATTGTCGGTACAGTAGAAGGAGCGCGAACCATGGACGCCATTGCAGAACAGGACAGCCTCGCCGCCGAGCTCACGGAGCCGCGCGCGCGCATCGGCCTGATCATCCCCTCGGTCAACCGCATGACCGAGCCGCAATTCAACCACTACGCGCCCGAGGGGCTGGGCATTTACGTGGCGCGCGGCCGCGTTGCCGGCCAGCCGGGCAAGACGGTCGAGGAACTGACCGACGAGATCGCCCATGCCGCCGACACGCTGGCCGATGCCGGGCCCGACCTCATCGTCTTCCACTGCACCAACACGTCGATGAAGGAAGGCGCCGACGGCGAGGCGCGCATCATCAATCTCATTGAGAAGACCACCGGGATCGAGGCGCTGTCGACGTCGAGCCTGGTGAAGGATGCCTTGCGCGCGCTGGGCTTGAAGAAGCTCGTGCTGCTCAGCCCTTACATGTCCAATGCGCCGATCATCAGCTATTTGAACGCCGCTGGCTTCGCCGTGGTGAAGGACGTGGCGCTCAAATGCGACACCGCCGCCGATTTCGAGGCGGTGACGCCGCAGCGCTGGCTCGAGCTGGCGCGCGAGAACGACACCCCGGAAGCCGACGGTATTTTTCTGAGCTGCACCAACACCACCCAGATCGAGGCGGTGACCGCCATCGAGGAGGCACTCGGTAAACCTGTGGTCAACAGCAACCAGGCGGTGCTGTGGGGCTGCCTGAAGCGGCTGAAGGAAAAGCTCGGCGACGGCGAGCCGACGCCTAAGCTCGGCCGGCTGATGAAGGACCTGGAAGACTGAGATGGTCGTCCGCGCGCACCGCACCGCCGCTGCTGCGCTGATCGCACTCGCGATCGGCGCCAGTGCGTCTGTGCGCGCCCAAGACGTCGAAGCCGCCAGTTATCCCAACCGGCCGATCCACATCATCGTGCCGTTCCCGCCCGGCGGCCCGACCGACATTCTCACGCGCATCATCGGCAAGGAGATGACGGCGTCGTGGGGCCAGACCGTGGTGATCGAAAACCGCCCGGGCGCCGACACCACCATCGGCGCCGAAGTCGTGGCGAAGGCCGATCCCGACGGCTACACGCTGCTCGCCGCCATGGACTCGACCATGGTGCTCAATCCGCTGGTGAAGAAGGAATTGCCCTACGATCCGGCCCGGGATTTCGAGCCGATCTCGCTCGGCGCCAAGAATATCTCGGTGCTGGAAGTGCGTGGCAACTCCGCCTTTCACACCATGCAGGACTTGCTCGATACGCTGAGAGTGCGGCCCGGGAAACTGAATTTCGGCACCGGCACCACCAACGGCCGGCTCGCCGCGCTGTTGTTCGCAAAGCTCAGCGGCACGACCTTCACCATCATTCCGTACAAGGGGAGCGCCGAGACCGTGGAGGGGCTGCTGACCGGCAGCGTCGATTTCGGCATCGACGGCATGGCGTCGAGCTATCCGCTGATCAAGGACGGCAAATTCCGCGCGCTGGCGAAACTGAGCGACCGGCCGCTCAGCCAGCTTCCCGACCTGCCGCCGCTCGCCGAGGCCGCGGGCGTACCCGAGCTCGGCGACATCTCGACCTGGATCGCGTTCTACGCGCCGGCCGGCACGTCGAGCGAGATCACCGGCAAGCTTTCGCATTTCATCGCCACCATCTATGCCGACCCCGCCGTGGCCAAGCGGCTACAGGAAGCCGGCATCATCGCGGTGTCGAGCACGCCCGGTGAGCTCAAGGCGTTGGTGCGCAGCGAAACCGAGCGCTGGGGCAAGGTCATTCACGACAACGCCAATTACATCTTTGAGTGACGGATGTCCGGCGTCGCCCGCCTCATAGCGGCCGCCTTGCTCCTGATCGGCGCGCCGTCTGCCGCATCGGCGCAGGACGCGCGTGACGCAAACACTTATCCCAGCCACACCATCCGCATGATCGTGCCGTTTCCGCCCGGCGGTCCGGCCGACACCATCGCCCGCATCGTCGGTGCGAAAATGTCCGAGCATTGGGGAGTGCCGGTAGTGATCGAGAACCGCGCCGGCGGCAATACCGCGATCGGCGCCGAAGTCGTGGCGAAGTCGGCGCCCGACGGTTACACGCTGCTGGTCGCCATGGACGTCACCATGGTGATAAATCCCCTGGTGATGACCAACCTGCCCTACGACCCGCAGAAAGATTTCGCGCCGGTCACCTTGCTGACCAAGAACATTTCGCTGATCACCACGCGCAGCGACGGACCGAAGACGATGGCCGAGCTGATCGCCAAGGCCAAAGCCAATCCCGGCAAGCTCAATGTCGGCGCCGGCACCATCACCTCGCGGCTCGGCGCGCTGGCTTTCGTGCAGGCCGCCGGCATCGACGTCACGCTGGTGCCCTATAAGGGCAGCGCCGACATCACCCAGGGCCTGCTGACCGGCGCCGTCGATTTCGCCCAGGACAGCGTCTCCAATGCGCTACCGCTGATCGAGGCCGGCAAATTCCGCGCGCTGGCGAAATACTCCGATCGGCCGCTGCCGCTCATGCCGGACGTGCCGAGCCTTTCCATCGCCGCCGGCCTGCCCGACATCGCCGAAAGCGCGACCTGGATCGGCATCGTGGCGCCGGCCGGCACGCCGAAGCCGATCGTCGACAAAGTGGCGCGTGAGATCGCTGCCATCTATGCCGATCCGGCGATGGCGACGCGGCTGGAGAAGGCCGGGCTGAACACGGAGTCGAGCACACCGGACGAGCTCGACGCCTTCATCCGCAGCGAAAGCGCGCGCTGGGGCAAGCTGATCAAGAGCGGCATCGCCGATAAGATTTTGAACTGAACATCGCACACAAAGGAATATGCTCATGACCAAAGTACCGCAGACGCCGCTGGTTCCGGACAACACGCTCATGACTGCAACGCCTGAGGAGGGACGAGCATTAGCGATTACGCTTGCGCGCCACACCATCCACGCCATGCAGGGCGAGCTGGAAGTCTTGAAGGCTGGCCGTCCCAAATATGCCGACGATGCATTCGGTTTGATCGCCGCTGGCCACGTTGTGGCGATCGAGTTTGCCACGATAGCAGCGGCCAACAATTATTGGCGGCGTTGAGCAGACGCCTAGTAGGCTGCCCGAAGCAGGTCACGTACGTCATTGGCAGAAGCCGAACGCGGCACCGTGATCTTGCCGGTGGCAATCTCGTTGGCGACGAAATCGGCCTTCGCTAAATCGAAGCCGACATCGCGCAGCCGTTGCGGGATCGGGAATTTCTTCAACATCGCGGCGACGGCGGCCGCCGGATCGTCGCCGCCGAGCGCGTCCTGCAAGCGCGCCTTGGCCTCGGGCGCCGCTTCGAGATTGAAGCACATCACATGCGGCAGCAGGATCGCATGCGTCTCGGCGTGCGGCAGGCCGAGGCCGCCAAGCACGTGGGCGAGCTTGTGATGCAGCGCGGTGCCGGAGCTGAGCACCGTGCCGGCAAGCCAGGCGCCGATGAGGCACTCCGCGCGCGCCGTCACGTTTGAGCCGTCGGCGACCACGGCCGGCAGGTTTTGCGCAAACCGCCGCATCGCCTCGGTGGCAAGACCTATGGTGACGGGTGTCCGGCTGTCGACCCACAGCGCCTCGACGCAATGGGCGATGGCGTTCATGCCGCTGGCGGCGCTCACCGCCGCAGGCAAGCCGAGCGTTAGATCGGGATCGTAGACGATGGTGCGCGGCACCACCTTGACGTCGCGGCCGGTGATTTTGCGCTCGCCGTCGGTCATGCCGAAAATCGGCGTTCCTTCCGAGCCGGAATAGGTCGTCGGCAAGGCGAGGATCGGCAAGCCGGTCTCCAGCGCGATCGCCTTGGCGAGCCCGATGGCCGAACCGCCACCCACCGCGATCAAACCGTCGGCATTGTTCTCCCGCGCCGCTTTCAGCCCTGCTTCGGCGACCGCCTTCGGCACATGCATCACGGCCTGCGCGTGCAGGCCGGCTGAGCGTGTACCGAGAAGCTCGCTGACTTTCTTGCCAAGCCGCGCGCCACTGCCCGGCGTCGCAACGACCAGCGCGCGTTCGATTTTCAGCCGCGCCGCCTCGTCGGCGACGCGAGTGAGCGCACCAGAGGCAAAAACGACGCGTTGCGGCGGAACGTCGTGGGTGAAGGCTGTCGCCTTCACTGCTCCTCGCGCCAGATGCCGAGCGCTTTTTGTGCCGGGCGATCGGAGATCGAGAACAGCACGGCGCCATCGGGCGCGTTGTGCTGGTAGCGCTTCCACGGCGGCACCACGAAGACGTCGTTCGGGCGCCAATTCAAAACCTTGCCGTCGACCGTGGTGGTGCCCTCGCCTTCGACGCAGACGAAGATGGTGCCGTCGGTGGCGCGGTACGGCTCGCCCTTAAAACCTTTCGGGAACATGGCGAGCCAGGCGCCCATGGTCGGCAGCACCGGGCCGCCGGTCGCCGGATTGGCGTAGTTCACCCGCGCGCCATGGCGTTTGTCGACGTCGCCCGCCTTCATCATGCGTTCGATGATCGGCCGGGTGCGCGCGTAGGTATAGTTGATGACCGGGGTATAGGTCTTGCTCCATGCCCCATCGGGCAGGACGCCCGAGCCGTAGAAGTTGAGCGAATCGCCGTCCTCGCGGGTGGTCTTCTGGGTGGCCTCGTCGGCGTGGTCGGCGAAGGACGCCTCGTAGAAATTGACCGCCGGGAAGTCGAGCACGTCGAGCCACAGCATCGGCTTGTCGGAGGTGTTGCCGTGATCGTGCGGCGCCCAGTTGGCGGTGATGACGAAGTCGCCGCGCGACATGTAGGACTTTTCGCCCTCGACCGCGGTGTAGGCGCCCTCGCCGTCGAGCACGAAGCGGATGGCGGAGGAGACGTGGCGGTGGGCCGGCGCGACCTCGTTGGGCAGGATCATCTGGATGCCGGCGAACAGCGTGTTGGTGGCCTTGGATTCGCCGTGCAGCGCCGGGTTCTCCAGGACCAGCACGCGGCGCTGCGCCTCCTCGGCGGTGATAAGGCCGCCGGACTCCAGGACCAGCGATTTGACGTCGTCATAGTGCCAGACATGCGGCTGGCAGCGCGTCACCGGCTCCTTGGTGACCACCGAGCCCATGACCTTCCACAGCGGCGCCATGTCCTTCTTGGCGATGCGGTCGTAAAAACCTTGGCGAATGGCCTCGATATTGTGCTTGGTATCCGGGCCGCCGTCGGCCGATTTCGTCGCGGTGGCAACCGCCATGGTGTCCTCCATAGAGCTCGAAAGCCCGGTGATTTGGCTGCAATATAGTCAAAGCCCCGCCCGGCGGAAATAGCGCGTTTTCGCGGGCTTAGCGGGCCTGCCATGCGGCGATGCCGGCCTGCCCCGCTCAGTTATTGGTGGCGCCCCCGTCAACCGCGATGGTCTGGCCAGTGACGAAATCGCTGTCGGCGGAGGCGAGGAACACCAGGGCGCCCAAAAGGTCCTCGGGGTATTCATCGCGCTTGAGGGCGCGCCGCGCCAGCGACGGCGCCTGCGAATGCGCCAGATGCCCTGGGTTCTCGTTGATCACGCTGTCGCTGAGCGTAAATCCCGGGGCCAGATTGTTGACGCAAATATTGTGCTCGCCGAGCTCGCGCGACACCGAGCGGGTGAACGCGGTTACCGCGCCCTTCGATGTCACGTAGTGAGCGAAATTGGGAATGCCGCGCGCCACCGTGCCGGAGCTGATATTGATGATCTTGCCGTATTTTTGCGCGATCATGTGCGGCGCGACGTGCTTGGTCATGAGGAAGACGCCGCGGATATTGATCGACATGACTTTGTCCCAAAGCCCGACATCGATCTCGGTGACCTTCTGCTCCTGCAGCGGCGCGAACAGGGCAGCGTTATTGACCAGAATGTCGATCTTGCCGAAGCGCTCCATGGTCTTGGCCACCAGCGCCTTCACCGCGCTCTCGTCGCTGACGTCGGCGACCGCGCTTGCCACCGAATTGGCGCCGTGCTTTTGCGCGATCTCTTCGGCCAGCTCCTTGCCGTCGGCGATGTCGGCAATCATGAGGCGCGAGCCTTCGGCGGCCAGCCGGTGCGCATAGTGCCGACCGATGCCCTTGGCGCCGCCGGTGAGGAGCGCGACGCGGCCGTCGAGACGGGCCATGGCTATGTCTTTCCGTTGAGGCGGCGGATGAATTTTCCAAAGCCGGCAAGCTGCTGCTTGACGATGTCGATGGTCGGCTGATCGGTGAGCTCGAGCGTCTTCTCGTCGAATTTCTTGGCGGCAAACGTCACCAGCACTTCCGGCTTGCCGTACAGGAACGCGTCGATCGAGGTGAGGCACTGGCGCATATGGTACTGCATGCGCGAACCGCCGAGCACGCCGCCGGCGCAGGACTGCAGCGCCACCGGCTTTTCCTTGAACGGCACGTCCTTCATGCGCGAGACCCAGTCGATGGCGTTCTTCAATCCGCCCGGAATGCTCCAGTTGTATTCCGGCGAGACGATGATGACGCCGTCGGCGGAGCGGATCGCGGCGGCCCAGGCTTGGGCGTCGGCTGGAAAGCCGGAGTCGGCCTGGATGTCGTGATTGTAGATCGGCATCTTGTCCCAGGCCGGCGCCGGCGTGATCGTCATGCCCTCGGGCGCCAGCGACGGCAGGGTGCGCGCCAGCGAGGCGTTGTATGAGCCCTTGCGCAGGCTGCCGCAGATCGTGATGACATTGAGAGTATTGTCGGCCATGTCGGTCCTATTGGGTCTATTCGTTGCAATAAATCAAAGTGTAGATGGCTGGATTTGCGGTCACAAGCGCGTGCTATCGCAGCCGTGCGAGCACCGCGAACACAGCGCGCAATGGCAATGACGCTCAATTGTTCAGGATGGCGATATCCTTCGGCGAGCTCGGCCCCGGCAGCGTCTGCACGAAGGCATAGATGTCGGCGATATCCTTGTCCGACAGCACGGCGTCCGAATAGGCCGGCATGTCGTCGGCCGGATTGCGCAACTGGCCTTTAAAACCGTCGAACGGCAGCGCGGTGTGGGCGAGGATCGGCGCCGGACCGTTATAGGCGCCGCCCTGCCCCGAGCGGCCGTGGCAGGTGAAGCAGCCATCGGCAAGGAAGATGCGCTTGCCGTTGGCGGCATTGCCTTGCGGGGCGTCCTGGGCCGCGGCAAGCGAAGCCGCACCGATGCCGAGGGCGGCGAAGGCCGTCACCGCGATACGCTTGAACGTTTTCATCACAACTCTCCTCAGCGCGGATCGGTTACGACGTCGACCACGGCCGGCCCGCCCGCCTTCACGGCGGCGATGGCGCGGGTGAGCGCCGGCGCCAGGTCTTTCGGATCGGTGATCGGCCCCTCGCCGTGCGCACCCATGCCGCGCGCCACGGTGGCGTAATCGATATTCGGATCCTTGATGGTGGTGCCGATGTCCATCTTGTCGACGCCGCGGCCGTGCCGCGCCGCCATGGCGACGAGATACATGTATTCCTGATGGTAGGCGCGGTTGTTGTGCACGATGTAGAGGATCGGGATCTGGTGATGCGCCGCCGTCCACAATGCGCCCGGATTGAACATGAAGTCGCCGTCGCCGCCGAAGGCAAGGTGAAGCGGCCGTGCTTCTTGTTGGCGAGCGCGGCGCCGAGCGAGGCCGGCAGATTGTAGCCGACGCCGGAGCCGCCGGAGACACCGTTCCACTGATAGGGCTTCTTGAAATCCCACAGCCGGTGCATCCAGGACAGCCGTATCGCAGTGCCGACCACCGACCAGTCTTCGTCCTTGATCTGGTTGTAGACCTCCGCGCACATCCGCGCCGTGGTGATCGGGCTCGAATCCCAGCCGATGGTCGCATCGGTCTTGGAGCGCTCGACCATGGCGAGATGCGCCGCGGCAAGCTTCTTGCCGCGCTCGGCATAGGTCGCCTTGCGGCCATCGTCGATCAGGCGCTGGGCCGCTTCGGTCAATGCCGGCAGCGACGCCTCGCCGTCGCCGGCGATGTCGAGATCGACGTCCTGCCAGCGGCCAAAGTCCTGATAGTTGGATTTCAGATAAAGATCACGCACGCCGAGCGTGATGATTTTTGTATCGGTCTTGTAGGCCGGCCGCGACCGACGGTTGATGCGGTCGCTGAAATGGGTGAGCGTGCCCCACAGATCGTTCATCTCGATGGCGAGAATGACATCGGCCTGGCCGATCATGGCGCGGCGGAAACTCTGGTTGAGCGGATGCCGCGACGGAAAGTTCATGCGGCCGGCATTGTCGATCACGGCGCATTGCAGCGTTTCGGCAAGGGCGACCAGGTTCGCCATGCCGGCCGGCGTGCGCGCCATGCGGTCGACCACGATGACCGGGTTTTGCGCCTCGACCAGCATCTTGGCCGCTTGCGCGATCGCGGCAGGATCGCCTTGCGGCGGCGTCACCGGCACGAATTTCGGAATGCGCAAGGATTCCGCGTCGGGGATCGGATTCTCCTGCAACTCGGCATCGAGCGACAGGAACACCGGCCCCATCGGCGGCGTGGTCGCGACCTTGTAGGCGCGCACCGCCGACTCGGCGAAATGCTGCAGCGAGGCCGGCTGGTCGTCCCACTTGGTGAAGTCGCGAACGATCTGCCCGATATCGACGCCGGCATGAACCCACTCGGCGCCGGGCCCACGCTTGTCGGCCTCCATGATGTTGCCGCCGACGACGAGGACGGGCACGCGGTCGCACCAGGCGTTGTACATCGCCATGGTGGCGTGCTGCAGGCCGACGACGCCGTGGCAGGCCATGGCCATGGGCTTGCCTTCGATCTTGGCGTAGCCCTGCGCCATGTGGACGGCGATGTCCTCGTGCACGCAGGTGATGATCTCGGGCTTGTTGTTGCCGTGATTGACGATCGCTTCGTGCAGGCCGCGATAGCTCGATGCGCAATTGATCGCCATGTATTCGATGCCGAGCGAATTGAGCACGTCGGTCATGAAATCGCCGCCGCTGGTCGACTGATTCACCGGATCGCTGTTGGGCGGCATGGTCTCGGCCGCGACCTGGCGCGGGCCGGGCAGCGCGGCCTTCAGCTTCTCCGCGGGCTCTGCCGGCATGGCATTGGCGGCAACCGGCGGCGCGACCGCAGCAGCGGCCGCGGCGCCGACCAGGCCTGCGCCTTTGAGGAAATTGCGGCGGCTGGCGTCCGGCTGCTGACGGCGTTTCGGCATGGCGTCCTCCCAGGGGGTGGCTTGTTAAGCCAAGAGAAAATCGGTGCTTTTTCTTTGCCGCGATTCTCGCCTTAGCCGCGGTAAGCGTCAAGGCGGCCCGAGCTATGGGCAGCTATGTGCTCGGCGAGCTCAACAGCGCCGGCGCGACGATGTCCTTCCAGCTCTTCGGCGGCTTTTTGAGCTCGCCGTGGCGGCCCATGAAATCGGCAAAAGCCTGCACGCCGTAAACCGCGCTGCCGAACTCGTCCTTGATCTCGCGCAGCACGGCTTCGATGAGGGGGGCGCTGAGCGACATCGACGGCTCATGGGTCAGGTAGATTTGCGCGGCGCGGCGCGGATCGCTGCGGATGATGCGCGCGGCGTCGTCCATCGCCTTGGCGACCGCTTCCGGTATTTGCGGCTGCGCCTCGATAGAGGCGCGCGTCGCGCCCATGATCAGGAACGAGACCTTGCCGTTGATCACATCGACGGAGCCGAGCACGCGGTGAACTTTGGCGTCGCGCAACGCCAGCTGCGTGTATGGCGGCGAGGCGAAGTAAGCCGTCACCACGCCCGAACCATCCACCAGCGCGCTGACGGCTTCGGCAGGCGACATGGTGACGACCTGATCCTGCAATTTGTCGTATGCTTTGAAGGTCTTTTCCGATTGCATTTGCAAAAGGTACATCTGCGGCGCCGTCAAAGACGGCATGGCAATGCGGTCGGTCGGCTGAAAGTCGGCAATGGTGGCGACATTGGGTCGATTGCTGACCAGCGTCAGCGGCATGGTGGTGATGCCCGATACGGCAAGGATTTGCTGCGGTGTGTCCTTGGCCTTGTCCCAGGCGGCGAGCAACGGCGCGGTGCCGTACGGTCCCATGTCGATGGCGCCCGAGGCGATCGCATCCTGCATCGGGCCGGCGCCGACAAAGCGCTGATAGCTCGCCTTGACGTCGAGATGTAATTCCTTGGCGCGCTTCTCGACGAGTTTCAGATCCTGGCAGATATAGACCGGCAGAAACGCCAGGCCGAAACCGACGCCGATCTTGACCTGATCTTGCGCACGCGCCGGCGCCGCTGTCGCGCAGAGCACAGCGGACGCCGCAAGCCCAAGCACAAATCTGCGCAAAGCTTTCACTCATCCTCGGAAGGCGGCAACTATAAGCCACCCTCCCCTGCAGGGGGAGGGTCGACGCGAAGCGTCGGGTGGGGCCGTGATCCTAAGACTACGGCCCCACCTGGCGGCCGATGGCCGCCTATCCTCCCCCTGCAGGGGAGGATGAAGCCTGGAGAAAATACTCCCTGAGCCGTTCGCGCGCGGCAAGCGCCTTGCCGAGATCGAAACCGTTGACGATGGCCAGGCGGAAACCGCCGGGCGGCATGGCGTGCCGTTCCGGTGCGAGGTCCTCGTGAAAGGTGATTTGCACGCTGGTGACGCCGGGCGTGCGCTTGATCGCGTCGACCAACGCCTGCGGCGGATGCCGATAGCGGCGGCCGTTCGGGCCGAACAGCACGACGCTGTAACCTTCGCTGCGGTCGTCGTCGTAAAAATCCCAATCACCATTCTCATAGAGCCCGACCAGCGCCTCGACCCAGCCGGGACCGTAGAGATCGGGCCATTGGTCGGCGAAGCGCAGATGCGCCTCGATGATGGTGCCGCCGATGGTTTCCACATTGAGCATGCCGGTATAGCCGGCGAGATTTTTTTGCGCCCAGGCGCCGCAACGGCCCTCGATGTCGGCATCCGGCTCGGCATGCACGGTCCAGTAATCGAAGGTGCCCTCGCCTGCCGGCTTGCCGGTCGCATGGCGCCACCAGCGCGGCTCGCCGTCGACCAAGGCGACGTCGGAGGAGACGTGGCGGCCCTCGAGCAGCGTCATCCAGAAATGGCCCGGTGCGTAATACCGCTCGTAGTCGGCAACCGTGTGCAGCACGCGGCTGCCGACGCCCATGCCCTTGAGATTGGTAATCGGTTTGGAAAATACCGGAAAGCGTGCTGGCGTCACGCCATGCGGGGCGGCGTCTAGGTTTTGGCTCAGCGCAACGGCGAGCTTGTCATAAATCCAGCGGTGCGCCGGATACCACTGCCAGGCGTCGCAGTCCTCGGTCGGGATATTGGCGGCCGTCTCGACGTGATCGAAATACTGAACACGCCAGGGATCGACTTCGCAGATAGGCATCGATCAGAAGACGGACGACGGACGACGGACGACGGATGATGCGGCGCCGCAACGCGCAGCCTTTTTCCGTCGTCCGTCGTCCGTCATCTGTTGTCCGTCGCTTGATTCACCAGCGCGTGCACGCTGAACAAACCATCCGTCCATACCTTGAGCGGCGACCAGCCGCTGCCGCGGGCCAGCGCCTGGAATGACTCGATGGTGTATTTGTAGCTGTTCTCGGTGTGGATGGTCTCGCCGGCGCGGAAATCGATAGTTGTGCCGTTGAGGCGCACCTTCTGCCGCCGCGTCGAGGCAAGGTGCATCTCGATCCGGTTGTGGGCGCTGTTGTAGAAGGCGTGATGCTCGAAGGCGCCAAGATTGAAATTGGCGCCGAGCTCGCGGTTGATGCGCGCCAACAGATTGAGATTGAATTTCGCCGTGACGCCCTCGGCGTCGTTATAGGCGTCGTAGAGAATTTTCGTATCCTTCACCAGATCGACGCCGACCACGAACAGCGCGCCCGCGCCCAGCATGCCGCCGGCGTGGCGCAAGAATTTGCACGCTTCGTGCGGCTCGAAATTGCCGATGGTGGAGCCCGGAAAGAAGCCGACCCGCGGCAGCGCGGCGATCGCCGGCGGCAGCGCGAACGGCTTGGTGAAATCCTCGACCAGCGGATAGACGCCGAGATGCGGAAAATCCCGGCGCAGCTGGGCGGCGTCCTGCTGCAGGAAATCGCCGGAAATATCGACCGGCACATAGGCCTCCACCGTCGCCGCGGCGCCGAGCAGGATGCGCGCCTTGCGGCTCGAGCCGCCGCCGAATTCGATCAAGGCGCAGTTTTGCGGAAACAGCGAGGCGATCGCCGGCGCATTGTCCTGCAAAATGCCGATCTCGCTGCGGGTCGGATAATATTCCGGCAGCCGGGTGATGCGGTCGAACAGCGCCGAGCCGGCGAGGTCGTAGAAATATTTCGGCGGCAGGCTTTTCGGCTTCGCCGAAAGACCGGCGACAACGTCGGCCGCGAACGGTTCGTTCGTTGCAGCCGGTGCCGCGCGCCGCGCGGCTTGGACAGCTCGTCTCATGGCTTTGCTCAGTGTTCGTATTCCGCCAGGCGCAAACCGGTGAATTGCCAGCGTGCCGACGGATGAAAAAAGTTGCGATAGCTCGCCCGCGAGTGCCCGGCGGGCGTCGCCAGCGACGAACCGCGCAGCACCATCTGGTTGACCATGAACTTGCCGTTATATTCGCCGAGCGCGCCGGGCGCGGCCCTGTAGCCTGGATATGGGGTGTAAGCGCCGCGTGTCCACTGCCAGGCGATGCCGAAGGCGTCGTTGAGCACGCCGCTTTTGGCGGCGACTTCCCATTCGCCCTCGGTCGGCAGATCCTTGCCGGACCAGCGTGCGAACGCGTCGGCCTCGTAATAGCTGACGTGGCACACCGGCGTCGCCGCATCGACCCGGCGCAGGCCGCCGAGCGTCATGACATGCCAGGCGCCGTCGATCTTGCGCCAATAGCCGGGCGCCTCCCAGCGTTGCGCCTCGACCGCATCCCAGCCGTCCGACAGCCACAAGGTCGGCGTCGTGTAACCGCCGTCGGCCATGAATTCCAACCACTCGCCGTTGGTGACGAGCGACGGCGCCAGCCGCACCGGCCGCAACACGACCTGATGCGCCGGCTGTTCGTTATCGAAACAAAACCCGCCGTCACCGTGCCCGATCATATGGATGCCGGCAATCAGCGCGCCCGCGGCCGGCCCTTCGCTCGCCGCTGGCGGCCATTGCCAATCGGCATCGTAGGCCGGATGGGTTTCGTTGAACGAGAACGCGTGCAGGATGTCGGTGAGCAACAATTCCTGGTGCTGCTGCTCGTGATTGAGGCCGATCTCGATGATCGGGATCAGCGTCGCGAAATCTTCCGCCGATTCGATCAGCGCGCCGACCGCGGCATCGACGTGAGCGCGATATTCGCCGACTTCGGCGGCGTTGGGCCGGGTGATGAGGCCGCGTTGCGGCCGCGCCTGCCGCGGCCCCGCCGCGACGTAATAAGAGTTGAACAGAAAAGCGAAGCGTTCGTCGAACGGTTTATAGTCCGGCGCGAACGGCCGCAGCAGGAATTGCTCGAAGAACCACGTCACGTGCGCCCGATGCCATTTGGTCGGACTGGCGTCGGGCATCGACTGGATGACCTGGTCTTCGGCCGACAGCAGCGCCGCGCGCCGCTCGGTCTCGCCGCGCACCATCTGAAACGCATTCAGCCAAAAATGGCGCGGATCGTCGCTCGGCTGTGCCGCTGCGACGGAATCGTTTGCCGGGTCGGCTAGCCGAACTCGCGTGGAAACGGCGGCACGTGGCATTGCAAGGGTCCGCAAAAGGCGGGGATTAACGACAAATTCGCAAAGTCTGGGAAGATAATCGGCCCCCGGTACGTTGGTTCCATACATGATCTATTCGCCGCAGACTGCAAGGGCTCCGGCGCGCCCTAACAAGGATGTGATCGTGCCATTACAAGCTCACGACAGGCATGCCAAAGTTGCCGTAAGTATGCCTATCGACATATGGTTTTGCCCTGATTCCGGCGCCGGCCGCGGGGAAGATGCGACTCATGAAAAAACGCATTGCCAGTAAGCGCGGGAAGCCGATGCTGCCGCGCGAGCGCGCCGATTTCTCGGCGATCATCGACCGGCCGCCGCTGAAGCTGCCCGGCCGCAGCCGGCTGGTGTTCTGGACCATCGTCAATCTCGAAGTCTGGGACATCGGCAAGCCGATGGCGCGCCAGGTGCTGGCCCCGCCCACCGGGCAGACGCTCATTCCCGACGTGCCGAACTGGAGCTGGCACGAATACGGCATGCGGGTCGGCGTGTGGCGCTTCTTCGACCTGTTCAAGCGCCTGAAAATTCGGCCGACGCTGGCGATCAACGCCCGGGTTTGCGAGGATTATGCGCGCGTCGCCCAGGAAGCGAGGAGCGACGCTTGGGAATTCATGGGCCATTCCTATCAGCAAGGCCCGATTCACGTCGAACCCGACCAGAAGAAAATGATCACGCGCTCGCTCGACGTGATCGAGCGCTTTTGCGGCAAGCGGCCGGTCGGCTGGCTTGGGCCGGGGCTCACACAAACGCTCGAGACGCCGGATTTGCTCACCGCTGCCGGCATCAAATATATCGGCGACTGGGTCTACGACGACGAGCCGACCACGATCCGCACCACACACGGCCCGCTGGTGACGCTGCCCTATACGATGGAGCTCAACGACATCCCGATGATGGCGGTGCAGCACCACGTAAGCGATTATCTGTTCAAGCGCACCATCGACCAGTTCGACCGGCTCTACGCCGAGGGCGAGAAGCGCGCAAAAATTCTGGCGCTGGCGATACACCCATATCTCAGCGGCCAACCGCACCGCATCAAATATCTCGAAGCGATCTACGACTATGCCCGCCGCTTCGACGGCGTCGAATACTGGACCGGGGAGGAGATTTTGCGGTGGTATTTGCAAACAAAAGCGCAATAGCGGGCGTAAGCCTGCTGCTCGCGGCCACGCTGGCAAGCGGCGCGGCGAGCGCTGCCGCGCCGTGCCGCACCGGCGGGCCTTACGAGGCCTGGCTCGCCGCGTTCGAACGCGAGGCGATCACGAACGGCGTGTCGCAACGCACGGTCGCCGAGGTCGCGCCTTACCTCACCTACGACCAGCGGATCGTCAACATCGACAGCGGCCAGCGGGTGTTCACGCAGACGTTTCTGGAATTTTCCGACCGCATGGCGGCGGCCTATCGCATTCAAACCGGTGCGGCCAAGATCAAGGCTTACGCGCCGGTATTCGCGCGGATCGACCAGCAATACGGCGTGCCGGCACCGGTCATCGTCGCGTTCTGGGCGCTGGAAAGCGATTTCGGCGCCAATATGGGCAAGGAGAAAACGCTCAGCGCACTGGCCTCGCTGGCTTACGACTGCCGGCGCGCCGACCGGTTTCGCGCCCAGCTCCTCGACGCGCTGCGGCTGATCGAGCGCGGCGATCTGCGGCCCGAAGACATGATCGGCTCGTGGGCCGGCGAGCTCGGCCAGACCCAGATGATGCCGTCGGAATATTTCCAATATGCCGTCGATTACGACGGCGACGGCAAGCGCAATCTGTTGCGCAGCGCGCCCGACGTGCTCGGCTCGACGGCGAATTATCTGCTCGGGCTCGGCTGGAAGCGCGGCGAGCCGTGGCTCGCCGAAGTGCGCGTGCCGGCGAACCTGCCGTGGGACCAGGCCGACCTCGCGATCCAATTGCCGCGGTCGAAATGGGCGTCATACGGCGTCACGCTGGCCGACGGCCGCGCGCTGCCGGCCGACGCCCTGCCCGCTTCGCTGCTGTTGCCGATGGGGCGGCTTGGCCCCGCGTTCCTCGTTTACTCGAACTTTCAGATTTATCTGCAGTGGAACAACTCGCTGGTCTATTCGACCACCGCGGCGTATCTCGCCACCCGCATCGCCGGCGCGCCGGCGCTGCATCGCGGCTCGCCGCCGCCGGCGCTCGCCTTCGCCGACATGAAGGAGATGCAAACCATGCTGGCGCGCGCCGGTTACGACGTCGGCAAAATCGACGGCTTCGCCGGCCTGAAAACCCGGCAGGCGGTCAAGGAGATGCAGAAGAAATACGGCCTGCCCGCGGATTCTTATCCGACGGCGGAGCTGCTCGCGCGCATGCGCGGCGGACGCTAAGTGCAGCGAGCGCCAATTCGCGATCCGATTTGGTGAGCTTTCACTGACCGAACCTGCCCTCGATGTCCTGGCGTCCGTGAAATACGTGTAAAATCTGCACGTCACCGTCGTCGATCGTGTAAATAATCACGTATTGTCCGACCGGAAAGCTGCGCAGTCCGGGCTGCAAATCATTGCGGGCACGACCCATATAGGGAAATTCTGCAAGCAGATAAAAACGTTCGGTAATGGCATCGATGACGCCATCGGCCGCAGCAAGATTGGCGCTCTCACGGGCAATATAATTCCAGATATTGCTGAGTTCGGCTCGCGCCTGCGGTGCGAGACGATGCACCATTATTTTGCGGCGGTTCGCTCGGTGGCAAGCTGGGTCCGGCCGCGCCGTTTCACGTCTTCGGCCAAAGACCGCATCGAAGCTTGCGTGATTTCGATGCCTTCGCCGCGGTCGAGCGCGGCTTTGGCAATATCGACGGCGGTAAGGATTTCCGTGCGGCGGCGCTCGCGTTCGACCCATAATGCGATTGCCGCTTGCACCGCATCCTCGGCACGCTCAAATCGACCGCTCTCGACGGCCCGGCGGACAAAGTCTTGTTGTTCCGGCGTCAGGTCTACTTGCATGCACTAAACCTAGCACGCCGACCCCGAGAATCAAGAGAATCAATGATTCCAGCGCTGTAGACGGAATCTGTATGGCGCTGCGCAGCTGGGGTTGCACGATACTGTTCCCCGGCTACTGTCGGGGGGATGCGCTTCTTATTCTGCGTCACCTGCGCACTGTTATCGGCGACTGTGTCGGCCTCCGCGCAGAAGATCACCATCGCGGTGGTGCCGAGCGTGCCCGGCGGCGCGACCTATGTGGCGCTCGACAAGGGTTATTTCCGCGACGCCGGGCTTGACGTCGATATCGAGCGCATCGATTCGCTCGGCAAGGCGGTGGCGTTTCTCGCTACCAACCAGGTGCAGGTGGCGCAGGGCGGCATCAATGCCGGCTTCTACAATTCGGTGGCGCAGGGCCTGCCGGTGGCGCTGGCGCTGGAAAGCGGCTCGTCGCCGACCTATCACCAGATCATCGTGCGGACGGATTTGAAGGACCAGATCAAAACGCCCGCGGATTTGAAAGGGCGCACTGTTGGCCTCAGCTCCGCCGGATCGAGCTCGATGTACGAGGTTGCCTCGGTGCTCGCCTCCGCCAAGCTTACATTGAAGGACATCGACGCCAAGAATCTGTCGTTTGCGCAGATGGCGACGGCGATGGCGAACGGCGCCCTCGATGTGGCGATGGAGGTTGCGCCGTTCACCGAGCGCATGATCGAGCAGAACATCGGCGTGCCGTGGATCGATCCCGACGACTATATCCGCCCGCTGCCGATGACCAGCGTCGGCTACATCGTCAATACCGATTGGGCGCAGCAAAATCGCGAAACCGCGAAAAAACTGTTCATCGCGCTGGCGCGCGCCGGCCGCGACTATTGCCAGGCCTATCACCATGGCCCGAACCGCGCCGAGATCGTCGATATCTTTCTCAAATACCGCATCGGCACCGACCGCGATTTGCTCGACCGCATGGCCTGGCAGTCGCGCAACCCCAACGGCGCGTTCAATGTCGCCAGCATCACCGACATGCAGGCGTTCTTCCAGCGCGAAGGCGTGATCGCCAAATCCTCGCCGGCGGACAAGCTGGTCGATCCGAGTTACGCCGCCGACGTCGCCAAAGAACTCGGGCCGTTCGAACTCATCAACAAGGCGAGCCCGCTGAAGGGCTGCCGGTGAGTAGCCCGGATTGAGCGCAGCGAAATCCGGGACCGAGTCAATGTTGATACGCCGCTCCCCGGATTTCGCTTCGCTCAATCCGGGCTACAAGAGGAAACAAATGGCAAAATCCGTTCGTCGCGTGGTGACCGGTCATGATGTCGATGGCCGTTCGACTTTTCTCATCGATGGCCCTACCCCGCACGTCTTCAGCCGCAGCAAAGGCGGCGCGATCGTGCACGAACTGTGGGAGACGACGCGCACGCCCGCCGACAATCGCGGCAACAGCGACGCCATCGCCCGCGGCCATCGCCTGCCGCCGCCAAACGGCGGTTCGGTATTTCGCGTCATCGAATATCCGCCGGATCGCGAGCGGCTCGCCGCCATCGCGCACGAGAACAAGCTGCCCGACGACGGCTCCGGCCGCGCGGCGGCGACCGACCGCAACAATCCGCGCCATCCCGGTTTTCACAAAACCGCGACCATCGATTACGCGATCGTGCTGTCCGGCGAAATCTTCGCCATGATGGATGACGGCGAAGTGCTGCTGCAGGCCGGCGACGTGCTCGTCCAGCGCGGCACCAATCACGCCTGGAGCAACCGCACCGATGAGACCGCGGTGGTCGCCTTCGTGCTGATCGACGCCGAGCCGGTGTGATGCTGTCATGCCCCGCGAAGGCGGGGCACCCAGTAAACGCAGACGTCAGCGGGAAGTTTTCGGCTTAGGTGATTACTGGATCATCCGCCTTCGCGGATGATGACAACCGTTACCGCCGCCCGTTCAGCTCCGGCACGTCGTAATCTTCCCATCCTGGCACGTCGGCGACATCATAAAACTTTTCGCCGAACGGCCGCGTGGCGTCGATGCCGATCGACGACGAGATGCGCATGGTGCGGTCGCGGGTCAGATCGACCGACGGATCGGACGGCCCGGACGGCACGTTGTCGATGACGATGACATCGCGCGCCGGCTGGACGCGGAAGGCGAGCGCCCACTCGACTTCCGTGGAAGAATGTACGTCGATGTCGGGATCGACGATCACGGTCCATTTCGGCCGGATGTTGCTCGACATGGCGTTGAGGATCACTTGCCGCGCCTCGCCGGCGAAACGCGGCTCCATGGAAATCACCACATAGAACGACACGCCGGCCGAAGCGCGCACCGAGACCTGCTTGACGGTCGGGAATTGGCGCTTGAGCGCGCGCAGGAACGAGGCCTCGAACGGGATTTGCTTGAGGATGTGGTTCTCGGTGACCGGCTTGCCGGTAAGCAGGCCCTGGAAGATCGGCTGCTTGCGATGGGTGATCGCGGTGATGCGCGCCACCGGCTTCTGCGACGGTCGCGTGTAATAGCCGGTATATTCGCCGAGTGGGCCTTCGAGCACGGTGGTGTTGAGATCGACTTCGAACTCGATGACGACTTCGGAGGTCGCCGGCACTTTCACGTCGCAGGTCTTGCATTGCGTCAGCTCGACCGGCGCGCCGCGCAAGCCGCCGGCCAGCGCCCAGTCGTCGGTGGTGTCGGGCACCTGCACCTGGCAGGTGTAAGCAATGATCGGATCGACGCCGATGATCAGCGCCGCCTTGGGCACGATGCCGAGCTTTTTGCACTTCGCCAGATTCTTGCCGAAGCGGTGGAACGGCTGCGCCGAGAACGAGAACGTGTCCTTGCCGAGAATGAGGAAGCGGTAATGCCCGACGTCCGGCACGCCGGTCTCCGGATCCTCGGAGACGACGATGCCCGCCGTGATATACGGCCCACCGTCCTTGGGGCTGTATTGCGGCACCGGGAAATTGCGGATGTCGATGGCGTCGCCTTCGATGATCTCCTCGTGACACGGCGCGCCGTTCGCCGCCATGACCGGCGGGATCGGGTTGTCGAGGCCGTGCAGCACTTTGTCGAAGATCGTGTCCTCGTCGGCCTCGAAGGCGAGCAGCGCCTTCTCGCGCGTCGCATAGATGCCGGCAACCAGCGGATAATCGGTGCCGTTGTTGTTGAACATGATGGCCGGGCCGTTGCGGACATAAGCCTGCTTCATCGCCTTGCCGACGTCGTTCAAGGCGACCGGGCGGTTGATATCGATCAACTCGCCATGCTGGCGCAGTACGTCGAGGAATTGGCGGAAATCCTGAAACGGCATTTTTTGATTGTCCTGAGCGAGTACCGTCACCCTGAGGTGCGAGCGAAGCGAGCCTCGAAGGGCGACGGCCCGGGCGCCTCGGCCGACATCCTTCGAGGCCCGCCTCTGGCGGGCACCTCAGGATGACGGCACACGATTATCATCACATCACATCGCCCATCACCACTTCGCCCTCGTTCGGCGGCCGCTCGTAAAATTCCGGATTCATCCGGCTCGGCAATCCTTCGCGCTTGAGGATCGCTTCGAATTCCCGGCGGATCGCCGGATCCTCTTGGTGATACGGAATGGCGCTGCCGCCTTTGCCCAGATCGATGGCGCCGTAATCCATCAGCTGCTCGCCGGGCACGCCCGGCTTGCGGGCGCGCTGGTTGTTCGGGCCGTGCCAGGCGGTGATGCGCAAGCCCTCTTTGCCGATGCCGAAATGCTGGTGGTACCAGTCGCCGCTCATCGGCGCAGCGGATACGAGGCCGACTGGCTCGTAATCCTGGCGCAAAATTTTGTCCGCTTTGCCGTTCTGCCACGGCGTGGTGCCGAGCACTTCCGGCCAAGTGTAGGTGTAGCCCTTGCCCTTGACGCAGACGAGCACGGCGGCGGAGGCATGCTTGTGCGCCTTGGAATAGCGGCCGGTCTCGTGTTGGCCGATCCACAGATAGAAGCGATTCTTGGCCATCGCCGGCTCGACCCGCCGGTAGCCGGGCGAGCGGCGGTTATCGAGCGGCAGATCGCAATTGACGATGTCGGGAATAAGGTTGGTGCGCCGCATGGCCAGCCCCCGGATCGGATCGGGCTCGACATCGTCGTTCGGCTTGAAGAAATCCTCGGCGCCGGAAAACCGTTCGCTGAACGTGTACGGGCAATTGAAAATAAAATCGTTGTTGTCGAGCACGTTCATCACGTTCGGCGCCGTGGTGCCGCACAGCAGCAAAGCCGGCGCGCTCGCCGCATTGATGATGCGGTGAAAAGCGTTGAGCGGAATGGTGAACAGCGAGCCCTTCTGCCATTCGAAGACGTGGCGCTTATTCTGGCCCTCCTGCCACACTTCGGTGGTGCCGCGGCCTTCGACCACCAACACGACTTTTTCGTAGAGATGCCGCTCGACATTCAGCGCGCCGGCGCCGGGCACTTCGACGACGTAAAGCCCCCACAATCCTTCGGTGCCGAACAACTGGATGAACGAGCCGCGACCGCCGAGCCGCGGCCAGGTCACGAGCGGCAGATCCTGCACGCGGCGCACGCCGATGCCGCGATAGCAAGGCACGCCCTCGGCCTCCATGAAGCGGTCATAGGGCAACGGCTGGCGCTTGAATTTTCCGAAGCCGGCGTTCTCGCCCGCTTGAGGCTCATGCCAGTGGGCGCCGTCGGGGGTGTCATGCATGAAAACGTCTCCGGCTATCGCATCCGCACGTCGCCCCCGTGCCGCACGATATTATGGGCGAACCGGCGCGGCCCGCCAAACCGCGGCAATGACACCTGATTGACGACATGGCGCATCGTCGCCGTGGACGGCGGCAGGCTCTTGGTTGTAGACGGTGCCAGCCGAGCGGGGCGACACCTGCCTTCGGACGCCAATCCTGATGCTTTTGCGCGGGTTTTGCACTCAGCGCTTGACCGCATGGGCCAAAGCGGCGGAAGATACTGAAAAGACAGCAGTTTTTCATTATTCCAAAGTAAAACAAGTGACCACGAACGCGCCTCTTTTCGATCGGACCCGCTTAAACGAATGTAACATTATAACGTCACATTCGCGCGGCAGCGTGCGGATTTGGCGTGGGCCGGGGGCGCATGCAGCAAAGCGGATCGTTTGAAATGCAAAAAACTCCTCGCGCAAAGCGATTTCGTCATCTTGCCGCGTTCGCTGTGCTCGGCGCCGCGCTTCTGATCGCCAATCCGTTCGCCCCACCGGCGCGCGCGCAAAACACCACCGCGCCTGCCGCGCCGGCGGCCACGGAACCGGTCGCTCCGCCTGCTGCCACTGCGCCGGTCGCGCCGGCGGCGGCGCCGACGGCCGCACCGGCCTCCCCTGCGCCTGCCGCCGAGGCGCCATCGGCTCCGGCCAGCGCGGCCGCGCCTGCAGCCACCGATCAGCCCGTCGGCCAAACCACCGTGAGCCGCACGCAACTGCCGCAAGACCTGTCGCCTTGGGGCATGTTTCAGGATGCCGATCGTCTGGTGAAGGGGGTTTTGATCGGGCTCGCTTTCGCCTCGCTCGTGACCTGGACCGTCTTTGTCGCCAAGACCTTCGAACTGCGCACCGCACGCCGCCAGGTCCGCGACGGGCTTCGCATCCTCGCCAAAGCAGCGACGCTCGCCCAGGCTAACGAGCAATTACGCAACGGCACGACGCCGGTGGCGCAACTCATGCAGGCCGCCGCGCAGGAAATTCGCCTCTCTGCCAGTGCCCGCGGCGACGGCTTGAAGGAACGCATCGCCTGGCAGCTCGAGCGCCTCGAAATGGCGACCAGCCGAAAGATCTCCCGCGGCACCGGCGTGCTCGCCACCGTCGGCTCGACCGCCCCGTTCGTCGGCTTGTTCGGCACGGTGTGGGGCATCATGAACAGTTTTATCGGCATTTCCAACGCCCACACCACCAATCTTGCGGTGGTGGCGCCCGGCATCGCGCAAGCTCTGCTCGCGACCGCGCTCGGCCTCGCCGCCGCGATCCCCGCGGTCATGATCTATAACGCGCTGGCGCGGCAGACGACGCATTACCGCGCGCTGCTCGGCGACGCCTCGGCGCTGATCATGGCGCTGGTCAGCCGCGATCTCGACCGCGCCAAGCTGCCGCTGGCGCAAGCCGCCGAGTAAGTGCCATGGCCATCCGTCTCGATCACGGCTCCGACGAACTGACCGAGGTGCACGACATCAACGTCGTGCCGTTCATCGACGTGATGCTGGTGCTGTTGATCATCTTCATGGTGGCGGCGCCGCTTGCCACCGTCGACGTGCCGGTCGACCTGCCGTCGTCGAACACGCAGCCGCAGCAGCGCCCCGACAAGCCGATCTATCTCACCATCAAGGCCGATCTCACGCTCGCCATCGGCGACGATGCGGTGACGCCCGGCGCGCTGACGGCGACGCTCGATGCGCTCAGCGGCGGCAACAAGGAAGACCGCATCTTCCTGCGCGCCGACCGCGCCGTACACTATGGCGACGTGATGCAGGTGATGAACGATCTGCGCTCCGCCGGCTACCTCAAGATCGCGCTGGTGGCGCTCGAAACCCGGGAAGCGAAATGACCGCGCGCGCGTCTCTGTGGTTCGAGAACGACGATCCGCGCGACCTTTTCCGCTGGTCGGTGGCGGCCGCCGTCGTGGTCTGCCTGCATGTCGGGCTGATCGGCGGTTATCTGTGGCAGCACCAATCGGACGAAGACCTCGGCGACGAGGCCACCGCCATCGCCATCGAGCTGACCGTGCCCGAAATCGAGCAGCAGGAGCAGGCCAAGGTCGAACAACCGCCGCCGCCGCAAGACACCACGACCGACGTCACGCTGCCCGAGGAGAAGCCGCCCGAGAAGGTCGAGCCGACCAATCCGTCGCCGCGCTCGACGGCGCGCGTCGACGCCGCGGCACCGCACATCGATCCGTCGTGGACGACGCTCCTCTTCAAGCAATTGCAGCGGTTCAAGAGCTACCCGAGCGGCGCGCGGGCGCGCAACGAGCAGGGCGTCGTGATGCTCACCTTCACCGTCGACCGCGACGGCCACGTGCTGTCACGGCAGATCGTGACCGGCTCCGGCTATGCCGATCTCGACGCCGAGGTGCTCACCATGATCGAGCGCGCCCAGCCGCTGCCGGCGTTCCCGGCGAGCATGACGCAAGCGCAGCAGGATTTCTCGGTCCCGATCCGCTTTTCGCTGCGCTGACATTTCTTTCCTCCCCCGCATGCGGGGGAGGTGGCGAGCGAAGCGAGCCGGTGGGGGCAGGTAACCGCTCGCTCGGAGCGACCCAGCCCCTCCCCGCCCTTCCCCCGACGCGCCGCCCCAGACTAGTATCCGGCCCCGAACCAGGAGGATCCATGCGTACCAAACCGTGCCTGACGCTTGCCGACGTGAAGACAATGATCGCCGCCTGCGAGGCCGAGGCTGCCAAGAACAAATGGGCGGTGGCGATCTCGGTGGTCGACGACGGCGGCTTCCTGTTGGGCTTTCAGCGCATGGACGGCGCGCCGGCGATCTCGGCCGAAGTGTCCATGGGCAAGGCCAAAACCTCGGCCATGACCAAGCGGCCGAGCAAATTCTTCGAGGACCGCATCAAGGAGCGCCCGGCCTTTGCCGGCTTTCCCGCCGGCATTTTGATCCAGGGCGGCATGCCGGTGATGCATCAGAACGAATGCGTCGGCGCCATCGGCGTCTCCGGCGTGCAATCGCACGAGGATGAGCAGATCGCGCAGGCCGGCGTGAGCGCGCTCGCTTAAAGCGCGCTCGTTAAGGCGATAAAGCTTATTCCGCCGGCACGCCCGCCAGTTCGCCCGGCCGGGTGACCGTGCGTTCGAAATTGAGCCAGAACGTGCTCACGGCCGACACCAGCGCGAGGCCGGCTAGCAGATAGAGCCCAGACTCAAAGCTCCCGGTATAGGTCTTGATCCAGCCGACAGCGCTTGGGCCGAAGAAGCCGCCGAGATTGCCGATGCCATTGATCCAGGCGATGCCGGACGCCGCCGCACTGCCGGTCAGGATCATCGACGGCAACGTCCAGAACGGCCCCTTGGTGCCGTAAAGTCCGATGGTGGCAATCGTCATGCCGACCACGGCCCAGACCGTGCCGATGGTCATACCGGCGAACACGAGACCGACCGCGGCGACGATGCAAGCCGCGCACAAATTCCAGCGCCGCTCGCCCATCCGGTCGGAGATCCAGCCCCAGGCCACCATGCTGAGCGCGCCGAATGCGTACGGGATCATGCTGACCCAGCCGACCTGCATGTTGCTCAGGCCGAGCTGCTTGACCATTTGCGGCAGGAACAACAGGAGCCCCAGGCTCGCCGTGACGATGCCGAAATAGTTCAAGGTCAGGATCAAAACCTTGGGCTCCCAGAACGATTGCCACAGGCTGATTTTGCGCTTGGCTTCGATCAGCTTGCGCTCATCTTCGAGCGTGTCGATGAGCCAGCTACGCTCCTGTTCCGTGAGCCAATGCGCCTGGTGCGGCCGGTCGGTGACGAAGCACAGGAAGAAAATGCCAACGAGGACGGTTGGGATAAATTCGGCGATAAACATCCATTTCCATCCCGCCATGCCCAACACCCCATTGAGCTCGAGCAGCGCCGTTGACAATGGCGCGCCGGCCGCGACCGCCAGCGGCAACGCCACGGTGAAACCCGCCATGATGCGGGCGCGGTGCCATTCCGGGAACCAGTAGGTGAAGAACAGGATCATGCCGGGGAACAAGCCGGCCTCGGCGAGGCCGAGCAAAAAGCGCATGGTCAGAAAGCTCCACGGCCCGACGACGAACGCCGTGGCGCCGGACAGGATGCCCCAGCTGATCATGATGCGCGCGATCCAGATCCGGGCGCCGACCTTTTCCAGGATAAGGTTGCTCGGCACTTCGAACAGGAAATAACCCCAGAAGAAGGCGCCGGCCGCCATGCCGTAGGTCGCGGCATCGAGGCCCAGATCCTTGTTCATGGTCAGCGCCGCGAAGCCGACATTGATGCGGTCGAGATAACAGAGGAAATAGGTAAGGACAGCGAGCGGCAGGAGCCGCCAATAGACTTTGCTTGCCGTCGATTTCTCGACCGTATCGGACATGGTTGCCTCCCAGGACATGTGGCGGCTCTTTTCGGCCTTTGCATTCCAGCATAGACCCGCCGCGGCTGCGCGCAACAGGCCGCAAGGCCGCATGGGATTTGCCCGCGGCCGCGCAATTTCGGATGATCGCCCCGGACACAAGAGAAGCAGCAATGTTCGGCTGGCGTAAACGCATCGGTTATATCGGCCCGACCGTGATGGAGGTCGTGCCTTACGAGTTCTACAAGTTCGCGCCCGACGGCGTCGGCCTGGTGGGCGTCACCTGCAATATTGACGACTGGAGCGCGGACTATTTCGACCAGGCGCTGGCCCAGGTCACGACAGCCGCGGCCTATCTCGGCTCGCGCGCGGTCGATTTCATCATTCATGGCGGCGGCCCGTTGATCGTGGCACGCGGCAAGGGATTTGAAGAGATCATCGTCAACGACATCGAGAAGGCGTCCGGCGTGCGCGCGACGACGGGCATCCGCGCCGCCATGGAGGCGCTGCGCCATTTTGGCGCGCGGCGCGTGGCAATGGCGTCGCCCTACCCCGAGCGCCACGATCGCGCCATGGCCGACTATCTCGGAGCTCATGGCTTCGACATCGTCTGCGCCGAAGGCTTGGACGTGCCGTTCAAGCGGCTGCAGGCGGTGCCGCCGGCGGAGATCAAAACCTTCGTCGAGTTTGTTGTCCGCCGCGCGCCGGCCTGCGACGCCGTCTACCTGCCCTGCCCGCAATGGCAAGCGGCGCAGACCGTCGATGCGTTGGAGCGCGATCTCGGCATTCCGGCGATTTGCTACTCGCACGCCAGCTTCTTCGCCGCCTTCAAGACGCTCGGCATCAGGGAACCAATCAAGGGCCACGGCCGGCTGCTGGCCTCGCTCGCGGATGCCGCGGCATGAATCGCACGGCTGATCTCGGCATTTCCCTATCTTTGATTGCGCTGCTCTTCGTTCCAGCGGCACGCGCCGAAACGGTTGCGGACTTTTATCGCGGCAAGACCATCGAGCTTGCGATCGCCGGCGCGCCTGCGGGCGGCTACGACGTCGCCGCCCGCACGCTCGCCAATCATTACAGCCGGCACATTCCCGGCAATCCCACTGTCATCGTCAAGAACATGCCGGGCGCCGCCGGGTTGGTGGTCGCCAATTATCTCTACAATGTCGCCAAGCGCGACGGCACCGTGATTGGCATGCCGACCAGCAACGTGCCGATCGAGCCGCGCCTAAAGCTGCTGTCGCCTGACGGCAGCAATGTCAAATTCGATCTGGCGAATTTTTCCTGGATCGGCACGCCGCTGCAGGAGCCGCAAATCACTTGGGTCTGGCATACCGCGCCGGCGGCGAACGTCGATGACCTGAAAACAAATACGATCCTGATGGGCGCGACGACCGCGTCCGCCGACAATGCCATCCTGCCGATGCTGGTCGACGAATTGGTCGGCACCAAGATGAAGGTGCTGACCGGCTACAAGGGCCAGAACGAGATCAATCTCGCCGCCGAACGCGGCGAGGTGCAGGGCAACAATACCGGACTGTCCAATCTCACCGTCAACAAGGCGGACTGGCTGCGCGACGGCAAGGTGCGCATCCTGCTGCAGTTCGGCAATGAGCGGTTGGCGCAATTGCCGGACGTGCCGACCGCGATCGAATTGGCATCATCCGACGCCGACAAGGCGATGCTGAGGTTCTACGGCCTCAAATTCACCATGGCACGGCCGCTCCTCATTCCGCCGCAAGTGCCGACAGAGCGCACCACCGTGTTGCAGGCAGCCTTCGAGTCAACGATGACGGACGAAGACTACATCGCGGAGGCCCGGCACATCGGCCTTGATACCAATTGGCTCGGCGCCAAGGCGCTCGCGGAGCGCGTCCACGACATCGCAGCGACCCCGCAAACGGTGGTCGATCGCCTGCACGAGCTACTCGCCCGTGGCGCCGCCAAATAGCGCCGTCATGGCAGCCACACGGAGAGGTTGGCACTTCCCGGCCAAAACCTGTTGTATGATGGCCAACCACTTTATCTTGGGAGGATAGCACCGTGCTTGCGCCCGCCGCCGCGTCCATGCAGTCGCGCATCGCCATGTATAACGACAATGCGCTCAAGATCGGGCTGTTCGGTGCCAACTGCTCGTCCGGCCGCTCGGCCACCACAGTGCCGGAGCGCTGGTCGGCGAGCTGGGAGGATTGTCTGGCGCTGGCCAAGCTTGGCGACGAGGCCGGGCTCGATTTCATGCTGCCGATCGCGCGCTGGAAAGGATACGGCGGCGAGACCGATTTTCACGGTGCTTCGCTCGAGACCATCACCTGGGCGGTGGGGCTGCTCTGCGCGACAAAGAAAATGACAGTGTTCGGCACCGTGCACGCGCCGCTGTTTCATCCGCTGATCGCCGCCAAGGAATTCGTTACCGCCGATCACATCGGCCAGGGCCGGGTCGGCGTCAACATCGTGTGCGGCTGGAACGAAGGCGAGTTCGACATGTTCGGCGTCAAGCAGCGCGAGCACGACACGCGTTACGCCTACGCCCAGGAATGGGTCGACGTGGTCAAAGAGGCCTGGACGCGGGAGGACACGTTCGATTTCGACGGCGAATTTCTGCACCTTAAAGCGGCGCGCGCCTGGCCGAAGCCGTTCGGCGGCACCCGGCCGCTGATGATGAATGCCGGCTCGTCCGGGGTCGGCCAGGCCTTTGCGGTGCGCAACTGCGACGCCTTCTTCGTCGCCACCCAAGGCTCGCGTAAATCGCTCGCCGGCAATGCCGCAAAAGTCGCCGAGGTCCGCGCCGAGGCGCAAAGCTATAACCGGCAGATCGAGGTCTTCACCGTCGGCCAGGTGATCTGCCGGCCGACACAAAAGGAAGCCGACGACTATTATCAGCACGCCATTATCGACAACGCCGACTGGGGCGCCATCGACGGCATGCTGGCCAACAAGAGCATCACGCCGCAGACCATTCCGCCGGCAGAATATGAAGCCAAGCGCCGTTATTTTGCCTCTCACGCCGTGGGCGGCTATCCGTTCGTCGGCACGCCCGACAAGGTCGCCGAGGAGTTATCCATCATCAGCCAGGCTGGCGTACGCGGCATCGGGCTGTCGTTCGTCAACTTTCTCGACGAGGTGCCGTATTTCTGCGACGAGGTGCTGCCGCGGCTCGAGCGCGCCGGCGTGCGGGCTAAGCAGTAAAAAATCAAAACTCTTCGAGCAGGCGCCCCAGCCCAAAGATCTTGTCGGTGATGCCGTTGGCGCGTAGCGCGTGCCAATAGGTCGCGGTGTTGATGGCGATCACCGGCTTGCCCAGCCACTGCTCGGCTTCGGCGGCCAGTCGCACCATGCTCAGATTAGTGCCGACCTGGATGATGGCATCGGTGTCGCGGCCGTTGCCGTTCAATTCGATCAGCTTGTCGCGCAACACCTCCGGCGGAACCTCGGCGATGCCGGTCCAGCTCTTGCACTGCAGACAGATGTCGCGAACCACCGCGAAGCCGGATTCGGTGAAATAGCGCCGCACCTCCGCATTGGCGACGGGATAGTACGGCGACAAAAATGCGATACGCTTGACGCCGCCGTAAGCCTTCAGCGCCGCGGTCGAGGAATGCGAGCCGACGCTGATGCGCACGCCGGCTTCTTTCTCGACCGTGGCCACGAAGGCATCGGCGCCGGCGGCGCCGCCGTTGAACGTGACTGACGACATGCCCATGACCAGGTAATCGGGCTCGCACGTCATGACGCTGCGCACCGCGTCCAAAACGTTGCCGCCGATGACATTGATGCCGGCCATGAAGCTTTCGTTGCTGACCGCCTTGGCGTTCGGCGTAAAGATGCGGCTGTAGTGATTGGTGACGCCGGGCGGCCGCATCATCTCGAAATCGGGCTGCACGATGGTGTTGGTCGACGGCCCGATCACGCCGAACTTGCGCCTGTAGCCGAGAACGTCTCGCATTGCAGCACAACTCCCCGAACGCATACCGGCCGAGCATAACCGAAGTCCCGCCGGCGCTCGACCGTATGGACAGTCGGCAAGTCGTGCCGCAGGATGACGGCGTGGGCAAGGTGCATATGGCGCCACCCATCAGGGAGGAAATCATGAGGCAGTGGAGACGCCGACGGGGCGCGCCATCGCTCGATGACGTCGCCGGCAACGGCCTGATCAATCGCCGCGCATTGTTGGGAAAGGGATTTGCCATCGCCGGCGCCATGGGCACCGCCGGGGCCGTCACTGCCGCCGGCGCCGAGCCGCTGACGGATGCGCCTTGGAGCCTCGAATTCGGCCAGATCACGCCGGCGGTGCAGACGCCGTCGCCGTTCGAAAAGGACGTCACGCGGGCGCTCAGCAATCCCAACGGGGAATTCCGCAACTCGCACGCGCGAACGCCGCACCACTTGATCGGCGGCACCGTCACGCCGAACGGGCTGCACTTCTCGATCAATCATTGCGGCATCCCGAACATCGACCCGGCCCAGCACAAGCTGGTGATCCACGGCATGGTGCGCCAGCCGCTGGAATTCACGCTGGAGACGCTGTCGCGGTATCCGCTGGTCAGCCGCATGGCGTTCGTCGAATGCGCCGGCAATTCGGCGCCGATGTTCTCCAAGATGCCGTTGCAGACCACCGTGCAGATGCTGCACGGCCTGGTCTCCAATTCGGAATGGACCGGGGTGCCGCTGTCGCTCTTGCTCGACGAAGCCGGCATCGATCCGAAAGCCAAATGGCTCATTGCCGAAGGCGCCGACGCGCAGATGCTGGACCGCAGCGTGCCGGTCAAGAAAGCCTATGACGACGCGATGATCGCAATCTATCAGAACGGCGAGCATTTGATGCCCGGCAACGGCTACCCGATGCGGCTGTTGCTGCCCGGCTACCAGGGCAACATGAACGTGAAATTCGTCCACCGCATCAAAGCGGTCGATCAGCCGGCCTACAGCTACTTCGAGACCAAGAATTATTCGCAGATCCTTCCCGGCGGCAAAACCTGGCGCTTCCACTTCGTGATGGAGGTCAAGAGCTTCATCACCCATCCGTCGTTCGGTCTCAGTCTAAAAGAGCCGGGCCTCTACGCCATCTCCGGCGTCGCCTATTCGGGCACCGGGCGCATCTCGAAAGTGCTGGTCTCGGCCGACGGCGGCAAGAGCTGGGGCGAGGCCGCGCTGCAAGGCCCGATCCACGAAAAGGCGTTTACGCGTTTCGTCATGCCGTGGCGCTGGGACGGCCAGCCGGCAACGCTGCTCAGCCGGGCTTACGACGACGGCGGCAACGTCCAGCCGCTGCGCGCCGACTTCGTGGCGCAACGCGGCGAAGCGGTGAATCCGGTCACCACGCCGCTCGCCTTCCCCAATCAGCATTACAACAGCACGACAAGCTGGGCAGTCGACGGCAAAGGGGAGATCAAACATGTTTACGCGTAATATGATCGCTGCGGCCGTTATCGCACTCGGCTGCAGCGCCAGCGCGGCACTGGCACAATCGCCCGGTCTCGGTAAGCCGCTCACCGAAGCCGACATCAAGCAATGGGACATCGCGGTGCTCCCCGACGGCAGCAATCTGCCGCCCGGCAGCGGCACGCCGGCCAAAGGCGCAACAATCTTCGCCGAGAAATGCTCGGCTTGCCACGGCGACGCGGCCAAAGGCGGCGTCGCCCCGTTCTACCCGTCGCTGGTCGGCGGCCAACCGCTCACCAACGGCATCGATACGGTGAAGACGATCGCCAACTATTATGCCTATCCGACCACCATCTTCGACTACACGCGCCGCGCCATGCCCTACAACATGCCGCGCTCGCTGACCGACGACGAGGTGTATGCGCTCACCGCCTATATCCTGGCGCTGAACAATTTCATCGGCCAGGACGACGTGATGGACGCCAATACGCTGCCCAAAGTGAAGATGCCGAACCGCGACAACTTCATCATGCCGTATCCGGACCGGCTGTAGAAATGACCTTGAGCGTTTCCCGGATGCGGTGCAGCACGAAGTGATGCACCGCATCCGGGATCGTCACAGGCTCAGAGTTTGTAACGATCCCGGGTCTGCAGCGCACCACTTCGTGCTGCGCTGCGCCCGGGAAACTAGGGTCGTGCGGCAATCGACCTCGGTGCGGGCTGGCACGGTCTGAACGATCATGCGCGGCGAGTTTGCTTGATACGAAAGCGGCCGGCGGCGGACCACACCTCATGACAGCCTATATCCAAGGTCGCAACGTCAACCTGACCTTCCGGCCGCCGAACCGCGGCCCGGTGCGCGCGCTGGCAAATTTCGACATCGACGTCGAGGACGGCGAGTTCTTGTCGATCGTCGGGCCGTCGGGCTGCGGCAAGAGCACGTTCCTCAATATTTTGCTCGGCCTGATCAAGCCGGATTCCGGCGATGTCTTGATCCACGGCAGGAAGATCGCGGGGCCCGGCACCGACCGCGCCATGGTGTTCCAGGAATTTGGCCTCCTGCCCTGGCGCACCGCGCAGAACAATATCGAGCTCGGCCTCGAATTGAAGAAAGTGCCGGCGCAAAAGCGCCACGCCGTTGCCGGGCGTTTGATCGATCTGGTCGGGCTTTCCGGCTTCGAAGGTCATTATCCGCATGAGCTCTCGGGCGGCATGAAGCAGCGCGTCGGGCTGGCGCGGGCGCTCGCCACCGACCCGGAAGTGCTGCTGATGGACGAGCCGTTCGCGGCGCTCGACGCCCAGACCCGCGACCTGATGCAGGCCGAACTGCTGCGGGTGTGGCGCGAGGCGCGCAAGACCGTGCTGTTCGTCACCCATCAGATCGACGAGGCGATCTATCTCTCCGACCGCGTCATGGTCATGAGCAAACGGCCGGGCCGCGCCAAGAAGATTTTCGCCATTCCGCTACCCCGCCCGCGCGAATACGAAATGCGGGTGACGCCGGAATTCAACGAGCTCAAGCTCGAAATCTGGAATACGCTCAAGGACGAGATCACGGTCTAATCCATGACAGACGACGTCGCACCGCGCCAGAACTTTGCCGAGCGTTATCGTAAGCCGCTGCTCGGCGCGCTGGCGGTGGCGATATTTTTCGCCGCCTGGCAGGCGATCTTCCTGGTGGTGCCGTTCAATCCGTTGTTCATCAGTAAGCCGAGCCTGATCTTCGAAGGTTATGTCGATCTGATCGATAGCGGCGACTTGGCTCACGACCTCGCCGTCAGTGCCGTGCCGTTCCTGTACGGTTTTGGCGCCGCCGTCATCGTCGGCGTGCCGCTCGGCATCGTCATGGGCTGGCGGCCGAGGGTCGGCTACGCGCTCGACCCGCTGATGACGGTGTTTTACGCGAGCCCCCTGGTCGCGCTGTCGCCGCTGGTCGTGATCTTTTTCGGCGTCGGCGTCGGCGGCAAGGCGGTGATCATCTTCTTCCTCTCGGTGTTTCCCTTCGTCTTCAACGCCTGCGCCGGCGTGCGCGCCGTCGATCCGCTGCTGATCAACGTGGTGCGTTCGCTCGGCGGCGGCGAATGGGACCTTTATCGCAAGGTGATCTTCCCCAGCGTGCTGCCCTATATCGTCGCCGCCAGCCGCATCGCCGTCGGCCGCGCGTTGATCGGCGTGCTGGTGGGCGAGTTTTTCGCCGCTTCCGAAGGCATCGGCTACGCCATCTCGCGCTTCGGCGACATTTTCTCGCTCGACCGCATGTTCGCCTGCATTCTGACCGTGATGGTGATCGCGGTAGTGCTCACCGAAGGTATTCGCTGGGCGGAACGCGCCGCCTTCCCGTGGCGAACCGGGCGCTGAGCTATGACCGAAATTCAAGCCGACGATCTCATTATTACCGGCGCCCCACCCGCCGGCAGCGACGCGCCGCGAAAGAGCCTGTGGCAGCGCTTCGAGCCGACCATCCTCGGCACCGGCACGATCGTTCTGCTGCTGCTGGTCTGGCAATTCCTGCCGGATTTCGTGCCGATGAAGGCCGGCACAAAACTGTTCTTCACGGTGCCGAGCCATATCGCCGGCACGCTCTGGACCATGTTCGCGACCGGCAGCATCTGGGCGCCGCTCGGGGTGAGCGCGTCGGCTTTTGCGATCGGGCTGTTGCTGGCCGTCGTCGTCGGACTGCCGCTCGGCGTCTTGCTCGGCCGCTCGGCGACGCTCAACGCCATGGTCGATCCGTTCATCACCGCTTTCAACGCCACCCCGCGGCTGGTTTTCCTGCCGCTATTGATGCTGTGGTTCGGCATCGGCATCTGGTCGAAGGTCGCCGTGGTCTTCCTCGGCGCCTTGTTTCCGCTCTTGATCAACACCTATGAGGGCGTGCGCAACGCCGACAAGCTTTTGATCAACGTGGTGCGGTCGTTCGGCGCCGGCGAATGGGATATTGCGCGTCTCGTCGTGGTGCCGAATTCGCTGCCGTTCATCATTGTCGGCCTGCGGCTCGCCATCGGCCGCGCCGTGCTCGGCGTCGTGGTGGCCGAATTCTTCGGCTCGCAGGACGGCCTCGGCGTGGTCATGGTGCGCGCCGCGAGCGAGTTCAAGGTCGACGTCGTATTCGCCGGCCTGATCGTATTTGCGGCGCTGTCGCTGATCATGACCGGTCTGGTCAAACTGCTCGAAGACCGCCTGACCCGCTGGCGGCCGCAGCACAGCAACGCCGGCTAACCGAGCTGCGGCCTAGCGCGGCAACGGCAACCGCGGCAGTGACGGAACCGTCGGCGTCGGTACGCCGCCCGGCAGCGGCTGCGACGGCGGCGACAGGTTAGGCGGTCCGAGCGGCGGCACCGTATCGGGCCCTTGCTGCGGCGTCGGCGTATTGGGCGGAATCGTCGCCGGCAGCGTGGGCTGCGGCTGCAGCAGTGTCGGTCCGATCGAGGGGCCGGGCGGCAGCAAATTCAACCGCTGCCCGCGCGGCGCAGGCGGCGCAGGCGCCGCCGGCGTGGGGCGATTTTGCTGCAGCAAGTTTTGTCGGTTCTGCCGCTGCAAATTGAGCTGCCGGCCCAGCCGCTGCGCGGCGTAGGCTTGGCGCACCAATGCCAAATCGCGGTCGGAGTCCTGGGCGGAAATCGCCGCGGCCACAGCGACGAATCCGCCGCCCGGCGCGGCGCGCACGGCAAAGCCGGTGACGGCGCGAGTAAGCGCGCCGAGCGGCCTGCCGTCACGGCCGAACAGTTCGATCCGCCCGACCCGGCCGTCAGCGTCGGGATAGAGCTTGATGGTGCTTTGAGCGGCGGCGCCCGCCGCACCAGCCGCGGGGACCTCGATGATACCGGTCGTGCCGCGAATGCCGATCGTTGCCGTCGGCGTGACGATCTTCATATCCCCGGTCTTGGCGACCGCGCCGGCGACGAATGCGATCGTGCCGCGGACGACGTCGAACGCGGCGATGTTGTTGGTCCCACGGGCCTGATAAACGAATTCATCCACCGCGATGCGCGAATTCGGCCGCAATGAAAATGTCGTGGCGTCGTCGAAGGTGATGCCGAGCGTGCCATTCACGGCGGTCTGCAATACGTCGCCCTTGAATATGGCATCTTTCACTTTCAGCGCGTTGGTCGCCGAACTGCGCGTGACCGACGCCGCGCCCTGCAATGTCGCGACGGCGCCCACCGGGCTATCGGATTTGGGCGCCGGCCGCGCCGTCTGTGGCACTTCAGCCGGCGGCACCGGGGCTTGAGCCATTCGTAGAGCCGCCGCGGCATCAGGGCCCGCGGGCGCACCGCCGCCCCAAAGCACCATGCCCGCCAAGGCGAGCACCGTGAATGCTTTGCGAAAACCGAGCATGAGTTGGGGGAAAGACTTGAGGACCGAGCCGAACGCCTATGATGCCCACGGCGTGTTGCTCACGGCACGGGCGGCGCGACTATATCAATTTTTGACTGGCGCTTCTAATTCCTCACGCCGTAATCGCGGCGTCGGGCTGTTCCAGCCGCGCGCTTGCAGGGATCGCGTCATCCTCGAGCTCATCGATCCGCTGCTCGATCTGGCCGATGACGTGCCGGGAGAACGGCCCGAGATGCAGGTAAAGCGCCGTCAGCAGGACGATGATCCGCGCCCATGGCGGATTGGCCGATGCGCATTCGAGGATGGCGCGCCCGAAAACGTCTTGCGCTCCCGGCAGCCTGGCCAAAATCCGGTAGACCACCTCCAACCCGCCGAGCTTGCTCCGGGAATCGTTGGCGCGGACCTGGCGATTCGGGTTGGAACTGCCGAGCAGACGCGATAGCCGTTGCAGGCGCTTGGCGTAGGCCGCCGGCTCGTAGATCTGTTCCAGCACGCGCTTATAGTCGGTCAGGATTTCGCTGCGCGGCCGCAGCGTGTCGAAATTCAAGCCTTGCGTGCATTGATCCATGCCGACGACGCCGTCCGATAACAGCGCGGCGTGCAGGCGGCCCTCGCTGGCGAGCCGGCGCGTCAGTTGGGTGTTCGGCAGCGCATAAAGCAGGCCGACCATGCCGACCGGAATGGCAGCGTCCTCGATGAGCGTGACGATGGCGTCGGCGACCGAACCGCGCTCGCTGTCGAAGCCGACGATGAAGCCCGCCGTCACATAGAGCCCGGCGGCGTAGATCTTGTGGACGCTCTGGACGATGTCGCGCCGCGTATTCTGCTTCTTGCGCATCGCGACCAGCGTCGAGGTGTCCGGGCTCTCGATGCCGATGAAGACGCCGATGAAATTGGCCTCGTTCAAGAGCCGGAGCAGTTCCCCGTCGTCGGCCAGATTGAGCGACGCCTCGGTGGTGAACTCGAACGGATAGTCGTGCTGTTCGAGCCAAATCTTCAGCTCGGGCAGGAACGCCTTGACCGCCTTTTTATTGCCGATGAGGTTATCGTCGACGAAGTCGACGTGGCCGCGGTAGCCGAGACCATACAACGTCTCCAGCTCGTGCAGCATTTGCGCATTGGTCTTGGCGCGGGGCACGCGCCCGTAAAGCTCGATAATGTCGCAGAACTCGCAGGTGAACGGGCAGCCGCGCGAAAATTGCACGCCGACGTAAAGATAATGCTCGACCTTCAGGAGATCGAATCGCGGAACCGGGGTCTTGGTGACGTCGACGGTGAACTTTTCGGCTTCGAAGACGCCGTCGCGGGCGCCCGCCTCCCAGGCCGCGATGAACTTGTCGATGATGCCCTCGGCTTCGCCGAGCACCTGGAAATTTGCCTTGCTGAAAAGCGCAGGCACCGAGGTCACGCCCGGCCCGCCGACGACCACCGGCTTACCCCGCGCCCGGCACAGATCGATGATCGCTATGGTGTCGAAATATTGCGGCAGCATGCCGCCGGTCATGACCAGATCGGCCCATTCGAGATCGCCGTCGGCCAGTTCCTCGGCGTTGCGGTCGACCAGCCGAATGGTCCATTCGGGCGGCAGCAGCGCCGCCACGGTGATCAGGCCGAGCGGCGTCGTCGGATATTTGGCGTTGAACAGCTCGCAGGCCGCCGCGAAATTCCAAAACGTTTCCGCGCTGAAACGGGGGTAGATCATCAGCACGTTGCACGGCGACGATGACGGCATAAGCCCTCGCGGCACGACCCAGCCATGCCTGTTGCACGTTAGATTGTCGTCCGACGGCCGCGCTCCAGCGGCGGATACACGGTTCATCCGGGATGCGCCGGATGGCGGTCGACGGCGCACCATAGTGACCTTCGCCGTCACTTGGAAGCGGCTTGTGGCGCAGGCCTTTACCAGGCACGCGGATGCCGGGAACCCGCTAAGTCATGCCCACCTGTTCGGTCACCTGTTCGGTCACCTCTTCGGTCATGACCTTGAAACCGGACATCGTGCATGGGCCGAAAGAGGTCACGATGGCAACGTCGGTGGCGTCGCGCCCGCGCGCCATCAAGATGCGGCCGATGCGCGGCGTGTTGTGGCGGGCATCGAACGTGTACCAGCGGCCGCCCAGATAGGCTTCGAACCAGGCGCTGAAATCCATCGGCGCCGGGTCGGGCGGCACACCGATGTCGCCGAGATAGCCGGTGCAATAACGCGCCGGAATGTTCATGCAACGGCACAGCGTGACCGCAAGATGGGCAAAATCCCGGCATACGCCCCACCCTTCGGCATGGGCATCCCACGCCGTTTTGGTCGGACTGGCGTGCTGATAGCTGAACTTGATGCGTTCGTGGACGTAGTCGCAGATCGTCTGAACCAGGGGCCATCCCCTGCGGATATTGCCGAATTTTGACCATGCCAAATCGATGAAGCGGTCGGTCTCGCAATAGCGGCTGCCGAGGAGAAAGACGAGCGTGTCCACCGGCAGGTCGGCCAGCGCATGCTGCTCCGCGTTCGGCGCCGTTGCGTCCGGCTTGCCGTCATCATGCACCATGAAGTCCGCGGCCATGCTGACGCGGCCCGCGGGGGCATGGATGACGTGGCAGAAATTGCCGAAAACGTCGTGGTAGGTATTGGCGGGGATGGGCGGATCGAGCTGGAGGCGATCCCAGGTCAAGAGGTCCGCAATCCTGGACGGATGAACGCTCAACTGCAGGATCATGGGCGTCGGCTGCGGGCAGTCGTAGGAAATCTCGTAACCCGCATGAATCTTCATCAGTGCCCTTGTCGATTCATTGCCCGCCGTCCCCTATTGCTAAGAACGAAGTGGCGAAAAGGTTTCGCTGCGGGCCGTAATCACCCGGCAATACCATGCATTTTTCGCGCCATGATTAACTGGCCGGGACTTGCCGACGGGTTCAAGCCGGGCGTGGACAAAGAGATAACACCCGCACCGCTGCGCTTGGCACTGTGGCAAGGAACGTCGTCCTTCAATTGCCCTTCGCCGGCGCCTCGATATCGGTCGGCACGTAACCCATTGCCTTCAATGTCGGGTCGAGCAGGTTGCGCGCCAAGAAGCTTTCCGGGTCGGGCAGCGGCTTGTCCTGCGGCCACTGCCGCGCCGCGATCATGGTCAGCCGGCGCGATTCGAAGATTTCGCGGAACAAATCCTTCGGTACCTCGGCACCGAACGTGTTGTGGACCTGGTCCCAGATCAGGCCGGCCTCGGCGTCCGACTGGATGCTGCCGATATGGTGCCGCAACACCGCGATCGAGCCCTGCTTGTCGTCGCGGAAATAGGTCACCGCCGCGGCGATGGCGCGGATGATCTTCCTCACCGTCTCGGGATTCTTTTGCACGAACTCGGCCGAGCACCAGATGGTGCCGCCGGCGCGCGGGATGTAATCCCCGGTCCGCAACAACACCTTCAAACCGGCCTGCGCGGCGACCGCGGCGTGCGGCACGGTGAGGCCTGCGGCCTGGATATTGTTGTTGACCAGCGCCGCGATACGCTCGGGCTGACCCTGGAATGCGATCACTTTATAGTCCTTGCCGGCCTCCATCTGAAAGAAGCGGTGCAGCACGGCTTGAATCTCGTCGTGGTCCGAGCTGCCGGGGTGGCCGTAGCCGATCGTCAGGCCTTTGAGGCCCTCCACTTTGCCGATGTCGCTGCGCGTGACGATGGTCCATTGCGATTTGAGCGATTGGCCGACGATGTAGGTGATCTTGGCGCCGCTCAATGCGGCTTGCGCCCCGCCCGAAGGGATCGGCGCGCAGTCGAGATTGCCCGACAAAACGGCGGTCACCTGGATTTTCGGGTCGAGCTCGACGAGACTCGCGTCGAGGCCCTCGGCTTTGAAGAAGCCCCGATCCAACGCGACGTAGCTCGGCAGGTGAAAGCCGTCGCCGCCGATCACCTTGCCGATGCTGACGTGCTGCGCGTGCGCGGTTGCTGCGAATGGCACGACAAATGCAGCCGACACGATAACGGCGAGCAGGCGCTGGGACATGTCCCTCCCCGTTTGCCGCATGCGCTCAATTGCCCTTGGCCGGCGCCTCGATATTGGTCGGCACGTAGCCCATCTCTTTGAGGGTCGGGTCGAGCAGGTCGCGGGCCAAGAAGCCTTCGGGATCCGGCAGCGGCTTGTCCTCCGGCCATTGCCGCGCCGCGATCATGGTGAGGCGGCGCGATTCAAAAATTTCGCGGAACAGATCCTTCGGCACTTCGGCGCCGAAGGTGTTGTGCAATTGATCCCAGATCAGGCCGGCCTCCTCGTCGGTCTTGATGCTGCCGATATGGTGCCGCAGCGCCGCGATGGAACCTTCCTTGTTGGTGCGGAAATACATCACCGCTTTGGCGATGGCGCGGACGATCTTCTTCACCGTCTCCGGATTCTTCTGCACGAAATCCGCCGAGCACCAGATGGTGCCGCCGGCGCGCGGGATATAGTCGCCGGTGCGCAACAGCACTTTCAGGCCGGCCTGCTCGGCGACGGCAGCGTGCGGGACCGACAGCGAGGCGCCCTGGATGTCGTCGTTGGACATGGCGGCGATGCGCTCGGGCTCGCCCTGAAACGAAATGACCTTGTAGTCCTTGCCGACGTCCATGTGGAAGAAACGGTGCAGCACCGCCTGCGCCTCGTCATAATCGGCGCCGCCTTGGCGGCCATAGCCGAGCACCTTGCCCCTAAGATCCTCCGGCTTGTTGATCTCCTGGCGCGTGGTGATGGTCCACTGCGATTTGAGCGATTCGCCGACGATGTACATGATCTTGGCGCCGCTGAGCGCCGCTTGCGCACCGCCCGAGGGGATCGGCGCGCAATCGAGATTGCCTGAAATGACGCCGGTGACCTGCGACCGGGGATCGAGCTCGACAAGACTGCCGTCGAGACCTTCGGCTTTGAAAAAACCCTGGTCGAGCGCGACATAGGTCGGCACGTGAAAACCGTCGCCGCCGATCACCTTGCCGATGGTGACTTTGGTTTGCTGCGCATGCGCGCTCTCGGCTAGCGGAAGGGTCAACAGCAACGTTGCGGCAGGCACGAGCAAACACCGGAGCGTTCGCATGAAATAGTCCTCCCTCTTGGCCAATCGCGCGAAACGGCAATGGCGATAGTACGCTTTCGCAGGCTCGATGGAACGGGCCGCCGGCGATGGCCGGGCGCGGCGATGTGCCACGCGCCGGCAAAGCGGCCAATTCCCCCGCGGCGGCCGGCGGTGTAGGATTTCGCGGCGACGGCATCCGCATTGGGACCGATGGGGAGGAACCAAATGCAAGGAGACAGTCGAGCGCGCTTGGCCGCGATCCTCGCCGCTGTGATCGCATTAGCGTCGGTGGCCACTGCGGCGTGGCCGCAAAGCAACCGAACGATAAAAATCATCCTGCCGTTCGCGCCCGGTGGGCCCGCTTACAATGCGATCCGCATTCTCGGCCAACAGATCGCCGGCACCGGGGGCCCGACCATTGTGGTCGAGCCGCATCCCGGCGCCGGCACCGCGATCGGCACCGAATTGGTCTCAACCGCCACTCCCGACGGCAACACGCTTGGCGTCATCTCGAATTCATTCGTGTTGCTGCCGCAAACCCGCAAGGTGAATTACGATCCGCTGACGGACTTCGCGCCGATCTGCAATCTCGTCGACTTCCCGCCGCTGATCGTCGTCAACAGTGAATCGCCTTATCATACGTTGGGCGATCTCATCGCTGCCGCCCGCGCCCAGCCTGGCGTCCTCACGCTCGCCAGCATTGGGCCGGCGACGGTATCGCACCTCACGGTCGAGAGGCTGAAACTTCGCGCCAAGGCCGACATCATCTTCGTGCCCTATCCCGGTTATTCGCCGGGGATCGAGGCGCTGTTGGGTTCGCATGTGACGGCGGCACTGGCCGATTATTCGAGCCTGGTGGAGCACATCAAGGCCGGCAAGCTGCGGGCGCTCGCCACTACCATGCCGGCGCGGATCGACCAGCTGCCGGACGTCCCGACCGTGGCCGAATCCGGCTACAAGGATTTTGTCGCCGAATTCTTCGTCGGTTTGATCGCGCCGGCAAAAACGCCCAAGGACACGGTCGCGCAAATCGGCGCCATGTTCACGGCCGCGATGCAGCCTCCGGATATCAAAGCAAAACTCGCCGCGCTTGGACTGTTCCCCAACGGCACCTGCGGCGCCGACTTCGCCGCCATTTTGCGCAACGACTACGAGGAGTATGGTCGGGTCATCCGTGAAGCCAACATAAAAATGGAATGACCGGTCGCGATGTCTCCTCCTGATCCCAAGGCCGTCCTCGCCGGCCTCCTGCGCACCGCGGGTCTCGACGACGCAGCGCTGAGCGACGTCAGCCTCACCGGCAGCGAGCCGGTGCTGCCCTCATCTTTTGCGACCGGAATTGCCGCGCAGGCAACGGTCGCCGCTTCGGCGCTGGCGGCTGCGAATTTATGGCGGCTGCGCAACGGCAAGCGTCAACACGTCGGCGTCGACATGCGGCACGCGGCCGTCGAATTCCGCAGCGAGCGTTATCTGCGGATCGACGGCGCACCGTATGAGGAATATCACGACGACATCGCCGGCCTTTATCGCTGCGGCGACGGCCGCTGGGTGCGGCTGCACACCAACCTGCCGCATCACTGCAGCGGCCTCTTGGCGCTGCTGCGATGCCCGCATGATAAAGCCGCAGTGCAGCGCGCGCTCGACGGCTGGCAGGGCGAGGCGCTGGAAACCGCCGCCGCCGAGGCCGGCCTCGTCGTCACCGCGTGCCGATCGTTCGACGAATGGGACAGGCATCCGCAAGGCCGCGCGGTCCAAAACCTGCCGCTGTTCACCATCGAGCGGATCGGCGGGGCGCCGGCGGAGCCGCTGGCCGCTGCCGAGCGGCCGCTGAGCGGCATCAAGGCGGTCGATCTGACACGCATCATTGCCGGGCCGGTGTGCGGGCGCACGCTGGCCGCCCACGGCGCCGACGTCATGCTGGTCACCGCGGCGCATCTGCCGTCGCTGTTTCCGCTGGTGGTCGACACCGGCCGGGGCAAATTGTCGACCTCGCTTGATTTGCGAGAGGCCGACGCACGCGAGACGCTGGCCGCGCTGGTGCGGGACGCCGATATTTTCGTGCAAGGCTATCGGCCCGGCGCCATCGCCGGGCATAGTTTTGGCCCGCAGGATGTTGCGCGCCTGCGGCCGGGCATCATCTATGTCTCGCTTTGCGCTTATAGCCACGCCGGACCGTGGGCGAACCGCCGCGGATTTGACTCGCTGGTGCAAACCGCAAGCGGCTTGAACGCCGCGGAAGCCGAAGCTTTCGGGCAGAGTGAACCGAAGGCACTTCCCGCCCAAGAACTCGACCACGCCACCGGCTATCTGCTCGCCTTCGCCACCATGGCGGCGCTGGCGCGCCGCGCCAAGGACGGCGGCTCCTGGCATGTGCGCTGCTCGCTGGCGCAGACCGGTCACTGGTTCCGCAATCTCGGCCGCATCGATGGCATGTCCTGTCCCGATCCGAAATTTGATCAGGTCCGCGATTGTCTCGAGGACAGCGCGTCGGGATTCGGCAAGCTCACCGCGGTCCGCCACTCCGCCACCATGTCGGAAACGCCGCCGCGCTGGGCGCGGCCGAGCGTGCCGCTCGGCACCCACCTGCCGGTCTGGCCGCAGTAATTTTTAGGCGCGATAGGATTGCAGATTGCGTTCGATACGCGGCAGTACCGGCGTCGCGCCATACTCGAATTTTCTGCCGGTGATTTGTTCGTACATCTGGATGTAGCGGCGCGACAGCTCTTGCACGAGATCGGCCGGCGCCTCCGGCAATGCCGCGTCGGCATAAGGGTCGGAATGATCTCGAAACCACAGCCGTAAGAATTCCTTATCGAAATATTGCGGCTCCTCGCCCGCGGCAAAACGCGTTGCATAGGACTCGCGCTGCCAATAGCGCGACGAGTCCGGCGTGTGGATTTCGTCGATCAGCACCAGCGCGCCGTTCGCATCGGTGCCGAATTCGTATTTGGTATCGACCAGGATGAGGCCGTTGCGCGCCGCCAGCTCTTGGCCGCGCGCGAACAAAGCGAGCGCCGTCCGCCTGATGCGCTCGAACATCTCCTTGCTGACAAAACCCTCGGCGATCATTTGCTCGGGCGTCAGCGTCCTATCGTGCGCGGCTTCCTTGGTGGTCGGATCGAAAATGGGTTGCGGCAGCTGTTGGTTCTTGCGCATGCCGCCCGGCAGCGCGACGCCGCCGAAATTGCGCTCGCCTTTGCCGTAGCGCGTCCAGATCGCGGTGTCGGTGACGCCGGTCAGGTAGCCCCGCACGACGGCTTCCACCGGCACCATCGCGCACTTCTTCGCCACCGTCACATTCGGATCGGGCACCGCCAGCACGTGATTCGGCACGATGTCTTTGGTCGCTTCGAACCAATGCGCGCTCACCTGGTTGAGGACCTGCCCTTTCCACGGGACGTGGGCGATGATGCGGTCGAATGACGAATGACGATCGGTCGTGACCAGGACGAGCTTGTCGCCCTGGTCATAGATGTCGCGCACCTTCCCCGAAATCTTATGGCCCAGGAAAGCGAAATTGGTCTCTTTCAGGATATCCATGACACCGACAGCCGCGTCCGCACTCATTGCGCCGCCTTCAGTCCCAAAACTTTGGCGATGCCGGCGAGCCGGTCGCGCTGCTCTTCGACGGCACGCCCGAATTCGGCCGGGCCGCGAATGTCCATGATCGTGCCGATGTCGCCGAGCCGCTTGGCGATGACCGGATCGGCGGCGACGGCGCGGACATCGGCGGCGATGGCCTCGCGCGTCGCCTCCGGCATGCCGCGCGGGCCGAAGATGCCGCCGATGCTTTCGAACGACAGCGCCGGATAACCGGCCTCGTTTGCCGTCGGGATATCCGGCGCGGTCGGCGCGCGCTGCGTGCTGCTTACGGCCAAAACCTTGATCTTGCCCGCCTGCATCAGCGGCTGCACCACCGCAAGCGAGGTCCCCAGCACCTGGATGCGCTGTTCGGCAAGGTCGTTCGGCGCCTGCATGATATCGCGATACGGTACCTTGACGATCTGCAGGTCCATGTTCTTGATCCAGCCGAACAGCAGAAAATCCGAGAGACCGGTGGCGGCGGCGGCATTGAGCTTGCCGGGCTGCGCTTTCGCCAGCGCCACCAACTGATCGACCGTATTGATATTCATCGATGCCGGCACCGAGACCGCGAGCACGACAGCGGAGACGCTGACGATCGGCAAGAGGTCGCGTTTGGCGTCGTAAGGCAGCGTGTCGTGATCGTAGGGCGCCACCGTCAAGATGCCGGCTGGCCCGAACCACAGCGTATGATCGTCGGCGGCATTGACAAAGGCCTGGACCGACACGATGCCGTCGCCGCCCGGGCGATTCTCGACCACCACCGGCTTGCCCCAGCGCGCCGACAAGCGATCCGCGAACAGCCGCGCGGTGATGTCGCTGGCGCTGGCGGCGCCGAACGGCATGATGAATTTGACAGTGCGGGTCGGGTAAGCCTGTTGCGCCACCGCGCCGTCGGCAAAATGCAGGCAGGTGGCGATCGCCAATCCGGTCAAGGCCAAAAACCGTCGCATCGCTATCCTTCCTGACAGAGCATTGCTGCACACAATAGCAGCAGCACATGTTTTTCGCGCAAGCTCTTTCACGACATACCTCAACCCTGGCAGCGGCACGAGAGTTGCAAGGACCGTGAACTGCGCTTTTGAGTCCACATCGGGAGTTGCTGCGACAATGTCGATGCTTTTCGCCGACACGATCGCCCTGCTACCGTTGAAGACCGGCATTGATTAGGTGCAAGCCGCAATTTTGCACGCGCAAAAACCGAGTGAAATGACAATGAGACTTCCGCGACGTCGCTTTCTGCGTCTGGCGGCAGGCGGCGCCATCCTTCCGGCGCTGTCCGGGAATGCTCGCGCCCAAGCTTTCCCGACGCGTCCGCTCACGTTGATTGTGCCGTTCGCGGCTGGCGGGCCGGCCGACGTGTTTGCCCGCATCATTGCCGACCGCATGCAACGCTCGCTTGGTCAGTCGGTCGTCATCGGAAACGTCGCCGGCGCCGCGGGCAGCATCGGTGCCGGTCGCGTCGCGCGCGCGACGCCTGACGGCTATACGCTGCTCATCGGCCCGGGATTGAGCACCAACGTCATCAACCCTGCCATCTACCCCCTGGATTACAACACGGTGACGGATTTCACGCCGGTCGGCCTGCTGTGCTTCGTGCCCAATATGCTGGTGTCCAGGACCGATATTCCGGCGGCCGATCTCAAAGGCCTGGTGGCGTGGCTCAAAGCCAATCCTGACAAGGCGCTGCAAGGCACGTCCGGCGTCGGCAGCCTCGGCCATCTCGCCGGCATTCTTTTTCAGAAAGCCACCGGCACCAGCTATCAGTTCATTCCGTATCGCGGGCTCGGGCCGGCGATGCAGGATTTGGTCGCCGGCCGTGTCGACCTGATGATCGACGTGCCGATCAACTCGCTGCCTTACGTCCGCGACGGCAAGCTCAAAGCTTACGCGATCCTGGGCGAGCAGCGCGTGACCATTGCGCCGGACGTGCCGACCGCGGACGAGGCCGGCGTGTCCGGCGTTCAGTTGCAGAACTGGTATTGCATTTACGCGCCCAAAGACACGCCGAAGGATGTCGTTGCCAGGCTCAATGCCGCTTGCGTCGAGATTTTGGCTGACCAGGCGCTGCGCGACCGTTTGGCCGGCTTCGGCTTCGTCCTGCCCCCGCGCGAGCAATTGAGCCCAGAAGCGCTCGGAACGCTGCAGCAGGAAGAGACCGCCAAGTGGGCGCCGATCATCACGGCGGCCGACATCAAGCCTGGCTGATCCCGCGGTTTCTTCCGAACCGTCTATGCCGGCGGAAACCCGAACAGCTCGGCCGCATTGTCGACGAAGATCAGCTTGCGGGTTTTTTCGTCAGGCACCCAGTCCAGCATCATGTCGAGCAGCGCGACGTCGTTCGGCATCGGCTTGAAATATTGCGGGTGCGGCCAGTCGGAGCCCCACAATAGCCGCGTCGGCGCATAGGCGACGAGCTTATGCACCAGCGGATCGGTGTCGGAGAACGGAAACGTCTCCTGGTTCGAAATGCGCGGCGATAGTTTCACCCAGCAGCGGCCGGTGTCGAGGCAGCGCAGCATGAACTTGAATCCCGCCCCGTCCACACCCTTGGCCGGATTGACGCCGCCCATATGCTCGATGACGAAATTTCCCGGCGAAGCCAGGATTTGCGCATTCCAGTCGTCCTTCTCGTCCAGTTTGACGAGATAGTGCATGGACCAGCCATGTTCGTGGGTGCGGGCCACCAGGCGGTCGTCGATGGTTTTCATGAGCCGGTTGGTAATGCGGTAGCCGACCACTCCGGCTTTGGTGAGGATGTCGAGCTCGCCCTCGGTGATGCCCGGCCAGGGGATCACCACGGCGCGCAGGCGGTCGGGAAAGCGGCATTGGCCATGCAGCGCGATCTCGTAGTTGTTTTCATACATCATCGACTGCACGTGCAGGCCGCGCGAAAGACCCAGCGCGTCCTGCATCTTCAGCCAGTCCTCGATCGGCGTATCCTCGAATTCGAGATGGCTGAAGACGTGGCTGGGCTTCAACGGAAACTGCTTTTGCGGACCGATGAAATGAAAATGCGTATCGCACGCCCCCGGCGGCAATTTCAGTTTCGGCTTGGGATAGGTGCGACCGATTTTTGGCGAAAACGGGCGTGTCGTGTCATTCATGCATGTACCCTGCCGGCTTGAACGTCCGCGCGATGCGCGGGCCTCACTGATCCAATTCCTTGAAGTAACGATAGATGCCCCATTGGCTAAAGGGGATGCGCCGCTTCGACGCCAGATAGGCTTTGATGCGCGGGCGCTTGGCGATCCTGTCGCGCAGCGCGACCAAGCCCGGCACTTTCTTCTCGAAGCGCTTCATGCGTTTGGGGAAGGCATAGCGCAAACCCTCGACGATCTGAAACAGCGACAGATCGACATAGCTCGTGCGGCGGCCGATCATATAGGTGCCGCCGTTGTTCTTAAGCACGCGCTCGAAATAGCCCAAAAATTTCGGCACCCGGTAGCGCCAGAAATCCTGCGTGCGCCGCCGCGCCGCCGGCCGTTGCTCCTCGAAATAGAGCCAGCCCGACACCGGATGGTGGGCATCGTGGATATGGGTGACGAGGTCGGCTACGGTGAGCTGCAGCTGATGCGCCCACAGTTTGCCCGCCTCGTCGCGCGGCGCCAGATCAAGCCGCGTGCCGAGATAGAGCAAAACATTCGCGGTTTGCGCGATGACGAGCTTGCCGGCTTTGAGGAACGGCGGCGCGTAAGGCGGCCGCGCGCTGCGTTTGTCTTCGAGCAGCTTCATCATCGCCGGCACGCCGCGCCGGCCCGGCCGGCGCGCGATGTCGACATAATCGGCGCCGGCCTCTTCGAGCGCGAGGCGAACGAATTCGCCGCGGCCCTGGATGCTCGGCCAGTAGTAAAGCTCGTAACGCATGGTCCACCCGCTACCCGACCGCGGCCGTGTACTGCTCGTCGGTGACCGGCTCCAACCATTCGACATGCTTGCCGTCGAGCGCTTCCTGCATGGCCACGTGCATCATCACCGTGGTCGGCCCGGCGCCGTGCCAATGTTTTTCGCCCGGCGGAATCCAGACCACGTCGCCGGCGCGGATTTCGCGCACCTTGCCGCCCCAGGTCTGCACCCGCCCGCAGCCGGACATCACGCACAAGGTCTGGCCGAGCGGATGGGTGTGCCAGTGGGTGCGGGCACCGGGCTCGAAGCGCACCAGGCCGGAACGGATGCGCGCCGGCGCCGGGGCTTCGATGACCGGGTCTTGCCAGACCGTACCGGTGAAAGAGTCAGCAGGTCCGCGGCGCGACGGCCGGGAGCCACAGGGAAGAATGTCCATGGTCGTTGTCCTCCAATGGCGACCCATCCTACCCTTGCGAAACAACGGGCGGCGGGTCGCTGTGCAGTAAGATAATGGAAATTCGGGCGCGATACCCTTGCTATCGCCGCATTGGTGCCGCGCCGGCGCCCTCGCGGTGGACGGCCGGGCGCGGTATCATCGCGGGGACGGTGCGAGGGATCATGACGGACAATGTAAGAATTATGTCATGGACTGCGCCGCAGGGTTTAGGCCATTGCGGCGGCGCCACGCTGCGGCTCTTGGCGCTCCTTGGCTTCGGCTTGATGCTCGGCGCCTGCACCAAATGCGAAGTACCGACTTGGCAGCATAGCAGCACCGGCGATGCGCCGGTCGCCTGTCACAACTCGGCGGCGCCGCAATAGCCGCGAAAACTACTTGCTGACCGCCCGATGATTATCGACATCGTCCGCGCCGGGCGGCACCTCGATGTCGGGGAGAAATTCGTGACGCGAGCGCAGATAGGGATCGGCCAGTTGCCGCGGCGACAGGCCGGCAAAGGCCGGCGCATTGCGGCCGCTCCACCACGTCCATATCAGCCGGCACAATAGCGCGATCAGCGCCAGCTGAAAGACCAGGCCAAGGATCGACGCCACGCTGCCAAGCTCGCCGACAAAACCGTGGCCGAACAGCCAACCGAGCACGCCTGAACCGAGAAAGCCCGCGGCAAATCCGCCGATGACCCCCGGACGGTTGAACAAACCGCCGAGCGAGCCACCCGGATAGGATGACGACCCCGCCATCGCATGGTCGTTCGCGGCGAACACGGCAAGCGCCGGCGTAGCGACTGGCGGCGTCAGAAAAGCTCCCTCGGCGCTCCTGGCGACGCTTGGTGCGCCTTCAAGGCGCGCGTCCGCGTCCTCCGCCCCCAACAGCAGAGCAACGGCCAGCGCGGCAAATGCCGCAAGCGATCGCAACCACTGCATAGGCACTCTCGGACCTTCCGATCGATGTGCAATTGGTACGCGAGAGCAGGACGTTCAGAGCTGTCGCAAAGCGTCGCACGCAAACATGTCGCACTGCGATGTACCGCCGCGCGCCGTTTTCGCATCATGCGTCAAGCACAGAGCAGGTGCGCGATCTTGCGGACGCAGAACAAAATGCTAGTCGAGCGGCTCGACGCGCAAAATTTCCGCGCCGTGATTGTTGCCGGCCCAGAACGTCACCGGATTGGTCGAATTGTCGACGAAGACGCGGCGAATGTTGGTCGGCCGCGGCAGAAGATATTCGACCGCGCGTCCGCTCTGCGGGTCGAACCGCAGCACGCGATCGCTCGCCATGCCGCCGCTCCATAACTCGCCGTTCTTGTCCATAAAGACGTCGTACGGATAAGTGTGCGGCGTCGGCACGTCCCATTCCTTGAACAATTCGGTCTTGGTGTCGAACAGGCCGAGCTTGTTGGCGGCGAATTCGGTGAACCAGAGCCGGCCTTGATCGTCGAGCATGGTCCGGCGCGGCCGCGATTTCGGCGTCGGCGTCGGATAGATCGTCGGCACCCCGGTCTTGGCATCGATGCGGCCGATATTCTCGTCGGCGAAATCCATGAAATAGAGATTGTTCTCTCCATCCGCCGCCATGCCATAGGGCGCATGCTGGTGGCCCTTCGGCAGAAACTTGAACGGGTCGATCAGCTCGTAGGTTCCAGTTTTCAGATCGAGCCGCAGGATCGACTGCTTGGCGACTTCGTTACTCCACACCTTGCCGTCGACGCCTGCGGCGCGCGGCATCACCATGGACTGCTGCGCGGCATCGTTGTCGAGCGCGGCCTGGACCGGAAACATGTGAAAGGTCTTCGTCGCAATGTCGAATTTTGCGACGCCGGTCTGGAACATCATGGCGAGCCACAGATTGCCGTCGCCGTCCGCCTCGAGGTCGAGCGCCCCGGTCGGCGAGCCGGGTTTCAGGACCGGTATGGGATATTCCCGGTGCGCGCCGGTTTTGGGATCGAGCTCGCCGAGAAAATTCTCGACGAAATTCGAATACCAGACATGGCCCTGCGCGTCGGTGCGCACGTCGTGCGGCGCGATGGTTTGGCGCGGCAGATCGTATTCGGTGATGACAACGTGGGTGGCGCGGCCCTTCGGCCGCGGCAAGGTTTGCAGCTCGTAAGGCCACGCCGGTCCGGCGCTCAGATTCACTGTGGCCAGATAGGCGGCAAGCTTGCGCACCAGATCGTCGTGCACCTCGCGCTCGGCGAGCCGCGACTGCACCCGCGCCAGCGTCGTGTTATTGGCGTATTGCGCCATGCGCTTGAGCACGGGAAAGAACGCTTCCGCGTCATAAGTCGAGCGCACGATGCGCTCAAAAGTGTGGCAGCTCATGCACTCGATCAGAGGCCGCTTTTGCTCCGGCGTGCCGGGCATGCTCATGAACCATTCGGTATTGGTCAGTTGCGGCGCGAGGTCGGACGTCTTGCGCAGCTTGAGCGCGGTATCGGTCGCAGCGGCGTCGAGATCGACCGCTTGCAGGCCATCGAGCTCATAGCCGATGGCGCGAATGCGCAGCGCGTAATGCCCTGCCGCGAGGCGACCATCGGGGAACCGAAAATGGCCGTGCTCGTCGCTGACCACGGTGACGGTGATCGGCGAGCCGGCCGCTTGCGCGCTGACCAGCACGCCCTCCATCGCGCCTTCCTCGGCGGATGTCACCGAACCGGTCAGGCTCTGCGCGCGACCGACGGTCGCTGAGCAGCAGGCCAGCGCAACCGCCGCAGCAAATAAAAAGTACTTCACTTGCGTTTGAGGTAGCACTCGACCTCGACCGGATCCTTGGTGTCGCTGGGGTCGCGCGGCCGGCGCTGCACGTTGGCCTGGACGTAGCCGTCCTTGGCGCAGGTGATGGCAACATCGTCGGGATTGATGTCCTTGCCAAAACCGGGAATCTTGTAGACGCCCATGATGTCGGTGCGCGTCACCAATGCGCCACGGTCCTTCAGCGCCGCGGTGACCTTGGCATCGGCGACGCCCGGGCCGTCGACCTCGCGCACGAAGCCGAAATAGGACGGGCCATCCTCCCCTGAATTGGCATCGTCGTCACCGAAGCCGACGCCGCCGGCGCGCGACGATGTTGGGCCGATTCCAATGATCGCAGCGACAAGGAGAATGCGCGGCCATCGACGATCGAGCGTCATGCGGACTTTCCCGGGCGAATTGCTCCAGCGGTACGCCAAAACTTCGGCGCGCGCAAAGCGATGCAATTTATCGCGTCAGATCACCGCTGAGAAGATGCGCACGCGCTGGACATGGGTTCCCGGGGCGCTAGAATCCATCGCATAAAAATGAAGCGCGCGACGGGAGGGAGCACGATGGCCGGACTCATATCGACCAACACGTTCTGGACGCTGTGGCTGTTCGTGCACCTGATCCTGGCTGTCGGCCTCCTTGGCGCGCTCACCCACCAGGCCATGGCCGTGGCGCTGCCGGTGCGGCAACCGGCCGGCGGCATCGTGACGCGTTTCCGCGCGGTGGGCGCCGCCGGCTACGCCACCGCGGTCTGCGTGCTGTGGGTGCTGACCTTCGTCGTCGGCTCGTACATCTACACCAAGTATCGGGTCTTCATCCGCATTCCGCTCGAAGCCGGGCACTACTACAAAACCGGCGGCTTTTTCGATTTCAAAGAGCATGTGGCAACGCTCGGCCTGGTGCTGTTGCCGGCCTACTGGTTCTTCTGGAAGAACGCTCAGAATCCGGAATACGACAACGCGCGCAAGGGCGTGACGCTCGTGCTCTGCGTGATGTGCTGGTTTCTCTTCATCGTCGGCCACGTGCTGAACAACACCCGGGGATTTGCGTCATGAGCACGACCGCAACAGCAGGCTCTCGATCCGCACCGTCATCGCTGGCGGCGTCGACGAGGTTCGGGACTTTCGCCAAAACCTTCTCGATTACCGGCCCGGTGATCTACTGCGTGATCCAGTATTTGAACTGGCCAATGTTCACCTTCCACCCGGCGACAGATCGCATTGTGTGGGGCTACGAAGCGGCGCGCAGCGGCGAAGGACCGAACATGCTGTGGTATGGCTGGACGGCGACCACCATTCTGATCGCGGCCGCGCTCGGTGTCGTCGCCATGTTGCTGCCCGAGCACGTGACCAGAAGGATTCCGCTATCCCTGGTCTGGATTTTCCCGATCCTGGCGATCCCCTACATTATCTATTCGCTGATGCCGTGGTGGACGCTCGCTTCCCAATGACGAGGCCATGATGATGGCGTCCGGCAAATTCGCCCCCGCGATCGTCGCCGCCGTCGCCGTCGGGATGCTGTGGATCGAGCACGACCATCGCATCGACCTCGCCACGCCGGCCTCGGCGGACGATACGCCGGCAACCGCCGCCTGCCCTGACAGCGACAGCGTCCCTTTCAGCGCCGACTGCATCGCTTTCATCGAGGGCGGCGTGTCGTCCAACATTCGAGCCATCGGTGCGGCACGTCCGTCCGAAGCGACGCATGATCGGCGCGCCCAGGCCGATCCGGCCAGCCCCGCTTGCCCCGTCAGCAACGAAAACACGCCCTACAGCGCGCGCTGCATCAAGTTCTTGTCGGGTTGGTACTGGCAGCCGAATGCGGTGGACCGCGCGCCTTGAACGAGCGCCTTGATCGAGCGCCCGGCCGCGATCACGCCGCCATCGTCTCTTTCACGGCCGCGACCAGCTGCTTGAGCGTGAAGGGCTTTGCCAGAAACGCGAATTGCTGGCCGTCGGCGGGCAGATGCTTCTGGAAAGCATCTTCGGCGTAGCCGGAGACGAAGATGATCTTCAGACTTGGATCGCGGCTGCGCAGTTCGCGCAGCAAGGTCGGTCCGTCCATTTCCGGCATCACCACGTCGGACACCACGAGATCGACCCGGCCGTCGATTTTCTCCAGCACCTCGATCGCCTCGACGCCGTTGCCGGCTTCGAGCACGGTATAGCCGCGCGACGTCAAGCCGCGGGCGTTGAGCGCGCGCAGGCCCTCCTCGTCCTCGACCAGAAGGATGGTGCCTTCGCCGGTGAGGTCGGCGTTGGCCGGCGGCTTGACCTCCGCGGCTGCCGCGAGCACGCCGATCAGCGACGACACCTCGGCCTCGGCGGGCCGTTCCGGCACCGCGTCTTGGGCGCTCGGAATGTGCCGCGGCAGAAAGATGCGGAACGTGGTGCCTTTGCCCTCGACCGAATCGACGTAAACGAAGCCGCCGGTCTGCTTGATGATGCCGTAGACCGTGGAGAGACCGAGGCCGGTGCCCTTGCCGACCTCTTTGGTCGAAAAGAACGGCTCGAAAATCTTGTCGACGATCGCCACCGGAATTCCAGTGCCGCTGTCATTGACCTCGACCAGTACGTAGTCGGCGGCCGGCATGCCCTTGGCGTGGAAGCGCTCGCAGTCCTTGGCGGTGACATTGGTGGTGCGCAGCTCGAGCCGGCCGCCGCCGGGCATGGCATCGCGAGCGTTGACCGCCAGATTCACGATCACCTGCTCGAACTGCGAAATGTCGACCCGCACCGGCCACAGATCGCGGCCATGCACCACCTGCAGCGTGACCTTTTCGCCGATCAGCCGCCGCAGCAGCATGTTGAGATCGGACAACACCTCGCCGAGATCGAGCACCTGCGGCCGCATCGTCTGCTTGCGCGAGAAGGCGAGCAGATGCCGCACCAGGCTCGCCGCCCGGTTGGCATTCTGCTTGATCTGCATGATGTCCTGGAACGACGGGTCGGTCGGCTTATGCGCGTTGAGCAAAAAATCCGTCGCCATCATGATGGCGGAGAGCACGTTGTTGAAATCGTGGGCGATGCCGCCGGCGAGCTGGCCGACCAGCTCCATTTTCTGTGTCTGCGTGACCTTGGTCTCGAGCTCGCGCTGCTCCGTGGTCTCGAGCGCATAAACGATGGCTGCTTCCTGGTCGCGCTCGGCTTCTTCGACCGCGGTGACATAGAAGCGGCCGAAGCGCTCGCCGGGCCCGGCCAGCATCGCATCGACCGGCGCGATATCGGCCTTGCCGGCGGCTGCGGCGCGAATGGCGGCGTCCAGCGCCGGCCGATCGCGCTCGGCGACGATGGCGCGGATCGAACGGTCCTCGCCATCGGCGCCGCCGCCGCGGGTGCCGTGGAAGAGCCGGGCGAACAGCGGATTGGTGCGGATGACGCCGCCCTGTTTGTCGATGGTGGCGATCGCCATCGGGGTGTGATGGAAAAACCGCATGAAGCGGATGTCGGCGGCGCGCTGCGGATCGGTGCCGTCATCCCGGGCACGATTGAGCACCAGCGTGCGCGAGGGGCCCGGCGCGGTGTCGGCACCGAAGGCGAGCTTGTGATAGAGCCGCACCGGCAGCGTGCGGCCGTTGCGGGTGCGCAGGTCGAGATCGAGCACCTCGATCTTCACCTCGCCCGGTCCGCCTTGCAGCGTCGTCAACAGCGCGGCGCCATCGCCCCAGATCAGGTCAGCGATCTTCAAGCCGCCAGAGCCGACCTGGGCCAAATCCTGGTCGAGCCAGTTGGCTAAAGTCTTGTTGAGATAGACGATGTCGCCCTTGGCATCGACGGAGAAAAAGCCGGCCGGCGCGTGATCGAGATAATCGATGGCGTGCTGCAGCGCCTGAAACGCATATTCCTGCTGGTCGCGGTCGCGCGACACGTCGGTGAGCGACCACACCGACAGGCGCGCCTCGCGCCGGCCGTCGCCGAGCGGGCGGATCTTGAAGCGCAGCCAACGCGGCGGCCGGCCATTGACGCCGGCGACCCGCACCACTTCCTGGGCGCGCGCGCCTTCGCGGGCCGCTTTGAGCAGCCGGTAGATCGCTTCGGAGGCGTCGGCATCGCCGATGAACACGCGCTCGACCGGCCGCATGTCGTTGACGTCCGCGGCCTGGATCAGGTCGAGATAGGCGGCATTGGCATAGACCACGCGGCCGTCGGCATCGGTGACGACGACGCCATCGAAGGCGCCGTCGACCACCGACTTGATCAGCGGGCTGACGGCGCCGGTCGCGGACAGCCGCAGGATGCCGCAGGCGAGCGCGAACAGGGAAAATACGCCGACGGTGGCCAGCACCGCGAGAAACGCCAGGATATAGGGCTCGGCATTGCTGCGGCCGAGCACGACGATGGCAGTCGCGGCCGCGACCAGCATGCCGGCGACCAAAAGCACCAGCATGACGCTGCCGCCGCGTTCGGTCGCCGCGCTGCGGTCGATCGCCTTACGCGCGAGGCTGGCCTCAATCGGCTCTCCGCCCCGGCTGACCGTGTCCTGTGCCGTCATCCGCCGCCTCGCAATTCCGGCTCGCTTTCAGTGCCAAGCCCTGCTGAATCGCGCAAGGGGATTTGCACCATGCCGCCCAATTAGTCGCCTCGCCTCAACTCTTAACGCGCCACCAACCGCCGCAGCCGCATCAGGTAACCGATGATTTCGGCAACAGCGCGGTAGTGCTCCTGGGGAATTTCCTGGTCGATCTCCACCGTGCCGTGCAGGGCGCGGGCCAGCGGCGGGTTCTCGACCACCGGGATGCCGTGGGCCTCGGCCACTTCGCGGATTTTGCGGGCGATCAGGTCGACGCCCTTGGCGACGCAGATCGGCGCATTCATACCGCGCTCGTAGCGCAACGCGATGGCAAAGTGGGTCGGGTTGGTGATGACCACCGACGCCGTGGGCACCGCCGCCATCATGCGCTTGCGGGCGCGCGCCTGGCGCAGCTGGCGGATCTTGCCCTTGACCATCGGATCGCCTTCGCTCTGGCGGAACTCCTCCTTCATCTCGCGCACCGACATTTTCTGCCGGTCGTACCATTGGCGGTGCTGAAACAAGTAGTCGGCCACCGCGACGATGGCGAGGATCGCCACCACCGTGCCGAGCATCTGCATGGTGAGCGATTTGGTAAACGGCAGGATCAAGGCCGGATCGGTGGTGATGAGGCCGCCAAGGCGGTGACGCTGCGGCCACAATAGCGCGGTGATCACCGCACCGAAGATCATCAGCTTGGCAAGACCCTTGGCGAAATTGGCAAGCGCCTGCAGCGAGAACAGCCGCTTGAACCCCGCCGCCGGCGAAATTTTAGACAGATGCGGGATCAGCGGCTCGACCGAGAAGACGATGCGGTGCTGGATCGCGGTGCCGAGCAACGCCGCGAGCGTCAAAAGCAAGAATGGAATGGCGAGCGCGGTGAGCACATCGATGGCGATTTTTTTCGACAGATAGGCGATTGCGGGCCCGTCGGCCGGTATCTGGTAGGAATTGGCCAAGACGCCGCGGAACGTCATTTCCAACGTCTGCGCCATTGGCGTCGCAAACACCATCAGCATCAGCACGCCGCCGGCGATGGTGAACCAGGTGCTGACCTCGGTGCTGCGCGCCACGTCGCCGCGCTTGATGGCGTCGTCAAGCCGCTTCGCTGTCGGGTCTTCTGTGCGTTCGGTATCGTCGCGTTCTTCGGCCATCGGCGTGCCTTAAGCGTGCGGGCCGAGTTCGTGCAGCACGCCGCCGACGTAATCGAGGAAAAAACCCATCATGGTGCCGAGCACGAGGAGCAGGAACAACAGCCCGATCATGATCGACAGCGGCAGCGCGACGAAGAACACCTGCATCTGCGGCATCAGCCGCGACAGCACGCCGAGCCCGATATTGAACAGAAGCCCGAAGGCGAGGAACGGCGCCGAAAGCTGGATGCCGATACGAAACGCGCCGGCGGCGATTTTGGTGACCAGCGCCGCGACGTCGCCGACGGCGGGCACCTCGCCCGGCTCGAACAAGTCGTAGCTCGAGTTGAGCGCGGCGATGACCAAATAGTGCATGTCGGTGGCGAAGAACAGCGTGATGCCGAGCATGGTGAGGAAATTGCCGATGATCACGCCCTGCTCGCCCTGGGTCGGATCGATGGTGGTGACAAAGCCCAAGCCCAGTTGCTGGGCGATCACCGAGCCGGCCACCTCCAGCGCGGAGATGGTCAGCC
>CAVWOI010000013.1:0-21981 GCA_963756245.1 uncultured Alphaproteobacteria bacterium
CGATGATCTTTTCCAGCTTGCCGAGCACGTGCATGCACGGCAGGAGCTGGGCGAGGCTGGCGTTGGGCTCGCGCTTTTCCCGGATCGCGGCGATGAATTCACGGTCTTCGAGCTCGATGCCGTCCATCGACACGTCGACTTTCGACACGTCGATCTTGTTGTCCTTGCCGTCGGAGAGATCGTCGTAGAACGCCTTGTAGGTGCCGTTGTCGCAGATGTAGCGGAAGAACGAGCCGAGCGGCCCGTCGTTGTTGAACGACAGCGACAGCGTCAGTATGGCGCCGGACGGCGTCCGCGCCACGATGCCCATATCCATCGCGATATTGAGCTGCGGATGGATCGGCCCCTGCACGGCGTAGCAGTCGGAAATATTCTCGCCGGCCTGGTACTGGAACAGGTCCACGGTATGGGCGGCGTGATGCCACAACAGATGATCGGTCCAGCTGCGCGCATTGCCGGCGGCGTTGATGTTCTTCCTCCGGAAGAAATATGTCTGCACGTCCATCTGCTGGATTTTCAGCTCGCCGGCGACGATCTTCTTGTGGACGTATTGATGGCTGGGATTGAAGCGCCGCACATGGCCGCCCATGGCGGTGACGCCGGTCTCCTTGGCGATCTTCACCAAGGCTTCGGCGTCTTCGACGCTGTCGGTGACCGGGATTTCGACCAGCACATGCTTGCCGGCGCGCATCACCTGCTCGCTTTGGCGGAAATGCATCTTGGTCGGCGTGGTGAGGATCACCGCATCGGCGCGCTTGATGCCTTCGGACAATTCGCCGGTGTAATGCGGGATGCCGTATTTCTTGGCGACCTGGGCGGTGGAGTCCTGATTGCCGCCGACCAGCGAGGTGATTTCGACATCGGGGATGCGTTTGAGCGCGTCGAGATGTTTTTGCCCAAACGCGCCCTGCCCCGCTACGCAAATTTTCATTGTTACCTGCTCCTACGGACCGCTGATTTCGCACGTGCGGCGGCGCGCTTCATCTTGCCGGCGGGCTTCTTGGATTTACCGGGGGCCTTCTTCGCGCCACGGCGATGCGGCTCCAGAATGATATGGCCGACGGCGGTGTTCGAAGCCGGCACGGTGTAGAAGCGATAGACCTCGTCGACCTTGTCTTCGAGCGCGCCGCGCATGACGAGCCACATCACCATCTCGATGCCTTCGGCGCCGGCTTCGCGCATATATTCGAGATGCGGAATGCGGGTGAGCTTCTTCGGGTCTTTGGTGAGATTGTCCAAGAATGCCTTGTCGAACTTGCTGTTGATCAGGCCGGCGCGCGGCCCCGAGATCTGGTGCGACATGCCGCCGGTGCCGAACACCACGACGCGCAAATCCTCCGGATAGGATTCCACCGCCTTGCGGATGGCACGGCCGAGCATGAAGCAGCGGTGGCCGGTCGGCGGCGGATAAAGCACCACATTGACCGCGACCGGGATCACCGGGCACGGCCATTCCTTCGGTGAGCCGAACAACAGATTCATCGGCACGGTGAGGCCGTGATCGACCTCCATCTTGTTGACCACGGTGATGTCGAACTCGTCGAGGATGACGGATTGCGCAATGTGGGCGGCCAATTGCGGATGGCCCTTCACCACCGGCACCGGGCGCGGTCCCCAGCCCTCGTCGGCCGGCGGAAATTCCGCGGCGCAGCCGAGCGCAAAGGTGGGCACCATTTCGACCGAGAACGCCGAGGCGTGATCGTTGTAGATGAGGATGACGACGTCGGGCTTGGTCTGCGCCATCCATTCCTTGGATTTCTCGAAGCCGGAGAACACCCGCTTCCAGTACGGCTCCTCGGTCTGCTTGTTGTCGATCGCCGCGCCGATCGCCGGCACATGGGATGACGAAACGCCTGCGATGATTTTAGCCACGTTTTGACCTCGACTTGCTGCGCGTCTTTGCTTTGGCTTTTGCCGGTTTTTTGGCCGGCCTTTTCGCCGCTGTGGCGGGCTTTGCCACCTTGCCCGACTTGCTGCGATTGCCTTCGACCGATCGGCCGCCGGCCAGCATCATGTTGGCATAGTCGTCCTGGCTAGACCCGGTCATCGTCGCGGCCAGATGGCGGAACGAATGGCCGTCGGTGGCGCCAAGTTTGGCGGTGAAATAGATGTTGCCGCCGAGCTCCAGCAAGCGGTTGTAATCGCGCTTGAGGACGGCGTTGGCCTGCTCCGGCGTCAGGTTGAATTTCTTGAGGTATTCCGCCTCGTTCGCCTTGAAGGCCTTGCGGTTCTCGTCCTTCATCAGCGACATGCAGAACATGTTGATGCCGAACCCCTCACGCGAGCGGTCCTGGTCGAACACGTAGGTGCCGGGGATGTCGTCGTAATCGTGCTGTTCACGGGCCATCGGCGTATCTCCCTATGGCATCACATATATAGCGCAGCAAAGCTTGGCAACGTAAGCCGTGCCTTGTTTCAAATCATTCCAGCGTACGTTTCCCGGGCGCAGCGCAGCACGCAGTGGTGCGCTGCAGACCCGGGATCGCCCCAAGCGCCGTGCCTGGGACGATCCCGGATCAGCGGTGCACCGCTTCGCGCTGCACCGCATCCGGGAAACGGTAGTGTTTCTAATCCCAATAAAGCCGCATCGGATTGTCGACCAGGAGCGCCTGCTGCGCCGCCGCCGTGGGCGCGATCTTGGGGATGTAATCGACCAGCACACCGTCGTCGGGCGCCACTTTCTTCATGTTGGGATGCGGCCAATCGGTGCCCCAGATGACGCGGTCGGGAAAGCGCTCGACCAGCGCCCGGCCGAACGGCACCACGTCGTCATAGGGCGGGCCGGCGAGCGACATGCGCTCCGGGCAGGTCACCTTGACCCAAAAGTTCTTGTGCTTGTCCATCAGCGCGTGGAAGCGCTGATTCTCCGGATGGTCGACGCCCTTCTTCACGTCGGGCGTGCCCATGTGATCGACCATCACGGTGGTCGGCAGCGCGGTGAAGAAATCCTCCAGCTCCGGCAGATCCGGCATCTCGAAATAGACCACGATATGCCAGCCGAGCTTGTGCACGCGGGCGGCGATGCGCTGCAGCACGTCGCGTGGGGTGAAATCCACCAACCGCTTGATGAAATTGAAGCGCACGCCGCGCACGCCGGCCTTGTCCATCCATTTCAGCTCGTCGTCGGTCACTTCCTCGCCGACGAAGGCGACGCCCTTGGCCCTGCCGTTCGAGGCATCGAGCGCATCGACCATGGCGCTGTTGTCCTTGGAGTGGCATGACGCCTGGACGATGACGTTCTTGTCGAAGCCTAAGAAGTCGCGCAGCGCGAACAGTTTTTCCTTCGGCGCGTCGCACGGCGTGTATTTGCGCTCCGGCGCGTAGGGAAACTTGTTCTCCGGCCCGAACACATGGCAATGCGCATCGACGGCACCGGCCGGCGGCTTGTATTTCGGTTTTGACGGATTGGGATGGAACGGAATGTAACCGGTAGACATCGGCACGCGGCATTTCTCCTTGCATTTGTCATGCCCCGCGAAGGCGGGGCACCCAGTAATCGCTAAACTCTCGGTGTTTACTGGATCGTCCGCCTTCGCGGACGATGACAGTCTTTAGACTTTCTCCAACGCCAGCGACACGCCTTGCCCAACGCCGACGCACATGGTGGCAAGCGCGCGCTTGCCGCCGCGCTTCTCCAACCCATGCACCGCGGTCAACGTCAGCCGCGCGCCCGACATGCCGAGCGGATGGCCGAGCGCGATGGCACCGCCGTGCGGATTGACGTAGTCGGCGTCTTCGGCAACGCCGAGCTGGCGCAGAACGGCGATGCCTTGCGAAGCGAACGCCTCATTCAGCTCGATCAGATCGAAATCGGAAATCTTCAGGCCGAGCCGCTCCATCAGCTTGCGCGTCGACGGCACCGGGCCGATGCCCATGATGCGCGGCGGCACTCCCGCCGAGGCCATGCCGAGCACCCGCGCGCGCGCTTTCAAGCCATGCGCCTTCACCGCATCCTCGCTGGCCAGAATGATGGCGGCGGCGCCATCGTTGATGCCTGACGCATTGCCGGCGGTGATGGTGCCCGGATTGCGCACGATGGGTTTGAGCTTTTGCAGGTTTTCGATCGTGGTGTCGGGACGCGGATGCTCGTCTTCATTGACGACGACAGGTCCGGCCTTGCCGCCCGGCGCCTGCACCGGGACGATCTCCTTGGCGAAATAGCCGGTGGCGATGGCGTTGGCGGCACGCTGCTGCGAGCGCAGCGCAAACGCATCCTGGTCCTTGCGCGCCACCTGGAATTCCTCGGCGACGTTCTCGCCGGTCTCGGCCATGGAATCGACGCCGTATTGCGCCTTCATCAGCGGATTGATGAAACGCCAGCCGAGCGTGGTGTCGTAGACATCGGCCGCGCGCGAAAACGCCTCGCCGGCCTTGCCCATGACGAAAGGCGCCCGCGTCATCGATTCGACGCCGCCCGCAATGGCGAACTCCATCTCGCCGGAGCGGATGGCGCGCGCGGCATCGCCGACGGCGTTCAGCCCGGACGCACACAGCCGGTTGATGGTGACGCCGGGGATCGAATCCGGCAGCCCGGCCAACAGCAGCGCCATGCGAGCAACGTTGCGGTTGTCCTCGCCGGACTGGTTGGCGCAGCCGAAGAACACTTCGTCGAGCCGCGACCAGTCGGCCTTGTCGTTACGGGCGACCAGCGCCTTGAGCGGCACCGCGGCCAGGTCGTCGGTGCGCACCTTGGCGAGCGCGCCGCCGTAGCGGCCGATCGCGGTGCGCGCGGCATCGCAAATGAAGACCTCTCGCATCGGACGCTCCCAAAGCCGTTTAGTTCAGGCTATTTACGGGGCGCGGCGGACAGGGTCAAATGGCCCCGTGCCCACCGGAATACCCATGGACAAAGCCGCGTCAGCTGCCGAATTCGCCCACCTGCCGCCGACGCTGCGCGCCGAGCGGCAAGGCGCCGTCGCGGTGCTCAAGCTGGCGCGTCCGGAAAAACGCAATGCGCTCGATGACGCCACCGTGCTCGGCATCGAGGCGTTCTTCTCGTCAATCCCGGACGGCATCGGCGCCGTGGTGCTGGCCGGCGAGGGCGACAATTTCAGCGCCGGGCTCGATCTGGCCGAACTGACCGAGCGCGACGTGACGGCCGGCATCGAGCACTCCCGTTTCTGGCATCGCGTCTTCGAGAAAATCGAGTTCGGCAAGGTGCCGGTGGTCGCCGTGCTGCACGGCGCGGTGATCGGCGGCGGCCTGGAAATCGCGGCGGCGTGCCACGTGCGCGTGGCCGAGGCTTCCGCGTTCTACGCGCTGCCGGAAACCAGCCGCGGCATTTTCGTCGGCGGCGGCGGCTCGGTGCGCCTGCCGCCGCTGATCGGCACCGCGCGCATGATGGAGATGATGCTCACCGGCCGCGCACTGAGTGCAGAAGAAGGCCAGGCGATCGGGCTCACCCATTATCTGGTCGACAACGGCAAAGGTCTTGCCAAGGGCCTCGAACTGGCAACCAAGATCGCCGGCAACGCGCCGTTCACCAACTACGCCGTGATGCATATCCTGCCGCGCATCGCCCGCAGCGATCCGGCGACCGGTTTCGCCACCGAGGCGTTGACCGCGGCGATCGCGCAAGACGACGACGAAGCCAAGGCGCGGATGAAGGCTTTTTTGGAAAAACGTGGTCCCAAGGTCGCGCGCAGCTAGATCGATGACGCTCGCTGCCACAAAAACGCAAGCGACATCGGCGAAGCCGCCGTTGCGGCGGGTCTTGCTCGGGCCTCCGGACGTCGTGGTCGAGCGCCGCAGCGACGGCGCTATCGTGCTGCGCTCGCCGCATCCGCTGCCGGCATTTCCGCAAAAACTCACCGAGCGCCTGGTGCATTGGGCGAAGGCCGCGCCCGAGCGCGTGTTCCTGGCGCAGCGTGACGCAGCGGGCGCCTGGCGCACGCTGACTTATGCCGACGCATTGACGAAAGTGCGCGCCATCGCCGCGGCGCTCTTGGCGCGCGGCCTGTCGCCAGAGCGCCCGATCGCGATTCTCTCCGGCAACGATATCGAGCATGCGCTCATCGGCCTTGCCGCCATGCATGTCGGCATTCCCTATGCGCCAATCTCGGTGCCTTACTCGCTGCTGTCGAAGGATTTCGGCAAGCTCAAAACCATCATCGAAGTTCTTCAGCCCGGCCTGGTTTTCGCCGCCAACGGCACCGCCTTCGCGCGCGCCATTGCCGCCGCGGTGCCGTCCGGCGTCGAAGTCGCGGTCACCGCAAATCCTCCCGGCGATCGACCAGCGACACTCTTTTCGGAATTGATCAACGCGCAGCCGACGGCGGCGGTCGAAGCGGCGCATGCCAGGATCGCTCCCGACACCATCGCCAAAATCCTGTTCACCTCCGGCTCGACCGGCCAGCCCAAAGGCGTCATCAACACCCAGCTCATGCTGTGCGCCAACCAGGCGATGATCCGCTGCGGCCTCGCCTTCGTCGCCGACGAGCCGCCGGTGATCGTCGACTGGCTGCCGTGGAACCACACCTTCGGCAGCAATCACAATTTCAATCTCGTGCTGCACAATGGCGGCTCGCTCTATATCGACGACGGCAAGCCGCTGCCGGGCGCCATCGACGCCACAGTGCGCAACCTGCGCGACATCGCACCGACGATCTATTTCAACGTGCCGAAAGGCTTTGAGATGCTGCTGCCGCATCTCACCGCCGACCGGGCGTTGCGCGAAAAATTCTTCAGCCACCTGAAGGTCATGTTCTATGCCGGCGCCAGCCTGTCGCAGCATGTCGCCGACGCCATCCAAAAGCTTGCGGTCGAGACCACCGGCGAGCGCGTGATGTTCCTGGCGAGCCTCGGCTCGACCGAGACGGCGCCGGCGGCGGTCGCCTGCTGTTGGGAATCCGAACGCAGCGGCAATATCGGCCTGCCGCTGCCCGGCGTGGAGCTCAAGCTGGTGCCGCGCGACGGCAAGCTCGAAGCGCGGCTCAGAGGCGTCAACATCACGCCCGGCTATTACAAGGCGCCGCAGCTCACGGCCGACGCGTTCGACGACGAGGGCTTTTACAAGATCGGCGACGCGGTCAAGTTCGCCGATCCGGCCGATCCGTCGAAGGGCCTGCTGTTCGACGGCCGCCTCGCCGAGGATTTCAAGCTCGCGACCGGCACCTGGGTCAGCGTCGGGCCGTTGCGCGCGACGTTCATCGCGCATTTCGCGCCGTTGGTGCGCGACGTGGTGCTGGCCGGCGCCGACCGCGACGACATCACCGCGCTGGTGTTTCCCGATGCCGATGCCTGCCGCAAGCTGGCGCCCGATCTCGCCGCCGATGCTGCCGTCGCCGCTTTGCTCGCCGATCAGCGCGTGCGCGCCGAATTCGCGCGCCGCCTCGACACCTTGCTGCAATCGGGCAGCGGCACGTCGAGCCGCATCCGCCGCGCCATCCTGCTTGCCGAACTGCCGTCGCTCGACATCGGCGAGATGACCGACAAGGGTTCCATCAACCAGCGCGCGGTACTTGCAAATCGCGCCGCGCTGGTCGAAGACCTCTACGCCGACCCGCCGCCGACCCACGTCATCACCGCTGACCGCTAGCACCAACGAGCCCACCATGGACATTCGAGGACACGCCGCAATCGTGACCGGAGGAGCCTCGGGGCTCGGCGCCGCGACCGCGCGCATGCTGGCCGAAGCCGGCGCCAAGGTGGCGATCTTCGATGTCAACGCGAAGGCCGCCGCCGAAGTGGCGATCGACATCAACGGCATCGCGATCACCTGCGACGTCACCAGCGCCGCCGCAACAGAAGGCGCCTTCGCCAAGGCCGCCGCCGATCACGGCACGCCGCGCATCCTGATCAACTGCGCCGGCATCGGCCCGGCAAAACGAATCGTCGGTCGCGACGGACCGATGCCGCTCGCCGATTTCGAGCGCGTCATTGCCATCAATCTGATCGGCACGTTCAACGCGTTGCGGCTCGCCGGCGCCGCGATGCAAAATCTCGAGCCGCTGCAGGACGGCGAACGCGGCATCATCGTCTGCACCGCGTCGGTCGCGGCGTACGAGGGCCAGATCGGCCAGGCTGCGTACGCGGCGTCGAAAGGCGGTGTCGTCGCGCTGGTCATGCCGGCGGCACGCGAGTTCGCCCAGTTCGGCATCCGCGTCAACGCCATCGCGCCCGGGATTTTCTCCACCCCGATGCTGCATTCGCTGCCGGAGGCCGCACAGCAAAGCCTCGCCGCCTCGGTGCCGTTCCCAAAACTGCTCGGCCAGCCGCCGCAATACGCAGCCCTCGTCCGCCACATGATCGAGAACCGCTACCTCAACGGCGAAGTCGTCCGCCTCGATGCCGACGCCTGCCGCAAGCTCGCACCTGATCTCGCCGCTGATGCTGCCGTCGCCGCTTTGCTCGCCGATAAGCGCGTGCACGCCGAATTCGCGCGCCGCCTCGACACCTTGCTGCAATCGAGCAGCGGCACGTCGAGCCGCATCTGTCGCGCCATCCTGCTCGCCGAATTGCCGTCGCTCGATATCGGCGAGATGACCGACAAGGGCTCCATCAACCAACGCGCGGTACTTGCAAATCGCGCCGCGCTGGTCGAAGACCTCTACGCCGACCCGCCGCCGCCCCACGTCATCACCGCCGACCGCTAGCACCAACGAGCCCATCATGGACATTCGAGGACATGCCGCGATCGTGACCGGAGGGGCCTCAGGGCTCGGCGCCGCGACCGCGCGCATGCTGGCCGAAGCCGGCGCCAAAGTGGCGATCTTCGACGTCAACGCGAAGGCCGCCGCCGAAGTGGCGATCGACATCAACGGCCTCGCGGTCACCTGCGACGTCACCAGCGCCGCCGCAACGGAAGCCGCGTTCGCCAAGGCCGCCGCCGATCACGGCACGCCGCGCATCCTGATCAATTGCGCCGGCATCGGGCCGGCCAAGCGCATCGTCGGCCGCGACGGGCCGATGCCGCTCGCCGACTTCGAGCGCGTCATCGCCATCAATCTGATCGGCACGTTCAACGCGTTGCGGCTTGCCGGCGCCGCGATGCAAAATCTGGAGTCGCTGCAAGACGGCGAGCGCGGCATCATCGTCTGCACCGCTTCCGTCGCGGCTTACGAGGGTCAGATCGGCCAGGCTGCGTACGCGGCATCGAAAGGCGGCATCGTCGCGCTGGTCATGCCGGCGGCGCGCGAATTCGCCCAGTTCGGCATCCGCGTCAACGCCATCGCGCCGGGGATTTTCTCGACGCCGATGCTGCATTCGCTGCCGGAAGCCGCGCAGCAGAGCCTCGCCGCCTCGGTGCCGTTCCCAAAACTGCTCGGCCAGCCGCCGCAATACGCCGCGCTGGTCCGCCACATGATCGAGAACCGCTACCTCAACGGCGAAGTCGTCCGCCTCGACGGCGCGCTGCGAATGGCTCCCAGATGACGGAGGACAGACGACAGAGGACAGATTAAGACATGATAAACGTCTACTAACGATCCATCCTTCTTCAATCCGTCCTCTGTCGTCCGTCCTCCGTCGTCCGATCTCATGCTCAGCAACATCCGCAAAACCAGAGTTGAATGGGGCGACTGCGACCCGGCCGGCATCATTTTCTACGTGCGCTATTTCGACTTTTTCGACGTCTCGACCACCATGCTGCTCGAACGCGCACTCGGCATGAAGAAGATCGAGTATCTCAAGGCCTACGACTTTATGGGCCATCCGCTGGCGGAGACGCGGGCGAAATTCCGGCTGCCGACGCGGTTCGGCGACGAGGTTTCGATCGAAACCAAGCTCGTCGCCATCGGCCGGTCGAGCTTCAAGCTGGAGCATCGCCTGATCCATGCCGGGGCGCTGGCGGTCGAGGGCACCGAGACGCGGGTCTGGGTGGTGCGCGATCCGGCCGATCCGAAGCGCATAAAATCGCATCCGATCCCCGCCGAAGTTGTCGCGCGCTTGACGCATAGCGGCCCTTGAGGGCCGCTGCCCACGGCTTGCCGCCGGGGACCGCGGATGTGCTAGAAGCCTTGCGGCCAATAGGGAGAAACGACCCATGCGCGTCGACGCGTACACGCACTTTTTTCCGAAGAAATTCTTCGACAAGCTCAATGAAGTCGCCGGCGACTACAAGGACATGGGCAAGCGCATCCGCTCGCTGCCGGCTTTGTTCGATATCGACGTGCGCAAGAAGATCGTCGACGGCCACAAGGACTATCAGCAGATCCTGTCCTATCCGCAGCCGCCGATCGAGCGCTTCGCCAAGACGCCGAAGGACATCGACGAGTTCTGCAAGATCATCAACGACGGCTTCGTCGAATTGTGCGCCAAGGAGAAGGACCATTTTCCGGGCTGGGTGGCGCAGGTCTCGCTGGCGGCGTCCGACGCCGGTGTTGCCGAAGCGGAGCGCGCGCTCAAGAACGGCGCGCTCGGCGTGCAAATCTACACCAATGTCGCCGGCAAGCCGCTCGACCGGCCGGAATACGCGCCGTTCTGGAAGAAGATGAACGAGCTCGGCGCGCCGATCTGGCTGCATCCGGCGCGCGGCGCCGAGACGCCGGACTACCCTTCCGTCGAGGACAAGTCGCTCTACGAGATCTGGTGGACCATCGGCTGGTCCTACGAGACCGCCGCCGCCATGCTGCGGCTGGTTTATTCCAAGATCATGGACACCCATCCGAATCTGAAAATCATCACCCACCATTTCGCCGGCATCGTGCCGATGCTGGAAGGCCGGCTCGGCCCGGGCAATGACGTGATGGGCCAGCGCACCTCCGATCATGATTACGTCGGCTTGCGCAAAAGCCTGAAGAAGCGGCCGCTCGATTATTTCAAGAACGACTTTTGGGCCGACACCGCCGCGTTTACCGCCGAGCCGGCGACCAAATGCGGCATGGAGTTCTTCCCCATCGACAAGATCGTGTTCGCCTCCGACTGCCCGTTCGATCCGGAAGGCGGCACCATGTATGTGCGCGAGACGCTGCGCATTCTCGACAAGCTCGGAATGGACAAGGCGACCCACGACAAGGTTTTTTACAAGAACCTTGAGGCGGTCACGGGGAAGAAGCTGGTGAAGTAAATTTTTTCCTCCCCCTGAAAGGGGGAGGAGCGAGCGAAGCGAGCAGGTGGGGGTCCGCGGCGGTAACGCTTGCGCAAGCCTTCCGGCCGCAGACCCCCACCCTACCCTCCCCCTTTCAGGGGGAGGGTTTTACGCGCGGCGCAAGCGTCACGCGCCGGCCTCAGCCGCGCCGCTTCACCCGGCGCGCCAGATAATCGAAATTGATCTTGAACTGCTCGGGCTGGCCGATTTCGTTCTTGAACTTGGCGATATCGTCGGGCGGGAATTCCGGCGCCGGCGTGCCTGCGGCTTCGACCATCAGCTGAATCTGCGCGGCGTTTTCCAGCATGATCGACGACACCACGGCCTCCTCGATGGTCTTTCCGGTCACCACCGGTCCATGGTTCTTGAGCAAGACCGCGCGACCGCTGCCGAGCGCCTTGGCGACGCCTGCACCCAAGGCGTGGCTGCGGATCAGCGTGATCGTATCGGTGAAAACGCCGACTTCGCCGGAGAACATCGCGCCGGGCTGGCTGTAGGCTTTCATCGGATGGCCGGTTCCCGAAAACGCCACCGAATAGGTCGGATGCGTGTGGATAACGCAATTGACGTCGGCGCGCGCCTTGAAAATCTCGGAATGGATGTAGACCTCGCTGTGGCGGCGCGCCGAGCCGGCGACCACATTGCCTTCGAGATCGATGGTGAGGATGTTCTGCATGGTGATCTCGTCGAGACCGAGGCTGTGCGCCTTCATGAAGAACAGCTTTGGATTGCCGGGCACGCGCACCGAAATGTGGCCGCGGGTGAAATCGTCCTGACCCTCGGCGACCAGCACTTTGCCGGCTATGATAAGTTGTTGCTTGATGGCGGTATGGCGTTTCTTTCTTCATCGACCTGCCCTGCAGTTTCGCGTTATTGATCGGCTTGAGCCGCACTACTTAGGCGAAACGGGTACGGAATGGCCATAGCCGAAACGCAGCGAGTGGAGGAAGACCCGCCGATCCCGGCGGCGCAGCCGAGCGCGCCCAAAGCGGCCGACGAAACCCGCGTCACTCCCGTAGCGACCGACGAAGTCGGCCGCATAACCCCGATGATGGAGCAATATATCGAGATCAAGGCGGCCAATCCGGATTGCCTGTTGTTCTACCGGATGGGCGATTTCTACGAATTGTTCTTCGACGATGCCGAAGTGGCGTCCCGCGACCTCGGCATCGTCTTGACCAAGCGCGGCAAGCATCTCGGCCGCGACATTCCGATGTGCGGCGTGCCGATCGAGCGCGCCGACGAATATCTGCACCGCCTGATCGCGCAGGGTCACCGGGTCGCGGTCTGCGAGCAGCTCGAAGATCCGGCGGAGGCGCGCAAGCGCGGCGCCAAAAGCGTGGTGCGCCGCGACGTGGTGCGGCTGGTCACCTCCGGCACGCTCACCGAGGATTCGCTGCTCGACGCCAAGCGCAACAATTTTTTGCTGGCGATCGCGCGCTCCCGCACCTCCGCCACCGAGGACCGTTTCGCGCTGGCCTGGATCGACATCTCGACCAGCGAATTCACTGTCGCCGAATGCGAGCGCAGCCGCGCTGGCCGCCGCGATCGCGCGCATCGAGCCGGGCGAGATCATCGTCGCCGACGCGGTTTTTTCCGACATCGAGCTTGCGCCCTATCTGCGCTCGCTGCCGGCGGTGACGCCGCTCACCCGCGACGTGTTCGACGGCGCCACGGCCGAGCGGCGGCTGGCCGCGTTCTTCGGCGTGGCGACCACGGCATCGTTCGGCGCCTTCTCGCGCATCGAGCTGACCGCCGCGGCCGCGGCGGTGACTTATGTCGAGCGCACCCAGATCGGCAAGCGGCCGCCGCTGTCGCCGCCGGTGCGCGAGGCCGCCGGCGCGACGCTCGCCATCGACCAGGCGACGCGCGCTAATCTCGAGCTCATTCGCACGCTCTCCGGTGAGCGGCGCGGCTCGCTGTTGGCGGCCATCGACCGCACGGTGACCGCGGCCGGCTCGCGCTTGCTGGCGCAGCGGCTCGCCGCGCCGCTGACCGATCCGAAAGAAATCGCGCACCGGCTCGATGCGGTCGCGGCTTTCGTCAATGACGGCGCCACGCGTAGCGATTTACGCGGCACGCTCAAAACCGTGCCCGATCTGGCCCGCGCGCTGGCGCGCATCGTGGTCGGCCGCGGCGGCCCGCGCGACCTCGCCGCCATCCGTGACGGGATTTGCGCCGCGGCGGAATTTTCCACGCGGCTTTCGGCGCTGGCGGACGTGCCGCGCGACATCGCCGACGCCATCGCGGCGCTGCGCCGCCCCGATGCCGCCATCGCCACCGAACTGGCGCAGGCGCTGGCCGACGAGTTGCCGGCATTCCGCCGCGACGGCGGTTTCGTCCGCGGCGGATATCAAGCGACCCTCGACGAGGCGCGGGCGTTGCGCGATGAATCGCGCCGCGTCATCGCCGCGCTGCAAGTGCGCTACGCCGAGACCACCGGCGTGAAGACGCTAAAAATCCGGCACAACAATGTGCTCGGCTATTTCGTCGACGTCACAGCGCAACACGGCGAAAAGCTTCTCACCGCGCCGCTGAACGCAACGTTCATCCATCGCCAGACGCTCGCCGGGCAGGTGCGCTTCACCACTACGGAGCTGGGCGAGCTCGAAGCAAAAATCGCCAATGCGGCCGATCGCGCCCTGGCGCTGGAACTCGAGATTTTCGATGCGCTGGCGGCGCGCGTCGCCGCGGCGAGCGCGGCGATCAAGCAGGCCGCGGAGGCGCTGGCCGCCGTCGATGCCATGACCGCGCTCGCGGCACTCGCGGTCGAGCGCAATTATGTGCGCCCCGTTGTCGACGGCAGTCTGACGTTCTTGATCGAGGGTGGCCGTCACCCTGTTGTCGAACAGGCGCTCGGCGCCGATGGCGGGCCGTTCGTCGCCAACGATTGCGATCTGTCTCCGCCGACCGACGCCACAGCGGGACGGATTTGGCTCATCACCGGTCCCAACATGGCGGGCAAATCCACGTTTTTGCGTCAGAACGCGCTGATCGCCGTGCTCGCCCAGATGGGCAGCTTCGTACCGGCGCGGTCCGCCCATATCGGCGTGGTCGATCGGCTGTTCTCCCGCGTCGGCGCCGCCGACGATCTGGCGCGCGGTCATTCGACCTTCATGGTCGAGATGGTCGAGACCGCGGCGATCCTCAACCAGGCCGGCGAGCGCGCGCTGGTGATCCTCGACGAAATCGGTCGCGGCACGTCGACGTTCGACGGCCTGTCCATTGCCTGGGCGACCATCGAGCATCTGCACGAGAGCAACCGCTGCCGCACGCTGTTCGCCACCCACTTCCACGAGATGACGGCGCTGGCGGCAAAGCTCACGCGGCTGCACAACGCCACCATGCGGGTGAAGGAATGGCACGGCGACGTGGTGTTCCTGCACGAGGTCGTGCCCGGCGCCGCCGACCGCTCCTACGGCATCCAGGTGGCGAAGCTCGCCGGACTTCCCCCTCCTGTCATCGAGCGCGCCAAACTGGTGCTGGCCCAGATCGAAGCCGAGGATCGCACCTCTCCGGCGCGCAAGCTGATCGACGATCTGCCGCTGTTCGCCGCGGCGCGACCCGCGCCGACGGTACCGCAACGCGACGAGGCGCTTACGGCGCTGGTCGAAGCGCTCGCCGCGCTGCATCCCGACGAAATGTCGCCGCGCGATGCGCTCGAAGCGCTCTATGCGCTCAAGGCGCAGCTCACCAAGGCGAAAAAAGATTGACGCTCAGGCCGGGCGTTTGCGCGCGCGAAAAAGCCACAGCGCGAAGCTCCATCCAATGCAGACGCCGAGGGCCAGCACCAAAGCCGGCCACACGCCAACCGGCGCGACCAAATAATGCAGCGACAGGAATCCGAGCCACAGCCCGATTAGTGCAATTTGCGAATGCGCAAACATGCTGGCTGCCGCTTTGCCGCCGACGCGGGGATGCAGGATGACGATCGAGCTCGCCATCACGATCGGAAATACCGCGAACACGCCGGAGACGAACGATCCGATGCTGTAGCTCGCCGTGGTCACGACGGCGACCACGATAGCGGCGGTGATCGCACGCAGCGGAATATCGTAGGCGGTGCGCAGAAATTTCGGCACCGGGCCCGAGGTGCGGTAACGCCAGCTCAGCGGAATAGTGGCGCCGAACACCAGGACATTGAGAAGGAACGCGGTCAGCGGCGTCCAGTCATACAAGCGCAAGGCGGCCGCGGCGACGAACCAGATCGCCATGGCAATGCCGAGACTGAGCAGCAGACCGTGGCGCTGCGCCAATACCGTGTAGATCAGCGCGAATATCGAAACGGTGGCGGCCGCCGCGGCGCTGCCGACCGCGCTCGCCGCGATGAAATCCGGCGAATGCTCGAAAGCGAGAATGATATAGGCGGCGCCGGCGGCGGTCGGCAGCGCCGCGATCAGCGCGCCGATGAACGGGCCGGAGCGCTCGACGGTGACCGAGACGACAACGACGATGAACGCCGTCAGCGCCATCTTCAGCGCCAGCTCGGAGAGAAAGACAAGGTCAGGGGAGAACATTGGGTTCACATCTTCGCACGACTTGTCATGGCCCGCGAAGGCGGGCCATCCAGTAATCACCAACGCTGGATTTGCGACCGACGACGCCGTGTTTACTGGATCATCCGCTTGCGCGGATGATGACAGCGAGGATTTATGATTTGCGGTGCATACTAACGTTCACCGGCGGGCCGTTCTTAAGCGTCTGATAGACGACGCAATAACGCTCGGTGAGTTTGAGAAGCTGATCGAGCTTGTCCTGCGCGACGTCGGTGTCGACGTCGAAGGAGAGGCGGATTTGCGCAAAGCCGACCGGCGCGTCTTTCGCAACGCCGAGCGTGCCGCGGAAATCGAGATCGCCTTCGGCCGACACCGTGCCGGATTTCAGCGGAATATCGATCGCGGTGGCGACCGCTTTGAGCGTCACGCCGGCACACGCCACCAAGGCTTCGAGCAACATGTCGCCCGAGCACAATTCCATTCCCGAGCCGCCGGTGGCCGGATGCAGGCCGGCGACCGCCAGCGCGCGGCCGGTCTCGACCTTGCAGGCGATATTGGCGTCGTCGATGGCGCCTTTGGCTTTGAGCGTGATCAAGCCGGCCTTGGGATCGGCCTTATAGCGTTCCTTGATCGGCGCCTGCATCGCGCGCAGCCCGGCGGCGTCCATGGGGCTTCTCCTCGACTTGCTGTCATTGCCCGCGAAGGCGGGCAACCCAGTAGCCACTAACCATCGACGTGTCCACCCGGCGCAACTGCATACTGGATCGTCCGCCTGCGCGGACGATGACAAGCAATAATCACCACCACAACGCCGCGCCGGCGTTCGCTTTCGGCTCGGTCTCGGCGGCCGCTGCGGCGCGGTTCAACGAGCGATCGAGCGCGACGAGCACGCGGCGCTTGACGAAATCGAAGGCGGCGGATTGGCGGTCGCGCGGCCGCGGCAGATCGACCTCGATCTCGTCGAAGATGCGGCCCGGCCGCGGGCACAGCACCACGACCCTGTCGGCGAGCACGATGGATTCGTCGACGTCGTGGGTCACCAGGATCAAGGTCGGCTTGGCGTCGGCCCACAGGTCGAGCAGGTGATCCTGCAAGTCGGCGCGGGTAAACGCATCGAGTGCCGAGAACGGCTCGTCGAGCAGCAGCACTTCGGGGCGCGGCACCAAAGCGCGCGCAATGGCAACGCGCTGCGCCTGGCCGCCGGACAGCTCGCGCGGCCACATCGCCGCTTTGTCGGTGAGCCCGACGCGCTTGAGCGCGGTGGCGACGCGCGCGGCGCGTTCCGCCCGGGGCCGGCCGCCGAGGCCGAAGCCGACATTGTCGGCGACTTTGAGCCAGGGCAGCAGACGCGGCTCCTGAAAAATAATGCCGATCTTTTCGTGCGGCGCGGTGATGCGCTCGCCGTCAAGCACCACGGCGCCTTCGCTCGGCGGATCGAGGCCGCCGATGGCGCGCAGCAAAGTCGATTTGCCGGAGCCCGAGCCGCCGATCACAGCGACGATTTCGCCGAGCTCGACGTCGAGCGTCACGCTGCCGAGCGCATGCACGCCGTTAGGATAGGTTTTGCCGACGCGTTCGAGACTGAGCATGAATCAGTCCTGCCGCACCACGTCTTCCCAGCGCAAAAACGGCGCCGCGGCGAGGACGATCAGCCAATCGGTCGCCTTGCCGACGATGGCAAAGGCGACGATGGCGGCGACGATCTCCGCCGGCTTGCCGAGCTGCTGGCCGTCGATCAGCAGATAGCCGAGACCTTCGGAAGCGCCCATCAGCTCGGCGGCGATGACGAACATCCAGCCCAGCCCGAGACCCGAGCGCAACGAGATCACATAGGCCGGCAGCACTGCCGGCAGCAGAATGCGACGCACCATCTCGACGTCGGTGAGGCGGAACGCGCGGCCGACTTCGACCAGCTTGCGGTCGACCGATTGGATCGCCCCCATCAGGCCGAGATAGACCGGAAAGAACACGCCGACCGCGATCAGCGTCACTTTCGAGGCTTCGAAAATTCCCAGCCAGAGGATGAACAGCGGCACCCAGGCGATCGACGGGATGGCGCGCAGCCCCTGGATGCTCGGATCGATCAGGCGGCGCACCAGCGGCGAATAGCCGGCCGCGGCGCCGATCACCGTCGCGGCGGCCACACCGATGCCGAAACCGGCGGCGACCCGCCACAGCGTCACCAGGGTGTGGCGCTGCAATTCGCCGGTGCGCGCCAGATCGACGAAAGTGGCAAAGATCACCGACGGCGGCGGCGCCAGCCGGCCGGAGGCCCAGCCCATCCGCACGATGAATTCCCACGCCACTGCCAGCACTACCGGCAGCACCAGGCCGAGCGCAGGACGAGCGAAACGCGACCAGCGCCGCGCGTTCGCCCGCTCCGCCGGGGCCGCTTCGCTCGGTGTGCCTTCGTTGCCAGTGCTTTGGGCGGCAATGGTCATTGTCACAGGAGACATGCAGCCCGCCGCAAAATCAATGTGGTGGCCTGCCGCCCCCTCGACTAAGCGCCGACGTAGCGATCATCAACCAGATCGTTGAGCGTCTGCTTCACGTCGACATTGGCCGGGATCACGCCGGCCTGCTGCAGGGCGAGACCGGCCTGCAGGATGGAATCGCGCTGCTCGGGGCCGACGCGGTTGAAGGTCAGCTCGGTGCGTTCCTTGAGCTGGATATCGACGACCGCGCCGGGCAATTTGGTCACGTCCATGAAGACGCGTTTTTCGTCATCGTAGTTGGCCAGGCTATATTTGCGCGCCTGTTCGTAGACCGCGAGCACGCGCTTGGTCAGGTCGGGATAGTTTTTCAAAAACTCCTCGCTCGAATTGAGGATGCCCCAGGTGTTGGCCGCCTTGTTGCGATAGAACAGCCGCGCGCCGTCCTCGACCTGCGCCGCCGCCATCATCGGATCGAGCCCGGCCCAGGCATCGACGTCGCCGCGGATCAGCGCGACCTTGCCGTCGGGATGCTGCAACAAGACGGGTTGAATATCTTTTTCACTCAAGCCGACCGAGAGCAGCGCCCGCACCAGGAAGATGTGCGGATCGGTGCCGCGGGTCACCGCGACGCGCTTGCCCTTCAAATCCTCGATCTTGTTGATCGAGGTGTCCTTGCGCGTCACCAGCGCGGTCCATTCCGGCCGCGAAAAGACATAGATCGATTTGACCGGATTGCCGTTGATCCGCCCGAGCAGCGCCGCGGAGCCGGCGGTCGAGCCGAAATCGATCGAGCCGGCATTGAGGAATTCCAGCGCCTTGTTGGAGCCGAGCGACTGCACCCAGCGGATGCCGATGCCGTCTTTCTCGAATTCCTTTTCGAGCAGGCCCTTGTCCTTGAGCACCATGGAGACCGGATTATAGGTTGCCCAATCGATGCGGATTTCTTTCGGCTTATCGGCGGCGCGCGCCAGGCCGGCCGGCATCAGGGCTGCGGCAGCGGCAGAGGCAAGCAAGTGACGGCGTGAAAGCATGACGTCCTCCGTAGGATTTCCTTCTTTAGGAAACCGCAGAGTAGGCGTCAATTGGAATTAAATACCGAGAATAGGCCATATATTGGAATAAGTGTCCAAGACTACGGCCATGCCGGGCTGGGCGCTTTACCGCCGGCCCTGAGCTGACGATGACAGCGAACCGCGCCTCCGCTATGCCGATACGATGATGCTGGACACGCAACGATCGCCGCGCACCGAGGTCGAGCTCATCGACAGCGCGGCCATCGTCGCCGATCTCAAAGCGCTCGCCGAAACCCATGCCGGCCGCGAGCGCGAATTGCGCACCGCGGTGGCGCTGCGGCTGAAAGCGGCGCTGACGCAAGCGCGCTCGCGCGCCGAGCAATTGTTGCTCAAGGACCGCCACGGCCGCCGCTGCGCCGAGCGGCTGTGCCAGTTGCAGGACGAGATCATCCGCATCCTGTTCGAGTTCATCGGCAGCGAGATCTATCAGCCGCAGGTGCGGTCGGAAGCCGAGCACATGGCGGTGGTCGCCACCGGCGGTTATGGCCGCGGGCTGTTGGCGCCCGGCTCCGATATCGATCTCTTGTTTCTGCTGCCCTACAAGCAGACCGCCTGGGGCGAATCCGTCGCCGAGGCGCTGCTCTATTGCCTGTGGGACATGGGGCTGAAAGTCGGCCATGCGACGCGTTCGGTGAGCGAATGCATCCGTCAGGCCAAGGCCGACATGACCGTCCGCACCACACTGCTCGAATCGCGCCATCTGCTCGGCGATGCCAAGCTGTATGAGGAGCTCACAACACGGTTCGACAAAGAGGTCGTGCAGGGCACCGCGCCGGAATTCGTCGCCGCAAAACTCGCCGAGCGCGAAGAGCGCCACCGCCGCGCCGGCCAATCGCGCTATCTGGTCGAGCCCAACGTCAAGGACGGCAAGGGCGGGTTGCGCGACCTGCACACGCTGTTCTGGATCGCCAAATACGTCTACCGCGTGCGCGAGCCGGAGGAATTGATCAAGCACGGCGTGTTCGACCGCGACGAGTACGTGATGTTCCGCCGCTGCGAAGACTTCCTGTGGTCGGTCCGCTGCAACATGCATTTCCTCGCCGGCCGCGCCGAGGAGCGGCTGTCATTCGACATCCAGCGCGATATCGCGGTGCGGCTCGGTTACACCGAGCATCCCGGCTTGCGCGACGTCGAGCGCTTCATGAAGCACTATTTCCTCACCGCCAAGCATGTCGGCGATCTCACCGCCATCCTGTGCGCCGGCCTTGAGGAGCGCCAGGCGATGCCGGCGCCGGTTTTGAGCCGCATCATCGCGCGGCTGCGCCCGGCACGCGGCCCGCAACGGCTGACCGAAACCGACGATTTCGTCATCGACAACAACCGCATCAACATTGCCGGACCCAAAGTCTTCGCCCGCGACCCGGTCAACTTGATCCGCCTGTTCTACCTGGCGCAAAAGCACAATCTCGCCATCCATCCCGAGGCGATGCGGCTGGCCACCCATTCGCTGAAGCTGATCGACAAGGATTTGCGCGAGGACAAGGAAGCCAACCGCCTGTTCCTCGAAATCCTCACTTCGAAGAACGACGCCGAGACCGTGCTGCGGCGCATGAACGAGGCCGGCGTGCTCGGCGAATTCGTCCGCGCCTTCGGCCGCATCGTGGCGATGATGCAGTTCAACATGTATCACCACTACACGGTCGACGAGCATCTGTTGCGCTGCATCGGCGTGCTCAACGAGATCGAGCGCGGCGAGAACCGCGAATTCACGCTGGCCAACGATTTGGTGCGCACGATTCAGCCGGAGCACCGCGTCGTGCTCTATGTCGCGCTGTTCCTGCACGACATCGCCAAGGGCCGCGTCGAGGACCACTCCATCGCCGGCAGCCGCATCGCGCGGCGGCTGTGCCCGCGCTTCGGCATGTCGGCGGCCGACACCGAGCTCGTCGCCTGGCTGGTCGAGGTGCACCTGGTGATGTCGACGGTGGCGCAGTCGCGCGATTTGTCCGACCGCAAGACGATCGAGAATTTCGCCGCCGTGGCGCAGTCGCTGGAGCGGCTGAAGCTGCTCACCATCCTGACCACCGCCGACATCCGCGCCGTCGGCCCCGGCGTCTGGAACGGCTGGAAGGCGCAGCTGCTGCGCACGCTCTATTACGAGACCGAGCCGGTGCTCACCGGCGGTTTTTCCGAGGTCAACCGCGCGCAGCGTGTCGCCGCCGCGCAGGCGGAATTCCGTGCCGAGATCAAGGATTGGCCGGCGGAAAAACGCGACGCCTATATCGCGCGGCACTACCCGGCCTATTGGCTCAAAGTCGACATGCCGCACAAGCTGGCGCACGCCCATTTCGTGCGCGCCACGGAAGAGTCCAGCAAGCGGCTCGCCACCACCGTCGGCTTCGACGCCTCGCGCGGCGTCACCGAGCTCACGGTGTTCGCGCCCGATCATCCGTGGCTGTTGTCGATCATTGCCGGCGCCTGCGCGCTGGCCGGCGCCAATATCGTCGACGCCCAGATCTATACGACCACCGACGGGCTCGCGCTCGACACCATCTCGGTGTCGCGCGAATTCGAGCGCGACGAGGACGAGGCGCGCCGCGCCGCGCGCATCGGCAACGCCATCGAGCAGGCGGTGCGCGGCGAGCTCAAACTGCCCGACGTGGTGGCCAAGCGCGCGGCGCCCAAGGGCCGGCTCAAGGCCTTCGCCATCGAGCCCGAGGTGACCATCAACAACCAATGGTCCGCCCGCTACACCGTGGTCGAAGTCACCGGCCTCGACCGCCCCGGCCTGCTCTACGAGCTGACCGCGACATTGTCGAAGCTGAATTTGAACATCGCCTCGGCCCATGTCGCGACCTTCGGCGAGCGGGTGGTCGACGTGTTCTACGTCACCGATCTCCTCGGCGCGCAAATTTCCGAGCCGACCCGCCAGATGGCCATCAAGCGCCCGCTGATCGCCGTGTTCGCCGCGCCGAGCGCCGAGACAAAGCCGGCGAAAGAAGCTGCGGCGG
>CAVWOI010000014.1:0-114216 GCA_963756245.1 uncultured Alphaproteobacteria bacterium
ATCCGGCGGCTCTTGGTAAATCGCGTCTTAATGCCTAACTAACAAACGCCGCTGAATCTGTGGCCCCGGCGCAACACGCTGTGAACATTTATAAGTTTCGGCCTGAAGCCATCCACCGCGCCGCTTTTTAGCCATAGGATTTTTCGACACCCTCGGCCGCGTGCCGGGCGGTGAGTAAAAGCCGTCGCGGCACTGCCGATTTCAAGGCGCCGTGCGCCGGATCGGTGGGGATGGGGCGAGGGGCCTTGTTTGGCCTTGATGAGTAAAATGGACGCCAAGACTGATCTGAAATCACGCCTGCCCAGCCGGCACGCCACCGAAGGCGCCGAGCGCGCCCCGCATCGCGCCTTCTACTACGCCATGGGGTTGACGCAGGAGCAGATCCACCAGCCCTTCGTCGGAGTCGCCACCTGCTGGAACGAAGCCGCGCCCTGCAACATCGCGTTGATGCGCCAGGCCCAGGCGGTCAAGCGCGGGGTCGCCTCGGTCGGCGCCACGGCGCGCGAATTCTGCACCATCACCGTGACCGACGGCATTGCCATGGGCCATGCCGGCATGAAGGCGTCCCTGCCGTCACGCGAGGTCATCGCCAATTCGGTGGAATTGACCATGCGCGGCCACGCCTATGATGCCCTGATCGGGGTGGCGGGTTGCGACAAGTCGCAGCCGGGCATGATGATGGCGATGTGCCGGCTCAATGTGCCGGCGATCTATATCTACGGCGGCTCGATCCTGCCCGGCACCTTCAAGGGCAAGCCGGTCACCATCCAGGACGTCTACGAGGCGGTCGGCAAGCATTCGATCGGCGAAATGTCCGATCCCGACCTGCAAACTCTCGAGGAGAACGCCTGCCCGTCGGCCGGCGCCTGCGGCGCGCAGTTCACCGCCAACACCATGGCGACGGTGTCCGAGGCCATTGGCCTTGCGCTGCCGTACTCCGCCGGTGCTCCGGCGCCATACGAGATTCGCGACAAGTTTTGCATGCTCGCCGGCGAGATGATCATGGATTTGATCGTCAAGAACATTCGCCCGCGCGACATCGTCACCCGGCAAGCGCTGGAAAATGCCGCGGCCGTGGTGGCGGCGACCGGCGGCTCGACCAATGCGGCGCTGCATCTGCCGGCCATCGCCCACGAATGCGGCATAAAGTTCGACCTGTTCGACGTCGCCGAAATCCTCAAAAAAACCCCGTATATCGCGGATTTGAAACCGTCCGGCCGTTATGTCGCCAAAGATATGTTCGAGGCTGGCGGGGTGCCGCTTTTGATGAAGACGTTGCTCGACAACGGCTTCCTTCATGGCGACTGCCTCACCGTCACCGGCCGCACGATCGCGGAGAACCTGAAGGCGGTGAAGTGGAATCCGGACCAGGACGTGGTTTACCCGGCCGACAAGCCGTTATCGCCGACCGGCGGCGTCGTTGGTCTCAGAGGTAATCTCGCGCCCGAAGGCGCCATCGTTAAGGTTGCCGGCATGGCGGGCTTGCGTTTCACCGGGCCGGCGCGCTGCTTCGATGGCGAGGAAGCTTGCTTCGAAGCGGTCAAGAACAGGACGTACAGGGAAGGCGACGTGCTGGTCATCCGTTACGAGGGCCCGAAAGGCGGCCCCGGCATGCGTGAGATGCTGTCGACCACGGCTGCGCTCTACGGTCAGGGCATGGGCGGCAAGGTCGCGCTGATCACCGACGGCCGGTTCTCCGGCGCGACGCGCGGTTTTTGCGTCGGCCATGTCGGCCCCGAGGCCGCCGTGGGCGGTCCGATCGGGCTCATTCGCGACGGCGACATCATCGAGCTCGATGCCGAAAAGGGCACGCTCGACGTCAAGCTGAGCGACGCCGAGCTTGCCGCTCGCGCCAAAACCTGGAAGCCGCGCGCCGAGGAATATGGGTCGGGCTATTTGTGGAAATACACCCAGCAGGTCGGGCCGGCGCGCAGCGGCGCGGTGACCCATCCGGGCGGCAGTGCCGAGAAGGCGTGCTATGCGGATACCTAGCGCAGCCCGCATCACGAGCGGCAGAGGTGTCGCGCTGGCGAGCGCGCTGTGCATCGCCGCGGGGCTTGGCTTTGGCACCGCGCGCGGCCCGGTGCTCGGGTTTTCGATCGCGCCGGCCTTCGCCTTCGACGGGACCGCGCCGAATACGGCAGCGCTGACGCCGAGCGACGGCCTGCGCAACACCAACCATCCGCTCGACGAAAAGGCCAAGGCGCTGACTGCGCTGCAATATGCGGCGGAACAGGGCCAGCCGGCGGCGCAATGGAAGCTCGGCCGCATGTACGCCGACGGCGACGGCGTGCCGCAAGACCAGATGCGCGCCTTCAATTATTTCAGCGAGATCGCCAACACCCACCCGGACGAGAATCCAGGCACCGCGCAGGCGCGCTTCGTCGCTAATGCCTTCGTGTCGCTCGGGCATTATTATCTGACCGGAATTCCTAATTCCAAGATCAAGCCCAACACGGCGCGCGCCCGCGAGCTCTATACTTATGCGGCGACCTATTTTGGCGATGCCGATGCGCAATACGAGCTCGGCCGGCTCTATCTCGACTCGTCGCCGAACGATCCGCACGAGGCGGCACGCTGGTTCCAGTTGGCCGCCAACAAGGGCCAATGCCGCGCCGAAGCGGCGCTCGGCGATATTTTATTCCAAGGCCAATATTTGCCGCGGCAGGCCGCGCGCGGCCTGATGTGGCTCACACTCAGCAAGGATTGCGTCGGTCCCGACGAGAGCTGGGTCAAGCCGCTCTACGACAACGCCTTCCACCGCGCCAGCGACGACGAGCGGCAGATGGCGCTGTTTTATCTGGAAAGTTGGCTCAAGGGTCGGCGGGAATAAGCGTGCTGTAGCTCTGTAGGGTGGGCAAAGGCGCGCAGCGCCGTGCCCACGCGGCTCAGCACAGCGTGGGCACGGCGCTACGCGCCTTTGCCCACCCTTCTGTAACGGGCCTCGATTGGTCAATCCCTCTTTGCGCTATCCACTCGCCGGGTCTCGCTTCTGTACGGGGTCGGCGCAAGGCCGCCACCTGATGGGGTTTGAAGAGGACAGGCCGACCAATCTACGAACGCGTGGTCGCAGTGCCGACTGGATGGGCAGCGGTCTGACCTGATCCATCGTCCCGGCGAGGGGACTTCGCTTCGAGAAGGCCTGGTGTCGTGACCCACCCGAAAACTGTTGTGCTTGTCTCCTGTTAGGCCGCTGCCATAGCGGCGTTGAACGGCGTTGCGTTGGCGAGCATCCGATGCAGGATCACGGCGAGCTTGCGCGCCAGCGCCACCTTGGCCTTCTTCATTCCGGCACGCTTGGCGATCCGCATCGCCCAGCTCTTGAGCGGCGCGCAGCCCTTGATCGGCTTGATCAGCATGATGTGGGCGGCCTCATAAAGTGCCGTGCGTACCGTGGCGTCGCCGATCTTGCTGATGCGGCCGGTGTAATCGGTCTCGCCCGATTGGTACTTCTTGGGCGTCAGCCCGAAGTGCGCTCCCACCCGTCTTGACGATGTGAACCGCCCCGGATCGTCGATCGCGCTCGCATAGGTGAGCGCCACGATCGGCCCAACCGCCGGCGCCGACATCAACAGCTTGGCTTTGACGTCGACGCGCGCCATCGATCGAACTTGCTTGTCAAAAGCCTTCAGTTCGCGCAACAGCACCGCATGCACAGACAGCAGCGCCGCGGCGATCATGTGAAGGCTCGCATGGTTGACCACTAGGTCCTCGACCCGTCCGGCGAAGCTCCGGTTCGTGGTATGGCCGACTTTGAGCCCAAAGCCGCGTAAAATCCCGCGCACACTGTTCTCAACATCCAAAAGCTTCGACTGCACCAACTTGCGGGCCGTCAGCACCGCCCGCGTCTCCTGCGCACCAATCGACTTGCAATGAACCGGCCGGAACCAGCCCAGCCGTATCAGCTGGGCGATACCGCGCGCATCGTTGCGATCGCTCTTCACCGGCATCGTCTCCAGCGCCGTCCGCACGTGCCGGGTCTCCAATAACTCGACCGCCAAACCAGCTTCCTTCATCGCCGCGTAAAGCCACTGCGACAATGGCCCCGCCTCCAGCCCGATCCGCACAACAGCCAGCCCCAGCGAGCCAAAATAGGCGATCAGCGCCTCAGGCTCGCTCGCAACCTTGCCCTCGCGCACGATCTTACCGCCCCCATCCACAACGCAAACGCTCGAGCATTCCAATGACACGTCGATTCCTGCATAATGGTCCATGGTCGTCCCTCGTTGATGCTTGGAGCAGGCTCACGCCCAACTCCGCTACACCATCAGATTGAGGGACGACCGCCTGTCCGGCTACTCCGCCGCCGGCCCGTTACCCCATCTACAAAGATTATTTCGCCGCAATATCCAGATCGATCCACACCGGCACGTGATCGGACGGCTTCTCCCAGGTCCGCACGTGGCGGTCGATGCCGGCGTCGGCGAGGCGGTCGGCGGCGAGCGGCGACAGCAGCAGGTGGTCGATGCGGATGCCGTTGTTCTTCTGCCAGGCGCCGGCCTGATAATCCCAAAACGTATAGAGGCCGGCATCGTCGCTGGTGGCGCGCACCGCGTCGGTAAGGCCGAGATTCACCAGCGCGCGGAATTCGTCGCGCGTCTGCGGCAGGAACAGCGCGTCGCCGGTCCAGGCCTGCGGGTTGCGGGCGTCGGCCGCGGTCGGAATAACGTTGTAGTCGCCGGCCATGACCAGCGGCTCTTCGAGCGCCAGCCGCTCGCGGGCGTACGCGGAGAGCCGCTTCATCCAGCCGATCTTGTAACTGTATTTCTCGGTATCCGGCGGATTGCCGTTGGGCAAGTAGATGCTGGCGACCCGCAGCGCGCCCTGCGCCGTCGACACCACCGCTTCGATGAAGCGGGCGTGATCGTCGTTGGCGTCGCCGGGCAGGCCGTTGTTGACCTCGTCGAACGGAAATCGCGACAATAGCGCCACGCCGTTGAACGCTTTTTGGCCATGGACGGCGACGTTGTAGCCGAGCGACTCGAAGGCGTCGCGCGGAAACGCGTCATCGACACATTTGGTTTCCTGCAGGCAAACGATGTCGGGCTTGCGCTCGGCAAGCCAGGTGCGCGCGGAATCGGTGCGCTGCTTGATCGAATTCACATTCCAAGTGGCAATGCGCACGGGCAGTTGGAATTTTAGAGTGCGAAGCTGGTGCCGCAGCCGCAGGACGCGGTGGCCTGCGGATTGTTGATCTTGAACGACGAGCCGATCAGATCGTCGACGAAATCGATCTCGCTGCCGGCCATGTAATTGAGCGAGACCGGATCGATCAGCACCGTGGCGCCGCTCTTCTCGATGACGATGTCGTCGTCGGCGCGATCGCGCTCGGTGTCGAACTTGTACTGAAAGCCCGAGCAGCCGCCGCCCTCGACGCTGACGCGCAGCATGGTGCCGGCCGGCTCCTTTTGCAGGATCTCGCCGATCTTCCGCGCCGCCCGTTCGGTCACGATGACGCCCGCTTCCGCAATAGTGGCTTCCATAGTCATGATCTCCGGCCGGGAATAGCAGCGATTGCCACGGCGTCATCCGAATAGTTAAGTGCGCCGGTACGCAAGGTCAATTGCCGGCAGCCGGGCCGATCATGGCGATGGATGGCACATTCCGCGCGCCTTTTGCGTGCGATCCGGGGCAAAGCCGCGGCCGGCTGCACGGCGAGCCGGCCAGCAAGAGCCGCAGCGCCTTCCGCCGCGACTGCGACCGCATCATCCATTCGACCGCCTTTCGCCGCCTCAAGCACAAGACGCAAGTGTTCGTGTTCGACGAGGGCGACCACTACCGCACCCGGCTCACCCATACGCTCGAAGTCACCCAGGTGTCGCGGGCACTGGCGCGGGCGCTCGGCGTCGACGAAGACCTCGCCGAGGCGCTGGCGCTGGCCCATGATCTCGGTCACCCACCGTTCGGCCACGCCGGCGAGCGCGCGCTCGATGCTTGCCTGGCGGCCTATGGCGGCTTCGACCACAATGCGCAGACCTTGCGCGTCGTCACCGCGCTGGAGCGCCGCTACCCGAGCTTCGACGGCCTCAACCTCACCTGGGAAACCCTCGAAGGCCTGGTCAAGCACAACGGCCCGCTCATCGCGCCCGACGGTACGCCGCTCGGTCCCTACCGCAAGCACGGCATCCCGGAGACCATTTTGGACTATTCGCGGCTGCAGGATTTGCAATTGTGGAGTTTTCCCAGCGTGGAGGCGCAGATCGCCGCTTTTGCCGATGACATCGCCTACGACGCCCACGACATCGATGACGGGCTGCGCGCGGAATTGTTCGATCTCGACGACATCGCCACGGTCGCGTTGCCCGGCCGCATCATCGGCGAGGTCAGGGCCACGCATCCCGGGCTCGATGCCGGGCGCCAGGTGCACGAACTGATCCGCCGGCTGATCGGTTTATTGATCGAAGACGTCATCGCCGAAACCAGCCGCAAGCTTGCCGCGCTGGCGCCGCAAACCGCCGACGAGGTGCGCCAGGCCAAAGCGTCGGTCGCGGGCTTCTCGCCGGCGACCGCGGAAGCCGACCGCGCCATCAAGAGCTTCCTGAAAGTCCGGATGTACCGCCACGCTCGCGTCATGCATGTCATGGATCAGGCGGCGGCCGTGGTGCGCGACCTGTTTGCGCGCTATAGCGCCCATCCGGGCGAGTTGCCGACGGAATGGAGCGAGGGGCTCGACGGCCTTGAAGAAGCGCTACGCGCCCGCCGCATCGCCGATTTCATCGCCGGCATGACCGATCGTTTCGCGCTCGCCGAGCACGAACGGCTTTTTGACACGACGCCTGAATTGCGTTAGGCGCGCGGCGCGCTTAGGGCGCTTTGCACCATGGCCACAAAGAACATTTTTGCCGACATTCTCGATCGCGTCCGCAGCGCGGCCGCCGACGTACTGACCGGCAGCGTCGATCAATCGCGCGTGACCGTCGAGCCGCCGCGCGATCCGGCGCACGGTGATATCGCCACCAACGCCGCCATGGTGCTGGCCAAGGACGCCGGCCGCAAGCCGCGCGAGCTTGCCGAGGCGATTGCCGAAAAACTTCGCGCCGATGCTGTCGTCGCCAAGGTCGACGTCGCCGGCCCGGGCTTCATCAATCTCACGCTCAAGCCCGCCGCCTGGAACGCGGCGCTGCGCGGCGCGGTGCAATCGGGCGCGCGATACGGCGCGGGCGATAACGGCGGCGGCGTTCCGGTCAACGTCGAATATGTCTCGGCGAACCCGACCGGGCCGATGCATGTCGGCCACGGCCGCGGCGCCGTATTCGGCGATGCCTTGGCGAACCTGCTTGCCTTCGCCGGTTTCAAGGTGACGCGCGAATATTACGTCAATGACGCCGGCGCTCAGGTCGATGTGCTCGCGCGCTCGACATTCCTGCGTTACCGCGAGGCGCTGGGCGAAGATATCGGCGCAATTCCAGAAGGGTTGTATCCTGGCGAATACGTAAAAGAGGCAGCCTATGTTGTGGGTGAACAATATGGCGACGCGCTGATTGGCCGCCCCGAAAGCGAATGGCTGCCGGTTGTCCGGGAAATCGCGATCAAGACTATGATGCGCATCATTCGAGAGGATTTAGATGCGCTCAATATCAAACACGACGAATTCTTTAGGGAGAAATCTCTCACTGAAGGTTCAGTCGATAAGGTCGCTGAAACGATCGAATGGCTGCGCGCGCGCGGCTATGTTTATGACGGCCGCCTGCCGCCGCCCAAGGGCGCGCCGGTCGAAGACTGGGAGGATCGCGAGCAGACGCTGTTCCGCTCCACCGAGTTCGGCGACGATGTCGATCGGCCGTTGAAGAAGTCCGACGGCTCCTACACCTATTTTGCGTCGGACATGGCCTACCACCGCTCCAAGCTGGAGCGCGGCTTTCATGCGCTGATCGACGTGTGGGGCGCCGACCACGCCGGCTACATCAAGCGCATGCAGGCGGCGGTGGCCGCGCTGAAGGGCAACAGCGCCGCCGAGCTTGATGTGAAAGTCGTGCAACTGGTGAAGCTGTTGCGCGCCGGCCAGCCGGTCACGATGTCGAAGCGGGCAGGGGAGTTCGTGACACTGCGTGAAGTGGTGGATGAAGTCGGCCGCGACGCCGTGCGCTTCATGATGCTGTTTCGCAAGAACGACGCGGTGCTCGATTTCGACCTCGCCAAGGTGATCGAGCAGTCGCGCGACAACCCGGTATTCTACGTCCAATACGGCCATGCCCGCGGCCAGTCGATATTCCGCAATGCCCGGGCGGCGTTTCCCGACCTGCCGGAGGAAGTCGAGAGTTTGGTCGAAGGCGCCGAGCTGGAGCGGCTCTCGGATCCAGCCGAACTCGCCTTGATGCGGCAAATTGCGCTTTATCCGCGGGTCGTGGAGGCCGCGGCCGCGGCCCACGAACCGCACCGAATTGCCTTTTATCTCTTTGACTTGGCGAGCGAATTTCATGCACTCTATACGCTCGGCAATACAAAGCCACATTTACGTTTCATTATCCAAAATGAACGACAAATGACTGTGGCGCGTCTCGTGCTCGTACAAGGCGTCGTGACCGTTCTCTCGTCGGGGCTGGCGCTGCTCGGGGTCGAGGCGCCAAACGAGATGCGGTAAGTCGCACTGCTTCGTTCGAGATGTGTTCGTTCGAGATGTGTTCGTTCGAGATGTGCCGTCCGAGACGTACCGAGTGCGGACCACGGGGAATCAGCCCAGTATCGCGTAACCGCCTGGACCGAGGCGAATTCGATGGCCGACAACAATTTTCGCACCTTCCGTAGCCGCGACTCGCTGACGCGCGAGGACGTCGATCCGACGAGCGACGCCGCGCGCGATCCGCTCGCCGAGCTGGCGCGCATCATCGGCCAGAGCAACCGGGTCAATCAATTCGATCGCGATCCAAGAACCGACCCAAGAACCGACCCAAGAACCGACCCAAGAACCGACCCAAGACGCAATGTCGTAGAGACGCTGGATGAACCGCTGCCTCCGGCCCAGCGCGATTGGGTGGCCGATGACGGCTACGCCGCGCCGGACGCGCCGGAGCAGTATGCGGAGGAGAGTTACGTCCAGCCGCGGCTTCCTGAGCCCTATCCGTCCGACCGCGCCCAAGAGGGCGCCCATGAGCGTTATGAGGACGACGAGGAGCGCGCGCCGCCGATCGCCGGCCATTATGCCGAGCCCGCGGATCATTACGACGATTCCCGCGACGATGAGCGAGCTCACGAACCTCGCTATCGCGACGACGATCCGCATGATGATCAGAGACCGTACGATAAGCGCTACCGCGACGACGACGCGCCGCTGCCACCCGTAGTCCGGCAGCCGGCGGCGTTAGCACCGCGCGCTCATGACGATGAATACGAGACCGACGAGCAATGGGACGACGAACGTCAGTCGGACTACGCCGAAGACTATGATGATGGAACGTCCAGCAAGCCTCGGCGCAGCGGCCTCGTGGTGGTTTTGGCCATGGTGGGCCTGGTCATGATCGGCGCCGGTGGCGCTTTTGCTTATCGTTCGATGTTCGGCGGCGCGATTTTGGCGCCGTCGCTGCCGCCAGTGATCAAGGCGAACGACGCTCCGAACAAGATCGTGCCCAACCGCAGCGATGCCCAAACCGCGGCGTCGAACCCGGCAGGTGCGGCGACATCAGGTTCGCCCGAAAAACTGGTATCGCGCGAGGAGCAGCCGGTGGCGATCCAGCCGCCGAATGCGCCGCCGCGCGTGGTTTCGACAATTCCGGTGCTGCCGGCGCCGGGTGCTGTCCCGGCCGGCTCACCCACCGCCGTTGCACCCGCGCCGTCCGCGGCTCAGGCGATGCCGTCCGCGCCGCCAAAGGTCGGCGCGCCCGGGCAACCGCCTGCGGCACCGTTGGCCGGGTCAGGCGGCGAGCCCAAGAAGGTCCACACTGTCACCATTCGCTCGGATCAGGTCGGCAACGCTAATGCAGCGCCGGCGCCTGCCGCCCCTGGGCCGGCAGCGCGGCCGAAGGCGGAAGCGCCCGCCAGGACAACAGCCCCCAAGGGCGGCGGCAACGCGCCGCTCGCCATCGTCCCGGTCGCCCAAGGGGCAGCGCCGGCACCGGCTGCGGAGCCGCCGCCGCGCTCCCACGTGGCACGGACGGAGGCACCCAGCGCCCCGGTCGCCACAGCCCCGGTCGCCACAGCACCTGTCACCGCGCCGGCGGCCGGGGGCTATGCGGTCCAGGTCACCTCGCAGCGGAGCGAGGCCGAGGCCCAGACCGAGTTCAGGGCGCTCCAGGCCAAATTCCCCAGCCAGCTCGGCAGTCGCCAGCCGATGATCCATCGTGCCGACCTCGAAAAAGGCACGTTCTACCGCGCCCTGGTCGGCCCCTTCGCCTCCTCGGAGGCGGCCGCGGCCATGTGCAGCAATTTGAAGGCCGCCGGCGGCAGCTGCATCGTCCAGAAGAATTAGCCGCCACGCGCTTGACCCTCGTGTTCGGCGCGGGCTAATCGGCGCTCATGCGCGCCTTCATCACCGGCGTTGCGGGGCCTGCGCTGACCAATGAGGAACGGCAGTTCCTCCGCGAAGCGGAACCCTGGGGTCTCATCGTTTTTGCCCGGAATATCGTTGGTCCCGACCCGTTGCGTCGGCTGATCGGCGAGTTCCGTAGTGCTGTCGGCCGCGATGCCCCGGTCCTGATCGACCAGGAGGGCGGCCGGGTGCAGCGCCTCGGCCCGCCGCATTGGCCAAAATACCCGCCGGGCGCGGCCTACGGCGCGGTCTACGACCGGGATCGCGACAGCGGCCTTGCGGCGGCGCGGCTAGGCGCCCGGCTGATCGCCAGCGATCTGGCCGACCTCCGCATCGACGTCGATTGCCTGCCGCTCGGCGATGTGCCGGTGCCGGGGTCCGACGCGGTGATCGGCAACCGCGCCTACGGCACGGAACCGGGCAAGGTGGCGGCCATCGCTGGCGCGATTGCCGAGGGGCTCGCGGACGGTGGCGTGCTGCCGGTGCTCAAGCATATCCCCGGCCATGGTCGCGCCACGGCGGACAGCCATAAACGGCTGCCGGTGGTCACGGCCGACCGGGCGACCTTGGACGCGACCGATTTTGCTGCTTTCCGGCCGCTGGCCGGCCTGCCGCTCGGCATGACCGCACATGTTGTGTTCAGCGCCATCGACCCGGTGGCGCCGGCCACCTTATCGGCCGCTATAGTGGGCGGCGTGATTCGTGATTCGATAGGCTTTCGGGGCCTTTTAATGAGCGACGACATCTCCATGGGCGCCTTGTCGGGCTCGCTGTCGGAGCGCACTGGCGCGGCAATCGCCGCCGGCTGCGACATGGTTCTGCATTGCAACGGCGAGCTTGCCGAGATGCACGCGGTTGCCGCGACCGCTCCCGTGCTCGCCGGCGAGGCGGCGCGCCGTGCGGCGGCTGCGCTCGCGAGCAAGCGCCCCGCGGCGCCTTTCGATGTTGCCGCCGGCCGGGCCGAGTTCGCTCGTCTCATGAAAGGCATTTGGCCGCCGGCCGAGGTGGTCGCATGAACGCCGACGATTTCCAGTTCGAGAGCGAGCTGCCGGAGCGCGCCACCGATGAGCCGGCACTGGTGGTCGACGTCGAGGGTTTTGAGGGCCCGCTCGATCTGTTGCTCACGCTCGCCCGCCAGCAAAAAGTCGACCTCGCCAAAATCTCGATCCTCGCGCTCGCCGACCAGTATCTCGCCTTCATCGACGCGGCGCGAAAGCTCCGCCTGGAGCTTGCCGCCGATTATCTGGTGATGGCGGCGTGGCTCGCTTATCTGAAATCGCGCCTCTTGTTGCCCGAGCAGCACGCGCCCGATGGGCTCAGCGCCGAAGACATGGCCAACGCGCTGGCGCAACGGCTGCGCCGGCTCGAAGCCATCCGCAATGTCGCCGAGCAACTGCTCAACCGGCCGCAGCTCGGCCGCGAAGTGTTCCCGCGCGGCGCGCCCGAGCCGATCGCCGAGATAAAACATCCGGAATGGTCGGCGACACTTTATGACCTGCTCACCGCCTATGCCGGCCGGCGGCAGACCCAAGCGCGCTCCTTCGTCCGCATGCCCAAGCGCACGGTGTGGTCGCTCGCCGAAGCGCGCGAAGCGCTGGAACGGCTGATCGGCCTCTCCATGGAATGGAGCCCGCTCGATCAATATTTGGCCGAATATCTGGTGGAGCCGTTGATGAAGGCGACGGTTATGGCATCGAGCTTTGCCGCGACCTTGGAACTGGTGCGCGAAGGCCATCTCGAGCTGAACCAGCACGCGGCTTTTGCGCCGCTTTACGTGCGCAAGCGGCAGAAGACGGAAGACGGCGGCGTGGCCGCGGCCGCCGAAACGGGGAATGGGTAAGAGGAGCCGGCGCAATGGGGAATGTAGCGGAGATGCGTGTGATCGTCGGAGACAAGGACAGGGAAACCGAGCGCGCGGAAGAGCTGCGCATTCTCGAAGCCTTGCTGTTCGCCGCCGAGGGCCCGCTCGACGAAAAAGTCTTGGCCAAGCGCCTCCCGGCCGGCGTCGACGTGCGCGCATTGCTGACGCAATTGCAGAAAGAGTACGAGCCGCGCGGCGTGAACCTCATTCGCGTCGCCGGCAAATGGACGCTGCGCACCGCGAGCGATCTCGCCTGGCTTCTGACCCACGAAGCGACCGTGACGCGCAAATTGTCGCGCGCCGCCATCGAGACGCTCGCCATCGTCGCCTATCACCAGCCGGTGACGCGCGCCGAGATCGAGGACATCCGCGGCGTCACCACGTCGAAGGGAACTCTCGACGTGCTGCTCGAAACCGGCTGGATCAGGCTGCGCGGCCGCCGCAAAGCGCCGGGCCGCCCGGTGACCTACGGCACCAATGAGGCGTTCCTGTCGCATTTCGGGCTGGAGGCGCTCAACGACCTGCCCGGCCTCGACGAGCTCAAGGGCGCCGGCCTGATCGAGCCGTCGCTGCCCTCCGGCTTCAGCGTTCCGGTGCCGTCCGACGATCCGGCGCTGCGCGACGACGAAGACCCGCTCGAACCGGGCGATCTCGACCTCGGCCTCGTTCCGCCCGCTGGCCGCAGCGAGGAATAAATCATCCGGCCCCGCGATAGCGGGGAAGGAAGCGGATTCACCCTGCGGCCGTTGGGCATTCCGGCTGTGCTTGTTTTTGCCGTCCTTGGCGCCTAGGTTCTGGCGAAATCGACATGTTGCCGCGGGCCCAAGGTGGCGGTGCCGTTGCGGACGGAGGTTTTCATGGGCTCATTGAGCATCTGGCATTGGTTGGTGGTCGGCGCCGTGCTGCTTCTGGTCTTCGGCGGCCGCGGCAAGATTTCGGACATGATGGGCGACGTCGCCAAGGGCATCAAAGCCTTCAAGAAGGGCATGACCGAGGACGAGACCGTGGAAGCGCCCAAGTCCGACGCGCCGCTCAAGACCATCGATCATCAGGCCGCCGCCGACATGAAGCGGCGCGCCGAGTCCGAGAGCAAGGTCTAAGCGCTCGCCGCGCCCTCGCGCCGATCGCCGCGGCCTGCCAGGCAGGCAGCGGGCGGTCGAGGCGTCCGGAGAGTTTTCATGTTCGACATTAGTTGGAGCGAGTTCCTGCTGATCGGCGTCGTGGCGCTGATCGTGATCGGGCCGAAGGAGCTTCCCGGCGTGTTGCGCACGCTCGGGCAGTACACCCGCAAGGTCCGCGGCATGGCGGCCGACTTTCAGAACCAGTTCCAGGAAGCGATGCGCGAGGCCGAGATGGCCGACCTGAAGAAGCAGGTCGACGATCTTGCCCATGACGTGAAGAGTTTCGATCCGCTCAAGGACGTGCGCTCTGACCTCGAAACCGCCGGCAAGGATATCGAGCGCTCGCTCGAAGCCAAGCCCGAGCCGAAAGCCGAACCGCCGCTCGACGGCGGCCTGGCCGTGAGCGATCCCGCCGCCGAAATCGCGCCGCCCGTCGCGGCGCCCGTCGCGGCGGTGGAAGGCAGCGACCTCGAGCCTGCCGGCGCGGAGCCGGCCAAGAGCGAACCCGATAAGAGCGAACCCGGCAAGACCGAGCCCGCCGCGGAGACCGCGCAACCGGACAACATGGAACGTCCGGCATGAGCCAAGAAGACGAAGAGAAGGAGATCGAGGCGACCAAGGCGCCGCTGATGGACCACCTGATCGAGCTGCGCTCGCGGCTGATCAAGGCGGCGGCTGCATTCGTCATCGCCATGATCTGCTGCTTCTTCTTCGCCAAGCAGATCTACAACATTCTCACTTGGCCATACGTGTGGGTCGCCGGCCCGGAGAATTCGAAATTCATCTATACGGGCTTGCTCGAATATTTCGTCGTGCAGCTCAAGATCGCGGCCTTCGGCGGCACCTTCATCGCGTTCCCGGTGATCGCCACGCAGATCTATATGTTCGTTGCGCCCGGCCTTTACCGCAACGAGAAGCAGGCCTTCCTGCCGTACCTGGTCGCCACGCCGGTGTTCTTCCTGATGGGATCGATGGTGGTCTATTTCGTGGTCTGGCCGATGCTGGCGCGGTTTTCGCTCAGCATGCAGCAGATGGGCGGGCCGGGGCAGGCGACCATCGAGCTTCTGCCCAAGGTCGAGGACTATCTCTCGCTGATGATGAAGCTGATGCTGGCCTTCGGCATCGCCTTCCAGCTGCCGGTGATCCTCACGCTGCTCGGCCGCGTCGGCATCATCACCTCCGACCAGCTCAAGGCCAAGCGCCGCTATTTCATCGTCATCGCCTTCGTCATCGCCGCGGTCCTCACCCCGCCTGACATCTTGAGCCAAATGTCGCTTGCGCTGCCGCTGCTCGCCCTCTACGAGGGCTCGGTCTGGTCGGTAAAGATGGTCGAAAAGCGCCACGCCGCCGAACGCGCCAAAGCGGCCGCCGCGGCGGCGGCCAAGCCGGCGGAGTGAATAAGGCGTATCGTTCGGGTAATTGATTCGTCATGCCCGGGCTCGTCCCGGGCATCCACGTCTTGAGTGTAAGCGATGCATGATATCCGCTCCATCCGCGACAATCCTAGCGCCTTCGATTACGCCTTGGTACGGCGATGTTTAAGCGACGAAGAACGCCAAAAGTATTCTTCTGAGAGGCTGATTACTCTTGATGATCAGAGACGGTCAGTAATTGCTGAATTGGAGAAAAGCCAACAGCAGCGGAATGAAATTTCTGCGGAGATTGGAAGGGCAAAGCGCGCTGGAGTGACGAACGCCGAGGCAGCATTGCGTGACAATTTAATTCTTCTGAGGGCTAAAATCCAAAACTTGGAACAGAAGCAAAAACAAATTGAACAAGAACTCAACGAGCTGCTAGCGGAAATTCCGAATATTCCGTTTGCTGCACCGGAGGTGCCAGATGGAAAGGATGAAAAGGAGAACGTCGAACATCATCGATTTGGTAGGAAATGCGAATACACCTTTGCGCCGAAGGAGCATTTCGATCTCGGCGAAGCGCTCGGTCAGATGGATTTCGAGACCGCGGCTAAACTTTCCGGTGCACGCTTCGTGGTTCTGCAGAAGGGTCTTGCGCGGCTCGAACGCGCCCTCGGGCAGTTTATGCTCGATGTTCATACCAGCGAACCGCACAATTATACCGAAGTCGCGCCCCCTTTGATGGTGAACGACAATGCTATGTTTGGAACCGCGCAGCTACCAAAGTTCAAATACGACCAGTTTTCTCCTATTTCTCTGAATTTGTTTGACAAGGAAAATGTTCGCGAGATTTCAAATACGGCATCAGCAAATGCGGTAGTGAATTTCGTTCGGAGCAATTATCCGAAAAAGGCTGCCTCCGAATGGTTGAGTCATTTCTCCCCCCTGCAAAATTCGGTAACCGAGCCCACCGAAGATTTCTGGAAGACCCTTGTTAAGATTGACTTTCGCCCTCGGGGCAAAAGGATGAGGGAGTTTCTGGTCGATTACGGAGATTGGTTCGCCGATGTTGCAAGCAGAAAAATCGAACAAAATCGTCGCTGGCTCATCCCCACTGCAGAAGTGCCGCTAACTAATCTCGTCCGAGAATCCATTCTCGACGAAACGCAATTGCCCATGAGGCTCACCGCCTGCACGCCGTGCTTCCGCCTTGAAGCGGGTGCTGCCGGCAAGGACACGCGCGGGATGATGCGGCAACATCAGTTCACCAAGGTCGAGCTAGTCTCCATCACCACGCCCGAGCAGAGCAAAGACGAACACGAGCGCATGCTCGCTTGCGCCGAGGAGGTTTTGAAAAGGCTCGATCTGCACTATCGCGTCATGCTTTTGAGCACCGGCGACATGGGCTTTGCGTCACAAAAGACCTACGACATCGAAGTATGGCTGCCCGGGCAAAACATGTACCGCGAGATTTCGTCGTGCTCGATCTGCGGCGAGTTTCAGGCGCGGCGCATGAATGCGCGGTATCGCACCAAGGAGGGCCGCGTCGTGCGTCATGTGCACACGCTCAACGGCTCCGGCGTCGCCGTCGGCCGCGCGCTGATCGCGGTGATGGAGACCTATCAGCAGGCCGACGGCTCAATTGCGGTGCCCGACGTGCTGCAAGGCTATATGGGCGGCATGAAAAAGATCGAGAAGTGATGCGCATCCTTGTCACCAACGATGACGGCATCCACGCGGAAGGGCTCGACGTCTGCGAGAAGATCGCGCGCCTGCTGTCCGACGACGTCTGGGTGGTGGCGCCGGAATACGATCAGTCCGGCGTCGCGCATTCGCTGTCACTCAACGATCCGCTGCGGCTGCGCCAGATCGGGGAGCGCCGCTTCGCGGTGCGCGGCACGCCGACCGATTGCGTCATCATGGGCGCGCGCCATCTGCTCAACGGCCACGATCCCGATCTGGTGCTCTCGGGCGTCAATCGCGGCCGCAATGCCGGTGAGGACGTGATCTATTCCGGCACCATCGCCGGCGCCATGGAAGGCACCGTGCTCGGCATTCCCTCCATCGCGCTGTCGCAAGCCTATAAATCGCGCAGTGGCCAGCCGCCGCATTGGGAAACCAGCCTCAAGTTCGCGCCCGACATCATCCGCCGCGTGCTGGCCGAAGGCATGCCGAGCGATGTGCTGATCAATGTCAATTTTCCCGATTGCGCGCCGGGCGAGGTCAAGCGCATCGCTGTGACGACGCAGGGGCGCCGCCGCCAGGAGCGGCTGCATATCGACAAGCGCGCCGACGGCCGCGGCAATCCGTATTACTGGATCGCCTATGTGCGCCAGAATTTCACCAAGGCGCCGGACGGTTCCGACCTCGCCGCGCTCGACGAGCGCTGCATCGCGGTGACGCCGCTCAAGCTCGATCTCACCGACGAGCCCACGGTGACCAAGTTCGCCAAGCTGTTCGAATAATCCCTGTCATCATCCGCGCAGGCGGATGATCCAGTAGTCACCGCGCGACGATGGCGATTACTGGATGCTCCGCCTTCGCGGAGCATGACAATCTCAGGCGCTCGCCGGCTTCGGCGCGACGGCCTGCAAGGCCCGCTCGAGCGCCTCAACCCGAAAGGGCTTCTGCAAGGTCGGGTGCGAACGGTAGGCCTGCGGCACGCCGCGCAGGTCGGCGCCGGTGGCAAACACGAACGGCAATCCGCGCTGGGTCAAAATTTCGGCCACCGGCGTGATCGGCTCACTGTGCAGGTTGACGTCGAGGATCGCGATATCGAAATCTTCCTGCCGCGCCAGCGCCATGGCCTCGTCGAGCGCGCCGGCTTCCGCCGTCATAGTGTAGCCGATGTCCGAGAGCATGCCGTCGAGCAGCATGCGAATCATCAATTCGTCCTCGACGACGAGGACCCGCCGGCCTGCCTGCACTTCTGACGCCATTTTTTCCCCGTGCCGCCCGATAGAGCTGACTTTATCGCGTGCTCGTAACGCCGTGAATTGCGATCAGTTCCCTAGACTCAGGCGAAATTTTGCTTTCGGCCAGCGCCGGCCCGAACCGCGGTCACCGCGGCACAGTATAAGAGCCGCCGCCATAGTGGTAGAAGGTTTTACCGCACGGTCATAAGGCGAGGTCATTGTGGCCGCAGTCCAAGCCGCCGACGTCGAACGCATGGGATTTCAGCTGGCGCTGCGCCGGCGCGGCATCACCGACCAGGCGGTGCTGCGCGCCATGGACGAGGTGCCGCGGGAATATTTCGTCGCCGCCGAATTCACCGACAGCGCCTATGCCGATCAGGCGCTGCCGATCGCCTGCGGCCAGACCATCAGCCAGCCCTACGTGGTCGGCTACATGACCGAGCAATTGGAGCTCGCGCCGACGCACCGCGTCCTCGAGATCGGCACCGGCTCGGGCTATCAGGCGGCGGTGCTGTCGCGCATCGCCCGCGACGTGGTGAGCATCGAGCGCTACCGGACATTGGCCGACGTCGCCCGCGAGCGCCTCAAGACGCTCGGCTACAGCAACGTCACCATTCTCGCCGGCGACGGATTTTTGGGCGCGCCGGAGCGCGCGCCGTTCGACCGCATCATCGTCACCGCCGCGGCGGAAGACATCCCCAAGGCGCTGATCGAGCAGCTCGGCGAGGGCGGCAAGCTGGTGCTGCCGCTCGGGCCGCGCAACGGCACGCAATACATCGTCAAATTAACCAAGATGGCGGACGGCACGCTGACGCGCGAAGATCTCATCGCCGTGAGATTCGTGCCGCTGTTGCCCGGACAGGCGCGGGAGTTGTAGCGCCGGGGCCACAGTGCCAATTATCTTAAAGCCGCGCGCAAACGCTTAAAGGCCTGTTTACCGCAACGTAGTTTATTCGCCCGCTAGTAAGTGTTGCGTGCGGGCGGGTCCATCATGTGCGCGTCGCGTCGGTCGGCCTTGTGGCCGCGTATAGTTGCCGTTTCATTAATCGGCTTGGGCGCCGCGAGTTGCAGCAGCGACTCCAGTCGCTTCTCCGATATTTTCGGCTCCAATAGCTCCTCGCGCAACGACACCACAGGCTCGATCCCGCAGAGCACGCCGGCAGGCCACGTCGATAGCCGGCCGTTGCCGCATTTGGCCGGTGCGGCGCCGCAAGGGTCTTCCGGCGGCGGCCAGGGCATGGCGTCATATCAACCCAATTCCGAGGTCACCGGTTCACTGGTGGCCGCGCCGCCGCCGCCCACCTGGACCTGGGAAGGCGGCACGCCCATCACGGTGGCGCCCGGCGAGACGCTGGAGATGATTTCGCGCCAGCATGGCGTGCCGGTCTCGGCCATCATGCAGGCCAACAACATCACCAGCCCCGCCATGGTGCGTCCGGGCGAACACCTGGTGATCCCGCGCCGCATGCCAACGGCTGCGGCTTACGCGCCGCCGACAACGCGGATCGCCTCGACCGCACCGGGCATGCCGGTCGGCGCGCCGCGCACCGCGCTGGCGCCGGCCTCGGGCATGCATGTCGTGGCACCGGGTGAGACGCTGCACAGCATCGCGCGGCTCTACGGCAAGTCGGTGATGGTGCTGGCTACGGCCAACAACATTCGCCCCGATACCATGGTGAAGGTCGGCGAGCGCATCATCATTCCGGGCATGCAGCCGGGCGCGCCGGTTGCGCCGCGCGCCCAGGCCCAGGTCGCGCCGCCGCCCGGCCCAAGCCTCGCGACCGCGGAATCGCCGCACAGCGCGCGAGTCGCCACGCCTGAGGCGCCCGCGCAGGAAAGCACGATCAAGACCGCGGAGCCCGCAGGGGGGCTGCCGAGCTTCCGCTGGCCGGTGCGCGGCCGCGTCATCGCCAGTTTCGGGCCGACGCCGAACGGGCTGCAGAACGACGGCATCAATCTCTCGGTGCCCGAAGGCACGCCGGTCAAGGCGGCCGAGGATGGCGTCGTTGCCTATGCGGGCAACGAGCTCAAAGGCTACGGCAACCTGGTGCTGGTGCGTCACTCAAACGGCTTTGTCACCGCCTACGCCCACGCCAGCGATATCCTGGTCAAGCGCGGCGAAACGGTGAAACGCGGCCAGGTGATCGCGCATTCCGGCCAGACCGGCAGCGTGACATCGCCGCAGCTTCACTTCGAAATCCGCAAAGGCTCGACGCCGGTGGATCCGTCGCAGTACTTGAATGGGGCGTAAAGCTCCGGGAAGGGACGACGGAGGACAGACGACGGACGACAGATAGATTTTTTCTTTTTCGTCTTCCGTCCAGATTCTTCCTTATCCGTCCTCTGTCGTCCGTCGTCCGTCGCCCATCCTCACGTCTAACCGCCCAGCGAGATCCTGCACATACTGCCAAGCGACCCGGCCTGAGCGCGCGCCGCGCGTCGTCGCCCATTCGAGCGCTTCGCGGCGCAGCTCGGCGGCGTCGATGGGTACGCAGTAGCGGGCCACATAGGCGTCGACCATGGCGAGATATTCGTCCTGGCTGCAGCGGTGGAAGCCGAGCCACAGCCCGAAGCGATCCGACAGCGAAACCTTTTCCTCGACCGCCTCGCCGGGATTGATGGCGGTCGAGCGTTCGTTCTCCACCATGTCGCGCGCCATCAGATGGCGGCGGTTCGAGGTGGCGTAGAAGATGACGTTCTCCGGCCGGCCTTCGATGCCGCCTTCGAGCATGGTCTTGAGCGATTTGTAGGAGGTGTCCTCGGCGTCGAACGACAGATCGTCGCAGAACACGATGAAGCGCTGCGGCACGCCGCGCAGAATTCCCATCAGCTCCGGCAGCGACTCGATGTCCTCGCGGTGGATTTCGATCAGCTTCAATCCGGCGGCCGGATGCGCTGAGCCGATCGCCGCATGGGCCGCCTTGACCAGCGACGATTTGCCCATGCCGCGCGCGCCCCACAACAGCGCATTGTTCGCCGGCAAGCCGCGGGCAAAGCGTTCGGTGTTCTCGATCAACAGATCGCGCACCCGGTCGATGCCTTTGAGGAGCGACATCTCGACCCGGTTGACGCGGCGCACGGCGGCGAGTTTTCGCCCTTCCGGGTACCAGACGAATGCTTCGGCTGCGGCAAAATCCGGCGCTGCCGGTGCTTGAGGCGCCAGCCGTTCCAGCGCTGCGGCGATGCGGCCGAGGATTTCGCCGCCGCCGTCGCCGGCCAGACGCTGTGCGGCTTTGCCGCGAACCGGCTGCTTTGTTGCTTTCTTTCTGGAATGCGAGGGAGAACGAGCCATATTTCCACCGATTTGCGCTTTCCCTTAGCGGGACGGGGGAACCCCGGCAAGCGTTGCAATTGGGCCAACGGCGGCTATAGTCCGCGCGATTTCGCGCGCTAAATCGGCCGTTCTTCGAAAAGGCTGGCGCGCCGCAAAATGGCCCCCCGGAGGAGCAATGTTGATTACGCCCGCATTCGCGCAAGGCCTTCCGTTCGGGCTCAGCGGCGATTCAAGCAGCATGATCATGCAGTTCATGCCGCTGATATTGATCATCGTGATCATGTATTTCCTGATCCTGCGGCCGCAGCAGCAGCGGGTGAAGCGGCACCAGGAGATGGTCAAGGCGCTGCGCCGCGGCGACAACGTGGTGACCAATGGCGGTCTCGTCGGCAAGGTCACCAAGGTGGTGGACGACGACCAGGTCGAGGTCGAGATCGCCGACGGCGTGCGGGTGCGGCAGATGCGCTCGATGATCAGCGAAGTGCGCGTCAAGGGCGAGCCGGTGAAGGACGACAGCGCGAGCTGACCGCGGCTGCGACGTAACGAGGAATAGCGAAGCCCATGTTGTTTTTCACGCGGTGGAAGGCGGCGGCTATACTGCTCATGGCATTTGTCGTGTGCCTGTGTGCTGTGCCGAATTTCTTCCCCGAGAGCACCGTGAAGCGCTGGCCGGAATGGGCGCAGCGCCGCGTCGTGCTCGGCCTCGATCTGCAGGGCGGCTCGCATCTGTTGCTCCAGGTCGATGCCGGCGCCGTGCGCAAGGAGCGTTTGCAATCGCTCAGCGACGACGTGCTGCGCGTGCTGCGCCAGGCGCGCATTCAATTCACCGGCCGCGCCATCGTCGGCAACAGCGTGCAGGTGCACATCACGCGCGACACCGACATGGACAACGCGCTCGCCAAGCTGCGCGAACTGTCGACGCCGCTGTCCGGCATCCTCGGCGCGTCGGGCCAGCGCAGTATCGACGTGACGAATAATGCCGGCCTCATCACGCTGACGCCGACCGACCCTGCGCTCACCGAGCGCATCCGCCAGGCGGTCGATCAATCGATCCAGATCATCGAGCGGCGCGTCAACGAGCTCGGCCTGGTCGAGCCGACCATTCAGCGCGAAGGCATCGACCGCATCCTGGTGCAGGTGCCGGGCCTGCAGGACCCGTCGCGGCTCAAAAGCGTCATCGGCACGACCGCGAAGCTCGATTTCCGCATGGTCGATCAGTCGATGCCGGCGGAGCAGGCGGCGCAGTCGCGCCCGCCCGCGGACTCGGAGGTTCTCGACGGCGAGGGCGGCGCCAAATATCTGATCGAGAAACGCGTGCTGGTCTCCGGCGCCGACTTGACCGACGCCCAGCCCGGATTCGATCAGCGCACCAGCGAGCCGATCGTCAGCTTCCGCTTCAATTCGTCCGGCGCGCGCAAATTCGCCGAAGCGACCCAGGCCAATGTCGGCAAGCCGTTCGCCATCGTGCTCGACAACAAGGTGATCTCGGCGCCGGTGATCCGCGAGCCGATCCTCGGCGGCTCCGGGCAGATTTCCGGGAATTTCACCGTGCAGTCGGCCAACGACCTCGCCATCCTGCTGCGCGCCGGCGCGCTGCCGGCGCCGCTGACCATCATCGAGGAGCGCACGGTGGGGCCCGGCCTCGGCCAGGATTCGATCACCGCCGGCGAGCACGCCGCTTATGCCGGCGCGGCGCTGGTCATCGTCTTCATGTTCGCGACCTATGGCTTGTTCGGGCTGTTCGCCAATATCGCGGTGGCGGTGAACATCGCCATGATCTTCGGCGTGCTGTCGCTGTTGAGCGCCACGCTGACCTTGCCCGGCATCGCCGGCATCGTGCTCACGGTCGGCATCGCGGTGGATTCCAACGTGCTGATCTATGAACGCATCCGCGAGGAGGTGCGCGGCGGCCGCAGCGCGATCAATGCGATCGACGCCGGCTTTTCCCGCGCGCTCGCCACCATCCTCGACTCCAACATCACCACCTTCATCGCCGCCGCCGTGCTGTTCTATATCGGCACTGGGCCGGTGCGCGGCTTTGCCGTGACGCTCGGCATCGGCATTCTCACCAGCCTGTTCACCGCCTTCACGCTGACCCGTCTGATCGTGGCCTATTGGGTGCGGATGTGGCGGCCGCGCACGGTTCCCATCTAATTTTTTGAAAGAGATCACGTGCGCCTCCTTCGCATTGTTCCCGACGACACCCGATTCGATTTCATGCGCTTCCGGCGCATCAGCTTTCCGATATCGGCGCTGTTGTCGATCGCGGCGATCGCGCTCTACTTCTTCCATGGGCTGAATTTCGGCATCGATTTCGTCGGCGGCACCCTGATGGAGGTGCAGACCAAGGCCGGACCGGCCGATCTCTCCAAGATGCGCGCCACCATCGGCGAGCTCAAGCTCGGCGACTTTCAGCTGCAGGAGTTCGGCGCGCCCAACGACGTGCTGATCCGCATCTCCGAGCAGCCCGGCGGCGACGAGGCGCAGCAGGCGGCGGTGCAGAAGGTGCGCGAAGCGCTGGGCGACGAGGTCGATTATCGGCGCGTCGAAGTGGTCGGACCAAGCGTCTCCACCGAGCTGCTCGCCTACGGCACCATCGGGCTTGTGCTGGCGATCTGCGCGATCCTGATCTATCTGTGGTTCCGCTTCGAGTGGCAGTTCGCGCTCGGCGCCATGATCGCCAACGTGCACGATCTGGTGCTCACCGTCGGCTTCATGTCGCTGACCCACATCGATTTCGACCTCACCAGCATCGCCGCGCTGCTCACCATTCTGGGCTATTCGCTCAACGACACGGTGGTGATCTACGATCGCATCAGGGAAATGCTGCGCCGCTATAAGCGCATGTCGATGCCCGACCTGCTCAACGTCTCGATCAACGCCACGCTGTCGCGCTCGATCGTGACCCATCTGACCGTGGCGATTTCGCTGTTGGCCTTGCTGCTGTTCGGCGGCCAGGCGATCCACAGTTTTACGGCGACCATGATGTTCGGCGTCGTGCTGGTCGGCACCTATACGTCGGTGTTCATCGCCTCGCCGATCCTGATCTATCTCGGCGTTGGCGCCAACCGCATGGAAGGCGGTGCCGAAGAGCCCGAACCGCCGCCAGCGCCAAAGGCGGCGGCTGCGCCGCCCCAGCGCACGAGGGCGCGCCGCTAGTGGAGGCGCCGCATCTGCCGCGCCAGGCGCTGATCGATGCCCATGGCGGCGGCGGTTTTCGCTTCGCCGGCATGTCGCACCGCGGCTCGTTGCTGTGTCTGCCCGACGGCATCTGGGCTTGGCCGGTGGCGGCTCCTGCCGAATTGACGGCAGAGTCGCTGGCGCAGGTCTTTGCCCGCGCCGAGCTTCTCGATTTTTTCGTCCTCGGCACCGGCGCTGCGCCCTGGATCATGCCGGAGGCCCTGCGAACACGCTTTCGCGACGCGCACATTTCGGCCGATGCCATGGCCACCGGGCCGGCGGTGCGCACCTATAACGTCATGCTGATGGAGAACCGCCGCGTCGGCGCGGGCCTGATCGCGATCGATTGATCCTGCTAGAGTTCCGCGATGCAGGATGCCTTTGCCTATTGCGCCGAGCTGGTCCGGACCGCCGATCGCGACCGCTTTCTCAGCTCGCTGTTCGCGCCGGCGCAGCATCGCGGCGCGCTGCACGCGCTCTATGCCTTCAACGTCGAGGCAGCGCGGGTACGTGAGGTGGCGCGCGAGCCGCTGCCCGGCGAAATCCGCCTGCAATGGTGGAGCGAGGTGGTCAACGGCGAGCGGGCCGAAGAGGCTGCCGCCAATCCGGTGGCGTCCGCGCTTCTCACGGTGATCGAACGCCATCGGCCCACGGTGCCGATGCTGACGGCTCTGCTCGATGCCCGCCATTTCGATCTCTACGACGACCCGATGGCGCGGCTCGCCGACCTTGAAGTCTATGCACGGAAAACATCGTCGACGCTGCTCGCGCTCGCGGCACACATTCTAGCCGGTGTTGACGGGGATGTGACGGAGCCGGTCGCAAATCCTGCCGGAATTGCCTACGTGATCGCCGGCCTCCTTCGGGCATTTCCCCTGCACGCCGCGCGGCGACAGCTCTACGTCCCGCTCGAGTTGCTTGAGGGTCATGGAGTCGAGCCGCAAGACATATTCGCCGGCAAATCCTCGAAAAATCTTCGCGCCGTATTCGTGGACTTGCAGGATGTCGCCCGCCGTCATCTTCTTGCGGCTCACCAACAGATGGCGGCGCTGCCCGACGCCGCGTTGCCGGCTTTTCTCCCGGTCGCGCTGGTTCGGCCGTCGCTCGATCGCCTGGCGCGCGGCGATCCATTTGCGCCAGCCGAGCTGTCGCCGTGGCGGCGGCAATGGCTGATCTGGCGCGCCGCGCGCAATCCGGCGCGCATCGCCGGCTGAAAAAAATCAGAACGCGAAGCGATCGCGCAGATTGCGCCGCTCCGACACGATGCGGCCGACGATGGCGCGCTCGGCGTCGGTCTTGATCAATGGCGCGATGAGGTCGAGCTGGTTCATGGCGACGAGCTCGAGGATTTCGCTGCGCACCTCGCCCTGCGGATCGCGCGGCAACGCATCGACGATTTGGAGATGCTCGGGCCCCTTGGCGCCGAGAAAATCGAGCAGCTCGCGGTCGGTCGCATTGCCTTCGACAAAAGCATAAAGGCCGGTGCCGGCGCGGCGGTCCGGAAACGGCACGATCGCCACGTCGTTGACCTGCGGGTGCGTGCGCAGACGCGCGGCGATCTCGGGCGCCTCGCGGACGAAGCGCAGGCCGCGGCCCTCGCGGTCGGTGACATTGAGCCCGCGCGTGATGGCGTAATAGACCTTCTTGCCGGTCGCCATCCACGCCTGGGTGATAAAGCTCTTGCGCGCCAGCACGCGGCGTTCGGCGGCGGTGAGGGCTTCGGGCGCGTAGCGGCGTTTGTGTTTCAAAAGATGCCGCAAATCCTCGTAGCGCGCGATGCGAAACAGCACGCTGTCGCGGCGGAAACACGAGGCGAGCTGGAAATCGGTCAGATAGGCGCGGCCGCCGCCATAGAGCCAGTTTTGCTCCTTGGCGAGGTCGTTATGGCTTATGCCGGCGCGATGCAGCGTGCGCAGCGCCGCCTTGGCGGAACGAAAATAAGCGGCGTCGCCGTGAGGCTTGGCGATATGCAGCGGCACGCCATCGATCCAGCCGCGCACCAGCGCCTGGCGTCCGGCAAACAACAGCGGCGGCGCGATGCCGAGCCGGCCCGCAGTGGCGAGCGCGCGGCGCTCGCGCCGGAACAATAGGATCGCCAGACCGCGGCTCCACCACGGCACTTGGTCGAGCCGACGCAGCACCGCATCGACTTCGCCGCCATCGGTCTGGAAGCGGCCGCGCTCGACGGTCGAAAACACGTCGCGCTTGAGCACGACGCCGCTGCGCCAACGCCCGCGGACTTCTTCCGGTGCTTCGTCCTGAACCATGCGCAAGCGTCTAGCACATCACTCGGCGGCGTGCGGCAGGGCGCTGACGATCCAGGCCTCCAGATCCGCCAGCGCGCGTGCGCACAAAGCGCTCTTTTTGGAGAAATTCCTCGGCCCCAGGCCGCTGTCGGTGGTGGACCGTGCAGCCCGCGGCGGATCGTAGCCGAGCGGCGGCAACAGGCCGAAATTGATGTTCATCGGCTGGAACGAGCGCGGCCCTTTGTCGATGGTCTCGATATGGCCGCCGGTGATGTGGCCGATCAGCGCGCCATGCGCGGTGGTCGGCGGCGGCAGCGCAGGCGCCTCGCCGAGCCGTTCCGCCGCGGCGAAGCGACCGGCGAGGAGCCCGATCGCCGCCGATTCGACATAGCCCTCGCAGCCGGTGATCTGGCCGGCAAAGCGCAGTCGCGGTGCCGCTTTGAGCCGCAGCGTCGCATCGAGCAGCTTTGGCGAATTGAGGAACGTGTTGCGATGCAGGCCGCCGAGGCGGGCGAACTCGGCATTGCCGAGGCCGGGAATGCTGCGAAAAATCCGCGCCTGCTCGCCGTGTTTCAGCTTGGTCTGAAATCCGACCATGTTGAACAAGCTGCCGAGCTTGTTGTCCTGCCGCAATTGCACCACCGCATAAGGCTTTTGCCCTGGCCGATGCGAATCGGTCAGGCCGAACGGCTTCATCGGTCCATGGCGCAAGGTTTCTCGGCCGCGCTCGGCCATGACTTCGATCGGCAGGCAACCATCGAAATAGGGCGTCGCCGCCTCGAAATCGTGGAATTCGGTTTTCTCACCCGCAAGCAGCGCATCGATGAAGGCGTCGTATTGCGCGCGCGTCAGCGGACAATTGATGTAATCGGCGCCCGAACCGCCGGGGCCGGCCTTGTCGTAGCGCGACTGAAACCAGACGACATCGAAATCGATCGAGTCGCGATGCACGATCGGCGCAATGGCGTCGAAGAAGGCGAGCGAGGCTTCGCCGGTCAACCCACGCACAGTGTCGGCCAGCGCCGGCGACGTCAGCGGCCCGGTGGCGACGATGACGTTGTCCCACTCGGGCGGCGGTTCAAGAATTTCCTCGCGGCTGATGTCGATGAGCGGCTCGCCTTCGAGCCCCGCGGTGACAGCGGCGGCAAAACCGTCGCGATCGACCGCGAGCGCGCCACCCGCCGGCAGCTTATGGGCGTCGGCGGTGTGCAGCACCAGCGAGCCGAGCCGGCGCATCTCGGCGTGAAGGAGGCCGATGGCGCTGCCGTCCGCGTCATCGGAGCGGAACGAGTTCGAGCAGACCAGCTCGGCGAATTGCCCGGTTTTATGCACGGCGGTCGAACGCACCGGGCGCATTTCGTGCAGCACCACGGGCACGCCGCGCCGCGCGATCTGCCAGGCAGCCTCGGAACCCGCAAGGCCGCCGCCGATCACGTGAATGGGTTCTAAGCTGCGCATTACGCTCCCAAAATAGGCCTCACCCAAGCGGCGAACAATCCGCGTAGGAATTTTGTGACAGCCGGACGATCTAACACGCGGGTGGTGTTAATACACCGGGCGGCCACGCAAGGAAGTTCCATATGCTGGAAGTTGTTGGGCCCAAGGCGAGCGCCGCCGCGGTCACGGGCGGTTTCGACGTCGAGATTTTGTCGGTCGCCACGGCCAATCCGTCCTTCGAACTCAGCCAGACCGAAGCCACCCGGCGCGCCAAGGAGATTTTCCCGCATCTCAAGGCTTTGTGGTCGCTCTACGACAACACCGGCATCGAGCTGCGCTACAATTGCCAGCCGGTCGAGTGGTATCTCAAGCCGCACTCTTGGGAAGAACGTACCGCCATATTTCAAAAACATGCGCTCGATCTGTTGGCGGATGTGACGCTCAAGGCAACGGCGTCGGCCGGCGTCGCGCTCGAGGCAATCGACATTCTCGTCACCAATACGATCACCGGACTTGCGATACCGAGCCTCGACGCAAAGCTGTTCAACCGCCTCAAGCTCAAGCCGACGGTGGAACGGCTGCCGATCTTCGGTCTCGGCTGCGGCGGCGGCGTTGCCGGCCTGGCGCGGGCAACGCGGCTCGCGCAGGCGACCGAGGGCGCGCATGTGCTGTTCCTCACTGTCGACCTGTGCAGCCTGTGCCTGCGCGTCAACGATCCGAGCCCGGCGATGTTCGTCTCTACCGCTCTGTTCGGCGACGGCGCCGCCGGCGTGCTGTTGCGCAACACGGCGGACGGCTCGAGCGGCGGCCCGCGTATTCTCGCCGTCGGCGAATGGTGCTGGCCGGACACCGAGCACATCATGGGGTGGGACATCAAGGACGACGGTTTTGGCGTCGTGCTCAGCCCCGAACTGCCGTCGCTGATGCGCAAAGCGCTGGCGCCGGCGTTGCACGATTTCCTCGATCGCAGCGGCTTCCGTCTGTCGGATTTCAACGGCTTTCTGTTCCATCCGGGCGGCCGCAAGCTGATCGAGACGATGCAGGAGGTGCTCGGCCTCGAGCGCGAGCAACTCGAACATTCGTGGGAGGTGTTGCGCGCTTACGGCAACATGTCGTCGGCGACCGCCTTGTTCGTGCTCGACCGGGCGCTCAAGGCCGGCGCCCGCGGCCCGCATCTCTTGGCGGCGTTCGGGCCGGGCTTTTCCGCCTATTTCGTCGCGGCCGACCTGTGACGGTTTTTGGCACCGGCGCAATCCTTCTCGCTTACCTCACCGTGCAGCGATTGGCCGAATTGTGGTGGGCGAAAGCGAACGAAGCGCGGCTCATGGCATCCGGCGGCATCGAATACGGCCATTCGCACCTGCCGCTGATGATCTTGTTCCATGCCGCGTGGCTGGCGGGGCTGTGGCTGTTGGCCTACGACCGCCCGGTCGAGCCGTTCTTCCTCGCCCTTTTCGTCGTCCTGCAGATGGCGCGATTTTGGGTGCTGGCGACGCTCGGCCGCCGCTGGACCATTCGCGTCATTGTCGTGCCTGGTGAACGGCTTGTCGCGCGGGGCCCGTACCGGTTTTTGCGCCATCCCAATTATGCGGTGGTGACCGGCGAGATTGCCGTGGTGCCGCTGGCGCTGGGACTGCCGATCTACGCGCTGGTATTTTCGATTCTCAATGCCGGGATGCTGGCTATTCGCATCACCGCCGAGAATGCCGCGTTGAATCGGATAAGCCAGATGGCGCCGCGATGAATGGTGCCTTGCGGTGGCGCAACTGCACCACGAAATAAGCTTTTATAGTGCGGTTGGCGGGTCTTTCCGGCTCTGGTATAGCCCACGCCAACCGGTGCATAATTGAATCGGTAACGAGGCTTGCATGGCTGTCGACGCAGATACGGTCCGCCGCGTTGCGCATCTGGCGCGGATCGCCGTTGCCGCGGACGAGGTGGCTGGCCTTCAGGGCGAGCTCAACGCGATTCTGGCCTTCGTCGAGCAACTTTCCGAGGTCGACGTCAACGGCGTCGAACCGATGACGTCGGTGACGCCGATGGCGATGAAAATGCGCGAGGATAAGGTGACCGACGGCGGCATCCCGGATGCCATCATCGCCAACGCGCCGGCTCATGAGGATCACTTCTTCGTCGTCCCCAAGGTGGTGGAGTAGCCATGTGCATGGCCTGTGAACAAGACGCCATCTGGCTCGCCTATCTGGAGAGCAAGGGATTGCTGAACCCCGACGATCCGGCGGCAGTGGAAAAGCTGTTTGCCGATTTCCCGGTGCAGCCGTTGCCGGTGCAGGCCGATTGGGACGCACCGACGCCTGAGGCGCCCGATACGGCAGCAAAGCCTGCGGCCAAAAACCCATTTTCGTGTGACGATCCGACCAACGGATGACCGACCTTACCGCGCTGACGCTGGCGCAGGCGCGCGACGGCCTGCGCGCCAAGCAATTTTCCGCAGTTGAATTGGCCGAGGCGCATCTCGCGGCGATCGAGAGCGCACGCGCGTTGAACGCCTTTGTGCTGGAGACGCCCGAACACGCCCTCACGATGGCGCGCACGTCGGATGAGCGGCTGGCGAAAGGGCAGGGTGGTCCGCTCGAAGGCCTGCCACTCGGCATCAAGGATTTGTTCTGCACCGACGGCGTGCGCACGACGGCGTGCTCGCACATTCTGGAAAGTTTTATTCCGCCTTACGAATCGACTGTCACCGCCAATCTGTGGCGCGACGGTGCGGTCATGCTCGGCAAGCTCAATTGCGACGAATTCGCCATGGGCTCGTCGAACGAGACCTCGCATTTCGGTCCGGTGGTGTCGCCGTGGCGGCGGCCGGGCGCGCATACAAAGCTGGTGCCCGGCGGTTCCTCGGGCGGATCGGCGGCGGCGGTGGCGGCGCATCTGTGCGTCGGCGCCACCGGTACCGACACCGGCGGCTCGATCCGCCAGCCGGCGGCGTTCTGCGGCATCGTCGGACTAAAGCCCACCTACGGCCGCTGCTCGCGCTGGGGCATCGTCGCGTTCGCATCCTCGCTCGACCAGGCCGGGCCGTTCGCGCGCACCGTGCGCGATTGCGCGATTTTGCTGCGCGCGATGGCGGGGCCGGATCCGAAGGATACGACCTGTGCCGATCGGCTGGTCCCGGACTATGAGAAAGCCGTCGGCGCGTCCGTGAAAGGCATGCGCATCGGCATTCCGAAGGAATACCGCGTGCCCGGCATGGCGGCGGAGATCGAGGCGCTGTGGCGGCAAGGCGTGCAATGGCTCAAGGATGCCGGCGCGGACACCGTCGAAGTGTCCCTGCCGCACACCAAATACGCGCTGCCGGCCTATTACATCGTGGCGCCGGCGGAAGCCTCGTCCAACCTCGCGCGCTACGACGGCGTGCGCTACGGGCTGCGCGAGGCCGGCCGCGACATCATCGACATGTACGAGCACACGCGGCGAGCCGGCTTCGGCAAGGAAGTGCGCCGCCGCATCATGATCGGCACCTATGTGCTCTCCGCCGGCTACTACGATGCCTATTACCTGCGCGCGCAAAAGGTGCGCACGCTGATCAAGCGCGATTTCGAACACTGCTTTGCCGACGGCATCGACGCCATCCTGACGCCGACGACGCCGTCCGCGGCCTTCGGCATCGGCGAGAAAGGCCGCGCCGATCCGATCGAGATGTATCTCAACGACGTGTTCACGGTGACGGTGAACATGGCCGGCCTGCCGGGCATTTCAGTGCCAAGCGGCCTCGACGCGCAGGGCCTGCCGCTCGGCCTGCAACTGATCGGACGGCCGTTCGAGGAGGAGACGTTGTTTGCGCTCGGCGCGGTGATCGAGCAGGAGGCAGGAAGTTTTCAAACTCAACCGTGGTGGCGCTAATATCGCTAGCGCGATCCGGAGCCGGATCATGACGCCGTCTGCCTTCAAGCGCAGCCTGTCGAGCAAGAAACCGCCGAATGGTCTATCGCCTGCACTCACCGCATTGTGGTGGGCCGGCAAGGACGCATGGGACAAGGCGCACGACATCGTCATGAGTGGGGAGGGCGCGGACCGCGCCTGGGTTCACGCCTATCTGCACCGGGTGGAGGGTGACCGCGACAACGCCCGCTACTGGTATCGGCAGGCGCGCCGCGAGCCGGCGACGGGCGAATTTGCGTCGGAATGGGCGGCGATTGTTGCCGCGCTTTTGAAACCTGCGCAGCGCTGAACTCGTGGCTGGAACGCTTCAGATAACGACTGGTTTCGTCCATCTCCAAGCTGGACAGTGTAGCCGCAAGGTGGCATCAAGCGGCCGTCAAGCATGCAAGATCGAGACGCGCGAGCGGTGATGAAGAACTTCCTGCTGCATTTTTTTACCTGGTGGAACGGCCAGACCTTCGGCACCCAGTTGTGGACGAAGCGCTATGGCGAGTTCGTCGGCGACGACGAATTCGGCAACCGCTACTACCGCACCAAGGACGGCAAGATCGATCCGACGCTCGGTCTCGAACGGCGTTGGGTGATCTATAACGGCGTCGCCGAGGCGTCCCGCGTGCCGCCGAGCTGGCATGGCTGGCTGCATCACACCGTCGATATGCTCCCGACCCAGGACAAAACGGCATCGCATCCTTGGGAGAAGCCGCATCGGCCGAACCTGACCGGCACGCCGTATGCCCACCGCCCGACCGGATCGACCTTGGCGCAAGGACGCCGTCCGAAGGCGACCGGCGACTACAAGGCGTGGTCTCCAGGCAGTCAGTAATCAGGTATCTGCGATCAGGTTCCTGATCCCCAATCCCTGACCTGGCCCTGATCCCTGATTCCCGCTCCCTGACCCCCTGATCCCTGGTTTTGCCTCATTCAAAATGTTAACCGGGCGGACCGGTCGCCGCGCCCGACCCAGGCGCTGCCCAAGATCGCAAGGTTTCATGCTCCGTTTCGCCGCTATTGTGCTCGTGATCGGTGCAGGCCTTGCCGCAGGGCCGGCCGCGGCGCAGTTCGGCGGCATTTTCGGTAATCAAGGGCCGCCACGCCCGCCAGGGGATGTTCCCAATGGCGGTTTCCCGGCGCAGCCGCCGCCCGATCAATATCCCGGCCAACAGCAATACCCACCGCCACCGCCGCCGCCTTCGGCAGGACCGCCGCCATCCGGTATTCAGGCACAGCCCCTTCCGCCGCCCCCGGGCGGCACGGCCGCGCCCCCGCCGCCCCAGCGCGCCCGGGTGAGCCCGCCGCCGCCAGGCAATCCGCAGCAGCCAGCCAATTCGCAGCAGCCGGCCAATCCGCCACCGCCGCAACCCGCCGATGCCGCGCCGCAATCGGACGATACCGTCGTCACCGAGACGCCGACGCAGAAGATCCCGAACAACCGGGCGGTGTTCTCCGGCCTCGACAAGATCACCGGCCGCATCATCTCGTTCGACGCGGCGATCGGCGAAACGGTGCAATTCGGCGCGCTGCAGGTCACCGCGCGGGCCTGCTACACGCGGCCGCCGACCGAGGCGACGAATACGGATGCCTTCGTCGACGTCGACGAGGTGACGCTCAAGGGCGAGGTCAAGCGCATCTTCACCGGCTGGATGTTCGCCTCGAGCCCGGGCCTGCATGCCGTCGAGCATCCGATCTACGACGTTTGGCTGACCGATTGTTCCCAACCCGTCCAGGCGCCGGCGCCGGTGGCGCAATCGACGACACCGGCTCCCGCCGCGCCGGCCCTGCCGCCGCAACGTCCGCGCCAGCCGCCGGCTCCGCGCCAGGTCGCACCAGCGCCTGCGCCGCCGCGCTGACGCTTACCCGGTCGTGAGACGTGCCAGCGCGGTGCCGCCGGGCACCGGCCGATCGAGCGGCAGCGCGCCGAAATCTCCCTCTCCGACAAGCGCCGCGTCGAGCAGTTTGTGATAGGCCGGCCGGGTGACTTCGACGGCGCCGAATGTGCGCAAATGATCGGTGACGAACTGCGTGTCGAGCAGCCGATAATGGCCGGCCTTGAGCCGCGCCACCAGATGCACCAGCGCAATCTTGGACGCATCCCGGGCACGGTGAAACATGCTCTCGCCGAAAAACGCGCGTCCGAGACTGACGCCGTAAAGGCCGCCGACCAATTCCTCGCCGTCATAAACCTCGACCGTATGACAGTCGCCGCGCTCGTACAGCTTTCGATACAGGTTATGAATACGGGCGTTGATCCAGGTCCGGCTGCGTCCCGGCACCGGCTGCGCACAGCCGTCGATGATGGCATCGAAATCCCGGTCGACCGCGACGGTGAAGCGGTCGGAGCGCACGGTGCGCGCCAGGCGGTCCGGCACGTGGAAACGATCCAAGGGAATGATGCCGCGCCGTTCCGGTTCGATCCAATAAAGCGCCGGATCGTCGGCGCTTTCCGCCATGGGAAAGATGCCGCAGGCATAGGCCTTGAGCAGCACCTCCGGCGTGATGTCGATGAGTGCGGATTCGCGGCTGGCCATGGGTTTCGTTTAACCGGCTCCCGGTTCCCGATTCAAGGGGCGCCTGCGCTTGTCCCGGCTCTCGTCCGATCTTAACGGTCTACGAACCACAGCACTGCTAAGATTTTAATTAGCTTGAACGCTTTCGCGCGCGGGGCGTTGCCAAGATAACAAGTACAAGCGCGTTGAGCGAGCGCCGTGGAACCGAACCAGAAAACGCGCGAACCGATCCATGTCCTGGTCGTCGAAGACGAGATTCTCGTCAACGAGTGGGTCACGCAGTCGCTGTCGGAACAAGGTTTTGACGTGCAGTCGGTCACCAATGCAGCTGACGCGCTTGGGCATCTGACTTCGGATCAGGTGGATGTGCTGTTCACCGATATCAATCTGCCGGGCAAGATGGACGGCGCCGCGCTGGCGCGTCGCGCCCGCGAGCTGTTGCCCAATCTTCCGGTGATCTATGCCTCGGCGCGCGCGACCATGCTGGAGCCGGATGCGCGCGTGCCGGGCGCCATCATCGTGCCGAAACCCTACCAGCCGGAACTCGTCGGCCGCTTGCTGCTGGCCGCGCTGCGCCAAGCCGCGACCGGCGTACCAGCCTGATCACTCCGCGCGTTCGCCGCGGGCCAAAAACTCTTCCAGCCAGTGGATGTGGTAGTCGCCGTCGATGATGTCCTTCTCCTGCGCCAAGGCGCGGAACAGGGGAATGGTGGTCTCGATGCCGTCGATGACGAATTCGTCCAGCGCGCGCTTGAGCCGCATCAGACATTCGCTGCGCGTCTTGCCGTGGACGATGAGCTTGCCGACCAGCGAATCGTAGAACGGCGGGATCGCGTAGCCGTGGTAGACGGCGGAATCGACCCGCACGCCCAAGCCGCCGGGCGGATGGTAGTGCACGATCTTGCCCGGCGACGGCCGGAACGACACCGGATTTTCGGCATTGATCCGGCACTCGATGGCGTGGCCGTGAAATTTCACGTTGTCCTGGGTCAAGGTGAGATCGTTGCCGGCGGCGACGCGGATCTGCTCGACGACGAGGTCGATGTCGGTGATCATCTCGGTCACCGGATGCTCGACCTGGATGCGGGTGTTCATTTCGATGAAATTGAACTTGCCGTCCTCGTAGAGGAATTCGACGGTTCCGACGCCGAGATATTTGATCTCGCGCATCGCCTTGGCGACGGTTTCGCCGATCTGGTCGCGCACCGCGGTGTTGAGCGCCGGCGAGGGGCCTTCCTCCCAGACTTTCTGGTGGCGCCGCTGCAGCGAGCAATCGCGCTCGCCGAGATGGATGGCGCGGCCCTTGCCGTCGCCGAGCACCTGGATTTCGATATGGCGCGGCCGCTCGAGGTATTTTTCCAGATAAATGGTGTCGTCGCCGAACGCGGCCTGCAACTCGGCGCGCGCCACGGCGAGGCCCGCCGCCAGCTCGTCCTCGGCGCGGATCAGCTTCATGCCGCGGCCGCCGCCGCCTGAGGCTGCTTTGAGCATCAGCGGAAAGCCGACATCGCGCGCCAGGCGGAACGCCTCGGCGTCCGAAGCAACGCCGCCGTCGGAGCCGGGGACGACCGGAATACCGAGCGCAAGCGCCGTGCGCTTGGCCGCGATCTTGTCGCCCATCAGGCGGATGTGTTCCGGGCGCGGCCCGATGAAGTGTACGTTGTGCTCGCCGAGGATTTCGGCAAAGCGCGCGTTCTCCGAGAGAAAGCCGTAACCGGGATGCACGGCGTCGGCGCCGGTGATCTCGCAGGCCGAGAGCAGCGCCGGAACGTTGAGATAGCTGTCCTTGGCCGGCGGCGGCCCGATGCAGACGCTTTCATCGGCGAGGCGCACATGCATGGCGTCTTCGTCCGCCGTCGAATGCACCGCGACGGTCAGGATGCCAAGCTCCTTGCAGGCGCGCAGCACCCGCAGCGCGATTTCTCCACGATTGGCGATGAGGATTTTGTCGAACATCGAGCCGCTATTCGATGATCATCAGCGGCTCGCCGTATTCGACCGGCTGGCCGTCTTCGACGAGAACCTGAATCACCGTGCCGGAGCGCGGCGCCGGGATTTGATTCATTGTCTTCATCGCCTCGATGATGAGCAGCGGCTCGCCGGTCTTCACCTGGCTGCCGACCTCGACGAAGGGCCGCGCACCCGGTGCCGGGCCAAGATAGGTGGTGCCGACCATGGGCGAGACGATGGCGCCGGGATGCTGCGTCGGGTCGATCGCTGCCGGGGCTGCGGCGGCCGGGACGCTCCCCGGCGCCTCCGTCGATCGCAGCCGCGGACCTGGTGCACTGAGGTGGCGGGCGACGCGGACCGAGACGCCGTCGCGTTCGAACTCGATCTCGGTCAGCCCGGTTTCGTCGAGCAGCTTCGCCAGCTCGCGGATGACATCGTGGTCGATCGCTGGCGTCTTCGGCATGGACGGGTTCCCGGGCTTGCGCGCCACGATCAATCCTTGGCGCCGATCTTGGCGCCGACTTTGGCGCCGATCATGTTCGCGACGCCGGCAATGGCAAACGCGTAGCCCTGCACGCCGCAGCCGGCGATCACCGCGCGTGCTGCTTTCGAAACATAGGAATGCTGGCGGAATTCCTCGCGCTTGTGGATATTGGTGATGTGCACCTCGATGATCGGCACCGCGAGCATGAACAATGCATCGAGGATGGCGATCGACGTCGTCGTATATCCCGCCGGATTGATGATCAGCCCCACCGCCTTCTTGGCGCGCGCCTCCTGGATCCAATCGACGATTTCGCCCTCGTGATTGGATTGGCGAAACTCCACCGCTAGCCCGTGACGTTTCGCGGTCTCGCGGCAAAGCTTCTCGACGTCGGCCAGCGTAGAGCGGCCGTAAAGCTCCGGCTCGCGCGTGCCGAGCAGATTGAGATTGGGTCCGTTCAGGACATAGACGGTCTTCGGCATTTTCGGGGACCCGGCTGGGATCGCGGCGGGCGAACGCCCACCATGCCGGTCAGGTTATAGGGAAGCCCCCCGCAAAGGGGAAGCCGGGGTGTGCCGTCGCGGCCGCCACGATGAAACCCAAAATCCGCCACCGCCGCCCCGCGAGCGCACCACAGAGCGCATCGACATTCCCGCCGCGACCATCATCGGGAGGGTGATTCCATGCGCTACAGAGCTTTTTTGCATCTTGTCGCGTCTGTCCTTGCGTCGCTTCCGTTCGTTGCGCCGGCCTTTGCCGACGCCGGTCTTCAAGTCTCAGGTCCGCTCGTTCACGACAACCTGGCAATCTATCTCGTGCACGGCACGGCGGCCGGCGGCGCGGTGCCGCTGACCTTGCAAGAGGCGCTGGCCAAGGGCGTCGTCAAAGTCCGCGAGACCGGCAGCGTCAATGCGCTGACGGTGGAGAACAGCGGCAAGGACGAGGTCTACGTTCAGGCCGGCGACATCGTAAAGGGCGGTCAGCAGGACCGCGTGCTGTCGGTCGATCTGTTGTTGCCGCCGCGGTCCGGCGAGGTGTCGATCGCCGCGTTCTGCGTCGAGCACGGCCGATGGACGGCGCGCGGCAACGAGGACGTCAGGCAGTTCTCGAGCGCCACCTCGGCCATGCCGTCGCATGAGGCGAGAATAGCCATGCGGGCGGCGGTGACCGCAGCGGCGCCTCCCGCCGACGCCGCCGCCTCGACCATGGCTTATGCGGGCGGCGCCGGCGCCGCCACCGGCGAAAGCCAGCAGGAAATCTGGTCGACGGTGCGCAAGACCCAAGACAGCCTGTCCCGCTCCCTCGGCGTTCTTTTGGCGGCGCCGGCCTCGCCATCGAGCCTGCAATTGTCGCTCGAAAACGAGGGTCTCAAGCAAGCCCAGACGGCCTATATCGCGGCGCTGCAAGGCGCCGGCGAAACCGGCGACGACATTGTCGGCTACGTCTTCGCCATCAACGGCAAGATCAACAGCGGCGACGTCTACGCCTCGAACACGCTGTTTCGCAAAATGTGGAGCAAGCTTCTGGCTGCCAACGTCACCGAGGCGCTCAGCGTGAAAGACGCCGCCGGCGCGGCGCCGCCGTCGGTCAAGGACGTGGAAGCTTTCCTGGCCGCGGCATCGAGCGGCCCGCAGGCCGAGCGCGCGATCAACGCCAGCGTCCGGCTGGCAACCCGGGACGGCGACGCCTCGCTCTATGCCGAGACGCGCCGTGCCGACGGCAGCTGGGTGCACCGCAACTATCTGGCCAAATAACCTGGCCAAGCGACGGCACAAAAAACCCTCCCCCGCGAATGGGGGAGGGCGATTGTTCCGAACACAGACAGTGTGGCGACTACTTCTGCGCCGCCGCGAGCTTCTCTTTCAGGGCATCGAGTCCGACGGCGCCTACCACCAGTTCCGAGCCGACGACATAGCTCGGCGTGCCGCTGACGCCGAGCGCGTCGGCGAGCTTCATATTTTCGTCGATGGTGGCTTTGACCTCGTCGCTGTTCATATCTTTCTCGATCCGCGCCATGTCGAAGCCGACGTCTTTGGCGACGGCAAGCGCGTGCGCCTTGTCGGCCGGGCCGCGGCCGCCCAGGAGTTTTTGGTGGAATTCGATGTATTTCTTGCCGGTCGGGTCCTGCATGCGGGCCGCGACCGCGACGTGCGCGGCTTCGACCGAGCCTTCGCCCAGGACCGGAAATTCCTTGAGCACGAATTTGATGTTCGAGTCGGTCTTCAACAGCGTCAGCATGTCGGGCAGCGCCCGTTTGCAATAGCCGCAATTGTAATCGAAGAACTCGACCACGGTGACGCTGCCCTGCGGATTGCCGAGCACAACTTGATGCGGCGAGTTGAACAGGGTGGCGTTGTTGTCCTTGATGGTCGAGCGCGCTTTTTCGGCGTCGGCTTCCTGCTGCTTCTTCTCCAAGGCGTTCATCGCGTCCTGCAGCACCTCGGGGTGCTTGAGCAGGTAATCCTTGATGATGCCCTCGATGGCCTGCTTCTGGTCGTCGGAGAACGATTGCGCCGAGGCGGCCGGCGCCAGCAGCATCGTCGCCGCGAGCAGCGACGCGAACAGAGCCGGGCGCGAGCGCGTTGCAAAGCCATAGGTCATGGGATCGTCCTTCCGGTGATCATCTTCTAAGTGGGTTTTGACTGAGGTTCTTGTTGAAAGCAACTATGTCGTCGGCGCGCACCCAGCCGGGCGATCCGATGGGAAAACGCTCCTTGGCCCGGGCCGCAAGCTGCCGCGCCGTCTTGTTGTCGCCGCGGGCAAATGCGGCCTGCGCCGAAGCGAGATCGGCGTCGGCGAGATCGCCTTTGTGGCCGTAGGCCATCGCCAGCTGCAGATAGGCGTCGGCCGCCTCGGGCTCCTTGGCCAGCGCCGAGCGCAACAGCGGGATGGCTTCCTCGATCTCTTTGGCGTCGTTGGAGGCGATCAGCGCCTGCGCCAGCGTGATCTGGATCAGCGCGGGATTGGGCGCAAGCTGCACGGCGTGGCGCAACGGCGCGATCGCCGCCGCCGGATGGCCGCCTTCGAGCAGCGCCTGGCCTTTGAGCTCGTAGAAATACGGATTGTTCGGCGCCGCCGCGATCAGGGCATCGATCTGCGCGGTGGCGTCGTGCAAATCGCCGAACCTATAGGTCGAGATGGCGCGCGCGTAGCGGGCCGGCATGCTGGTGTCGGTCGATGGATAGCGCCGCAGCACCGCGTCGGGCCGTTCGATGAAGCCGTACATTTTCGCCCGCATCATGTCGTGGCGGGCTTGCAGCTCGGGCGGATCCTTCTTGTCCCAATACGGCGTCTTCACCAGCTCGGCGAGCGCGGCCATGCGTTCGGCGGGCATCGGGTGGTTCTGCGCATAGGGATCGATGGAATGCGCCGAGAACAACAACTCGTCGGCGAAGCGCTTGAAGGTGTCGTACATGCCCTTGGCCGATTGGCCGGTCATGGTCAAAAAGCGCACGCCGGCGCGGTCGGCCAATTCCTCCTGGCCGCGCTGATAGGACAGCATCGTGTTCTGCAAATAGGCCTGCGGGCCGGAAATGATGGCGCCGCCGATATTGGTCATGTCGGGATTGCTCGAGCGCGCACCCGCGACCACCGCGCCGACGCCGAGCAGCATCGCGATGATCGCTGCGGTCTGCGCATTGGCGAGCTCCTGACGCATCTTCGACAGGTGCCCGCCGACAATGTGGCCGGTCTCGTGCGAGAACACGCCGATCAGTTGATTGGGGGCCGTCGACTCCATCAGCGCGCCGGCATTCACGAAAATGTGGTGCGCATCCATGACGAAGGCGTTGAACGCCTTGTCGTTGATGATGACGACCTGAATGCCCTGATTGCTCAAGCCCGCGACCTTGAGGATCGGCGAGACGTATTCGCGCAGCAATTGCTCGATCTCGGCATCGCGAATCATCGGGATGCCGGCGTTGGAGCCGTTCTGGGCGCGGGCCGGAACGGAAGCCAGCGCGACCGCCGCAGCGGTGACGAACGCAATGGCGCGGGACGCTGGCTTCACCGGACGCACCTTGCTAGGAGGTTTTGCAGGATTCATCTGGGACAGTTTTGGTCCCTCTATTGGGACCGGAGCTATGGACGCCGGTAACGGTCAATACAAGGCCGACACGGTCGCCGCGCCGAAGCCGAGCGCCACGAAAGCCGCTGAATACGGCAGCAGCGGGGCGACCCGGCAAGAGCCAATATTTGGAATGTAAAGGCGAATTTATGCTCGATAAGGCGCAACGCCTCTTGCAGCCATCGGCCCGCAGCGCGGTGCCGCCGTTCATGGTGATGGATGTCATGGCGGCTGCGGCGCGGCTCGAGGCGCAAGGCCGCCGCATCATCCATATGGAAGTCGGTCAGCCGGCCGTCGGCGCGCCGGCGACCGCGATCGCCGCGGCGCGGGCGGCGCTCTCGGCGGGCCCGCTCGGCTATACCGAAACCTTAGGGATTGCATCGCTGCGCCGGCGCATCGCCAAATCTTATGCCGAACGGCACGGCCTCGACATCGACCCGGCACGCATCGTCGTCACCACCGGCTCGTCGGCCGGATTCATTCTGGCGTTTCTCGCAGCTTTCGAAGCGGGAGATCGCGTCGCCATGGCGCTGCCGGGCTATCCGCCCTATCGCCATATCCTCACCGCGCTCGGCTGCGAGCCGGTATGGATCGAGACCGATGCGCAGACCCGCTGGTCGATCACCAGCGAAGCGCTGCTGGCTGCGCACTGCGCGCGGCCGCTCAAGGGCGCGATCGTCGGCTCTCCGGCCAACCCGACCGGCACCATGATGACCGCGCAGGCGCTCAGCGACCTGATCCGTTGCGCCGAAGGCGCCGGCATCGCTTTCATATCCGACGAGATTTATCACGGCCTCGATTACGCCTTCGCCGCCGAAAGCGCCGCCGGCCACTCGGATGACGCCATCGTCATCAATTCGTTCTCCAAATATTTTTGCATGACCGGATGGCGGATCGGCTGGATGGTGGTGCCGCCGTCGCTGGTGCGGGCGGTCGAGCGCCTGCAGCAGAACCTTGCGATTTCGGTGCCGACGCTGTCGCAGATCGCCGCCGAAGCGGCCTTCGACGCGCGTGCGCAGCTCGACCAAGTCAAGCACGGCTACGAGGAGAACCGCCGCATCCTCGTCGAGGGCTTGCCGCGCGCGGGGCTCGATTCATTCCTGCCGGCCGACGGCGCGTTCTATCTCTATGCCGACGTGTCGCGCTTCTCGACCGACAGTTTTGCTTTCGCGACCCGCATGCTGGAGGAGGCGGGGGTCGCGGCGACACCCGGCGTCGATTTCGATCCGCTGAACGGACGGAATTTTCTGCGCCTGTGCTATGCCGGTTCGCGCGACGAGATGCATGAAGCTGTCGAGCGGATCGGCACCTGGCTGAAGGATGGGTGAGTTCACCCGGCAATGCGCTCGCTTTATTGTCCGGCGGGCACGATGATGAGCGTTAAGCGAGGCAAACGATGAGCGACGCGCTGTTCGACGTTCTGCGCAAGGTGACCACGGCGACGATCACCACCATCCTGCTGAAGAAGGGCATCCGGCGCTGCTGGATGAACGGCCCGAAACCGCTGGTGTCCAGCGGCGAGCGCATCATCGGCCCGGCCTTCACCTTGCGCTTCGTGCCGGTGCGCGAGGATCTGGCGACGCCGGAAAGCTGGGCCAGCCCGATCTCGACCCGCGCGGCGATCGAGGAAATGCCGGAGGGCGTGATCGCGGTCGCCGACGCCATGGGCGTGCCGAGTGCCGGCATTTTCGGCGACATTCTGTGCGCGCGGATGAAAAAGCGAAACGTCGCGGCGCTGGTCACCGACGGCGTCATGCGCGACCGCGCCGGCGTCTTGACCAGCGCGCTGCCGGTGTGGTGCTCAGGCGTCGCCGCGCCGGCTTCCGTCAACGGGCTGACCTTCGTCGGCTGGCAGCAGCCGATCGGCTGCGGCGGCTGCGCCATCTTTCCCGGCGACGTGATCGTGGCCGACGACGACGGCGCCGTCGTGATCCCGCAGGCTATGGTGGATTTCGTCGCCCATGAAGGCGCCGAGCACGAGCTCTACGAAAGCTGGGTGTTCAGCGAAGTCGAGAAGGGCGTAAAACTGCCCGGCCTCTATCCGCCGAACGACGACGCCAAGGCGCGCTATGCGGCGTGGCGCAAGACGCGCGCGTAGCAATCGGGGCGCCTGACGGTAGGTTCGTGTAGCAACGGGTAGGGGAGGAGGACTGCGCGTGTTCTTCATCCTGTCAAAAATACTCGGCTTCTTCGCGCTGCCGTCCAATATTCTCATCTCGATCGGCATCGTCGGTCTTGTCCTCCTGTGCACGCGCTTTACCCGCCTTGGCAGTTGGCTCGTGGTGACCAGCATCGCGCTCATCGCCGTCGCCGGACTGTCACCGCTCGGTAACGCTTTGATCCTGCCGCTGGAGCAGCGCTTTCCGCCGTGGGACCCTTCGCGCGGCGCGCCGGACGGCATCGTCGTGCTCGGCGGCGCAATTTCGCTGGACGTGTCGGCGGCGCGCGGGGCCGTCGCGCTCAACGAAGCGGCCGAGCGGATCACCGCCACGGTCGAGCTTGCCCGCCACTATCCGAACGCCCGGATCATTTTTTCCGGCGGCAGCAACTTCCTGCTCGCCAGCGATGCGGTCGAAGCGGCGATCGCCGTGCAGGAATTCGAGGCACTCGGCATCGCGCACGAGCGGATCACGGCGGAAGAGCAATCACGCAACACCATCGAGAACGCCGTGTTCTCGCGCTTGCTCGCCAATCCGCAGCCGGGCGAGCGCTGGATCTTGGTGACGTCGGCCTATCACATGCCGCGCGCGATGGCGGCGTTCCGCGCCGCCGGCTTTCCGATCGAAGCCTATCCGGTCGATTGGCGCACGCGCGGGCTGGTCGACGCGCTGACGCCGTTTCCCTCCCTCGGCGACGGCTTGCGTCGTACCGACACCGCGGTTCGCGAGTGGGTCGGCCTTTTGGCCTATCGGATCAGCGGCAAGACAGGGGAGTTATTCCCGGCGCCTTGATAGGCGGGCGCTAACCGTTCCCCGTCTCATTTTGGGACTTTTTACCAATCCTTCATCCGGCGCTCCGATGCTGGCAGGGCTGAGGATCGGATTTGAGTCGGGCGAAAAGTGTTGCGTCACGTCTCGGCGAGATGTCCTCGGGGGGTTGGACGAACATGTCTATGGATACGCATGCCGCGCTCGAAACCGAGTTCGATGTAGTTGCCGCCGCGGCCGCGTCGCCAGGCGGCCGCTGGGTCGAAACCGCGCTGACGGCACTGTGCACGGCGTCGGCGATCCTGTTCGTTTCCTTTATCGCGGTCGTGACCGGCCTCGTCTGACCGCAGGCGCTGCTTTTTTATCCCGTTTTTTACGCCGCTAAAATTCCGCTACACTGCGGCCATGAGCCTGCATCTGGTGATCGGCAACAAAAACTACTCGTCGTGGTCGTTCCGGCCGTGGCTTGCCATGAAAGTGGCCGGGATCGCTTTCGACGAAACGGTCATCTCGCTGGAAGCGCAGGATTTCAAGGCGCGGGTCATGGCGGTCAGCGGCGCCGGCAAAGTCCCGGTGCTGATCGACGGCGAGGTCAGGGTCTGGGAATCGCTCGCGATCCTCGAATATCTCGCCGAAAAATTTCCCGCAGCCGCGCTGTGGCCGAAAGACGATGCGGCCCGCGCGCAGGCGCGTGCAGTTGCCGCCGAGATGCACGCCGGATTTGTGTCGCTGCGCCGGCTCCTGCCGATGAACGTCTGGCGGCCGGTGAAGCCACGCGCGCTCGACGACGGGTCGAAAACCGACGTTGCGCGCATCGAGACAATCTGGCGCGACTGCCGGGCGCGACACGGCGCGGGTGGGCCGTTTCTGTTCGGTGACTTCAGTGCGGCTGACGCCATGTATGCGCCCGTGGTTTGGCGCTTCTATACCTACGCTGTCGAAGTGAGCGACGCCGCGCGCGCTTACATGCACGCCGTGATGGCGCTCCCGGCATGGAGCGAATGGCGCGACGCGGCGCGGCGCGAGCCTTGGGTACTGCCGCACGACGAGGTCGATTGGCCGCAGGTGTTGCGAGAGTGACGTTCAAGCAAAGCGCGCCTCGAGCTCGAGCAATAGCGGCAGCTGATAGGCGATAATTTTTATTTTGGCGGCCGGCAGCGCGAAATAGGCGATACGGTCGATTTCCGGAAAATTTTGCCGTTTGCCGGATTTCGGCGGCCACTCGATCTCAAACGTGTTGCTGGCAAATGCGCCAAGCTCGAAATCGGCTTCGACCGCGAAGCCGTGCACGAGCTTTCCGCTCTTTTGGTTAACCGGCGCGAGCGCGATCAACGCGCCCTCGGCGGTCAAATTGGTCTCCTCGGTGAATTCGCGCCGCGCTGTGGCGACGAGATCGTCACCCGGCTCGACCAGGCCTTTTGGGATAGTCCAGACGCCATCGTCCTTTTTTGCCCAGAACGGTCCGCCCGGATGTGCTAGCAGGACTTCCAGGGCGCCCTTGCGCCGGAATGCCAAAATGCCGGCGCTGATCTCTCTGCGGCGCATCGGCGCAGCTCCAGTTGACTGCGGCTCTCTACCGCAGGACTTTTCGTCCGGCCCTTGCCAAATAGGCTAGTGTCTGCATGATTTTGTCACGATTACGCTCACAATGCTCCTTTCCTCGCCCGCGCTCGTTTCGAGCACGTCGGGGAGGGGGCACGCCGAACCATTTCCTGCACGGGAGCCAATGCTAATGCGATATGGATTCATCGCGGCCCTTGCCGCTTTTGCGGTTTGCCTGGCGCCGGTCGTCAAGGCCGACGACGCGCCGAAGGACGTCAAGGGTCTTTTCCTGATGAGCGACTATCCGGCGGTGACGCTGCGGCCGGGCGAGACCTCGACGGTCAGTCTGCGCATCCAAAATTACGACATGGCCCCCGAGCGCTTGGCGCTGTCGGTATCCGGCGTGCCGTCCGGGTGGACGGCGACATTGCTGGGCGGCGGACAGCCGGTCGCGGCGGCGATGCCCGCGACCAATTCCAGCGTTTCGCTGTCGCTCCGCCTCGACGTGCCGAAGGACGCGGCCATGGGCACGCAGACGCTGACCATCGCCGCGGCGGGAAGCGCGACCACGTTGCAATTGCCGATCGCGGTGACGCTGGCCAAGGATTTGCCGGCCAAGCTGACGGTGACGCCGCAACTGCCGGAACTGCGCGGCAACGTGAAATCGAGCTTCGAGTATCAGCTCAGCATCAAGAACGACAGCGGCAAGAAGCTGACCGTCGCGCTCTCCGCCCAAGCGCCGCAAAATTTCGACGCCACGTTTACCGAGCAATATGGCAGCCAAGAGCTCAGCGCCGTGCCGGTCGATCCCGGCCAGAGCAAGGACGTGAAGCTGAAAATCACGCCGCCGAATACGGCCGCGGCCGGCCCCTATAAGGTCTCGGTGCGCGTCTCGGCCGAAGACGCTTCGGCGACGGCCGATCTCGGCCTCAACATCACCGGCCAGCCGCGGATCGACATCAGCGGCCGCGAGGGTCTGGTTTCGACGCGCGCCTCGGCGGGCAAGGAAACGACGGTGCCGGTGGTCATCACCAATACCGGCACGGCGCCGGCCGAGGACATCCAGCTCTCCGGCTCGGCGCCGAGCGGATGGAAGGTCACCTTCGATCCGAAGACGATCGACCGTATCGCGCCGAACGACAACAAGGAAGTGCAGGCGCTGATCACGCCGACCGAGAAGGCGATCGCCGGCGACTATGTGACCACGATCCGTGCCTCCGCGCGCGGTGAATCCGCCTCCAGCACCTTCCGGGTGACGGTAACGACCTCGACGATGTGGGGCATCGCCGGCGTCGGCATCATCGGCGTGGCGCTCCTGGTCATGGTCGGCGCAGTGGCGAGGTTCGGCCGCCGATGACCGAAGATACCGTCATCGAGGCCACAGGCCTCACCAAAAACTACGGCACGGCGGTCGCCGTCGACCACATCTCGTTCACCGTCGGGCGCGGCGAGATTTTCGGTCTCCTCGGCCCCAACGGCGCCGGCAAGACGACGACCATCCTGATGCTGCTCGGCTTGACCGAAATCACCGGCGGCGAGGTGCGCGTGCTCGGCTTCAATCCGGCGCGCGAGCCGCTCTCGGTCAAGCGCCGCGTCGGCTACCTGCCGGACACGGTCGGCTTTTATGACGGCCTCACCGCCGCCGACAACCTGCGCTATACGGCGCGCCTGATCGGCTTTCGCCTCGCCGAGCGCGAGAAGCGCATTGCGGAAGCGATCGAGCGGGTCGGGCTCGCCGAATTTGCCAACAAGCGCGTCGCCACCTTCTCGCGCGGCATGCGGCAGCGTCTCGGCCTTGCCGAGATTTTGATGAAGGGCGCGCAGATCGCCATCCTCGACGAGCCGACCTCGGGCCTCGATCCGCACGCCACCGCGGAGCTGCTTGGCATCATCCGGAACTTCAAGGCCGAGGGCGTGTCGGTGCTATTGTCCTCGCATCTGCTCGAGCGGGTGCAGAGTGTGTGCGACCGCGTCGCTTTGTTCAGCGGCGGCAAGATTGCGCTGATGGGTACGGTGCCCGAGCTCGGCCGCCAGGTTCTCGGCGGCGGCTATGTGGTCGATATCGAGGCCGACGGCGTCGGCCTTGCCGAGCGGCTTGCGCTCATTCCCGGCGTCAGCGGCGTCGAGAAGACCGGCATCGGCAAATTGCGGCTGCACGCCGACCGCGACGTGCGGCCGGAAGCGGCGAATGAAGTCGTTGCCATGCAGGGCCGGCTGAAATTCCTCGGCGTGCAGGAACCGAGTCTCGAGGCGATCTACACCCGCTATTTCGAGGCCCAGCCCGACGAGACTTTGAGGGAGGGAACGCTTCATGCAGCGTGAAGGTTCGGCCTTTCAAGGCCTCGGCGTGGTCATGCTCAAGGAGCTGTCGGACCATCTGACCAGCGTGCGCATGCGCGTGCTGGAATGGCTTATCGTGTTGGTCGCGCTGGCGGCGCTCTACGGCGCGATCCAGCAGATCAAGGACACCACCGCGGAGGATCCATTCCTGTTCCTGCGGCTGTTCACGACCTCGCGCGATCCGCTGCCGTCGTTCGTGTCATTTTTGTCGTTCCTGGTGCCGCTGATGGCGATCGGGCTCGGCTTCGATTCCGTCAACGGCGAGCACAACCGGCGCACCCTGTCGCGTATCTTGGCGCAGCCGATCTATCGCGACGCCTTGCTGTTCGGCAAGTTCCTCGCCGGCCTGGCGACGCTGTCGATCAGCCTGGTCACGCTGTGGCTTTTGGTGATCGGGCTCGGCCTCCTTCTCATCGGCATCCCGCCCGGCGCCGAGGAGATCGCCCGCAGCTTCGTCTTTCTGCTGGTGACCATCGTCTATGCCGGCGTGTGGCTGGCGCTGGCGCTGTTGTTCTCGATCCTGTTCCGCTCGGCCGCCACCGCGGCGCTGGTGACGCTCGGCATCTGGCTGTTGATCACCTTCATCTGGCCGGTGCTGGCCGGCGCGATCGCGCAAATCATCGTGCCGCCGGATCCGCGTTACGCGGCGCTGGGCTTGCAGACGCCCGGCACCGCGATGCTGGAGCAGATCCTGGCGCGGTTCTCGCCCTCGACCCTGTTTGCCGAGGTGGTGGTGGCGCTGCTCGATCCGACCACGCGGGCGCTCGGGCCGATCTATCTCAGCCAGCTGCAGGGCGCAGTCCTCGGCGCGCCGCTGCCGCTCGCCTCGAGCGTGCTGATCGCCTGGCCGCAGATCGTCGGCATGATCGCCACCGCGATGGTGCTGTTCGTCATCGGCTACGTGGTCTTCCAGCGCCAGGAAGTCCGCGCCTAGAGCATGATCCCGAAAAGTGGGTACCGGTTTTCGGATAAGATCATGCTCAAATGAAAGTCCGCGCAGCGGTTGCGTTACCGGGCATAGCGTAGTGGAATCCCTCCCGGTGGGAGGGATTCGTGGCCGTCATCAAATCAACCGCCGACATCGCTTCGAAGGAGTTCCGCGCCAACCAGGCCGCCATGCGCGCGCTGGTCGCCGAGCTCGAGGCGCAACGCGCCAAGGCGGCTGAAGGCGGCTCGCCCCAGGCCCGCGAACGTCACCTGGCGCGCGGTAAGTTGTTGCCGCGCGAGCGGGTGATGACGCTGATCGACCCCGGCACGCCGTTTCTGGAATTGTCGCCGCTCGCCGCCAACGGCATGTACGACGACGCCATCCACGGCGCCGGCATCATCACCGGCGTCGGCAGGGTCGCCGGCCGCGAATGCGTCATCGTCTGCAACGATTCCACCATCAAGGGCGGCACCTATTATCCGCTGACGGTGAAGAAGCATTTGCGCGCCCAGGAAATCGCGCGCGAGAACCGGCTGCCGTGCCTCTATCTGGTCGATTCCGGCGGCGCCAACCTGCCGCACCAGACCGAAGTGTTTCCCGACCGCGAGCATTTTGGGCGCATCTTCTACAATCAGGCGACGTTGTCGGCCGCCGGCATTGCCCAGGTCGCCGTGGTGATGGGCTCGTGCACTGCCGGTGGAGCTTACGTGCCGGCGATGTCGGACGAGACCATCATCGTGCGCAATCAGGGCACGATCTTCCTCGGCGGCCCGCCGCTGGTGAAGGCGGCGACCGGCGAAGTCGTCAGCGCCGAAGAGCTCGGCGGCGCCGAAGTGCACACCAAGAAATCCGGCGTTGCCGATTACATGGCCGAGAACGACCGCCACGCGCTTGAGCTGTGCCGTCAGATCGTCGCCGGGCTGAACACAAAAAAATCGATCGATATTCCGCTCGCCAAGCCCGCCGAACCGAAATACGACGCCGGCGAGCTCGACGGCATCGTGCCGGTCGATCTGAAAAAGCAATACGACGTGCGCGAGGTGATCGCGCGGCTGGTCGACGGTTCCGAATTCGACGAGTTCAAGGCGCTCTACGGCACCACGCTGGTCACCGGCTTCGCTCACATTCACGGCATTCCGGTCGGCATCCTCGGCAACAACGGCATCCTGTTCTCGGAAAGCGCGCTCAAGGCCGCGCATTTCATCGAGCTGTGCTGCCAGCGCCGCGTGCCGCTGCTCTTCCTGCAAAACATCGTCGGCTTCATTGTCGGCCGCGATTACGAAGCGGGCGGCATCGCCAAGGACGGCGCCAAGATGGTCACCGCGGTGGCCTGCGCGCAGGTGCCGAAGATCACGATCGTCATCGGCGGCTCCTACGGCGCCGGCAATTACGGCATGTGCGGCCGCGCCTACGGCCCGCGCTTCCTGTTCACCTGGCCGAACGCGCGCATCTCGGTGATGGGCGGCGAGCAGGCGGCGAGCGTGCTGGCCACGGTGCGGCGCGACAATATCGAGGCCGCCGGCAAAAAATGGTCCGAGATCGAGGAAGAAGAATTCAAGCAACCGATCCGCGACCAATATGAAGCCGAAGGCAACCCCTACTACGCCACCGCGCGGCTGTGGGACGACGGCATCATCACGCCGGCAGAGACGCGCCGGGTGCTGGCGCTGTGTTTTTCCGCGGCGCTGAATGCGCCGATAGCAGAGACAAAATTCGGGGTGTTTAGGATGTGAGGCTGATGTTAGGCCGCCCTTGGCCTGATCGCCTTGAGCTTGTCGCCGATCGCGCGCTTACGCTCCATCAGTTCGTAATCGGTCTGTAAGCCAATAAAAAATCCCTCCGACATATTGAAGTAGCGTGCGAGCCGCAGGTCAGTATCGGCAGTGATGGCACGCTTGCCGAGTACGATCTCGTTGATCCGCCGCGGCGGTACCGCGATCGCGCGCGCTAACGCCGTTTGGGACAAATTCATCGGCTTCAGGAATTCCTCCGCCAAGATTTCACCTGGATGGGGATTTGGCAGAAGCTCAGTGGTAGTCGACGATTTCGACTTGGTGCGCATGGCCTTCTCTCCAGACGAAACAGATTCGCCATTGATCGTTGACGCGGATCGAATGCTGTCCTTGCCTCTCACCCTTTAAGGCCTCAAGCCTGTTGCCTGGTGGCACCCGCAGATCATCGAGGCGCTTTGCATTGCTAATAAGACGAAGCTTCCGCAATGCGGCGACTTGAATATCCGACGGAAGCCGCCGGCTTCGTCGGCCTTCCCAGATCGCCGCCGCTTCGGCGTCGCGAAAGTTGACGATCATTTCATCCAACATAACGCATAACGTTATGTGTTGCAACCGGGATTAAAGTTTCGCGCCAGTACTGTGCATCCGCAGCATCTGCGCCACCGATAGGGCCACCAGTGTCACTCCGCCAACCGCCCAGCAAGCAATCGGCGCCCAGTGCAGCAGCGGCGCCAGCGACGGATCATTGAGCGCGCCGCTTGCGGTCGTCGCCATCCGCGTAAAAGTGGCGAGCGCCAGCGCCGAGAACAGCACGCCGGTGATTTTGCCTTCGGCGCCGGTGTAGCCGAGCGCGGCGGCTGCGGAAAACGCGCTCATCAGGATGCAGCCCCAGGCGGCGCCGGCGATCAGTTGCGCCGCGACGACAATTTCGAACGTACCGGAAAACTCCATCACCACGATGGCGATGGCGCCGATGAGTCCGAATAGCCCCATCACCGGCAGGCCGCCCCAGCGCTTGGTGATCAGGCTTGCCGGAAACATGCCGATGCTGAAGCCGACCCAGAACACCGGCATCAACGTAGAGATGTCGCTGGTGAATTGCTTAAAGCGCGGTGCGCTGTTGAAGAAGAAGTGCAGCTGGAAGCCGAACGCGAAAATCACGGTTGCCAGCGCAAAAACAATGACGGGGATAGCACGATCCACATTTTTTGGTGGCTCGGGTTTTGCCGGCGCGTCCTTCGCCAACGAGCGTTCGACCTTGGCCAATCCGAGGCTGGCCAGCACCAGCGCGACGCTGGCGATGACGAACGGCAGTCGCGGGTCCTCTTTGGCGAGCACGATGGCAAGATACGGCGACACCGCGCCGGCGATGCCCAGCCCGAGCATGGCCAAGCTGGCGAGATAGGGGATCGTCGGCCGCGCCGCGTATTTGCCGAGCAGCATCAGCGGCGGTGCGCGTAGCGCCGATGAGGTCACCGCCCAGATGACGATGAGCACGAGGAGCGCGGTCGGGCCAAGCTTTGCGCCGGCAATGAAGGGCAGGGCCACGAATGCCGCGCAGCTCAACGCCGTGATCGCCGCCACCCAATGGCCGAGCCGGCCGACCAGGCGCGAAATCTTGTCGGCGGCAACCCCCATGGCGAAGTCGGTGACCGTGAAGATCGCCTGGTCGAGCATCAGGATGTAGATGACGGCGCCGGCGGCGATGCCGGCGGAAGCCGCGAGCCGCGGCAGATAGATGGCATAGACCGTCCAGCCGAGCGCGAAGACAAGCTCCAACACGGCAAGATATAGACCGGCGCCCTGCGGAATTTTGCGCATAAGGCTATATTGCCATGCCGCCCGTCGCGCCCACCAGGAGCTTCGTCATGTCCAGTACTGGCTTGCCCAAAACCATCGAGCACATCCATTGGCCGGACGCACCGGATTTGTGGATGCCCTACGCGCCGGCGATCAAAGTTCGGGGCGGCACTACGGTCTATCTCGCCGGCGTCACCGCGGCGCCGGTCTATCATCATCACCCGCATCGGCCGGAAGAGTTCGACGCCATGCCGCGCGACATGGCGGGCCAGGCACGCGCGGCGCTGGAAAATCTCAAGCGCGGCCTCGATGCGGTCGGCGCAAGCTTCGCCGACGTCGTCACCGCCGATCGCTTCGTCACCGACCTGACCGACCAGGATGCGCTCAACCGGGTTTGGGGCGAGTATTTCGGCGATGCCAAACCGACCACGACCACGGTCCAAGTGGTGCGGCTCGCCACCGATCCGCGCTGCCTGGTCGAGATCAACGCCATCGCCGTGATTGATTGATTGATAGAGCGCGCGGCGTCGCCGTCACGCGGCTGTGATGGCGCTCTTTACGTTTGTTTTACTGGCGCGACCTAGCGTCAAATACCGGGGGCAAGCGCGCGATGGTGATCGTCAACGGTTACATTTGCATGAACTGTTGCGATATCGACAAGGCCCGCCTGGGCCAGGATCCGCAGCAGTCGACGGACCAACTCCAAAAAGCGCTCAAGCGGCATATCGATCGATTGGACCCGGCAAATTTCGGTCCCGCGGTAACCTTCGGCGGGTCGCTGCAGGATCCGTCGGCGGGGAACGGTGCCGGCGGCAATGGCGCCAGTACACCTGGTGCGTCGCAAATTGCGCAAAACTCAACGACGCCGACCTCATCTCCGACAATTGACTTGATCGCTTAGCGTCGCGACGCTGACGATGACTTCGAGCGCGGCGCTGGTGCCGGGAATTGTGTATCCGTACCCACGGGTGCACAGTACGCTTTGTTCTGATTGAGCAGGGAATGGAGTCCCATGGATTACCGTAGAGCACTCATCGTTGGCGTCGGGTCTGGGCTATCCGCCTCGCTGGCGCGCCTATTTGCCAAGTCGGGGATGAAAGTCGCCGTCGCGGCGCGCCGGGCCGAAAATCTCGCGGCGCTGGCACAAGAGGTCGGCGGCAAGGCTTTCACGTGTGATGCGACCGATCGCGAGCAAGTCGCAAAGCTGTTCGCCGATGTCGAGGCGGCGGGCGGCGCGCCCGATGTGGTGGTCTACAATGCCAGCTACCGCACTCGCGGACCATTCGTCGACCTCGATCCGGTCGAGGTCGAGCGCGCGCTCGCGGTGACCGCGTATGGCGGCTTCCTGGTGGCGCAGCAGGCGGCCAAGCGCATGGTGCCGAAAGGTCACGGCGCCATCATGCTCACCGGCGCCTCGGCGGGCGTGAAGGGCTATCCGCAGTCGGCGCCGTTCGCCATGGGTAAATTCGCGCTGCGCGGTCTCGCGCAAAGCATGGCGCGGGAACTGCAGCCGCAAGGCATCCACGTCGCCCATATCGTCGTCGACGGCGGCATTTTGAGCCCACGCCGCCCCAATTCGCCGGACAAGCCCGACGCCATGCTCGATCCCGACGCCATTGCGCAAAGCTATCTCGATCTGCTGCGGCAGCATCGCAGCGCCTGGGCCTGCGAAATCGAGCTGCGGCCGTGGCTCGAGAAGTTTTGAACCCGGTGCAACGACCCGACTATAATCGCCTCATGCCTGGAATTTTTGCGAAAGCCGCGCTGCTCGTCGTCGCGCTCATGGCCGTTGGCGCCACCAGCGCGGATGCGCAGAGCCGTCGCAACCGCGCCGCGCCGCACGAGGCCGCGCCGGCGCCGGTGCCCACGGCGCCGCTCGACAAGCGCGACAGCGTCGTGGCGGCGCCCGGCGCCTTCAACGGCAAGCCGTATTGGCTCGCGCTCGCCCAATGCGGCAGCGCCTATTTCAAGCTCAATGTTTTCTACACCGACATTGCGACCCGTGCCCGCATCAAGCCCGATCCCAAGACCGCGTCCGACTACACCAAGAAGCTCACCGATGCGATCAAGGTCGGGACCATGTATTTCAACGGCGCCGAGCGCTTCCTGATGGCCGATCGCGGCGTCGAGCGGCTCGACGCGGTGCTGACCTACGATCCGCAGTCGCGCGCCGCGGGCGACCGGTTGAAAACCGTCGATGCCGCGCTTGCCGCTGCCGTTGCCTGTCCCGCGCTCTACGAAGCGTGCCAAGCGGCCTATCCCAAGGCATGTAGCGAGCGCCTTCCGCCAGCGAGCTAGGCGGCGCTCAAGGAGGAATTCATGAGGCCGACTTTTGCAGTCTTGATCGGCATGGCGCTGTTGGCAGCGCCGGCCGCGAGCGCGCAAGATTCACCGGCAGGCCCCGGCCTCGGCGAGATCATGACCTTGCAACAGCTTCGCCACATCAAACTTTGGTTCGCCGGCCGCGCCGGCAATTGGCCGCTCGCCGACTACGAAATGGGCGAGTTGAACGAGGGTTTTGAAGACGTGAACAAGCTGTTAGGCGGCGATACCGTGGACAAGGCGGTCGGCGCGCCGATGCAGGCGCTGGCGAAGATCATCGATAACAAGAATCGCGCGGCGTTTACGGCGGCCTTCGATCAGCTCACCGCGGGCTGCAACAGCTGCCACCACACGCTGGACCACGGCTTTATCGCCATTCAGCGGCCGACGTCGCTGCCCTACAGCAATCAGAATTTCGCGCCGCAAAAATAGCGCCAGCGTCAGTTCAGCGCCTTGTAGATGCGCTCGTCGTAGAGTGCGCCCGCGTTTGGGCTGATCCTTTCGCGAAAGGCGCGTGTATGCGCCGCCATGGCGTGGGCGTCGAGCGCCTTGCGGTTGGTCCACGCCTCGATGACGGTGAAGTGATTGCCGCGGTTGGCCTGCTGCAGCACTTCGTAGCTGATATTGCCGGCGTCGCCCGCGGTATCGGCGCTCATCGCCTTGAGCGCCGCCATGCAATCGTCCTTGCCGGGCGGGATCACGTCGACATGGGTGACTACGTAAAGCGCGCCCGACTGGCTCTCGGTCTTGCCCTGCGTGACGTAGAGCGCGTTGTTGATGCGCTCGTCGTAGGGCGCATCCGCGATCGGCTTGAGCTTGTCGCGGAATTTTGTCGTGGCCGCGCTTTGGCCGTGGGCGTCGAGCGCCGCCTTGTCGCGCCAGGCTTCGAGGACGACGAAGCGGTTCGGCCGCTCGATCTCGGCAAGCGCCTCGGCGCGCAAATTGCCGTCTTCCTTCAAGCTCGCGTCGCGATATTGCTTGAGCAGCGCACTGCCGGGAACCACCGCATTGGGCATGACTTCGACATAGGTGGCGAGATAGACGGCACCGCCCTGGGCATGAGCAGATGGCAGCAGCGCTGCTGTTGCCATGAGCATCGCAACGACCAGGCCGATGATCGGCTGAAAAAATAGGCGCACAGCAATCCTCCCGTGTTTGCCGCAATGGTAGCGACGCATTTTCGTCCGCGTCAACGCGCCGCGCAGGTTCTACGGCGACACACCGCCGGCACATTTTCCGCCCATATGGATGGAACTGAGTTTACGAAGGAGGATCCGACCCATGACCTATCGCGTTTATTCCGGCCCGCGCGGCTCCGAAAGCATCTCGCCCACGGAGAAGGATCGCTACCTCTATAAGGAATTCAGCACGCTCGACGAGGCGATGAGCTGGGCGCGGCACATCAACAAAGGCGGCCGCGTCGCGCTCCTGATCGAAGGCGACGACGGCACGCGGCTGACCAAGCAGCAGATCGCGACCGCGCTGAAGAATCCCGAAAGCGCCGAAGGCCAGGACCACGCGGCCTGACGGTCAACCAATATTGACCACGACATTGCCGAGAATTTTGCCGCCTTCGACGGCTTCATGGGCGGCGACAATGTCGGCAAGCGGGAATGTTTTGCCGATCAAGGTGGTGAGGCCCGTTTCAAGGGCGCGCGCGATGCCACTGAGCGCGGCGGCGCGCTCGGCTGCGTTGAGCTCATACACATAGATGTATTTCAACGTGATGGCGTTGCGCAGGAAGAACATGCCTGGGATTTCGGACTGCGGCGAGCCGGTGCCATAGATCACGATGGTGCCGCGCTCGCGCAGCAGGTGGGGCGCGAGCATGGCATTGGCGGCAAAATCCACTTCGACGATGGCATCGACGCCTTTCTTGGCGGTGATCGCCATCACCCGTTCGCCGACATTTTCGCGCCGGTAATCGATGATGTGATCGGCGCCGGCCGCGCGCGCGACGTCCGCTTTCTCCGCTGAGCTGACGGTGGCAATCACCGTCGCGCCGGCGGCCTTGGCAAATTGCACGGCGTAATGCCCGACGGCGCCAGCGCCGCCGGCAATCAGAAGGGTGATCCCGGGCGCAGCGCCAGCCACCGCAACGGCGTGGTAGGCCGTCATCGCCGGAATGCCGAGGCAGGCGCCAACTTCGAAACTGGTCTTGGCTGGCAACGCTACCGCTTGCGCGGCGGGGAGCACGATGTATTGCGCGCAGGTGCCGAACGGGCGCAGCCATTGCCCGTTCCACACCCAGACCCGCTCGCCGACGCGCGCGGCGGTCACGCCGTCGCCCACCAGGTCGATTTCGCCGGCACCGTCGCTGTGCGGAATAACGCGCGGAAAAGCGATCTTACGCGTCGCGCCCGAGCGCGCTTTGACGTCGGAAGGGTTGACGCCGGACCTGGCAAGTTTGACGCGCACCTCACCCGGCCCGGGCCGGGGCGTTTCGACCTCGCCCAGCGTGAGCACCGCGTTGACCGGGCCGTTCTGCTCATAATAGGCGGCGCGCATTTTCGCTTCCTTCACGTGTTCAGGCGCGGATCGGAACCCAAGGTTAGCGGAATTGCCGCCAAGCGCCAGCCCAGCCGCGATGGCCGGGCCGTGATAAGACCATGATCCGGCGGTATTTTTCTACGCTGGACAGGATTGCAGGAGTTTGGCTTTGTCCTTAGTAACAGCAGGTCAGGCCGCCATACGCGGCGATTGAGACGGGGGACGGGGTTCCTTGGACCAAAAGCTCAATGGAAGTGCGCGACTGTTGCGGCCGAAGGCCCGCAACGTGCTGATGATCTATCCGCGCTTTACCAACAAGTCGTTCTGGAATTACCGCGAGTCGTGCGCCGTCGTCGGCGCGCAATATCCGACCATCCCGCTCGGCCTGATCACGGTCGCGGCCATGCTGCCGCCTGAATGGACCGTCCGCCTGGTCAACCTCAACACCGAAGAACTGGCCGACGCCGACCTGGACTGGGCCGATCTGGTGATGAGCGGCGGCATGATGTTCCAGCAAGCCAGCACGCTCGACATCATCGAATTGTGCCGCAGCCGCGGCAAGCCGGTCGCCGTCGGCGGTCCGGATGTTTCTTCGAGCCCCCACGTCTATGAGCGCGCGAACTTTCGCCTCGTCGGCGAAGCCGAAGGTGAGCTCGATCATCTCATCGATGCGTTCGAGAACGGCAGCAACGAGGGACTGTTCGAGGCGCCAAAATTTCAGGCCGACGTCACCAAGACGCCGCAGCCGCGCTTCGATCTGCTCAAGTTCGATCAATACATGCATATCGGCGTGCAGTTTTCGCGCGGCTGCCCGTTCACCTGCGAGTTCTGCGACATCATCGAGCTTTACGGCCGCGTGCCGCGCACCAAGACCACCGCGCAGATGCTGGGCGAGCTGGAAGCGCTTTATCAGCTCGGCTATCGCGGCCACGTCGATTTCGTCGACGACAATCTGATCGGCAACAAGAAAGCCATCAAGGCATTCCTGCCGCACCTCATCCAATGGCTCGAGGAGCGCGATTATCCGTTCGAGTTTTCCACCGAGGCGTCGCTCAACCTGGCCGACGATGCCGAGCTGATCGCGCTTTTGAAGAAGGCGAATTTCTTTCTCATCTTTATGGGCATTGAAAGCCCGGATACCGACACGCTGATTGCGATGCGCAAGAAGCAGAACACGCGCCGCAGCATCCCCGACAGCGTGCACAAGCTCTACCAGTCCGGTATTTTCGTCACCGCGGGCTTCATCGTCGGCTTCGACAGCGAGAAGGGTTCCGTCGCCGGGCCGATGATCGAATTGATCGAGGATTGCGCCATCCCGATGGCGGCCATCGGCCAGTTGTGGGCGTTGCCGAACACGCAGTTGTCGCGCCGGCTGGCGCGCGAAGGGCGCCTGCAGGTCCACTCCGAGTTCTTGCCGAAGGGCGGCAATGACCAGATCGCCAGCGGGCTGAATTTCGAAACCAAGCGTCCCCGGCTGGACGTGCTCCGCGATCTTCGCAGCGTGCTGGCAACGGTCTACACGCCCGAGGCCTATTGCGGGCGCATCGACCGCCTGGTCTCGCTGCTCGATTGCTCCGACCGCCGCCGCGAAATGCCGAAAGGCGACATCCGCGCCAAGATCGGCACCGTCAATGTCGTGCAGGAAATCCTGCGCCGCATGCCGGAGCACCGCGCCCGGTTCTGGCGCACCTTCACCAATTGCCTGAACACCAACCCCGGCGCGATGCGCGCCGTGGTCACGCTGATGGGCTTTTACCTCCACATCGGCCCTTACACGCGCTACGTCATCGCGCAACTCGACAAGCAGATCGAGGCGCTGGAGCAGGGGACATTCATCGCCCCGCAGCTGCTGCCGCCGGTTGCAGCCGAAGCGGCCGCGGTGCACGCGTAACGTCAGAGCAGGAGCGACGGCAGCGCCGACAGCTCGGACACGGTGTGGACCGGCGGTTGGTGCGGATATTCCTGCGGCATCTGCGCGCGATTGACCCATACGGCGCGAAAACCGAACGAGGCCGCGCCCATGATGTCCCAGCGGTTCGACGAAACGAATGCGACGTCGCCCGCCTCGGCGCCGAAACGATCGGTCACCAGCGCGTAGACTTCCGGCCGCGGCTTATACATGCGCACGGCGTCGACCGAGAGCACGGCGTCGCACAGCGGGGCGATGCCGGAAGCGTGCGCGGCAGCCTCGAGCATGCGCGGCGTGCCGTTGGAGAGAATGGCGATGCGCTGGCCGCGCTCCTTGAGCTCGGTCAGCGCGGCGCGCGCGTCGGCAAAAGCGTCGAGCGTCAGATAGGCGTCCAGCAGTTTGGCGCGCAGCGCCAGGTTGACCGTCGGCACACGATCGAACGCGTAGTCCAGCGCCCGTTCGGTCAGCGTCCAGAAATCGGCGTAGTGGCCGGCGAGCGTCAGGGTCCAGGCATATTCGAGCTGTTTCAGCCGCCAGATTTCGGAAAAACGGTCGGCGTCGGGACCGGCGGCGGCGCGATATCGTGCGATCGCGGCGTGGACGTCGAACAAGGTGCCGTAGGCGTCGAACACATGGACACGAGGTGCGCTCATGGCCTGGCCTCCATCGTGAAAACAGCGCCTATTGTTGATCGATCCCCGGCACCGTCAACAGCGTCGCGATCGAGCGGCCGCGGATGTCGTAGACGCGGGCATAGACGACGCCGTCGCGCACGATCTCCAACAGCATAGGCGCATCGAGCTTGGCGCAGTAGAATTCGCCGAGCATCATGGCAAAATCCGCGCCCTTGGGATTCCAGGTCGTGGTGAATTGCGGCCCGAGCGCGACGGTGACCGGCGGATGCGGCCCGCAGACCGCCACCGTCCAGGTTCCGCGTGGCGGCTGCTCGCCGCGTTCCGCAATGAGCGCGCGCAACTGCCGCGAGGCTTGGGTCAGCGACAGCCCCCAATAGTCGAGCATGAAGCGCGGCCGCGCGCCGGCCGCGCCGCCGGCGATGCGGTTGAAGTGCGTGTATTCGTACGGATGCAGCCGCGCCATCGCGATGACCGGCGAGGCGGCGCCGACGAACAATATCAATACCCCCGCGACCAGCGCGGCACGGCCGAGCGGTTCGAGCCGTTGCGCGATCCAAGCGCCGGCAAGCCCGCCGAGCACGGCAAACGGCGGCACCACGAAGACGAAGTGCCGGATGCCGTTATACATCGCCGGCCGTGCGGCGACGGTGATAAGAACAGGCAGCGAGGCGGCAAGCACGACGGCAAGAAGCGCCGCGCGGTGTCCGGCCGAGCCGCCGCGGTCGCGCGACGCCACGGCGACGATTGCGCCGGCCATGCCGCATAGCCCGAGCGCCAGCAATATTTCCGGCAGTTTGAGCGCGACCAGCGTCGGCACGTAGCTGCGCGGCATGTCGGGAACCGGGATCAATTGGCCGTCGAACAGCTCACGCCACGGCTTTTCGAAAAAATTGGAAAAATAGTCGACGGCATGAAATGGATTTAACGGCGCGACGACGCTCCACGGCCAGACCAGGCCCATGACCAGATAGGCCAGTACGACGCCGGGAAGGAATGCGAGGAGGAATGAGCCGCATTCCGCGAGCGCCAACTTCGGCGCGCTCGCGCGCGATCGGACGGCAACGATGAACAACAGCGGCAGCAAAGCGTCGAGCACCGCGAAGCCACCCATGACGCGCGAGCCGACGGCAAGCCCGACACCGATGCCGGAGAGCGCCACGGTCGCCGGCGTCACGCGCGGATATTCCTCGAAAGCCCGCACGATGCCGAGCAGCGCGATGGTGCTCGTGACCGCGAAGGGCCCATCCTTGGCGTTGATGAACATGTGCCCGTAGTAGAGCGGGCAGGTGGCCAGAAGGATCAATCCGATCAGGCCGGCGAGCGGGCCGCCGAGCCGCCGGCCGAGCCGCCAAGTGACGAACAGGCCAACGATGCCGACGGCTGCGCCCACCAGACGTCGCGTCTCGAACAGGCCAAACGGCAGAATTTTGGCGGCGAGCGCGGCGAGCAAATCGAAACCGCCGCCATACATGTAGAGATTGACGAACGAAAGCGCGCGCTTGTCGGTAAAGCCCGACGAATAGAGCGACACCAGAAGGTCGCCATATTGCGAATGGGTGTAGTCGTCCCAGCCGAGGCCATAGTCGCGAAACGTCGCCGCGGCGATCGCACCGGTGAGCACCAACACGCCGATGGCGCAAAAATCCAGCCGGCGCGCGGCCGTGGCCGCGCCCGACGACAAGGGTATCGACTTCGCCGCGGGTTGGTGCACGACTGGCCCGGTCTCAGATGCGCGTTCTGCCGCGAGCCGCAACAGATGCGGCGCAACGGCGATGCGCACAATGCGGCAAAAGGGCAGGGCGCCGGCGCGGACGCCGGGATGGTGTGGGTTGCAAAAAGCGGGGCGCGAGGCCCCGCTTTCGCGCGCGCATGGCTGTGACGGCGCCTATTTGGTCGCCGCTTCGTACATCTCGGCGACGTGGTCCCAGTTGATGAGATTCTCGAAGAACGCCTTGAGATAATCTGGGCGCCGGTTGCGATAGTCGATGTAGTAGGAGTGCTCCCACACGTCACAGCCGAGGATGGGCGTGCCGCCGTGCACCAGCGGGTTCTCGCCGTTCGGCGTCTTCGTGATGGCGAGCTTGCCGTCCTTGACCGCGAGCCAGCACCAGCCCGAGCCAAACTGGGTGACACCGGCCTGGATGAAATCTTCCTTGAATTTTGCGATCGGGCCGATGTCGGACGTGATCTGCTTTTCCAGCTTGCCCGGAATCTTGTCGCCGCCGCCGCCCTTCTTCATCCACTTCCAGAAATGGATGTGGTTGTAATGCTGCGCGGCGTTGTTGAACAGGCCGGCGTTCTTGCCGAAGGTGCCTTTGACGACCTCCTCGACCGGCTTGTTTTCCCACTCGGTGCCTTTGGCGAGGTTATTGCCGTTGGTCACGTAAGCGGCGTGGTGCTTGTCGTGATGGAATTCCAGCGTCTCCTTCGACATGGAAGGGCCGAGAGCGTCGTAGGGATAGGGAAGTTCGGGCAGGGTAAATGCCATTAGGTCTACTCCTCAATGCGGCGTGGAACGATGCGGGGCGTTTGGTGAAACCACCAAGCGAAGCGAAAAGTTCCTCTAAATAGGCCGAAGGCGGGGGTTTGGGCAACGCCTCTCGGGCGCAGCGGCGACCGCCGGTAACCAATCGCGCAAATATATTAACCTTGCGCGGCTGTCACCGTGCGGTCAAAATGATGCCACTTTAGGGCCTCCGGGCGTCCTTCGGAGGGGACGGGCCTATGTATGCGTTTTTGTTGATTTTGGGTGCGGTTATCGCCGCGGCTGGCGTGGTTCTCATCGGTCCGGGCCTGCCGTTCGGCGGACGGGATTACGACGCTTCGATCGTCACACCCGGCGCCGTCGCGATCGTCGGCGGCCTTATCCTCATCGGCCTTGCGCTTGCGGTTCGCGTGCTGGCACGCATCGAAAAGGCGCTCGCCGCGCGGCCGTTGCCGCATCCGGTTCTCCAGGAGGCGGCCGCCGCTGTGGCCCTCGAGGAGCCCGCTGCTGTCGCGCCGGCCCGCATCCCATTTCCGCCAAAACCCGAGCCCGCTCCGCTGCCGGCACCGGTTGTGGCCACGCCCCGAGTGCTGCCGGAAGACGCGGCATTGGACCGGCTTCGCGAAAAATTCCCGACCCTGGTGCGGCTCGAAAACCCGCCGGTCGTCGAGGACGCCGAAGTGTCACTTTCGCCCAAGCCGTCGGTCCGCGCCGATGAGGTTGTGGCCGAAGCCAATACTGCGGTCGCGCAACAGACCAACGGCGCCGCGCCGCCAAGGATCGAGCCACGGTTTGAGGTTCAGCCACGTCCGGCGAACCTGCCGGGGCAGGCGAAAAACTTTGAAGCGCTTTGGCCGAAAAAGCAGCGGCCAGGGCGAGATGCGCCGGCGCCTGCCGTCCAATCCCCCGCCGCCCAGCAATCGCCGGCGCTCCCGGTCGAGCCGGTGTTGACGCCCGAACCGTTGCAATTCCAATTCAAAGAGCCTGCGCCAGAACCGCGTCCCGCGGCGCCCGCGCCCGAAGCGCCGACGCCGGTCTCGATCCTCAAATCCGGGGTCGTCGACGGCATGGCCTACACGCTTTACTCGGACGGCTCGATCGAGGCGCAGCTGCCGCAGGGCATGTTGCGTTTCGGCTCGATCACCGAGCTGCGCAATCACATCGAGCAAAGCGCGTAATTGGGCTCGCGGGCTTTTCCTGACACGGCAGAAATACTACCGACTAAGACTTTAGCGGCCATGGGTGTTTATGGCCTTTACTTTCCAGGTACACTATAACTAAGCTTACATGCAGGTTTCAGATTCGTTGCGACACAGTATGCCGCCATCGAATGCTTGCTTTTGACTGTATGCGCTTCCCGGTTCGGACACCGCGCGCCAGACCGGACTAAAGATCAGAGATCCAAGCCAGAGATCTAAGCAATGGCCGAGACTTCAGGCGACAGCAGCAGTTTTATCGAGCTGACGGCGAACATCGTGTCGGCCTATGTCAGCAACAATACGGTGCCCAGCGCCGATGTCCCGAACCTGATCAGCCAGGTGCACGCGGCGTTGAAGCGCGTCTCGGGCGGGCAAACGGCAGCGCCGGCCGAGCCGCTCAAGCCGGCGGTGCCGGTCAAGCGCTCGGTCACGCCCGAACACATCGTCTGCCTGGAAGACGGCCACAAATTCAAATCGCTCAAGCGGCACCTGCGCACGCGTTACGGCATGACGCCGGAGCAATATCGCGAGAAGTGGGGCCTGCCGCCCGATTATCCGATGGTGGCGCCGAAATACGCCGAGGCCCGCTCGCAGCTCGCCAAGCAGATGGGGCTCGGCCAGCAGCGCCGCCGCCGCAAAGATCGCGGTTGATTGCACCTCGTCCGCCTGTCAGCGCTGCAGCACGCCGACCACGCGGTTGGCAAAACTGAGCCGTTCGGCCATCACCGCGACCACATAGGCGAGCAATGCCTGGCTGAGCGCCGGCTGCTCGCGCTTGATGGTCTCGTAATCGTCGGCGGTGAGCTCGTACAGCACGCTTGCGGTCTCGGCCTGGATGGTGGCGCTGCGCGGGCGTTGCGTGATCAAGCCCATTTCGCCGATGGTGGTGTGGCGGCCGAGGCTGCGCACGCGCATGGTCCGGCCGTCGTCCATATCGACGATGATGCCGACGCGGCCTTCGAGAATGAAATGCATCGAGGCAGCCGGCTCGCCTTGCCGCGCGATGATGTCTCCCGCTTCGACTTCGAGCCGCCGGCAATAGGCCGCCAAACGCTCGGCATGCTCGGCGTCGCCCAGGGCTTCGGACAACCAGGCACGCAGCGACGGTTTCTCGCCGGCCTCGCCGCGATGGATCTCGATGACTTTCTGCTCGCACGATTCCAGCGCCCGATCGAGATCGGCGACGATGGTGACGTCGTCGGAAATAAAGCGCGCGGTGCGAAAGGCGCGTTCCAGCTCCGCGCCGAGGTGAGCCAGCACGATGCGCGCGCCGTGCGCGGCGGTGACCTGCTTGATCTGCGCGAAACTATGGGTGGCCGACGAATCGATGCCGGTGACGAGCCGGAAATCGAAGATCACAAACCGGCAGTCCGGCTGCCGCGTCAGTAACGTCTTGACGTATTGATAGAGCCGGTTGGCCGAGCCGAAGAACAGATAGCTTTGCAGGGTCATGCCCTGGATCTGGCGGCCGTGCTCGGCGAGCAGCGTAAGTTCGCTCGGCCCGCGGTCGAGCGTCGAGCGGTAGTTCGAGCCGTCGAAATTGAACTTGATCGCGTTCACCCGGCTGGCGCTGAGCGCAAAGGTGGCGCAGCCGATGACGATGCCGATCAGCACGCCGGCGATGAAGCCGGAATAGATGATCAGCGCGGCAATGGCGATCAGCGACAGATATTCGAGGGGCAGCAATCGCCGCGACGAATGAATGAGCCATTGATAGACCAGGTCGGAGCCGAGATAGAGCAACAGGCCGCCGAGAACGTATTTCGGCACATAGCCGAGGAATGACGGATCGGCGATCAGCACCGCCGCGGAGATCGCCGCGACCGTCAGTCCCGACAGCCGGCTGGTCGCGCCCGCGGTGCGGACCAGGATCGAGCGGCTGAGCGACGTGCAGACCACCATGCCGCCGAGCCCGCCGGTCAACAGATTGGCGAGGCCGTGGACCTTGAGATCGCGCTCGATATCGGCCTCGCTCCGCGTCGCGATCTCGATGCCGGTGGTGTTGAGCAGCAAGGTGCTGATGGTGACGAACATCACGGCGAGCACGTCGCCGGCGAAGGACGGCAATGCACCCCAGGGAAAGGCGTGCAGGGCAGCCGTTTTCCACGGCAACGCGAGCGAGGCCGCGGGTTGCGGATGGAACATCCAGCCGCTCGCCTGGGCCGCGCCGAGCGACGTGCCGCTCAACAGCAGGACGAGGTGCATGGCCGCGAACGCCGCCAGCAGCACGGCAGGCAAAGCGAATGGGCTTTTCGTGCGGCGCAGCAGCACATGGAGGGTGATGGCGACCGCCGCTCCGGCCGCGAGCTTGGCGCCGGTCATGGCATCGGCGAAGGCGCCGAGATTGGCGAACGTCGCATGCCGGTCGGTGACGACCTGGATGGCACCGGTGACCATCAACCAGCCGGTGGCGCCGAGGAAGCCGCCGACCACCGGATAGGGCAGAAAGCGGATGGCGCGTCCGGCATGGGTAAAGCCCAGCACGCACATCAACAGCCCGGTCAGCGCCGTCGCCAGCGCCATGGCGATAAGGGCCGGCGCGAGCAGGTCGGTGTCGCCACCGGCGGCGACCCGCTGCAGTACCGTGGCGACGAGTGCGGCAATGACCACGGAGATCGAGCTGTCCGGCCCGGCAACCGCAAACGGCAGCGAGCTGCGCAACGCCACATACGCGCCGCCGACGGCGGCCGACATGAACGTAACCGCGATGCCGTAGGATAAAAAATGCGCGAGCGGACCGCTGAAGATGAGCGCCGCGTAGGACAGCGAGTAGGTGATCGTCAGCACGCTGCAGATCGTGCCGGCGAATACGTCCGTCAGTGCGGTGCGCATGCGCAAGTGATGCTTGCTCTGTCCAGCGTGGTGGTCGTCAAGCCGATCATTTCATGCCCCGGACGAGACTTACAACACGGGTTTGCGCGGGGCTGGAACGCCGGATCGGGAGCGTGCGGCTCAGGCTGCGGTCGCCAGCGCTGTGCGCGCGTCGGCGTGGATGCGATCGACCATGGAGCGAAATCCGTTCGAGCGCTGCGGCGTGAGATGTTCGCGTAACCCCATCTTCTCGAACAGCGCAACGGCGTCGGTGGCGAGAATGTCCTTGGCGCTGTGCCCCGAATACATCGCGAACAGGATGGCGATCAGTCCGCGCACGATATGCGCATCGCTGTCGCCGACGAAGCTGAGCACCGGGCCGCCCGCGCCATTGGGGCGTATATGGGTATCGAGCCAGACCTGGCTGGCGCAGCCCCGCACCTTGTTGGCCTCGTTATGGGCCTCCGCCGCCAGCGGCGGCAGTTCCCGCCCCAGCTCGATCAGATAGCGGTAGCGATCGTCCCACTCGTCGAGGAGCGAGAAATTGTCGATGATTTCGGCGATGTCAGCCATAAAACCTGCGTCCTGCGTCACCCCGTATATAGAGTGCTGGGCCGGAGAGGTCGATGTGTCCGGCGCGCGTCAACGTCCCGTGATTGAACATGCCGCGCCGGCTTTTTGACAGTGGAAGCGGATATTCGCCGCCCCAAACGTGGTCAATTTTGCACAGACTCGCATCGGAATGAGGGAAATCCTCAAGGCTAATGGCACCGAATGGGGGGGGAAGCCATGGCCTCGATAGTTCCATTTATCAGCGGTGCGATATTTGAGCAGGCTGACATTCAGGTGATGTCCAAAGCTTACAACAGAGCCATGGAAGACATTTGCAGCTTCGGGCGCCCCAATAAGACTGTGGAAGCGATCGTTGCCACCCGAATTATTACACTGACAAAAGGCGGCGAGCGCGATCCTGATCGTTTGTGTGAGCGGGCTCTCGCCGCGTGTGGTTTCACCCTGGATCGCGCGCGCCAAGCAGAAAAATGGCCGCCGTCGAAATCGGCCTCAAACTTGAAAAGAGCACCGGGCTCTCAGAGACGTTGATCTCAGAGATTCAACTCATACCGACCGACACGCTTTAAGCCGCGTGCTTGGCGTCCTTGGGCGGCTGCGGCCCGTGCCAGGCCGGCGCCAGATCGGCGGGGGTGAGCGTGTTCTGCGAGGACGGCGAGGATTTGACCGGCTCGACTTTGGCGGCGCTGCCGCGCGCCGCGGCACCGTGAGCCAGGGCGCCGGTCTCCTTCGGCGCCATCGCCTCGGTCAAGAAATCGTAAAGCATCTTGGCGCCGGCTTGCGCCCTATAGCCGAGCGACACCGCGACCTGCGAGCCGACCGTACAGGCATCGGGCTGACGGCCGCAGAAGCCGCGCATGTCGCGAACCGTGGCGGACGCCGCCGAGACCGCGTCGGAGGCGCCGACATCGCTCGTCTGCGTGGCATGCTGCGCCGATCCGCTGGGCAAGAGCACCAGCACGACGCCGAGCCAGAACGCCATTCGCAACAAAAAGAACATCGGACCCGTATCCCCGGCGGCATGGGTCGCCGCACGCCCGCGCAACCTAGCAGGCAGCATTGAAAGCCGGGTTCGTTCGACAAGGACGTTTTTGCCCATAATCGACGAGAATACGCCGCAAATTTTCATCCAATTGGACAAAATATAATTTACCTAAAATTTGAGCGAACGCGCGCGAAGCCGGCTTTTGCAACGCTTTGGCGAAGGCGAAAGATCAGCGATTTGCAGGCACTTCCGCGGCGCCATTCAACGTCAAAGAAATGGCAACCGTTCTCGGCAACGAGCGATTCACCATGATGGCCGAATCCGGCGTGCGGCAACGGGCCGTGCGGCCGGTGCCAAGAAGCGCGTTTTAGCGTTCGTTTAAGCGGCGTCTGACACGATCGCACAACAGAACAAGGGGAGCGCGTCTGCAAAGCGGGCGTGCGACGGGATCGTGGGCCTCTTCGCGCCAATACGGGATTATGTCGAGACGCTTGTCCACCCTTCGGCGCAACAGGATGCGCTGAGGGCGTCGCGGCATCGCGCCTTTATCGCGCCGCGGCTCCTCGGCAGCATCATCGCGCTGGCGTCGTTCCCGGTTTACCTGTTCGCGCGCGGCACGCCGACCACCCTCGAGCTGATGGTCTTTGCCTGGCTCGTGGTGCCGATCCTCACCGCTTACTTCCTGTCGCGCACCGGCCGCTACGAAAGCGCGCATGTGCTCTCCTCGCTGGCGCTGACCGGACTGGTGACCGCGGTCGCCGCCTCGACCGGCGGCATCGTCTCCTTTGCCGCGATCTGGCTCGTCGTCGTGCCGCTCGAAGCGGCTTTGTCCGCGTCGCGTCGCGTCGTCGCCACCGCCTCGACGCTGGCGCTCGGAGCCGCCGGCCTGCTGGTGCTGCTCGACACCCAACATCTTTTGCCGACGCCAAATCCGAGCACCCACGCCGCGCTGGCCGCGCTCGGCATCGTGTCGGCGGCGCTCTATGCGGCGGGGCTCGCGCTCGGCGCCGAGGGGCTGGCCCGCACCAGTTTCTGGCTGCTCTATGCCGAAGAAGACCGCTACCGGCTCCTGGCCCACAATATGACCGACGTGATCACCCGGCACGGCCGCGACGGCGGCGTGCTGTTCATGTCGCCGGCCGGCGAGGCGCTGTTCGGCGCGCGTCTTGCCGATCTGCACGGCCATGGCCTGTTCGACCGCGTCCATGTCGCCGACCGGCCGGCCTATCTGACGGCGCTCGGCGACACCGCGGCCCTGGCGGAAAGTCGCTCGGCCGAGTTCCGCGTGCGGCGCGACAATGCGTATGCCAATGGGCATACGGCGATGGAATTCGTCTGGATCGAGATGCGTTGCCGGCCGCTCGAACAGGCCGGCGCCGATGCCGGCGAGGCGGATCGCCGCGAAGTGGTCGCGGTGTTGCGCGACGTCACCCGGCGCAAGCAGCAGCAGCAAGCGCTCGAAGACGCCCGCGCCGAGGCCGAGCGCGCCAATGCCGCGAAAAGCCGCTTCCTGGCCACCATGAGCCATGAATTGCGCACGCCGCTCAATGCCATCATCGGCTTCTCCGAGATGCTGAAGAGAGAAGCGGCGCTGATGCTCGACGCCAATAGGCGCAACGAATATGCCGGCCTGATCAACGATTCCGGCAACCATCTGCTGTCGGTCGTCAACGGCATTCTCGACATGTCGAAGATCGAAACCGACAATTTCGAGATCACGCCGGAGCCGTTCAATCCGGGACAGGTCATCGCCAGTTGCTGCGACATTCTGGCGCTGCGGGCGCGCGACGCCGGCGTGCGGCTCGAACGGCTGGTGTCCAGCGATCTGCCGGAGATTGTCGCCGACAAGCGTGCGCTCAATCAGATCATGTTCAATCTGCTGTCGAACGCGATCCGCTTCACCGACCGCGGCGGCAAGGTTTTGGTCAGCGCCCGCGCCGAGGCCGGCAACATCACCTTTGTGGTCGAGGATAGTGGCGTCGGCATCAGCGACGAGGATTTGGCGCGGGTCGGCGAGCCCTATTTCCAGGCCGGCGCCTCCTACGACCGCCGCCATGGCGGCACGGGCTTGGGGCTGTCCATCGTCAAAGGCCTGGTGCGGCTGCATGGCGGCGAATTCTCGATCCGCAGCCGCCTCGGCGAGGGCACCCGCATCACCATCGGCCTGCCGCTCGATTGCGAGCGGTCGCGGCCGGTGAAAAAGCGCAGTTTTGGCGTAGTCAGTCCGATCGTCATCCCCATCAATCAATCGGCCGGCACCGCGCAGCAGGCAAACCCGGTAAAGAAAAGTGCGTGACCGCCGCAACGATAGAAGCCGCAGCAACGCGCGCGCCGGGACGCTTGCCGGAGCTTTGGGCTCGCGGCTGTGGACGCAGATGACCGGCCGGCCGGTCGATTCCTTCGCCATTCTCGGCGCGGCCGCGGCGACCATCCTGATCGTCGTCAATGCGGCTTTCCTGCAATCGGGCGCGCGGCCGGCGCCGTTCGTCGCCAATCCGACTGTGCAGAAGACGGCCGAGACGGCGCCAAAGCCCGCCGAGCAGGGCGGACCTCGCGTCATCGATATGAGCGCGACCCACTCGGTGACGCGGCCGCCGCAAAGCGTTCCAGTGCCTGTGCCGTCGCCGCGGCGCAACGATCCCATCGCCGACCTGATCGGGCCGTCGCCGCGCATCCTGGCGGTGCAGCGCGTGCTGTCCAATTACGGCTACGGCCAGATCAAGCCGACCGGCACGCTCGACGACGCGACCAGCGGGGCCATCGAAAAGTTCGAGCGCGAGCACAAGCTGCCGGTCACCGGCCGGGTGTCCGACCGCCTGGTCAACGAGCTCGCCGCCATGACCGGGCATCCGGTCGAATAGCAAAAATTTGCGGCACCAGCCGGTTCGAAGTCATACGTCTCGTTTGGCTGGGGCCGAACGATGCGTCTGAAAACCGCGCTTTGGGTTTCCGCTTATCTGCGCCGCTGCCAGGTCGAGGGGGTTGCCGCCGTCGTGCGCCGGCGCGGCGCCGAGGAGGCTGGCGCCGTGTTCATCCGCATCTGCAGGCTCGACGGCACTTCGGATCTGTTCGGCCCGGCGCCGCAAAGCGAATTCGACGCGGTGCGCGACGCCGATCGCGCTTTCAGCCCGAGCCTCAAGGAGCGGCCGGCGCCCGACGAAGCGGTCGAGGCTTATCTGGCGCGCGAGATCAGGTTCGATCCTGACGTCTGGATCGTTGAGGTCGAGGATCGTGCCGGGCGGAATTTTCTCGACATTGTCGCCGGCTGACGGCAGCGCGGCGGCAATAGCAGGATCAAGATATTTCGCGGCGAACATTGGTTCGCGGCGCGGCCAGCGGACGTCGTGCCGGCGCTGCCGCCGGACGGGCGCGCAAACGCTCGTCGTTCCAAAGCAACGGCTGGTGCTTTGCGGTCGCGCGCGCCTCGCTGCGCAGCGCCTGCCAGATCGCGACCATGCCTTCGGCCGCCGGCGCGCTCAGCTCGTCAAAGAGCATCGCCAGAGCGTGGACGCGCTCGACCGAATGGCCGACTGTCGGATTGACGAACATCAGCAGCCGATAAACCACTTCGCGCGAGATACCGAGCGCCTTGACCGCTACCACCATCGGCTCGCCAAGGTCGTCGCGCACGACGCGGCGGGCTTGATCGCGCGGGATACGCAAGGCTTCCGCGAGCTGCTTTGCGAGTTCCTCGCGATGATTGCCCAGTGCCGCTGTTTCCAGGCGCTGGCCGACGCCCGGATCGCGCAAGACCGCGACTTGCCCCGGCGACAATGGCGCGACGACATGGAGATTGAGCAGGATGAGGCGCCGCTCGTGTTCGGCTGAGGTGAAGAAAATATCGTTGAGCTCGCCGGCAATCGTCGCGTCCATGGCGCCGCGCAGGTCCGTGACCGGCTCGTGTTCGATCGGTTCTTCTTGCGGGGGCGTTTCGAGAGGCGCGATGTCCTCCATAGCCGGAGCGATCGCCACGATAGCCGAAGCGATCGCCACGGGCGGCGGCGCGGCCGGTTGAGCGGGCGGCTGCAGCGCTGCATGACCGCGCAGCGGGGCGGCAACTTCCGGCAAATCGTTAACAAGATATTGAATGACCCGCAGCGGCGGTGAAAGGTGCTTGGCCAGTCGCGTCGCGACCGCGGCGCGCGTCGGTACATCGACGCCGTCGAGCAGCCGCAACGCCAGCTCGGTGTAATGACGTTCTTCGTCCGCCGTATGGGCCAGCTTCTGCACGTAAAGGTCGGTGAGGACTCGGATCAGCGTCGGACGCATATCGACGCCGCTGCGCAAGCCGATATCGGCGAGGCCGTTGAGACTCGACAGGGTAGGCGTTTTCATCGCACGCGACTCAATCGCAACAGGAACCACGGAGTTGATTTCAAGCATCAGCCTAAGCCGTGCGCGTTAGCGGAGCGTTAACCTTGCATGCCGCTTAATCGTGACGACGCCGCTAGCGCGGATCGCGTGGGAGGTCCGTAGCCGGCAGTCTGAGGGATTGTGGCTGGTGGGCATCGTTGTCAAATTCCCCGATGAGGGGCGTATCGTGCGGTTCGGCCGCGCCGAAGCGGAAAGCGAATCCGCAACCGTCATCATCTTGCCGGTGATCCGGATCGAGCGTTACGCCGATCAGGTCGCCGACAATGCGGAGCCGCAGATGCCGCCGCCGGCCGCCAATGGCGGTCGCCGCCGCATGAGGCGCCGCTGAAAGGTGTCACAGCGATGTCGCCGCGAGTCCGTCCGGCCCGCGCGACAGCGCCGTTCGCCGTTTTCGCATCCCTGATCCTTGGCGGCTGCACCAGCATCGGCGATTTCGGCCGGCTGCAGCAGCCGCTGGTCAACGACGACATTCATGCCTGGGTCGGACAGGAGGCTGCGGCGCACGCCGGCGGTCCGGTCTCGGTCAATAACCTGACCGACGACGAGCGTATGCTGCGCGATCTCGGTTTTGCCCTGATCGAGCCGTCCTACGACCGGCAACGCTGGGATGCCGTGGTCCTTGAATACGGCCAGAATCGCTGGTTTCGGCGCTCGCTGTGGGCGTTCGACCCCGCCGCCTATTACGCGCACCTGATCGGTCCGTTCCATCGCTCGTCGTCGGCGCGCTACAACCAGTTGATCGACGACATGCGCAACGACATCGTGCGCATCGATCCGTTCTTCACCGTCGCGCGCCGTGTCGTCGATATCGACCAGCGCCGCGAGAAGAGCATGCAACTGATCTCGACGTTGAGCCCGCCGGAACGGATCAGCGCCTCTGCGCGGGTCGGCGAGAACAGCCTGACCGTTGCCTGGGTGCATCATTCGCTGACCGAGCGCTGCGCCGCCTATCGCTACGCGCTCGAGCACCTGACCGTCGCCGAGCCGATGCCGGTCGCCGCCGAAGCCGAACGCATCTTGAACGAATTGCAGCAGCAGATCGCCGGCAACCAGATCGTGCCGTTGCCGCGTTTCGCGGAGCAGGCGGCGCCGGCTATCGTCGCCGCAAAATAACTATTGCACCGGGCCGAGACGGCATTGCGCGTTGGCCAGCGCCCGGCGCGCCATCGGCATCAGCCCGGGCTCCGGCGCCAGAGCCCGCAATACGATCAGTCCGGTCTTGGTCGGCGATTCGATGATCAACCGGTCGGCGGCGGTGACGTCTTCACCCTCGGGCACTTGCGCGTGCTGCTCCGGCGTCATCAGGTCGAGCTCGATGGCGCGCCGGCCGGCGGCGCGGTCGTCGATCGCATAATAGGCGACGCTGTTACGCGTATAGAACGTGACCGAGGTGTAGGCCTGGCTCAGCGGCGCGTTGAGCTTGATCGCGCCGGCGGACAGGTCGTAGCGGCACACCGCGGCGGCAAAGGCCGGGTCCATGAAAGGCATGATCGAATTCTCCGCCGTCGGCGCCGCGAGCGGCACCATGGCGTTGACCGGGGTGAGCGGGAGGAGCCGCGCATAGGCGTCCTGGGTCGCCGCCCGCGGCATCGCCAGCACGGTCGACAGATGCACGATGCCGCCGAGCAGGATGGCGCCGAGAATCCATAACAGAGGGCGGATCATGAGCAGGCCTTTCGCGCGATCGCCGGCATCGGCGCTTCCTTGGCGGTGCGCGTGGCAACGCCTATCGGCGAGTCGTAGAACCGCCACACCAGAATGTAGCGCTCGATGCCGCCGGTCGGCAGCCAATTGCCGGGCCGCGCCCGCGGCGCGACGCTGATCGTGAAGCGGCCCTCGACGTCGCGCAGGATCTCCGCGCTGGTGAAGCCGTGCCGATCGATGGTGTTGGCGACCAGCCGGCCCTCGGGATCGTACAGCGTCAGCGTCCAATAACGCGCCGCCGGCGTCACGCCGCTGACGGTGAAGGTGCAGCGGCCGTCGAAATTATGTCCGGCATCGTCGGTGCGGGCGTAGAACGCGACGCCGTCGCCGGTGCCGAGCGGCAATTCGCCGGTGCGGGCGATGGTGGCGCGCGCATAAGGATCGATATCGACCGATCCGCTCTTCGGCCATGCCGTCCAGGCACCGATGGTCATCGAGCCGAAGGCGATGCCGCGGGTAATGGTCAGCCAAGTCGCGCCGAGGCCGATGGCCGCGGCGAGTATCAGCGCGAAACATGATCCGAAGAGAAGGCGCACGCTCGATCCGGTTGGTGCTATCTATTCGCCACGCGTGCCGGCGCCCGCGCGATCGGTCGCCGTCGCTACCGTGCTCGATCGGGTCTTGTCGTCATCGAGCGCGCCTTGGGTTCCGGCGGGCAACTGCGCGGCGAGCGCATGATTGGCGTCATCGAGCAGGCGCTCGAGGCGCACCAGGGCATCGGTACCCTTGCGCGTCAACAGCACCTGCTGCGGCGCATCGTTGCCGGTGAACGTGGCATTGGCGGCCAGCGGTGGCGCGTGCGTCGGCGCCGGCAGGCCGGCCAGCGGCCGCAACTCGATGCCTTGATGCGCATAGGCCATGATGTTGTGCCAAGTCATGGCCGGCAGCGTGCCGCCGGTCATGCGCTTGGTCGAGGTATAGTCGTCATTGCCCATCCACACCGCGCCGGCGAAATTGCCGGTGTAGCCGACGAACCAGGCGTCACGCCACGAATTGGTGGTGCCGGTTTTGCCGGCGACCGGCACGCCGTCGAGCTTGGCGCGCTGGCCGGTGCCGTTCTCGACCACCGAGTTCATCATCTTGATCATGTCGAGGGCGACCGATGGCGCGATCACCTGCTGCGGCTTCCTGCCGTCGCGGTCGAAGCGCCAGACCAATTCGCCCGTGCCGGTGCGCACTTCGAGCGCGGCATGCGGCACCACCGATTTGCCGAGATTGGGGAAGGTCGCGTAGGCGACGGCGTGCTGATAGACGTAGACCTCGTCGGCGCCGATCGGCAGCGACGGCGTGTCCGGCAGCGGCGACTGGATGCCAAAATTGCGCGCGGTCTGCACGATCATGGCGCGGCCGAGCTTTGGATTGCCGTGGCCGAGCTCGATGGAAAGCTTCACCGGAATGACGTTGATCGAATGCGTGATGGCTTCCAAGAGCGTCACCGAGCCGGAATAGCCGCCGGAATAATTGTGCGGGCACCAATTGCCGATGCACACCGGTGAATCGACCAGCACCGACGTCGGCTTGAAGCCGTTGGCGAGCGCGGTGGCGTAGACATACGGCTTGAACGAGGAGCCGGGCTGGCGCAATGCGTCGGTGGCGCGGTTGAACTGGCTGGCGCCATAATCGCGGCCGCCGACCATGGCGCGCACGCCGCCGTCGAGATCGGCGATCACCACCGCCGCCTGGCTCGCGCCATAGTCGTGGCCGTATTGGCGCAACTCGGTCTCGACTTCGCGGTCGGCATACTGCTGCAGGTTAGAGTCGAGCGCGGTGCGCACCACGAAGTAACGATCGGGAACGGATTTGGGGAAGGTGTCGACGAGCTTGCGCATCTCGTCGAAGGCGTAGTCGAGATAATAGTTCGGCGCGCCGACGTCGCGGCGGTCGATCGGCGTCGCTGGATTGCGCCGGGCGCCGTAGACCTGGCCTTCGGTCATGAAACCGTTGTCGACCAGATTGTCGAGCACGACGTTGGCGCGCGCGCGGGCGGCGGGCAGGTTGACGAGGGGAGAGAATTTGGTCGGCGCCTTGAACAATCCGGCGAGCATCGCGGCCTCGGGCAGCGTCACGTCGCGCACCGATTTGCCGAAATAATATTCCGCCGCCGCATCGACGCCGAAAGCGCCGCCGCCCAGATAGGCGCGGTCGAGATAAAGCTTCAGGATTTCGTTCTTGCTCAAATGCACTTCGAGCCACAGCGCGAGGAACGCCTCGTTGATCTTGCGCTCGATGGTGCGCTCGTTGCTCAGAAACAGATTCTTGGCGAGCTGCTGGGTGATGGTCGAGCCGCCCTGTACCACGCCGCCGGCCTGCGCGTTGGTCATCAATGCGCGGAACGTGCCGTAAAAGTCGATGCCGAAATGCTCGTAGAAGCGGCGGTCTTCGGTCGCCAGCGTCGCCTTGATCAGGTTGTCGGGCATTTCGTCGAGCGGCACCGAATCGTTGTGCTTGATGCCGCGGTTGCCGACTTCGTTGCCGTAGCGGTCGAGAAACGTCACCGCGAGATCGGATTTCTTCAGCCAGTCCTCGTCCGAGGTCTGGCGCATGGACGGGATGCCGAGCGCCAGCATGAGGAAGAGGCCGCCGGTGCCGAGCGTCGCCATCTCCGACAGCGGCTCTACCAGCAGCCAGCGCCGCCAGCCGGCGACATGCCAGCGGTCCATGAAGGCGGTGAAACGCTCGTAGATTTCCCGCATCCACTTGCCGGATAGGAATACGGCGAAATCGATGCGCGAATCGATGTCGAGCAGGGACCGCTTGAACTTCGGCAGCCAGTTGTTGCCCGGATCTGGGAACATGTCCGTCAAGTTTGAGCGCTCCGGAAACGGGTTTGGCCGGCAAAACGAGCCGTTTCGGCTTGCCTTGGTTTAGCGGACGCAGGCTTGACCGCCAATGCCATGGCAATCACAAGGTGAATGGCAATTGGGGGCAAATTGGGCTTATGCATGGTGGCGTCACGATAATCCCGCCGCCCGAGCAGCGTTGCCGCGGGCGAGCGGCCTGGAGAGCAGCATGGCATCCGATGATGGCCAAAACCAAGACCATGCCGAAATCCCGTTCTGGAAGCGTAAATCATTGGATGAAATGACGAATTCCGAATGGGAAAGCCTTTGCGACGGCTGCGGCAAATGCTGCCTCAACAAGCTCGAGGAAGAGGCGACCGACCGCACCTATTACACCAATGTCGGCTGCCGGCTGCTCGACGGGGAGACCTGCCGCTGCCGCGACTATCCGAACCGTCAGAAAGAGGTCGATGATTGCGTGCGGCTCACGCCGAAAACCCTCAAAACCATCAGCTGGCTGCCGCCCTCTTGTGCCTACGTGCTGCTCGCAGAAGGCAAGGACCTGTACTGGTGGCACCCGCTGGTGTCCGGCGATCCCGAGACCGTCCATGCCGCCGGCGTCTCGGTGCGCGGCCGCGTCTATGCCAGCGAAGTGAATGTCCCCGACAGCGAGCTCGAAGATTACATCGTCAGCTGGCCGCTGAAGCTGCCGAAGCGGGCGCGGCAGCGGCGACAGGATTAGTCGCGGCGCGAGGATTTTGCCGGCACGCCGGGGCTGCAGTAGTCCGCACTATTCCCGCGCCGATTGGGTGTGACGCGCGACACTGACGCGGACGCGGCGTGCTAACTACTATAGGATCGGTAACGGCTATCGCGACAATTTTTGGTTGAAGCGACGGGCCGGCGGGAGGGGGCGATGGGCAAATGCATCGTGTTGTTTTCCGATGGAACGGGAAACAGCTCCGCGAAGGCGCAAAAGACGAATGTGTGGCGGCTGTTCCAGGCGATTGATCAGCGCGAAAGCTCACTGCTGGCGATGTATGACGATGGTGTCGGCACTTCGTCAAACAAATATCTCGCAGCCCTCGGTGGCGCTTTCGGCTTCGGTCTCAAGCGCAATGTGATCGACCTCTACAAGTTCGTCTGCAGGAATTGGAACGAAGGCGACAAGATCTACGGCTTTGGTTTCAGCCGCGGCGCTTTCACGATTCGCGTCTTGGTCGGCCTCATCGCACGCGAGGGGCTGGTTCCGTTCACCACCGAAGAGGAGCTCGACCGCAACGCCAGGTCGGCCTATCGCGATTATCGTTCCAAAGCGTTTCCGTCCTGGAGTCCCATCGTCATAGGATTGCGCTGGCTGCGAGACGGTATTCTGCGCGCCAAGAACTGGATCAGGGGTGAGCCGACCTACGCCAAAGTGAGCGCGCAAACGCAGGCGCAAGGCCGCCGCGCCGTGAGGATCAGGTTCCTCGGCCTGTGGGACACGGTCGAGGCCTATGGCATTCCCATAGCCGAGCTCAAGCGCGGCATCGATTGGGTGCTGTGGCCGATGCTGTTCGGCGATTACACGTTGTCGCAAATGGTGGATCGCGCCTGCCACGCGCTCTCGCTCGACGATGCGCGCACGACCTTTCATCCGCTGCTGTGGGACGAGGCCGCCGAAGCCGAGATGGTCAAACGAAACGAGGTGCCCGCCGGCCGCATTACGCAAGTCTGGTTTGCCGGCGTGCATTGCAATGTCGGCGGCGGTTACCCGGAAGATCGCCTCTCCCTTGTGCCGCTCGAATGGATCATGAGCGAGGCCAAGGCCAACGGGCTGCCGCTCGACGACGCGCATATTCAAAGCGCGGCCGCCGCAAGCTCGCCATATGCGCGCCTCTATGATTCGCGCGCCGGTCTCGCTTCCTATTTCCGCTATGGACCGCGGAGCATCCCGAAATACGACGAACACCCGGACATCCTGCCGATGGTGCACGGCAGCGTCATCATGCGAATGGGGCGCGGCTCCGATCAATACGCCCCGATCATCCTGCCGCATAAGTTCTGGGTGGTGGCGCCGGATGGCGAGCTTCTGCCCATGACGGCGGCCGACGACGCCTTGTCGCTCGACGATACCAAAAGAAAAATGGCGATGGCCGCCCCGGCGACGAAGAGCGAACAAGACGTCGCCGATGAAAAAGCCGCATTGCAAGACGTCATGGCCGCAGATCTGGCGCGGCCCGACCGGGAAGCGGTCGGCCTGGTGTGGGATACGGTGTGGTGGCGCCGGCTGTTCTATGCGCTGACGGTGACTCTGACCGCGGTCGTGGCGGCTTACCCCTTCACAAACGGATATTTGTCGAAGGCCGTCGTCAAGCTCGTCGGGCTTATTCCGGTCGTCGGCGAAGATATCGCGACGCAACTCACGACCGGTGTCGGTCTGGGAGACGTCGGCGCCGGGGGGTTCATCAGCCCGGTGGTCGACGCCGCAAGCGCCTTCATTCCGTCCTATGCCGCGCCATGGACCAAGGCATTGCTCACCTATCCGATCGAGTTCGGCTCGATCGTGATTGCGATCTTGGTGTGCATGTATGCCAGTGCAATTCTTCAAGAAAGAATCCACGACCGGGCGCGGCTCGCCTGGCACGCGGATCTTTTGCCGCAATACCGGCGGTGGATGATCGGCACGGAAACCGGCGCGCGCCGGATGCTGGGCAGCGTTTTCGTCATCGCGCTGTTGCTGCTGATTGCGCTGATCATCCACGGCGGACGGGGATTGGCGGCAATCGAGGTCGGCGTAATCGCCGCAATACTCGCGCTCGTCCTGATCTTGCGGCACCGGGAAACGAACCAGCTGCGCAGCTTCAAAGAAGACTCCTACGAGATGCACAGCACGGACGCGCTCCGGCTCGCTCGAAAGCTGCGCACGAATGCCGCCCTGGTGTTCTTGTATCGTGCGCTGTTCAAGGTGCTGATTCCGATCGCCTTCGCGCTGGCTTTGGTGGTGATCGGCGTCGATCTGATCAACCGCGTGGCATTCGACGCATGGAGCGCGGCGGGCCGGGTTTGCACGGCTTCCGTCTCCGCGCAGGCGCAGAAAATAGAGAAACTAGGAACCGCAACCGGCTTCACTACGGACAATATCTGTTGGGCGTCGGGCCTGGTGCTCGAGAGCGGCAAGCGCTACCGCATCACGCTGACCATGACGGAGGATTGGAAGGACGGCAATAAGTCAACCAGCATGAGCGGCTTTGCCTCCGATACATTCAATCTGCGGATCGGCATTCCATTGCGGCGCTGGTGGAGGCAAAATTGGTTCAAGCCAATCGCGCAGATCGGCACAGTCGGCAACGATGAATACGTGCTGAATCCCCGCGATGCCGACGCTGCGCCATTGCCGGACGACAAGCGGACGCTCGTCAGCGAGATCGTGCCGAGGACCGGCGGTGAGTTGTTTATCTATGTCAACGACGCGGTGGTGATGATTCCGGGCCGGATCGACTACTTTTACAAACATAACAACCACGGTGGCGCATCGATCACGGTCGAGCCGATGAGACGGAATTAGGTTGTTCTGGCCGGCGGCGGCCGCGTACCTGATGCCGATGTCCACGAAGAGGCATCGCATCGCTGGTCTGCGGAGAGAATGGTTGCAATGCGGCGCCATGCGGGCCAATGGATGCGCCACATGACCCGCGAAATCGCTCCCGAGGACGCCCACGGCATTGCCCCCGACATCGCCGGCGATGAGCGGCCGTCGCCGCGCGGCCGGACGGCACCGCCGGAACGGCAAGCGGCGCCGGCACGCGATCATGCAGCGGCGGCACCGCTCGATCACGCCACCATCCGCGCCATCGTCGCCGGTATCATGCTGGCGATGTTCCTCTCGGCGCTGGAACAGACCATCGTCGCGCCCGCGCTGCCGGCGATCGGCAAGAGTCTCGGCGGCATCGACGATCTGTCGTGGATCGTGACCGCTTATCTGCTCGCCGCCACTGTGGCGACACCGCTGTTCGGCAAGCTCTCCGACATTTACGGCCGCCGCGCGCTGCTTCTGGCCGCGATCGTGATCTTCGTCGCCGGCTCGGTGGCCTGCGCGCTGGCGCCGACGATCTGGATTTTGATTCTGTCGCGCGCGCTGCAAGGCATCGGCGGCGGCGGGCTGTTGCCGATCGCCCAGACCATCATCGCCGATCTGTTGTCGCCGCGCGAGCGCCCGGTGGTGCAGGGCCGCACTTCGATCATGTTCATGAGCGCCAGCATTCTCGGCCCGGTGCTCGGCGGCCTGCTCACCGACCATCTGCATTGGTCGTTCATTTTCTGGATCAACCTGCCGCTCGGCGCCGTGGCGCTGGTGATGACCGAGCGCGCGCTGCGCCGCCTGCCGCGCAACCATCGGCCGCATGAGCTCGACGTGATCGGCGCAGCCTTGATGGTCGGCGCCGCGTTGGCGCTGATGCTGGCGCTGGCCTGGGGCGGCGTCCGTTATCCGTGGAGCTCGTTGCGGATCGTCACCCTGATCGCAAGCTCCGCCGCGCTGTGGGTGTTGTTCACGCTGCGGCTTCTCACGGCGCGCGAACCGTTCATTCCGCTGGCGATCCTGCACGGCCGGGTCACCAGCACGATCACCATCGCCGCGTTCTTCTCGATCGGCACTATCATCGGCGTGACCATCTATATGCCGCTCTACTGCCAGACCGTGCTCGGCGTCTCGGCGAGCCTGTCCGGCCTGGCGCTGATCGCCTATATGGGCGGTGCCACGCTCGGCTCGCTGGTGTCGACACGCGTGATCGTGCGCGTCAAACATTACATGCGCGTGCCGATCCTCGGTCTTGTCGTCGCCATCGCGGCGCTTGCCGCTCTTGCTGCCGACCCGGCGGGGCATACGCTGAGCGAGGTCGTCGTGCTGCTCACTGTGCTCGGCTTCGGTGTCGGCCCGATGTATCCGGTCTCCACGATCGTCATGCAGAATGTGGTCAAGCCGCACCAGCTCGGCACCGCGACCGGCACGTTGAACTTCTTCCGCACGCTCGGCGGTGCGCTCGTGGTGGCGATATTCGGCGCCATCGTGCTCGGCGGCATCGGCGACGGGCCCGACGTCACGACGCTGGAAAAGATCACGGCCGGCCACAGCGACCTGGCGCCGGCCTTTCACTGGGTCTTCATCGCCGCCGCGGCCTGCCTTGCCGTTTCGCTCTTCTGCATGTTGGTGATCGAGGAGCGTCCGTTGCACGGACCGATGCGCGTCGCCGACCCGGTGGTGGAATAACAAGGGAACGGCATAGCTGACCCGCTCCATGTGTCTTGCGCTGTCGTCGGCGCGGCGCAAAGGTGCAGGTTAATTCTTCGACAGGCGCAGGTCGTCATCTTGGTCATGGCATCGCCAAAACACAAAAAACACAAAACCAGCGAGCCTGCTGCGCAAAGGGAAGGGGGCGGTGAAGGCGTCGTGCCGGATGCCGCCGGCCATCGCTCCACCGAGCAGAAGCTTGGCCGGCGCGAAGTCATCGCCATTATCGGCGGCTTGGCGCTGGCGATGTTTCTCGGCGCGCTCAACCAGACCATTGTGGCGACGGCGCTGCCGACCATCGGCCGCGCCTTCGACGATTTCGAGAATCTGTCCTGGGTGGTGATCGCTTATCTGTTGACCTCGACCGTGGTCGCGCCGCTCTACGGCAAGCTCAGCGACATTTACGGCCGCCGCGGCATGATGCTGGTGGCGCTCGGCATCTTCATGGCGGGCTCGGTCGCCTGCGCCGCGGCGCCGAGCATGCTGATGCTGATCCTCGGCCGCGGCCTGCAGGGCATCGGCGGCGGCGGCATCGTGCCGCTGACCCAATCGATCATCGCCGACGCGGTGCCGCCGCGCGAGCGCGGCTATTACCAGGCCTATACCGGCTCGGTCTGGATCGTCGCCGGCGCCGCCGGCCCGGTGCTCGGCGGCGTCATTGCCGAGCATCTGCACTGGTCGGTGATCTTTTGGCTCAATGTGCCACTCGCCTTGGCGGCGGCGCTGTTGTCCAACCGGCAATTGAAACGCGTGCCGGTCCACGAACGCGCCCACAAGATCGATCTCACCGGCGCGGCGCTGATGATGGCCGCCGCCATCGCACTGCTCCTGGCGCTGACCTGGGGCGGCACGCGCTATTCGTGGCTGTCGCAGCAGATCGTCATTCTGGTCATCGCGGCGGCGGTGCTGACCGCGGCCTTCATCTGGTGGGTGCTGCGCGCGCCCGAGCCGTTCCTGCCGCTCGCGGTGCTCAACAATCCAGTGATGCGCGCCGGCTGCCTCACCACCGCCTGCACCCAGGGCGTCTCCATCGGCCTGACCATCTTCGTACCGCTCTATTACGAGATGGTGCACGGCCTTTCCGCAAGCGATTCCGGCTTGGCGCTCATCCCGATCGTGATGATGACGACGCCGGGCTCGTATCTGTCCGGACGCGCCATGCTGTACATGGACCGCTACAAATGGGCGCCGATCGTGATGCTCAGCATCGCCGCCGCGGCGGTCGCGTTGCTCGTGGTCCATCCGCTGATGCCGGTCTGGACGGTGGCGCTGATCACCGGCCTGGTCGGCATCGGCACCGGCAGCTCGTACCCGACCGTCACCGTCTCGATTCAGAACGCTGTCGCGCACCAGCAGATCGGCGTCGCCATGGGTGCGATGAATTTTTTCCGGGCGCTGGCCAGCGCCTTCGTCGTCGCCGTGATGGGCGCGATCATGCTCGCCGAGCTCGGCGCCTCGCCGCAGCGCGGCGGTGGGGCGTCGTCGGCGTTCATCGCGACCGCGACGAATGCCTCGCTCGACGATCTGGCCCACGCTTTCAGCCATATTTTCGCGGTGGCGGTGATTTTCCTGGTCATCGGCATCGTGGCGCTTGTGATCATGGAAGAGCGGCCGTTGCGCACCACCGTGCTGGCCGTGCCGGCAACGCGCGAGACGCCGCCGCGGGCGCCGGCGGAGTAGCGCCGTCCGGCGCCGCGGCATAAGCTTGCAAAAAAACCGAAACGGGAGGAGTTCATGGATCGCAAATCCATCTCGATCGCTGTTGCCATCGTCGCGACGCTGCTTGCGGCGCATCCGGCACGCGCCCAGACCGTCATCGACGATTGGAGTCAAGTGAAGCTGCCGCCACCGCCGCAGCTCAAGCCGGTCACGCTGGTGCCGAAAGAAACCGCGCTGCTGGTGATGGATTTCACCGTGCAGACCTGCACGCCGGAGCGGCGCAAGCGCTGCGCCAACTCGGTGCCGAAAGTGAAAAAATTCGTCGAGGCCGCGCGCGAGCACGGCGCGCTCATCATCTACAGCGTCGCGGTGCCGAATTCGGTCGCCACCGATGTGCTGAAAGAGTTGACACCGGCTGCCGGCGAACAGGTGCTGCCGCCACTCGGCCCCGACAAATTCATCAACAGCGATCTGGAAAAGACGCTCAAGGACAAAGGCATCAAGACCGTGGTGGCGATGGGCACCCAAGCGCAGACTTCGGTGCTGCACACCGGCGGCGAGGCGGCGCTGCGCGGCTTCAAGGTGATCGTGCCGATCGATGCGATGTCGGCGGACGATCTGTTCCCGGAAGCCTACACCGCCTGGCACCTCGCCAATGCGGCGCGCATCAGCAATCAGGTGACGTTAACCCGGCTCGACATGATCGGCTTTTAAGTTTCGGCTTCAGCCCGTTGTGCGGCGGCGTGTCGTAAGTGTCTGAATTGCAAGCTGCATTGGCCTGCGCGTCGTTTTCGCCCCGGCACATTGTTGCGAACTTTCGGCAATTTCTACGACTTATTGTGGTCTTAATCGTCGCCGATCATAAGTTGTGCCCTTTTTTCAGTCCGGGGGTTCGCCACAAACATCGCCAGCATCCACGACCCGCGGCAGGGCCCCATCAACCTGCTTGGAGAAACACCATGGCCGACAGCAAATTTGTCTACACAGTCTCCGGTGTCGATCTGAACGAGGAACAGAAAGCCGCGATCTCGCGGGAAATCGGCGCCGCCGTCGCGCGCGTCCTGGTCGGTGCTGCGCCGAAAGCGATGCGCAGTGAATCCCTCAACATCGTCAAGATCCAAGGCGGTCGCTGGCTACCCGCCGCCTTGGCCGCCAAACAGTCGGTCGCCGAAGTCATGGCCGCATCGGAAGGCTGACGACGTGTCCACGCGCGCGACGACCGAGCTTGCCGCGGATGCGCCAAGTCTTGGTAGACCAGGTCTCGGTAGACCAAGTCTCGATGGACCAAGTCTGGATGGACCAAGTCTCGACGGACCAAGTCTCGACGCGCTCACCAAGACCTGTCCGAGCGGACCGGCCGAACCCGGTTCGGTTCTGCTCGGCATGGTGGTCGCGCCAGGGCAGGTGGCTTATCTGAGCCCCGGCATTCCGGTGACCACCGAACTGCTCGATGGCCTTGAGCAGAGCGGCATTCCCATCGAGAACCGCATGCGGTTTTCGTGCAAATGCATGGAGCATGCGTGCCAACAGTGGAGCGGCGATAAGAACGGCGGCCGCTGCGGTTTGGCCGATCGCGCCATCGCCGCCTTGGCGATCACGTCAGGTCCCGATGAATTGCCAAGATGCGGCATTCGCGCGACCTGCCGCTGGTACGCGCAGCACAAGGCCAAAGCCTGCGCCGCCTGCCCCGAAGTGATCAGGCGGCCGGCGGAAAAATGACGCGTTGAAGTTGTCATCGGACGGGTCGGTCGGTCGGTCGCTCGCCGGTCGCGTCCGCTTTACATCTTCACTTCGCCTGCGCCTTGAGCGCGTCGATCTCGTCCTGGCTGCGTAACGTCATCACCGCGACCTTGCGGGCGCGGAAATAGGGCAGCACGACTTTGGTGTCCTGGCCTTGGCGTTCGAGCAGCGAGACGTAGCGCGGCTCGGCGCCGCGCGTCGGCAGGTCGAACGCGGTCCAGCCGTGGCTAAAGGGATCGTAACGCATCACCCGGTCGGCGCCCCAGATGTTGGTCCAGGCGTCGTGGTTCTTGTCGACCGCGACGTGATAGGGCTGCTGCGCGCCGGGCAGGAACACGAGCTTCACCTCGCGGGTGTGGGTGTCGATGCGGGCGAGGTTGGCGCCCCAGGAATCGCCGACCCAGAGCACGTCGGCGAATTTGTCGGTGCCCATGCGGCGCGGGCCCTGCGCCCAGGGCAGCGGATTGTTGAAATCCGGCTGATTGTAGGTCTCGTAGAATTTCATCTCGTCTGCCGTGAGCAGCGCGCCCTGGATTTTGTCCGGCGGCAGTTTTATCTCCGCGACGCCGCCTGAGCCGCCGTCGCCGACGCCGATGGTGTCGAGCACCATCTCGGCCCAGTAGCCGTTGCCGTCGCGGTCGGCCGCGGTGCCGTAGGTGACGCCGGTGCCGTTCGCGGTCTTGTAGGTCTTCGACTTGTACTCGGTGAATTTCTCCTCGACCGGATCGAAGCGCAATGCGCCGTCGGGTGCCGACGCCCAGATATTACCCTTGCCGTCGTAATCGACGGTGACGGCGCCGCCGGTCTGGGTCATGCCGTTCGGCGGCAGATAGACCTTGATCTCGGCCGTCGCCGGATCGAGCCGGCCGATGCCGCCGCGGCCGTTATTGATGTTGAACCAGATGATGCCGTTCGGGTCGCGCGTCATGCCGTGGGTTTGCGCGGCAAGCCCGTTCGGCCCCGCCACCTTGAACAGCTTGACCTCGCCGGTCGTGGTGTCGATGCGGCCGATGGTGGTGCGCTTGTTGGGAATGTTGCAGGTGAACCAGAGATTGCCTGAAAGGTCGAGCCAGGAATCGTGGATGCCCCAGCCGGGGATCAGCACCGACGGCGTGCCCAGCGACCAGTCGCTGCCGTCATTCTGCACAAAGTTTGCCGGCAGGTTGGCATCGGGATCGAGCGGAACGTCGTATTCCTTGAACATCGCGCGCGCCGCTTCGCCCGACGGCCGCGGCTCGAGCTTTACGCGCATGTCGGTAGCGTCGGGGCCGCGCGCTTGCGCCAAATAGGCGGCAAGCTCCTTCTGATGATAGTCGAGAATGCCGGACGGCTTGCGCTCGCCGCCGACGAAGGTGCCATAGACATTGGCGTTCTTCATCAGTTCGATGACGGCGCTCCAGCCGGCCTCGTCGAAACGGTGCTGCAACGGAAAGCTCGCGGTGTGGCAGCCGGTGCAGACCGTGCGCACGATGCGCTTCATGCGGCCTTCGGCCGGCGTCCGCTGCGGCAAGGCGTCGAGCATGAGATTGCCGGGAAGCTGCTTGAACGTCGCTTCCGGATCGCTCATCGCCGCGAGCGTAAAATCCTGTTTGCTGTTGTCGGTGAGATCGACCGCGCCTTTTGCGGTCTGATAGCTTAGCGCCTGCGCCCACACCCGGTAGTGTCCCGCAGGGAGCGCCGGAAAATAATATTGGCCGGCGTCATCGGTGAACACGGTGGTGGTGATGGTGCCGTCGTCGGGCTTGGCCGACACCGTGACGCCGCCCATGGCCTTGCCGTCCGGCGATTTGACGGTGCCGCTCAAAAGCGCGTCGGCGAAGGCCGGCACCGAAACCAGGATCGCGGCGACGGCGGAGAGGGTTGCGACGATAAAACCGCGGCGCATAGGGTTCTCCATGGTTCTAGTCGGCATCGCGCGACGAGCCGGCTTTCGCAGGCGGCGGTGCGTCGGACGGCGCGGGAATGGTTTTGATATAGGCGACGATGGCGTCGATCTCGGCGGGCTTGAAGTGATATTTGAAGCCCGGCATGCGCGGCGTGCCGTTGCCGATGATCTCGCGCATGACGTCGGCCTTGCCGCCGAGCGTATTCATCGACAGCACCGGCGCATATTGCGGGCTCACCAGCTGCGGCTTGGTGTGACAGACGCGGCACGATTGGTTGAACAGCCGCATGCCGAGCGCCGTTTGATCGCCGCCGCCGCCCGCCGGCTGCGCTGCCGCGGCAAGCGGCCAAAGCACAAGCGCCAAAGATATTGTCCACGCGCGGCGGCTCATGCGGCTTGTCTCCCGGCGATATTTTATTCTTGCGGCAAGCCTACGCCGCGGCCGCGCTACGGCGCAAGCGGCGAGCCGAGCATGCGCGCGGTGTTGACGATCCAGGCCCGGTAGCGCGCCAGCGGCGTGACGCCGGTGAGCCCGCCGCAGCCGGCTTCGAGCTTTGGGCCGGTCGACCAGCTCACCACGCCGATGATGACGATGCGGCCGTCCTTGTCGCGAAACACCGGCGCGCCGGAATCGCCGGCGCAGGCGCCCAGCCCCGGGCTGTCGCCCTTGGTGTTCGGATCGAACAGGCGGATTTGCAGGCCGCCGGGCTGGCCGGTGGCAACCAACGTCGCCGCACGAACCGTGCCGCCGGTGCGACCATCGCCACGTACGGTGACGCCATAGCCCGCGACCACAAACGCGTCACCGACGACGACCGGCTCCTCTTCGGCGCCGAGCGGCACCGGCGAAATTTTCGCCGGCAGCGGCTCCGCGAGCTTGATCACCGCCACGTCGGCGGTGGCGAGATGACCGAACAGGCGCTTGAGATCGAATTGCGGATGGCGCTCGATGCGCGCGATGTCCTTGAGCACCAGCCGTTCGCCCGGCGCGCTGGCCGCGAGCTTGTATTCGGCGCCCGGCTGCACGCAATGCGCGGCGGTGAGCAGCAGATCACGCGCGATCGCCGTCGCCGTGCACTGCGTGCCGCCTTCGCCCAAAATCATCACCACCGAGCGCCCGGCGCCGTCAGCCGCCGCCGGCGGTGCGCCGCCGACCATGGCGCGGCTGGGCGTGATCGCCAACGCGGCGATGAGGCCGAAGGTGCAGAAGCGAATGGGAATCATCGTCACTTTCATATTTTAGCGCCAACACGTATGGACCGTCATCCTGAGGTGCGAGCGTAGCGAGCCTCGAAGGATGCACGGCCCGGGCCGTCGCCCTTCGAGGCTCGGCCTCCGGCCGAGCACCTCAGGGTGACGGAAATTAGGTGAGGTTTTTTCGATGGACGTGCGCAAGGCTGTTGCCAGCCGGTATTCCTGCCGGGCTTTCTTGCCCAACCCGGTGCCCGAAGCAACCGTGCGCGAGATCGTCGAGCGCGCGGCGCGCGCGCCGTCCGGCGGCAATCTGCAGGCTTGGCGCGTCTACGCCATCGCCGGCGCGCGGGTCGAGGCGCTCAAGGCGCTGCTTACACCGCGCATGGGCGAATTGCCGAAAGGCGAGGGCGGCGAATACCAGATTTTTCCGACCGATCTCAAAGAGCCCTACCGCACGCGCCGCTTCGCCGTCGGCGAGCAGCTTTACCGCGCAATCGCCGTCGCGCGTGAGGATCGCCCCGGCCGCTATCGCCAATACGCCAAGAATTTTCAGTTCTTCGGTGCGCCGGTCGGCCTGTTCTTCGCTATCGACCGCGCCATGCTGCCGGCACAATGGGCCGATCTCGGCGGCTTCATCCAGACCGTCATGGTGCTCGCCCGCGGCTATGGTCTGCACACCTGCCCGCAGGAAGCCTGGATCACCTGGCAGCGCACCATGCGCGATTTCCTGCCGCTGCCGCCCGAACTGATGCTGTTTTGCGGCATGGCGCTGGGCTATGCCGATGCGCAAGCGCCGATCAATTCCTGGCGCTCGCCGCGGGAACCGCTGGAGGCCTTTGCGACGTTCGAAGGATTTGAGGCGCAAACATAACGCTGACAACGCCCGCATTTTTCCAGGAGATTATTTCTCGCCAAGACACTCACTCAAGCTGTACGTGTGAAAATTAATTCGGCGACTGGTAATTGTTGTCCCCGGACAAAGCGCATATCCTGTTCGTATGCCTCGCGATTGGCCCAACAGCAGAACTGCACGAGAAGTGAGATGGCAGACGACCCGACAATTCCTCCGACCCAGAGAATAGGCATTTTTGTATTCGACGGTTTTGAGCCGATCGACGTCTTCGGCTTCGTCGAAGCCTTATCGATCGCGCGCTTCCTGGGCAAGACCTATCCGGACAAGCCGCCTTACCCCTTCGAAATCGTGCTGATCGGCAAAGAGATCACAAAGACGAGGAGCGCCAACGGGCCCTCGGTGATGCCGGACTGGGATTTCGCGCAAGCCTTACGTGAGCCGCTCGACCTTCTGATGGTTCCAGGCGGCATCGGGACCCGGCCGCTGGTCGATGGCAATCCGGACGCGGTCGCCAAGCTCGTGGAGTGGATGCGAGCCATGGATAAGAAGGTGCGCATCATGGCGTCGGTCTGTACCGGCGCCGCCGTGCTCGCCAAATGCGGGTTCCTTGATGGGCTGCCTGCCGCGACCAATCATGCGGCGTTCATGTGGGTGGCCGGGCACGGGCCGCTGGTGCTGTGGGACAACGTCTCGCGATGGGTCGATGCCGGCAAATACGTGACGTCGGCCGGGGTGTCGGCCGGCACCGACCTGGGCTTTTATCTGGTATCCCGCCTCGCCGGCCGGGCGGTTGCGGAAACGGCGGTCATGGCTGCCGAATACGACTGGCACCGCGATCCGCAGCAACCCATCAATTATCCGCAGCAAGCCAGCGTGACTTCATCGGCCCGAACAGGCCCGGCTGTGCCCTAAATCGGCCGTTCAGGCCCGGTTCAGTGGCCGGCGCTTAGGACAAGCTATGCATTTTGCTCAGCAATTCGCCATCATGGCGATGACCGTACTTTTGCTCGCCCCGGCGCAAGCGGCCGAGCTTGCGCATAATTGCCTCGATCAAAAGGAACGTCGCGCCGAAGTCGAGAGCGGCCGCGTGGTGCGGCTCGACACCGCGTTGCGGGCGATCAGAAGCAAAATGCCTGGCACCCTGGTGCAGGCACGGCTTTGCCGCGGTAACGATGGCCTCGTCTATGTGCTGACAGTCCTGGCTCGCGATGGCAAAGTGGCCCGGCTCACCGTCGATGCCGCCAAGGGCACCCTTGCCGGCGGGCTCTGAGCGAAGATTAACCGGAGCCTTCAGGTTTGCGCCTTCTCGTTGTCGAGGACGATCCCGATCTCAACCGGCAGCTCGCCACCGCGCTGACCGACGCCGGCTATGTGGTCGACCGCGCCTTCGACGGCGAGGAGGGGCATTATCTCGGCGAGAGCGAGCCTTACGACGCCGTCATTCTCGACATCGGCCTGCCGAAAATGGACGGCATCTCGGTGCTGGAATCCTGGCGCCGCGCCGGCCGCGCCATGCCGGTTCTGATCCTCACCGCGCGCGACCGCTGGAGCGACAAGGTGCAAGGTTTTGACGCCGGCGCCGACGATTATGTGGCAAAGCCGTTCCATCTCGAAGAAGTGCTGGCGCGGGTGCGCGCGCTGCTGCGCCGCTCCGCCGGCCACGCCAAGAGCGAATTCACCTGCGGCCCGGTCCGCCTCGATACCCGCACCGGCCGCGTCGCCGTCGACGGCAATCCGGTCAAGCTCACTTCGCACGAATACCGGCTGCTGTCCTACCTGATGCATCACACCGGCCGCGTCGTCTCCCGCACCGAGCTTGTCGAGCATCTTTACGACCAGGATTTCGACCGCGATTCCAACACCATCGAAGTGTTCGTCGGCCGCATCCGCAAAAAGCTCGGCGTCGACGTGATCCAGACGGTGCGCGGTCTCGGCTATCTGCTCACGCCGCCCGATGCGCGCTAACTCGCTCGCGCTCCGCCTGTTCCTGTGGGCCACCGCCTGGACCGTGGTGATTCTCATCGTCACCGGCATCGCGCTGTCGACGCTCTACCGCCACGCCGTCGAGCGCGCTTTCGACCGCCGCCTCGACGTCTATCTGCGCACATTGGTTGCCGACGTGGCTTCGCCCGAGGAAGGCGCCGACAAGTTCCCGCAATCGATCGGCGAGCCGCTGTTCGAATTGCCGCTGTCGGGCTGGTACTGGCAGGTCAACCGGCTCGACAGCAAAAAGCCCGATGTCCATTCATCGCGCTCGCTGTGGGATAGTGGACTGCCGCGCCTCCCGGTCGACCGCTCGGCGTCCGCCGCCGAAGCGCGGCAGGGCTACGCTGACGGTCCGGAGGACCAGAGGCTGCGCATCGTCGAACGCAATATCGATCTCGGCGACGACGGCCGCTACCTGATCGCGGTCGCCGGCGACGCCTCCGAGATCGACGACGAAACGCGAAGCTTTGACCGCGCCATCGGCATGACCTTTGCGGCGCTGACCGCGGCGCTGCTCATAACCACCGCCTTTCAGGTCCGCTTCGGCCTGGCGCCGCTCAAGCGCATTTCGGCAAGCCTCGCCGCCATCCGCTCCGGCCGCGCCGAGCGGCTGGAAGGCGATTTCCCGTTCGAGATCGCCCCGCTGGCGCGCGAGACCAATGCGCTGATCGACGCCAATCGCGAGATCGTCGAGCGCGCCCGCACTCATGTCGGCAATCTGGCACATGCGCTCAAAACGCCACTCTCGGTCATCGTCAATGAGGCGACGACCCGCGGCAACGATCCGCTGGCGCACAAGGTGCTGGAGCAGACCGACATCATGCGCGACCAGGTGGCGCGCCAGCTCGAACGGGCGCGGCTCGCGGCACGCTCCTCCGTCGTCGGCACGCTGATCGACGTGCCGCCGGTGGTCACCGCGCTCGCCCGCAGCATGGAGAAGCTGCACCGCGAGCGCGACATCGCCATCGACGTCGACGTGCCGGCCCATGCGCGCTTTCGCGGCGAGCAGCAGGACCTCGAAGAGATGGTCGGCAACCTCGTCGACAACGCCTGCAAGTGGGCGCAGTCGCGCGTCGCCATCGAGGTGGTGGCCGACCGGCCGGCGTCGGACGGCGCCAAGAACGAAGCAGGCGACAACGGCGACAAGTCGCGCGTGCGCATCATCGTCGACGACGACGGGCCCGGCCTGTCGCCCGCCGAGCGCGAACAAGTGGCGCTGCGCGGCGCTCGCCTCGACGAGACAAAACCTGGCTCCGGCCTCGGCCTGTCGATCGTGGTCGAGCTCGCCGGCCTCTACGGCGGCGTGCTCACGCTTGGCACCGCGCCGATCGGGGGCTTGCGCACCGAATTGGCGCTGCCGGGGGGTTGATCCCCGCTAGCCGCGTCGGCAGCATGGGACCAAAGGCACTCATCAGGGGAGGGTTGCCCATGAACGTATCTCGCCGCCACTTGCTCGCCGCCGGAAGTTCGGCAGTTCTGGCGGGCGCGATCGCTGCGCCATTCGTCGCGCGCGCCCAGCAGGCGCAGTGGACCTACAAATACGCCAACAATCTTCCCGAGACGCACCCGATGAATGTGCGGGCGCGCGAGATGGCGGCGGCGATCAAGCAGGAAACCGGCGGTCGCTTCGACCTGCAGATTTTTCCGTCGAGCCAGCTCGGCTCCGATACCGATACGCTCAGCCAGGTCCGCTCCGGCGGCGTCGAGTTCTTCACCTTGTCGGGGCTGATCCTGTCGACCTTGGTGCTGCCGGCCTCGATCAACGGCATGGGCTTTGCGTTCCCGAATTACGACACGGTGTGGAAGGCCATGGACGGCGATCTCGGCGCCTATGTCCGGGCGCAGATCGAGAAAGCCAATCTCGATGTGATGGAGAAGATCTGGGACAACGGCTTCCGACAAACCACGACCTCGACCAAGCCGATCGTGTCGCCGGACGATTTACGCGGCTTCAAGATCCGCGTGCCGCCGTCGCCGCTGTGGACGTCGATGTTCGAAGCCTTCGGCTCGTCGCCGGCCTCGATCAATTTCAACGAAGTCTATTCGGCGCTGCAGACCAAGATCGTCGACGGCCAGGAGAATCCGCTGGCGATCATCGCCACGGCCAAATTGTACGAAGTGCAAAAATACTGCTCGCTGACCAACCACATGTGGGACGGTTTCTGGCTCCTGGCCAACCGGCGCGCCTGGCAGGCGCTGCCCGACGACGTGCGCGGCATCGTCGCCAAGAACGTCAATGCCGCCGCGCTGAAAGAACGTGACGACGTCGCCAAGCTGAACGCTACGCTGCAACAGGACCTGGCGGCCAAGGGCCTGGTGTTCAATCAGCCCGATCCGACTGCGTTTCGCGACAAGCTGCGCGCCGCGGGCTTTTACACCCAGTGGAAGGCCAAGTACGGCGACGAAGCCTGGAGCATCCTGGAAAAGTCGGTGGGCAAGCTCGCGTAATCAGCCGTGCGCGCGATCACGACGGCGCTCGATTCCGTGCTTGGCGCTGTCGTCGAGATTTTGGCCGCAACGCTGGTTGCGGCCGAGATCGTCATTCTGTTCAGCGGCGTCGTGGCACGCTACGTCCTCAATCATCCGTTGATCTGGTCGGATGAGCTGGCCTCGATCCTGTTCCTGTGGCTGGCGATGCTCGGCGCGGTGATCGCGTTCCGCCGCGACGAGCATATGCGCATGACCGCGGCCGTCGGTAGTCTGCCGGCGCCGACGCGGGCGACGTTCGACCTGTTCGCGACCTGTGCCGCGCTGGCGTTCCTGCTGCTGATCGCGTGGCCGGCTTACGAATATGCGCAAGAAGAAACTTTTATCACGACACCGGCGCTCGGGCTGAACAACGCGTGGCGTGCCGCGGCGCTGCCGAGCGGAATAACGTTGATGGCGGTCTTCGCGATACTTCGCGTCAGCCGCGCGGGATCGCTGCGCTCGATCGCGATTGCGGCCGGCGCTGTGGCCGTTCTTGTCACGCTGTTCTGGCTCGCCGCACCGTTGTTCCTCAAGCTGGGCAACCTCAACCTATTGATCTTCTTCGTCGGCGTGGTGGTCGCCACCGTCTTTGCCGGCGTGCCGATCGCGTTCGCGTTCGGGCTGGCGGTCTTCGGCTATCTGGCGCTGACGACGCATACGCCGCTGTTGGTCCTGATCGGACGCATGGACGAGGGCATGAGCCATCTCATCCTGCTGGCGGTGCCGCTGTTCGTGTTTCTCGGCCTGCTCATCGAGATGACCGGCATGGCCCGCGCCATGGTGGCGTTTCTGGCAAATCTGCTCGGCCATGTGCGCGGCGGCCTGCACTATGTGCTGGTCGCGGCGATGTATCTGGTGTCCGGCATTTCGGGCGCAAAGGCCGCCGACATGGCTGCGGTCGCGCCGGTGTTGTTTCCTGAAATGAAGGCACGCGGCGCCAAACCCGGCGATCTCGTCGCGCTGTTGTCCGCGACCGGCGCGCAAACCGAGACCATCCCACCGAGTCTGGTCCTGATCACCATCGGATCGGTGACCGGCGTGTCGATCGCCGCGCTGTTCACCGGCGGGCTATTGCCCGGCGTGGTGCTCGCGATCCTACTCTGCTTTGTCGTGCACCGGCGCTATCGGCAAGAAAATCTCGGCGACGTGAAGCGCGCGACGGCGCGACAGATCGGCCGCACGTTTGTGATCGCGCTGCCGGCGCTGGCGCTGCCGTTTCTGATCCGCGCCGCCGTGGTCAAAGGCGTCGCCACGGCCACCGAAGTTTCGACAATCGGCATCGTCTATTCGGCACTCGTCGGTCTCGTGGTTTATCGCCGCTTCGACTGGACGGCGCTCAAGCCGATGCTGGTCTCGACCGCATGTCTGTCGGGCGCGATCCTGCTCATCATCGGTACGGCCACCGGAATGGCGTGGGGCCTGACGCAATCGGGCTTTTCCCGCTCGCTTGCGGCCGCGATGACCGGGCTGCCGGGTGGAGCTTTCACGTTCATGGCGGCATCGATCGCGGCCTTCGTCGTGCTGGGCTCGGTACTCGAAGGTATTCCAGCCATCGTGCTGTTCGGGCCGCTGCTCTTTCCCATCGCCAGGGCGGTCGGCATCCACGAAGTGCACTACGCCATGGTCGTGATCCTCGCCATGGGCATCGGGCTGTTCGCGCCGCCGTTCGGCGTCGGCTACTACGCCGCCTGCGCCATCGGCCGCGTCGAACCGGCGGAAGGCATGCGGCCGATCTGGGGCTATATGCTGGCGCTGGTTATTGGAACGATCGTGGTCGCGGCGGTGCCGTGGATTTCGATCGGCTTCCTGAAATGATCAGTTCTGCAGCGCGCGGTTGAGCGCGACGATGTCCGAATATTCGGATTCAAGACGGCTGCGCGCCTTCGCTGGATCCTCGTATTGGCCGAAGAGGCCGATCGCTTCGATCTTGGCAACAAACGAAGCGTCCTTCGCCGCTTTGGCAACGGCATCGACCAGTGTGCCGCGTATTCCGTCCGGCAATCCGCGCGGCGCGTAAAGGCCCATGATGAGATTAAGGCCGTTCACCACGATGCCCTTTTCCGCGAGCGTCGGAACATCGGGCAATTTCGGCAGCCGCTTGGGCGCCGTCGTGACCAAGGCGCGGAGCTTGCCGGTCTCGAACATGGCCGCGCCGGTGGTGTAGGGCACCATGCCGATGTCGACCTGCCGGCCGAGAATGGCCGTGGTGAGCTGCGCACCGCCCTGGAACGGCACGGCGACCATGGTCAGTTTGAAGTGGTGCGCCAGCGCCTGCATGCTCAGCGACGATACGGTGCCAACGCCGGCCGACGCGTAATTGAGCTTGCCCGGATTGCCGTGAACGTAGTCGACGATGTCGTCGAGCGTCCGCCACGGTGCGTCTGCGCTCACGGCGAGCACGCTGACGTCGGTTGCGTAATTGCCAAGTAAGTTGAAATCATCGAGCGTGAATGGCACGTTCGTTCCGGAAATGCGGGTGATCGTGAAAATCGAATTGACCCCTTGTCCGATGGTGTAGCCGTTGGGCTCGGCCGTCGCGACGTCGTGCATGCCGACGGTCCCACTGGCGCCAGGCCGATTGAGCAGCACGACCGATTGTGCAAGCGCCGTCTCCAGTGCCGGCGCGATCATGCGTACCGCGGTGTCGACCGGGCCGCCGGCCGTCGCCGGCACGATCACTTGCACGGGGCGGGCCGGAAACGCGTCCTGCGCGCGCGCATCGGCACCGATCGCCAGAGCAGCGATGCTGACCATGGCGAGCGCAAGCTGTTTCACCGATGCCTCCTGACAACGTCGTTGCCGCTGTGTCATACCATGCTGCCACGTAATGCCAACGCCGCTTGGGAGTCACGATGCGCGTCGTCACGCTTGAAGAACATTTCAGTCTCATCATGCCGGGTATCCAGAATCCCGCCGCGCCACCCGTTGCCGGCAATGTGCCCGGTGTCGTCGCTGACGCCGCCGACAAAATGACCGACATCGGCAACGGCCGGCTCGCCGATATGGATCGTAACGGCATCACCATGCAGGTGCTGTCGAAGGCCGGCGTGCACATCACGCCCAGCGCCGATCAGTTCGACGGCAAGGAGGCGATCGCGTTCGCGCAAAAATTCAACGACGGGTTTGCCCAAAAGATCGCCGAGCGGCCGGACCGCTTTGCCGCATTCGCCCACCTGGCGGCGAGCATCCCGGAAGCGGCAGCGGACGAACTGGAGCGCACCGTCACCGCCTTCGGCTTCAAGGGCGCCTTGATCAGCGGCACCATCCGCGGCGCATTCCTCGACGATGCCAAATTCGCGCCGCTCTTGGCGCGCGCGGAAAAACTCGATGTGCCGATCTATATCCACCCCGGCATGCCGCCTGCCGACGTGCGCAAGGCCTACTACGAGGGATTTTCGAAAAACATCAATTTCGGGCTCGCCACCTTTGCCTGGGGCTGGCACTACGAAGTGGCGCTGCACGTGATGCGGCTTGCGGTGTCCGGCACCATGGACAAATACCCGAAGCTGAATTTCATCATCGGTCATATGGGCGAAGGCCTGCCGGTGATGCTGGCGCGCTGCGAGCATCAATTCCGCAACGAGCTGTCGTTCCTGTCGCGGCCGCTGGCCAAAACCATCACCGATCAGGTCTACGTCACCTCGGCCGGCTTCTTCACCAACCCGCCGTTCGTGGCGGCGCTGGAAACATTCGGCATCGACCGGCTGATGTTCTCGGTGGATTATCCTTACGCCAGCAATGCCGACGGCCGCGCGTTCTTGGACAATGTGCCGCTATCGGCCGCCGATCGGGCCAAATTCGCCCACGGCAATGCGGATCGATTATTGAAGCTGAACGCCTAAGCCGCGGTCGATCGGGCGCGCGTAATCGCCGCGCGAACGCGCCACGGTGAGATCGGCGTCTCGAACACCGCGGCACCGAGCGGCCGCAATGCATCGTTGACCGCGTTGACGATCGCCGCCGGCGGGCCGATCGCGCCGTTCTCGCCGATGCCCTTGATGCCGAAGGCGGAAAACGGCGACGGCGTCTCGAGAAAATCGAGTTTGACATCGGGCATCGATGCCGCGTTCGGCGCCGTGTAGTCGGCAAGCGTCGTGGTCGTTGGCTGGCCCGCCGCGTCGTAGCCGTTCTCTTCGAACAGCGCATTGCCAAGCCCGTTGGAGAAACCGCCGACGACCTGGCCTTCGACCAGCATCGGGTTCACGCGCGTGCCGCAGTCGGCGACGATGGCATAGTCGATCACCTCGACGCTGCCGGTCTCCGGATCGACGGCGACGACGGCGGCGTGAGCGGAATAAGAGAACACGCCGGGGTCATGGGCCTTGTGGCCGGAGGTGGCGGTGAGACCGCCGGCTTCCATGTCGGCCGGCAGATCTTCCGGGTGGTGATACCAGGCGCGGCCGATCTCGGCGAATTCGACGCTGCCTTGCGGGCCGTGGACGCGGCCGTTCTTGACTTCAACGTCACCGGCTTTGCATTGCATAAGATGCGCACCGATTTTTGCAATCGGCGCCATCAGCAGCCGGCAAGCTTCGGCGATCGCGCCGCCGGTGGTGACCATCGAGCGCGACGTGTAGGTGCCGGTGCCGACGGGCGAGGTCGCGGTGTCGCCGAAGCGCACGGCGATCTTGCGCGGCTCGATACCCAAGACCTCGTTCGCGACCTGGGCAAATACCGTCTCGTGCCCCTGGCCGTGCGAATGCGAACCGACTTCGAGAACGAGCTCACCGTCGCCGGTGAGACGCGCCACCGCGGGCTCCATCCCCGGCACCAGCTCAATCCCCCACGCCGAATAGCCGAACGGTCCCGTGCCATACGCGGTTTGCTCATAGAATGAGGCAAAGCCGACGCCGATCAGCCGGCCGTCCGGCTCGCGGTTTTTCTGACGCGCCCGCACAGCGGGCAGATCGATGAGCTCGGCGGCGCGTTTGAGCACGGCGCCATAGTCGCCGCTGTCGAGCGTCTTCTTGGTGATCGACACATAGGGCATCTGCGCGGGCTTGACGAAATTGCGCAGCCGCACCTCGACCGGATCGATGCCGACTGCTGCCGCGATACCGTCCATGACGATCTCATGGCCGATGCACGACAACGGACGCGCCACGCCGCGAAACGGCTGGCCGGCGGGCTTGTTGCTGACGACGTTGATGGCGCGGCCGCGAAAGGCCCGGATGTCGTAGCAGCCCTGCATGTTACCGATCGCGAGGCCGCCTTCGATTCCGGCAGGCCACGGCCACGGCGAATATGCGCCCGAATCCACGGTGACGTCGCATTCGAGCCCGAGCACACGGCCCTGCGCATCGGCATAGCCGATCACCTTGCATTCGTAGTCGCGGCAGGTGGCGTCGCAGACCAGCGATTCATAGCGATCCTGAATCCATCGCACCGGACGGCGCAGCCGCATCGCCGCCCAGGCCACGCACACGGTTTCGCTTTCGACATAAGTCTTCAGCCCGAACGACGCGCCGACGTCCGGCACCACCACGCGCAGCCGGCGCTGGCTGATGCCGAGCACTTGCGCCAAACCGATCTGCAGCGGCACCGGCAATTGATGGGCGACATAGACGACCAGCTCGTCGAGCCGGCTGTCGTAAGCCGCGATGCAGGCGCGACCCTCGAGCGGCAGCGGATGCATCCGGTTCATGCGAAACTTGCGCTCGACCACGTGGGCGGCAGCGGATTTCGCCGCATTCAGGTCGCCGGCCTCGAGCTTGATGTCTACCAGAACGTTATCGCCCCATTCGTCGTGAACGAATGGCGCCACCTTCTTGAGCGCATCCGCCATGGTCACCACCGGCGATAGCGTCTCGAAATCCACTTCGACGAGGGCGGCAAAGTCTTCGGCCTCGGCCCGCGTCGAGCCAAGCACCATCGCGATCGGCTCGCCGACGTGACGCACTTTGCCTGCGGCCAGGATCGGCCAATCGGAAGGTTTGAAGCCGGGCAGCTTTGCGGTCGAGCGCATCTTGCCGACGCCGGTAAGGTCCCCGGCCACATAGATGCGGTCCTCAAGCCCGCGCGGCTTGCGGACCGCGAGGATGCGGGCGTGGGCATGCGGGCTGCGCACGAAAGCGGCGTGCAGTGTCCCCGGCAGCGCTATGTCGGCGCAAAACTGGCCGCGGCCTTCGAGAAAGCGCGCGTCCTCGAGCCGCGGCAGCCGGGCGCCAATCCCATAATCGCTCGCCATCGCAGGCCTCGGCGCTATCAGAGCATGATCCCGAAAAGTGGAAACCGGTTTTCGGAAAAGATCATGCTCCAACTAAAATTCTAGACTACGATCCGATTCAATTGAATTGGATCGTAGTCTAGCCCCACAATTCCTTCGACGCGATCCGCGCGCCGTCGCTGAGCGCTTTGAACTTTGCCCAGACGATCGACGGATGGACTTCCTTCGAGCCGGCGAAGGTCGCAAAGCCGCAATCGGAGCCGGCGATGACGTTCTCGCGGCCGACAACGTTGGCGTAACGCACGATGCGCTCGGCGACCAGCTCGGGGTGCTCGACCAGGATGGTCGAATGCGAGATCACGCCGGGGATCAGAATCTTGCCGTCGGGCAGCTTAACGTCCTTCCACACTTTCCATTCGTGCTCGTGGCGCGGATTGGCGGCCTCGAACGAATAGGCGCCGGCGCGAATTTTTAGAATGATATCGACGATATCCTTGAGCTCCATGTCGTGGATGCGCGGGCCCATATTGATGCCGTAGCAGGTGTGAAAGCGGATTTTATCTTCCGGAATACCGCGCAGCGCATGATTGAGTGCCTCGACGCGGAGCTCCGCCCATTTGCGGCAATCGGCGATGCTCGCCTCGGGATGGATGATGTAATAGGTGACGAGGCGCGGATCGTCGATCTGCAGCAGCAGGCCGGCGTCGACGATCGCTTTGTATTCTTCGTTCATCGCCTCGGCGATGGCGAAAATGTACTCCTCGGTCGATTTGTAATAGGCGTTCTTCTGCCAGTCCTCGATGTTGGACGGCGAGATCGCCGGCATGAACGCTTCCTCGACCTTGGCACCGCTGAGCGCTTTCTTGAAATTGGCGATGTCGCGGTGAAGGCGATCCTGGCCCTTATAGGTGATCGGCCCGGTACAGATCATATGGATGTGGGCCGAAGAGGGATGGAGCTGCCCGTAGAATTCCGGGAACGACAGGCCCTCGCGCGACGTCGCCCACTGATTGCGCGGCCCGGCCTTCGGATTGACCTCGTAGCCGCCGAGCCGCTCGTTGATGTAGCTGACGAAGCTCGGCTTGCCGTATTCGCCGTCGTCGACTACGTCGACGCCAAGATCGATTTGCTTGTGCACGATCTCGCCCACGGCCGTGGTGAGCCGCTTGGCGGCCGCGTCGGAATCGAAGGCCTTCGGGCCGTCGCGCTCGATCATCGCCAAGAGATCCGGCGGCCGCGGCAGGCTGCCGGCGTGGGTGGTGAGAATGCGATCGGTGCTGTGTTTCATGGCCTCACTCAATCCCAAGAGCTTACTTAATCCAACGTTACGTGAGCGGACGTGATGACGTTTTTCCAGCGCTCGACCTCGTCGTGAAAATAGGCGGCGGTGGCTTGCGGCGTGCCGCCGACCGGCTCGGCGGACAAGTCTGCGAGGCGTTTCTGCACCTCGGGATCGCGCAGCGCTTCGTTCACTGCGGCACTGATCTTCTCGGCGATCGCGGCCGGCGTGTTCGGCGGCGCGCCCAGCGCATACCAGGTCACCGAGGTGAAGCCCGGCAGCGTCTCGGCGATGGTCGGCACATCGGGCAAGCTCGCCACGCGCTGTGGCGACGCGACGGCGAGGAGCTTCAGCCGGCCGGCTTTGACGAGCTGCATCGAGACGCCGAGATTATCGAACATGCAGTCGACGCTGCCGGCCACCAGATCGTTGAGCGCCGGCGCCGAGCCGCGATAGGGCACGTTCTGCAATTTCACTTGCGCCATCATCTGGAACATTTCGGACGTCAGATGCGACGTCGTGCCGTTGCCCTGCGTCGCGTTGGTGAGCTTGCCGTCATTGGCTTTGGCGTAGGCCATGAAGTCCTTCACCGTGTTGGCGGCGATCTTGTCCGGATTGACCACCAGCGCGTTCGGAACCCGTCCGATGACGGTGATGGGCACGAACTGCAGCGGATCGAAGTCGAGATGCGGATAGAGGTTTTGATTGATCACGAACGGTCCCGGCGGCGATGCCAACAGCGTGTAGCCGTCGGGATCGGCTTTCGCCGCGACCTCGGCGCCGACATTGCCGCCGGCGCCTGTGCGGTCCTCGATGATCACCGCCTGCCCCCAATGGCGTGACAGCCAGTCGGCGATGATACGCGGCATGACGTCGGCGGTGCCGCCGGCGGGGAAGGGGACCACGATCTTCACCGTGCGTGCCGGATAGTCCTGCGCTTGCCCCGGAGCGGTGGCGGCAAGCGCCAGCGCCAAAACTGGTAACGTCCATCCGAAGCGCCGAGACGACACGGCGTGGCTTTTCGACATCATGCTTTTTGCTCTTGGGAGTTTTGGCGGGGTCGCCGGAACTTAGCCAAACCGTGCCGTAGCCGCCAGTAGCGACACTGCCATGGCGCCGCAGCTTGCCCCCGGAACAGAGTTTTGCCCCAATGGCACCCTCTGGTTCGCAACCTTAAGCTCCGGGCAGCGTGGGCTGTTCCGAAGGGCTGGGGGGACATGTCGGTCAGCCGCCTCATCGCGTTCCTGCTCCTCGGGTCTAGCGTCGCGGCCTGCACCGCCAACTCCGGCCCGAAAGAGGTCGGCGGCACGGCGGTCGGCGCCGTGACCGGCGGGTTGATCGGCAATGCCATCGGCGGCAGCGTCGGCAACCGGGCCGCCGGGACCGTGATCGGCGCCGCCATCGGCGGCCTGTTCGGCAACCGGATCGGCGCGGCGATGGACGACGAGGACCGGCGGCGCGCCTATGCGGCCCAAATGCAGGCGCTGGAAACCGGGCCGTCGGGCGCCCCGGTCGCCTGGCGCAATCCGGACTCCGGCCGTTACGGCAATGTGGTGCCGGGCCCCGCCTACCAGGCCAATGGCGCGACCTGCCGGCAATATACCCACACGGTCTATGTCGACGGCACCCCGCAGAGCGCGCGCGGCACCGCCTGTCGCAATCCCGACGGCACCTGGACCGCCATCAACTGACCGTTGCCGGGCTTATCACATTGAAATCTGGGTGTTTTGCGTAACCCCTTCTTAAGCGCCCTGCTAGTAGAAACGTTAACGGTGTGGCCCTCGAAGAGGCGGGTGCGATGACGAACGACGGGCAATCCGTCGAACGGCTGCGGGAATATCTCCGGAATCTCAAGCCGGAAGCGCGGGCGCTGCTGATCGCAGAGCTCGAGCGCGCCCAATTGCGCGGCGACGACATGACCGGCAGCGAGCTGGTGCTCGACGAGCTGCGGCGCACCATCCGCACCGAGTCGCAGCGCGTGCCGCGCATCGGCGACGCGGCGCGGCTGTTCTTCATGCCGTTTGAGCCGTACCTGATCGACGCTCCCGCCGACCACAAGCGCGTCGGCCGTATCGCGCGGCTCTCGCTCGAGCCGATCTGGAGCTGGATCGGTCGCGACCTGATGCCGGCCGAAGCCAAGGCGCTCACCGAAGACATCAATCGCGCGCTGCTCGCCGGCGATAAGACCAAGGCCGATCAACTGGTCCGCGCGCTGCACGAGCGCGCCATCCTGCACATGCGGGAAACTCTTGCCGGCGTCGGCACCGACGAGAAGGCGCAGCGCCGGCTCGCCATTCAGGTCGGCACGCCGCGGGCGACCGATGACGTCGCGACCCTCCTGCATGTGCTCGAAGTCCGCGACGTGCTTGCCGACCTGGCCAGGCGCTTGCCGAACTACTACGTGCGCGCCTTCGAGCGCGAGGTGATCGAGCAGGCCAAGGTGCATTTCGATACCGCGTGTGCGGCGAAGTCGCTCGGCGGCGATGCGGCGCGCAAAGCCGACGTCGTCCGCTACGGTCTCGTGCTGTTGATGAACGGACTTGCGGCGCCGTGGCAACTCATTCGTCTCGCCACCCGCGTCGCCGAGAGCGATGTTGCCGCGCGCGTTGCCGAAACGCCGTATGCGGTGGCGGTGACGATCGTGCTCGGCGAAATGGAAGCTACCGTCAGCGAGCTGCGCACCGCGTTCAAAGCCGGCAAGCCGGTGACGTCGATGCTCAAAGAATTGCACGGCGCCGCGCGCGGGCTGCGCACCGAAATGGACCTGTCGGTCGAGTTCGGCCTGGAGCCGGCATCTGGCCGCGATCCGCAGCGACGTTTCCAACCTGTTGAAGTCCGAGATCGACGCGGCCCCCGGCCGGGTCCGCCGTCTCTTGCGCCCGCCACCGGCCAAGGAGATCCGTCCCGGCGCGACGGTCGACAGCGCCGAAGTTGACGAGGTGCAGGCGCGGGTCGAATTCGTCAACGCCTGCCGCAATTACGCGGGCGAGCTGGCGCTGAGCGAAGTCACGCTGCGCGCCTATTCGGAACTGACGCAATATCTCGAGACTGGCACAAAAGTGCTGCTCGACGCCCTGCGCCACACCGAGGCCGCCGGGCGCCCGTTCCGGCAGTCGCAGGTCGATGCCGCGATCCGCCTGTGCCGGTCGTTGTTCGGCGCCGAATATGCCGAGCTGTTGACCAAGGCCGCCGACGTTGCCGCGCAGGCCTCGCAGGCCGTGACCACCGAACGCAAGTCCATCCGCGCATAAGTGCGCAATTGCCGCGCCGGGGTTCCCATTGCGGCCACAGTCGCGCCGTGATGTAAGGACGCGGCGCTCGGCTGCCGGTTTTAAGCCTGCATTGGTGTCGCCGTGACGACCTCGCGCTGCGCTAGAATGGCACCGAAGATTTACCCATGATTCTGTGGATCATTTTCGCCTTGATGACCGCAGCGGCGATCCTCGCCGTGCTGTGGCCGCTTGGGCGAAAGGCCGCCGTCGGCCGCGGCGGCAACGACCTTGCGGTTTACCAGGATCAATTGGAGGAGATCGGCCGCGATCGCGGCGCCGGCCTGATCGGTCAGGCCGAGGCCGAGGCGGCGCGCGTCGAGGTCTCGCGCCGGCTGTTGGCCACGGCCGACGCCGAGGCGACGGCGGCTCAACCGGCAGCGAGCGCGACGCAGTCGCTCTGGCGCCGCCGCGCCGCCGCCGTCGCGGCGTTGATCGTGCTGGCGCTATTGCCGCTGTGTTTTTATCTCGTGCTCGGCTCGCCGAATGTTCCCGGCCAGCCGGCCTTCGCCCGCGTCAAGGCAGCGCCGGGCGACCAGTCGGTCGCGGCGCTGGTCGGCCAGGTCGAAGCGCATCTGGCCAAAAGCCCCAATGACGGCGCCGGCTGGGAGGTGATCGCTCCGGTCTATCTGCGGCTCGGCCGCTTCGACGACGCGGTCATGGCGCGGCGCAAGGCGCTCGCGCTCAACGGCGAGAGCGCGACGCGCGATGCCGATCTCGGCGAGGCCTTGGTCGCCGCCGCCAACGGCGTCGTGACCGACGAGGCCAAGCACGTTTTTGAAACGGCAGTGACGCGCGATCCGCACGAGGCCAAGGCGCGGTATTTTCTCGGTCTTGCCGACGAGCAGGACGGCAACCGCGCGGGCGCCGCCGCGCGCTGGCGCGCCTTGATCGAGGAGGCGCCGGCCGGCGCGCCGTGGGTCGGGTTCGTGCGCGCCGCGCTCGGCCGCGTCAGCGGCGAGCCGGTTCCGGAAGCGTCCGGCCCGAGCGACGCCGACATCGCCGCCACGGCGAACATGAGTGACGAGCAGCGCGTCGAAATGATCCGCGGCATGGTCGGCCGCTTGTCCGATCGCCTGCATGCCCAGGGTGGCGACGTCGAAGGCTGGTTGCGCCTGGTGCGCGCCTATGCGGTACTCGGCGACCGCGACAAGGCCAAGGATGCCGCCGCCGACGCGCGGCACGCGCTGGCGGAGCGTCCTGACGACATCAAGCGAGTCGACGACCTCGTCAAAGGTCTCGGGCTGGAAGGCTGACGGCAGCATCATGCAGCGGGACCGGATATAAAATGACACGCAAGCAACGACGCCTCGTTCTGATCGGTGCCGGGCTCGGCGTGCTCGCGGTCGCGGTGGCGCTGATGCTCAACGCGTTCCGCGATGCCATCGTGTTCTTCAATTCGCCAAGCGACATTGCCGAAAAGCATGTCGGGCCGGGCACACGCATCCGCCTCGGCGGCTTGGTGAAAGACGGCAGCATCGTCCGCGGCAACGATCTGCGGGTGCGCTTCGAAGTCACCGACGGCAAGAGCGAACTGCCGGTGGACTATCAGGGCGTGCTGCCCGATCTGTTCCGCGAAGGGCAGGGGGTCGTTGCCGAGGGCACGCTGGACGGCGGCGGCACCTTCAACGCCGATACCATTCTCGCCAAGCACGATGAGACCTATATGCCCAAGGAAGTCGCCGACGCCCTGAAGAAGTCGGGGCATTGGAAGGACGATTATGCACAGCGCGCCGCCATGCCGGTGACGGGAGCGAACAAATGATCCCCGAGCTCGGCCATTACGCCTTGATGCTGGCGCTCGGCTTGGCGCTGATCCAGGGCATCATGCCGATCGTCGGCACGCGGACCAACGATCCGGCGCTGATGAGCATCGCCGCACCGGCGGCGCTGGCGCAATTCGTCTTCGTCGCCATCGCGTTTTTGGCGCTTGCCGAATGCTACGTCGCCTCCGATTTCTCGGTGCTCAATGTCTATGAGAATTCCAATTCGGCGATGCCGCTGATCTATCGGCTCACCAGCATCTGGGGCAACCACGAAGGCTCCATGATGCTGTGGGTGTCGATCCTGGCATTCTTCGGCGCCCTGGTCGCACTGTTCGGCACCAATCTGCCGGCGGTGCTCAAGGCCAATGCGCTCGCCGTGCAGGCCTGGATCGCCGCCGCCTTTCATCTGTTCATTCTGACCACGTCGAATCCGTTCGTGCGCCTCGCCGATGCGCCGTTCGAGGGCCGCGATCTCAATCCGATCCTCCAGGACCCGGGCCTCGCGTTCCATCCGCCGATGCTCTACCTCGGCTATGTCGGCTTCTCGATCGCGTTCTCCTTCGCCATTGCAGCCCTCATCGAGGGTCGCATCGATGCGGCCTGGGCGCGCTGGGTGCGGCCGTGGGTGCTCGGCGCCTGGATGTGCCTGACGCTCGGCATCGCCGGCGGCTCGTACTGGGCCTATTACGAGCTCGGCTGGGGCGGCTTTTGGTTCTGGGACCCGGTGGAGAATGCGTCGCTGATGCCGTGGCTCGCCGGCACGGCGCTGTTGCATTCCGCCGTGGTCATGGAAAAGCGCGGGGCGCTTAAAATCTGGACCATCCTGCTCGCCATCATTGCGTTCTCGCTGTCGCTGATCGGCACCTTCCTGGTGCGCTCGGGCGTGCTCACCTCGGTGCATGCGTTCGCCGTCGATCCGACGCGCGGCATTTTCATCCTCGCCATTCTCGTCGTCTTCATCGGCGGCGCCTTGGCGCTCTACGCTTGGCGCGCGCCGTTGCTCAAACAGGGCGGCCTGTTCGCGCCGATCTCGCGTGAGGGCGCGCTGGTCTTCAACAACCTTTTCCTGACCTCGGCTTGTGCGACCGTCTTCGTCGGTACGCTCTATCCGCTGGCGCTCGAAGCTTTGACCGGCGACAAGATTTCCGTCGGCCCGCCGTTCTTCAATTCGACCTTCGGCCCGCTGTTCATTCCGTTGATGCTGGTGATGCCGTTCGGGCCGCTGCTCGGCTGGAAGCGCGGCGACATCGTCAGCGCGGCGCAACGCCTGCTCGCCGCCGCGGTGCTCGCCGCCGTTGCCGTTGCCGCCGCCTTTGCCATCGAACATGGCGGCCCGGTGCTGGCGCCGTTCGGGGTCGGCATCGCGGTCTTTGTCATGGCCGGCGCGGTGACCGACATTGCCGAGCGCACCATGATTTTGCGCCTGCCGATGCGCGCCACGTGGATGCGGGCGATCGGCCTGCCGCGCTCGGTGTGGGGCACCGCCTTCGCCCATTTCGGCATCGGCGTGACACTCTTGGGCATCGTCGCCGTCACCGCATGGGGCAGCGAGCGGATCGTCGCGGTCAAGCCGGGCGAGACCATCGACATTTCGCACTACCGGCTGACCTTCGACGGCGTGTTCAACCGCCCCGGCCCGAACTACCGCGACGTCGTCGGCCACTTCACCGTGCGCCGCGCCAGCGGCGACGTGATCGGCGCCATGGAGCCGAGCCGCCGCACCTTCCCAGCGCGCAACATGGCGACGACCGAAGCGGCGCTGATGTCGCGCGGCTTTAGCCAGCTCTATCTGTCGCTCGGCGACCCGAACCCGGACGGCACCGTTCCGGTGCGGCTGTTCTTCAAGCCGCATGTGCTGATGATCTGGTTCGGCGCCATCATCATGTTCTTTGGCGGCGGCCTGTCGTTGTCCGATCGGCGGCTGCGCGTCGGCGCGCCGCGGCCGGCAAAGGCCAAAGCCAAGGACAAGCCGGCGCTGCAGGCGGCGGAGTGAGCGCCGTGAAATATCTGCAGGCGCTGCTGCTGCTGGTTGCGCTGTTGGCGCCGACAAGGCTTTGGGCGGTCGAGCCGGGCGAGATGCTGTCGGATCCGGCTTTGGAAGCGCGCGCCCGCGCCCTGTCCAAGGACTTGCGCTGCATGGTGTGCCAGAACGAATTGATCGACGATTCCGGCGCACCGCTGGCCCATGACCTGCGCGTGCTGGTGCGCGAGCGCATCAAAGCCGGCGACAGCGACGCCCGAGTGCTCGATTTCCTGGTCGCCCGTTACGGCGAATTCGTGCTGCTCAAGCCGCGCCTGTCATGGCACACGGTGGCGCTGTGGGGCCTGCCGCCCGCTGTTCTGCTGATTGGGGCGGTGGTGATCCTGCTGGATTTGCGACGTCGGCGCAGCGGGCAGGCAGGGGCTGAACCGACGAACCTGACGGCGGCTGAAGAAGCGCGGTTGGCGGAACTTTTGCGCGATCACTCGGCCAGCTAGCTCCGGCACGTAACTTTTGCCCACCGATTTTCTTTTCTAGTGGCGAAAGCACCTCAAGGAATAGCGTCAAGTATTTGATTTAGAACGATATTTTTTCGCAGCCAAACATTACAAAGTTTTAATCCCACCGACAGAAGCCGGTAAGGCTGACCGTCTCATGCTGCCGCTCGGATTTGGGCCGGGGCGCATCCGTCGCAGGGCGACGCAGCGATTTGGAGACGGGAATGCACGGCAACAGGCCACGTTCAACATTGTCGGCGCGGCGCTTGGCGCTGCTGGCGACCACGGTCGCCGGCTTTGGCGCGGCGGCGCTGGTGTTCGCGCCGCACGCCGATCTGTTCGGCACTTTGGCACAGGCGCAGAATCTCACCGACAAAGTCCAACAGTTGCCACAGCGGCCGGTCGGCTTTGCCGACATCGTCGAGAAGGTCAAACCCTCGGTGATCTCGGTGCGCGTCAAATTGGAGCGCCCGGCCAATTCCGGTCTCACCGACGAAGACATGCCGTTCCCGCCCGGCTCGCCGTTCGAGCGGTTTTTCCGCAAATTCGGCGGTCCCAATGGGCCGGGCGGCAAAGAGGTCGTCACCGGCCAGGGCTCGGGCTTCTTCATCTCGGCCGACGGCTACGCGGTGACCAACAATCACGTGGTGGAGAGCGCCGAGACCGTCACCGTCACCACGGATGACGGCAAGACTTATACGGCGAAGGTCATCGGCACCGACTCGCGCTCCGATCTGGCGCTGATCAAAGTCGACGGCGCGAACTTTCCCTTCGTGAAACTGGCCGACGCTTCGCCGCGGATCGGCGATTGGGTTCTCGCCGTCGGCAATCCGTTCGGCCTTGGCGGCACCGTGACCGCGGGCATCGTTTCCGCCCGCGGCCGCGACATTGGCGCCGGTCCCTATGACGATTTCATCCAGATCGACGCGCCGGTGAACAAGGGCAATTCCGGCGGCCCGACTTTTGACGTCGACGGCAACGTCATCGGCGTCAACACGGCGATCTTCTCGCCGTCCGGCGGTTCCGTCGGTATCGCCTTCGCCATTCCGGCGGATACCGTGAAAACGGTTGTCGCTCAGCTGCGCGACAAGGGCAGTGTGACCCGCGGATGGATCGGCGTGCAGATCCAGGCGCTGACGGCGGACCTCGCCGACAGCATGGGCTTGAAGCAGACCACCGGCGCGCTGGTGTCCGAGCCGCAGCCCGACAGCCCGGCGGTCAAGGCCGGCATCCAGAGCGGCGACGTCATCACCTCGGTCGATGGCGCGGAGATCCACGATGCGCGCGAACTGGCGCGCCACATCGGCACCATGGCGCCGGGCACCTCCGTCAAGCTCGGGGTGATCCATCAGGGCCAGGAAAAAACCGTGACGCTGACGCTCGGTACCTTGCCGAACGAGAAGCAGGCCGACGCCACGCCGCAGAACCAGCGCGAAGTGCCCGACAGCGACGTGCCAAAACTCGGCCTGACGCTGGCTCCGGCCAGCAAGGTCCAGGGCAGCGACGGCAACGGCGTCGTGGTCACCGCGGTCGCCGATGGCGGCGTCGCCGCCGATCACGGCTTCCAGGTCGGCGACATTATTCTCGATGTGGGTGGCAAGACGGTGTCGACACCGGCCGACGTCCGCAAAAGTCTTGCCGATGCGCGCAAGGAGGGCAAACGCGCAGTCTTATTCCGGGTGAAGTCGGGCCAGGGCACAAAATTCGTCGCCTTGCCGCTTGGCAACGCCTGAGTAATGGGGCGATCCGCCGGCATCCGTCGCCCCCGCTGGCGGGCGTACCCTGGGGACGGGCCGCAAGGCCCGTCCCCGCCGAATACCAACTCTGCCTCCCGGCATATGTCGCCCCCGCCGGAGTAGAGTGGGTAGAGGGGGTGGCGGGCACTGCTCGCCACCCCCTCACTATTTTGCGATATTAGCGATCGGATGGTGGCGCGGCCGATCGCCGCTCCGCGCCCTGGTTATTGGCTTGGTTCGGGCTTTGGATCGATATTGCCGAAAGCGCTTGAAATAATATGATTCGACGCGGGACGCCGGCCGGCAAGACTCCCTGACCGACATGGCTCCCTGACCACGGCAGCACATCATGCGCCTTCTCATCATCGAGGACGACCGCGACGCGGCCGATTACCTGGTCAAGGCGTTCCGCGAGGTCGGCCATATCGCCGACCAGGCGACCGACGGCGAGGAAGGCCAAGCCATGGCGCTCGACGGCCAATACGACGTGCTGATCGTCGACCGCATGCTGCCCAAGCGCGACGGCCTGTCCATCATCCACACCTTGCGCAGCAAGGCGGTGGAAACGCCTGTGCTCATCCTCTCGGCGCTCGGCCAGGTCGACGACCGGGTCAAAGGGTTGCGCACAGGCGGCGACGACTATCTGGCAAAACCCTACGCGTTTTCCGAATTATTGGCCCGCGTCGAGGCACTGGCGCGCCGGCCCGGCAAGCGCGGCGAGGAGACGGTCTATCGGGTCGGCGATCTCGAGCTCAATCGGCTGTCGCACGAAGTCAGCCGCGCCGGGCAGGAGCTGCAACTGCAGCCGCGCGAATTCCGCCTGCTGGAATATCTGATGCGGCATGCGGGGCAGGTCGTCACCCGCACCATGTTGCTGGAGAACGTCTGGGATTATCATTTCGACCCGCAAACCAACGTGATCGACGTGCACATTTCGCGTCTGCGGTCGAAGATCGACAAAGGCTTTGCGCAGCCGCTTCTGCATACGGTGCGTGGCGCGGGATATATGATCCGCGAAGGTACGCGCTGACGGCGCGCAACAATTTCATCCTGCTCGCGGGATCACGGGAGATCACATGAGCGCCAACGATGCAGCACCCTTCCTCGCGGCGCGCGAATTCTTGCTGCGCCATCGCGAGGACTATGCGACCGCCTACCGCGATTTCCGCTGGCCGAAGCTCGACCGCTTCAACTGGGCGCTCGATTATTTCGATCCGATGGCGCGCGGCAATGGGCAGCCGGCGCTGTGGCTGGTCGACGAGGATGCGGGCGAGACCAAGCTCTCGTTCGCGGAATTGAGCGAGCGCTCGAACCGTGTCGCCAATGCGCTGCGCGGCCTCGGTGTCCGCCGCGGCGACCGCATCCTGCTGATGCTCGGCAATGTCGTGCCGCTGTGGGAGTGCATGCTGGCGGCGATGAAGCTCGGCGCCGTGATCGTGCCGGCGACCATGCTGCTCACCCGCAACGATCTTGCCGATCGCTTTGCCCGCGGCCGCGTCCGCCACGTCATCACCAGTTCCGACGTCGCCGCCAAATTCGCCGACCTGCCGGGCGACTATACGCGGATCGCCGTCGGCAGCGCCGTGCCGGACTGGGTAGCTTACGAGAAAGCCTACGAGGCATCCGCGGAGTTCACGCCCGACGGCGAGACGCGCGCGGACGATCCGATGCTGCTTTATTTCACGTCGGGCACCACGGCGACGCCAAAGCTCGTGCTGCACAGCCACCAGAGCTATCCGGTCGGGCATCTGTCGACCATCTACTGGATCGGGCTGAAACCCGGCGACATCCATCTCAATATTTCGTCGCCCGGCTGGGCCAAGCACGCCTGGAGCTGCTTCTTCTCGCCGTGGAGCGCGCAGGCGACGATTTTCATCGTCAATCAGCGCCGCTTCAACGCCAAGGGGCTGCTCGACACCATCGCGCGCTGCGGCGTCACCACGTTCTGCGCGCCGCCGACGGTGTGGCGCATGCTCATCCAGGAAGATTTGGGCGCCTGGAAGGTGCCCATGCGCGAATTGATCGGCGCCGGCGAGCCGCTCAATCCGGAGGTCATCGAACGGGTCAAGGCAGCGTGGGGCATCACCATCCGCGACGGTTACGGCCAGACCGAAACCACGGCGCTCATTGGCAATTCACCGGGCCAGACCGTGATGCCGGGCTCCATGGGCCGGCCGTTGCCGGGCTACAAAGTCGCACTGCTCGATGTGAACGGCAAAGAGCAAGAGGAAGGCGAGATCTGCCTGGTGCTGGAGCCGCGGCCGACCGGATTGATGCAAGGCTATCAGGCCGACGACGGCGGCATCCGCCCCATGGACGGCGCCGTCTATCGCACCGGCGACGTCGCTTCGATCGACGACGATGGCTACCTGACCTATGTCGGCCGCGCCGACGACGTCTTCAAGTCGTCCGACTATCGCATCAGCCCGTTCGAGCTCGAAAGCGTCCTGATCGAGCATCCGGCCGTTGCCGAAGCCGCCGTCGTGCCGTCGCCCGACCCGATGCGGCTTGCGGTGCCGAAGGCATTTCTGGCGCTGGCGCCGGGCCACGCCGCGGACCGCGACACGGCGCTGTCGATCTTCCAGCATTGCCGGGTGGCGCTCGCCCCGTTCAAGCGGGTGCGGCGGCTCGAATTCGCCGAACTGCCGAAGACGATCTCCGGAAAGATCCGCCGCGTCGAATTGCGGCGGGCCGAAGCGGACAATCAGCGGGGCGGCAAACGCGCGTCTGCCGAGTTCTGGGAAGAGGATTTTTCCGAGAGCGAAATCGGCAAGCGATCCGAAAGAGCCTGACCCTTGACCGCACTCGGCAAGTTACTGCGCACCACCGCGTTCCAGCTGACGCTGGTCTATCTGGTGATCTTCATCGTCTTCGCGTTCTCGCTGCTCGGCTATTTCGCGCTCAATACGCGCCGCCTGATCACCGAGCAGATCACGACGACGGTCGACACCGAAATCACCGGACTGCGCGAGCAATACAATCAAGGTGGCATCCGCCGCCTGGTCATCGTCGTCGACCTGCGCTCGCGGCGGCCGGGATCGAGTCTTTATCTCGTCACCACGGCGACGGGGGAGGGGCTTGCCGGCAATGTCGGCTCGTTGGAGCCCGGCGTGCTCGATCATCCGGGCTGGCTCGAGACCAATTATCGCCGCCTCGAAGCGCCGGAAGGCAACGATCATCGCGCGCTGGTGCAGGTAGTGCAGTTGCCCGGCGGCTTCCGTCTCCTGGTCGGCCGCGATCTCGAGGAGCGCGAGCGGCTGTTCGGCATCATCGCCAATGCCGGGCAATGGTCGCTGGCGCTCGTCGTCGTGCTGGGGCTGGCTGGCGGCTTCTTCGTCAGCCGGCGCGTGCTCAACCGCGTCGAGGCCATGACCGAGACGGCGCAAACCATCATGGCCGGCGATCTCGCCGGCCGCCTGCCGGTCGCGGGCACCGGCGACGAGCTTGATCGCTTGGCCGATCATCTCAACGCCATGCTGGAGCGCATCGAAGCGTTGATGCACGGGCTGAAGGAAGTCTCCGACAATATCGCGCACGATCTCAAAACGCCGCTGACACGGCTGCGCAACCGCTGCGAACAGGCGCTGCGCGGCTCGGCGGGCGTCCATGATTATCGCGCGGCGTTGGAAGCCACCATCGCGGAATCCGACGATCTCATCCGCACCTTCGATGCGCTGTTGATGATCGCGCGGGCGGAGGCGGGCCAGTCGCGCGACAACATGACCGAATTCGACGCCGCCGAAATCGCCCGCGACGTCGGCGAGCTCTACGAGCCGCTGGCCGACGAGAAGGGCATTGCGCTCACGGTCGATGCGCCGGCCGCGGCGCCGGTACGCGGCAATCGCGAACTGGTCAGCCAGGCGCTGGCCAACCTCATCGACAACGCTATCAAATATGCCGGGCCGAACGGCAAATTGAACGGCGCGCCGGCGGAGATCGTGGTCAAGGCCGGCAACGACGGCGAGCGTATTGCGATCAGCGTCGCCGATCGCGGCCCGGGCATCGCCGAAGCCGACCGCGGCCGGGTGGTGGAACGCTTCGTGCGGCTCGAGCAGAGCCGTTCCGAGCCGGGCTCCGGCCTGGGCTTGAGCCTTGCCGCAGCGGTGGCGCGCCTGCACGGCGGCGAATTGAAGCTCGAAGACAATCATCCCGGCCTGCGCTCCACCATCGCGCTGCCG